>NZ_CP138858.1:1227500-2455000 GCF_033878955.1 Coraliomargarita algicola
GATATGTCTCACTCCATTGGTGGTGCCCTGACAGTTCTCGGGCTTCCTGCCTCGCGCCGCATAGGGACGGAAGACATTGGCCTTCCCCTCTAATTGTGAACGCACCTGGAGCGTATAACTGATCGAAATTGAATCTCCAAGAATAAGCACATTAGGCAGCTCCGGATTGGGCGTCGTTTTCCAGCTCGCCTTCGTAGTTTTCTTTTCCAAATCCGAACCTGCTTCCGGATGATAAGTGGGCACATCCAAACGGCTGCGCGTGTCGCCATTCGAGAGTGGCGCTGCAACTGTTTTTGCGCTCAAGACAGCACCGAAGAGCATCAATGCCCCAATTTTTAGATAGTTTGTTATTTTCATCTTATACGAATTGAATCTTTAATTTCTGCCCCGCCTTCAGGCTCAGCCCATTTTCAAAGTTAAGCATATAGCGTTCAGCCTCTTGTTGGAACTCCGCAGCGATCGACTTGCCGTCGAGCTCGACCTTAGCTCCGCTGGCTATTGAACCTGCGATCGGCGCGAAGGCCAATGTGTTTAAGCGCAATTGACCATGACGCAGTTCCAGTATTTCCAACTGCTGATCCTGCACGAGCTTTTGCGAGAACGTCCCCCAGCCTTCGGCTGTGGTGAAGGGCGCTTTGAAATCCTTAGGCTGAATGCGTGGGGCAAAGGCCAAGTAGCCCTGGGGCCCGTGATACTCGAAACCGCAGGCCGCAAGGAAGACACCATAGCTGGCCATCGAGCGCGCGTAGTGGTCGCCGCATTCGATTTCGTTGTATGGATTCCGCTTGGCCGCGCCGTAGCGCTCGTGCACGGCTTTGATGATGGCGAGTCCTTTTTCGACCAGCTCGGAATCCGGCTCGCCTTCGTAAAGCATGTGCGCGGCGACCTGATATTCGAAGCCGTTCATACACTCATTGAAGTAGCCGCCCACGCTGGTGAAGCGGTCGGGGTTTTCTTTGGAACGCAGTTTATTACCGGGGATCGCTTCCTTGGCGCCGCCCTTGGGCCAAGTCGTCATGAGCAAGCCCGCTTCGCCGGGCATGGCATACCAACGGAAAGCGGCTTCGATTTCGCGGTGGTCGAGCGCATACTGCCCGGCGTCCGGCGCGAAGTTGTATTTCCAAATGCTGTTCAGCGCGGAGACGGTTTCTTGCTTTGGAATGATGCGCCCCAGCCCTACTTGATGCGCCCAAGCCTGCCCGATCACTTGATCGATATGACAGCCCTTGTTACTATTGAGTGCTTTCTTCCCTGTCGGCTTGTGGATAAAATATTCACCGTCGAAAACTTCCGCCACAATGTTCTTATAGCCGCGGTCCAGCAGTGTGCGGCAACGTTTGGCGAAGTCAGCATCCCCCACTTCGAGTGCCATCGCCTCCGCCGCCGCCAAGGCACCGAGGTAGAGACTACTCAACCAACCCATCGGTCCATACCAGGCGGCATCGAGCGTGTGTGGCTGTGCACCTTCCCACAGGCCGTTGTCATCCGCGTCTTTACTGATGAGGAACTCAGTGGCTTGCTTCACGTTCGGCCACATGCGACGCAGGAAGGCATCGTCCGCCGACATCTGATGCTCCCGATAGACGCGCATGATACTGCCCGCCTGCCCATCGAGCGCTTCTTTGCCGCCCTTCTGATGATACTCGCCACGGTCCTTGATCATGCCGCTATCCGCGTCCATGCCGATCTCGTTGTCAAAATCGACCTTTTCACGGAAGGCGCGCTCCACCTCAGGAAAGATGCGTCCCAAGGCCTGCGAATAATACCAGACGTGCGTGCAGGTGCCTGGACAGCACTCGACGCCCTCCCAGCCGTAAGGACGGCCATTTTCAAAATAATGAAAGGTCTGCGTGGCGATACAGTCGAGTCCGATAAAGCTGCGGTCGAGCAGCCAGTATGGCAGCGTGCTGTCATACCAAGTTTGATTCCAGGCAAGCGTGCTTTCGAGGATGCGTTTATTATCGCTAGCCAAATATTCAGCAACCGCTTCAGCCGAGTCGAAATAATTGCTATATAAGCGCTTTCTGCCACGGAAGATATGACGCGAATCCTGACGGCTCCCCTTCAACGGTTCGGCATCCATCTCGGCATAGTTGGGGAAGAACCAAGTGATGGCAAAATCAACCGTCCTGGACTCGCCAGGCGCGAGTTCAAAATGGGCAAACAGTCCACCTGCCAGAGGATCATTGAGCGCTTTGCTGGCTGACGCACCCGCCTGCATTCCGGATGCCTGATCGACAAATGCCGCAGGCTCTACGCTGCCGTCGAGCGAAGTGACTGCTTTAACGCTCAGGCCAGCTTCCTGCGGATTCTGCAACAACGACAAGCTCATCGAGCCGTAGCCGTGCTTCGCCTCTAGCCCGGCACCTTCGATGCTGCTCAGGATGCTGGCGCGATTCTGCGACTGCACATAGGTGTTACGACGCTCCCCCTGCGCGTCTTTCGGCAGGTAGGGGCAAACCGTATTCTGCAGCCATCCACCTAGATCTACCTCGACAGATTGATCGGAGGGATTCGTCACCGTGTAGCGCATCACCGTCGCTGGAATGGCTGAGTCCTTCGCATTGAGCGGAATGAAAGGGCTGAAAGCTTCGAGCTGCACTGTGACCGGGCAGTCCGCATCCGCATAGCTGACCTTGCCGACCGGATACTCGCCACGAAATTGCACATCCGGAAAGCCCTGACGATCCAGCGTCTTCGTGCCCGCCTGGGTGCGGATCAAAAATCCCTGCGTCAGCTCGACGCCATTTTGCACACTATAAGGGTCACCCTGTGCGACCGGCTCGGCATAGTGCCCGCCCATGGGAAAGGCTAGAATCTTATTGCCCGGATTCGGCACGCGGTAGTAGTTACTCTTGAAAATATCCCAGAGCCACAGCTTGCCGTCACCACCGAGGTAAAGCTGACCACAGCCCATGCCACCAATCGGCATACCGACATACTTGAGCTCGCCCCCTTTGAAGACCTCAGCCACGCCGCGCTGAGTCAAGGAGGCCAACCACTGCGCGGATAACTTCTTATCGAATGGTATCAGATGCTTGGATAGATCCGATTTCGAAAAGGGGCCTGCCATGACAGGAAAACCGGAAAAAGACAGCCCCGCAGCGGAGAGCGCACCCGCCTTGAGGAAGCGACGTCGCGACACATCAGCCCGGAGGACTGAATCCTTGTTCGTGGCGATAGGTTTATCCTTTACCATGCTTTATTATAACATGATAGAGCCTCTAGCATACCACGTAGAAACATGATACGCTTCACCAAAACCTACGATACAGCTTGCTTAGTCCATTCTCCATTCGGGTCGGAATCTACACAGCACCTGTCTGGGCGCACTCAATTCAAATATACACACTCCAATGGATTCACGTGGTGATCAAACTCAATCCTATCGTAAGATAGTCATTTTCTCTAGATTCAAACAAGAATAGAACGTCAGTTATCAAGTATACTAAATCATTATTCTATCCCACTGATGGCTAAAAGACTCTCGACGAATCCTGAGTAAGTCTCATCAAAACAAAGATGTTTAACTTTCTTTAAATCCATTTCCGCAGTGGATTGCACGATCTCAGGATAGACCGCGATTTTCGCGGATTTTTTAACATATACTGGGATACGGGAAACTGGCATCCGAATTTGTTTTAACCAAATCTCGCCCGTGAGTGTTTCACCTGTCCAAAAATCAACCCATTCACCCTTCGGCAAATAAACGTCGCGAATACCTTCGTCATTAGCAATTGGAGCGATCAATAGGTCGTCACCAAAGTAATATTGATCGTTTATATGCCAGCACATGGGGTCCTCTTCATGGTGCAGAATTAAGCTGCGCATCAAAGGCAGGCCAGTTTCGCTGGCGACTTTCGATTGCTCAAGAATATATGGAATAAGCATATAGCGTAGATTCAACCAACTGCGGACATCATCTTCTACCGTTGGGTAGTGCCATGGCTCTCGTGGCCATTGACCATGGTAACGCATATGAGACTCAAAGACACCAAACTGCGTCCAGCGTAGATACATCAGGTCAGAAGGCTTGGATTTGAAAGCAACTGGATAACCATAAAATCCTGGAAGGTCGCAACTCCAATAAGCAAATCCGCTGAGCCCCACGTTGAGCGCTCCTTTCAGTGTTGAAAGCATACCATTCCAGCTGCATTGTGTATCCCCCCCCCAGTGTACGGGATTGCGTTGCGACCCAGCCCAGCCAGCACGTGCCCAAATCAACCCTGTACCGGTTTTCTCTTTGGTCACATCCGCTGCTGCCTGCTGGTAAAGCATTCCGTAAATATTATGAAGCCGATCATAATCCATCTGATAGTCGGCCAAAGTAATATCTTCACCGAAGTCCGTCTTGATAGCCGCCACTCCCATATCAAACAAATCAGACAACATATCCTGATACCATTTGACTGCAGCCGGATTGGAAAAATCAATGTGCCCAGCGTTCATACCAGTGCCCCAATCACTGCCAGTAAAATCCCCATCAGCCTTACTTTCACCTAAGTATCCCAGCTCAACAGCTTCTGCCGCCCGACTGCTCGTGCGTCGGATATAGGGCGTTTGCCAAAGCGTTAGTTTATAATTCTGTTCCCCCAGTTCTTCTATGAATTTTCTAGGGTCTGGAAAACGCGAGCCAAATTTCCAGTCACAGATCCAATCCTCTTCAAACCACGCGGTATCAACATGCAGCACATCAGCTGGATGTTTACGTTCCCTCAATTTACGAGCGACTTCACGCACTTCTTCAGCTGAGTAGTAAGTAACCCGAGCCATCCACATGCCATAGGACCACAGCGGTAGCTCCGGCACAAACCCCGTCAGACGGCAATAGTTCTTTAAAATTTCAGCAATCGAACTGCCACCGACGACAAATAAATCGATCACAGGCTCCTCAATCATTGCACTAACAGAGTTGGAGGACACAGCAGCCATCGAGAGGCGGGTATTGTATGAAGTATGGATGAAAATCGCATAGCCCCGACTAGATATATACATCGGAACATTCTTATAGGTGCGGCGAGAATTAGTGCCAATACCATCTGTATTCTCAACTTGAATGACTTGCCCTCGCAAATCCAGATTGCAAAAGCGCTCCCCCGTGCCGACAAATTTTTCCAACTGATCACAATAAACTGAGAAGAAGGATCGCTTTGCTTGACCGCCTCCTTCGATGTATCCCATGCCAAGCGACTCGATCACCGAGGAATTAAATGCATCCATATTGACAAACTGCACTTTTGTATCGGGATTAGGATATACAGATAGCTGGGGTTGATCTGGAAACACAAAATTCTTATCATCACGCCAAGCTTCGACCACCGCGGGTGTATGATCGACCTCAACATAACAACGTTCCTTCGCTCCCAGAACTTTCCATCCATTCGCTTGCTTCTCCACATTCAGAGGCACAGGTGTCAACTCCGGATCGATCGATAAGATCGGCCCGGAGTCGCTCATCAAACTGCCATCAAAGGCACACCTCATACGAATGATCTGATCGCTGTAGGCTTTAACCTCAAACAAATGCTCCGCCTTCTGGGCAGTCTTGGCAGCAGGCTGGTATTCTGAAAATTTTGGCATCTCAACCAATGATTCAAAGGCAAAGTTCAACTGCACTTTGCCCTCGCACTGTTTGGCCTCGTTTAAGTGCCCACCGACATATACGACGTTGTTCTTGGATTCTGGAGTATCCAGATCCAGCATATCACCTGGATAGTAATTAGTTTGTTTCATATCTCTGAGTATTAAAGATTAGCGGCAATTAAATTGCCGTGTTATATCCTATTCTATAAATCCAGCGCTTAGATCACGCGGTTATAAATCAGACGGCATTTCTACGCTCTTCGAGAGTATCGCGGATTTCCTGCATCTTTTCTTTGGTCAATGCGAATTTCACTAGGCAATAGAAACTCAAAGAATAGAAAAGAAACGGCAGCAGAATCATCAGTATTCGCATCAACAGGAAGGTGTTCTCTGGCTGGTCGCCGCGCAGTTCTTGATCAAACCCGGTAATATTAAGAATGACACCCGAGCATACCATTGCAATAGCGACAGTGACTTTAACTAACCAACCGCCCAAAGCGCTATAGGTTCCCTCACGGCGAAGCCCATTCTTATATTCATCGTAATCCGGATAATCTGATTGCAAAGAGCTATATAGCATCCAGAACCCAGCTGTGATTGGCCCCATGTAGAATCCACTAACAAAGATCAGATAAGGATAATTGGGATTGTATAGAAACCACTTGGCCAAGACACCGACGATAGTGATGCCGAGCAAAACCATAATGACCTTACGCTTATCGTAATTCATAAAATAGCGAACGAGCAGAAATATGGTTAAAAGCTCCATCAACTTCAGCAAAGTCATGTTGAGCGCCGAAAACATCGCCCCCTTCACGAGGTTGCCTTCGAAAACATAGAAAATTTCAACGTACTGAGCGAGAAAACCAACAATGTTATTGCCGAAAACGATCCCCAGACCGATGCCTTTCATCAGGAGGAAGTTTCGGTCGCACAAAAATTCTTTGAAAGATTTGAAAATTGAGACTTTCTCCTGCTTCACCGCTAATTTACGATAGCGTTCTTGCGGCACGACTCCGGAAAATACTCCGAAAATAATCATGAACAAGGCAATCACCACAGCAAGCACTCGCATAGATGCCTCTGGCGACTCAAACCAACCCATTTGAGTCAGCGAAAAGGTCCATCCATAAACTATAAAAATAAACACGTTGGCAACCGAGCAGGCTGCTCGAACACGCGAACGTTCAGAGTAATCGGGTGTCAATTCTACAGATAATGTATTATAAGGCACCGAGACTACAGTGAAACAGGCATAGAAAAGCAAACACGCGCCAAAAAAGTAACCAGACTTCTGAAAATCGCTCCAATTTGGATCCATCCACCAGATAAGTGGAAAAACTAAGCCAGTTAGAACAGAACCTATGATGATATAAGGTTTTCGCCGACCATAGTTCAATCGACTATTATCCGAAACCCGGCCCATAATCGGATCCAACAAGCCGTCCCATATCCGCATTACGGCCAAAATCAGCCCAATGACAGCGGGGTCCATCCCATAGATGATGTTAAGCACCGGCTTACCAATAATCTGTAGACCATTGGCGCCCATCGCCACGCATACAATGCCACCACCAAATGCTGCTTTTGCCGCCAGACTTACTTTATCAACATCTTTGGTTAAATTCTGATTTTTGCTCATGGATAAGGAGTTTCGACTCCTCGGCGTTCAAACAGATTGAATGCGAAGGAAGTGCTTAGGGATAATCGAGGGATATTTTTTTTATTCTACTTCAGTTTATTCACCTGTTTGGGGCGTATATTCTTTTTCATTACATTTAAATAAATACCCCACATTCGACTAAACTAACTGCGAAAAATAGGAGCTCAAGCTAGGCATCAGCGAATGTTAGTTTACGTAAAATAATCAACATAGCCGATGATAACGACTATTGGAAACCGGCAGCACTCCGCCTAATGACTAGAAGCAATCCAACGAAAATCGACGACCTTAAAGCGGCGACCAAAGCCTAATGAAGATGGATTCGCGACAGCATCCTCAACATTGAGTGTCTCTGGAAGTCGTACAAGAGTCGCTTCACATTGAACGCTCAAACGCTCGCCACCGATCGTTGTTTCTCCATAAGAGCGAACTTTGAATGTGTCCGACCGAACATTAACATAAGGTGCTAAACTAGTCATAATATCAGCCTGCGTAAGATATGCACTAGCATTCACATCTATCGGGCTAATTTCCACTCCAGTCTCTGACCACGATTCATTCAAAGCCTCTCCAGAAACGACTGTATTGGCAATCGCCTGCTCGATCAAACTCTTCGTCCCTGGCTCAATTTTGTCGGTGAGAAAGCTTTCAAGTGAAAGGTAGGGCTTCGCCCTCTGCCGGATTAAGGCAACAATTTCATTTGCAAGAGCATCAACCTGCTCATCACTTAAACTACGAATTCCACGTTGATACACTTTAGAATTTTCCCGAATAGGAAGGTCGGAATCCACAACTTCATAACTTCGCTGTGCATTCTGACCAAAACGAGCAAATGTGTTTCTTAAATCGATTGTTGCTGGCTCGATTGCTTCATCATTGCGGTTCCTGTTATAATAAGACCAGTTTTGAACCTTATTACGACTGAGTATCGCTTTCCATGCTTCAACAGATGTTGAATTAATGTTAAAGCCACCTTGAAGCATAAAGTGCTGGGCGAAATCATCCGGAGCAGCGTCATATAACTCCCGCAAGGATCGACCGTCCAATGCAGAACCGGTTAAGCGTAGATAGGGATTTGGGAAACGTGTCTCACTGCCTAAAGTCACTTCAGTATCCAAATCACTCGAACTTAAACCGGACAAATAATGGCGATCAAACCAGGCATTGTAGCTGTCCAGACTAGCACTCCCATCAACGCCGATGCTCGTATCAGGCACCCAACTATTTCCGATGGAAAATGGAGGTGAGTCTTTAATATAAAGGTGCTGAAAACTACCTAACGACACGAGGGGGTCCACTGGAACTTCAAAAAGAGGAACATCGTTACTGATGTCCATATCGGGTAAAACTTCCAGCCCATCGCTGGAAGGGTTCAACGCATAAAGGAAAGTTTCATTGCCAGATGCTGTGGCTTCTGAAACTCGACCTCCGCGACGCTCAAGTAGATTTCCATCCTGGGTCAGTGTTATCGTGGCATAGTTGTAATCAGAAGGCGTATCGCCCAATACACCAAATTCAAATATTTCCGGTAAGGCGGAAGAACGAATATCTGAACCAAGCAACCAATCTGCATGGCCGTTGCCCGGCTCCTTTAAGATAAAATGGTAACCGAAATTAGGCTTAAGTTGAAACGGATTGTGCTCCCTGACGTTAACAGCTTGGAATTCTGGTGAAATATAAGTCGCCAAAAAGAATTCCTGCCCATCGGAATCTTTAAAATATAAATCAACTTCGATGGGCGAACTTGAACTGGCCTGCATTGTTAGCAGCTCTCCTTGCCTAGTCTCACTAAAGGTCTCCTTCCGGGGAATTTGATAAGTAGTAAGATGCCTCAGCATTAAACTTCCATCTAAAAACGATTGAGCACCGTCTGAAAGAATTTCATCTTTGTGATGCAGTGTGCTCGTAAAGGTCTCCTTTAGCGCAGTATTTGAGTTCAACACGACACCGTTTGTCCCATTATCACAGACTAGTCCCGCCCAATTCACGATTTGCCCCGAACGCCAACTAGACTCTGCTTCAAGCGTATTACTATACGGGAGCGAAACAACGAATGCTCCATCTGCATCCGAGGGAGCAGCCAATAAATCCTGCAGTGAAACAACCGCATCAGAATAAGTAGAATACTCGATACCCGTATCTGGATCTAAATACTTGATGCTTAACTCTGGCAGATTTCTAATTTTTAAAGTAAATCCTCCAGAACTTCCAGGTTCTTCGACCTCCATATCTAAATTATACGGGTTCCAGAGCTCACAAGCAAACGCAACGCGCATCTGCAAATCGTCCGCGAATCCAGTCGGACTCATTGGATCGACACGTCCACTCTCAGTACTACTGTTATTATTCAACCTGAAATTAAACAACAACATGAACTCGGACAAAACCGGCGCGAACATAAAGTTCGGCGTCTTCGAATTAGGCTCCCGCACCACGGGTGGTATAATACGAGACCGTGGCCTGAGAGCTGACAAGACATTCGAACTCAGCGCTTCATTGGCATTCAAATAAGCACTTATAGGGACAGTCAGATTTTGATCCAGCGTCAGATCCGTTCGGAGCGTGCGCCCATCGCTGTCAGGATGAGTCGTAGTCAATGTCTGCAAATTAAGTGTCGTAACATCATGAAAACGCTCACTCAATTGAACCGAATCTAGCTCAAAAATGTTAGAAAAATCTTCGATTGAGCTGAATTTTGAAAAAACGGAATAAGCCGAACTTTCGTCTCCTAAATCAAAAAAGTCCTGATTAAAAATACGATCTGCACCCGTTTGAGCATTCAGATATTGTTGAGTGCGGCGGGCTTGGTCAGCGACCACATAATGACTTCCCAAATTAATGTCGGGCGACAATACCTCGTAAAGAGCCAGACTTTCTTTAATTCCTTCGTCAGCAATATAATAAGCATACGCACTCTGAGTAGCTTCAGTAGCCAGAGATGCAATTGTAACTTTGTTAACTACAACCTCCTCCAAAGGATTAGAAACAGATTCTGGACCAACCAGAGTGACGGCATTATTAAGCGCCACATCGGGACTCATGTTTTCACCAGAGACCAGCCACTCTTGAATCGTGCCATCGGGAGCCCAAACTCCCGTCCAGTATTGATTGTTCTCAGCACCAGTTATATCAGCCCGAGCGGTAATCACCCGATCGCCACCCACTGTCCTTTGTAAATCTCCTATTGCCAGGTATAGTCCGAGCAATGCGTTTTGCTCGGTATGCATGCGCTGCAAAGAGGCCTGCGACACCGAAGATTCAACACGAAGCAAAGTGGAAACACTTAGTAAAAGCAACAATACAAAGGCCATCAAAGCCAAGGCAAGAATCAAAGCAAATCCATCGCATGAATTCTTAACGGGCATAAATGTCGGATTATTGACGTGCTGATTCATATATAGCTATTGCTGGGACGATGCTTCTTGCCTCGCTGAAGCTTTTTTCACCACGTCCACCAGCATTTTAGGCTGAATTCTAAAATCATTCGGCTCTGAAGAGGGAAATAAAAGCATTAGGTAGCGAGAATCATCCTCTATACGAATATTTAGATTAAACAGTATTTCATAACTCTGTTCTACCTTTCTAAAGAATTTCACTTGTATACTTGAAGTCTCCGAATCGCCATAAAGCTGTGACAAACCTGGGGCCACTTTAACCCGCTTCCCAGACATCCAAACATCATATTCGAAACGTGTAAAATTAAGAAAACGTAGATGCCCCGCTGGCAAATCCTTGTTCGCATCACTCAGTACGTGAGTGTAATATTTAAGCTCTCGGTTGCTCCCTTCATCATAGCTTGGATTGCGAGACAAGAAAACTAAAACACGCTTGCTATGATTTGCTTCAATACGAAATGCAGCCACAAGCTGCAAGCCGGCATCCGTTTGCTCAAAAACAGGTATTAATGCTGGCCCTTTGTATTTTACATACCTAGAGCGCGAACTCGGGTACAAACGTATATTTAAAGGATTACCAGTGCTTGCAAGCGATTGTAAACTGACACCCACTTCAACTAAAGACGCCTGTTGAAATATAATAAAATTCGGGTCCGCATTATGCCCAAAAAAGCTGATCTGACTTTCAACCGGCTGAATGTCATCCGCACTTAAGACCTCATCCGGACCCCGCGCAGACAGATGCAAAGTGCGCAGCGACAGAATCACTATACACATGCGTAGAATGATGTGCATGGGGGCAAACTTAAAACAAACACTCATAATGCTAATGACCAATCGTCTCAGACGCTGAAAAGAGAAAATGCCATATTGGACATTAAAAAAGGGGATTCTTTAGTATCGGCCACTCTAAAGTTTGAGCAAGCAGGATAGTTGTCAGCGTTACTTTACGTATAATTTTGCTTTTGTTTTTCGCAACAACTCGGTAAAGATACTCTATTGTGTTTCAGTAATATTTTATATTGCTCCAGCAATTCAATAAGCTCTGTTAAAGACTTTAAACAACAGCCCCCCCTAATACTTGCATCACTACGATGTCACAAAAACGCATTACACTGAGAGATATAGCCGAACGCACGAACGTTTCCCGCATGACGGTTTCTTTGGCCCTTCGTGACGATCCACATGTGTCGAAAGCCACTCGTGACCACATACAAAACGTCGCAAAGGAACTGGGCTACGTGCCCGACGCAAAACTGTCTCAATTAATGTCGAAAGTAGCCACTTCCTATACATCTGAAGTAAAGCTCGGAGAGTTAGCATTCATCACAAGTTTTGATACTGAGAACGACTGGAAAAGCGAAACACGCCTCATTTATAAGGCATACAAAGGAGCACTTAGGCAAGCATCTCAAATGGGTTATACCGTCACCCCCTACTGGGCACTCAGTCGAAAGCACCGCGGAGAAGGTTTGAACCAGATTCTTTTAGCCCGTGGTATCGAAGGCATCATCATCCCCCCGCTCGGGCTAGATCTGATCAAATCAGGAAAAATAGAAATCAAATTGGATTGGAGCAAGTATTGTATCGTCCAAGTAGGTTCCACCATGGTCGACATGCCCGTCCACACCATTCGACACAATCATTTTGAAGGAATGTGCCTGTGCCTCGAAAACCTGGAAGCACTAGGATACGGGCGTATCGGCTTGGTGTTGTCGAATACATCAAATTTACGCTCCTATCAACGCTGGTCGGCTGCCTACTTACAGTGGCGCGCATTGCGTGGACATAACAGAAGCACACTGCCCTGTTTTAATTTTGATAACTCGATTAATCCGACTGCTTTATCTATTTGGATCACGCAACATAAAATAGATGCCATCATCGGAACGAGTCACCATCCACTCCAAGCACTGAAACAACTCGAAATCAAAGTGCCCGAAGAACTTGGACTCGCGTTACTTGATGTCGCCTATGAGAACGATCCTATCAGTGGGATCGATCAGCTCCCGGAAGCTATTGGCGCCGCTGCCGTCGACAACTTGGTACTCGCGATAAAAAAAGGATCTAAAGGCATCCCAGAAATCGCAAAACAAATTTCAATAGCGGGCCGATGGGTAAAAGGTGAAACGACGAAATCGGTTCGAAAAAAGAGGACTGCGGCGAATCGGTCTATTCTGGAAGCCGACTTATTCAAGGAATTTGACTGCAAGAACGATTGAATCGAACCAACATAATAAAAAAAACCGCTGCAAAACAGATGCAGCGGTTTTCGTCGTCAAACAATTAGCTAAATTATACGCGTCGCTTCAAAACGAAGCAAAATGATAACAAGCCAAAGAGAAGTCCAAAGCTTGAAGCCTCGGGAACGACAGTATACTTAAAATCATTAACATCTAACCTAAAGTTTCCTTCTCCAGCTGTCGTCGAAAGATCGAAGTAATACCCAACGCCTTGAATATCAGTCATCGCCACAGAAGAAAATGAACCAAAGCTATAAGTATCATCCGTGCTCATCGTAGCCCAAGTTTCAGTGCTCAGGTCACTGATGGTAAAACTGCCTGAAGTATTGGTCGTTGATGTATTTGAAACATAATAGGTTCCCCCATTGTTGACGACAAACCGTATTTCACTGCTAGCGCCTGCGGTGGTTACTGTAGTAATATCCAAACTCATGGAGTCACCTGCACTCATTGACAAGGTCCCAGTATCATAGCCATTCAAGAAGTCCGCTTGGTTCCAAATGAATGCGCCTTCAGCTGTAGCAGCGCCTGTATGTCTGATCTGGACTCTGAGTTCCTCACTGGCAACTCGTATTTGAAAGTCATTACTAAGTGCACCCGCCCATGTCATCTGGACACCACCCGATACAGCTTTATTACTTTCACCAGGCACCAGCGATGGATCTTCGATCAAATAATCCGTGGTAAAATTCCAGGTGGAACCAGAGGCGGTTGTCGAATCAGCGGCTTCGCCACTAGACGAATCAATAGAAGTAAAGTCAACAACCGTCGTTTGGGCGGTCGCTGATAACGCTAAACCTGCGAGCAAATGGGCCACAATTAAGTTTTTGAAATGATGGGTATTCATGTAATTTATTGGGTTATTGGTGTAGGAAAAATACAACACTGCAAATTATCTGCAGGCTATCGCCTATTGCAAATAGAACTTCGCAGAACTAATTTTTACGTAAAAACAACATTAGATTAGGCACGATAAGGATTGAAAAGCTCGAATGCTTTTAACGCGCATTCTGCAAAAAATTATCTGGAAGGATCTCGTTGCCATTTTTGTCAAACATCGGCCCCTTGGGTGACACATTGGTGATAGGCCAGGTTTTGAAATGCTCGGACGGTGGGACGGGGCCATTGAGCAAAGGGTCATTCGTCCGCTCCATCCAGCGATCCAGACGAGCACGCATCTGATCGAGCACTTCCGCATAAGCCGTTTTGTCTGCGAGGTTGTTGTATTCCTGCGGATCCAACAATAAGTCGTAAAGCTGCTCGACATCGGGTTCCAACTCTCCCCACCCGCCATCGAGCATTAGGAACTTGCCGGGGCCGTCGTCGCAGTTCGGACGCACCTCCTTAGTATATTCCTGATCGAAACGACGTATATATTTCCAGCGTTTCGTCCGTACGGACCGTTTGGGCTCATAGGCGGCGTGGTAGGTGACTTCCGCAAAAAGTTCTTCGTTCACTTCCACTGCCTCGCCCTGAATCAACGGCATAATCGAAGTGCCCTGCAACCAATCCGGCTTTTCGATCTCAAGCAGTTCACAGATCGTAGGGAAGAGGTCAATGTGCGAGATCATACCGTCGATCACACGACCACCTTCGAAACCGCCAGGACCGCGCATAATCAATAGCACGCCAGTCCCATGGTCAGTCAACTTACACTTCATTTTTGGCATCGCCAGCCCATGGTCAGTGGTACAGATCACCAGCGTGTTCTCGGCCTGCCCATTGGCCTCCAGAGCGTCTAGCACGCGGCCGACACTGGTATCCCACGTGCGAGCTGAGGTTTTGTAAGCAGCCATATCTTCACGATTTTCCGGAGAATCAATCAGTGTGGGCGGCACCAAGGTATACTTAGGATCGTCGCGCTCATCGATCTCAGTTGGAAATGGCCGATGCGTGTCGAAGTAACCAACGGAAAGAAAGAATGGCTGCTCATGTTCGCGGCCCAGGTACTCCAAAGCTGCATTGGTAATATCGTCTGCCTTTTTAGAGTCGGTTGCTAAAACTTCGGAGTAGCCGATCTCTTCAACTGAGGATGCGGGTCGAGCGGCAATATGCTGGATACCACTCAAGGCAGATACATAGCCAGCCTTGTGAAGGGTGTGAATAATATGCTGCTTGTAATCATTCAAGCGCCAACCGAAGTGAGCCAAGCCCATCATACCATTAGAATGCGGACACATACCAGTCAGTAGCGCCGCACGACTGGCAGAACACACAGGAGCCGCATCAAACGCCTTACGGAACATAATCCCCTCCTCTGCCAATTGCTGTAAGCGCGGCGTATCCACTGCATAACCGTATGGTTGAATATGCCGACCGGTATCATGTGAGTGAATGTAAACAATGTTGAATTTATTTTTCATATTATATTTCGTTACGTTTTATAGGTTATTGATTGTAAATGTTCCGTCTGTCGCAAGTGCCTCAGGGGTTGATGATCAACTTTGCGCTATCTGAGTCATTTTGTACATCCCCGAGCATACAGCTACTAAACTGAGTGTTGTTGACTTCCACATGTCCGGGCGTATCGGGTCCAATATGCAAGCCTGACAAGGCAGCCCCCGTCACCGTGCAATCAGTGATCACGCAACTCATTTCCAGACCGCCCTGTCCCCTTTCATCGATCTTATTATAAATCTGTATCGCCGCATACGGCGAAGCGAAGATATTACAATCCGCAATTTCAATCGATTCAACTGGATGGCCATGCGCCTCCACCTGAATCGCTCCATTATATGCACCGTGTTTGTCCGACCCACAACGCAGGAGGCTGACCCCGTCCAGACGGTTAACTCCGCTAAACGGCATCGTATGTGCGATGTAAATCTGAGTGGTAATTCTGACACCGGAATGACGGATTGCATCTACACCGACACAATCTTTCAGCAAATTGTTTTCGCCGCCTGCCATCAGGTAACAATTCCCATTCCACGGTACTTCAACAGGTACAATTTCGAATCACACTGTCACGGGTAGGCCGCTCACTTTTTTCACTTTTTGTAGACCAGAATATAAGCGCATCATCACCTGTTCCACGGGTATGCACATTCTCAATCAAGGCATTGCGATGCCCGCCACGCAGATTGATTCCTCCAGCAAATGTGCTGCGAATACGACTGTTGCGAACGGTGAAATTACGGCTGTCAGGATCATAAATACTAAGCACCAAACCACACCGTGTGATATAGAGATTTGAAAAACCTGAATCTTGTCCCGTGCGGCCGAAAAACAACATGGCCGAGCGACGTGATTCCCCCTGCCAGTCAATGGCCAGATCCGACACCTGCCAGCGCGTACCACATTGAAACGCGATGCCATTGCCGCGCAGTTCGCTATGCCACGCACCAGCCCCCTTAAGATGAATATCTGAGAGCGGGAAGCGCTGATATAAAGTCTGATCCGGATTCCCTGGAACATCTTCCGGAATGGGTTCTTTCGGAAAGAAATCAAAGATCCCAGCAGGCACCCAAACTCCAGCAGCTCCCATATCTGCGGCTTGACTCAAACTTTGAGACAGAGCTTCACTGTCATCCTTGCCGTCATTAGCAACAGCACCAAAATCAGTGATCGAAAGAAAACCCTCTGGCCGCTCACCAATCGCTGGAATTTTTTCCAATTCAATCATATCAATCATATAGAAGGCAGCATCATCCGTATTTTCACGACGTAGCTCGACGATGTCACCCGCTAGGATTGGCTGCTTCAATCTGAAGCGCTGGGTATCGAAATGCTTTCGTGGCGTTCCATTATTCGGATCATCCGTCCAGAAACGTGAGGCTGAATGCCCCTCGCCATAGATCCAGGCATGCCTTGAAGTCAGCGCAAGACACTCACTTTTTTCATCGTTTATATAAAGGCTAAGTGTCGCATCCATGCCCCCCCCTTTAGGCGCATCTGGAATGCTGTAGCGCAGTTCCAACCCGTCGGCGTCCGCCTCCGCAATCCAACTCACCCTGTCCCCGGTTTGCTCCAATTTAACACCCATACGCCCGACTGCTTCGCTCGCAGGATCCTGTAACTCAGTCGATGGCCCAATCAACACGCCCTGAAAGTCACCGTGCTCCGCCTGATACTCCGTCCAAGTAATTTTAGCACCACGGCCCTTCAAATCAACAGGAGCAGCGACAGGCTCAATTCGCCACAAGTCAGTCCCATACGCTTTAAGCGTGCCCTCTTTTCCCTTCAATGTCCGATACAATTGATCTGCAGTTGAAGTCACAGTCCAATCTTCTGCAACAGACGACATTGAGCCGTTCCCTGTCGAAGCGAGATACTTTGCACAATCTCCACTCTGAATACGTAAGCTTCCGTCTGCTTGCGGCTCAAGTAACCATGAGAAAGAAGGATCGGTCAGGCAGAACTCAGCTGCCAGAGCCAGCTGACCTTCTTTTGAATAAAGGTACTCACCAGAGCTAACATGTCGTAAAGCCCAATGCCCCGCAAATGCGGGGAAAGAAAACAGAGCAAACAAAAACAGTAATATCAGATTCTTTCTCAAATTATATCCTACTAAAGTTAAGGGGTAAATCTACTGCAGATCTCAAAATAAAAGGGCCGCAATGACTGCTAATCATGGAACTTCCCCTGACTAGCATTGATACTGAGTCCACTACACTACGCAGCCCTATGATCAAAACAAGGGGCTTTAGTTAGAAAGGAACTTTACGTATAAATCAACACATCCCTCAGCGCAGTCCCCCTCCCTCTTCAACAATCATCCATCCGCACGCACAGTAAGCAAGCTTTGCCAATTCGACGAGTGATCTTAATCTAGTTACTGATCCCCTGATACCAAGTCTCTGGTTATACGTAAAATCATATCTCAAGCATGCTGACTTGTTTTTATAAAGATATGAGCTTTTGTATGAGTGCAGCCTCTTACTGCTTTTGAAACAAAGTATGATTGTTACCTTATTGTCCACTCCTGCACGTTCCGAAAAAGGCCAGGAATATAGAATCATGCACTTACCGTTTATATATAATCCCATAGGAACTGAACCTTATGCTAAAGAATAAAAAATTGTTTGTCATACTGATCTGCTTTATCTGCTGCCTATCCATGCAGGCAAAATCGACTGCGCCCAACTTTCTCGTAATCTTGACAGATGATCAAAGTTGGGTCGGCACATCGACTCTAATGGACCCATCGAATTCCGATTCGAAAAGTGATTACTATCAGACACCCCATATGGATCGCCTACTAAATAATGGCATGCGTTTTTCACGCGGCTACACTTCAACCTATTGCGTACCATCACGACGTGCACTCCAAAGTGGGCAAACAAGTGCCCGCCATTGGTATAACAATGCGCCGCAAAAAAAATGGACAGTCGATTATCTAAAACAGATGAGCATCCCAAAGCTGCTAAAATCAATCGATCCTAATTACAAAACAGCCCACTTAGGTAAATGGCACCTTCACGCCGACAAACCAGAGCCAGAGTTAATGGGCTATGATCTCAGCGACGGCTACACCACAAATGATGAAGGACACGCGCCTTCTACATTAAAAACCCCCATAGGCATCCCAGGCATTGTAGATGATCCGAAAATGATTTTCGACCTCAGCCGCCGCGGTTGCAAATTCATGCAACAGCAGGTTGCCGAAGGCAATCCCTTCTACTTACAGATCTCCGAGTATGCGGTTCATTTGAAAATCGAATATCGCCAATCCGTTAACGATGCGATCAAGAATTCAAAACTCGGTGCTAAACATACTATACCTGAGTTTCGCTCCATGATCGAAGATATGGACCGGGGTATTGGAATCGTTCTAGACGAAATAGAACGCCTAGGCATTGAAGATAACACCTATATCATTTTCCTTAGCGATAACGGTGGACGTAAATCAATACCAATCAACGGACAAAATGCATTATTCAGTCCGGCAGGCCTGAGCAGAAATGCTCCCCTTGCCCAGGCCAAGCACGAGGTTTACGAAGGTGGTATCCGTGTGCCTTTTTGTATCACGGGTCCTGGCATCGAAGCAGGAGCCGTGAGCAATGTGCCCGTTTCAATCGTCGACATCCTACCAACTATCGCCGACTTGGCTGGCTTTCAAGGGGACTTGGGCCCCAACATTGATGGTGGTTCTTTTGCACCATTAGCAAAACAAATGTCTGAGCGAGTAGATCGCCCAAATCCCTTCATTGTCGTCCACGCCAAACGTGGCACCCCTCGAAATACAACCGTAAAGAATAGCAAAAGATACGTAATGCAAAGTTGCCTAATCCAAGGAGACGATAAGTTGATCAAATTCTGGGATAAGAATGGAACTGAAGATATTATAGAACTCTATGATCTTTCGACAGATATCGGGGAGGAGCAGAATTTGGCTGTAGCTCATCCTGAAAAAGCAGCTCAACTCGAGCAGTTACTCGACAACTACCTCACTCAAGCAGATGCAAAAACCAGAAGCATGTAGGACTAAGCTGTGCAACTCAAACAGTTCGCTAGGCAAGTCACTCTATCACGAACTCATTCACCCTGATTCACGACGACACGGAAAAAAGTCCGGTCAAGTGGTTCACTGGAGCTAATACTCACTCGAGTTTCCTGCTCAGTCGACGTCACCACTTTCGAAACAACGGGGCCGCCGAGTGGACCATCGAGGCCATCACAGAGATACCAATCAAGCAGATTAGGCGACCACTGATGTGCCCAAAAAATCACTCGGACGGTATTCATTCTTTGGATGCACTAAACTTAGATTGGACGAATCGACTAGAATCTCCAAGCCTTGGTTAAACTCAGTAGGACTCGTGCCGAACCATGCTTCGAGCGCATTTGACAAGCCGTCATTATCGAGCGAATCGGCCTCTGGCATCGCAGGCTCCCCCATCAAACCATACCCGGATGCCCACATTGCAAAACTCGAAGCCGTCGTATGATCCGGCAGCTGCAATAAGCGAACCTGCTGGATTGATTTTCCGACTGAACTATCGCGCGCATGGACCACAAACTGATAGGCGAAGCTTTGCAAATCTATCGAAGCAATCGAGCCCGACACAACTGGACCGCCATCATAAGAATACGTCCAGCGGGCACCTCCGCTTTCGTTGGGCTTCATCGTCATCACCCATGTGTGCTCTCCAGGCTCTGTCGCGAAATTGCTTTCCAAATTGAGCGCCGATGGACTGTCGCCAAGAGCATCATAGATCAAGAGTCCGGTTGGCGCAGACGACGTCCCGGACGCCAGGTTCATACCAATCCCGTAGGTATTTGAGCCTTCAGATAGAAGCGCGTTGTTTTGGCTGGGCGTGTAATTGGCAATCAATCCAAATGAAAACTGATTGTTCGCACTGACAGCTAGGCTTGTGAGATTGTATGTGACTTCCAACCTGAAACCTTCGGACAAATCAAAACTGTTCAGACTGTATGCACTCGCACGGTTGCCGCCACTGCCGTCACTGCCATACACAAGCCCGCCGCTATTCTCTCGCCAGTAATCGCCGGAATCCGTACCCGAATTCCCCATGCCCCCACCTGTATCCGGATTTGTGGAGAGCGCTCCGTCGGCAAAGTAATCTTCGTAGAGTAAAGATGCCGCCGACCATACCTGTATCTGATAAGTTGCGGAATCGGACGCACCCATCGCATCTTCAACGAATACTGAGAACGCATGTGCGCCCAGATCATCGGAGCCCGGATGGCCGCTAAGTGTTCCATCGGCAGCTACCGTCAGCCACTCTGGCCCGGATCGTTTTGAAAAGGTCAAAGTATCGCCGAAGTCCGGATCCGTCGCCTAAACGCTTCCGGCAAAAACGTGGTCTTCAACCGCGACCAGTTCGCCCAAAGAACTCGACTCTAAAACGGGTGCATCGTTCACGTGATACTCAATAACAATGCGCCATTCATCACTCAAAAGAGTCGTCGAACGCTGAATCTCAAATAGGTAGTCCCGAGTGCCATCTCCATTGTCAGTACTTGTATAAGCATAATCATATGCTCCCATATCTGAGCCTTCAATGCCCCCCAATGGCGTGACCTCACCTTGGAAATATCTATAAATAGCAAGTGACACATCACCCGGCACGCGATTCAAGCGAACTGGAATCACTCCCATGCCTCCACCAACGACGGAGAAGTCGGCAAAGACTTCACCCGCGGCGGCGTTGATCTCTATCGGATCGGTCGGCTTTTCTGAGAGCAACTCCCCCACTGCAGCCGTGATCTCAGCATTTACCCAGGAGCCTGCATTCCAAATCGGTTGCCCGCTTTCATAACAACCGCGATCCGGCGCAGTCCCCGCAAAGCCGTCCGTATAGGGAGACAATTCGATGCCTCCATCCACTGCGGTCGTATAGCTGGGCTTGATCCGGTAATCGCCCTTTGCCTGATCCATAAACTGCGAATTCGGCACATTGGTGGTATTGTGCGACACCACGCCGAACTCGCCGTCGTTTATAATCTTTTTGTTGCCCAGATTATTATGGACTCGCTGCCCCTCCAGCCCACTGCGTTGGTGGACGATCGCATTGTCGGGATACAATACGGTGTTATTAAAAACGATATTCCGCGATCCATTAAAACGAATGCCCATCCACGCATCTGGAACCACCATGAGGTTGTGGTGAACAAACATATCGTCGGTTCCATTATCCCCATAGAAGCCATAAGGCATATTGGTGGTGTTGTCTTTGACCACATTATAGGCGAACTCTGTGCCGTTAGAACTCCGCCCCTGATGATTCACGTAAAAGGCACCCGTATCATGCAGTAAAAGAGCAGCCTTCTCGATGATATTGTGCCGCACCGTTAACTGGCTGGAAATGTAGCCGCCAAGCGTGCGATTGCCCCCGTCAATCCCCGACTGCGCACAGCGTCGCACGGTGTTGTGCAAAACTTTCGCACGCGTGCCAAATGCCTGAATCGGTTGCTGGCGGCGCATCATCCAGTCACAATCCTCCACCAGTGAGCCTTGGATCGTATTGTCCGTACCACGAAGACGAATGCCGCTGCCCCAGCTCTTTTCAATCCAGCAGTTCTCCACCAGATTGTTGCTGCCCGACACATACACTCCAGTCGAGCCATCTTCCTTGGCTCCATAATCCTGCCCCCAATATAGGTCGTCGATCCCCTTGTGGTAGTAATCCGACCACGGTGCCGGATACTCGACGTGGCACTCGCGCAGGACGCAATTTTGCGAAGCATCCATGATCACTGAGGAAGCAAAAAAGTGCAGCCCTTCGAGGGTGATACCGCTGCGCTGACTTAAGTCCGCCCCCCAAATTCGCGTGCGCACATCCACCGCGGTGCTAGCAAGATCCACCCCCGCGGGTGGATACAAGTAGAAGGTGCCGTCATCCGCGCTATACCACTCAGAGGGTACATCCAAAGCGCGCAGGTGGTTAATGATGTATCCCTTGCCATCCCCGACCTGCGTCACGGCTTCAGGATTATAGCGCCAATAGTAGCTGAGGTCATTGCAGGTAAGCGTCCGACCGGAGGATGCGGTGATTTTGCCAACTGCCGCAGTGAACACATTCGTGCCATTCAGTCCTGTATAATAACCGCCCACCCATGTATCCGCACCATCGTCCGGAAGGTTGGCGCTTGTATCAAATCTTACCTGTGCAATGCCCGTGCCCTCATCGACGCCGCCTAAGGTAAATGTGCCCGCCATATCGCCCTTGTTGAGCATGTTTCCATCCTCGTTCGGGAAGCGCGCCAGGTGCATGCGATCCTCACCGATGAATACCTGCAGCACGCGGCCACTGGTCGTAGTGGTCTTGATATTCGCATCGTGCACGGCATCCGACCAGGCCCCCTGCAAGACATCACAGCCTGAAATCACGACCTCCTCACCTGCATAGGCCTGAATGGTCAGATGGTCGACCAAGGGGACAATCACCTCTCGATACACACCTTCGCGAATGTAAACCGTCTCACCGGGAGCACAGTGCTCCATGGCCTTCGCGATTGTTTTAAACGGCTGGTCGATTGCTCCGCTACCGCTCGTATCGTCACCTGCTGAATCAGAAACATAAACCTGCGCGGTGGCTGAAAGTGACAGCCACAGACCGATGCTACAAACGCTGTATAATCTTTTCACCCTGCTATTTCTGATGGGATTGATAGGCCTTCAATTCGGCAGCCAACTGTTGCACCACTTCGGGATACTGGCTGTAAACATTGGTGGTCTGATTGACGTCCGCTTCCAGATCGTAGAGCTGAGCCCGTGGCGCGCTCTTCTTGAGCTTTCCATTCTTAATGTCGCTATTGGGCGTGCCGGCCAGTCGAGTTGCAGCGATGTTGGTCGCGAAGCCCCCATCGCCGCGCGCGGGAATATACATCCACTTGCCCTTGCGCAGCGCCATGTGGCTGGGCTGGTTCGGTGTGACGACCATTTCCGTGCGCAGCGGCTGCTCTGGTTCACCGACTAGCGCCGGTAATAGATTGATGCTGTCCTGTTGCTCTTCAGCACTGAGCTCACGGCCAGCAATCGCCGCAAAGGTGGCCAACAGATCGACATTGCTCAGCAATTGATCCGACTCGCTGCCCGCCGCGATTTTGCCCGGCCACCAGGCGATAAAAGGCACGCGATGCCCGCCCTCCCAGACGCCGAACTTGGAACCAAGCAAATCGCCATTGATCTGATGTCCCAACTTAGCGGCAGCCTTGCCACCGGTGTTGAACATACCACCGTTGTCGCTGGTAAAAATGATTAATGTATTGTCCGCCTCCCCGATAGCTTCGAGGCTTTGACGCAGTTCCCCCACGATCCAGTCGAGCTCATGGGCGAAATCGCCATACAGGCCCGCTTGGCTGGTGCCTTGAAAACGCTCGGCTGGCGTGAAGGGGTGATGCACCTGCGTGGCGGCGAAGTAGACGAAAAATGGTTTTTCGTCCCGGGTCTCGATCCAGTCGGTGGCTTTCTCGGCCAGCTTGGTGCCGACTTCGTAATCATCAAACAACTCGTAGGCTTTGGTCTGTCCTTTATAAAAATTCGGTGTGCGATGCCCCGCTGCTTTGGGCAGTTTCGACAGAGGGTGCGCCCCCGGCCCTTGGCGACCGACATTGATCAGCGGATCCTCCGGATCGCTGCCATAGAAATGGTCATTTTCCACATAGGCATAGGGCGGCGCACTATTCACCACTGGCATGCCGAAATAATAATCAAAGCCGAGATCCTGCGGCCCCGGCCGCAGCGGCTCCTGCCAATCGTTCTCCCCCTCCTTGAAGCCGAGGTGCCATTTACCGAAGGCAGCCGTGTCATAGCCCTGACGTTTGAACACATCCGCGATGGTCAGCATATCGGTATCAATCAGCAGCGGCGTCTCCAAGCCCGTGGGCTTCCAGATCCCCTTGCCGTCATTCGCACGGAAGGGATACTGCCCCGTCAGCAAGCCATAGCGCGAAGGCGTGCAGACCGCCGAAGACGAATGCGCATCGCTGAACTTCCTGCCCTCCTCTGCCAGTTGATCGATATGAGGGGTCTGGATCTTGGTCGCACCATAACAACTCAGGTCACCATAGCCGAGGTCATCGGCAAAAATCAGGACGACATTGGGCTGTTTGGCAGTGGCCGTGCCAACAATCAGCAGAACCAGTAAAAATGGAAATCGCGTGAGCTTCATCATTTCTTATACGAATTCAAAGTAGTCGTTCTTTAAGCATCCGGGGCAGCAGGTCCTGATGAACGAAAGGTATGATAAAAGGGTTAAAAATCGGGGGCATAGTCAAGCGAGGTGGCCAGCGTACAGCTTGTGACAGACTGTTTCAGCTTAGCCTTTCAGAATTTGGCAGTATAACCGAATAGCAGTGCGAGCGCTATCACTTATATAGGTGATTCTCGGAGTGCCTAAAAATTGAGATGAGTGTAATTCATTCAGAGCAATCGCTGCCGATCACTCCACATCCACTGTGCTAATTCTCCAAAACGCTTGTTCCTCATCTGACTCAAGGTAGACATCATATAGAGAGGCAGGCAAAAAAGGAATCGTGTCGACTACGGTCCAGCCATCGCTGTCAGCTAAATCCGAGCTCTTTTCAATTTGATAGCTCAAGCCGGGAACGCCGCTGAATTGCAGCCTGGCAATGCCTTCCGCCCAGGCTGCATCCGATTGAATACCTAAGGCCAGATCACCGCTTTCGACACTGCTTTCACGCTCAAATTGTATCGACACATTGAGCGCCACTTCATCGCCCACACTTCCGCCGTGACTACCAACCACAAAACTGAGCGTATCTCCGGCGGCGACTTTGAGAGCAGTGAGAGCGAAGCTGCCGTCGGTCTCTGTCAGACGACCGGCCGAACCTGTCGCGCTAAAGAGTTCGCTTGCATTATGGAAGACCTGCACCGTCACGGAATCATCGCTGGTGCCGCCCACCAAGTCACGGAAGCTCCCGAGATCGTTGCACGGGGCTGACCGAAAATGACGTCGTGGTCTTCGATCGTATAAAAAAAACTGAGGTGGTTTGCACCTCACGGATGAAATCGATCGCGTGCTTCGGACTAAAGACACCGTCCCGGATCTTAGCGTAAGCCACCTCCCGTGCACAATGCGTGTCCGTCACTTTATAGACTTCCTTGATCGCCCCGGCATCAATCAACTCATGCCCGACATAACGTTCCTCGGAAAGCAAGTCAGAGAGATTCAGCTCCGCATCGTAGAACTGAACCAAGCGCGCTCGCTTAGACTGCGAGTGATCGGTGGATTCATCCATTGTGGTTTACTCCAAATCCTCTCGAATGCGCTTTATCTCTACGATTAAGCGGTATTCCGAATAATTTGATATAGCCAGCTGCGAAACTTGCCCCGATTCGGCTGATAATCAAAGCTTGGCAATTGCTTCCACAGTTTGAGTAAAATCTCCTGGCCAAGATCCTTGGCTTCGTCCCGGCCAATCCCCACTCGTAACAAAACCGCATCAATATACCCCTCGTAAGCCTCAACGAAAGATGTCCAAGCATGCCCATTTTTCGGGTCTTTGACTCGTTGTATCAGGGTGTAGCGTGTCGATTCCATCTAAAGCTAGGGGCATTTATAGGGTTCAACGAAAGCATCGGCGAGGGCACAGTAAATCTCAAGTTCTTTCAGATATAGAATGCTTCTTAAAATGCTGCAAGGATGCCCCCTTTCCTCAGATAAAAAAACGCCGACGCACCATCATTGATAAAAAAAGAACGACATATTACTCCGCCACCGACAACACTCGGTAGAACTGAGAATTACCAGTGGGTTCAACAAACATTTTATAGCTGTCACGCTCGTCATCAAAAAACGAACTGGAGGTATTCACATCTAACCACGAATTCGGGTCGGACAAATCAGTGGTGCTTTGAAGCGTCTGAGAAAGCACATTCTCGGCAGGCGCCGCCCACTCTAATACATATGCGGATCGAATCTCAATCGCAGCCACCTCCGTGACAAACACACTCGGCAAAGCGCTCTTCGAATATCCCGTTAAAAACATAGACGCTGCCTTTTCGGATGCCAGCACCACAGGCTGCCCATCCGCACCGAAGCCTAAATCCGTCGCTCGAAAATAGTCGCCAGAAGTGTTCTCAGCAACCAAAGACTCCGTCCAGACTCCAGCAGAAGATTCACTGACGAATAATTGGCTACCGTCGCCCGAAATATAGGACACGGCATAGTCGATGCCGCTGGTACTGGATGCATCGTTCTGCGCCAGAGCCACCGAGGCGAAATTACTGACCTGAGACAACACGATCTGGAACTGCCATGGAGCCGCGTCGGAACTAGCCTTGCTCGCAATGCAAACCAAGTTCCGAACAGGATCGGCGTAGGCAAGGCACAGACCGGAACTGTTCGCATTATGTAAATCCAAATGACAGATTTTGATTAGAGTATCACTGATGATCACGTCACTAAAATCCAAGCTCCCCGCATCCATACGTTGATAGATCAATTGGGCCGAAGTCTCATCTAATAGCGTGTTGTTGTTCAAATCTTCGCCATCATCCAACTGCTGATTAAAATTAACATCTTCCGAAAAAGTTGAGTAGACTAGATGACTGGTATCATTCGTCCCTGCTGCAATTGAAACGGAACAAACCGGCCCATCTGAAACCTTGATGGATGTCAGTGACGTTTGATCATAGTAATACAACCACAATTCATAGTTCGCGCGAATCACAGCCACATGCACCCCGCCGTTGTCATCGATCGCGACAGCTCCAGACATTTTCTGAATCGGTAAAGTCAGCCGCGTGTTCGCCGCTTGTTCCAATGTATCCACATAGAGCAAATTTTCGCGCCAGTATGCAAGCGACAATACCCCATCCAAGCGGTCCGCAAAATGTGGCTGATCGGTGTTCTCCGCAAGATCAGTCACAGCTTCGACCGACCAAGCCCCTGAGTTTGTAGCGACTCCCAGACGATGGTCCTGCCCGAGTATCGGAAGTCCAGTAGTCGTATCTATTTCTGGAGGTTCAGCCATAGCGGACATTTCCAACCAAACGTAATGAAAGCCATCGTCATTGATACGCACGCTAGGAGCAAAATTCAAAGGAATGCTAGGCACTAGATCGCCGAATTCATCGAGAACAGGTGTCCCGTTTGCATCAAAAATAGGGGAAGTAGCCGCCAAGTAAGTCTTTGACCAAGTCGTGGCATGCAGATGACTGCCCGTTGCACAGGCAAGGACCAGCATTGCGAGACGACGAAGGGTAAATAAGCCAGCAGGTAATATCATAGATCTAACAAGATCTGATCGCTCATCGAAGACTTGGCAAGCTAACGTGCTAAATGGGTAAATAAACTCACTCTACCTCCTCTAATCCCCCTCTGACTAGGACTGAGCCGAGAGGGTGAGTAAAGAACGCTTATACTAAACTCACTTGAATATCGAGCACTTCACCGGCCTTGAGCACGATGGCACTTTGGAAGGCCAAGCGTAAATCGCTGCCGTTGCTCTCAAGCTTGGCAGGCAGGGTACGAGCGCCCAGCTTCACTTGCGCGGACTTGGCTTGCTGGCCCTCGCCAGCATTCAGAATCACATTCCTCAGGCTGACTTCGCCCTCGGAGACATTGAGCGTGGCTTTCAGTTCGCTGGTGCTGCGCTGCTGCGAGTAGAGGCCGTAAGCTTCGGCTGCGGTGAAGAAGCTCTTGTGATCCTCCGGAGTGAGCACGGGGCGGAAGGCGATTTCCCCCTTCGGCCCATCGTAATGGAAGCCCTGCAGTGCGAGCAGCGCGGACCAGACACTGAGTGAACGTCCGTAGAACTTACCACACTCATCGTCGCCAAATGGATTGCCAGAGTAGCCCCAGGGGCCGTTGCGGACATTGGACACACCCTTGGTGCGCAGGCGTCCATTGTAGCGGTCGTAGATGACCTTCATCACCATGAGGCCTTCCTTAAGTAAACCGTTTTGAATCATAGCGACAGCGGCGCTGTATTCGAAACCGGTCATCACCTCGTCGCCATATTTCATACCGGGAATCGGCTGTGGATTCTTCGGCCAGGTGATCATCTTCATGCCACCATCGGTGACTTCACAGTATTGACGCGGCTTGAGCGAGTGCCCGTGAAAATCGGTCAGGAAGTTGTATTTGAGCAAGGATTCCATCGCCTGACGCGAACGCTCCTTGGGATAGCAACGGTCGATCTCGACTTGATCGGCCCACCATTCACCGAGGATCTGGTCGATATGGCAACCGTCGAGATAGTCCTGGCTACGCTTCTTGCCGGGTTCCTGGATGTAATATTCGCCATTCCAGAGACGCTTGTTTTGCAGCTGCTTGCCGGATTCACGGATCTTACGGTATTCAGCTGCGACTGCGCGATCGCCGACGATGTCGGCCATGCGCGCTGCGGCTTCGAGCGCTGCCAGATACATGCTGCCGATCCAGGAGGAGCAACCGGAGAAGTCACCATCCAGCGTGTTGTGCTGCGTGGTCTCCATAAAGCCGTCGCGACTCGGATTCCAGTAGTCGATACTCCAGTCCATGCCCTTCTTGACCTTGGGCCATACCGATTGAAGCCAGCTGTCGTCCTTGGAGCAAAGATGCTCGCGATAGGTATTTAAAATCGTGCCGTAAAAACCATCAGCCGCCCCCACCTTGTTGGTATGGCGATAGGGAGTGACGCCTTTCTCGGTTTGACGCTCATAGTCCTGATCACGCATGAGACGCCCCATCTCCGGCAACAGGCGCGCGTGTGCTTGCGCATAGTGATAGACGTGGGTGCAATTACCCGCACAGCAACCATCGTCCTCATTACAACCTTCCCACATGCCCAAATAGCCGTTCTTGGCCCACCAGAAAGTTTGGCTGCGTAAGACGGCCAACTGTGAACTCATGCGGTCCAGCAACCAGACTGGCAGCGTGGACGCATACAAGGTTTTGTGAAACAGACGCGTGCGCGCAGTGAGGTCTTCAATGTTGTCCTGCATGTAAGCCGCGACACCCATGGCATCGGACCACCAGTTGGTATAGTTGTGACCTTGCCCGCTCCAGCCAACACTGTTTGAACGCCCCTCGCCCTCCAGAGCGATCATCTTGCCGGAGCCATGCTTATTGTTTTGAAAATACCAGGTCAGCACAAAGGTGACTGACATCGTCTCACCGGGCGCCAGTTCGATCGGCGCGGAGAGCGCGCCGTTAACGGATTGTCCGTCGGGCGACACCTTCGACTTCGCAGCACCATCAAGCGAGCCGGAAGTGACCAAATCACGCTGCAGGGATTGTGAAACGTCCCACTCCGCCGTGCCCGAAGCACCCGCAGCTAGAGTCATCAGCACCATGTCCGCGCTATCGTTGCCCGAACGTGTCATGTGCAGCAAGGTAGTCTCGCCCTGCTTCAGGACTTCGTTCTGATTGCTGCCATATTTGTAATCTCCCTTGCCCTTGCCTTCATTATAACCGAGGGCATTCTTCTGCGCCGCCAGAACGTCGGCCTTCACCTTCGAATTCGAGGTGTTCTTCGCCGTGACCGTGTAAATGGCACAAGGGATGGCACAGCCCTTCAGATTCATGGGAATGAAGGGATTGAAAACTTCCAACTCGACCTCCACCGGAAGTGCCGGCTCTTCAAACTTGTATTGTCCAAATGGATACTCACCAATGAACTTCAAAGACTTCATCGGCGCAAAAGCACCGGCGGCTTTGGTCTGCAAAGCACGCACGAGCGGCTGACCGCCCGCGGCTTGGGCACGCACCGCAAGAAAGCTATCTTCCACCCGATGTTCTTCGTAGTTGCAGCCGATTTGCCAAATGGCGGGCTCGGCATTGCCATTAAATTGAATCGCGCCGGCACCAATGCCACCGACCATAAAGTTAATCGCTTCGAGGCGCTCGCCCTCGTAGAGAGTCGACTCACCGTGCTGCACTAAGCCGGGATCATTCAAAATCGCCTGAGCCTTGGCGTCGCGCAGCGCATCACGCTTGGCCTCGACCGCAGACACGATCGCTCCCGTCTCTTTTAAATGCTTCTGCCACTTCGGACCTGCGACTGCGAGGTGCGCCTGAATTTCCGGAGCGGTCAGGCCACGGGCATAACACGCCACTTCGTCGATCGAAATATGCGTCGAGCCCCAACCATTGTTCACCGGCGTGCTGCCCAGCGTCATGGTGGTTTTCTTGGGCCCCTTACGCGTATATTCATACGCACCGCCGACGAGGCTGCATTCGTAGCCATCAATGTAGGCACGCACATCCAGGTCAAAACTGGTCAGGGCAAAGTGATACCAGCGCCCCACTTCGATCGGCTGATCCGTCGGCAGGTTGATCTCCGTCACGACCATGCCATTATTATTCTGATAAAGCAGCCCCGAGAGGTCATGCTTCACCCCGATCACGAAAAGCGCGGCCTTGCCATTGCTCTGCGCAATGATGACGGGATTACCCTCGCCACTGGGCTTCGCATCGACTCGAAAGAAGAGCTCCAGGGTAGTGGCGCGGCCTTTCAATTTGTCGGCACCCGGCACCAAAATCGGAGCATTCGGCTCCAGGCTGATCGCCTTGCCATCCATCGCACCACTAGTAAACGCAGTGGCTCCGCTCGCCTTTGCTTGCGACTTCCCCAACACATCGACCAGATCGCCATCGAAACGCCAGTAACCACGCAGGGCGCGATCTTGTCGCAGCATCTGCGCATAGGACTCACGACTACCTGCGGCCATAAGCGGCCCCGCCATCATACCAGCGGCAAAGGTACCTGCGGCCACTAAGAACCGGCGACGTGAAATATCTAGTGAAAAGTTGGACGAGGACGAAAAAGACTTAAGCTTTGATTGGGTCATAGGGATATTCAATTTAGGGCGTTAAAAATAGGCTCTACGTCAAATACTACTTAGAAGGCGGCTAGCTGTATATCACGTATACTAACTATTTGGCAGTCTGAAACAGAAGTTGGTCAATGTATGCTGAATTTGGAGAGCAATGCTCCATCAATGCCGCAGGAACGTCTAAACACTTCGAGCTATCGGCGGTTGCGACGGAGCGAAGCCTCCAGCTTTTTACCGTATATCTTCTTAAGCCCGCGCCATTCCGCTTCGACTCGTTCTTAAGATAATTATCTTAAATGCCATCCGATTGAGGCATTTTAGCATCTACTTGAGTCAGCCAACCGTTGAGGCGTTTACGCAGACGCTCAGCCAGTTCGGGTTGATCCGACAGCACATTATTCGTCTCCATCGGATCGTCTTTGACATTAAAAAGCGCATCAGGAATGGTGCCGAGGCCCGCATACAGTTTCCACTTACCTTCAACTAAGATGGAACTGCCCATGTAATATTTCACATCTGGACGATTGTGTGGATAGTGCCAATAGAGCGCATCACGCTCCAATTCGCCCCCTTCAAATAGAGGCTTCAAATCGAGGCCTTCTAGCTGAGTGATCGCTTGTGTAGAGCCGCCTGCTGCGTGCACAAAGGTTGGAAAAAAGTCCATCGTGGTCACTGGGGTGTCCGTTGTGCTGCCCCCGGCAATGACACCAGGCCAACTGACCGCCATCGGCACCCGAATACCACCTTCCAACAAAGATCCCTTCTTGTCATTCAACCAGGAGGTAGGCTTCCAACCTCCATTATCCGAGTAGAAAACAATCATCGTATTATCCCGGGTTCCGGTCGCCTCCAGCGCATCGAGCACCTTACCGATCGCATGATCCATACTCTCCAGCATTGCCAGATACGCATTGCCCCCATTCCTTTTGACTAAATCCCTCGGTGCCTTGATCGGGGTATGTAAGGAATAGAACCAGAGCGATAAATGAAAAGGCTGATCCTGGTTGGCTTCAATGAATGAGACAGCCTCATCACCCAAGCGATCCGTTAGATACTCCCCCTTTTTACGATTTTCGATCGTGCCATTTTTGTAGGGGTCGAACCACGACTTCGGTTGCCCATAGGCACATCCACCGATGTTTGTATCGAAGCCATAATGTTCAGGGTGATAGCGACTATCGACGATGCCATCCTTGGTGCCATGTGAGCCCTCCCCAGCCAGGTGCCACTTACCAATAAAACTGGTTGCATAGCCAAGCTTCTTCAACTCACGCGCATAGCTCGGCAAATCCAAAGGGAGATGCTTCACGAATTCTGCATCCCGCGGGCCGCCATCAGGTGCGGGACGCTCGTTACCTGCTCTACCTGGTATATGCGTCGTCAGTCCAATCTGAGCGGGCGACATCCCAGTGATGCAGGCCGCACGAGTCGGTGAGCAAACCGTGGCTGCTGCATAAGCCTGATTAAATACCATCCCGGTATCCGCAAGACGCTCCAAATTAGGCGTATGCATTTCCGGGTGGCTACCATCAAAGTCCACCCATCCCGGCCCTAAATCATCGGCCATGATGAATACGATGTTCGGCTGCTTGGCCGCACTAAGAAATGAACTACAGCCGACTCCCAGCCATGCAATCACTTGAATAAGATTCTTCGCTTTCAAAATGTAAGTAGAGGTTAAATGGTATCACAGAGTCGAACATGCCGACTCAATCATGCACCACTATACAGCAAATCGAGCATGCTCGTCTATCACTTGAATAAGCCATACAAAGCCACCCCGCAAAGCTGGATATACGGGATATTACAATCAGAAAGATCAACGATACGGCTCAATGCGAATTCCTTTTAAGCCGATCCCTTCTCCTTTAAGAAGACGCGGGGTGACCTGCAATTGATTGAGACCAGCATTCGGTATATTGAGCACTCCCAAGGTCACGCTCAAATTACGGTAACGCGGCGGGCCTGGCTGAAATGATTTCGTTGAATCGAAACCTGACTCAAAGGTCACGAATGTAATACTCTCGTCACCACAGGACAATACCCACTCGGAGCCAGCCGCGTCATTCTCGCTGGAATATTCGATACTCACCAAATAGTCGCCTGCTTCGAGGACATTGATATCCCAGGTCGCTACGGCATCTTCAGAGCCCCATCGACCGATGAAATAATCATGTTTCCACTCACCGAATTTCTCCATCCAACGATAATCACTGTGCTTGCACCCCTCGGTCGTCGCCATCTCAGCCAAAAGCGTCACAGGAGTGAGCCCATCGATTTGAGTCGCCGGATTGGTGACTTGCGCGGGCTGATCCAGAATCAGTTTTACGACTGAAATCAATGGCAGATCGCGACCGACCTTAGAGCCAAGGTTCAACTCCAAGATTGAGCCATCTTGTGTAAAATCGACTGCGGAAGCATCCCGTAGCAGCGAAGCTTGCACCACCTTTGCGCCGAGGTCCGCGATGCGCAGGACGCCCGCTTGAGGCCATTCGAAAACGTGCAAATAAAGTTCCTGCCCTTTGGTGGTGATATCTCCCCAGCTAAAACCCTGGTCGAATGGAGAAGCATCCGCCCCGTAGATCGCTTCACCATGTGCACGTATCCATTCGCCTGATTTCGTCAAACTTTCCACTGCTTGCTCGGGAAGTGAACCATCTCCCTTGGGCCCAACATTCAGCATATAAGAACCGCCGCGCGCAACGACTCGCACCAGTCGCTCGCAGATCGCCTTGGGCGATTTCCAATTCTGATCGTACCAGGCATATGACCAGGAATCGTTGGTAGTGTCCACCGTCTCCCAAGCGTCCACTTTCGGACGCACAATCGGGATTTGCATATCCCCCAGCGAAACATAATCACCATAACCACCGCCAATACGACTGTTGATTAAACAGTCCGGCTGTAAGCCCTGAACCAAATCCACCAAGCGGGCGCTATACTCCTTTGGCATGTTCCCCGGGGTATCAAACCATATCAGCGCAATGGGACCATAATTAGTGAGCAGTTCAGCCACCTGCGGCATCACCTTCTGCTCGAAGTAAATATTAAAATCATCCGGCGTATAACCTTTCGGACGCTCTCCTTTGTAATTACCACCATAAGGCTCGGTCCAATCCTGGTTCTGTGAATAATAAAAGCCAAGACGCATCCCTTCCGCCTGACAGGCGTCAGCGAGCTCTTTCATTAAATCACGATCGTAAGGGGTGGCCTTAGTGATTGTGAAATCGCTGACCTGCGAGTCAAACATCGCAAAGCCTTCATGATGCTTAGCGGTGATCACAATCGTTTTCATCCCCGCGGCTTTGGCCAGTTTGACTAGGCCCACGGCATCAAATTGGTCCGGGTTAAAATTCTTGGCGTAGTCCTTATATTCCTGCACGGGAATCTCTGCCATGTGCATAATCCACTCTCCGATGCCATAATAAGTCTTACCATTCCAAACTCCCGCCATTTGCGAATACAGGCCCCAATGGATAAACATGGCATATTTATCTTCTGTGAACCATTTTAGGCTGGGGTGAGTGGCTTGAATTGAGAGTTTTTCTTCGCCCCACATTTCGTCCATACCCTGCTCTTTTTCAACAGCCGAGAGCGTGGATGCATTCAATAGCAGAGCCATCAGCAGTGCGCTCAAGCGAAGGTAAAACGTATCTTTCATTATAGGTATCATTAGCAGATTAACAAGAATCCGCTAAGCATACATCAATTCCCGCAAGGCACCTATAGCGCATTTAGGGGATAAAAGGCGTTTTTAGCGACCGCTTTTCCAAAGCTGGATCTGCTTCACATCATTCTTCGCAGTAGAACCTTCGGTGCTGCGTCCATGACTCACATCCGCTTCTAACTGTGCGAGCAAACGCTGAACCACTTCGGGCTGCGACTCATAGAGATTGGTGGTTTCACCGGGATCGTTCGCCAGGTCATAGAGTTGTGCGACGGGCGCACGGGAGCGCTTGGCCTGATCTTCCTTGGGACTGGTCCAACCACCCGATCCTCTCGCCAGCAAGAGCTTCCACTTCCCCATGCGATATCCAAAGTGCCCACTGATCGAATGATGAATCACGCCCTCGCGTGTGGATACAATCGGCTCCCCCTTTAGAGCGGGCAAAAAGCTGACGCTGTCCTCCGCGCCATCTGATGGAAGTTTTGTATCCAAAATGTCCGCACAGCTCGCAAAGAAGTCGGTCAGGCAGAGCAATTGATCCGAACGGCTCCCCGCTTGAACGACCTCCGGCCAACGCACAATGAACGGCACGCGATGCCCGCCCTCCCAGAGGTCAGCCTTCGAGCCGCGAAACTCCGCGCTCACCTGGTGCCCCTGTTGGGCCAGTGCAGGAATATTCGCCGCTTTGGAGCAGCCATTATCACTACTAAAAACCACCAAGGTATTGTCGGTCAGACCGTTGCGGTCGAGCGCGGCCAGGATTTCACCGAATCCGGCATCGGTCTGCATGACAAAATCCGCGTAGTCACCGAGCCCGCTTTTCCCTTTCCAGGCCTCGGTCGGCACAATCGGCGTGTGAGGGGAACCGTAGGGCACATAGAGAAAGAAGGGTTGCCCGTCATCGTCCTGAGCGCGTGCATCGATGTATTCGACAGCTTTTTGGGTGAGACGCGGCAACATGTGAATTTCATCTTCATGTGCAATGACAGTGTCGTTCTCAATCACTCCCTTCATATCGCCGGCATGATGGAAACCATGATAGTAATCAAAACCGCGATCCACCGGGCCATCCGGAATGGTACTGCCGACCGGTGCCAGGGTATGGCGCCCCTTGCGCTGGATGGGCTTCTGCGTTTCGGGGTCCAGATAGAGGAAGTTCAAGTGCCATTTGCCAACCATGGCCGTATGATAGCCCTGCGCTTTCAAGAAGCTGGCCACGGTCGGGCGCTCTGGAGCAATCAAGCAGGGCTCAAAGCCTTGAACCACTCCTCGCTGTAAGCTGGTGCGCCAACTGTAGCGTCCGGTCAACAAACCGTAGCGCGTGGGCGTGCAGACGGAAGAGCCAGAGTGTGCATCGGTGAAAATCATCCCCTCACGTCCGAGACGGTCAATTGAAGGCGTCGGAATTTTCCCGTGTTCAGGGTTGAGGATCTGCACGTCTCCATAGCCCAAGTCGTCGCAAAGCACAAAGACGATATTTGGTTGAGCCGCCCCCGATAAGTTCGCAACAACCGTTAAGCATAGAATAGAAATGAGGCACTTGAATCGCATGATTTATTTGAAATGCAGACTGACTTGATCGAGGATGGGCTTAGTTTTACTGGGAGCTTTGCACAACCTGCTTCATGGTGCCATCCGCATTAAATGTGACCGGATCAAAACAGATGGAGCGGTTCGTAACCTTTCCTCCGGACAGATCCGCGTTGTGATAAAACAAATACCACTGACCTTTATAGGCCACAACGGATCCGTGCGTGGTGAGAGAACTGGTCTTGTCCAAGAGGATGCCTTTGTGCTCCCACGGGCCCATCGGATGCTCGCTCATGGCATAGCGCATCTGATGCCCACGCGGCGTATTATCGGGATAAATCATGTAGTAGATCCCCTCGCGCTTAAACACAAATGCACCTTCGCGGAAATCCTCGAGCCCATGCATGCGCATGGAGGGCCCTTCGACTTCCACCATGTTCGCTTTCAACTTGGCAACCAGTGGCTCTCCAAATCCCCCGTAGTAAAGGTAGGCCTGACCATCCTCGTCAATGAAGACGCAAGGATCAATATGGGGTTCCAGCCCCTCGATGTATCCTTGCACCTTAAAACCGGAAGCTGGGCTTTGACTGGTGGCGATGCCAATTTTCCAGCTGTCCCGCGCATTCGGCCCGGTCGGGTGTGGGAAATAAAAATAATAGGTCCCCTCTTTATACGCACAATCAGGTGCCCACATATAGCCTCCGCCCTTTCGGCCCCAGTCCACATCACGGGAATGCAGAATCTCTCCATGATCCGTCCAGTGGACCATGTCATCGGTCGAAAAGACATGATAGCCATCCATCTTTTGATAGCCCCGACCACCCGCCACATCGGTGGAAGGATACACATACAATCGCCCATCCTCCCAAACATGTGCCGAAGGATCAGCCGTATACATGTGCCGAATGAATGGATTTGCGGCCCGCGGCGCACTGAGTCCGCTAGCCGCACTAGCCGCGCTAGCCGCAGTAGCCGCGCTAGCCGCAGTAGCCGCACTGGTGACCGCCAATTGCCCGAACGTGGACAGCGCCAGTAATCCACTGACAGAAAGCAGAGCGAGGGTATTGAGTCGAGACATAGTCGTGCGGTCGAGGGATATTGCAAGTAACAGAACTGCCGAAGCGACGGGAACTGAAAGATACAGAATACCAGATAATCACGGTTTCAACATCACGTGAATACGCCACCTCTCAGCGACAGCAGTCGACGTCACAACGTGCAGATACGCTCTTGAGGCGGCTGATCCTAAACAACACAAAAAATCCGGCGCTCACAATGGAACGCCGGATTCAATTAAAAATGAAAGCATGAGCTGTATTGACCGCAACATGCCCACTGATGTTGCCAATTAACGACGACGCATAATGACCGCAGTCAATGCAAGCATACCTCCTAGAAGTGCGTAGGTGCCAGGCTCGGGATCAAAACCAGATCAATGCCAGTCGCAGTATAAACCACATCAGCAGTCAAGCTGCCGAAGCCGGAAATACTCTCAGCAAATTCCGTCGCATCTGCGAGGTCGCTATACGAAAATAAACTAATGGTTCCCGCACCGCCGGTATAGGACGAGCCATCAATGACAAGGCCCGCTCCGGAAACAATCGTCATGGTAGTAATACTATCAATCGTATCGACCCCCGTCATGCCCAACGTGAAACCGAAAGTAGAAAAGGCATTGGCATTCAGTGCTCCAGCCACCTCGACGGATGCCGTATCTCCTTCAATCGCAAAAGTAGACGCGGCCAACGTGCCCACGGAGATGCCATCGGTAGTCAAACTCCCTCCGGAAATGGTATAAGAAGCTGAATCACTACCCACCATAAACAGGCTATCGTCGACGTCGACACTGCCTCCAATCTGATACACAGTGCCTGAACCCGCAGCACCCATATTTATATTTCCTGACACATTCAAACTAGCGCCTGAAAGGATATTCAAAATGTGCCCGCCTCGAATTTGAAGTCCTGCCTTAACGGCTCCATTCAATGAGCCCGCATCACCGGACAGGTTTGTAGTGCTGTCACCATTATCCCCTTGCAAAATTGTATTCGTTCCGCCTCCGGCGTTCCAATTGCTCGCATTCAACCAATCGTTATCCACAGGATTCGCTTTCCAATCATCGGAAGCGTGCGAGTTAGACAAGGAAGCCAGCAAGCCAAAGGCTGCCAGCGAAGAGAGCATACTAATAGTATTCATAAATTTATATAGAGTGATTAAAGGGCGAGCGAATTATCAATTCTAACTATACAAAAATGATAGCAGGATGAACATCCGAAGGTCATTACGTATACGCATGATTTCCCGGATCCTTCACTCGTGGGATGTGTCACCCCGGACTCAGCAGTGATCACTGCGCTCACAATGCATGTGCCCAAGTTCAGTGGCATGCCCCTGCGAAGCTCTATGCTATTTCGCTCGTCTTTTCTTCGGAGCGCCCACTGCCACGCCTTCGTCTAAGGTATAAACTACTGGCTCGATCGTTCCGTCCGAACGAAATGTGATAGGCTCGAAACAAACAGAACGTCGGCAATGACTCCCCTCGTTCACATCCCCCCGATGGTAAAAGAGATACCACTGCCTCTCAAACTCAATCACAGAGGTATGGTTCGGTGAATAAGGCGAGTTGGGCGCAAGCTCACCGATCAATTCAGCATATTGCGGCAAGGGGGAATCCGACATCCAATATTTCGTCACCCGCCCCACGCGTGCACTGAAGTAATATTTCCCATCGCGCTTAAACACGTGAACGGCTTCATTGACTTCTTCTTTGCTCAAGCGCACCCAGGGGCCGTCGAGCTCTACCATGTTGTCCTTCAGCTTGGCACCCATGATGTGTCTGCCGGGCTCACCGATATCGTGCCAGTGATCATTGCCGTAGATGTAGGCTTGGCCGTCGTCATCGACAAAGACCGTGGGGTCAAAAATCCGGGTGATTGGCTGACTGGTCGCCGCTTCCCAGGGGCCGATCGGCGAACGGCTTTTCGCAACCCCAATCTCATTCACGTTTCCGGGAAAATACCAATAGAACCAGCCATCTTTATAGGCCGCATCCGGGGCATTCATATTCGACCGAAAGTGCTCAAAGCCCGGATCGAGTTGCGGGTCCAAGACCACGCCGTGATTGACCCAGTGCTTCATGTCGGAACTCTCCAGAATCACATAATCCTTCATCGACTCGTAATTCTTCGCGTCAGGCTGGTCATGCGAGCAATAGACATACACCTTGCCATCAAACACTTCGGCTGCGGGGTCCGCCGCATAGGCGAAACCGGGATCCGTCTTTCTTAAAATGGGATTTCCCGCCCACAAGCCAGCGGTGCATACACTAAACAGGCTGAGTGCCAACAGTCGGCTGAATCGACGTTTGCGCATCATTTTTTCAATATAGATTAAGCCGTTCATTTATGTTTATGGAGAATCAAAATATGGATCCTTTCCTGCCGTCAGAGCTCAGCCTAAATATAAAGTCAGATCGATCAATTCGACTGCGTCTACTGCCGAAGCCCATCGGCCGCCATCAGCTCCTGCAGTTGCAGGGCCATGGCCCGCGCCTTCTCCGGATGAGTGCTCACCAGGTTATTTTGCTCTGAAGGATCGTCTGCCAAGTTATATAAGCGCTCCGGTTCCGCCGGGCCGACCCAGGATTTCGCCGTTGCTGTAATATACTTCCATTGTCCGACACGCAAAGCACGCGCATCGTTCGGAGCCTCCTCCAGCATGAAGGGCAAGCCCTGCGTATCCTTGCCCAGAAATGCATCCAGTGTATTACGGCTGTCAGGCGCGGCATCTTCCGCAAGATCCAGTCCGAGCAGCGCAGCGAAGGAGGCGATTAAGTCGATTTGGTTGACTAAGGCATCGGAGCTGCCGGGCTGAATCCGGGCGGGCCAGCGCACGATGAATGGCACGCGCGTGCCACCTTCATAGATCTGATACTTACCACCACGATAGACCCCGGATCCATCATGCCCACGGTCCAACTCGCCCAGCGATTTATTAATTCGAGTCCCGTCGGCATAGCCGTCATCGTAGACGGGACCGTTATCGCTGGAGAAAATTACAATCGTGTTTTCGCTCAGGCCATGCGCTTCCAAGGCTTTCATGATCTCCCCAGTGGTCCAATCAAACTGCACCATCGCATCACCACGATAGCCAAGCTCCGTCTTGCCCTGAAAACGGGGATGCGGCGCACGGGGCACATGAACATCCTGCGATGCAAAATAGAGAAAGAAGGGCTGATCCTTGTGCGCGGCTATGTATTGTTTGGCCTGATCCACAAAGACATCAGCCATGGTTTCATCATCCCAGAGTGCTGCTTTTCCGCCCGCCATAAAGCCGATGCGCCCGATACCGTTGATCACGGAGTTGTTATGGCCATGTGTGCTGCGGTAATAAGTCATCGCGGCCTTGTCCTTTCTTCCGTCCGGATAGCGAGTGCTCCCCGGACGGTTCACTTCTCGTGGCGATTTGCCCACATAGAGTGGATTCTCGGGATCCAGATTGAGCACGTAATGCCCGTCCAAATACACACAGGGCACACGGTCATTGGTCGACGGCAGTAGGAAGGAATGATCGAATCCGAGCTCTAAAGGGCCCGGCTTGACTGCTCCATTCCAATCCACGGGTGTCCCCTCCGCACCAATCCCCAGGTGCCACTTTCCGATGACCGCCGTCTCATAGCCGGCTTGCTTAAATAGCTTCGGCAGCGTCAAAATATCCGTAGGAATACTGAGTGGCGCATTGGGCGGAAGAATCGCGACACCATGACGAAAGCCATGAACTCCCGTGAGCAAGGAGTAGCGTGAGGGCGTGCAAGTGGCCGCCGCGCAGTGACCATCGGTAAAGCGTAAGCCCTCCTGCGCGAGCTGATCGATGTTGGGCGTAGGAATCATGGTGGAACCATAGGCGCCCACATCGCCATAACCGACATCGTCGCCATAAATGATCACGACATTGGGCGGCTGATTCGACGCGGCTGTAAGCCAAACAGATGAGCCGAAGAGGCAAGTGATCAAAATGCACACGTATTTATTCATAGGACTATTCGGCTTTGTATTTAGGATTCATTTCAGTCGGCACGGGGGCTCCGGTTTGCGCACGCCACTCTTTGAGCAGTGCATGCAGCCGAGCCGCCTGCTCCGGATACTTTGTTGCCAGATTGGAACGCTCGCCGACATCCGCTTCCAAATCATAGAGCTCCAAGCGGCCATCTTCAAAATACTCATGCAGCTTCCACTTCCCCATACGCACAACGGATCCCGGTCGTGTGCGAAAGAGCGGATCGTGGGCATCGTCATTGTTGGAATATTTTTGCAAATAAATCGGAAAATGCCAAAACAGCGCACGCTTCGGAAAGCCTTCTTTTTGATCGAGCAAGGGCCATAGACTCTGGCCGTCCAATTGCTTGCCTGACGGAACGGGTAAGCCGGCGGCTTCCAGGAAGGTGGGATAAAAATCGATGCCGCTCACCGGCACCTCGCAGATCGAATTTGCTTCGATTCGGCCCTTCCAACTCACAACGACTGGCACCCGTATGCCGCCTTCAAAATACGAGCCTTTGCCCGAGCGATAGGGTTCTTGGCTGGAGAATTTATAGACACCGCCGTTATCCGAACTAAAGACGATCAAGGTGTGTTCGCGCAATCCGAGTGCATCCAGCGCATCCAGAATTCGGCCGATGCCCGCGTCCATCTTTTCCACCATCGATGCATAGGTTGCGTTGAGGCCGGTGTCCGCATACGAGTCGGTCAGTTCCTTCACGGGCTGAAGCGGTGTGTGCACCGAGTAAAAAGCCATGTGCATGAAGAAGGGCGCATTCCCCTGTTCGCGCATAAATCGGATGGCTTGATCCGCATAGATATCCACGCGATGGGTTCCTTTGGGATACGCTTGATCGTAGCGCTTCATGGAGCCCTGCTTAAAAGGCACAAAATATCCGCCTGCTGGGGTGCCGGTATCATCGCCTCCGATATTGATGTCGATCCCCTGTTCGAGCGGATCTTTGCCAACATGCCACTTGCCTAAGTGGATCGTCTTATAACCAGCCGCCTTCAAGGCCGCTGGTAGCGTCAAGTTGTCCGAGGCCAAGTGCAGTGTATTGGGTATCGGGATGAGTTTGCGATCTTTCGCATTCCCACGCTCCGAACTATTGACCGTATACACTCCATGGCGCGGTCCGGTCTGACCACTCAACACACAGGCGCGACTCGGCGCACAATTTGCCGCCGGCGCATAGCCCTCGGTAAAAAGCATCCCTTCCGAACGCAGCCGATCGATATTCGGTGTTTTGTATTTGGAATTATTAAAACCGACATCCATCACGCCGAGATCATCGGCATTGATATAGAGTATATTCGGCAAGCCCTCCGCCTGTGAAAACGATGCCAGTGCCAACAGAAATACGATATAAGCGCACAGAATCTTCATACTTATGTATCCAGCCCTTTACTACGGAACTGCTCACTGGGCACTCGGGCATCTTCGATCAACTTCAGCATTTCAGACAGCTTCTCAGGATGCGATTTGGACAAATCATTGCGCTCAGCCATATCCTCGGCGAGGTTGTAGAGTTCGGTTTTGAGGGTCTTCGGTGTATTCAGATTGTATTGGACGAGTTTCCAATCGCCCTGCTGGAGTGCACGACGACCGCCCTTCTCATGAAACTCCCAGTAGAGATAATCATGCTTCGGCTGCTCTTTTCCAAGCAATGTGGCGGCATAGGACACACCTTGAATGTCCTCGGGTGCTGCTTGGCCCGTGAGCTCACAGACTGTGGGTAAGAAATCCCAGAACGCCGATGCGTGATCGCTTTGCTCTCCCCCCTCCATCACAGCTGGCCAGGAAGCCACAAAGGGCACACGGATGCCGCCCTCATACATGTCACGTTTGCCGCCACGCAGTGGCCCCGCAGAATTCAGCATCTTAGGCAACTTGCCTCCCTCGAAGGCGGGACCATTGTCACTGGTGAAGACGATGAGCGTATTGTCCAGCAACTGCTGTTCTTCAAGCTGCGACACAATCGAACCGACCGCAGTATCCATAATCGTGATCATCGCGATGTAATTGGCCAGGACTTCGTCGGTATGACTGTAGTGCCTGGCTTTGTTATAGACCACTTCCTCTTTCACAAAAGGCCGCGCGGCCGCACGTTCGGCTTCGGGCGCGATAATCGAAGCATGTGGCATGGGATAGGACAGGATCATAAAAAACGGTGTTTCTGCAGATTGATTCGCGAGATAGCCAAGCGCCTCCTCCGTATACAGATGGCCGTCGTAATGGGTGCCGCTATGCAACTGGTTCTCCGGAAAATCAATCCGCTCGGTGTTGCGATAGACAAATTTAGGATAACGGTAGTGCCCATCACGGTGATCTGTGGTGCCATAGAAATAATCGAAGCCACTCTGCAGCACGACTTCGGGCGTTTGCGTATTTCCCGTCACGCAGGACTTGCCGATCATCGCGGTGTGATAGCCTGCGGCCTTCGCCACTTCGGCGACCGTCACTTCCTCCTCACGAATCGTATGCGGTCCATTGCCCCGCACCGTTGCATGGCCCCCATCCTTTCCAGTCATCAAGGAGCAACGCGAGGGTGAACAGACTGTGGCGCCGGAGTAATGCCGTGTGAATTGCAGCCCGGACTCCGCCAATTTATCAATATTTGGCGTGGTGAAGTGTTCCTGCCCATAACAGGACAAATCACCATAGCCCAAGTCGTCGGCGATGATGAAGATGATGTTCGGCTTCGGCGCGACCTCTGGCTGCGAAGCCAGGGATTGGCTCAACACACAGCCGGCACCGATGAGGGTGGAGATGATTTGTTTGAGTCTCATACTTACTTATCTTTGAAGCGCCCTGTTCACACAACGCATATTCATCGACGCACGGTGATCTCACGCGCGCCGCTAGCGACGGGAAGCTTCGCGAGGTAAAGGCCGTTCCCGAGTGGCTCAAAGGAGGCGCCCGCCAGTGTGGGTGCGCCCTGCTCGCTCCAAATTAAGAGCGGACCGGACTCCTGAAGCGTGAAGCGAATCTCTGTATCCGATACAGACTGCACATCCACCGCAGCCGCTGGCAGATACTTGTCGGCCCGGCCGATGACGGCCCAGCCCCGGGTCTTTGGATAGAGCAAAAACAACTTGGCATCGAAGTTCGGAACCTCCGTCGAATAAGCATCGCCCAGCTCGGACACGGTCTGCGTTTCACGGTCATAGACCAGCAAGCCTTCCGCCGGGGCGGCCCATGGTGAAGCGTTGGCAAGCAGTTCGCCCGCATGGCTGTAGTCTTTGGCAGTGAAACCACTGCTAAGTGTCTTGCCGCTCTCGGTGAAGTTGAACAAGGCGATCGCGGCGACACCGTTTTCCATCGGAGCCACCACACGGAAGACATTGTCGTCGCGGAAGGGATGGATGAAAAAGCTTTCCGACAGCAGTGTCGCCGGCGCAGCGGTGCGCAGCAGCTTGCCGTCTTCGTAGGCAAAGGGGATCAAGACCTCTGGCTGAATTTTAGAAGGCTCGTCGGAGATGTAAACCGGCCCCCCGGAAATCGCGCGGGCGATCGCCATCGGCTTCACATCGCGCTCATCGTGGGTGTGGAACATATCGAGGTCGCCCCAAACGGTCTGCGACATCCATAGATGATTGGCAAAGCTCTGGTAAGTGTTGCTCTTGTTCTTGTCCTTATCCTTCTGGTTGTAATCCGGACTGGAGCGTGTCAGCGCGCTGTATTTAGTCTGCAGCGAATTGATGTTTGGCTGCGCAATACAGTTCAGCAGCGGAATGCCCATGGCATGCGTGGCATTTTCCAAGGCTTCGTTGTTTTGACGCATGGCTTGCACCGGATCAGCAGTCCCGATGTAGTGCTCAAAAGTGCGGAAGTGAAAATCGACCTTAATGAAATCGAAGCCATTGTCCTTGGTGTCGCCCACCATCTTATCGTAAAACGCTTGCGACGCCTCCGCGGTATTGTCGGGCAATACCATGCGCGGATTCTTCATCTTTGTAAGGTGTGGCTTCAAATCGTCCATCGTATGGTTGGCCGCGACGCCATTCATATAGCCACCGAAGTTCCGCCAAATGCCCATCCACTTGATTTTGTTCGCATCCTTCAAGGCAGCAATCGGCCCCCAGCCATTCGGGAACTTCTTGGGATCGACGCCGAAGCTTTTCAGCATTCGCTTCTGCTCATCCAAATACCCGTCGTCCACCATCACCCAGCGAATCGGCGCACCGCTCGCCTCGATGGTGTGAAAGGCATCCGTGATGATTGCCTCCGAGATCTTCGTCTTGTAGTGCTCCCAGGAACACCAGCCCAAATAGCCGTAAGGCTCCATGGGATAATCCTTCGAGGCACGTGGCTGAGCGGCCACATAGCCGGATGCAAAGACCTGCTCCCAAACCGCTTGCGTGGCCGCATAGGGTGAACTGCCATAGGCCCAGCAGAGCAACGGGATCTCACCATCGATCGCCCGACTGCCAAAGTTGCCGGACTTCAACAACAGTTTCTCGTCTTCGACAAAGAACTGCCCGTAGCTTTTCACGGAGCTCATCGGCAACAGAGCCAGATAGCGCTGTCCGGAAAGCTGCAAGAGTATGAACTGCCCTTCCTGCAGATGATTGTGCGCCTTGCGAGTCTTGGAGGGCTGGTAATTTTGCAGGCTCGCCATTGAGTCAAAGGCCACCGCTTCCACGCGATTGCCACGCGCGATGCTTCCGCCCGGGCCACCGCGTCGGGTGAAGGGACGATAGTAGGCGCCCTGTTCAAACGGGGGCAGCACCACTTCCCGACTCAACACAAAGCCGGCATCATCGGGCTTTGCGGCATCGAGTGTCTCCGTAATCATTCCAGTCGAGTCACCGGACAAGAGGATGGGTTCGGCATGCAAGCAAGTCGCCAGCAAGGCAAGCGCCAGTAGGCGACTAGAACGAAGTAATTGTTTGGGGTGCATCAGTCGGGTTCAGCTGGGGTTCATATTCAGACAGTTCGATGGCACAAGGAAGACCGCCAGGTGAACCGTCCACATCATCTGCTGTTTCAATCGCATCGTTTCGATCGGCCTTGAAATCAGGGCATAAGACAAACTGCCGTCGCGCCCTTTCGGCTTTCACGTCCGTCCGCGCGCACCGCAGTGACTTTAAAGGTCATCTGTTCGATTTCTTTTAAGTCTGCAGCCCGATAGACGAAATCCGTGCCCGTAAGCTCCGAGGCGACCAATACATAGTCCGGCGCATTGCCGACCGCACGATAGAGCTGATACGAAGTGGCATCCGGGCTGGCGGACCAGCTGAGCTCGACCTGATCCACCGAGTTACGGACCAGGTTCAAGTCGGCAGGCGCCGCCACTGCCTGGTATTCCGGGATCTCGGTCAGCACATAGCGTGTCCCCTTGCGGGTCTCGATCCGGATTTGGTCCCGACCGCTTGCGACAAAGTTCACAGACTGGCCCGCCGCGGTTTGAATCACCGCACGGGCGACATTAGGATATCTTAGATCCAGCGTGCCGCCGGACTTGGAGAGCACTTCGATCTGAGTGGCCTGAGCATTCGTCCACTGCGCAGAGACTTCAAAATTACCGCGAGCCAGCAGTCCACTGAAGCTGCCGTTTGGCCAGACTTTAGGCAGAGCAGGCAAAGGCGAGACCACGTAGTCCTGACTTTGCAAGAGCAGCTCCGTCACCCCGGCCGTGGCACCGTAGTTGCCATCGGCCTGAAAGAGCGGCCCGCCGCGGTGGTCGTTAAATAGGTTATGCAAAAAGTTGCCTGCCAACAAATCACGATAGAAAAGATAGGCTTCATCACCATCGTGCACGCGGGCCCAGAAAGCGATCCGCTCGGCACGGGCCCATCCGATATGGGATTTGCGGGTGCGCAGGGTGAGCGTCTTTTCAACGGCATCCTGCCAGGCGGGGGTGGTGTCATTGATTAATTGCCCCGGATAGGAGCCCAAAAGCATGGAGGTGTGACGGTGATGAGGATCGATGCTCGCTTTGCCATTGTTCCCCTTAAAGTCACAGTAGAACTCCTCCTGACGGAACTCTTTGATTTGCCCCGATTTTCCGACCTGAATCGGATCCAACTGCGGCAGCTGCTGCGCATACAGTTCCAGTCGACTATCCGAGCGTCCCAAGACCTCCGCCGCTTTCAAGGTGTTGTGATGATTCTCGTAGAACATCTGCTGGTCGAAGGTCGTGCCGATGGTATCCCGGATCTTTTGCTCCGGCGAGGACGACGGTTTTGCCAGCAAAGCTCCGTCAATTTCCTGAACAAAGCGAGAAACAAAATTGGCCTGCTCATACATGACCGGATAGACGGTTTCCGCCAGCAGGGATTCATCGCGTGTGAAATCATAATAGTCCCAGAACATTTGAGCGATCCATGATCCAGTGCCAAATCCGGCGATGGATGATTTGCCCGGGACGTTGTAAGGGTTCGCCCAGAACGGACCGGACCAACCGTTGTCGCCATCCGGATCCAGCTGCGATGGATTGTATTTCTTGATATACTGTGTGGCATAGGCTTCCTGCTGCGGCTGGAAGGCCTTGAAAAAGTCGGCGTAAGATTTAAAGAGCTCTGGCAAATTGGCCGAAAAAACCGGCGCATAGGCCATCTGCACATTGGTATCATGCAAATACTGAGAGGCCCAAGGTGGCTTCTCGTAAACGTTCCAGATCCCTTGCAGATTGGGTGGCAGCGTGCCGGGTCTGGAAGAACAGATCAGCATGTAACGTCCAAACTGAAAGGCCAACTCCTCCAGATAAAGACTGTAGCGACCGTCTGGATACGCATCGACCAATTTGTCGGTAGTGATCGACGGCACGGCGGCACCGAAGTCGAGATCGGCACGGTTAAAAAGCGCTTCATAATCCGCCTGATGCTTGGCCAGTAATTCGTCGTAAGACTTCGCAGAGGCGGCGGCCATGTAGCCCGTCACCTTGGCATGCGGGCTGGGAAAGCCTTCGAGTTTCTTGGCAGGCTCCGCAGTGAGGAAGACCTTGGGATCCAGCTCATAATTGGTGCCCACCGCGATCAAAATGACCGCACTGTCGGCATCCGTGACCTGCAATGTGCCCTCGCCGGCTTGCATGCGGCCGCCTTCGGGAATCACTTTGAACTGACCTTCAAACTGTATCTGGTAGTGCGTCATCACACCGGAGAGCGTGATCGTATCGCCCTTGGCCTGAACTGTGCCGCGCTTGGCCTCGCCAAGAAAAGGAATGGTCGGGCGCAAGGTAAAAGACAAGCTGCCCGCCTTCGATGCGCGCAGACGGATCGCCATCACTTTGTCCGGATAGCTGGTAAAATACTCGCGGCTATACTCGACACCGTCCTGCGCATAGCGCACGCGAGCCACCGCTTCGTTCAGGTCCAGCTCCCGCTGATAGTGACTGACTTCCTTGTGATCGAAATCAATGTAAACCTCGGCAAAATTGTTCAGGCCTCTGCGCCGAAAGCCCCCCGGGCCTCCGCCGTCGTACAAACTGTTTTCCGTGATCTGGATACGCTCCTTCTCAATACCGCCGAAGAGGTTAATCCCCATGTAGCCATTGCCCATCGGCATCGAAGCGTTGGCCCAACCGAGTTCGCTGTCCGGTGCGGGCGCATCATACCAAAGCCGCAACGGCTTCGCCGAGCGGTCTTCGATTCGATCCGGCTGTGGTGTCGCAGCGGCCGCTGCATCGGTCATAGGCAGAACCGTAAGCGCGGATACGGCCCAAAGAGTCGTCGTTAGTTTTCTGATATTCATCCTATTTCTATATTCCCTACTGCTTTAGTAGCTCAGTTTGCCCCCGTCCTTCGGGCGCTGTTTTTCACTTTCCCACCACTCGCGGGGGCCTTCGGCTTCGATTCCGGCCCAGAGCTGGAGCAATGCCTGCTTCATCGCCTCAGTCTTCTCCGGCATCTTGGCTGCGAGGTCATTCGCCTCCTGGCGGTCTGCGACGATGTTATAAAGCTGGAACTTGGTCAGAGTCTCATCCCCGATCAACTTCCAATCACCGATACGCATAGCCACGCGATCTTCCGGACCGGAGACGTGTGTGCGCCAGAACATCGGCACTTCCCGCTCGACTGACTTCCCCGCAAAGGCCGGCACCATGCTGACGCCATCGATCACACGATCCTCCGGCAGCGGAATCCCGCAAATATCCAAGACCGTCGCAAAAATGTCCGAACCGATCACCGGCGTATCACTCACGCTGCCCGCTTCGATATGTCCCGGCCAGCGTGCCACACCGGGCACGCGGATGCCGCCCTCATAGTTGTTGCGCTTGCGCCCACGCAGCTCACCGGTCGAGCCCCCCTTAATGCCTCCCTTGCCCTCAGGACCGTTGTCAGAGGAAAAAATCAACAAGGTGTTCTCAGCCACCCCCTGCGCTTCCAGCGCATCCATCACCATGCCCAAGGCATAATCGAGCTGAGTAATATTGCCCATGTATTCGCTATTCCGATGCCCCTCGTAGAGCGACTCAAAACGGTCGTCCGTCCCGATCGGATGGTGCGGCTCATGCACCCACACTGAAAGCGCAAATGGCTTACTGGGGTCACGCAACTCGGCCAACCAATGCGCTGCTTCCGCTGCCACGAAAGGCGCGGAAAAACCTTCGACCTGGCCGATCTCCTCACCATTGCGCACGAAATTCACCGGATTTTTGTGGCTCGGGGCGGCGTTGTTATGCGTGGACATCCAATAGTCATAGCCGTGGTCATTCGGCTGCGGGTAGTCAGGATTGTTAAACATCTGACGCGAGTTCAGGTGCCACTTGCCTACGTGACAGGTCTCATAACCCGCCGCTTGCAGCAGTTCCGGATAGGTGATCTCACTTTCGCGCAACTGTGTCGGCCCATTGCCCGACACATGACGCCACACCCCATTGCGATACGGCGTGCGCCCCGTCAAAATCGCCGAACGCGAAGGCGAGCACACCCCGGCCGCCGAATAGGCCTGGGTAAACTTGACGCCCTGCGCCGCCAGCTTTTCCATATTGGGCGTCTGAATCAGCTCGTTGCCATTGATAGAAGTGTCTCCCCAGCCCATATCATCGGCCAAGAAGACCACGACATTCGGGCGATCTTCGATCGCTTGAGTCGTGAGCAAAAAACTACTCGAAAGTAGAACAAGAAAAAGCAGGGATATTTTCATAGGATATAGCAGAGCTCTAACATACTAAATCTCATCAAGACCGTCTATCACCTATATAAGTGATAATTACCACTTAAGCTCCCACGCGCGAGCGATAACCAAGAAAAACAGAGAACTTGCGGGCAATAAATGAAGATCAAGATCAAGCCAATCAAAGCGAAGGCTGAGCAACCCAGCGGCTCATCCTAGGGGCGTCACTTGCTGCGGCCTGCATAGCTGAAAGCGACGCATGGGTGACGACCGCCGAGCCATAGCCCATAACCATCAAACTGCGGTCTTCACAAGTGAAGCCCCTACAATCCAAAAACAGACCTTCCCTCTGAAAACTCATGAATCAAACCGGTTAGAGCAATCCTCGGAAGTTTGCTGAGATATTAACGCATGATTTTTCGTTTAAATGTAGCGGACTCGCGAAGCGATTTCGAGTTGCGGCAGCGCTACAACCGTCGGTCGAAACGGCTTCGCCGATCCGCTACATCAGCAGAGTTTTTATCAGCTTTTTTCTGAATATGGCTCTAAACAGGCACTCTCATCAAGACTAAAACGCTTGTTCAAATTAGTTCCCGCCCTCTAAAACGCCCATTAAAACTTGAAATCGTCAAAAATATGTCGATCATGCGACTTATGATCCATTCACTGGCCATACAGAACTTCTCTTCTTTCCACGAGCCGACCCTAGTGGAGTTCACTGCGGGTATAAAAGCAGGTGATCGCGATATCTTTTTGGAATCCACTCAACCGGGTGTATCGGTCAATTCAGTTACTGGGATCTTTGGCCCCAATGCCTCCGGCAAAACCAATCTGCTCAAAGCCATCGCCTTTCTGCGCTATTTCATAGTAGACTCCGCGTCGGAGAAGCCCGATGCGAAAATAGCAGTTGAAGCCTTCCACTTTGTCGAGGGTGCTGCAGAGCGTCACGAGCCAATTCTCTTCCGGCTTGAATTTGAGTATGAAACGAAGCTTTACCGCTATGAAGTCGAGTTTGACCATCAACGTGTTCAATTTGAAGCTCTTTACCGCAAGGATCAACGCTTCCGCTATCTCTTCGAGCGGTCATGGAATATGGTTGAATGTGATTACGATCTGAAAGCTCAGGACATCGGCCCCACCAAACAAATCGCTCAGCGGGAAAATGCATCCTTTATCGCATCGGCCGTCCTCCAAGAGCATGCCTTTGCCAAATATATCTCTGGATATTTCAAGACCTGCTACGTCAATGTTCACATTCTCGGACGGATGACGACCCATGATCCTGAATTCATGAATGTCTTGGGCGCATCAGATTATTTTTCGGAACATCAAGATTACCTAGCCGATGCAATTAAGCATATCGCGCATGCAGACACAGGGATCTCTAGCATCGACCTCGACCCGATCAAGCGGATGGACCCACAAGGCAAGGAACAGGAAGTATTGTTCCCAATGGCTCGGCACACTGTAGCAGGCGTTGATTATAAACGTCCCCTCTTGGCTGAATCCCGCGGCACTCAAGCGCTCTTCGTCCTCCTGCGCTATATTCTCCCCGTGCTCGAAACAGGCGGGGTCGCCGTGATCGACGAGTTTGAAACGGGCCTGCACTCACACGTGGTCAAATACGTCGTCGAACTCTTTTACTCCAAGACGACCAATCCCAAGGCTGCGCAGCTGATTGCCAACTTCCACACGGATTACCTACTACAGTCCACCTTGGAGAAATACCAGATCGTCTTCACCGAGAAGAACCCCGCGACTCAATCCACCGAAGCTTGGCGTCTAGACAAGGTAAAAGGAGCCGCCCGTAATACCAACAATCACTATGCTAAATACCACGCGGGTGCGTATGGTGGCATTCCTAACCTCTAAGATCAGGAACGATGGCACGCAGCAACCCTTGGAAGCAGAAGCCCCGCCACACTCGGCACACCACATTGATCGTTGTTGAGGGCGATACCGAGTATGCTTTTATCCAATATCTAAAGGGACTCTGTGGACGAAACTGCGGCACCCGCGTAACAATTGAAAACGCTCACGGAGGCGGCGGAGACTCCGTCTTAAAAAAAGCAATCCAGCTATGCCCGCCTTATGATGTTTGTCTCTGCCTGTATGACACCGACCGTATGCCGACCGTCAAAGGTCACATCAATAAGGCGAAACGCTTGGCTATCATTGAAATTCAATCCGTCCCTTGCATCGAAGCACTGTTGCTTAAAATCCTAGAAAAACACGTGCCAGAAGAGACCGCCCAATGTAAACGTACCATGCAGCGTATTGTAGGCGAGAATAAGCTCACCACTAGCGTCACCTTCCAGCAATACTTCCCCCTCGATCTGTTGGAACAACAGCGCAGCAGCATCCAAGCGCTCGATCAATTGTTTCAATACATCAACCCCAAGGGCTAACGACACACGATGATAACAGTAGTCTCAGACAACACAGTACAACAATGCTTGTAGTTTCCAGCGCACCGCTCAGAGTCGACGTCAACACACGCGCCGTGCCACTTGTCCGTCAGGGGAATGCACATCAAGGGCGCGTCTTTTTTTACTCGGATTGTCGCGGATGTTCCGCATACGACTTTTGCTTTACGTCCAAACAAAAGCCCCCGCCTCTGAGAAGTCAGCGGATCACGGCCACATCCCTCTGACTTGTCTTTAATTTTCACATATTTTATGTATTTTCATTCTTCATAACTAAAAATGCATAAATTAATCCCACGCTTGCTATGCGCTGACCTCTGACCTCTGACCTCTGACCTCTGACCTCTGAATCATAGATAATCGTTTCAGTATCGTTTCAAAATAAGCTTAAAATTCTCACTAAGTTACTGATTAAGAAACGCATAAGATTAAATAAGATCGTTTCACGTCTAGCAAAAAAAAGTTTTAGGCGAACTCATCGCCAATACTGATATGCACTGGGGCAACCTCAGCTTTTTCCTTCCGGAACAAAGCCCCTACCCGCTCGCGCCCGTTTACGACATGCTCCCCATGCGCTTCCGCCCCAGCAGCACCGGCGAAGTCATCGAACGCACTTTCGAGCCCACTCTCCCGAACCCTGAAGACCAAGCCGCCTGGCTCGAAATGCACCCACACGCAGTCAAGTTCTGGCAACGCATCACCGAGCACGATAACGCCTCCAGCGAATTCCAAAAAATCGCCCAGCAAGCCATCCAATCGCTGCAGAATATTTACAAAATCGCCACCTCCTAATATTCAAAGTTCGATGTTCGACGTTCGATTGAGCTAAAAGATGAGTTGAACCGTGTATTACGGTAATTATATAGAACACAAAGCACTGAACATACCCTCACCGAAGAAAATCAAACCTTGACTTGAAATACGCAAACTGAAATGGCATCATATGATACCAAAATCAACCAAGGCGTATTATGAAGCAAAATGCACACACGACAGAAACCCAGCCGGAAAGAACTCCACCAGCGTCTCAGCGAAGCCGCTGCGGCGATGGAATCGGGGCGGCGTGCCATTGCCGATAGTCGCCATGATCGACGTAAAACTGCCATCGCACTCCAAGCTTTCGACCTCGACGAGGCAGGCTTCTGGCAATTGATCTACGAGTGCATACAGATCGCTCTAGAAGATCCCAAGGGTTGCTACCGACAGCCCTTTCCCGCAAAATCCACCAAGTCCAAAGAGGCTAAAAATCTCTACATGTGGGCTTTTTCCGTATTTCACGATGAACGCGAATTACAGATCTATTTTAAGTTTTGCTTAAAGAAACAAGCCGACGGCTTGCATTATTTACATATCAGCTGCCATGAAAGCAACTAAGACACGTTTCAAACAACTCCCTCGCGTCAAGCAAGTGCTACCTTCGCAATGCTTGAGCTGCGACAGCGAAATTGGCTATACACCACGTGAAACTACACAAGACATCGAGTTTCGCGGCGAACTGTTTCCGATCACCTACACACACTTGGCCTGCCCAGAATGCGGCGAAGCGATCTTGAGTGACGAGCAAATCGTCGCTCAACTCAAAAGCTTAGTGGCCGCGTATCAACAGAAACACGGCCTATTGACTGCCGAGGAAATGATCCAGCGCCGTCAAGCGCTCGGCTTCAAAAGCCAGCGCCAGCTGCTGGATGCCGCGCCTGAAATTAAGCCAGCCACCTTGAAGCGTCTCGAAGCAGGCCAGCGGGTGCAAGACGCCAGCACCGATCTCGCGTTCCGTTCCGTGCTCCAGCACCTGGAGATCGTAAAGCGCAAACAACGCATGCAGGCATTGAAACTATCTGAGCCCACAGTGATGCGCACGGAAACTAGCAATATCATACACCATTCGCATTGGGATGCTGGCCATCTCCTAAAAGTAGCCAGCCTCACTGTAGCCTGCGTGCTGCCCCTCGCCGCTCAAAACAAACACACGCGTAAACAAACCACCTCTAAATCACCGACTGTGGTGAACTACTCATCATGCTAAGCCCAATCCAACTCAAGAAGCACGATTTCGCTGAAATTAGTATCGTAGCGAACCCGGAGGTTGATGACAGCAAAGCATCCGATGTCACTTGCGCATGCCGCCATCAATTTGGAGCCGGCCCTAACGACGACAAGCAGTTGACCTGGATGGCTCGCTTACGCTTAGAGCTTCTCAAGCCCGAGGAGTCCGATACAGTATGTCTCTACACTGGCGCCATTGAAGTTTTCGGCGAATTCGAGATCCACCCCGACCTCCCCGAGAACGAACGTGCCAAGCACATACATATTAGTGGCGGAGCAATGCTCTATAGTGCGATACGCGAAATGGCCACCCTACTCACCGCCCGCAGCATCCACGGCGTCATTGAGCTACCTAGCATTGATCCTAGAGTCTTTCTGCCCAAACAGCCTGAATCTAGCACATGACTTGGTCGTAAGGGATCGTAAAACTATCAAGCCCTAGTCATACTAATCCCGCCAAATGAAGCCACCAGGCGCTCCTGAGACCGATGCCTAAGATAAAGTCGAAATCTCTTAAAGAAGCCTCCATCACCCGCTCTTCAGCGGTGGAATACCTGACGTTTGTAACCGCAACGGGTCAGGGCGGCGTAGAAGCTATCTATGCGGACGAGGATGTTTGGCTGAGCCAGAAAATGATGGGCGTGCTCTACGACGTGAACGTGAGGACCATCAACGAGCACCTGAAGAAGATCTTCGCCGACAACGAGCTAACAGAAGGTTCAGTTATCCGGAAATTCCGGATAACTGCCACCGATGGCAAAACCTACAATACCCAACACTATAACCTCAGCGCGATCATCGCCGTCGGCTACAAGGTCAACTCAGAGCGCGCCGTGCAATTCCGTAAGTGGGCGACGACTGTTGTTAAAGAATACACGGTCAAAGGCTACGCGATGGACGACGAACGTCTCAAGGAGGGCGGCACGGTTCTCACTAAAAAATATTTTGAAGAGCAACTCCAGCGCGTCCGTGAAGTCCGCCTGAGCATTCAACAGTAGCGGGAGCATCTTGCTCCCGACTCGAGCAAATCGATGAGCTATCAGCCCTCGCCCGCCTCAAACTATCGTTTCAGTATCGTTTCAAAATAAACTTTAAATTCTCACTAAGTTACTAATTAAGAGAGGCATAAGGTTTAATAAGATCGTTTCACGTCTGGCAAAAAAAAGTTCCAGGCGAGCTCATCGCCAATACTGATATGCACTGGGGCAACCTCAGCTTTTTCCTTCCGGAACAAAGCCCCTACCCGCTCGCGCCTGTTAACGACATGCTGCCCATGCGTTTCCGCCCCAGCAGCACCGAACCCCCAGACATCAGTTCCGACTTCAAGACCATCGCCAACGAAGCCATCCAATCGCTGCAGAATATTTACAAAATCGCACCCTCCTAATATTCAAAGTTCGACGTTCGACGTTCGACGTTCTCCCACCATGTCCAGAACCTTCGATATCGTCGCTGAGCTGGCCGGCCTCAAAGGGCTACGCTAGCCCCCAAGGGCATATTAAAGCACCCTATAGGCGAGAAAAGAGAGCCAAGACCGACTAGGACTTCACAAACTACAAAATTCTAATTTTCCCCAGCCTCCCCAGCTCTAGCGCAGCGGTTGTAAAAAAATCCATTCGTTACGGCATGGTGCTAAAGCGGCACGCGAGTAACTTTCCTTTTTCAAGCTTCTCCCATGACCGACAACAGCATCGTCCAGATCATCCTTCAAATTTATCTCAGACCAGGAGAGACACGCTGCTTATTTCGCGCTCTCCCAAGGCGCCTCGACCACTTTGTAGCCGTCTGGCGTTTTTCGAAACAGGATGCCATCGACATCCAAGTATTCAATATCCTGATACCAGATGGAGGTCGCATCTTCCGGCAATGATTTCGTCAAAGCTCCGATCGGCTGTTCCACCCAGACCAAGCCCTCGGGCGTATTCTTAAAAAATGCGCCTTCACGTATCAAAAGCTCCTGCTCGCCCTGCCAGACAGACAACTCTACAGTGCCAGGCACCGGCACGGCTGAATTGACTACCACAGGCCCATTTTGCACCACAACGGGTGCTTCGACCACGATATACCCATTCGGTGCCTTCCGGTAATATACATCGCCATGGCAGTAATACGTATAGCCGTTAATGACCCGACGTGAATGCCCCGGTGGCAATGAGTGGACCACGGCGCCGCGCGGTGCTTTAGTCACCACATAACCGTGCTTCGTGTGCTTGTAAAAGACACCACTACGGTAACGGAAACTAAACCCACCCACCTTCACTTCGACCGCTCCCGCAGGTGGCTGAATGCCAATAAAAGCTCCAATGCTAGGGCCATGCGAAGCATGCTTGGCTGGCGCGGGAGACGGCGGCTTTGCGGCAAGAATCGTCGTTGAGATGGGGGCAAGGATTAAGCTGAGTAAGAGGGCTTTCTGAACGTTTTTATGTTTCATCTTTTGTATCGTTTAAACAGTCCGGAATTGGACCGTTCACTATGAGATAGCTTCAGCATTAGATTTGTTGCATTACGATTTTGCCATAAAACACCCCATCTGCTCTAAAGATCAGCTCTGCGGGAGACTTAGTGTAAACGAAATCATCCCCTCGCGATAAGGGTTCAGCACTAAATCGCCTCCGTGCGCACGGGCGATCTCCCGAGCCATACTTAGCCCGAGCCCTGAACCCGCAGTCGTGCGCGATTGATCGACTCGATGAAAACGCTCAAAAACCTGCTCTCGATCCACATCGGGAATATCACTCGCACTGTTCTCAATCGTAAACCGCACAACAGCAGCATCCGACTTGAGTGAGAGCCGGACAAGCCCATCTGCCTGCGTGTACTTGGCCGCATTCGATGTCATATTGCGCAAAGCTTGATGCAACAGCGCCTGATCTGCTGCAATCACCACCTCATCTACAGCCCGTAACTCGACCGTCAACTGTGGTGCCATAATCTCCAGGTCTTCCACCGAAGCATGGATCAATTCTGTAAAATTGACAGTTTCCCGATTCAGTTTCAAGCGCCCTTCGTCGGCATGCGCCAAAAGTAAAAGTTTCTGTACCACCGCTTTAAGGTTACTCAACTCCCCCAGCAACATGCTGTAGCGCTGCTGCTCAAGCGACCCGGTCTCAGATGCTTGAATCGCATTATCCAACTCCCCTTGTAAGATCGTGAGCGGAGTTTGTAGTTCATGCGCCGCGTCGGCGCTGAAGCGCACCGCTTGGCGATAACTCTTCTCCAAACGGTCCAGCATGTCGTTGCAGACCCGCACCAGTCGCTCCAGCTCCGCATCATGCCCCACCATCGGAATACGCCGATCCAAGCCCTTTGCGGTAATGCCTTCGGCCGTGTCGGCAATCACAGCCACCGGACGCATCGCGCGCCCAGCCAAAAACCAACCAGCTAGCGCGAGTAAAATCAATCCAACCGGCACCGCGATAAAGAAGGCTGCTTGAAAGCCCTTGATGTCGTGGTAAAAAACCTCCATGTCCATCGCCATCACAAGGAGCATCGACTTGTATTGGTAAATCCCCACTCGCCAACTACCATCAGCGGCCTCTAAGGTCTGAAAAACAACCTCCCCCATTATGGGTGGCCCCTTCGGCCGGCGTGGCGGCACGGCGCCTTGCTTCACCGCTTCCGCCATAGTGATGACACTGTCACCATTCAGGTCCAATAGGTACAAAGTCCCCCGCGGCCCCATCAAATTCATCTAGAGTCACATGACCATCTTTGTTGCGATCCAGGCGATTAATCAGCGGCACCTCAAAATCCTCACGCCTGGCTTCGGGCTTTAAACTAACAGCAAGCCCCTTCAACTCAGTTGGAGCATTTTCGGAAAAAAAACGAGCCTCCCCCACCACACAAAATGCGATCCGTGACCTCGCCTGGTCCCCGTAAATAAAGTCCAGCGACTTCTGAAAATTCTCCCAATAATCGTGTGGTCGTGGTCCGCGCAAGGACGATTCTGCTAAGGTACGGATTTCCTGATCCATTCGGTCGATCCCGGCCCTATAATTAAAGGCGAAGAATAATGTCCCGAATGCGGTCAACAAAGTGCCGGAGATCGCCAATGACAACAGCGCGATCTTTAGTTTGAATGAAAGTTTCATGTGAGCATACGAAAACGGTACCCCACTCCACGCACGCTTTCGATAAATGATTCACTGTCGGGTGGGTCGATCTTACTGCGCACACGGCGCACATACACATCCACCACATTCGTCTGCGGATCGAAGTCATAGCCCCAAACATTTTCGAGCAACTGAGTCCGCGAATAAACACGCCCCGGTGAGCGCATCAACAATTCAAGCAAATTAAACTCACGACTGGTCAACTCCAACTTCTCCTCGCCCCGCCGCACTTCACGCGTGATCAAATTCAGCATTAGCTCGCCCTGATGCATCACGCTCAATGGCTCCCCGCTGATACGACGACTCACAGCTATGATCCGCGCGATCAACTCCTCCATGTAAAATGGCTTGGGCAAATAATCATCAGCCCCGAGATTCAAACCTTCCACCCGCTCATTCAATCCGCTTCGGGCCGTCAACAAGATCACTGGCACAGTGTTTTTGGCTTCGCGCAAACCACGCAGAATACTCAATCCATCTCGCCCCGGCAACATAATGTCCAAAAGTATAATATCGTAAGCCTCCGATGAAGCCAAATCGTAGCCCGCATCGCCATCGTGACGTACGTCCACGACATAGCACTGCTCCTTGAGCCCCTTCTGAATGAAAGAGGCGATCTTACGATCATCTTCAACTACCAAGATTTTCATTCGCCCAGTTTGCACTGAATAAAGAAGCCATGCGATTCATTAATCATTACAATAGCTTCATTTTTCTACATCTCTAACTGTCATTTTTCTATGCTCTAATACGAACATCAGCCAGTGCACAACGCACTGAGCCGAAAATCACCTAAAGGAAGCAAATGAATCACAAATACCTTGTAATACTTCTTCTCACAGCAGGTATCTCCGTAACAGCTTGCGCCAAAAACCCAGGCCCAGACGGCAAGCGCCCCAAACCACCGACTCCTGAAGAGTTCATCCAAAAGCTCGATAAAGATGGCGACGGAAAAGTCTCCCAGGAAGAATTCGACGGACCCGACGAACATTTCACGCAAAGTGATACAAACAACGACGGCTACATAAGCTTGGATGAAGTGCCCTCAGGCCCTCCTCCTCGCAAGTAAAACAAAAAAGTCCGCTCGGGAGACGGTAGAGGGAATATCTCCCGGGCGGACCCATTTTTAATATATAAGAGGAACTCGTATTATGGGAATCGAACGAATCGACGGCTGCATCGGCTGTGAATCTTGCGTCCTCGCCTGTCCGACCGATGTCTTACGTATAAACGAGAAAACGAAAAAGGCCGAAATACGCTACCAGCAAGACTGCCAAGTCTGCTACCTGTGCCAGCAATACTGCCCGGTCGATGCGATCACAATCACGGCTGGAAGAGTCATTCCTGCCATAACCGCTTGGTAAATCATGAACCGTTGGCTTTTCATCGTCTGCTATAGCCTGCTCTTCGTCGGCGCTCCGATCTTTCTCGCGCTCACCCAGGGCATCCCCAGCCAATCAAATTTTCAGCTCGCGGTGCTGCTCGTGAGCGTGGGCGCCTTCGGACTCACGCTCGGCCTCTTCTGGCTAACGCGCCTCCTGCCCAAAGACAGCGTCAAAATGCGTTTGGGCAAAATGATGTCCTGGCACAAGTATCTGGGCTATGCCGTTTGTATCATTTTTATGATACATCCCATACTGATCATCGCACGACGCTTCTGGGTGGTAGAATCCAACCCGATCCATAATTTAAAGCTGATGCTGACCGCGCCGCTGGTTTGGCCGGGCATGGCGGCCTGGCTCTTGCTCATGCTGATTATGGGATTTGCCTTAGCTAGAAAGCGTTTCTCGGCAAAGACCTTCCGCAATCTTCACGGCTGGCTGTCCATCGCCTTCCTGATCTTCGCGGCATGGCATGTCATATCCATCGGTCGCCATAGCGATCTGATTCTGGCCGCCTTTTGGGGCCTCTTGGCGGCTGCCGCGATCGTCGGCTACTTCAACCGAGCACTTCTAAAAAAACGAACCTCATGAGCACACCTCCAAAATTCAAAATGAACCGTCGACACTTTCTAGGTGCAGCGGGAGGCACCTGTGCGGTGCTCGGAGCCGCGTACTTTTGGGGTAAGGACTCCGCCGAACAGAGCCCTTCCCATCCGCCGCACATGCAAACCAGCAAGAAGCCCAAGAACGCCAGCGAAGGCAGCATCCGGGAGTGCTTCACCGAGGTGCTGGTCGTGGGCGGCGGCATGGCGGGCGTCTTTGCCGCCGTCAAAGCGCACGACCACGGTGCCAAAGTAATTCTAGTCGACAAGGGCGCCGTCGGTCGATCCGGGCAGACGCCTTTCGCCCGCGGCATCTTTCGCTACGATGAGCAGAAAACCGGCCTATCGAAGGAGGCCTACCTGCAAAAGACCGCCGAAGCAGCCGAATACATCAACAACCCGGCTTACACACGACTCATGCTCGACCGCGGACCGGATTGTATCGACGAATTGACGACATGGGGCTTCTTCGACGAAGCCTGCTACGCCAAAGCCATGACCAAGCCGCTGGCAGACCGCGGCATTCAGGTCATACAACGGGTCACCTTAACTAACCTATTGGAAGATCAGGGCCGCGTGGTCGGTGCCATGGGCATGTTCATCGACAATAACGAATCTCTGGTCGTCCACGCACGCAGTGTGATCCTCTGCACGGGTGCGGGTGGTTTCAAACCGGCTGGCTGGCAAATCTCTTCACTCACACACGACGGCGATGCCATGGCCTACCGCATCGGCGCGGAAATCACCGGCAAGGAATGGGTCGACGGACACGGCATGCGCAACAACGGCCTGGAAGGCCTCAGTAGCGTGCTCTCGTTTTCGTCAATTTCCCCCATGCTCGGCGTCGAGGAAAACATCGAAGTCAGCAAAAACGGCCCGATGACCGAGATGCGCATGGGGCCACCGCCCGGAGCCAAGCACGCCGACGGCGCCGGTCCTGGCGGGCCTCCGAGTGGCGGCAAGGAGGGCCCTCAATTAGCCGGTGGCCCCAACGACTCCAAAGGTCCCGGCGGGGGCCCTCCAGGTGGAGGTCCTCCCGGGGGCATAGGCGGCCCACCTCCGGGCATGCAAATGTGCGGGGGCGCATCGGCGGGCATGTCGCAACACAAGGGCGAAGGTCTCTTCCCCGCCGACGATCGCTGCGCATCCAATATTCCCGGACTCTATGCCGCCGGCGATTCGTTGGGCTCGATGCAGAGCGGGGGCATCTACACCCAAGTCGGCTCCTCCTTGGTCGGCTCGGCCGCGCAAGGCTGTGTGGCCGGACAGGCCGCAGCCGAATACGTGAAACAGGTGCAAGATTACACCACCCCGATGAGCACGCTCAAGCAGATCAACACCCGGATCTACGCGCCCTATTTGCGCGAGCGGGGCTTCTCACCCGACTGGGTCACCCACACCTTGCAGGGAATCATGATCCCCAATTTCATACTCTACGTCAAAAGCGAAGAACGCCTCCAGGCCGCCCTCACCTATGTGGAATACCTGCGCGATCACCAGCTGCCGCTCCTCATGGCTGACGATCTGCACGAGCTGCGTAAATGCCATGAAACCGCCAACATGGTGCTCAACGCCGAGATGAAACTACGCACCTCACTCATGCGCAAAGAATCACGTGGCAGTCACTACCGCGAAGACTATCCCGAGCGTAACGACCGGGACTGGCTCTGCTGGATCAAGATCCGTCAGTCACAAGACGGCGCCATGGAACTGCTCAAGCATCCAATCCCGCCTATACACTCAGTAAAAAGCGCTTAGGCGCTGGTTTGCTTATGTGTTAACAGGTATTCAAAAGCAGCGAGGCCGGCTTTAGCGCCTTCTCCCATAGAGATGATGATTTGCTTATAAGGCGTATCCGTCACATCCCCACAGGCAAAGATCCCTTCGACACTGGTCTGACACTTGGGAGACACTACAATCTCACCGCGAGGGTTCACATCGACCAGATCGCCTACAAATTGACTATTGGGAGCGAGGCCGATCTGCACAAAGACACCATCGGTGGCTTGAGTGACTTTCTCGCCGCTCTCGCGCATCTCAAGCTCAAGCGCCGTCACACCAGCCTCATTGGCGATCACTTCTTGCACCGCCGCCGAGAGAATGACCTTTGCATTTTTAGTGCTCTGTAGCTTATCGACCAAAACCTTGTCGGCTTTGAGCGAGTCCATAAATTCCACCACTGTCACCGACTTGGTGATGGCCGCCAGATCCAGCGCGGCTTCCACCCCGGAGTTGCCCCCACCGACCACGACGACATCTTTGCCCTTAAAGTAAGGTCCGTCACAGTGCGGGCAATAGGCCACGCCCTTACCCACGTTTTCGACCTCGCCAGGCACGCCGAGTTTACGCCACTGAGCACCGGTCGCGATGACCACGGTGCGCGCCTGCAACACCTCGCCTGTGCTCAAGGTCAACAGTTTCAAATCTGAATCCGGCTTGGCCTCGATCGACTTCACGCGAATACTGTCGCGCAATGCGATTGGATAATCGCCCAAGTGCTTGCGAATGTTATGCGTCAACTGGGTGCCGGTAATCTCGCTGATCGAGGTTACGTTTTCAATGCCGACCGTATCACTCACCTGCCCGCCAAACTTCTCAGCGATCGTCGCGACTTCGAGTCCTTTGCGTGCCAGGTAGATGGATGCGGTCGCCGCTGCCGGGCCACCGCCCACGACGACGCTGTCGTAAACCTTGTCGTCCTGCACGGCCGCACTGCTGCTGACATTAAATTGCTGCGTGATCTTCTCGATGATCTGCGCCGCACTAATCTGCCCACTGGAAAATGGTTTTTTGTTCACGAAGACCGTGGGCACCCCCTGAACCTTGCGTTCATTCGCCAGATTCTGGTGCAGCGCACCATCGATCATTTCGTTGGTAATGCGTGGGTTCAACAGCGCCAACTGATTGAGCGTTTGCACCACATCGGGACATACGTGACAGTCCAACGAGATGAAGGTCTCAAACATTAAGTCTTCGTTGATCGCTTTGATCTGTGCTTGTAAGCCCGCATCCAGCTTGATTTCAGAGCCGCCCGCTTGCAGCAGAGCCAATACGAAGCTGTTAAACTCATGCCCTCCCGGCACACCGGAAAAAAGCACGCCGGTGGACTGATCATCGACCACCAGCTCAAAAGTCAGCCCCTCACGCACGGCGACAGTCGTGTCTTCGACTTCGCTGAAGCTAATCATGGATGAAACCGATGCCACTCCTTGCAACATGGCAATGAGCTCCGCACGCTTGGCATGAGCGCCCGCATGCAGGCGTAGTTCAACGCGACGCGTCATATTCTTAGTGTATTCGGTGAGAGCCTGAAGAAGATTCTTGTCTAACATTTTAAAAAGTCGTTAGCCGAGGCAGATCAAACTCTCCACGGCATGATAATTGTATCGAAAAATAAACGCTATGAGCAGTCTCGATCGACTCGCAACTATAGCTTAAATCGTCGCGCGGGCCTCGAATCATTTACGAGGCGGCGGACACGGCTTCAGTGCACCGGGTGCACTGATAAAAATTGAAGTAATAAAAAAAACGGGGCCCGGCCCTCCGGGCCCCGGAAAATATGCATCTGCGATGTAAAAGATCGCTTAGATCTTGCCGACGAGGTCGAGCGAAGGCTTGAGTGTTTCTTCACCCGGCTGCCACTTAGCAGGGCATACTTGGCCATCATTGTTGGCCACGTATTGAGCCGCTTGCACCTTGCGTACAAGGTCTGCAGCCGAACGGCCGATACCGAGATCGTGCACTTCGACGATCTTGATCTTACCTTCGGGATCTGCCACGAAAGTGCCGCGCAGCGCGAGGCCTTCTTCTTCAATCATCACGTCAAAACCACGTGTGATTTGACCTGTGGGGTCACCGATCATTGGGAAGTTGATCTTCTTGATTGTGTCCGAAGCATCGTGCCATGCCTTGTGTGTGAAGTGTGTGTCAGTGGAGACCGAGTAAACTTCGACACCCAGCTCTTGCAGCTGTGCATAGTGATCCGCCAAGTCGCCTAGCTCTGTAGGGCAGACAAATGTAAAGTCCGCAGGATAGAAGAAGAAAACAGACCACTTGCCCTTCACGTCTTCAGTAGAGACGGGCTTGAACTCACCATTGTGGTAAGCCTGTGCGTTAAATTCTGGAATAAGTTCGTTTATTTTAGACATAATTTAATTAGATTGAGGTTTAACTCGATGCGCAGAATAACAGATAAAGTTTGATAGTTGAAAGATATCTAATCTATACCTTTGATAGTTTTTAACTATGGAAATCCAACAGATTCGTTACTTTCTCGCAGTGGCCGAGTTACGCAATTTTACCCGTGCAGCGGAGCGCTGTCATGTGGCACAACCTTCGCTCAGTCAGCAAATCAAAAAGCTGGAGCAGGAATTGGGCGGCGCTCTCTTTCACCGCATGGGCCGGCGCATTTTGCTCACCGAGCAAGGCGAACTCCTAGAATCCAAAGCTAAAACCATCCTTTTAGAGCACGAAAATGCGATTCAACAGGTGAGCGACTCCTTTCAATGCAGTCGCACCGTTACCTTAGGGGCGATTATGACAATTGCCCCCTATCTAGTTCCCGCGCTGCTACACAAGTTGACTGAGAGCGAATGCAGTTCACTACGGATTGAGGAAAATTTCACAGAAACCTTGATCGAAAAAGTGCGTCGCGGTCGGCTGGACTTCGCCATCATGTCTTCTCCGCTCAAGGAGCCCGACCTGCTGGTGCAAGTGCTGGGGCACGAACGCTTTCTCGCGGTGATGCCCAAGGAGCACCCGCTCAATTTGAGGCCCGGCAAAGTCACACTGGACGAACTCGTTCGCGAGCCCTTTCTTGAACTCAATAACATCCACTGCGCTGGCAAACAAATCCATGAAATCTGCCGTCTCAGTTCCGGTAAGCGCAACACCGTGTTTCTAAGTTCCCAGATCGAAACCATCCGTCGTCTCGTGCTGGAAGGCAAAGGTGTCACCATTCTACCCCAAATGTCGCTCCACGGACACGACGATATGGGTATCAAAGAAATCGAGGGGATGACGCTCGAACGCGAGATCACCCTAGTGCAACACCCCGACCGCTACCTCTCCAAGTCCGCGCAAGAGCTCAAAGATAAGCTCAAGGCCTTCACACAGCAGTATTTGCAAGCCGTGTAATCCGACAAGTTGCATTCCAAGGGATAACAAGAAATGAACCTCTTCAACGGCATCGGCGCCCCCTAGGGGCGTCACTTATGACTGTCCCATTAACGCAAATTCACGTAATTAACGGTTCCACTCGTTTCTTGAGGACTATTCTTCGTCCGAATCATCCAAGTCGTGTTTGCGGGTATTGGAGGTTTCGATCTGAGCGAACCCACTGATGCGCACTTCGGCTAAGGCATCGTCCTGAGAGGCGATGGCCATGCCCATCTCAATCTTCTCATCCATGGGCAAGTCCACTTCACCGATGGGGGTCCAATTGCTTTCGTCGGATGAACAGTAGCCGAGAAAGCGGTCGCCTTGTCGCACTAGCATGGCGAAGCGTTTCTGCGGGGCATCGACCGAGCCGAGGCCGACGACGTTCGCGCCTTTGCCGGGGCGATAGACCATGTGCATGCGGCCCGCGGGATCGCGCAGGACAGCGACCATGGTGTCGTCCGCGGCTAATGAGGCGCGATACATGACACCGGCCTTGGCATTGGCACCCGAGTTAACAAAAGTATCGACGGAAGCCTTCACGCCACCGTCGCCATAATGAGCGTCGGATAGATAAAAGAATTGGTCCGCTGCACCGCCGATGAATCCGCTGCCTTCCAGTTTATAGATATCCACCGTGCTAGAGAGGCCGCTGCCAGCAAGTGGCGGCGCGCCGATGTTGTTTTTCCAAAGTATGCGCGTGTCCGCTCCGGGGTTCAGGTTCAGGTAAACATCACAGTGCTCAAAACTGCGGACATAGACGTAATTGTCCCGCATGTAGGGACCGAGCGGTTTGCCCAAGGGACGTTGTAATTGGTCGGCATAGCTGGCCTCCCACTTCCACATGGGCTCGGTGGCATCGACGGTGGCCTGAACGTAAAAGTAGGCATACGCCTCGGCGTAAATCAGATAGATCGCAAGACGGCTATCCAAGGAGTCTTCCAACTGGCGCGGATTGGACACACGTTTTGCCGGCATGCGGAGAATCTGCATTTTCTGATTCAGCCCGGTCTCGCGGGCGATCGCGATGGTCTCGGCAATCACATCCGGGTTCCCGCCACCGGTCCAGCCCTCCCGGTAGGTGCCGTCGACATAGCCGATGCGTTGCCGCGCATCGGAGTTGTTATTCATGACCAGCTTATCGACCGGGGTCGCTTGATACAGGGCATCGAGCATATAGATCGGCACGCCTGCCTTATCGACAAAGGTGCCATCGATCGCGGGGTCGCTGATCATTTTCTCGGCGCAGCCCACCCACCACTTGAGGAAGTCGGGATTGTCCCGCACATAGGTGGGCAGCCGTCCGCGGATGACAAAGTCGGGGTCGATCCACTCATCCCGGTGCCGGGTGATCGTGTCGTCGATGCCGTAGTGCCCGAAAAAGATGCGTGAGTTCCAATAGAAGAGCACCTTGATGTCCGGATTGATGGCTTTAAGGCGGGCCGCCGTATCCTTCATGCCTACGCTCGTATTACCAAAGCCTGCGCCGTTGGCCTTTTCCAAAACCACCAGATCATAATTCTCCGCGATGGCCCGGATCTCCTGATCCGTGTAAGGCTTGCTCTTCCGGATGAGCATGCCGCGTGGCACTTTGTCCCAACTAAACTTTGGAAAGTGTTTCAACTTCGCATCCGAACTGGGCTCGTAGGGCGTCGGCCCCATGTTATGCCCATTGCGCAGGTCGGAAAAAGGATGTTCGGGGTCCTCGATGCGCAGGGTCGGATCGCGCAAGACGAGCGATCCTTGAATCTCAAAATAGCCCTTGGGTGGCCGCCGGTCGTTCAATTTTCTCGGCGTCACTTTGGAGAAGGCACTTTCCAGCACCAGGCCGGCTCGCTCCGGCGTGAGTCCATTGACGGTAATCGACTGCAGTCTCGGCTCGGAAGATGCAGGATCCATCGCCAGCGTGAATTGCAACTGGTCCGCCTCCGGCCCATCGATCAGCTGATTCCCGGTCCAAGTGATCCGATAGACACGGGTCGAGCCCTCATCGCCCCGCTGACAGGAAAGCCGAGGTGAGCCCAGATTTTCGCTGCGATAACCATTCGCGAGAATCAGCTCTGTTTCGCTGCCGGAATCGCTCCCTGCGCCCGGACGCACGGTAATCCAGAAATGACTGTTACGCCCCGACGAATCGACCGCAGCCAGCACCTGAATGCTACAACAAAGCAAGAACCAAACGGTTACAAGGCGATAAAAGTCATACATACGGCGTGTGCGATCACATAAATTCTGATGAACTCACAGTATACTTAAAAGCAACCAACAGCACTATAGCTGAAATACATGATATTAAACTGCAAGTCTCGCGGCGAAAGATTGCACTTGCTCCCGCTCACTCGACGAAAATGCGATAAAACAGCGAACCACCCTCTGTATCCGCAGAAAACTGCTCAAGTCCCCCACTGCCAGGCATGTCGACGAATGCAGGATTCGCCACCTCGGTCCAACTCTCAGGCAGCAAGTTTGCCGAAGATTGGATGGAATAATTCCGATCGCGCTGAGTTTTCCAAGAGAACGAGAAGCGATTTCCTGTTGCGGCGCATGCGAGCACTTTCAGCGCACTGTTGCTGTCGCGAGGATTGGTGCTGGCTTGATATTCCTCCCACGCCATCGCTCCATCATGATCGTCATCGCTGAGATCCTGCGTTTCGTAATCCGACGCAATCCAGTCAGTCGTATCGTATTGTTGATCCAACCATGCATATGGCGTGCCATGAGCAGTCACAAGACTCGATGCGACACTGTCACTTTCGACGCTAAGATAATCGAGGTCGAAGAATCCGGTTTTAAATGTGTTCGCAAATTCCAAGGTCGTGAGAGGATCGGTCGGCTCAAAAAACAGGCTCTCGCCCAGAACCAACTCATCATCGATCCACACACTGAAAGCTTGTTTTCTGACATCGGCTTCGATGCGGAATGTATACCATGTGCCGCTGGTATAACTAGCAATGTCGGTGAAGCTGCCGTTCTGGTAAAAATACCGCAGCTTGCCGTTGCCTGAAAATCCGACATAGCAGGCTTTATGCCCCGCGGCATCAGTCAGTTTAAAGAACATGCTATTACTCGTTTGCCCCGCCTTCATACGAAAGCTGCAAGCGACCACCCCAGCCTGTGCCTCAATGGATCGACTCATCGAGGCACCCAAACTATTACTAGAATCACTGTCTCTGAGCCGCACACTGTAACTCCCGTTTCCTGGAACGGCGACCACCCCAATCGATGACGCAGCACTGACGCTGTAAGTATAACCAACAGCTTGCTCGCCCACGTCGAGTGAGTCGAATGTGTCATCAAACAAGACTCCTAGATCGGGGACTGCGCCCGTATATGCCTCAGCGGGCTCTAGGTCGCGACCGATGGCACCGCCGCGCCAAAACTTTTTGATATCAATGTATTCGGCGCGAATGCCTGACTCATCTTTGATGCTTTGATCCTGAGAAGTATTATCAATCAAAGTGTGGTTGTATCCTTTCACTTTAATATCCCCGTCCACGACAGTACCGCTCTCATTCGTGGCATGGATGTTCATAAACACATTTGAACTGACCGTCGTATTTTCCGAATTATCATCAAGATAGATGCCATGACTATAGCGCTCCGGCCCCGTATCCCACCAACTCCGTGGAGTGATGTTATAAATCCAATTTTGACTATACAGCGCACCGCTCTGATCGCTCTTCGTATGTATAGCACCACTGTCACGCGCGAGAAGCGAGTTGTCATGCATTCGATTGTGCGTCACCACAGCTTGCTTGGTGGCTACGGTGTCATAGGTGGCTCCCCAGCCGATATTCATGCCGAGTCCATTGATGTGTGAAAACTCGTTATGAGTGATCGTGATCTGATCCGGCCAAAAGGCAAACAGTCCGGTCCCCCCAAAGTAGAGAGTGCCGATACGGAAGAAATAGTTGGAGTCGAAAGTATCCTGTGTAGAAAGGTCATCGCCAGTGGCCCAACGATAGTTGTCCATATCATAAATGATCGCGGATTCAGCAATTTCTGAAAACACATTGCCGACCACCGTATTGTTGGATGTGCCCGTATCAAAGCCCATTGCGGCAGCTCCCATCTTGGTGAATGCACAGCGTTCGATACGGACATTATTGATCCGCTTAAAATACGTCGCGACCGGCACGACATTAAACTGCTTCGTCGACCACTGCTCAGTCTCGTCATCGTAGGTGGCCAGCACTTGCATACTGCCTTGGCGTTGCACCATGCCTTGGCTCATCGGCTCCAACCACGCGGCATGTTCAAAGGTCAGACCAAAGAAGGTGATATTTTCAGCGTCTTCGACATGCAGCAGTTGTTCCAATTGGGGCGCATACACATGCGCAGTCGCCATGTCCTGATCGGCCATCGGCATGTAGTAAACGGTGTCCGTATCCAGGTCCAGAAACCACTCCCCCGGTGTATCCAAAAATTCGATATGGTTTTCAAAATAATAGGAAGGCGTGCCATCCAACGGCCCCTCCAGCCAGCCCCAATAAGCGGCACGCTCGGGATACATAGGAGTGACCACAGCTTTATCATTGACGATTTCGAAGCTCTCAATCCTCAAACGGCATGAGGTAAAAGAGCTGGCGATCACCATTTGCACTCGGTTGAGATGGCTCCAGTCTTCGATCTCACTCGCATTAATCCGGATCTGCTGATTCGCGTCGTAATTACTAAGGATCTTGTAAGGCGAACCGTCATTCGGATGCCGCGCGCGCTGTGCCGGCTGGCTGTTCACCGACAACTGATTAAAAGCCATGGAATCGGCACTTGCCGCATAGATCCCGCCACCGACATCCGTCCATCCACTGATCGGTTGACCGCCGGTGATGATGGGTTCTTCTTGCGGGTAATTCCTATAGACCACTCGATACCCGTTCGTCCCCGAATCCCGCTCATCCAGCATCAGGGTGTCACGCAACGAATACACACCGCCGCGTAAATAAACGACGATGTCCCCCGTCATGTTGCTGTTAATCGAGCGAACCGTGTCTCGTGCCTGTTCTATCGTTTGAAAAGGAGAACCGAGGGTCCCCGCACCGAGATCTGAGCCTAAGTCAGGATCGACATAGTAGACTGCTTGGTTACCCGCCTGCGCTAGGCTGGTGACCACAATCGCTATAGCGAGACATACACTACGAACAGAGCAGCGATGCCGGATCATTTCACTCCTCTTCGAAGATTGATCTTATCAACATCGTTTGCCTGCTTCGGCCCCGCTGTGCTACGACCGCGCTGCACATCGGACTGCAACTGAGCGACCAAGCGCTCGAACAGCTCCGGCTGACTGTGATAGAGATTGTTCTGCTCCTCTGGGTCGGCCTCCATATCGTAAAGCTGCGCGGGCGCATTGACGGCCATTTGTTCCTTGGTCCATCCACCGGATGCTTGAGTTAAGAGGATCTTCCACTTGCCCGAACGATAGGCGAACTGACCACTCACAGAGTGATGCACGATCCCTTTACGCTCAGAGACGATTGGCTCCCCTTTCAGTGCGGGCGCGAAGCTGACACTGTCCTCGCCTGCATTGTCGGGCAATTGGGCACCAGTCAAATCGGCAGCGGTCGCCATCAGGTCGGTCAGGCAAATGATCTCGTCGCTGGTCGAGCCAGCTTCCACAGCTGCGGGCCAGCGCACGATGAAGGGCACACGATGCCCGCCGTCCCAAATGTCGGATTTTGAACCACGGAAGTTTGCGTTTGGATAGTGGCCCTGTGCTTTTAAGGCATCGATGTCGGCCACCTTGGAACAGCCGTTATCGCTGGTCACAATAATGATGGTGTTCTCAGCCAGCCCTGCCGCATCGACAGCGTTGGTGATTTGCGCAACAATCGCGTCGGTCTGTATCACAAAATCGCCATAGCTCCCGAGCTCACTCTTTCCCTGCCACTTTTTGGAGGGAATGATCGGTGCATGCGGTGAGGTGAGCGGGATATACACGAAGAAGGGCTGATCCTTACTTTGCTCAGCGATGAACTCGGCGGACTTATTGCCAATCGTATCCAGCACGTCCACAGCCTCGAAATCGGCATGTGCCGGTCCTTTACGGTGGAAGGCTTTGACCGTGGTGCACTCACCGACGAAACGGTCGTTTTCAATCCAGATGTAAGGTGGCATATCGAGCGAAGCAGCGATGCCATACCAAGAATCAAAGCCAAGATCGAATGGTCCCCCCTCAATGCGAGCGCTCCAATCGACCCCATCCACCGGAGCGGCCTTGCCTCTCGTGGGCGTGCCGTCCGGCTTGCGAATCCCTAGGCCCAGGTGCCATTTACCAATCATGGCCGTCTTGTAGCCTTGTGCTTTCAGCAGAGCAGGCACCGTTAAACGATCCGGTGCAATAAGCGGCTGATCGAATCCAAACAATACCCCACTTTGTAAACGGGAGCGCCAGTTGTAGCGCCCCGTCATCACGCCGTAGCGCGTGGGCGTGCAGACCGACGAACTGGTATGCGCATCGGTAAACACCATGCCCTCTGCTGCGAGGCGATCCATCCCCGGCGTAGGAATTTTGCCATGCTCGGGATTCAAGGCCTGCACATCGCCATAGCCGAGATCATCGGCCAGGATGTAAATGATATTGGGCTTGTCTGCAGCATGGGCCGCCACAGTCGCCAACATGGAAAAGGCTAGGAGTAGGCATTTCATAGTATCTTTCTATGGATTAGTGGCGTGCGCCTTTGACCGCTTGCAGTAATTTAGTTTTTCCAGCGTGGGCATTGTTTTTGATCTCCGTATGACGCTTACTGCGTGTGGTATACCAATGATACTTCCCTTCCGAATCTGCGTCCGCAACAATCGGGGCCTCATATTCCACGGCAATGACCGTGTTTCTGAAATCTGGCGCTTCAGCCGGCACTTCAATTTTTGTCAGGTGCCCATTGGCATCGTAAGTCACTGGAAGCGCTTTGCGCTCCGCATCTGCGAGGAAGTAAGCCTTCGCGGGCTTGCCCACGATACCGTTGAACTCAATGCCTTCCGGCTTCCACTCCAAAACGTGCAGGTAGAGCGTCTGCCCCTTCTGCGTCATCGCGCCCCACCAGAAGTCGTAGTCGACGGGTGACGCAGTGGTGCCGTAGATCGATTCACCGTTCACTTCCATCCACTTGCCCGCAGCCAACAAGCGCTCGGTTTCTTCCGGGAGAATGTTACCCTTGGGATCCGGCCCCACGTTTAAGAGCAAATTCACTCCACGGGCGGCACAGAGTGCGAGGAACTCGACAATGTCCTTCTCACTTTTCCAGGCGTCGTCGGTGCGATCGTAGCCCCAGTTGTGACGCATAGTCATGCAAGTTTCGGAATCAACCGTCATGCGCTCGGCGGGAAGCAAACGATCTGGCAGCGAATTGAAGTCAGCGTATTTTTGTTGGTCCACTGGCACCTTGCGACTGTAGAGGCGACTGCAGATGACAGAGTCCGGCTGAAGCTCACGCACCCGCGCGCCTTGTGCATCGGCTTCGACGACATTGTTGCCACCAACGTCGAACCACAACACGGCCATGTCGCCGTAGTTCGAGAGCAGTTCGTCCAAATTCTTTTCAACCAGAGCGAGATACTCATCGTTGGTCAGCGTCCCGGGATTTCCCTTGCCCCGTGAGCGATGATACCAGTCTTTGAACTGGGAATAATAGACCCCAAATTTGATGCCCTGCTTCGCGCACTCCTCGGAAAGTTCCTTAATGATGTCGCGCTTAAACGGCGTGGCATCCATCACGTTGTAATCCGTCGCATCGGTATCGAACAGACAGAAACCATCATGGTGCTTGGAAGTGATGACCATGTATTTCATGCCCGCTTCCTTGGCCAGAGAGACCCACTCTTTCGCATCGAAATCGGTCGGGTTGAATTGCGGCGCCAAGGTCTCACGGTATTCCTTGCCCGGAATTTTCGCGCTATTCATCAGCCATTCCGCACTGGCACCGCCCTGTTCTTTGCCGTAATCCTTGCCCTTCCATTCACCACCGGCGATGGAATACAGCCCCCAGTGGATAAACATACCGTAGCGCGCTTCGCGCCACCACTCCATGTGAGAATCGTCAGTTTGGTCTGCAGGCGAGGAGATAGTTGAGAGCGCTAGAAACGCGAGTAATAATAGTGAGGTTCCTTTTTTCATATCAATAAATAATGATTATAAATGGATGGGAGGATTGGGTAGTCAGCGCGAATTGGGCTGAAGAACAGAGAGGGGATTTTTAACCGTTCGTTCGGCTGAAAACACTCGAATCCGAGCCGCGATAAGTTTCTATATTAATAATAACACAAGGGGCTCAGAACCCGATATCACGTAAACAAACTAAAATTCGACTCTAAGAAGAAATATTCGCTAAAAAGCCTCCAAGTCTCGTAGCGACTTGGAGGCTTGAGAAAAAACAAACAGCGACGAATTAAGCTTCTCGACGACGAAGCATAACATAGCTCAAGCCAAGCATGCCAGCGAGCAGGGCATAGCTGCTAGGCTCGGGAATCACAGTGAAGCTGTAATCCAGATACCGGACGCCCCAGCTATTTGACCCAGGGTTGGCAGAAGAAACGATGAGTGTGGTTTCAGAAAGACCAGCGTAGTTAGTGGAAGTACCGGTATAGTTCTCAACCAATCCTGTGCCAGTTCCCACGACACTCAAAGCTTCACTAGCGCCGGACGACTGCGCCGTAAAATCACTGAAACCATCAAAGGTCCCAGTATAACCAGCGACATCGACTGAAATATTTTCGACAGTGAAGATTAACGTTTCACCGCTAGCCATATTGTTTCCTACACCGAACAGATCCCAAGTTCCACTAACAGCTTCACCCACATCGGCATCGCTACCGTCAAGTGCGACTTCGCCACTGGTGCCAGTCCCATATGAAATTAGTGATGAGCTGACGGTGTTTCCAGACATGCCCGATACCCGGACGGTATAAGACAGCGTGTCGTTGGAGAAATCCCCGTCATAATCCGCACCAGTGTAGCTGATATTTATTAGGTAATCGCCACCTGTGAGCGATCTCACCACAGTCAAGTCGGCCTTAGATCCGCCAACGTTTAAGTTGTTGGCGCCAGTCCCACTTGAATTATCCAGGTCAGCAAACGAAATGGTCGCCGCCTGTGCAGCACCTGCCAGCAGCATGCCTGCGCTTAGAGTCAGTAGTGTTCTTTTCATATTATGTGTATGTATTGTAATTATGGGTTAGTTGGATATTGCATAGGATCGTTCGAACATCGCATTCATCACGCTCTATTCATTTCCATTCACTTATTCGCACGAAAGCAGCGGGTTGGGACAGCGGATCGCTTTTTTTTCAAAAAAAGAAAAAAAAGCTAGAGTTTACAGCGGCATGGCCACATCTCTGAGCAGACGTGGCGTCGGCGCTTGCCCCTGGCCTCAGTAATGGAGGCGGCGCGCTGCCCCCCAGCACGATTGGCAGCACAAGTCCGAGGCCTCCATCAGCGAATGGACGCGCGCGTAAGACCCCGCACCGGCATCCGGCGAGCGGATAAGATGCCCTTTGGGTACACGCCACGTTCCTGCCAGTAATTACCGCCTCCCCTACTTTTGATAGACCACTTTGAATGCCTCGTTGGCTTGGATCAGTCGACGCAACTGAGTTTCGGGAAACTGCTCGGGGCGACAGACAATAGTCTTCAGTGCCGGTAAAGAGACTGCCTTATTTAGAACCGCCTCTTGGCACTGGCTCAGATCCAGTGACTCGATCAATAGACCATTTAAATCAGACAATGGAAACCGCCCGTCAAAATCCAGCGTCAAAGAACTAAAGGTTAAAAAGCGCAAGAGACCGCCCCCATACTGACCATTGAGCCGCAGTAGCTGATCGGACCAAAGCGAGAGCGACGAAGATTCGGTATCCAGCGAGAGCGTCAAATGATCTGGTCCACCGTATCGATATTGCAAATACGCTTCAACGACAGCCTCATACCCTTCCCGTCTCTTTCGAGTGACCACATCATAAGCCAATACCCGCTCAAAATATGCACCCAAGCGATTATCGATCTGTCTAGCCTGTTCAAAAAAGTCTACCAATTGTGAGATGGAGGGACGTTTTTTATCTGAAAAGTTAAAGTCCGGAAATGCTTGGGCAAAGAGTATATATTTACCATAGGGGGCGACCGTGCGCACCTCGTTACGACGCTTTAACGCCGCGGTATAATTCAGCTCAACACAATCTGTGGCATAATGTTGGGCATGCGCTTCAATACAGTCAGGATCCTGCTGAAGCGCAGTATTCACCATGAATCGAGTTCGGCGTACTGTGGCGACGGGACGGTCAAAGATGGCTAAGTTTCTCAATTCACGCGCCGAAAGCGCAAGCTGTTTGGCCAGTTCCTGCTTCGCTAGCTGAGCTTGCTCCACGAAAGAGCCATACTCCGAGTCGAGCGTTTCCACTTCAGAAGAAAGCTGCTCAGCACGCCCTCGTTCCGCCGCAATGGCCAACTTATGCCGCGCAATACCTTGAACAAAAAGCACACTCGTCACCCCGATCACTAACAATGCGACCACAACAATAGCGACAGGCACTCGGTTACGAGCGACAAACAATCGAGCTTCACGGAAAAAACCAGGCTGTTCGGCAAGAGTGGCAAAACCAGCCAGGTAGTTCTGAATGTCCTGCTGCAATTCACTGACCGACTGATAGCGCTGAGCAGGGTCCTTCGCAGTCGCCTTCAACACAACGGCTTCCAAGCCTGCTGGAATGCTGCGCTCAGGAAACTCCAAGCGAAGCGAGGGCACTTGAGTTTCGACGGTTTTAGCTAGAACGATTTCGCGCTCCCCGATAAAGGGCGGCTGCCCTGTGAGCATACAATGCAGCAAGCAGCCCAAGGCATATACATCCGTGCGATGGTCTTTAGGCAAGCCAGCAACCACCTGCTCCGGTGCCATGTAGCCGGGGCTCCCTTTGATCTGCCCGGTCAACGTCATGTCGCCCCAAATGTGAACCGGTGGTTCAGCTCCATCCTCCTCAAATTCCGCCTCTTCCAGGAGTTTCCCCAGCCCCCAGTCACATACCAACACTTCACCGAAATCATCGACCTGAATATTATCGGGCTTTAAATCCAGATGTAAAACGCCTCGGGAATGCGCATAGGCGATAGCATCGCAGACCTTCCCCAAAATCTGTAGCTGCGTATGTAAATGACTGCTCCCCGTGCCCTGAATCGTATCCGCAAACGTCGTCTTGCCCTTCAAGTCCATAGTGAAGAACGGCCGCCCGTCATCCCAAACGCCCATATTTTGCACCTTAATAATATTAGGATGCGTGAGCGTCGCGACTAACCGAGCCTCGCGGATGAACAAATCATAAAAGTCCGGTCCGCGATCGGGACGTAGGCGCGCCATGGCCACCCAACGACGTAGATGTTCATCATAAATACGATAGACTTCTTTAACGGAGCCCTCTCCAATCAGTGACTCATCGCGGTAACGAACCTCGACTGCGGCTAATTCCGAATAGGCCGGACACAAGCCCTCCAGTCCGTGCAGCTCTAAATCGTGCGCCTCACTGAAAATGGCACTCAAGCGCTGATCCGGAACATAGTTGTCCGAAAAATCCGTCTCCCCGCCCGAAGCTGGCTTGCGCTTTTTATCTTCCGAACTCACGGCTCCAATTCCTCCGTCAGCGATCGAACTTCTAAGAGCAAACGTTGTTTCACACGTTTACGCAGCGTATAGACCGAAGACACAGTCAATCCTGTCGCCTCGGAAATCTCTGCCGCAGTAAAGCCATCCAGCCCCATTTCGAAAGCCTGAATCGCCTGACCTTTAAATACCTTACGCACACGAGCCATTGCCTGATTCGCCAGATAGGTCGTCCATTCACGCTCGATCCACTGCCCCACCTCGGCAGGCTGCTCTAGTTCTTTGAGCGAATCATCCTCCAGCGTGCAATCGCTGGTCGGTCGTGACTGCTGCTTACGAAAATAAGAAACTGCGGTGTTACGAATCACAGTGCTCAACCAGTGACGAAAACTGGACTTCGCCCGGTCGTAGCTTTTCAAACTTCGGGTCAAGCCAATAAGAACCTGCTGCGTGACATCCGGCAAGTCATTGTCAGAAACGCCGATTTCACGTAGGATATAACGTATAAAACGCTCATAATTCGCAAACAACCGCTCCCATGCCGCGTCATCGCTCGTATCACACGCACGATGAATGAGGGTATAGCTGGTCTTAGGATAATCGGACATGAATCAATGCGAGGTTCAGAAAACAAGCCACAACTATCAAACATGCCTCTCGACCACTCAATAGGCAAGACGCTTCCCCCGTTACCTCGTGGTCTCCAGCCATCGATCCAAGGCTTTCTCCAGCGCCTTCACTTTCTCGGGATACTGTTTGGCCAAATTCGTCTGCTCGCCTAGATCATTCGCGAGATTGTAGAGCTCCGTGGGCTCGTCGCTCTGAAAGCGGATCAGCTTCCAGTCCCCGCTCAGGATTGCGTCGGAAGGCTGATGCCCGCTGCCATGCACATGCGGATAAGTCCACATGAGTGCTCGATCTTCTGTCGCCTCGCCCAGCTCCCCATGCAAGAGCGGCAGCAAAGACTGCCCATCCAAATGTTGCTCGGGCTGGAGCGGTAGTCCGGCCAATTCCAACAGGGTCGGATACATATCCATAGTGATGATTTTGGCTTCACTGGTGGCAGGCTGAATGTGGCCCTGCCAGCTGATAATTGTCGGAATACGAATGCCTCCCTCATAAGTCCAGGCCTTGCCAGAACGCAGGGGCGCGTTACTGGTCGGGCTCACCATACGCTTACGATGCGCAAGCCCGCCATTGTCCGAAGTAAAGAGAATGATCGTATTTTCCAGAAGCCCTTTGGCCTCCAAATGCTCGATCACACGGCCAATATTCCAGTCCAAATTCTCCATCATGGCAGCATAAGCCGGATCCCCCTGCTGCCCTCTAGCAAGCGTATTGTATTTCTCCTCTATCATCTGAGGCGCCCCCTCGCCCAGCATCACGCGCTGCTTAGCTTCATATTTTTTGACGAGAGGCTCCGGCGCTTGTATGGGCGTGTGCACGGCATAATGCGACAGGCATAAGAAGAACGGCTGGTCCTGCGACCCCGCGCCGACGGCTGTGCTGCTTTGATCGATAAACTCGATTGCTTTGTCAGTCAGTGCATCGGTCAAGTAGTCTCCCGGCTTGTAGCCCTTCAGGTCCGGCACATTTGAGGGACGCCGCCCTTTTCCGAATGGATAGAAAAACGAGGCGGGCTGCCCGGCTCGATTCACTGCCGCAGTGTATGCAAATCCCTGATACTTCGGCTGCACCGCATCTGTCTTCCCCAAGTGCCACTTCCCAATATAGCCGGTGCGGTAGCCTGCTTCTTGAAAGGCTTCTCCAATGGTGAACTCCGACAGGTCCAAACTCGGGCTATCCCCGCTAATCCACTGAGTAATCCCGACTCGCTGCGGGGCCTTGCCCGTCATCAATGCTGCCCGCGTCGGCGAACACACCGGATTGGCGGCATAGGATCGTTTAAAATTCACGCCCTCCGCCGCCAAGGCGTCAATATGCGGCGTCTCATGAAAGCTCGATCCATTCACCCCGATGTCGGTCCAGCCGAGGTCATCAATAAAAAAGATCAAGACATTGGGCGCGGTCGCCTGCGCAGAAAGCGCACTGCCGAGCAGCAGCAAAATTGAAAGAATGCGAGTTTGAAAGGAACGAGGGATCATCTTTTTATTCTAATTTTCGAGCACCGAGCTGGGCGGTAGCGGCACATCGTTTTGTATTCTCCAGGCCACCAGTTCACCGAGTAGTTGCTGTGCTTTCTCGGGATGACTCTTGGCCAAGTCCCGGCTCTCTTTGAGGTCCGCCTCGGTGTCATACAACTCGATGCGGCCATCCTTGAGATACTGGATCAGCTTCCACTTGCCCTTGCGAATGATCGAACACGGGGGATCTTTATAAGTGCTGGCGATGTGCCAAAAGAGCGGACGTTCCGCGAGCGCTTGCCCGCGCATCAAAGGCAGCCAGCTGTCCCCATCCAAGGTGCCAGTGTAATCATCGACCCCGGCCAACTCGATGAAGGTGGGAAACAGGTCGAGGCCTTGCACCGGCGTCGCATCACGCCGGGCCTGAACGACTCCGGGCCAATTCACCAGCGCGGGCACCCGTAAGCCGCCGTCGTAAATATTGCCCTTGGCCCCACGTAAATTCTGGTTGCTGCTTTGCATGCCGTTGAAGCCGTTGTCGGAGGTAAAAACAATCACCGTGTTTTCCCGCAGCCCGGCCTGATCGAGATAGTCCAGGATGCGTTGCACATTGTCGTCGATCGACTTAATCATGGTTGCATAGGCGGCCACTTCGCGTTTCTTTTTCTTTGGTCCCATCCCCTGCCCCGTGTCGGGATCGCCGGCTTTTTCCATAAAGTGAGCCATGAGCGCTTCGCTGCGTGGCACCGAAGGGCGGTGCGGGGCATAGAAGTGCAGATTCACAAAGAATGGCTCGTCTTGATGACGCTGCATAAAGTCAATCGCGTCGTCGGTCAGGCGGTCGGTCAGCCAGGCATCGTCTGCTTTGTCTGCAATAAATGGATTCTTAAACGGTGCCACATAGCCACCGCCGGGCGCGTTGTAGCCTTTAGCATAGCCCCGGGCCGGATCGCCCCACCAAGTGCCGCCGACATTCTCGTGGAAGCCGCGGCCAATGGGATAATATTTCTGAATTTCGGGGGTCTGGTGTTTCGCCAACCAGCTCAAGTCACCGTTCCCCGGCTGGCCTAACTTCTTATCAAAAGGATAGCCGGTTTCGCCTTCCGGGTTCGGACCGACGATGTGCCACTTACCAAGATGAATCAGTTTATAACCGGCCTCGCGTAGTGGCTGAGAAAATACCGGGTGTTCTTCCCCCACCGTCCATTTGGAAAAGATATTATCACGACTATTGCCCTTCTCCAAAACCGGCACCGTGTAACAATCCGTGCGAAAGGACTGCTGCCCGGTTAAAATCGCCGCCCGTGAGGGCGAGCAGGTCGGATACATAAATGCATTTTCCAGCACCAGACTGTCCGCCGCCAATGTGTCCAAGCTCGGGGTCTCCATATACTGACTCCCCATAAAGCCCACATCCTGCCAGCCGAGGTCATCGGCTAAAATGAAGATAATGTTCGGCTGCTTGGCAGCAAAGGCTGAAGCAGCAACTAGCAGGCTCGCAAGAAGCGAGAGCGCGTTTCGAATGGGGTTCATGGTCGAAGCAAAGAGTGGCAGTGATTATTGGGGGCGAATCCACATGCAGTGGCCACCGCCGGGTGCGATGTGAGCAGCAATGGTGTCGCCCTGCTTCACCGTCATCTTACGAATTTGATACAGCTCGCGCTTGGTCTCAACGGGGTCAAAAGCGATCTTCTTCTTTCTGGCATCCGCTTGATTCCAGCCTCCGGGAAAAGCGTAATGGCTCTCAGCCGTGTCTTCATACAAAGTAATATCGTAGCTCACTCCCGGGCTGAGGAAATCGAGGCTCAAGTCCATCTCACGGCCGGACTCATCCGCCACCGCAGCCACCATCCAAGTATCACCGGAGCGACGGGCCATGGTCAGGTGCTTTCCGATCTCCATTTCAAGCACCTGGGTCTCGTCCCAAGTCATCGGGAGTTGCTTGATAAACTCAAAGAGGTCCATCTTGCGATTATAGGCGTCCGGCATATCGGGCAGCGTCAAAATACCGCTGTAGAAGATCAGACACTGAGCCACTTGCGACACCACGGTGCTGGGGATCTGCTTATGCACCTTGTCGCGTGCAATGGACTGATCCATATCGAAGAGTCCACAACTGCGGTCCACTGGGCCGCCAAGATTGTGCACCACGGGAAAAACAGAAAGCTCGGAAGGCGTCGCCGGCACACGATTGGCCGCATCCAGCATGCTGTTGACATACTCGTTGGACATGTAATGCGGGTAAGTGCGCGTCAGGCCGGTGGGCTTGTTCGGCTCGTGCAGATTATACATGATTTCGTATTCCGCACACTTCTCCAGCACCTTTACGCTGAAGGCATTTTTGGTCTGATTGCCACCACCGAGGAAGCCGTGCTTGATCCCAACAATCCCCCACTGCTGGTATTGAGCAAAGGTGCGGTCCATATCGAAATTCTTGAGCGCTTTGTCATTAATATAGAGCCAAATACCCACGCCCTTCTCTTTGGCATAACTGGCAACTTTCGGCATATCGACTTCGTGTTCATAGGTAGCGGGGTCCGACTTTGGGTCGCGCTCGGGGCCATACCATTCCGCATCGATGATCAGGAAGGGCAAACCGTTTTCATGGGCAAAATCAATGTAGCGGATGTAGCTCTCGGTGTTGATTCCATACACGAAACCATCGTCCGCCACGCCGCCATGATTGCGCCAATCCCAGAGACTCACACCGGTTTTTATCCAACTGGTATCCGCCAGTTTGTTTGGCTCATTTAAATTTAAAATCATCGAAGACACCACCAAGTCCCCGGGCTTTGCAGCAATCAATACCGTGCGCCAGGGGCTGACCGACGCAGCAGCGTCACGCATCGAACCGTTGTAGCGCAGTGTACGATCATCCTTGGCAATCGAAAGGTTAGCGTCGGAAGAATTCACGACTGCTGCCTCATGTAGCGAGATATAAACGTCCTCAGCCAGTCGCGCGGTGAACGGCGTGCGGCAAAACTTACCCAGCTTCCCGAAAGGCACCGCATTAAAGAGCGTAGTCGAGGTTTTGGCATACCAAGCGACTGGCGCTTGAGCCAGCACAGAGACCTCGGACAGTTCCCGTTGCCAGTTTACATTGCTCAGCCCCAACTGTTCCGGAAACACATAGCGAAAAGCGATCCCGTCGTCATAGGCACGCAAGATCACCTGCATCGTGCGCTTCGGCGCGTCGACTTCGCGCAGGTGCAGCGTCAACTCATTGTAATGGTCGCGATACTCATTGAATTGCCCCCAGACCGGCTGCCAAGTGCTATCGTGCGTGCGGGTTTCAGTATCGGTCAGCTCCAGGCTTCCGGAAAAGGCGCCTCCCGCCAGCTCCACACCTAAGCGCGATTTAGCAATGACCGGCTGCCCCTTGAAAGCGACCGAATAAGCCACTTGCCCATCGGCCGAGTGCGTCCTTAGCTGGATACTCTCATCCGGCGAAGAAATAGACGCCGCAGTCGCAGCAAGGAGAGGGCAAAGAAAAGCAGCGCTTAAGATTTGGATAAAACGATTATAATTCATAGGGATATATGCTTTCATAATATAGTTAACTGAACCGTTTGCGTCTATCACTTGTATAAGTGATAAATATACGAACCAACGCCTACGCGAAACATTTGATCGCGCCTCCACCGACACAAAGCAGACTTTCAGAGACATTCCTACACGAATATCCCGCCCAAGATGAAAACCGGCAAAGACATACCCGCTCACATCTACTCTCAAACATCTGAAAGTATCCGGCAGGCTTTTGGAAAGCCGTTTCAGTCGCTCGGTCCGCAATTCCCCTTTCTGCTGCTTCGTTTCGAACAGACGGATTCCGATTCGCAGGCGGAGTATGCGCACCGCCATGATTATTACGAATTGCTTTACATCGAGGAGGGCCAAGGCCAGCACTTCATCGACTTCGAAAGCTATCCGGTTCAAGCCAACACTTTTTATTTCCTATCGAAAGATCAGGTCCACTTCTGGGAGCTGACGCGCCCGCTGAGAGGCTACGCCCTACTCTTTCCAGAAGACTTTCTATCCTTCCCACTCTCCGATGTGGTCCGCAGCCATGACTCCGGCTTCTTTCACAAGGTCGCCCAAGCGCCCTATTTAAATCTCGATGACACGTCCGCCCGAGACATCACCGCGTTACTCAAAGGAATGGAGGAGGAGTTCTATGATGAGCATGCCCAAAGCCTGACGGCCCTGCGGGCATATTTTCATATCCTGCTGACCAAACTCGGCCGTTTGCATGCGGCCATCCACACGGATTCCGACAACTCGCACCACTCCTCCATCGTGAAGCAGTTCGAGCAACTGGTCGCCCAACATTATCGGACCGAGCATTCGGTCAAGGACTACGCCAAGCGGCTCGGAGTCAGTAGCAGCCATTTGCGCGACACAGTCAAAGCCGTCACCGGACAGGCCCCTGGTCACATCATCCGCCAAAGACTGGCCCTTGAAGCCAAACGCAGGCTCGCCCATGAAGATGCCACCATTGCGGAGATCGGCTATCGCCTGAACTTCGAGGATGCCTCCTACTTTGCCAGATTCTTCAAGCGCGAAACCGGCCTCAGCCCTCAGGCATTTCGTCAACAATTTCTCGAAAAATACCACGTTTCCGACTAAATTAGTCGAATTCCCAAGAGTCACCCGCGAAAAATACCAGACTATCCACGTCGAGTCTCTTCACAAGTTTCCCCTTTTGGGTTAAGGTATGGGCTCACAACGACCCACACCAAGCCAAACCAGGAAACCATCATGAAGACTGTAAAACTCACCCACGCACTACTCGCCGCGACCTGCCTCAGCGCCGGAGCGATCTACGCGGACACACAAGTCGAGCCGGAACACGCCTTGCACATGCTCCACACGCAGGACGCTCAGTTCGAGAAGCAGATCATACAAGTCGCCGACAACGTCTACACCGCAGTCGGCTATCACGGGGCCAATACCTCCATGATCGTCGGCAACGACGGCGTGATCATCGTCGACACCCTGATGTCACCCACCAGCGCGGCGGAAGCCATGCAAGCCTTTCGCAAATACAGCGACAAGCCGGTCAAAGCCATTCTCTACACGCACAGTCACAGCGACCACATCGGCGGGGCCAACGGCTTCGTCGGCGACACCATGCCAGCCATCTATGCCACCGAAAGCTTCGGTTCGGCTGAAGGGGTCAATCAAGTCGTCGACCCCGTGAAGATGAAGCGAAACATTCGCCAATTCGGTCGGGATCTCACCGGGGAGGAAGTGACCAACCGCGGCGTCGCTCCGGCCAACACCACCGACCACGATCGCATGCAAGGCTTTTTGCCACCCACCATCCGTATCGAACAGGATGGCTACCAGGCGACCATTGCAGGCATCGAGCTGGAGTTCTACTTCGCCCCCGGCGAGACCGACGACGCCATGTTCATCTGGCTCCCCAAAGAGAAGGTGCTGTTCACCGGCGATAATTTCTACAGCTCCTTTCCCAACTTGTATGCCATCCGTGGCACCGCCTACCGCGACGTGCTCAAATGGTCCGAAAGCGTCGCCAAAATGGCCGCCTTCGAGCCAGACTACGTTGTGCCGGGACACACCATGCCCATCCTCGACAAGGCCATCGCCACGACCGCGCTCAGCCACTACAGCGAAGCAATCCGTAGCATCTACGATCAAACCGTCGATGGAATCAATGCCGGCAAGAGCCCCGAGCTGATCGCCCACGAAGTCCACCTGCCCGACCACTTGCAGGACAAGCCTTACCTAATCGAATTCTACGGCACCGTGCCACATGCGGTCCGCGCCATCTATGTCGGACTCTTGGGATGGTTCGACGGCAATCCCACCACTTTGAATCCACTAGAGCCCAAGGTCCAAGCAGAGAAGATCGCTCAACTCGCAGGCGGCACCGAAGCGCTCATCAAACAAATGAACGCAGCCTTGGAAGCCGAAGACTACCAATGGGCCCTCGAGCTCGCCGATCATGTTAAATGGCTCCCAGACGCCGACCGCTCACAGGCTCGCCAAGTCAAGATCCAAGCCCTCCGCGCCCTCGCCGCCAGAGAATACAACGCGCCGAATCGTAACTACTACCTAAGCTACGCCAACGAACTTGAATCCGGCAAACTCAGCACAATATGGTTCTAAGCGATGAGATAAAATGAGCAAGACGCCCTAAAATCCGAGCGACCAAAGGACTACAACAAACCTGTGCTTGCTCCAGCAAGAGGGCAGTTCCGTCTCGAATGAATAATTGCTTCAGGCATTCAATCCTTTGGGCGCCATGTGCTGACTGCGCCACTGACCGGGTGGCACGCCGGTCGCCGTAGTAAACACTCGGTAAAAGTAACGCACATCCTCGTAGCCAACATGCGCGGCGATGCTCTATCAAAACGAAAACAAATACGAACAAGAGATGCTCGAGCGTTTGCGGCATCCCCCCCTGACATCTCCTGGCTCGCCGCCGTCATCTGTGCCATGTGGAACGAGCCGCAGGCCGAAACGCGCTGCTACAGGCGATCCATACCAAGGAAACGGGCATCGAAGCACCTGCGCTGTCACGCGGCTCCTTCAATCAACACATCGACGTGCCCAACTACTTTCCCGAGATGAATCAAGCCATCGTCGACGCCTACGATGCAGGAAAGCTCTTTTCAGAAAACGCCACCCCCTGGGCCATGCCCGCGCAGTCAATTGATCTGACAAGCCTTCAAACATGAAAGAAGGCACTCGACCACAATAGAATCTGAAAAAAGTAGTCAAAGCAGGCTTGAAGGAATCACAGTCCACCACACCCAGATCCTCCGGGATACGCATACCGATGCGATGCGCATATTGATAGATGGCAGCCGCGTTCCAGGGCGGCGTCGATGTGCAAGGCTATTTCCTCTGATCCTTCATGGACAACTTCGAATGGGGCGAAGGCTACGGTATCCGTTTTGGCATTACCCACATGGACTACCAGACACTGAAACGAACTCCGAAATTAAGTGCCTATTGGTATTTTAAAGTCATCAGTCAAAATGCACTCTATCCAAGCCCGGCAGATGATCTAAAATCCAATTACCAGCAGAACGCTCTGCAAGCGTCCGTTTCTTAGGCTCGAACCGGATTCAGGCGTAAGTTGAGTTCAGAGCTTGAAAGCAACAGGAGGGCGAACGTCTCCGTGAGCCGCGAGACGGCGTGACACGCATCCTTCTCGCTAATCCAAGAAAATTGCATAAAAATACTCTCCAGTACCCAAGCCTAACTGAGTCCAAACTTTTGTTCCGAAGAATTATCCCCTTTGAATTTCTTCCAACAACTGAGTCAAACGTTCCACGACTTCAGGGTATTGATCATAAACATTGTTCGATTCAGAAATGTCCTGCTCAAGATCGTATAATTGAATTTTGGGTAGCTTCTCGATGCCGGGCTTGGGCGGCCCCATACTCCCGGCCCCTGCGCCTAAAATCAACTTCCACTTTCCTTGTCGGATGGCAAAGAGACCATCAAATGAATGATGCACCGTAGACTCACGCAGAGCCTGATTCGTGGTCTGCCCCAGCATGGCGGGTAAAACATTGACACTATCTTCACCGGCTCCGACTGGCAACGGTTGACCTATAATCGCCGCGCAAGTGGCGAGCAGATCGGTCAGACAGGTGGTCTCGTCAGATTGGCTACCGGCCGCCACGACGCCAGGCCAACGCAACAAATAAGGCACCCGGTGGCCTCCTTCATGAATGTCTCCTTTTTTCCCACGATAGATATAACTGGATTGGTGCCCTTTGACCTGATGCGGTTTATAGTTCACAGGAAGCAGCGAACCATTATCCGAGGTAAAAATGACAATGGTATCATCCGATAAACCGCTTGCTTCCAAAGCCTCAAAAATGGCACCGACGGCGGCGTCCGTTTGTAGACAAAAGTCTGCATACGGACTTAAATCGCTCTGCCCCTGAAACGCTTCGGAAGGAACGATTGGTTGGTGCGGCGAAGTCAGCGGTAAATATAGAAAAAACGGCTGATCCTTCGTCTGCTGGTGAATGTACTCGACTGATTTATCGACGATCATTGGCAGCGCATCCACCGCTTCAAAGTCCTCGTGCGCAATCCCTGCCTTACTCTTTCGTCCTCGGGTATCGAAATTCTTAGTTGTGGTGCATTCTCCCACAAAGCGATCATCTTCAATATAGATGTAAGGGTCCATATTGAGGGAAGCGGATATACCGAAGAAATGATCAAAGCCATTATCAACAGGACCATTCTCGATCACTCCATTCCAATCTGTATTCTTCGCTGAAGCTGGTTTTCCATCTGTGCTGGGGAAATCCATCCCGATGTGCCACTTACCGATGCAGGCCGTGCGGTAGCCGTTCGACCTCAAATAGGAGGCCACGGTCACACGGTCATTTTCGATAAGGTGTGGGTCATAACCATACAAGACCCCAGACTTCAGTCGCGTGCGCCAAGAGTAGCGCCCTGTTAGAATGCCATACCGGGTCGGCGTACAGACAGCGGATCCACTATGCGCATCGGTGAAATGCATGCCCTCCGCAGCCAAACGATCAATATTCGGAGTCTGAATTTTCGAATCGGGATTGAGCGCACTCACATCTCCATAGCCCATATCATCCGCCAGAATGTAGACGATATTCGGGCTCGTTTTCGCATGTAAGGAAACTGCCATGCAGCACAGCATAGCTGCGAGCCCTCGTGAGCGCCATGGCTTCATCCAGTCACATAGTGTATTTTTCATGATCATTGCTTCCAAATTAATTTTCATTGATTGACCGTCGCGAATTCGCCCAATGGACGCTCCATTTTAGCGAATGATGGTTCCAGCAATTCGGCACAGGCCATGGCCTGTGCCGAATTGCAAGGCTGGGATCAGTAGTGAAAAGTAGCGGGGCATATTCAATGGTATTTCCATACATATTAACTCCAACCCAAGACTATATCTTACGCTATTTCTTCAAAAAAGAACTGCGATTTTCATCCATCACTAGAGCAATCTTCAGAAGTTTGCTGAGATATGAACGGATGATTATTCGTTTAAGTGTAGCGGACTCGCAACGTGTCCGGGCGTAGCTTTAGCGAAGACTGAAGCGATTTCGAGTTGCGGCAGTGCTACACCCGTCAGTCTAAACGACTTCGCCGATCCGCTACACTCGCAAAAACAAACTTGGGCAGCACACCACGAACCACACCGATGTCGACTGCCTTACCATCCAGGTATCACCTACGAGTGCTTCCTACGATTGCACATCACGAAAAGCAGTGCACACGATGCTGCCAGCAAACTGAAAGTCTGAGGCTCAGGAATCGAGCGCACTTGCACCGCGTTGACGTGCCAATTCGAATCTACGTCAAAAGTAAATGATTGAGTGGCGGCATCGGCCGTAAAGGTGCCAATCACATATTGACCAAGCCCCCCAGCCGTATCGCGGTCAGTATAGAGCATAGAAACACCCTCCGCACCCGCGATAGTCAGCGCGTTTCCCTCTTTGCCACTACGCGCATCTTGCGCCCAAATTTGAATTTGATATTCTTGATTGATACTCAGCCCACCAATAGTAAACGCCTCTGCGGTGCTCCCCGAATCGTCCCACAGGCCAGACCCCAACAAATTTTGATAATTGGGCGACAGGGCATTAAAGGGCGAAACGTCCTCAGCATAAGCCGCATCAGCATTCTTAGTGACATCATAGCTCAATGCCGCACCGTAAGTATCGGAATCCCTCATATTCGCATTATTACCTCCGCCGGCAAACGTCACGTCGTTGACGACAATTGAAGCAAAACCCGTATTAAAGCTAGCAGCTACGACTAGCGAGCCATCGGTCGACACATCGGAATCTCCGGTAATATTCGTGGCGCTCCCCCAAGTGATCTCGGCGGCATGAGACCAAGAAGCAAGTAGGACGGGTGCTAGACTTAGAAACGGGAGTATTTTCTTATTCATTAGACTGGGATTATTTTGTGTTAGATAAAGACGAGTGTTCTCAACTAATTAACTCCCAAGCTGAGCAAAATCTGACGATAAAACGCAAAAAAAAGCCCCGGAAGAACCGGGGCTTTTGAAAAAACTAAAAAGCTATAACCAATCGACTTAAGCACGACGGCGCGTCACTACGCAAGCCAGCGCCAGCACTCCGGCAATTGCCGCGTAAGCAGATGGCTCAGGGACGGCGCGCAACTGCATCGCATTGACGTGCCAGGTCGTATCAAAAACAAAATCAAATGATTGAGTGTCCGCATCGGCCGTAAAGGTACCAATCACATATTGACCAAGCCCCCCTGCCGAGTTGCTGTTAGTGTAATCCAGGGTAACACCGCCTATACCAGCAATAGTGAGCGCCCCCCCATCCTTGCCATTGCGCGCATCCTGCGCCCAAATTTGAATCTGGTATTCCTGACCATCTTCCAATTCATTGCCCGTCCCACCGAAAGTAAACGTCTTAGTCTGTAAATCCACCTCCGGATCCGTGCCAGTCTCCCACAGGCCAGACTCCAGCAAGTCTTGATAATTCCCGGAGAGGTTACCAAAAGGTGTAGATGTACTTCCAAATGCCGTATTATGACTATTACCGGAACTATAATTCAATGCCGTCCCGTAAGTACTGGAATTGCGAAGATTCGCAAGCGTCCCTCCCCCGGTAAATGTCACGCCGTTGACGTCGATTGAAGAAATAGCCTGATTAAAGCTTGCTGCGACAACGAGCGTGCCGTCGGTCGAGACATCGGAATCTCCGGAAACAGTCGTGGCGCTGCCCCAAGTAATCGTAGCAGCGTGCGACCATGATAAAAGCACAAAAGGTGCAACGGATAGAAGCGGTAGTATTTTATTCATATGGACTGGTTTTGGGTTTTTTAGGTTAAAACAAATATGCTCAACTAATTAACTCCTAAACTGATCGAAATCTGACGAAAAAAATAAAAAAAACATATTTTTTTTTGATGATCGCATGGTTTGTGGGGTTTAAGTGGAGTAGGCAGCATCATCGTATTTGGGAGTCATGAACGCAAGCCATCACACACGGAAATAAAGTTTACGTAACCATAATATTGATAAGCTTTGATTCCACGTAGATCTCAGGAAAGAAGTAGCGGGTTAAATTTCAGGTAAATCCATGGTGAAGATAAATTTACAGAACGGGGGCCAGATCGCTATATTTCATCCTCGCTCAACCAACGAAGTGAGGTGATGACAAATCGGCGTCCGAAGCGCGCATTATCCGCCGTCAAGGTAGCAGTGCGCTCTTCGGCTTCATTTTGTTCGGGCCGTATATAAGAGGGCAAACGCTGCACAGTCGCCTCCAAATAAGCGCGAGCTCCAATGCTGCCATCGACTGCGCTGCCACTGTCCCCGTAGGATCGAATTTTAAAAGTATCGGAGCGGACGGCCATGCGGTGGCCCAACTTAGCCAAAATGAGACCTTGCGTCAGATAGCCGGCATTGCCCGCCGCAGCGTGTCCGAGCAGCGACTCCTTACCTGGTATTTCCACGCTGGAATGTGAGCCATCATAATCCGCCAAAGTCACGCTATAATCATCAAAACCTCGGCTACCAGCAGCATCAAAGTCTCCTTGAATACCGGAAAGGTCGACGGCCGCTTGCAAGGCTCCGGTCGCGCGCTCGGTCTTGAGCACGCTGGAAGTTTCGATTTCAAGTGAAGCATCTTCCTTTGCGGATCGATAATCGATATGGTCCGGCACACGATTCACAAAATGGCTCATCGAAACGAAGGGGCCACGCTTCTTAACTTGATCAACCATGGCGACAGCCAGAGCTTCCAATTCTGCCTCGCTCAATCCCAGAAAACCGTCAAAGACGCCCTCCTGCTCCGAATAATTATTCGTAGCACCGCCCCTTTGAGGCCCCAACGGGCGTGCTGATGCTAAGAAAGCAGTTTGAGGGTGCATGCTATCTTCACTCCCATCAGAGCGGATCACAGACTCGGACAAGCCACTGGCCAAGAAAGCCTGCCATGCAGCAACGGAGGTGGAATTGACGTTAAACACCCCTTCGACCAACAAATTCGTGGCCGAGGATTCGTAAGCAAAAGCATCCAACTCTGAATCCAACTGTAAGCGGTCTTGGCTGAGCAATGAACTGCCGTCGCTGGTATAATTCGACATAAAAAAGGCATCCCATAGCACATCATTCAGCAAATACGACATATCATAGTAAGCCAAGGTATCCCCGCTCGCATTAATTGAAGTTGCCAGTTGATCGAGCCCCATCGCCGGAGGCGCATAGGAACTTCCAATCACATGTGTGGGGCTAGTGCCTTCTGCAAAATTTAGACTTCTTTCGATCAAATCCGCCGCCAAGTCATCCCGACCGTCTCGATCATAGTCGATCGGCTGGCTCAAAAATGCATCTCGAAAAACGCCCAAGCCCACAAATGCGTCGCGAGGTTTGGACACTGATTGAAGCACCCAGCGCCCACTGGATGTGGAGAATCCATTGGAAAATCCGACCGGAAACTCCGGCACTCCCTCATCGTATAGATCCGAACTATACAGGGGATCGGAAAGCGTATTACCATTGATCGTCGCGTCAGGGGGCTCTTGCAGCTCCAAATAGGCTCCCTCGCTAATCAGATATGCATTCCAATCACCATTGGTATCCATATAGCGTGGCAGGCTCACGCGTTGAGCCAACGGTGAAAAGTCAGTCACCACTCGGCGCTTGGCCGCATACGCAGTGCTCGCATAATTCTCCAAAGATTTGAGATACAAACCATGGCCATGCGTTGGAAAGCCGCGCATGGTGCCGTCGCCACCAGGCGCGAACGGAGCGTCCCCCGCACGGGTTAAGTTCGCCAGGTTTCTCACATCATGCACGCTCAAGGCGACCGAACCGGCACCTGGATTCCCCCAAAATCCAACTCCGGACGCGGAACCAAAATGCGACTCATCGGCATATCCGGGTGACTGATCACGCACTTTATAGTGACCATGTGCCAACTTAGAACCGCCGCCAGCCCAAAGAGGCGCAGCCAAGGCTGCCTCCAGCGTCTCCCCCTGCCCCAAAACGAACTGTGCCGCACCGCTCACCGTTTGAAGCAGCCCGACACCTAAAATGCGGGAGGGGTCGACGGGATCTCCACTACCACCGACTGGATCTGTATTGTTAATGGCAATCGGAAAATCCTGATAAAAATAGGCTCCGTAACGAAATCCGGGCCGCATGACATTGCGCACAGGATCCGACCACGAGTTGGGAAACACCAGAGCATCTACCGCCACGGGTGAGAAAACGATCGCCTGCCCCGGCTCAAGGGAGATGCCCTCGCCATCCGCGCCCTCAAGTAGGAAACTCAATGGACGCATCGGATGATCAAAGCCAACAGTCGTATTCGGGGCCCCCGCCCCCGAAATCGTTCCACTCTTGATTTGGCCTTCCGTAAAAAACGCAATATTCTCCACAGTGCTTACGTTTGGATCGGGGTCGCTGTCGTAATCCACCCAGACTCCGGGAGATCGATCATATCGAAAATCCTCAAATGCCTCCGTCGCAGGGTCGGCAAAACGATCATAGCCACTCACCACGTAGCGCCCGGCAGCCAGCGTAACATCGGTAGGATTCCATAACACCACAACCGGCATCACACAGTAGCGGGGGGTCAAATCATCCTTGAGATAAAGGTGATAATGCATTTGCCACTGAGCCACCACCGGCCGCACCCCGGAAACATAGGACGTATGTGGGCTAACATTCTTGCTGCTGCTAAGCTCTCCGGAAGTCGTCGCGTCTTGAAAAAAAGAACGCATCTGCGCCCAGAGCGGACCACCGGGGTCGCCATGCAACAATGATGCTTGCTGCGACGAATGCGTGAACGGAGGAAACATCTGATCGTCATATGGCCCAACACCCCATTCATCCAAGAGTTTCTGAAATTCAGCATCATCACTGAACGCCGCCGTCAGATCGCGCTTCAAACCACCGGCACGCACATCACTCATCACTCCCAGACTCGAAAGAGTCAGATCGTGAAAATAGCGTCGGGCAAATGCACCATTATCCGCATGACCATAGCTGCTGCTGAGCAGAACACTCAAAGAATCATCGCTAGCGAGTTGCGCCCGAATTACCTTGGCTGCTTCGATTTGCGACTCAGTCAAAGAATCCAGCAATGGGGAACCGACATCCGGAGCCGCAAGCACTTCAAGCCCCGCCCCGGTGGGGTTCAACACCTGTAGATTATGATACGTCGTGCCAGTAGAACGCTGACTGCGAACGGAGGCTTTCATCCCCTCGTCGGCGACATACCATGCGTAGTGCCCAAGCCCGTAATTGTTGGCATCTATCGGACGGGAATTGAGGACAACTGCCCCATCTGAATCCGATGCCGAATGCCCGGAGTAAAGTACCACAGCATCGGAGGATGAAAGCGAAAAATTAGACGGAAAGTCAGACGCATCCGCCCCCGCCTCACTGACCAGCCATTGAACCGCAGCTCCACTTTTGATCGCAGCCGGATTGACGCGAGGATCGACATCACCGAAATCCGCAGGATCCGTCGACCAAACACCAGTCAACATTCTACTGGCTTCCGGCACGCTGTCCAGATCAGCACGCGCAGTCACCCGCTGATCGGCACCGAGACTGGCCTGCAACTTCCCTAGAGCCATATGTAGCCCCAAAAGGGCATTCTGCTGAGCCCGATTACGTTCACTCACCAATTGAGTCGCTTTGGATTCGACACGAATCAGTGTCGCCATCGATAAAAGCAAGAGAACAACAAAACCCATCAAGCCCAATGCGAGAACGAGGGCAAAGCCCCCGCTCCGCAGTCGCTCATCACGCCCTGGGCTAGTAGAACTTGAAGTGGGTAGAGTCAATTTTAGAAGAATTTAGAGGGGGTAGAACTCGCGACGCCAGGCGCCTTTTCTGGAAAGCGAATTGTAGAGAAATACCAAGCTGCGCGAATCCTGATGAAAAGTCCACGTCCGCTTGTAGTCGAGATTCTCTGGACTCGCTTCGGATCCACTAAAGATCGAAACCTGCACATAGCGACCGTCATAGAGTTCATCCAAGGAGAAGTCAGCTGAATCCAGTGGTTTCAAAGAATAAAGCTTTTGGTTCATGCGCAGTGTGATGGTCTCTGTACTAAGATTATAGACCCGGGTCATTCGAGCTGGCAGACTATGCTCGCTGACATCTAAAGAGATCGCACGAAAACGATTTGTAGCCTCGTCCCACAGCACGATGATTTCAGCACGCTGCGCCCCTGCTGGAATGTCGACTTGTAGGATCGGCTCATACACGGGCTTCCCCTGCTCATCGAGTCCTGTTTTATCGTAGAAAACAATCGGCGACTGGCCACGATACTCAAACGAAGAACTGGTTTTCCCCTTTAGGATGCGTACCTTCTTCATCGTCGAGCGGTCTCCCCCCTCATAGTAAAGCGTCTTCACTGAAATAGCCGTGTTTGTATTCGATGCTCCAGCTTGCTCATGCAACTGCTTGTGCCAGGATCGAATCCGCAAGTCGACGATGAGCGTATCACCAGACTCTGCCGCGAGCAGTAGGACTGAGCTCATCAGCATGAGCATTGGCAGTATACATATATTTTTCATTAGATTATTATTCAGCGCAAAACAGTGCAGTTTTTAGCCGTCATCATCCTCCAGTTTAGCTGCGCGATCCTCGTTTACGGGCAAATCACGATTCAGCTTTGTATACAATGCAATCAGTTCTTTCTTCTTATCCGGCATCTCAGTAGACAAGTCATGATACTCCGAGATATCTTCTTGAACATTATAAAGTGCGCCTGCGTCGAGCCAAGGCTCAGCTTTGGCTCCTAATTGCGTCAAATCCTTGGGCCGGGCAGCATAATCGATCCACTTGTAGTCACCGACGCGTATGGCATTGGCGTTCCGCACCTGTCGGCGAAAAAACAAAACCTCATGAGGATTGCCTTCTTTATCCCCGGTCAAATACGGCATCAAATTAACGCCGTCGATGATGCGATCCCTAGGAACCTCTGCCCCAGCCAATGCAACTGTAGTGGTAAAAATATCCATCGAGCTAACGACGTCTTTCGTATTCACCAAACCCTGAGGCAACACTCCAGGCCAGCTCATCACATAAGGCACACGCACGCCGCCTTCATATTCAGAGCCTTTACCAGAGCGCAAAGGCAAATTGACCCCACCGAGATCATTCGGACGCGCCAAGGCAGCACCGTTATCACTCAAATAAAAGACCAAGGTATCTTCGCGCAGACCTTCCCGGTCCAGTGTCTCCATAATTTCACCGACCCCGTCATCTGCCGCGAGTAGCATGGAAAGATAGGTCAGCCGCAGCAATTCCTGGTCTAAGTCTTTTCCTTTGAATTTACCGAAATCAAAAGCGGGTGCATGATAATAAGGCTGCTGCTTTTTGAGAGTCGTATGCGTGAGCATGCGCTCATAGGCTCCCTGATACTGAGGCGCGTGCTCGACGATACGTTTGACCAGTGGCTCATAAGTCCGGAACGGACTGTGCGGCGCGTTGTATGCGACATACAGAAAGAATGGTTGATCTTTATTGCGCCGAATAAAGGAGACGGCTTCATCGGTATACGCATCTGTAAGGTAGCGCCCGTAATCCCGTGGACTGGCCTCTCCACTTTTCCAGGATGGCGGATCTTCAGTGCGAGTCATGAGGTAATCTTTCTCGGCGGCAAGATCCCCCCAATAGTAATCAAATCCACGTGCGATCGGACGACGCTCTTCTTTTTTGAGCCCAAGTGCCACTTCCCCACGGCACCCGTGACATACCCACTGCCCTTGATCGCTGCGGGAATAATGATTTCCGAGAGCGGCGGCCCAGTGTCGCCGTCATCCATATTTTTGTTGCCCTCCATACCGAAGCGGCTGGAGCTGCGCCCCGTTAAAAGCGAAGCACGTGAGGGTCCGCAAGTGGAGAACGCCACATATCCGTTCCGGAACGCGACACCTTCACTGGCAAGGCGATCGATGCTAGGTGTCAACGCCTCCTCCGACCTGGGAAACCCTTGAAAGCCCGCATCGGCATACCCTTGATCATCCGTAAGAATGACGATGATATTCGGCCGCTGACACTCAGAGTCGGATGCAGCACTTAAAAAGACTGCGCCAAGCATCTGCAGGCCTAAGATCAGCACGGCACGATAGTGAGTCATAACAGGGGTAGCTAAAGAGGAATACAGAGTCACTTAGAAATATAGGGGGTGACATGAATCACCCCCTTTAAATGATTGGAAACGAGACTTACTCGGCGGGATTCAAAAACACATGGTGTAGGTTCATGACGCCAGAACCCGGCACGCTTTTCGGATCTACAAGCATCGTGTAGCTTCCTGCTTTCGCAAAGTGCATCGTTCCGACTTTTTCAGAGGCAAAATCATTCCATGTTCCGGTATCCCCCACGGTGAAGGTCAGTTTCTGATCTCCGGCACGAAGCTCGACCGAACTCCCCTTGTTACCTGCCGGGCAGGCATAGGCGATTCCGACCTCGTAGTCACCGGGCTGTTTGACCTGGAAGGTCCACTCCAGTCGCTCACCGACTTGTTTCCAGCGTGTGATGTATTCATCGAAGCCTTGCTTGCGATAGACTGCATTCGAACCGCTCAAATCAGCTGCTTCGGCTTTTAGTTCGATCGCGCCCTCAGTCGGCTTGAAGTCGCCTGTAATTTTCATCTCAAGCAACATCAGCTCTGTGGGCTCAACCATGACCGCCTCGGAAGCATCCTTTGCTGGCACCAAAAATATAGCGCGCGGGCGGAACAACTCTTCTTTGGGAGTGGCACCATCGGCTGAGGCGATTTTGAGATCGTAAACTCCGGGCGTCAGCGTCACGACACCAACCTTATCGCTCGCGGGGAACGTGGTATTGGGACTCTCAAATCCCATGCGCAAACTTTCCTCGGTGGCATATTTGGGATCGCTGTTACCAAAGCGTGTTGTCTCTTGGATAAATTTCGCGGTGCCGACAGTCACTTCGTATTTATTGTCAAAGGGACGCCCCGGTCCCTTGCGGTTACCATAGACGAGATAGATTTCATAGCTTCCAGTTTCAGCCGCACGCACACGCCAGGAAACGGCATCTTCGGCGCTGACCCAATTGCGCAGATAGGCATCTTCACCACGGCCGACGCCTGCTTTGAGGTCTCCGAAAATACTTGCCCCATCATAAACGTGCAGGCGGTTCTCTTCTTCAGGTTCAATGAGTCGGACACCGTCGCTCTTTGGCTTGGTAACGCATGTCAACTGGATCACACTGTCAACAGGATGCGGCGGCTGCGATGGCACCTCTACCGTCACAATGGTGTCGCTGGTACGCGTCACCTTCAAAGGCTGATTACCTTTCATTAAAGTTGCGGATTGCACATCAGTCAAAAGACCTCCGACCCGCAGTTTTCCATCTTTGGGCCAATCGAGCACGTGTAGATACAAATTATCCCCCTCCGCACTAATGACACCCCAGTTCTGGAAGGGCAAAGGCGATTTGCCTGCACCGTGAATGGAGGCCTCCTGCCCTTCGATCCACTCGGCAATGGCGTCAAAGGTCTCGATATCTTTCTCGACCCAAGTGCCGTCCGGTTTGGGCCCGACATTAATCATCATGTTGCCACCACGTGCCACCACGTTTGCAGTCATACGAATGAGGTGCTCTGGAGAACGGCGATGGTGCTCGTCGTTTTTATGATAGCCCCACGAATGCAAGGTCGATTGAATCGCTTCCCAGTAACGCTCGTCGCGCGGGGGGAAGGCAGTCGGGTTGTCAGGTCCACCGCCGTAATCGCCGTAACCACGTCCGATACGATAGCTCACCACCGTCTCGGGCTTAATTTCGCGCACCGCTTTCAGAATGTGTGCGAGGTACCCTGCGGGCAACCAGCCGGGAGTATCAAACCAGATCATCTCCGCATTATAGTCCACTAGCAGCTCACGTAACTGAGGGATGCATTTTTGGTTAATATATTCCTTAACTCTCTCCCTGTGAGCGTCGCCCTCTTCTCCTTTCTTGTTATACCAATCGCGCTCCTCATCTGTTGGATGAAAAGGATGCTCCCAGGTAAAACGAAAATTACCCGGCTCATACCAGTCCTGGGCATGCGAATAATAAACACCGAACTTGAGACCGTGCTTCGCACACGCATCGGTTAGTTCACGCAGAGGATCGCGCTCCCAGCCGGCCGTGTCCTCGATATCAAAGTCACTGTATTTTGAAGGATAAATCGCAAAGCCGTCGTGATGCTTCGCGGTGATCACCACATACTTCATGCCAGCCTTTTTAGCACGAAGAACCCATTCCTCCGCATTAAAGTCATCCGGCTGGAATCGGCTGGCAGCAAACTCAATGTATTCCGATTTAGGTATTTTCAGTTCGCGTGCGATGTGTTCGGCATAGCGGTCAATCGACTTTTCTCCCTCATATTCGCCACCTAATACAGAATACGCGCCCCAGTGAATAAACAGAGCCAAGCGTGCCTCTTCCCACCAGCCCATGCGTTCATCCAGATGCTCCATCGATTCCTGCCACCAGTCCATGTTTGGAGTTTCGACGGATTGAGCGGCCAGCGGCGTCGCTAGCGGAGAGGAGCAAAGGATCGCGCCTGCGAGACAGATCGCACTACGTGTGGTATTGGATAGTATAGACATAATTACAAATGATAGATTTTGGGGAGGACAAGTCGTGGCTTTACTATAATCATCACCACCGAATAACTGCAGGCTGGATTGTTAATTGCCTACCCCCTTACACTCCATCAAATGCGGAAATCTTACGCACTTTTTTAGGTAAAATTTCGAAACACTCGCTTATCGAGTCACAGACTCCCATGACTTCCCAAAACGGATCTCACTTACATGCAGAGGTATATCACCAATGACGTGCAATATGATTGAATCCAATGGATCCTTACTGGTGTCGCCTTCGGCACGCAGTCTCCAAATCGGCTCCTCCCGCAGTTGCTCGGGGTCACCTATGACATCCAGATTGATCTGATCCTGTGCGTGAGGCCGGATCAGAATTTTCCCCACCAATAGATTCGCCTCATTCGGGTTGGTCTTGGCTGAAATTCGCTCACTACTCCCGTAGCGACATAGCAAGGTATGCCCCTTAAAGATGCCGGTCGTCAGTCGATCCGAGTCATTCTTCGACGGATTATCTGTATTCCTGAAATTGACGAAGAGGGTCGAAGCATCGCCATCCTGCGTGGCTGTATCCGCCTTGTAGAGCACACTAAAATAGTAGGTGCCACTCTGATCACGACGAATCGGATGCGCCAAACGACGGTGCAAAGTTGAATTGCCGGAGATGACAGCCGATTTGCCAGTGGCACTAAAAAAATCTCCGAAGCTAAAGCCTTCGGCCAGAACCAGGGCATCGCGCCGGATGACCTCCATCGACAGAGTACGTGCCAAGCCACGCCAAGGAGTATCCCAGCCCAAACCACCCTCGCCCAACTCTACGGGCTGGTTCAGCTCCACAGGGTAATCAAAGTTATCCCGTGCCCATGGGGTTCGACTGACCTCGGAAGGCAGATAGTCGAGCACTTTGCTGCGATTCCCCGTATCCAAAAACGCCAACTCAGTCTGCCCACCGAAAACGGCGGTTTCCCCCTTGGCGATAAAGGAAATGTCGTCTGCCGATTCTGGATTGGTCCGCCAGACTTCTCCGTCGTAGACGCGGATCGCTTCACCAACGGAGCCAACTTCAATCGAATACTCAGTGCCGACATCCACGAGAACCGAGTAAGGGGTCCGCACTTCAAAGGTCTCACCGATGAAAAAGTTTTCAAAGCCTAAGTAGCCATAATGTAGAAAGGCTTTATCAGCCGTCTCCAAGCTCAGGTGAGCAGGTCCTTCGAGAACGATACGTGCCCCTTTATCCAAGCCAAAAACAATGGTTCCGGACTCCAATACGATGTCTCCAAGAGAGAGTCGGCCGCCCTCTACAAAGGTCAAAGCATTGTCTTTAAAGACGCAATTCTCCATGCGAAGAATCGAAGCCACTTCAACCGAAGCAGCAGGTGGATTCACCGACACGTACTCCGGATCGACACCATCGGACGGGTTCCACCACAGTAGACCGGCCATAAAGATAACAAGTGCGGCAGCAATCCCTTGCCACCAACGATTCGAGACCGACTGCTTAGGCGTTGTTTTCGGAGCGTAATCCAACATCAGCAAATCTGAACCTGCAGAGTCAATACCAGCCATATCGCTCAAGGCCATATCCAGCGAGGCGGCACTCCTAAAATCCGCACGTAGTCCGGCATCCGTGCGCAAGCGCTCCTGCAAGCGAGCCAACTCGATCTCGTTGATCTCACCACTCAAATAGCGGTCAATTAATTTCCAATCTTCGTTTTTCATTTGATCCCCTCATTGGCCAATTTACCTTGAACACAATTCAGTAAGGTCAGTCGAAGACGACTGAGCAACTGATAGAGCGCAGCTGGTGTCTTACCAATTTCAGCTGCGAGTTTCTTTTTCGACTGATCGGGGGTATAGGCTTTAATCACAAGCCCACGATATTTCTCAGGCAATTTACGGATACACTTCTGCAGTGCCTGAATTTCTGCAGCACGTTCGGAGGTTTCCTCGACGCCTTCATCGGCAATCAAGCTCAGTAGGTCTTCATCCAAAACCAAGCGATCTCTCGCCTTGGATCGGCGGTATTTCAGAATTTCATAGCGTGCAATCACGCACATCCAACGCCCGAATCCTTCCGCGTCCTCAAGTGTCGAGAATTTACGCCAGGCCACCAGACTGACTTCCTGCATGACTTCGTTCACATCCTCAATCGTAGGCAGCCCTGCACGTACATACGCACGCACCTTGGACTCGTGCATCGAGGTACAAACGAACAAAATCCTCCATTTTTAGATCTGACATCGGTAATTCATTAACTCCACTTGTTTACTACCGCAATTCACAAGATGTGACGAAATAAATCTAAATAATGAATCTACTCCAGAGTCTCGATGCCCACGGGGCCTGCTTCAAAATCAGAGGGGCTCAACCACGCTGAACGCACTTCCACTCCTTCCATGGTACGCTCATACAGATCTACGCTCTTCGGATCCATGTAGGGATACTCATCGAAGATATCACCATGACCAGCCATTCGGGGGTCACCTTCGTCTGTCAATCGCTGCAACAAACGCAGGCGCAGTTTGTTACGCTTGTCTACAAATTCAGGATAACCAGCCAAATTGAGCAAACAATCGGGATCTTCGGAAATTTGATACAGCTCCTCCTGAGGGCGCTTACCGAAATTCCATTGCCAGAAGTGGTGTAAGCTCGGATCGGTGCGACCTTCGAGAATCTCGGTTTTCGTGGCGCCACCGTCGGTGTTGGCATAGCCGGCCTCTGGATTACCAACCGGCCAGCGTCCGGGCTCAAAATTAATGATATAAAGAAAATCGCCCTCGACAATCGCCCGCGTTGGATAGCCGACATTGTTGGGACGCCCCACATCATGGCGTTCTTTTCCGAGCAGGACATGATCCCTAACTTGCTCGGACGGACGGTTTTCCAGAATGGGGCTCAAGCTGCGACCGGTGATTGATGCCATACCAGAGCGATCGGCTTCAATCCCCGCCACTTCCAGAAAAGTGGGCACCAAATCAATCAGGCTCACAAACTCGTCCACCGAGCGCCCGGCGGAACGAATACCCTCGGGCCAATAAATGATCAAAGGCAAATGATTGGAATACTCGTAGGTCTGCCCCTTCACCCGCGGAAAGGGCATGCCGTTATCCGAAGTCACGATAATAATCGTGTTATCCAAGATGCCTCGAGCTTCAAGCTCGTCCACCATCTCCCCCAAACGGGCGTCGAAATACTCCAGTTCAAAAACGTAGTCCAAAATATCGTCGCGCACCACATCCGTATCCGGCCAGAACTCGGGGATCCATTTGACATCCTCCAGCGATTTGCCACCGACCTTACGACCACTTTGAAACTCATATTTTCGGTGCGGTTCCCAGCCTCCATACCAAAAGAAAAAGGGCTCTTCGCTTTGACCATCGTTCAGAAAGGTCTTAAAATTGGCCACATAATCAACGATATGAATCCCACTGGTAGGCGGATCGAGAGTGAGATCGGTATATTGATTCACCAATACATCGCGCCGCTTGCCATTTGCATCAAAGGCTTTTCCCGGCAGCCAGCCTTTGCCCGTATAGCCGACATGGTAGCCATTCTCGTTCAAGACCTCGGCCACAGACTTAAACTCCAGAGGAAACGAAGCCCAGTGATTACCGGCCTCTTTTAACTGCCAGGAGTTCCGCCCTGTCAGGATGCAAGCGCGCGACGGTCCACATTTGGAATTGGGCGTATAGGCTCGTTGAAAAAGAAGACCATGATCCGCCAAGCGGTCCATCGTAGGCGTGGCGACCCAATCGGTTCCGTATGCCCCCGCATGCAAGCCGGCATCATCCGCCACACAAAGCAAAATATTGGGCCTAGCGGATTCTGCCCTCAATATAGTGGACGACATCAACACAGCAGAGCCGAAAAAAAACAGCCCCGCTAAGTTTTTAGTCAAAGTGTCTCTAAGAGTTAAAGTGAACATATACTAAGAGACCGCCGGACAGCTAAGTTTTTAACGTTTTTCGAGAAAAATAGCATCCAAGGCAGGAACGCGAACTTGATCGCTGTGCATAATACGGGAGCCATCATTCTCCTTCCGCGTCCCTGAAATACGATAGTACGCACCATCGTAGTCAGGAAAGAGCGAGGTCAGGTCAAAAACTTGCTCGTGCAATGAAGGGTTCGACAACACCACACCCTGCTCAAATTCGCGGGCAAATAACTGCCCGCCTTGGTGAATCTTTAGATTCCGCAGAGCCACCGCGCCTTGATACTCAAAAGTAATTTTAAGCGAAAGTGTATCCAGATTCACATCCCCCACATCCCGAAAATAAAATGACTGCCGAATAAAACCTTCGGTGCCAAAAACTCCTTCCAAGTCATTGTAAAACCCGTTCTTTCGCGCGGAATCCTCATACTCCGGTAATTCGTCGGCAGATACTTTAATCGCTCTGGGGTAAGCGCTTCCCGCCAGCGATGGGGCCAGTGGCTCCTTCGAAATCACTTCAAAGGATAGGACGATATCCCCCGCCGGTCGCTTGAGGCCCTTCAGAGTCAATGTGATGGGTGCCAACGGATCGTCGTCATTTCCCTCAAGAATCAGCGCATCACCGCCCCCTTGACGCATGCTTGCCCCATGCAATTCAAGCTTTGTCAACAATGGCTCCCCCCAACGCACCCCGTCTCCGTCCAACAAGTCTGGCATGGCTTCCTCCAGGCGTAAGATCGGCCCAACTGCTTGTCCCAACCAATGAACCTGCCCGCGATGCCCCGCGACGAACTCGTCCAATGGCGCACCGCTCTCCTCGTTAGAAACACTGGTCGCATAGACACCCAGGCTGGAGAGTGTGCCCAAGCCCAAACGCGCGTATTGTTCTTGATTCTCGAGATCGAAGTCCGACTTAAACTTAAGTGCCGAAAAATTAAATGGGTAAGGCACCTTTCCAAAAGCCGTCCAGTAATCAAAATGGTTAATCGGCGTCGAGTAGCCGCGGAAGGCATCATGATGATAGGGAAAGCCCTCGGCCTCCATACCGCTAAACACCCCGACCGCACGCTGGTGCTTATCCGAACCGCCATCGCCTACGATAATGAATTCAGGCCCCATGCGTGCACGCAATCGTTCGGCCCATGCCACCATACCTTCACGCCAGACATTCCGACCATCAACATAGCCATCTAAATCCGTCACGCCATCGACATTGACATCCATGTCTGGCCAGCGCGCCACCCAGTAAGTCACATCAAAAGCCACCCCGCCAAAACCTTTCAGATCTCCGGTCTTGGGATCGAATTTAGAAACGATTTCATCCACAAACAGATCCGAAGCCTGCTGCCCATTGGCGTCCCTGGGGCAAGTGCTGGCATGATTATAAAACCAAAGAATCTGCCCGCCCCAAACACCGCCGACAATCGGCGCCACGTAGAGCCCATTATAATCCTGCACCTCAGAACCATACAGGCCCCGATCCACCTCTATTGTTCCAGTCGTGAGATCAACCGACGTCAAACGGGCATATTCCGTCTTCTTCCAATTGAGGCGACCATCTGGAAAACGCTCCACTAAAACAAGATCCGGCGCATGCCATTCTCTTTCCCGCCGATCAATATACCCCTTCATCGAGAAACGATCCACATGCTCAACTTTCAATACCGAAGAGCCACGCTCAACCGAACCATCCACAGCCGATCCCGTATGCAAGGCCCAATGCCCGGGGAAATAGCGCGCCTGCACCTCCGGATGTTCTCTGGCCGCCCGCGCTTCACCATTCAGATGCCATAGAAACAAAGTTTCCGGGTGCGCTGCCAAATAACGCTGCGCCCATGCAGGCGAATCGGGATGCACATCGAGTTCTTCATTCCAGAATTTGCGAATAACGACTGTGTAATCTTCCAAACTCTGGCTCCAGGCCTCATAGGATCGGTGGCTAGGCCGATGCATTTCCCCACGAAAAGCAATCAAGGCCGGAAATCCCTCTTGAAAGACGCGTTTCGCTTCAATGCCGACCGGATAATTCTGCCCCAGCGCCACCGAGCACACGGCAATCACAAAAAACATGGAAATTCTAAGAATGCGAAACGTCATACTCATGAACTACCCGACACGACGAAATCTAACGAAATATCCCATCCTGTATCCGATTCGATTCATCATGCACTGCAAATGAATCCCCCGAAAAACGTAAAATTTCCAGACTACTGGATGTAATAAGATAACACATTCCCATTTCGATTATGCACAAACCCTTAGTTCACCTCGCCACTTGGCTCTTTGCTTTTATATTGAGCTCTATTTTTATCCCTGCGCTACAGGCAAAAAGTCTTCGTATCACAGCACCGGGGACTGGCATAGATGCCACCCCAATTTTACTAGACGCTCTCGCACAATGCGTCAACGAAGACATCGATGAACTCATTCTAGAATCTGGGCGCTACGATCTATATCCCGACTCTGCCCCGGAACGATTTGTCCACGTCAGCAACCACGACGACGGGCTCCGCCGCACCGCGCTGGCTATCTGGAATGTGAACAATCTAACGATTTCAGGTCATGGTGCAAAACTCATCGCACACGGCCAGGCATTCATACCAATAACGATTTATAATTCGTCAAATATCGCCATCGAAGGTCTCACGATCGACTGGGCCACACCGCTTCACATGCAAGGCACAGTAACCGGTATCGACCCGGAGAACAATTCCTTCACCGCCCACATGCTCGACGCCGAAAATGTATTCATCAATCGCGGACGAATCCTACACGGCGAAGGAGGCTCCCCGCTCAATGGCATCAACGATTTCACGCTCAAGCCCAATAAAGAATGGTGGCAAAATGCAGAATGGACGCACTGGGTCGATAGCCAGACTGGACGCCCACTGCCGAAATCTCGACAACAGCCCATCCTTGAATGGCACCCTCGCTGGAAGACTCCAGCCACATTTATGGATTTGGGCGAAGGCGCATTCAGCTTTACCAATGCCACCGCATCCATGCCTCAAGTAGGGGATACTTTTATTTCCAAAGGCCTACTCATGCCCAACCGCATGAGCCCTGCCATTCACATGGAGAACGCCAGCGACATCGCACTGAAACAAGTCACCATCCATCATGCAGGCGGCATGGGACTCATTGCTCAGCGCAGCAGCGATATAACGATCGACGCAATGAACGTCCGACTCCCCGAAAAGAGTGAACGCTGGGTCACAACGACGGCTGACGCCACTCACTTCGTACTGTGCAAAGGAGACATCACGGTCACGAACTCCTACTTCGAATACATGCTGGACGATGCGCTCAACGTTCATGGGCTCTCCGCAGTCATCCGAAAACAAACTGGCCCTGCCTCACTCGAATGCGAGCTCATACATTTCCAACAACTCGGCCTCGAGTTCGCACAGCCAGGAGAGCGTCTTCGCTTCTCCCAACAAGCCGACCTCGTTCCATACGGAGAGCGTAAGGTAAAAAGCTACCGAAAGCTGAATAGCAGTCGCTTCGAAGTAACCTTTACCGAACCAATAGATACTTTCCTTCAACCGGGCAGCTATCTGGACAATCTGGATTGCAATCCAGACCTAACATTCTCCGGAAATACCGTCCGCAACAACCGGGCGCGCAGCATTATCTTTTCAACTGCCGGTAAAGTTGTCATCGAAAACAATCGATTCGAACACGGCACCATGGCCGCCATACTCATCGAAGGCGATGCCAACAACTGGTTTGAATCGGGCCCCGTCGAGGATGTGCTCATTCGCAATAACACTTTCGTCCCGCTCAGCCCCAGCAGTTATATACTGGAATTCGGTCCCAATGAAAAGGGCATGAAGACTCTCAGCGATGCTCCCTTCCACCGGAATATCCGTGTGACACAGAATCAATTTAAATTGATCGGCCCGCGCATCCTGCATGCCCACCGCATCGACGGTATTTCCTTTGATGCGAATACAGTGCTCACTCAAGCCGACTACGTTTACAGCAAGGCCGCGAGCATCCACATTGAAAGATCCCGAAACACAAAGGTCAGCGGAAATCGCTTCGATCTACCCAACGAACCCGTCCTTCACATATCTGAATAAGGCTCCCCCCGACTCCACCCACGCAAAACATCCCCATGAATATACTTGAAGCCGTTCTCTTCATAACCGCAGTTATCAGCGTCATTGCACTAGGTATTTGGAAAAGTCGCAGTGAAGAGCTGAAAAGCAAGCATGCCGCCAGCGACTACTTTCTAGCTGGTCGCGGTCTGAGCTGGTGGCTGGTCGGCTTCTCCTTGATCGCCGCGAATATATCAACAGAGCAGTTTGTCGGTATGTCCGGGGGAGCCGCCGATCGCCAAGGACTGGCCATCGCTTCCTGGGAGTGGATTGCCTCCATCACGCTCGTCATTGTCGCATTCTGGTTTCTGCCCAAATTCCTGCGTACCGGCATCTATACAATTCCAGAATTTCTAGAGTATCGCTTTGATACGGTGGCTCGGCTGGCCATGTCGATTCCTGCCGTGCTTACGCTGGTTTTTGTCAACACATCGACGGTCATCTTCTCGGGGGCCAAATTCGTCTCCGAATACTATGCGGACGTGCCGATCATCAACAACCTGACCGCCATGTGCTGGGCGATTGCGATACTAGCGGCGCTCTATGTTTTCATCGGTGGATTGAAGGCCTGCGCCTGGACCGACTTAATCTGGGGTTCCGCACTGGTTATCGGGGGAGCCATTGTCATGTTTATGGCCTTTAATTACCTCGGCGAAAAGCCAGCCGAAGAATTGATTCTCACTAAAGTCGCCAACTCCGAAGCCACCGTTCAGCAGATCGAACAGGCTGGCTCACTGGAACGTTTCATGTTGCTGAACGACGGTGTCGACGGTGAAGCCGAAGCGGTCGTCGGCAAAAACGCCGCTGGCGGAAAACTGCACATGGTGCGTCCGTCCGACGATCCCGACATCCCGTGGACCGCACTGCTGATCGGCATGTGGATTCCGAATTTCTTCTACTGGGGTCTCAACCAATTTATCGTGCAACGAACCCTGGGCTCCAAGTCGCTGGCGGAAGGACAGAGGGGCATCGTTTTCGCCGCTTTCCTCAAGTTAATCATTCCCTTTGTCGTCGTGATCCCGGGCATCATGGCCTTTAATTTGTTTTCGGATGACCTCCGAAGCACCGCAGATGGCGCCAACACGAAGATTATCGCATCCGCATCCACAGATGCTCTGTTCAAAGTCGATGAGGATTATGTATCGCTCAATCCGGAGAAGGCACTGGAGATTTATACAACCAATCTAACCGCATCCGGTGCCAAGCTAGAAGACTTGGACACAGGGCTCGATTCGATGGAAATGGCGAACCGAATCAATAACGCCGCTGCAGAAGTCAAAGCCGCGAACCCTGATCTCGTAATCGCCGGCACACTGAAAGGCTACGATTACGATGCGGCCTTCCCCGTGCTCGTACGCAATCTGATCAAACCCATGCCATGGATCTCCTGGTTCGTCTTAGCAGCTCTCTGTGGCGCAGTCATCAGCTCGCTGGCGTCCATGCTCAACTCGGCTTCGACACTTGCCACGATGGACCTCTACGCAAAATTTACCGGCGAAAAGGATCAGGCCAAACTCGTCGCCGTCGGCCGCACTCTGGTCATCGTTTTCGTTCTCTTAGCCGCATCCTTTGCACCGAAGCTAGACGCCTTCCGAAGCATCTTCGCCTACATTCAAGAATTTCAGGGATTTATTTCCCCCGGCATTCTAGCCGTCTTCGTCTTCGGCTTCTTTTCCCCAAAAACACCCCGTTACTTCGGCGTCGTGGGGATCGTCACCAGTGTCGTCGTCTATGGCGCCCTACTTCTCTTCGCCTCAGAGATTGCGTTTCTCAACCGCATGGCGATCACCGTCGGCATCGTGCTCTTGACAGGGCTCACACTAACGATTCTCAAACCTTTGGACAAACCAGTAGAAATGCCAGTCAATGAGGAGATGGATCTGAAAACCTCTCCCTTCGCCAAAGCTGCCGGCGTAGGCGTCGTCATACTGACCATCTCGCTGTATATTGTATTTTGGTAGCCTTGCCCAAAGCTACTCGGCCTCCGATTAACCAGATAATTAATCCCGGCAATATCGGAGCTTACCGATCTGGATCGACTTAAAAGAACTGCACCGCGTCATCCAGGACGGCGTCGATGTGCAAGGCGTTCCTCCCTGCCCCTTCATGGACAACTTCGAATGTGGCGAAGGCTACGGTATCCGTTTTGGCATTACCCACATGGACTACAAGACACTCAAGCGAACTCCAAAACTGAGTGCTTATTGGTATTCCGAAGTCATCAAGCAAAATGCACTTGATCCATTAGAATCCTCCAAGGCACATCAACTCTCTTCAGGCATTCAATCCTTTCCGCGCCACGTGCTGACTGCGCCACTGACCGGGTGGCACGCCGGTCGCCGTAGTAAACACTCGGTAAAAATAACGCACATCCTCGTAGCCAACATGCGCGGCGATGCTCTCAACCGACAGCCGGGTTTCTAACAGCATTTGCCGGGCGGCATCGAGGCGCATCTGCTGCTTCAGCTCCATAAAACTACGGCCCGTCAACTCTTTCACGATATGACCGGCCCGCGAAACAGAGACGCCCAAATGACGCGCCACGGACTCGAGTGACAGGTTCTGGTGGCACTGACTTTGAATCAAACGCAGTAATTGCTCGCGCCGGGCATCTTCTCCGCCATGCGTCTCCGTTGCCGGACCGATCCCTGCCAGCAGATAAGCTTGCAAGCAGAGCCCCATTGCAGCCAGCGCATCCATGCGACTCTCTGAAAATTCGGGCAATGTCTTCGCCCCCGTCTGCCCCGCCCGAAACTGCCCGAGATAAGCGATCCCAAGCAGGCGCCCGGCATCCACTAAGGGAATGATCAGCTCCATGGCTCCGGCATGACAAACATGAAAAAAAGGTGTGGTGTATTCCAGTGCCTTACGAGTGACGACCCCGAGATCACACTGCACACAACGTGCGTCGTGAGCGATTTTCACCTGCTGGCAGAAGGGCGTAAAATGTTGCCGCTTGGTAAGAGGCACCTCCGCCAGCGCGCTCTGCTTGGCCGCATTGTCATCAAAGACCTTGAGACATAGCTGGAGACCACTGAGAGACTCGACCTGCTCAATCAAGTCCGCGAGTGACAGCTCCGTCACTTTTCTAAACGTATATGTCATTTATAGCGGATTTATACAGGATTTTAGCCGATCTGTCCATAGCACATCCAGCTCGATTCGTCTAATATATCGTCATGCTTTACCGATCTGTATTTGAACAGTGCTACGATGTAGCGATTTACGCCGCCGGCTATGCGGGGCTGGCTGCCGCATGGACACTCGGCCAACAGGGCAAACGCGTGCTGCTATTGGACCGCAGCATGGACATCGCCTGGGAATCGGGCCGCGCCTTTGCCCGCGATGCGGGCGCACTGCGTGATCCACTTTGGCAAAAGTTTTGCCAGCAGGTGCACAACCACAGCGGTGCATCAAATAACTTAGACCCCTGCAGTGCAGAGATTATCGCAGCCACCCAGTAACAGGATGCGTCGGATCAGATCGATGTCTTGCTCGGCGCGAGTCCAATCCGTAGCTGCCAACAAGACCAAGAGCTCTCCGCATTGCATGTGGCGACAAAATCAGGTGAACGAATGCTACGGGCTCAACTATGGCTGGATGCCTCGGATGCCGGCACGCTCTTTCGGATCGCGGCACCGCAAACCTACGCCAAGCGCCGAAAGCCGCAGGCCTACGAGGCGCGCATTCTACTAGGTCTTGCTTCCGAAGGCCAAATGCCTGTGGAATTTTCCAGCAAACACGCATTCATCGAAGCAATCCCGCATCTGAATGCCTTCAATCTTTGCCTGCGCGCCGCCGAACCGCTTTCGCAGAGTGCGCTCTTAGAACGCTGGCAAAGCCTGCGCACACAAGAGCCCGAACTATTTTCGGAAGTCGAAGTGCTCGCCCTCGCCTACCGAAACCTGCCTGTCTACGCAGCAACGGAACCATGTGATGCCCCCGACACAAATCGCCCGCTCAATTTGCTCCCTGCCAGCCCGGCCTTCAGCACACAAGCCGTTCACTCACTCGCGGACCGCTTCGCTCTGGGCCGTGAGGCCGCAAGGAATGTGCCGTCCCCTCGGAAGCTCGACTCGGTCAAAGATCGATGTGTGGGTTCGCTCCCGGAACAACATTTACAATGCGACATCTTCGTCGCCGGTGCAGGAACCGGCGGAAGCATCGCTGCGCTCACAGCCCAGGCCGAAGGTCATCAAGTGCTGGTCGCCGACAGTATGCCCATCGCGGGCGGTGTCGGCACTGCCGGGCTGATCAGTAACTACTTTTACGGCCACCCTGGCGGTGCTCACGAATCCCTCGACCAAAAAGGAGAGTCGCTGCAAGACAGCCATACCATCCCTACGCCTAGGGGCATGCACTGGCATCCTGTGGGTAAAGCGACCGCGTTTCATCAGAAACTCCTCGACCCCAGTCATTTTATTCCAGAAGCCATCATTTACGGAGCAAAACGCGAGGGCTCTACGGTCACAGAGATTCGAATCGCTACAGCCGATCAGATTTTCATCGTCACCCCCCGCACCGTGATCGACGCGACGGGCGATGGCGATGTCGCTGCGCTCGCGGGCGCAAGCTATGACTTCGGTCGTCCCGGCGATGGACTGCCTCTCAGCTATTCCCAGCCAGCCTACTATCGGCAAATGGACAACGGCCGCCTCGGACTTTATAACTTTGATGCCGGCTGGTGCGATCCAACAGCCCCAGAAGATCTCACCCGGGCACGGCTCAGTGCACTTGCGCAGTACCGCACGCTCCCGCCAGAGGGTGAGAAGCGATTGGTCCAACTCGCCCCATTACCGGGCATCCGTCAATCACGTCAATTTCACACCCGCGAACGACTCGAACTGGCCGATTTAATGAACCACCGTAGCCGGGCAAGTTCCATTGGAGTCACGCAAGCCCCGCTCGACACCCACAGTGTCGACTTTGAATTTGAAGACGATGAAACAATGTTCTGGCTTTGGGGCTGCAAAAGCTTCCGCCATCTTGTGCACGCAGAAATGCCCTATGGCATCATGACACCCAACGAGCTAAACAATCTATGGTTAGCCTGCCGCTCGGCAGGCATTAGCCCAGCCGCCTCGTATGCGGCTCGCATGCAACGCGACATGCATCGCTTAGGCGAAGCCGCCGCCTACGCAGCCAGCGCATGGCTGGAAGGGATTCCTAGCCAGCAAATCCCCACACACTGTCAGGCCCGTCTCGATCTGAGCGGTGCCCGAGCCCCCGTAAGCCCGCCATCGGAAGTCGATCCTCTGGAATTACTGGATCAAGGCAAACCCAGCCCTCAGCTCTGGAAACTCTATCAAAACAAAGACAAATACGAACATGAGATGCTCGAGCGTTTGCGACATCCCAACCCTGACATCTCCTGGCTCGCCGCCGTCATCTGTGCCATGTGGAACGATCCGCGGGCCGAAGCGCGCCTACTACAGGCGATCCAATCCAAAGAAGCGGGCATCGAAGCACCTGCGCTGTCACGCGGCCCCTTCAATCAACACATCGACGTGCCCAACTGGTTTCTCGCGATCAACCTCTTACGCCGATGCGGCAGCGAAGCCTGCTTACCGGCATTGCAAGCGCTGGCAGAGCAGGATGGCAATTGCCTGAACCTGCGCACCTCGCTGGCACTCAGCATTGAACGACTGCACAATCGTATCCAAGATATAAATACACAGATTCCAGTCGCGAAACTATTAGAAGCACTCGTCCATGACGCGACACCCGACACCTGGGTGCGCCCCTCACGCTCCATCAAACGCACACTCGACGGCGAGGCGCAACGCCCGCTTCCCCAGGAGCCAGTCGGCATCGACACCAGCGAAGACCACCGTTGGCAACTGGATCTGGCAGTCGCCCGTGCCGCAAAGACCTGGGACATTCCGAGCCCGATCGACATCGATCCGTATTTAGCAGATCCCAGAGCTTGTGTCCGCAAGGCTTTTCAAGATTTACTGTCAAACCAATGAGCACAGACACCAAAGCTTCCTCTCTAAACCGCCCCACACGACTCGTATTGATCGGGATCGGCGGCTACGGCCATTTTTATATCGAACACATTCGAGCACTCCGTTCGCAAGGAGCCGCGCAACTAAGTGCGGTGGTGGACCCACGATCAGAGCTGTCTCCTGATTGGCCGGAAGTGCAGCAACTCGGTATCCCAGTCTATCCGACACTAGAAGCATATTTAGCCAAGGAAACGCCTGCGGAACTGGCGATCATCTGCTCGCCCATTCCTTATCATGCCGACCAAACCTGCGCCGCTTTAGCAGCGGGCATGCATGTGCTCTGCGAAAAGCCCATTGCCGCCACACTCGCAGACGGACGGCGCATGCAAGCCGCCGCCGACGCACGCCCGGATCTATTTCTAGAGATCGCCTATCAATGGTCCTTCAGTCGCGCCATCCAGTCCCTCAAACACGATATTTTGCAAGGCGAGCTCGGCGCGCCCTTGCGCTTGCGCACACGCGTCGCTTGGCCCCGCGACAAGGCCTACTACACCCGCAACAACTGGGCGGGTTGCATCCAGACTCCCCAAGGGCAACCGGTTTTCGACAGCCCAGTCAGCAATGCCACCGCGCATTACTTACACAATATGCTCTATCTCTGCGGCCCGACGATCGCTCAGTCCGCACGCCCCTTGCGGATGGAAGCCGAGTGCTACCGTGCCAATCCGATCGAAACCTTTGATGCCGCCTGCTGCCGACTAACACTCGATAATAAAGCCGAATTACTCTTTTATACCGCGCACTGCGTCGATGTAGAAGACGGCCCTCACTTTTGCTTTGAATTTGAAAACGGCACCGTCAGCTACAGCAATGGTACCGAGCTACGCGCCGTATTCAAGGACGGCTCCAAGCGCAGCTATGGCAAGCCAGGCGACGACACCATGCGCAAGCTCGACATCTGCGCCGCTCGCTGCCGTCAACCCAGCCCGGACATCTGTCCGCCCGCCGCCGCAATGGCGCACACAGTCTGCGTGCATGGTTTTCAAGAAGTGACGCCTCATGTCTTTAAGCCAGAGCAATTGCAGATAAAGGGCGAGCCAGGCGCTTCGCCACTCACCTACTTTCCTGCGATGAACCAAGCCATGATCGACGCCTACGATGCAGGAAAGCTCTTTTCAGAAAACGCCACAACTTGGGCCATGCCCGCACAGTCAATTGACCTGACAAGTATCCAAACGTAAATGAAGACACGCTATAACGATAGAAGATAAAATTTTGACACCACCGTTGCTCGACTATCTTGCTCAGGAAGGCGCGCCTACAGAGTCACGCTCAATAAGTTGACCACGTAAATGGAGTAGAGACGGCTGCGAATGAGGCGACTTTCCCTGCAACAAAGCACACATCCAATCCGCGGCCTCATTCGCCAAGTCTACATAAGGAATCGCAAAAGTAGTCAAAGCCGGCGTTAGGAAGTCACAAACACCTGGGTCGTTATCGCAGCCGACCACACTCAGATCCTCAGGTATACGCAAACCAATGCGATGTGCATATTGATAGATGGCGGCCGCGTTCCAGTCGTTGGCAGCGACAATTGCAGTGGGTCTTTCTGCCTGCGGCAGCGACAACATCTTTGCGACAAGCGGTTCGACATCGCGAGCAGGCTGAGTCGTTTCTACCAAAGTTCCAGACGGCCGCGATAACCGCACAACCCAATCCGCCTGCGGTACGATTTCCAATTCATCCAAAGCACGATAATAGCCCAGATAACGCAGATTGAAACTACGATGATGGCGACTATTGCTAACGAAGCCAATTCTTCGATGCCCTTTCTCAATGAGATACTGAGTCAACTCGTAGCCTGTGTGCAACGAATCAATATCCAAAAAACTACAGCTGGTAGAAAACGGCTTACAGAGAAGATTTAGACGCGGAAGCCCCGCTGGTAACTTCTTCCAAAATCCCGAACTTGGTGAGCCCGCCACAAAGAGAGCACTAACACCCGATAAGCTAGGGAAATGATCCCCTTCACCCTCATTATAAAAGATCACTTTCATTCGACTATCAAACTCCTGAAAACGCTTATCCAAAGTATGAATCAATAAGTGAGACAGGTGCGAATGGCGCCAGCTTTCGGTCGTATTCACCCAGATGATAGCAATAGTCTCACGACTAGATAGTGATGCCTCCACTTCCTCAAAAGAATCCGGCTTGCGAATCCCCGCTTTAGCTCGCACTGGCTTAATGTAGCCCAGCTCACGAGCCGCCCTATGGACCCTTGCCGCAGTTTCCTCCCCCACAGAACCACTATTATTTAAAACAAAAGACACGGTGGTCTTAGACACGCCAGCATGCGCAGCAATTTGCGCCATCGTGATCCGACGACTCCCCTTTAATTCCTTGTTCTCCATAACAAACAATCATGCAAAAAAGTTTACTAAACACGAGACAATTCAACGAAACAGAACAAAAAAATAAGCTAAAAAAGCAAATTCGCAAAACATTTAAACTTGACTTATGTTTACTAACAATAACATAAGTTTACTAAACAAATATCACCAATGCCCCCAGCGAATCCACACCAGTCAAAGCATAAGCGACACCCCAGGCAGGGCTTCACCTTAACCGAGCTACTGCTAGTAATCGCCATCATCGCAATACTGTTTAGCATTTTACTACCTACGGTCGGAAAAATGAAAACCTCTGCCAACAAGGCCAAATGCGCTAGTAATTTAAGAAACCTTGCCCTCGCCTGTAGAAGTTACAGCGTCGAACACAACGCTCGGGCACCTCACCCGAACTTAACAAATGATTTAGAGCCAAGCTATATTCACGCCCCCCACTACTACGAAGTGGCGGCTTACGAAGACACCTTAGCACCCTACCTCGGCGATCGCTTCGATACTATGTATTGCCCAGGCGAACTGAGCAATGATCCAATCGGCAGTTATGACCCTGAAATTCAGCGACAAGCGAACACCCCCAACGAATTTGTCAGCTATCAGTATTTTCAAAGCACCAGCACAGGAGCGCCTTCTGGAAATGCCAAAGCCGAATACAGTTTGCTGTTTAGCAATACGCTAAATGCCCCCATTGATTGTGCAATGTGGGGCTGCCTCACATACATCACAGGCAGCAAAAGTTTCGGCCACATGGAAGGCCGCTCCTCTTCCGGCAGCATCGAAGGCATGAATGCCGCTTATGCCGATGGCTCGGTCAGATGGGTACCCTTTGATCAACTGGAGCCCTATACTGCAGATGGCTCCTATCTCTGGCCCAAACCTCTTCACGAACAACCGTGAACCAACAATACGAATAAATACTAAAAAGAAGGACCCCCTATGATTAAAAAAAACATGACATCCCAATGCCTCGCTTTCGCGCTCGGGGCATGCGCACTCACCAGCTCGAGTCTCAACGCAGAGACACTGGCCGCGTGGGACTTCAGCAGCAACTTGAACGCAACCACTGAAGCAACCAACATTACCGGCTCGGCTGTCACTTTCGGTAATTTTAGTAATGCATCCACTAGCTACTACGGACGCTCCGGAGGAGGCGAGGATCTATACGCCCGGGCATTTGAAATTTCACAAACCAATGGAGACGGTCGTATCTTAGGCACGACAGAGGCAGTCTCTGTGGAGAGCCGTAAAACTTACTTCGAGTTCACGCTAACACCCGATAGCGGTGCGTTTGATCTCAGCAACTTTACGGCGACCATCAACGCTCAGACCGTATCGGATACAGACGCCCAAACTGGCTTTACCGCTTATTACTTCCTACGCTCAAGCGCAGATGACTACGCAAGTAACCTAGGAACAGGCGAGGTTTCCGTCACTGCAACAACAGCAAGCGCCGGAAAGACTAGCGCTGATGTCATCTTCAGCGCAGACCTCAGTGACTTCGACAATATCAGCTCTGCGGTAACCTTCCGCCTCTACACCTACGCAGTCGGTGATGGCGGCGAGACCTTGAACTACAACCATATTGCACGTGCCGATGACTTCACCATCACAGGCACCACCGCAATCCCTGAACCCAGCCATACAGCCGCCATGCTCGGCGCTGGAGCCTTAATGAGTATGTTGATGATCCGTCGTCGCATCAAAGCCTAATCCTTGGCGTATTTTAGAAGGGCACCCTAGTTCCGTAGGGTGCCCTATCTATTTACAGCAACACCAATCGTGTAACAGAAAAAGAAGGCGAAGTGCCTTCTACGGGGCTTATTGTGCCCCAAGCAAGCCCTATGAAAGTAATTATCTTAAGTTTATTGGTCGGCATCAGCACCTTCGCCTGCGCCAACGACAACTCCATGCCGATGCCCAATGCGGACTTTGAATCCGGCGATACAGGCTGGTCTTTCAATGGCAGCATGAGTTCGATCCAAGCACATGCCGCACGCAGCGGCAGCTACGGGCTGGAGGTGAACGATACAAAGCACAATCTCGGCAGTAACCTCCGCTCTTGGAAGCAGTCTGTCATGCCAGGACAATCCTATCAACTGGATTTCGATGCCAGAATCCTCAGTGGTGATGGAATCGCCGTGTATCTACAGTTCTACAATGCGCAGGATCAACTCATTCGTGACAGCCAAAACAAAGAGCAAATCCTCCGCACGATCCCGGGAGAGGCCAGCGACTGGGAACGCTTTTCCCTGGCGGCCACTGCACCCGAAACGGCAAGTAGTCTAAGAGTTTGGATACATTCCTTCATCAGCAGCGAGGTGCTGGCTCAATTTGATAACTTTACTTTGCGCCCCGTCTCCCAAGAAGCCGTCCAAAGACACGGCAGCGAACAAGCCGCGGATCGAAAAGTATCCGCGTATTCTTGGATCGGCAACCCGGACAATTTGATCGTATTCGCAAAAGACAGCCCTGCGACTGCTTTTGCCGAATTAAAGGTCATGCAAGCAGACGGTTCGCCCTACCGCAGCCCCAAGGAGGACTGGGAGCAGGCCCGCTCACGCGTGGAAAACAATCCGCAATGGTCCGACTGGTTGGAAGAAAAACGAGCCGAGATCGATGCATGGATACTGGAGAAACAAGATCGAGTCGGCTGGGAAGCGGGCTGGAATCATGAATTTATTAGCCCCAAAGACGGCGCTTTCTTGATTTGGACCAAAGATGTGCCCGGCGAAGATGTGGACTATCTCATGAGCAAAACGGGCGATCGCGTCGAAGTGACCCCCACACTGATCCGCGCATGGGTGGGCGCGTTCCGCAAACGCCATGCCGACATGATGATCGAAGCGGCGTATCTATACCGGCTCACCGAAGATCCAGCGTATGCGGAATGGGTCGCGGAGCAACTTGATTTCTATGCGAACAATTACGACAGCTGGGGCAATGGCGCTTCACAAAAGCAGCATTCGCACTTGGGCTTTCAAAGCTTAGACGACGCAGTCATCATCTCGCGGCAGATCGATGCCACACGATTAATCTTTGACTACGCGACTCCAGAGCGCCGTCAGGCTTGGTTCACCAAGCTCTTTAAACCCGAGGCCGCCCTGCTGGATAGCTGCTTCCAGACGATCCATAACATCGCCACCTGGCAACGAGCCACCCAAGCAAAAATCGCGCTACTCTACGAAGACGCAGAACTCTGGCAGCAGGCAATCGAAGGCACCTTCGGCTTGAAGGCACAGTTTCAACGAGGCGTCACCTCCGACTACATTTGGTATGAGCAGTCGATGGGCTATAACGGATTCATTATCATGGGCACGCACTCGCTCTTTTCCTTTAGTGCCCTACTCGGCGAAAAAGATAAACTCGCCGAAGAAGCCTACGTGGCACAAAATCTCATGTTGGCACCACTCGCGCTTCGCTTTCCCAATGGACATCTGCCCAACCCCTCCGACAACACCGGAAATCCCAAAGCTTCCACGACTTGGCTGGCAAAGACTTATCGTATTTTTCCAACGTATTTAGGGCTGGAAGCCGCCCGGAGCAGTTACAATTGGGATACCCTGATTGATCCACCCGCTCAAATCGTAGCGGACGATTCTGACATCACACCCGCCTACCCTGTTGTGCATACGCGCAATATGGAAAGCTCCCAATTCGCGCTGTTGAAAGAGGGCCCCTGGCAGGTATTTTTTCACTTTGGCCAACTCAACCGATCGCACTCACAAGCAGAGGCGCTCAACTGGTCCGCCTCTTATAAAGGCCTCATGCTTTCGGAAGATGTGGGAACGGTTGGCTATGGATCGCCTTTAGCCAGCAACTACTACCGCAAAGGACTGGCGCACAACATCCCGCTGATCAAGGGACAAGGCCAGAAGCCATGGAGCACTGGAGAGCTGATTGAATTTGACGCTGATCAAGCGCGCGTCGCTGCGCGACAGAATCAATACCGGCAAGATGTATCGGCCGAACGAAGCCTTCAAATCGATGGCGACACTCTGATTGATCAAGTCAGCATACAGCTGAAAGATGGCAGCGCAGCAAGTCCACTCGGACTCTCGCTCCACATCATAGGCCAAGCACAGTTGAACCAGGCCTTCCGGTCAATCGAGTCGGAGCAGTTCTCACAAGATCGTCCACGTGCGTTTCAATACTGGTCCGACATCAAAGCCACCGAATACGAAGGCTCAGCCAACATCCCGGTGCAATTGTCAAATGGCGACTTGATTGAAATCGAATTCGAACACGAGGGCCCCTTCACCCTCTATGTGGCGACGGCCCCCGGACGCCCCAATACGAGTCATACCGGTTTCTATTTAGAAACCCCTCCTCTCACAAAGGCGAATTGGACAACTTATATTCGTCCAATCATCGTATCCAACGATTCGATACAAGCATCGAGCGCAGACTAAGCCTCACATCAGCCATTCAGCTTCTCAACAAAGATCTCCCACACCATGTTAACGGAATATATCACACTCGGCGTTTATCTCGCAGTTCTACTGGCACTGGGTGCTTATTTTAAGAAGTTCACCAACAACTTGAGTGACTTCGTACGTGGGGGCGCCCAAGGGCGCTGGTGGCTGATCGGCACCAGTATCTTAATGTCGGCGATCAGCGCATTCACCTTCACGGGAAATGCGTCTGCGGCATTCGAAGGCGGTCCGTCATTACTCGTAATCTATATTGCCAACTGTGCAGGCTTTGCTTGCGGTGGCCTCTTCCTCGGCCGTTGGATGCGCCAAACGCGGGCCTACACCAGCGCGGATGTGGTGCGTAAACGCTTTGGCGTTCCTGTTGAACAATTCAACGCCTACTTCGGCGTCGTCATGTATCCCATCACGGCTGCCATCCAGTTGTATGCTCTCTCGCTCTTTGCCAGCACGGTATTAGGCCTGCCTTTGATTCCGATTCTAATCACGATCGCGATCATCGTAACCTTCTACTCCACCTCCGGGGGCAAGTGGGCGGTGATGGCCACTGACTTTGTGCAGGCCATGGTCATGATTTCCATCACCCTGCTTGTTTGCTTTCTCTCGCTGCGTGCTATCGGAGGGTTTTCAGAGTTCTTTAGCTACTTCAAGGATCCGCGCTTCGCTGAGGATTTTAAATTCATCAAAGATGCCGGCACTTTTGACGGCGATCGCTACACCCTCAAGTGGGCCATCGTCATCTTTTTTATTCAGGTCAATGCGCAGATCAGTCTGTCCTCAGCTGGCCGCTACATTACCGCACGCGATGGTAAAGAAGCTGCCAAAGCATCCTGGTTGGGCTTTGCACTGATGGCGATCGGTAGCGCCGTCTGGTTTATCCCGCCGATGATTGCTCGCTTCCTCTTCGAAGCGGAGATTCTCGGTTCCGGTATCGATAAGCCCGCAGAAAGTGCCTACGCTTACATCGCCATGGAACTGCTGCCCAATGGCCTGCTCGGCATGATGATTGCCGCCATGTTTGCCGCGACCATGAGTAGTATGGATACGGGGCTCAACAGCCAGGTAGGGATGATTGCCCGCAACATTATTCCACGCATTCGCACAATGCTGGGGCGGGAACATGCGCTCAGTCCCAAACAAGAAATGCGGATCTGTCATATCGCGACCGTGTGTCTCGGCATCTTGATCACGCTGTATGCCATGTTCTTTGTCTTCTACGATGAAGTGACGCTCTTTGATGTTAGCCTGATGATTGCAGCGGTCATTGGAGTGCCGCTCTCCTTCCCTCTCTTTTTAGGACTGTGGCTGCGCAAATTGCCGAAATGGTCTTTCTTCCCCATTTTTGCGGCCTGCACGATTCCGTCGCTCTACACCTTCATTGACAGTAAGTTTTTTGGTAATCCATGGACCGTCCAGGACAAAGCGATGTGGATTATGACCTTCGGCATCGCAGCGGGCTTAATCTGCCGATTATTGGCAAAGCATAGCAGCCAGCAATCAACAGTCGAACTCGAAGCTTTCTTCGAAGAAATGGACCGGCCGATCAATTATCAAGAGGAGATCGGCGAGTCCGCGATCGATTACGAACAGTATTTTATCATCGCCAAAGCGCTCTTCTTCGTGGGGGCACTGATTACACTCATCCTGCTACTGCCCAACGACTTTTTTAACCGGCTCTGTGTCCTATTCATCGCCGGATTCGTCTTCACAATTGGAGCTCTACTCTGGTGGGGAGGCACACGCGCCAAAGCGATCGTTCAAAAGAATCAATCAACACAAAAACAAGCAGTGGCAGACAATGAGGCTGCCACGCTCAAGCCATAGGCGAACCTTCCGAACAACAGATCGGATCAAATAGAATAATGGAATCATACGATATTATCATCATGGGCGGAGGCCCCTCTGGAGCACAAGCGGGCATCGCTGCCGCACGCGCAGGAAAGCGCGTATTGGTCGTCGAAAAACACGGTTTTCTCGGCGGCTCACTAACCGCAATGGGCGTCGGCCCAATGATGAGTTTTCACAACCCAGCGGGTGAGCAAGTCGTCGTCGGTCAGGCGGAAGAACTAATTCAACGACTGATGCAAAAGAATGCGAGTCCCGGACACATTCCAGACAGCGTCACCTACTGCAGCACCGTCACGCCCTTCGACAGTGAAGCTTTGAAAGTCGAGCTGGAATCCATGCTGCTCGAAGCTGGTGGTGAACTACTCTACCACACTCACTTTGCCGGCACTGAAAAGGATGCCGATGGCAATATATGTGCCCTCACCCTCTGCAACAAGGCAGGCTTACAACGCTACGAAGCCAAAGTCTTCGTCGACGCAACCGGCGACGGCGATTTGTCCGCCGCGCTCGGAGCTAAGTTTGCTCTGGGGCGCCCGGAAGACAATGCCTTGCAGCCAATGACCATGAATCTAAAGGTCGGCAATGTGGACATGGAGGCGGTGCGCCAAAGCGTCTTTGAAGATCCCGACAATTTCGAATTTGATCTGGGTGCCGAAGAAGGCCTGCGACGGCTCAAAGTCACCCCACGCGTCAGTCTCAAGGCCTACACGAAGACTTGGAAAGCGGCTAAAGAGCGCGGCGAGGTGGACGTGCCCCGGGAGTTTGTTTTGTTTTTCGAAACCTCAACCCCGGGCGTCGTCATCGTCAACACATCACGAATACAAGGCCTGGATGGCACGAACCCTCACGATCTCAGCAAGGCCGAGGTCATCGGCCGCAAACAAAACTTGCAGATTTTTCACTTCCTGAAAACGCACTGCAAGGGCTTTGAGCATGCCATCCAAATGGACGGCGCAGCACAAATCGGCATCCGAGAGACGCGACGCATCGAAGGCCTCTATACGCTCACCGCAGAGGACGTGCTGAATGAAACCAATTTCCCCGACCCGATTGCACTGGGTGGCTACCCGATCGACATACATTCGCCCGACAAGGTGGAGACCAATTCCAACCACTTGGCCGACGACACCCAATATCAAATACCGATGCGCTGCCTGCTGCCTCAGCAAACCAATAATTTGATTGTGGCAGGGCGCTGCATCAGTGCCACCCACGAAGCCATGGCCGCATTCCGTGTCAGCCCCATCGCGATGGCCATCGGCCAAGCCGCTGGAACGATGGCAGCCGTCGCGGTCGAGCAAGCCTGCCCGACGCATGCAATCCCCTACGCGGATGTGCGGGAGCAATTACTCAAAGGCGGCGCCAAACTGCCGAGCGCATAAATCACCGCAGCGAAGATCCGAATAATTTAAAACGACTAGACCCAAAGCAACTGAATGAATTCAAACACGCATACAGACTCACGCTACACCTTTCCTGAAAATTTCATGTGGGGTGTCGCCGCCGCCGCCCCTCAAATCGAAGGCGCGGCCTATGAAGATGGTAAAGGAGAATCCGTTTGGGATGCCTATGCCAAAATACCTGGAAAAATTAAAAACGGTGATAACCTGGATCAAGCCTGCGACCACTACCACCGCTTCCCCGAAGACTTCAAACTGATGCGAGAGCTCGGTATTAAAGACTACCGCCTCTCAATCGCCTGGCCGCGCATCTTCCCCAATGGGGATGGCGATATCAACCAAGCTGGGCTCGACTTCTACCATCGCCTCTTCGACTCCATGGAAACCAATGGCATTACCCCTTGGGTGACTTGCTTCCATTGGGACCTGCCACAATCGTTGGAAACACGTTTCGGCGGTTGGCGCTCACGCAAGACAGTCGATGCCTTCGCACACTATGCCGAAACCATCGTCAAAGCATTCGGCAGTCGCGTCAAAAATTGGTTCACCATCAACGAAATCGTCGCCTTCACTCGACGAGCGTATGGCATGGAACGCAACGCCCCCGGCATTGTCTGCGATACCAAGACGATCAATCAAACCTACCACCACGCCCTGCTCTGCCATGGACATGCCGTTCAGGCAGTGCGCCAGTATGGTCAGCCAGGCAGTCGGGTCGGCTTGGTCGACAATCCCCTCGTCCCCATCCCAATCACCGACTCCAAAGCCGACATCCAAGCCGCTCGCGCCTGCTTTGCCGAAGACAGCCGACGCGTCTTAGACCCTCTCTATCGTGGCGAATATACGGCCGACTATATCAAGGAGTATGGCGCAGAAAACCTGCCCGATGTGCAGGCAGGCGACTTTGATTTGATCACGGAGCCATGTGATCTGATCGGACTCAATATCTACTGGGGCTACTATGTCCGCGCCGACGCAGAGGGGAAACCCGAGCGTGTCCCCTTCCCGCCCGACTATCCGGCCGCCTCGGTCGATTGGCTCAAGATCACGCCAGAATCTCTCTACTGGGGGCCCCGTCACATTCGCGACATTTACGGTGAGCAAACTATCTACATCGCAGAAAATGGCTGCGGCTACCACGATGAACCGCTCAACGAAAAGGGAGAATGCCTCGACTTGCAGCGGCGCGATTTGATTCGAAACTATCTGAAAGAACTGCACCGCGCGATCCAGGACGGCGTCGATGTGCAGGGCTACTTCCTATGGTCCTTCATGGACAACTTTGAATGGGGCGAAGGCTACGGTATCCGTTTTGGCATTACTCACATGGACTACACTACACTCAAACGCACTCCGAAATTGAGTGCCTATTGGTATGCCGAAGTCATCCGTAACAACGCACTCTACCATGGAGAAAACAGTCAATCAGCCACCGCTAGAACCGAACTAAGCGCCCTCGCGACGTAAATGACCTTGCATTGAAGCGTATAAAAATATTACGTAAGATTTCTTACTGAAATCCCCTTCAATGTCCCGCGTCAGTCTCAAACAAATTGCCGAAAAAGCAGGCGTCTCCCGCATGACGGTTTCTTGCGCTCTGCGCAATTCGCCACGTGTTAAAGCAGAGACCGCCGCTCGCATCCGGGCCATCGCCGACGAACTAGGCTACGCACCGGATCCGCGATTCGCGGAACATATGGCGCGCGTGCGCGACACCAAGCAAAAAGCGCTTTTACCCATCGCGTGGATCAATGCCAATGCAAAGCAGAAAGCCTTTCGCGAATACGAATGGCTACAGCCATATTTTGAAGGCGCACAAGAACGCTGTGAGGAACTGGGCTACCGGCTCGAAGAATTCTGGCTGCGTGAACGTGACATGAGCGCAGAGCGACTCTCGGATATTATCACTCACCGTGGCATACGCGGCGTGATCCTAACACCGACCATTCCCAGCATCACCCATCTGAAGCTCAAGTGGGAAGCGTTCAGCTGTGTCTCCATCGAGAACGCCATTCTATCACCGCGCGTGCACCGCGTCATCCCCGACAGCTACTACAATATTCTACTGGCCATTAAAGTGCTCAAGCGCCGCGGATACAAGCGCATCGGTCTTTGCATGCATCATCTGGAATCGCGCCGCTCCAATCATGCCTATCTGGCAGCCTTGCAATTGACTCAGGCAGACATGCCATCCTCAGCGCGAATACCGGCGCACATTTTTAAATCCTTCGAAATGCCCAGCTTCAAAAAATGGCTACGTCAGCACAAGCCCGATGCCATCATCTGCCACCACTCACGCATGCTTCACTGGCTAAATGAATTGGGCTATCGTGTCCCGGAGGATATCGGCGTCGCGCATTTAGCGACAGACAAAGACTGCCAGGACTGGGCCGGCATTTGGCAAAACAAACACCACATCGGCGCACAGGCCGTTGAACAGTTGGTATCCATGATGCAAAAACGACGCACAGGAATCCCCGAGCACCCGCATGAAATTCTGATCCAAGGCAACTGGCAGAATGGGACAACATTGATTCCAGCTAGAGGCGAGCTCTTAAAGTGAAGCGAATACGAAGTGTCGTAGCGTGCAGCTTAGCAAACGTTCATGACGTGTAAACTTAGCCTCGGTCCGCTTGCTGGAGCTGTGCGCGACGAAAAAGTCATTCTTTATACAAAGTACAGCATTGCCTCGTAACACTGTAACGATGGCTGAAGCACATCGCTCCTGGAACGACGAACTTTAGTCGTCGCTCGCTATCCAGAACACTGTAACGATGGCTGAAGCACATCGCTCCTGGAACGACGAACTTTAGTCGTCGCTCGCATCCCTACTCCGTCGCAGCGAGCAAATCTGCTACGCGGACGAAAGCGACATCGGCTGCGCCGTGCACGGTCGTCGAATAGCAGACATAATGTCCTCCCACGCAGAAGTGCGGGTGCGGGTGCATGTGATAAGGATGCAATGCTTTGCTCGCCTGTGGCATGTGGCTCACGATGTCGACAGATCGCTGGGTCTTTAAATTGACAAAGCGCACATGATGACACTCGGGTGCATCGGCTGGCATGGAATCGAGGACGAGATAATTGCCACAAGGCGACGAATGGGCATGCGAGACGGTCTCATGCGGCCACATCAACTCTGGCTGCGCCTCGGTAGGACCTGCAACACTCAGAGGCACGCGCTCCACTCCGGTCTGGTAGTGAATGTACCAAATATATTCGCCATCGGCACTCCACCACTCATGCCCGTGCAACTGACGGGGATCTTTACGCACGCAGTCGACGGGGTCCACTAGATGCGAGTTTGCAGAGGTCTTTTCATAGCCCTCGCTGGCCAATGATTCTGGATAGACAGGCGTCAATTGCCCGCCCTTTCGAATCAGCCAAAGGCGGTTGTCTTTGGGGATATACTCACCGCTGATCGGATTCACATAGTTTTCCTGCGCCAACAACATGAGGTCCGGATGCACGGGATTGAACTGCCCGTGATTATAAATGCGTTGCACCGTTTGCCAGGTTTCGACCTGCCCCTGCTCCAGTGAAAATTTGCCGATCACGGTGTCACCGCCCACCCCCGCATCGATACCGAAGTATTTCCCATCCGGTGATCGAGTGAAGTGGGTCGCATAACGCTTGATGGGTCGGTTCCCCACCTGACTCACAGCAAAGCCACCCATGCGACGTGGACTGGACTGCGGATCGACGGAAAGCGTCCAAACGCCTTGAGCATTGGCCCAATAAACATCGGCCGTCGCAGGATAGACATAGGGAGATGCCGCGGAAAAAGCAGTCTCTGGAAACCAGCGAATGGACTCTTCCTGAAAATCGGCCAAGCCCAGGCAACGACCGGTATGTGCATCGTTCGACGGCGGAAAGGCACAATAAAACCAGTAATAACGTCCATCCGCCGATAGGCTTTGATTGATGTAATAAAAAGACTGCTGCAGCGGCGCCACACGGGCAATGTCCCCCTCGGGCGGCGTCAAGATGTGACTCACCACTCCCGACTGCGGATCCGTCCACGTGCCGATAAGGCGAGACTTTGTCAAATCCCTGGGTTTGGCTTGCGTTTGGGACGCCTGAGTTGCTGCATTTGAATTCACCAATATTAACGTTTAAGTTCGTAGGCCAGACAAGTCCCTTCTCTGCGACTGGTTGACAGATTGAGTTGCCAGAGCGCACCATCGAAGTGCATCGGCACAGAATAAAGGCGTTCACCGGCCATATCCACCGCCCAGGCCTGCCAGCCTGCACCGGCGAGATTCAATGCCAAGCGAGCCTCTCCCCGCTCAACGAGTTGGGGAAATTTGCCCCACTGTTCCAAAATCAAACGCTCTTTGTTCGCGAACCGTGTGCCATCTGGCAGGGTCTCTGTCAGATGAAGCACCAATAATCGATCCGACTCACCCAAGGAGGCATTCTCATGATCCATCGCAGTGACCGTCACAGTGGCTGGACCGTTCGTTTGCACGCGGACTTGATCTCCGGATAGCTCGCCCGCGGAGGACAAACGAAAGAGTTCACTGCGCCTCGCAACGACTTGCAGGCTCTCGGCGGCTGCATTCAATACAATCTCACCGGTATCGCTGACATAGCTTCGGGTCTGCGGATCGAAGCTGTCTGCTGGAATCACAGCATCCGACTCCAGTTGCTCAAGAAAAGCGAGCTCGGCCCCAGCTTCTTCATCACCGCACTGGGATTCAACCACGATGGCATCGGGCTTGGCGTCGGAGTCCAACACAGCCTTCGGACTGCCGACCAGCGTGCCCACTTCCGAGATCAAGCCGAGGTGTGAAAAGCTGTCTGGATACAAGCGCTTCAAGTCTGCAATCGCTTCCTCACGAGTCATCGCATAAGCAATACTCCGGCGGGCCGGTTGAATGTCTCTACGTAAAAAGAGCAAGGCGCCCACACGATCGCCGAGTAAGCTGATCGGATCGCAGGCCAAAGAGAAGTAGTTTTCGACCCCACCCTCGATGGCATCGCTCTCGTTCATCGCATACTGAAAGTTATACAGGCCATCCCAGTTCTGCAGGCTGGCATAGGCAGGCAAAATGACGGCCGAGCCTTCGGCACGGTGACGATTCGGACGCACGTAGTTGAACTCTGTCACCGTAAACGGCACACCGAGAATGCGTGTCGGCATCATCAACCGTGGCAAGCGCGCGGCCTCGCTCAATGCGCTCTGTTGGGTAAAGCTGGCCGGCAGGCCCCAGCTCGTTACGGGGAAGCGGGGATGATCGAGGTACTGATGGTTGTCGACGTATTCGTAGCGCTCACGTGCCAAGGCAAGCACTTTTGAATTACGGTGATTCGACCCCGTGACCAACGCCTTCGTGCCGAGGGAGCGAATAAAATCCTCACAACGTTGATCGGAACGAATCTGCGCATCGATAACAAAACGATTAAAGGCCAACTCACGTTCACGCGCGCTGGCGTCCTCACTCAATGCGTCGGGATTTTCCAGCAGGTAGTATTCAAAGGCGTTCTTGTAGCGTTGTTTCAGCCCAGCTTGCGTCACCCGCCAAGAGGGGGCATCTTCATTCACCGCACACAAACCTATCAGGGCCGGATCTTCGGCCCAGCTCATCCCGGTGTAGGGATTGACGTGAGTGAGGAGCGCGCGGGTGTATTGCTTCCAGTTCTCATAGGCGGCATGCGAGACCGGCAGCATGCCTTTGTAGTCGTATTTACTGTAGCTTTTGGGATTCAAGCCGATGTCGAGCGCTTCTGCTTCGCTGAAACTGCGGGCCGAATACAGGTCGGTATTCAAATAAATACCACGCGCTTTTAACGCGGCAAAGAGATAGTCCAATTGGTCGAGGCGCTCGGGATCCAATTCATAGGACGGGCGTCCATCTCGACCGCAGATAAAGCGTTCGATGTGATGAAAGCGCACGGTGTTATACCCGGACATCGCCAAGCGCTCCGCGAGCACATCGGCCTCAGCTTTGGAGAGGAAGTTCGCACCAAAGGTCAAATTGACGCCCCAAAAACGAACGGGGCTATCCGGCTTCTTTTCAAATGCAAAATGGCCATCCGGCGTCACTTGTATGGCCCCGTGTTTGCCAGCGGGGGCATCGAGTAGAAAACTAAAATCGAAGATACTGCCTGACTGAATATCCAGCCGTTGCTCTATCGGCGACCAAGTGTCGTTTGCCTCAATTACATAAGGAAGAAAAGGTGAATCTTCCGGCAAGGGTGTCCATGCAAATGCCGCGCTTAAGTGCGCCTCGATCACACCAGCTTTCTGCGGAAAAAAGCGCAGGCGCAGGTTGGCCTCTTTAACGTGGGCATTCCATTTTCGCTTGTCTTGTAATACCAAAGAAAACTCGCCTTCGATCCGCAAGTTGCCGCCCTGCGTCGGCAGCACCAGCGTGTGCGGTCCGCGCGTAGCCGCAAAAATAGTCTGCTTCGAAAATTCTTTGGGCAAGTGATAGACCTCGCCATCGAGTTCGAAGGGGCGTTCACCAAAAGTCGCCAACGGGAAGTCGACTTCCAGACCAATCTCCTGAGCCGCGATCCCCTCGGGATGACGAGCCTCCCAGTCCACGGAAAAACCATCCTGACCGACGCGTTTCACTTGCTGACGAAACCGCAAGGGCGACCCAGCATCGGACAAATTCAAATTGCCCTCAGTCTCCCATCCATCGCGCCCCAAAGCACGGGGACAGCCGTCGTCCACCTCAAGACTGGCCGCCTGCCCCGTCTTTTGCCATGCGGCATCATAGAAGAGCACTTGAAAATCCAAGCCATCCACTTCGAAGGCTCCGGAATCTTTCAAATGAAGCACGGATTCACCCGAAAGCTGAAAAGGCTGAGTCGCCCCCTGAGCTGTGACGGCACTGATCACCAGCAAAAACCAAGCGACGACTCCCCTGAAGTATCGAAAACAAGACATAGACTTACCTGTCGGCGGCAAAGATGCCGCCGAAATCAAACATACAAAACTGTGCGGAAGTCGAGACTAGCGACGACGGCGCAGGCAGACAGCAAGCGGTGCAGCCAACAGACCCATCAACAGACCCGCGTGTGAGGTTTCGGGGATGGCTGTGAATTCGAAATTATCAAAAGTCACCGCACCCGTGCTCATGTAGAGGCCCACACCAGTGAGGTCCTTAGTGCCCGTGTAAGTCCCAGGAGTGATTCGAACGACACTGTTCACGGTCGTGCTGTAAGTCCAATCAGTTCCAGTCGTATCCAAAACGAGTTCAAGAGTGACGGTATCGGATACGTCAGAAGCATGGCTCTTAGCACCACCCGCACCAGGGCCTTCCCAGAATGCCATTCCATTGTCTTTACGAACAGCATAGGTCAGGTGCGCATTCGAATTGCTCGACAGGCCTAAGGTGATGTCATCGGAAAGATCCGTAGCTGATGTAAACGAAAGGCCGCCCCAACGATTCCCATCGCTACCGCCCACTGTCACTTGCACCGATGCCGTGTAAACATAGCCGTCCTGAAAATCGTAGGCAAGGTAGGCACCACCAGCGCCATAACCTGTAATCGTTCCATTTTCATTATAATCGGCGTCCGCCACCCAGGTACCACTACCAGTGGTGGTCGTCGAGCCATTGAGGGAACCGGTGCCATCAAAAGTTTCCGTAAAAACGGTTTCCGCTTGTGCAAGATTAAACGAGAGTAGGAGTGCTCCTGTTGCGAGTAGTGTCTGATATGTATTCATGTATTTTGATATGTTTGAGGTTAACGTGCGACCCGATCTATCCAGAGTCAGCCACTACACTGAAGATCTAAGCCCCGGAATCGACACTTTCATAATCTTACATAAGATTCACAACTGGTAGGGACGACTTGCCTAGGCGTCCGTTTGCCAATCAAGCCGCAAACGTAAACGAACATTAACTACGTTCGAAACGCCCCTCCAAAAAAAATCCTCAATCCTCCCCTCTTCTACGCTCCCCAGCGTCCAAGGGCACGGCGACTAATGCCCCTTCCGCGGCCACCAAATCTGAAAATCTTATGTAACTTTGCAAGGCTTTCGCCAAGCGGACGAATGGCCGCATAGGTAAAACTGATTCGCTGCCCTGAATCCAAGACACCCACCTCCGCTCCGTCGGAAACGGACACACATACGATGAGCCAAAGCAACAAGCCTCTTTCTCCCAAGAAACAAAAAACCAAGCCGGAAGACCGCGTGCCTCTGGGACAAAAGGTCGCCTACGGCTTGGGTGGTCCGTTGGAAGTGTTCTGCGTCAATGCACCCAAGAGTTTGATCACCCCGGTCTTTAACATCGGTCTGGGACTCAATCCGGGCCTGATCGGTTTGGTGCTCATGATCTGGCGAGGCTGGGACGCTTTTAGCGATCCAGTGATGGGCAATTTCAGCGATAACGCCCGCACCCGCTGGGGACGGCGGCGCCCATTCATCATTCTGGGCGCGATTCTTACTGGACTCATGATGCCACTCATGTGGTGGGCCCCAAGAGGCATGCTAGAGTGGCAAACCTTCACCTGGCTCATTGTCACAGGCATCCTCTTCTATACTTGTTTCACGATTTGGTCGATGCCCTACTACAGTCTGCATCTGGAGATGACACCGGACTACGATGAACGCACCAACGTAACCGCCTACCGAGCCATTCCTCAAAAGGTGGCTTACCTGCTCGCCGGCTGGATCTTCGCCCTGGCCTCCAGTTCGTTTTTCAGGTACCAGCGCAGACGGAAGCCCCGACATCGTCAACGGCATGCGTTACATCAGTATCGGGATCGGAATCGTCAGTATCCTGCTTGGTGTCTTGCCAGGAATTTTTGTCAAAGAGCGCTACTACACAAAGACGCAAAATCAGGAGAAACAAAATTTAATCGCTGGCCTGAAACAAACCCTGAAGACGCGCCCCTTTCTCATACTCGTCTCCATTGTGTTCACCAAATCGCTCGGCTTCGGCCTAGTTGGCTCACTGGGATTTTATGTCAACGCCTACTACGTCTGTGGGGGCGACCTCAAGCAGGCCGGCATTATCAATGGGGTCAAAGCATCGCTGCTCATACTCCCCAACTTACTTTCAGTCCCACTCTGCACCTGGTTATCGAGCCATTACGGAAAGCGCTTCGTGCTCTACTTCATCGGAATATCCGGAATCCTCGGCTATTTATCCGTCTACATTTTCTACACACCCGCCAACCCCTGGCTGCAAATCATTCCGACCTTACTCATTGCCCCGCTCAGTTCCGGAATCTGGCTGATCGCCCCCGCCATGCAAGCCGACATCGCCGACTACGATGAATTGCGCACCGGGAAACGCCGTGAGGGCAGTTTCTCTGCAGTGTTCTCATGGGTGCTTAAAGTATCGGCAACCATAACAACTGGACTCGGCGGCTTCGTACTAGTCCTGACCGGTTTCGACATTCTGCATGGTGCCGATCAACCCGAACACGTATTGGACAATCTCGTCAATTATTACGTTTGGATCCCCGTGACCTTCAGCATCATCAATCTCGGCTGTATTCATTTCTACGACTTGACCCGTGAGCGAATGGAAGAAATCCGAGCCGAGCTCGAAGCAATACGCGGCACACGATAGCGCTGGCTTGGCAGCCTTCGCACGCGGCGAACACACCGCAAACGATGGCTAAAGCGCATCGCTCCGGCCAGGAACGACGAGTATAATGCCCGAAGGGTGCTTCAGCCGTCGCCTCAGCGCCTAGCCAGCAACCTTCCAAACGCAGCGGGCACACCGCAAACGATGGCTAAAGCGCATCGCTCCGGCTAGGAACGACGAGCTTCAGCCGTCGCCGCTAAGCCCAAGCCAGTAGCCCCCACCTAATGCACCCAAGGATAGTCTTGCCATTGTCGCGCAAGGCCTGCCTTCACCGGGTTATTGCGAATGTAATCAACGGTGCGATTGAGGCTCGCCTCATCGCGCATCCAGCGGTCGAACCAATCGCGCTGCCAGAACGCGCCTCGGCGTTGCAATTCCTGATTACACCAGCGAGCGGTCCGTCCTTTCCAACTCCGCCACACACTCGACATTTCGGCGGCAGATTGATCGGTCTGAATAAGCAAGTGCACATGATTCGGCATGATTGCATAATGCTGTAAATTCCAGCCGATAGAACTCAACTCGAACATAGCCTCTTTCACAATCTGGCAGCAGCTGACATGTTTAAATGGACAAAAGCCATAGCCCGCATCCAGGTATTTCTCTAATGTCAGGAAATAACGACGTTGTAGTTCCAAATAATCAGCGGAAGCCGGCTCAATCGCCGACATCGACGCGTGTATTTCAGCGATACGCGCTCCCACCGCTTTGGGCAAGCTACCCGCCGCGCGCATCGTAATAAAATAAACGCCTGCCTCAACTTGCCAATGCGGCAAATGATTACGCCAAAATCGAATAGTCTTTGGCCTGTGCATCATTCTAAAGCAAAGAATCACATATCTGAAACAAGCTCGAATCGATGAAGATGCTAGCTGTTTGACATGGCGGACATGCTGCGACGATGGCTAAAGCGCATCGCTCCGGCCTGGAACGACGTGCTTTAGCCGTCGCCTCAGACTGAAACGACAAGTATAATGCCCTAAGGGTACTTCAGCCGTCACCTAAAAGCCTAGCCAGTAACCTTCCAAACGCAGCGCACACACCGCAAACGATGGCTAAAGCTCATCGCTCCGGGCAACAATCGGCAGCCCGACTTGTAACAACTGATACTGCTCGGGATTGCCTGCTGGATTATAGATCAGACAGACCGTCAGCTCATTCGACTGCACGCCCATTTTACGCATGAGCCTTCGGCGCAATTGTCCGTTCTCATTGAGCGATGCCAAGAGGATGGGTTGATAATACTCATCCATTTTTTGCACCTCACGTAAAACCTGCTGGCCGGGATTCACGCCAAAGGCGGGACCGCCTAAGCTGCATTGCAGGGGCTTGGCACTCAGATTGACGAGTAAAATATGCTCCCCCACATACAGGCTTTCCTGCATTTCCAGCGGCAATATCCGCATGCTACCATCTGGCATGGGAAAGAAAAAGAGCACAAGCTTCTCAGCCCCGACGGGCAAATTCACCTGAGCCAGCAAGGGCGGCTCAGTCCCCGCCTCCATTACGCCGTTCTGGAAAAATTGCATTCGCCGTGGACCGCGGTAGCTCTGCACGGGCGTGAGTGTTCTCGGATACACCACCAGCTTTTCCGCATCTCCGGAATTGCTTTGGCGATAGTAGGCTTCCAAAAAGACTTCAGGATCGACAATATCGAGGGGGTTATCCGAGCGCTCTCCCCAGCGATAGCTCAGGCTATCTTTTTCATTCGAGGCGGCCACCTCGGGGAGTGCGAAGGGGCTCTGTCCCGGCCAAAGATAGATCTGAAAATCCACAGAAACCGGCTCTTCTGCCGCGAACAGTCCGAGGGACGCGCCGAGACAAAGCAGGCTAACAAAAGCAACGCTTTGAATTATTTTTCTCATATTTCGTCCTCACTCAACCATCTGAAATCCACGATCGCAAAGCGCCGGCCTTGCTCGGTCTGCTTCGTCTCAATCTCCGCGGCCGTTTCCCCGACCTGCCCTTGATAGACAAACTCCGGCATGCGTTGCACGATGGCCTCGCAACGGGCTTTAACCGCATCGCCCGTGACAGAATTGATCGACTCCCCGTAAGCACGAATACGGAAGGTGTCCGAACGCACGGTCAAAACCGGACCGAGCCGCTGGAGTAAGTCCGCCTGCGTCAACCATCCGGGCAAGCCTTCTGATCGCCAGCCAGCTTCGGCCGCGGCCTCGATCCCGCTACTCCCCGAAGCGATGACTTCGACCGAGGGACGACGCAAGCCTGCGTTGATCGCGGTCTTGGCAATGGCCGCTGCCAGGGTGCCCCGTAAACGAAAGGCATCGCTATCTTCGGAATATCTTCCATCGCGCTCGGGCATGCGGTTGATGAATTCCGCCATGCTGCCAAAGGGACCGCGCAGCTTGACCTCTTCAACAATGCGTTCGGCGAGTTCCTCAATCTGTGCATCACTGAGTCGACGATATCCGGCATAGCTTTCGAAGTCGTCTGTCACATCCGTGCTGCTGTTGTCCACCGGTCCCTCCAAAGGATCACGCACGCGCAGAATCGGGGAATGGCTGTCGGAATCGCTTTCGCCGCCGACCGGCAATCCGTAAAACGAGGCCAACAAGGCCTTCCAAGCTTCCACCGAGACACTGTTCACATTAAAGGCTCCATTAACCATGAGATCCTCCGCCGCGGTATCGACATCATCTCGCGGCAAACTGCCGTCCTCAGCAATGCTGACTAAGCGCGGATTTTCCGGCAGCCCACCGCCCGCTGGCACCGTGGAGAAAAAATAACGGTCCCAAAGCGCTCGGTTCAATTTGTAAGAATAATCGTGGTGCACCCCCTGAAAGGAAAAGTAGCGCGCCTCGCTGGGGCTGCCTCCCCAAGTGCGCTCGGTCGCATCCAGTTCGATATTCGGATCGGCCTCGCTGCTGCCCACCGCGTAGGCGGGAATCAAATTACCAAAGCGCGCATTGCGTATGGAAGACTCCATGCGTGCTTCCTCATCCGCGCCGCTGCTCCCGTCATTATACAGCGGGAAGTGCATCATCTGACCGATCGAATGCAAGTCCGCTCGGCTGGGCGGTGCTTCAAAAAACGCAGCCGTATCCACCATGGAATTTTCGGAGTGCCCCACACTCACCTGATCTCCAAAAGAAACAAAGCCCAAGTCCATGTTCACATCCGACTCCTGACGAGCGGAGGCAAAGGACGGATTGTTCGATACGGAACGATTGTATCCACCATCCTCATACACAGTCGGAATCGGACCTTTGATCCTCGCGCGCGGATTCAAATGCGCGAGCCAGGAGCGCATCCCCGGCAGCAGGCTGGCACCGGCACCCCAGAAGCTGACGTTGTCGGTCGTGGTCTGAAGGAATTTATAACCGAAGGCATCGACGGTATTGATCGGTGCTCCAGATGGAGTCTGCTGCATCGTCATACTATTAGCGGTCGACAAATTACTATCGCCATCCGCCATGTAATAGACGGCCTGCAGTGGTTCGGCTCCATTACCCGTGCCCCGTTCGAGCAACAGACCATGCACCCGATTGATCTGGCCCTTATCGTAGCGATACTCATACGGCGCAGCCAGTGTCAGGCTGGTGTAGAAATAATAGCAAGCACTCGGACGATAGCCACGGGTCAATGTATTGCCACTGGTGCTCAAAGCACTGGCACCCGGAGGGCTAAAAACAATCGCCTGCCCCGGTTCGAGGCGACCACTGTTCAGGGTCAGAATCAATTGACTCTTCTGAATGGAAGCCGTGGTGCCGGTGCTAACATCCTCCAATTCCCAATTGTCCAGCACGACATTGAAATAGGCAAAGTTGCCATTGTCCATGTAGGTCTTCCCATAAGTTACCGTATAGCTCTGATCTTCTAATGGAACATTATACGGATTCCACAGCACCACCGCGGGCATGAGATTCATACGTGCGCGTGGATTGCCGCCACTGGAAGACGGCGTATAAGTGGGCACCCAATACAGTTGAAAGCCTGCGAGCACGGGATGCAGCCCGGCTTGTGTATCGCTGGACGCTTGCACCGGATAATTCCCGCTACCATCTGCTGTGATCGCCAGCCAGGAACGGGCTTGTTCCCACAGCGGACCACCGGGATCGGCAACCGTGGCCGTGCCCGAGAGCGGTTCGAAAATAGGACCGGTCAGACTGGGCGTTGCCCCAAATAACTCGCTCGTGAGGTCTTTTTTGAATCCGCCCTCCACCGTATCGGTCAGCAAGCCGTGAGAATAAAAAGTCAGGTCATGAAAGCGCTCTTGCAGCAGACTCGAATCAGCGTCGCCATTCGCAGCGATCTCCAAGGCCGGCCAACTGAAAGCACGGGCAGCATCTGCCTCGTGATCGACGAACCAATCCAGCCCATCCACCACTTGAATACCGAAACGCTCAGCGGAACGCAAGGTGTCGGCTCCCACAGTCGACTCGATGTTGGCCTTTGCCTTCACTCCCTCATCACCAATCCAGTAAGCGTAACTGCCTGAACTGTCACCAGCCGATGCAATGCTCACTTTGCCAGCCTTCACCGGCGAGCTGCCTCCCGTCAGGTCGATCGTCGCATCGTCCACCACAGCTGAGGAAACATCGGCTTGATCGAGCAATGTATAGCCCGAGACCAACCATTGCTCAAAAGTCTGAACCGGCTCGCCCTCCGCGTCCGGTGACACCGCGCGCACCCCGGTCCAATGCGCACGTTCATCCGGCACATCGAGCAAAGTATCCGGATCATATGGATCCGAATCCAGGATGCCTGCGGTATAACTCACCCGTTGATCGGGCCCCATTTGCTGCTGCAACTGCCCTACCGCAAGCTGTAAGCCCAACAATGCATTCTGGCGTGCCGTCGTCTGCCGCATGCTCTGGTCGGCCACACTGGATTCAACTCGTGTGAGGGCCGTCATAGAGAGCAACAGCAAGAGCACGAAGGCCATTAGCGACAGAGCGATCACCAGCGCAAAGCCCTGACGCGACCGTTCACACGGCAATCGATTCGCTCGTAGGCTAGGATGAAAACTATACGTCTGGTAGTGCATGGGGCAGAGGATCGATTAGCACACAAAAAGTAAGCCTCGATTTGAAGAATAAAATCACCGTATTCAGCACAGTCGTCGTCTCAATCATAGCAGAATCTTACATAAGAATAAGAACCTAATCGCCTCCTGATAAATTCTATTTAACAACGGCTGAAGCCGTTACTCTTACCTGATACTGCGTCACCTTTGGTAAGAGTGAGCGCTTCAGCGCTTTCTCCAGCAGCATCGCCACAACACAAAACGGCTGAAGCCGTTACTCTTACCTGATACTGCGTCAGCTTTAGGTATGAGTGAGCGCTTCAGCGCTTTCCCCAGAAACTTCGCCTTCAGCGCTTTATTCTTCCTCAAATAGATTTACACGAATACAATGATAGCCTAGCCTTTCTGGCATGTATGCATGGCGGAAAATGTCAAAAGCGGAACAGGAATCTATTTTATCCTCCCGAAAAAGACAAGGCAGCCCATGGCATCAACCACCTCACTTTTTAGAAGGAGATGCGACTCGATTTATGCTTACGGCAGCTTGTTATGAGCATACGCCCATCATTGGGCAAAGCCATGAGCGCTTGGCATTTTGTGAAGATGAATTACTCAAAATAGGTCGTGAATTGAGCCACGAAGTTCATGCATGGTGTATCCTGCCCAATCATTATCATATACTGGTTCATACTGACCAGATTGCAGCCCTGCTACACGCGCTGGGGCGCTGGCATGGTCGCAGTTCACGGGCATGGAACCTTGAAGATTCAACATCAGGGCGCAAAGTTTGGTTTCGTGTTGTCGAACGTGCCATGCGTTCGGAACGGCATTTTGGGGCGACGATTAATTATATTCACAACAATCCAGTCAAACATGGTTATGTCACTAAATGGCAAGAGTGGCCATTTAGTAGCGCCCCGCAATTTATCGATACTTTTGGACGAGAATATACAGAGAAACTATGGAATGCTTACCCAGTCGATCGCTATGGCGAGACTTGGGATAAGTAAATAATCTTGGGGAACGGCTGAAGCCGGATCACTTACCTAATACTGCGTCATCTTTAGGTATGAGTGAGCGCTTCAGCGCTTTCTCCAGCAGCATCGCCACCACGCAAAACGGCTGAAGCCGTCACTCTTACCTTATACTGCGTCACCTTTGGGTAAGAGTGAGCGCTTCAGCGCTTTCTCCAGCAGCATCGCCACCACGCAAAACGGCTAAAGCCGTCACTCTTACCTGATACTGCGTCACCTTTAGGTAAGAGTGAGCGCTTCAGCGCTTTCTCCAGCAGCATTGCCACCACGCAAAACGGCTAAAGCCGTCACTCTTACCTGGGCGTCACCTTTGGGTACGAGTGAGCGCTTCAGCGCTTTTTATTTTTACCATGAAGCGCATCACTCAGATCCCCTTATTTCATCTTGCAACCCCCTGGAGAAATACACTAACGAACGATTTCATACGCAAGCTGCACCCCCGCATCACTCACTGTAGACAGCGTCAAATGCAGTCCATCCGCATCTTGACGTGAAGGATACTCACGCACGCGCTTCCCGGTGGCGTCCACTGCCCAAATCTGCCAATCCGCATCCTCGGGCAAGCGCAAAGTAATTTCGGCCGAACCCCGCTTCACTAAATGTGGTCCGCTGCCCCAACCGAGCAAGAGCTTGCGATCCTGATGCCCGAATCGCATCCCTTCAGGCAATGCATCGGTCAAATGAGTGAGCAACATTCGAGAACTCTCGACGAGCGGCGCGCCATCAATCGAGACTAGACTCAGTGTCGAAAATCCGGTGCTGCCGTGCACCTGAACGATCTCCCCCGCGGCCTGCTGCGAGTCGTTCAAAACAAAGAGTTCACTACGCGGCGTGACCACCGACACCGTGCCGGCCTGCGTATCCATGACAATCTCGCCGGTGTCACTGCGAAAGCGTCGGCCCTGGTCCGAGATGGCCCCTGCGGGGAGCACGCCGTCGCGTTCTAAAGTTTCCACCACCGAAGCATCGGCCGGATAAATACCCTTCTTACCATCGCCTCTGGCTTCCGCATCTACTAGGATCGCTGCGAGGTGTGGATACTGCTCCCTGACTGACTGGGCCTCGCCATAAAGAGAGCCGATGCCAGTCACCAGCCCGAGCGTTTCAAAATCTTCGGGGAATGGCTGCATCAATTCATTATGGATCGCGTCTGGTGCCACCGCAAACGCGATCTGCTTTTGCGCGGTCGCGATATCCTCACGCTGAAACAAGAGCGCACTCACACGGTCGGCGATCAGGCCGATCGGATCGGCCGCGAGCGCGAAGTAGTTTTCCACACTGCCCTCCAGTGCGGTCTTTCGGTCCTTCGCATATTGAAAATTATAAAGCGCATCCCAGCCCTGCAAGCTGGCGTAGGCCGGCATCAGCACGCCCCCTTCAGCGCGATACTGATTCGGCCGGATGAAGTTAAACTCTGTCACCGTGAAGGGCTTATCAATGACACGTGCGGGCATCATTTCGCGTGGCACGGGTGCGGCCTGTGCTGTGGCCTGCTTCTGATCGAAGAGGTATGGAAAGGACCAAGCCTTTTTAGGAAAGCTGGGATGATCCCAGTAGCGGTGCATATCCACATAGTCGTAACTTTCGCGAACAGGTGTGAGCGCTTGCAAGACCTGATGATTCGAGCCGGTGATCAGTGCCTTTACGCCCATTTCGCGCAGGAAACTAATGATGCGCGCATTGGATTGTTCATAAGCAGTCAGCACAAAGGCGTTAAAGGCTTTCTCACGCGCCGCCGCGCTTTCATAGAAGGGCTTTCGGGACGGTTGCCCCGCTTGTGCGCGCCAGGCCTGAAATGCTTCCTCATAACGCGCGATCAGCTTTTCACCCACTCCGTTACTCCGAACGATCAACAAGCGAGGCAAGGAATCTTCATTCACCGGACAGATGCCAATGAGTGCGGGGTCCTCCGCCAGCGTCATGCCGGTGTAGGGATTTTCCGTAGTCAGTAGCGCTTGAGCATAACGCGCCCAAGCGTCGAAGATCGGTTCACAAATGGGGAGCAGCCCCTTGATCATCGTTTTGTCCAAAGACTCCATTCCAAAGGAAGCCAATTCCTCCGCGTCAAAGCTACGCACACTGTAGAGGTCGATATTCATATAGATCCCATTGCGCTTCAGGGCGGCAAAGAGATAGAACAACTGATCCAAGCGCTTAGGATTCATTTCGTAAGACTTGCCACCGGGCACCTGCATTTCCCGATCGAAATGATGCAGTCGCACAGTGTTGTAGCCCGACATAGCCAGTCGCTTCGCCAGCCGATCGGCTTCTGCATGCGACATGAAGTTCGCCCCGAAGGTTAGGTTCGGGCCCCAAAAGCGTTCACGCTTCTCTGGAGTTTGCTCAAAGGCCAAGCCCCCTTCAGGCGTGGCAATCAGTGCTCCGTGCTTGCCCGCGGGCGCATCGAGCAGAAAGGAATAATCAAACACGCCGCCGGGTTCAATCTCCAGCGAGTGCTTATAAGGTGCCCAATCCTTACCGGGACGAACCGTTAGGGGGACTTCGCGGTCGATCAAGGGGATATCTTGCGCCGAAGCTGTCAGGCCGACGATCATCCACAAGGTATTCGCTTCATTTTCCAAGGTAACCGATTCCACCGCCTTCGCTTCCAAGGGAAAACGCGAAACGTATAGGCCGACGGCAGCTTCGGCAGTTTCACCGTTCCAACCGATCACTGCATTGGGCTGCGTCGTGGGCTTCCACCAGTTGCCGATGTCCTGTCCACTCACCACTGCAAAACGGCTTTCACTGCCATCGGTATAATTGACGACCAGATCCCCGACCGACTTCCCCCGTGCTGGCAACCAGGCACTGCCATGCAGCAGATAGAGATTCCGGAACTCCGGCGAGCCATCGACTTCCACCCGCGCACGATCGCGCCGGCTCACATCCTCACGACTGCCCAAGACCAAAGCCGCCCGATTCTCGTTGGCGGCGGGATCGATCACCTCAAATTGCAAAGGACCGCTCTGCAGCACCCCCGCTTGCAGCTCCGACAGATCCAAATCCGGCCCTTGATCCGTCCAGCCGCCCTGACCGTCGCCGGCGACCGCATCGCTGAAGTCCCGATTGACCACCTCGCGCAACGACAGTGGCTGGCTGGCATAGGGGCGATAATCCAGCTGCAGTCCAAGTTGCTCATCAAGCAAGATCGGTGCATTCGGGCTCATCTTCAATCGCACTTGGAAGTAGGCATCGTTCCCCCACTCTCGTAGGTCCTGCACCAGAAGCGAAAAATGACCGCTTATGACAAGTTCCCCTGCGGCCGCCGGAATGCACAAGCGATGTTTTGCCGCATCCACTTCAAACAAGCGTGCCTGTGAAAATGTCTTCGGCAAGTCCACCCGCTCGCCATCGACCTGTAAACTGTTCCCTGCCAGAGTTTGCAGCGGGAGTAAAAGCCTGAGAGCACTTTCATTCACGGGCACCGATTCTCCCGTCAAGCGGTAGTTCAAAATGAAGGAGTGCCCCGAGATCGGACGTAAGCTTTGCTCCAGTTTAACAGCGCCCGCCTCCGTCGTTGGCAACTGAGCCTGCCACATCCAAGTCGTGTCCGCCTTGCGCGGAAAGCCAGACGCCACTTCAACCAAACGACTCCCCTGCCCCTGGAATTTCCATCCCGTGTCAATGTAGCCGGCCGACATACGTAGGCCGTCTATGTGCAGTTCCCCATCGTCCGTAATTTGAAGCTCCGGAATGACTTTCAATTCAGGCACATTCACTTCCGCCAGAACGGGACTCCACACCAGCGAACAGAGCGCGGCTAACATAACAGTCAAAAGCGAGCAAATGCGTTTCATTGATCGAGATATTAACTGAAATAGGTTTGGGACAAAAGAAGGTAATACCATAACCGCAAACTTATGATTGAAACGAGTCCCAGTGAAAGCAGACGAGAATCTTACATAACATCCAAAGCTTTTAATTCTTTCGCAACCAATGCCGCCATTGCAGTCGCGCCGGATTCCGTGAAATGTGTGCGGTCCATCGAACCGGGGCGATCGGCGTGATCGACAAAATTCGGCGTAAAAGTTTCCGAGCCCGCCTCACCCAGGTCGGTGTAGAGTTGTCCGCTGAGTTCGTGTAAATCGATCAGCTTGACAGCTTCGGCCTCGGCCACGGCATACATCCCATCCCGATACGGGGACAACTCGGAGGTCAAGGCACCGTCCTTGAACAAACGCCGGCGCACGGGCGTGACCAAAATCGGTTCGATCCCCGCAGCCCGGGCCTCCCGAATGAAGCGGATCAAATTGTCTCGATAATCCGTCGCCGCATCGGTCGATTCCGGCCGCCCTTTGGCATGCGAGTCATTGTGCCCAAACTGAATCAGAAGATAATCCGCATTCGACTTCAACACACGCGCCCAGAGCCATTCCGGATACGTTTTGGTGCTCAGACCACCCCGCGCCGCGTTGAAGATTTCAACATTCGCTGGCAGAAATTTCGGAAGCATTTGCCCCCAGCCCCGCAGCGTAGCCTCCGCCGGATACTCACACACGGTGGAATCGCCAATCAGCGCAATTTTAATCGGAGCATTCGTCGACAGACTCTTAGCGCAGCCGACATGAAGCGCCCCACAAAGCAAACTGCCCATCAGCAATAAAAACCAAGAACCTGTCATTCGATGGAGTAAGGAAGTCATCATAATCAGTCCAATACTCTAGACATCCACAGCAGACAACAAAGCAGAGAAAAGTCTTACATAAAAATCTGATACAAAAGACAAATCTGCGCCGCGTTTTTTGATAAGCGGCATTCAACCGGTTCCTACTACAAAGCGTCTTCCCAAAGCCTTCGTCCATGCTCGGGCATGTTTTAACTGCAGAGTTCGTTGAGGACGCGGAGTGATCGCTTTCCGCGGTTTAGAGTTTACCCGTTTCGGAGGAGCTTTAGCGAAAGCGGAGCCAACCGGTCAAAGTGACTAGTTCCGAGACAACGCCGACAAGCGAATCCAATAACTTCACCTAACTAGTTCAAATACTTCAGCCTAGCCGCGCCGTGGTTTCTTTGATCAACAACTTCGCTTTAAATTTACGAGACTGTGGCTTCGAATCCTCTTCATCATTATTGAGTCGGTATAACATCAATTCTGCCGTCGCATCGGCCAACTCTTCTAGTGGCTGGGCAATGGTGCTTAATTGACGAGGCAAGAACCGCCCCAAAGGAATATTATCCACCCCGATCACCGAAAGGTCTTCGGGCACACGAATGCCTCGCTCGCTCGCGGCGCGCATGGCACCAATGGCAGTTAAATCATTCATGGCGATGAGTGCAGTCGGTTTTGGTCCCGAAAAACCATCCAAGAACTCACCAAAGGTGTTACGTGCACTCAGCAAATCGTGTGCACACGGGATAAAGCTGTTTTGGCTTTCGGGGATGCCACGCTCCTTTAACATTTGATTAAACACATTCGGCCGATCCCCCGCCTCCTGCCCTTTCGCAAGTGCACAGAGAAACGCAAAACGCTCATGGCCCAAATCTAACAAATGCTCGACCGCAGCCGTAATGCCCGAAGAGAAATCCATCTCGACCGCATCAAAAGGAAACGGCTCTGTCGAAGGCCCCGTCAATGCGACAACGTGAGTGGATGTCTTTGCCGCACGTTTCAGAAAGTCCAAGTGGCTATTCAAGTCACTGACAAAATACGTCACCGCATCAATCTGACGATCGATGATCGAATCTAAACAATGCTTCTCATATTTCACATCCGTGCGGGAGTGCTCCAAGATGAGGTCATAGCCATTATCACGCATACGTTGCTCCAATAGATCCGCAAAGGTGGTATAAACAGGATTATGTAAATCCGGAATTACTAGGCCGACCGTCTTAAAGCTCCCGAGGCGTAAGCCCAATGCCGCTCGACTGGGCTTGTAGCCCAATTCTTCCGCCGCCTTAAAGACGCGGGCCGCCGTTTCCTTCGAAGCCCAAGAATTCGACCGACGATTTAAAATCGTCGATGCTGTATTAGTCGCGACACCCGCTCGCGCGGCTACATCTTTCAATCGTGCTCTCATTGGTTCAATTAGTAATATTCGGCGCTGATCAGTTGCAATCCAGATAAGTTCAAATTGCTTAGTGATGAATATCAGAGGATGCATCTGCACTGCCCCAGCGGCAAGCTTTCTAGAGGAAAAACCTAAGAATCCCTCAAGTTGCTGTAAAGAAGTAGCTTGCGTTAATATGAAGAAAAACCGCAAGAACCATAAGAAACAATTCTTGACAGTGCGATAGGAATTGTTTCTTGTGCGAGGAGATAAACCTCTCATCAAAGCTTACAAAAACCATTTTCAAGCTAACAACTCACCCATAACACACATCACTACTATGAAAAAAACACCCCTACTCCTCACTTCAATGTTCGCAGCGTCCATTTCGATGCAGGCGCAGGTAATCTTCCAAGACGGCTTCTCCACCAGCTCAGGGAATAACAATTTGGATATAAACGACAGCATCGGTGTCACTCGCCAAACAGCAGGCACCACCTCCACCTATACTCATACGGGGTCGACATCGCAGTCCAATGTGTCAACAAATGATGATGGCACCACCAATAATGGTAATACTGCAGGAAATTCGATGGGGCGCATTCGTAACAATGAGCAAACTGGCGGTGCATCTAACGCCTTCCTTAGTTTAGATACAAATTTCGGCAGTTCACTCGCGGGTGAAGTTTATACCATCTCCTTCGACCTTCATTACAAATCACGCGTCACAGACTCGACCGACCAGTGGATCTCATTCGCGATCGGCGATAGCGTCGCTCCTCAAGCCCCAAGCGCAGCAGGCAGCGACTTTGGAATCCTGCTTCGCCCAGACGGCGTCAACCCAGCCAATAATAACTTAACACGCTATTATAGTGATGGAATACTTAGCGCGAGCGATGATTACACAAGCACTCCTTCCTTCACATCGAGCTATGTTAATTTCATAGTTACAGTGAATGAGACAGGTGCCGGCACCACCATTGGCGCGACAGCGAACGGCACAGCAATACTCAGCGATTTCGCAGCCGACTTTGCAACAGGTGATCGCTACTTCGCATTCGGCAGCCACTTAGGTTCTGGTGTATCTGCATTCTCTGACGTGTTCTTAGACAATCTAACTATCACCGTCGTTCCCGAGCCAAGCACCTATGCCCTCATCGGTGGTCTACTGGCTCTTGGATTTGCATCCATCAAGCGTCGCAAATAATTTTTCATTAGGGTTATATAGGGTAAAAGGGCAGCCTTCGGGCTGTCCTTTTTTTTTGCTGAATTCTTCGTTACAACAAGAAACAAGAAACCTTTCTTATTGCCTTTTCAGATATCTTGGTGATGCTAATTTTCTCGTAACTAACCCCATTTAGATCAACGAGCATTTCCTAAAGCCTCATGAGTTCTACACATATCCCCCACATTCCTGGTCAAAAGCGCGTGCCCTTGCGCACGAAAGTCACTTGGGGCTGTGGGGGGCTGGCGGACAATTTCATGTTCAACACCTTGACCGCGCTCGGCACGCTGGTCTACGTGCAGCACTTTGGCTTGAGTCCAGCGCTGGCGGGCATGGCCTTGGCATTTCCGCGTTTAATCGATGCCTTTACCGATCCGTGGATCGGCAACTTGTCCGACAATCTTAAAACAAAATACGGGCGTCGCCGCCCCTTGATGTTTTTCGGAGTCATTGCCTGCGCCCTACTGCTCCCCTTATTGTGGACACCGATGGGAGCAGAAACCGCGCAGAACCCATGGTTCAGTAATATCCCGTTTTTTTACATCGTCACGATTGGCAGCCTGCTTGCCGTCGCCTACACACTTTTTGTAGTACCCTATACTGCGCTGGGTTTCGAGCTCACGCCGAACTACGATGAACGAACGCGCGTCATCGTCTGGCGGATGTATATAGGGCTCATCGGATCGGTCTCCGCCGGTTGGCTCTTTCGGCTCGCAGCGGCAGATACCTTTCCGAACTTAGGTGAAGGTGCTTTCTGGGTCACAGTGGGGGTGGCTGTCATCGTTTTAATCTCCGGCTTGATTCCAACCTTCGGTTGCAAAGAAGACCTTGAAATTGAAACGCAGGAACCGATCAAACTTTTGCCTGCGATCAAATACACGATGACGAACAAGCCTTTCGTCATCTTATTCATCGCCTACGTCACCATCATCGTCGCGCTCTTCTCCGCGCAAAGCATCGCACCGCTATTGATGTTGCACTACGTCTTCAATGGCAGCGAAAAAGCGATTGGCGACTTCACCGGATGGTTCACCACACTCGCGGTTGGCTTATCGTATGGCAGCATGTTTTTCATCGGCTATCTTTCGACACGCTTCAACAAGCGCTCGGCCATGTTGGTCGGCCTATGCTTTGTCCTCCTCGGTACCATTTTGAATTTCTTCGCGATCGATCCACGCTGGCCCTGGGCGCTCTACGTGGTCGGCGGCATTACCTTCATTGGCATGCAAGGTTGCTGGCTGATGATCGACTCGATGGTCGCCGACGTCTGTGATGACGACGAACTCGAAACCGGACGCCGCCGCGAAGGCATGTTTAGTTCCGTCAAAGGCTTCGCACTCAAAGCAGCCCAAGGCATAACTTTCGGGCTCGGTGGTTACATGGCAACAGCCGCAGGCTACGACCCGCAAGTGGTCGATGCCTCTGGCTTGGACGAAGCAACCGCCGTCAAAATGAAAGCCCTACTCATCGGCTTTCAGTCACTCGGCCTGGTGCTTGCGATCTTTTTAATGTGGTTCTACCCGATTAGCCGTCAACGTGCCGAAGAAACGCAACGTTTACTCGAAGCCAGAGCGGGCAAAGACACATAGCGCATACCGCGACACAAGGCCACAGGGCAAGATGCCCTGCTTCCAAAAACGGAACAAGGGCATCCTTGCCCTTGAATCACCTTTCTGACTCACAAGTCAGTGCTTCGTTCTCATACAAACTAAACTGCGAAGGATTCAGTTTCGCTTTTGCTGGATTATTACGGATATAGCGGACACAACGTTCAAAATGAGTCCGATCGCGAATCAAGCGATCCCAATAACCCGCACTCCAAAATTCACCAGTATGCTTCGTCGTCTTCATAATCTGCTGCGACGAATAACTTTTCCATGTATGCAAAATATCTTCCAGCAGGCAACCGCTCAAAGGTTGAAATAAAATATGCACATGATTGGGCATGATGACGTATGACCGAACAGCATGACGCTCACCTTCAAAATGCGAAAGTGCTCCCTCGACGATTAAACGAAGCGTTGGGTCACTGAGCGCACACGATCCGCTGCCCGGATCCAACCATCGCTCAATCCGCAGCGGAAAGCGCTCACGGTATTCGGCACGCGTCGATGCATCCCAAGGCAACGGTTGTTTCTCGAACCAAATCCTGCGTTCGGATGACCAACCGCGCAAAACATTTTCAGGTAGGGAGTCCGCCATGCGCCATGTAACAAAAACAAAAGCCTCCCCTTGCTGCCAGTGCGGCAGATTCAGGCCGTGCTGGTCGATGTGCGCATAGGGGTTGAGAAACTCACTCATCTAGAAGTGGATGTTAGAAATTTAGACCGCGAACGCCAGCCAGAAATTAGAGTCGCCACTCGCAGCAGCACAGGGCAAGGATGCCCTGTTTCCAAAACTGGAACAAGGGCATCCCTGCCCTTGAATGAAGACCATGCGACACTCGCAGCTCCACAGAGCAAGATGCCCTGTTTCCAAAACCGGAACAAGGGCATCCCTGCCCTTGAATGAAGACCATGCGACACCCACAACGCCACAGGGCAAGGATGCCCTGTTTCCTAAACCGGAACAAGGGCATCCCTGCCCTTGAATGCGTCACGCTACGGCTCTGTCACTTCGACCTTGTAAAACGCGCGACCATGCAAGCTGGGATCTTCGAGACTAAGTGTGCCGTCCGTGGCGATCGTCGCACTAATGTCCACTTCGAGCCAATCAGCATCAGTCAAATTCAACTTGCGCAAGAGTCGATAGACTCGCCCCGCCTTGGCATTCACATCAACCACAAACGCATCACTTGTTTTTTGCACCTGGGGCGCCAACCAGTCGCTTGCATTCTTGGGATGAGTGCCGGCGATATACTCGAAATAATCCGAATCGCCATCCGTATCGCTGTCCGCATATGGATCGGCTGCCATGTCACTACCGAAGTGCTGCAATTCCCAATCGTTCGGCAATTGATCGGAGTCGATATCGTCGGGTTTACCGGGGTAGCCAATCCGCTCCTTAGACACGATGAATTGATCGAAGCGAGCATGCTCATCCTTCTGGGCATTCCAATGATCACCACTACTGCCGCCAAAGAAGGTGCTAAAGAATACCCATGCGATCTGCGCGCTGGATGTGCCCGCATCTCGAAAATCAAAGCCCGGATATGTGGCGGCTTTGACGCCGTCAAACCAACCTTCAGCCAATCCGTCCTGTTGCCCCGGAGTATTTAACTTCATGTGAATCTCGATATGATGCCAGCGCCCGGGAACGAAGATCGCTTGAAAACCTTCGGTATTCCACCAGAAACGATCGCCCGGATCGTTCAAATGCTCGGACGGCACATGAATATAAAACTCGGCCCATCCGTTCTCGCGCCACATCAAGCGCCCCGACCACTCATGCGTGCGATCGTCGAAAGACACTGCCCCTCCGAGCCCGGGCAACTTACCGCCCAGCACAAAGTCAAAGTCAGGATCAAAGCGCAACCAGTAGCTAAAATACAGTTCATCGTATTCGCCTTTTAAATCCATGAACCATTGCGCACCACTGCCATTCGACTGCTTACCGCCTTCCGGATAAAGCACCCGAACGGATTTCCCGCTACCATTATAAGCAATCGTATCGTCCACTTCGAGCCGGCCTTCGTCGGGACCGTTCGCCCACTTGGTGCCGGGCCACAGGGCTTTCCATTCACGATCGGTCTGTGCGCCTGTGGGAAAGTCATCGACCGTTTCATAGAGCAACACGACTGCATCGACTGGTGGCGCATCCACTTCGTCGAGCGCATAGCCACCATACTCGAGATAGAGCCGCGCCAGTGCCCCCGTAAAAGCGGCGTTATAATCCATGGCCACTTCGTTGCGTTGATAGTCGCTGCGATCATCCACATAGGCATCGTCGATTCCAGGGCCACCGACCAAGGCACCGTAGAGCACGTGTTGGTTATCGTTGGGGCTATCAATATTGTTCGTCGTCGAGGCGTGGGCATTGCGATGATGCGGATTGATCGGCGGATTGACTCCGAAGCCACAGACGTAGCTGCGATTCTGTGGGTTACTGCCTAAGGCGTAGTTGATTTGCGCCTTCGCAAAATCTGAATAACGCGCATCGGGGTCGTTGACTTTATCGGCATACACCAAAGCACAAAACGCAGTATTGGCGGCGTAACGCAAGGAGCCCCACTCGTCCAGCCATGCCAAGCCGCCTGGCGTATAGTTCACTTTTTGGCCATTGATACCGATAGTCCAGTAATCGAGCCAACGTTCGGCATCGGCTTTATAAGTCGCGCCGCCATCCAAATCCGCAAGCAAGACGTAGCAACCATAGGATTTATTATCCCAAGAGAGGCTCCAGATAAACGGCTGATTCCCTGCGCCACCACCGAGCATCGCATACTCGCTCTTTGCTTTGTTCAGCCAGGTGGCATCTCCTGTCGCGCGATACAACCAAAGCGCGCCCCACACCAATTCATCCTGATAGCCGCTCCATGAATTATAAAAACTCGCGGCGTTCGTAATCGAGTCGCTATACTTGCCGCGATAGGTATCAGCGAATTCGTAAAGCGCCACGGCGTGATCGATCAGTTCGGCGGCGTAGTCAGGATCATCGATGGCAACCAACATCGAGATCGCCGCGAGCGACGCAGCCGTCTCCGCAGCGAGGTCCGATCCAGGATGGTCCACATCGATTCGATACGCGGGCCGCGCCATCGTCATGCTTTCGGCACTGCCCCAATACGCGTGATCTACATCCCCGTTCCCGACTTGCCCATAAAATGCCGCCGTCGATCCATCTTCATTGCGCACGTGACACTTGATCAAGTAATCCGCCCCCCAACGAAGTTGATCCAATAGGATCGAGACTTGTCCCGTTTCGGCATAGGCGGACGGATACTCCACCGCGCCCCAAGCGAGCATAGTTAAACTATACGCCATCGGCAGTCCGAACTTCACATGATCGCCCGCATCATAAAACCCACCAATGAGATCCAACGAAACATCACTGCCATCGCTCACCGCGGAATCCCCGCGCCAAGCGACTCGAAAATCAACAGGCAAGTCACCAGAGCGCTGCACATCGTAAAAGAACAAAGACTTCTGAAGCACTTCGGCATAGTTATAGTCACCCGTCTGCGCTTTACCAAGCAACGGCCCCGATCCATCGTTATCGAAAATCCGCGCTGACGCCTCGCTCTCCCCGAGCACAGCATTCACCGGGTACGATAAGATAAAATCAAAGTGCTCCGTAGATTCATCCAGCGCATCACCCACAATGGTAACGACCACCGTCTTCGCAGTTTCACCTGGCGCAAAGCTTAAGCTCCCAAAGCGCTCTTGATAATCATCCCCTGCGACCGCACTGCCATCCAAGGTCGTATACTCAACCGTCACTGTCGCGTCGTCCACTGCCGGGTTCAAGGTGATCGTAAACGTTACACTGCCCGTGTCATTATCACCTTCGGTCACCGTCACATCCGCGACACTCACGCGGGGTTCAAGCACTGGCTCCCAGTCACGTGTCACCAAACCACCCTCTGGCAAAACTGGCTCCGAACTCGTGCGAACGATAAACCCGAAGCTTTCGAATTCTCCCGGTGCGATGGCTCTGTTATAGTATTCATTGGAAAAGGCATACACCCGATTATCAACATCACTCTCCGAAGCTTGATAGAGACTCTCCCAATTATTATCGAGCGTGCCGTCCAGTTGTAAGGTCACCAGCCACGAGTTCAGCGCCACGGCGGAATCATTGGTGATCGTCGCACGTGCTTGATAACTGTTGCCGTAATCTTCAACGAGTTCAACGCTGACCGTCTGCCCGTGGAGCGCAGCGCCCAGCACCAAAGTGAATACGAATAGAGGATGCGTGCAGAAAACACGACGCCACCAAGCGAAAGCATGGGTTGTAAACATATGAATTACGGGTATGAAATCTCAACCATGTAGAACGCCTGATCGAAGCTGCTGGAGTCCGATAAATGAACGGACTGATCACTCCCCAAGGCGCCGAGGCTGTCGACTTGCACCCAACTCGCGTCAGTCAAATTCAGCTTGCGCATCAGTCGATAGCGACGACCAGACTTGCCACTAAAGTTCAGCTCAAAGGCCTCCCCATCGGTGTAAACAAAGGTCGAAGCGAAGCGGTCACTGCCGTCTGTCGGATCAGTCCCCGCGATATACTCACCAAAATTATTCACGCCATCCCCATCAGCATCCAACATGGCATCCTCACTGCCCAGCGGATTCAAATTGTTGGCGAGTTCAAAGGTGTCCGGCATCCCATCCTTATCACCGTCGCCATCACTAAAGAGGATCGTATCAATCGCGAAGACAGCCCCCGGCTGATTGCTCGGATCCAAGCGTATATTTTGCAAGCTCGTGCCCTCCCACTCCGCATTGCCCGCGAGCGGTAGGCGCAACACTTGATAAGAACCATCGCCAACGTAGCTCGCGCTCACCTTACGCGCCGCGCTGAACGCTGGCGTTTCGGTCGTTCCCCAGAAGAATTCAGAAACTCCCGAAACTGACGAGCGAATGCGCAGCAACACGCTGTCCACGCCATCGGCATCGAAATCAACACCACTCCGCGTCAACACCGAATCGTTACCAGTCGTGGTGCCCTGCAGAGCGCCACCGATCACATAAGTGCTAGCGATGTCCTTGGTAAATTTCCACCCTTCGCTATCACCGCCCACATCGAAGCGATACGCTGGCGCTGGACGGATCGCACGACCGTCTGAAATTTCAACAAAATCGATTTCAAAGCTCTGCCCATTCACCGATCCATTCAACGGATCCAAGCGTAAGGCGGTGATGGTTTCGCCATCCCATTCGTCGACGCCCTCCAAATCGAAGACCAGCGACTGAAAGGCCCCAATTTCGGTATAATCCAAAAGCTGCGAACGTGCCCCCGCAAAACCGCCCGCGCCTTCGCGGCCCCAGAACAGTTGTATCGGTGCGGCGACGGTCGCTTTCATTCGCACCGTTACTTGCGTATGCAGTATTCCATCCAGCGATAGTCCGGTGATGTTGATCTGCGGATCATCTGAGCTCGCAGTGCCCGTCAGGCTACTGCCATCACTTATAAAATCACTCAGGTTATTCCCGTTCCATCCTTCAGTATCGCTGGCCGTATTAAATTCATAGCGTGTATGATAAACCGTCTCGATCACACGACTGGTCGCAGTGAGCGCGTTGCCATCATCGGCGCTGAGGCTTGCCCAATAATTGCCGCCCTCAGTCAAAGTCGCTCGTGAGATTTGACGATGCCCGACATAGGTCTCATACACATTGGCCACATTAGAACCATTCGTGAGAGCGACACTCAACCATGGCTCATCAGTGCCAGACGAGCTGGGATCGAGATCAATTGCACCACCTGATTGCTCCGCACTTAAGACCGATAAGGCAGTCGTGGACGCGAAGCTCTTTTGCAGCAACGACAGATCGCTAAACTGCCCCGCGACGGTAGTCGTTTCGTTACCACTCGTCACAAACATCCCGACACGTGCCACGCCTGGTAACGCGACTGTCAGCTCTGATCCGATGGCGCTATACGTCACTCCATCGGACGAAACAAATGCCGCCACGGTTTCGCCGCGTCGTTCTAATTTCAAATACACTGGAAAGCTTAGTCCCAAGCCGGCATCGCTGCTAAGCTCCGCATACCAACCACCATCACGACGGCCTAACACAAACGCAGTACCGTTCGGCGCAAACCCGACAAATGCGGCGGCATCGGTCGCGCCCGGTCCACCGCGCACCATCAGCCCCGCACGCGTCGGCCCCGACGCATCCGTCAGAGAGTCGAGTCGCGCGATCCAATCAAAGTCGCCCGCCACAGCCTTCCAAACAAAGCGGCCTTCATCGTAAGTCTGCCCCTCTCCCACGCCAACACCTTGGCCAGAACCATTCACAGTAAAAACACCCGCGGCCTCGCTGTGACTACCGACGACATCGACCGTGCCCACGTCGCTCGAAATCCAATTGCCCGCCACCACATCACTACTCGTTGTCGGCAACTCACCGGGCACAGTCACTTCAACTGTCAAGTCTGTCGTGCCCACCGAAACACCGTCCGTCACTACTGCGCGTAAGACATGCGTGCCCACTTCTTCGAAAGTGATCTCGGTATCGGGCGAAGTCACATTTGAAAAAGTAACTGGAGCGGGCCCAGACTCGAGTTCCCAAACCATTGAAGTGCCGCCCCCCGTGAGCAACCCGCGCGTGCGTAAACTTTGTCCGGCGGGAATCGATATCTTCGACGACCAAGGCCGCTCAAAGCTGACTCCGAGCGAACCACTGACATAGCGCTCACGCAGGCTCGTTAGTAAGCGATCCACTTCATGTATTTGCAGTTCTCCCGTGTAGAGTCGAATCTCGGCAATCTCTCCTTGAAATCCACCGACCGAGTTGGTCTGACTTTTCCCTAATACCAAAGTGCTGACTGCTCGACCGATGTTAAAGTGATTAGCGGCTTGCGTGGTCTTGGACTGCGCCAAGCTATCCACGAAGAGTTTCATATTACGCTCATCGCCCGCGTTATCCAATGCGATTTCTGAACCATCCCAAGTTGCGACGACCACATGCCAATCGCCCTCAGCCGCAGAACCGTTGCCCGTATCACCACGGAAGAGCGCATCCACCGAGCCATCGATGTCCTCGATGCTCCAACCAAAACGACCATTCGCCGCCATCGAAAGCCCCCACCCGAGATCACTCCCCGCAACGCTCGCATCCAACAAACCTGACGTGCCAAAGTCGGCTGTCTCTAGTCCGGCATTGCCACCGCTCGACTTGACTACGATCGCGATACTCATCGCCGTGGTGCTGTTAAAAGGATTTTCTTCAAGCGATAGCCCCAGCGCATCATCGCCATCCAGACGCACAGATGCCAAACCTGTTGGCGATGCGCTAGCCACAAAGACAGGCGCGCCCGCGCCTCCGTCACTGACATTTGAAAACGTAAGCCCATTGAGACGATCCGTCCAAGTCGTCACCGTGTTCAAGTTCGCGGCTGAAGCCTCTAGATCTTCTGCCACCCAGACCGCCTGCGGTGTGAGTTGTTGCGGATAGGCAAACTTCAGTCCCGATCGCGCCAGCATGGCAGCGCCATGTGTGCTTAAGCGACCATTGCGATAACTCCCATCCTGCGGGCCACTCACGACACTGGCATTGAAGTATCGACCACGTGAATACACATATAGAGGTCCCCCACTGTCTCCTGGCCCCGTGCCGCCCTCAAAGCGTGTCGCATAGTCACTCGGGCTCGCGGTATTGGGATTATTGTAGTTGTAATAAATATGCTGCGGAATGATCGATGCCTCACCGAGTCCGGTCGAAACAATCCGCTGCGTCATCGCACGAAACTGACTATCTACAGTGGTATTCACTCCCAGTGCCCCAGAAGTGCCCTGCCCAACTTGCCAGCCCAACTGTTCATACTCATCGAAGCGATCGTAAGGCGCCACCCAAGCCACCGCAGCCGTGATCGGCGTGTCCAAATGAATGAGCATGACATCGTCATATCCGCCATCACCCGATTGCACACGGTAGGCCGTTCCCGCCACCGTGGTGGAGACCCCATTCGTTTCATAGGTCATCGTCACGCGCTGCTCGTCTTCCAGGCTGATGCAGTGAGCAGCGGACACCGCCCATTCGCTATTTAGCATCGCCGCCGAACAGCCACTGACATAGGCCTTGCTCTCAAACTGCGGCAAGGCACCCAGGGCCAAGGCCTCGGCATCGGTCATGCCGGGATGACGCAATACAGCATGCGACGAAACAACAAAACTAAAGAGAAGACTAACTGCGGCAAAACATACTCCAAGATTTTGAAAAGAGCTAAACATAGAATTCATATAGAAAAAGTGACGACCACCACAGACATGCGGCAGTCATTGAATTTTAAGCATCTGGCAAGAGATCGAAGGTCATCCCACCTTGATGGGGCACGCCCGTATGGATGCCGCGATGAGGCCGTGCCACCTGCTCGGTTTCTCGTTGCGCGTGGATCTGCTTAATTTGAGCGGACGCAGGTAAGTTCACCGACAGCATGCAACCATCGGCTGGCAGTTGAGCCCGCAAAACAAAACGATAAGATTTGTTGTCAGCGCTCAGTGCTAGTGTTTGCGACGTCCCGGGTAAAGTGCCGCCGGCTTCGTGACGGACTGAAAACTCGGCTGTTCCATTCCTCGAATCACTCGCCGTAAACTGCAGAACAATCTGCTCGCCTGCTTCGAGATCCGCGAGCGGTCCAACCGAAAGTGTTTGAACCCCAGAGCCTCTGGCATCGATTCGAGTTTCGAGTTCTTGAACTGCAATCGCCGTGCGAAACGGCACCGCATAAACGCTCCCCTCCCAGCGGCCATCTTCCCGCAAGCTTTTCAAAAGACCGCGCTTGTTCGGGCCCACGCCAATTGCGGCGAGGTTGAACAGTTGCTCCCCGCGTTGCACCGCCTTGATCTGACTCACGCCCCCAGTCACCACCGTGCGAGGTGCGTCGTGATGCTCCAACAGATTGCGAATCGCACCAGTCATCGTTTCGTTGTATCCACGATCGTGAGACGCCGGCCATTGCATCGCATGCACGGCATTGCCTCCGCGCTCCCACAGATGGAGCAATTGTTGATTCGCGAGTGCCTGGTCTTTGCTCAACGCTTGATACTCTCCCAGCACCATCGAATCGAAGCCCGAAGTATAGCCAGCTTGAAAGGCATTGGCGGGCTTCTGAAACCAAACAGAATAGCGGGTAAACCCAAAGCCCACTCCCGCAGTCATCGCATAATCAATTGGAGTAATCCGCACCATGCGTTCACTAAATAGATCCAAAGTGCCCACCGCGTAGAGGTCTGGAATTTGAGGACTTAATAATTTCGGAAGGAAAGCCAGCCAGCAAGGCCTGCGCAAAGGTATCGGCCAGTCGTCGATTCACCACATAGCGGTTGTAGTTCACCCAATCATTGAAAAATGGATTTTCGGAATCGTAACGATCCCAGCGACCACGATCGGTATCACGCGGCGCATCAAACGCAATCAAGTCCGGCCCCTTGCGCGCCTGAAGCACCGCCTCAAGATCGCTACCATATTGGAGCATCAAATACTCACGAAAGCCGCGAATCATCGCAGGGTTATAATCACCGACCGATTTGTCCTCCTTGATCGCAATCTCAAACTCATGGTTCGGTTCGACCGAAATAACTCGCTCAGGATGCGCACGAAAAGCTTCGCTCAAGGTAAATAGAAAGCTACGCAGCGGCAGTAAATAGAGGCGATCCAGTGCGGGCAGTCCAAAGGCATAGGTGGAGCCGACAAAACTGTTTTGTTTCCCAAACTCGCCGTAATATGAAATATTGTTCAGCCGCGACAGTGACAAATATTTGGGCAATCCACTGGCTACATCCAAGACAGACTTCCAGTCATCGAAACGATCATTGAACTGGCGATGGGTAAAACAGGGTTCCCATAAGGCACGTTGCTGTTCATCTAGCGGCCGACGCAACTGTCCCAATCCAGACCGAGCAGGAGCGGTCGCGCGGTCCCAGTCGGCAGGGTCGGTTCCCATCAACAAAGAAGCATCCGTATATGCCGGCGATGAGCCATCTGTGCGCAAGTGACCATAGCGAACGAATTTGATATACTCGCCCGAATCACTCGCATCGAATCCGAAGCCACTACCGGTGATCCAGAATTCATTTTCATGACGCCCCACATTCAATTTCTCGTCAGCACTGGCCCCCGCAAAGGTCAACACCTCGGACATACTCGAGTCGGGAAACGCACCCCAATGCATGTTCGTGCCAAAAGCACTTCGATACAGCCCCGTCAATTCAACCGTTTCCTCCAGCTGCAAAAAACGGTGTTCCCCGCCCTGCGGATCAAATTGCAGTAAACAATTTGCCTCCGAATAAAATAGCTCTAGACCAGTCGAGCCCGCGAGTTGGTAGGACTCTAAATGTGTCGCACCGTCGCCAGGAGCCGTAAACTTTATCGCGTCCAAATACTCGCCAGCAGCACTATAAAGAATCACAGCCGTCGACTGCCCCTTGCGCTGCAAACTGGAAGTCACCGCAATCTCATCCCCTGCTTGCTTAGGAATGAAGTCGCCAGCCGCGATTTGATAAGGTGCCGACAGACCACGCGGGATCGGCAAGTCATAAAGAAAACCTCCTAGTGTATTGTAAACGCGAAGCGCACGAACGGAGGCATGCGCAATCGGAGCCGTAACGATAAACTCGCCCGCATCCGATTGACGCCCCGCCGCGACCAAAACGCCACCAGTGACTGTTTGGGGATACGCTAAAAACTGCACAGCAGGCACCCCGTTCGGATCCAACACTCGGACAAAAGTCAGATTCTCCTCGGAGGCACCTTGACCTGCCACCACACGTGGACCCAGCGGCACAGGTGACGGCACAGTGCTGCGCTCACGCTCAAGACGAGTCGCCAAATCGAGATCCGCATCTAAGACTGTCAGGACAGTCGCACTGGACGAATCTTCCGCGACCTGAAATATACGACTACTCTCAGGATTCGCCTGCGCAGCAAGACACGCAGTCAAGTAACTGAAGCAGCCAAGCAAACGGCGATAGGTAGGGGTAAACATGGGATCGATGGGACTCCCCCCTTACCCATCCGAAACGAGCGGCGCCGACAAATGCATGATCGGAGCCGACAACAAACCACTCGGAAATAACTGATACGCCTCACTATAGGCATCACCTACTGTTCGATAGGAATCAGGTCGAGTCATCCCTTGTTCTTTCGGCATCCGGTGCAAAGGACCGAACAGATTTTGCCGTGTGAGATATAGCTTCACCTTCAAACAGCCGTTGTCCGATGACATTCGCAGGCTGGTTCGACTCGGAGGAAAAGCGATTAGCTCTGATTGATTCCCGAGTATTACTTCAGCGCAGGCCCCCGAATACTCGGGCAACTCCAGTTCCAATCCTTGCTCGCTGCAAGCTTCAGGAAGCCGCAAACAATAAGTCACCGCGCCCGTGTAAAATGGAAATCCTTGCTCCACTAAATCACCGACAAACACCTGCTTCGGTGATGCTGCGATCTCCCAATCCTCACCCTTAGAATAAACACCAAAATCGCCGAGCAAGTAGATCGCCTCGAGATCGGTATCCTCCGACAAATCGGTCTCCATGGTAATGCAGTTGTCACCTTGCAGCAAATATCCCACCGGTAATTGTATGCGCTTTAATGCGATATCTATATGCCAGTGACTCAGATCATCACAAAGTATGACATGACCATTTAGAGAAATACGCCAGCGTTCTGGCTGCTCTGCCAGCAACTCAAGTCCTGCGGGGATCTGAGAAACATTGAAGGGAAACTCCAACGTCAATTTCTTCGCAACAACGTCGTCGGTTTTCGAACGACACCAAGGCTGCACCATCTCTCCAGAGACTTGCGGCCAACCGAGCGCGTCACGAATAGCTGTATCCTGACGTAGAATATCTCGGCACTCACTCCACTCTCCTTCATCCAAACGATAGCGAGCTCGTTCCAAAAGCAACGCATTAGGCTCACTCAATACATAATCAAACGGCCCCTCGATCGGCAGCGAAAATGGCTCGGCGGTTACGCGTTCAGGCTCCGCAGCGTCACCCTCCTCCGCCTCGGGCACGACTCGATACAAGTGCTCTCCGAGCGACTCGAAATCCACCCACCAGCGCAGCCCATCCGCATGTGATGCCACGGCAACTGACTCAATTTGACCGCTACGGCAATTCAAACGTTCCACTCTTCCACCTTGGCTGAGGTCAATTTGAACCTTCTTCAATTGTTCGTCTGTCGTATTCACTAGACCGATAAAAACTTCTCCAGAATCCAAGCGACGCACATGACTGATCACATCCACGACACCCGCACCTTCGTTGAGTTGCAGAAACTGATCGCTATTTCCCCGAAGGCAATCAACCAATTCATCTCGCTCCCAGTTACATGCCAGAGCCTGCTTCGCAAAAGCACGCACCGAATGACTGCGTTCGGCATCCAGATAAGCGGGGACCTCACCAGCAAAGATGACCGCTCCGCCCGCAGATTGAAAGGCTTCCAGCAACGACAAGGTCGTTCCGCGCATCGTCTCTAAGCCACCGACCACGATGCTGCGATACCGCATCTGACCGAAGCGCAGATACGCTTGCCCCTCCACAACTTCGATTTCTGCGAGACGTGACAGTTGTTCCTCATCGCCATAATCAAAATCAATTTGGCTATTCGTCAGCCAATGGAAGAGTTCAACAAATTTCGTCTCTAGCAGATCTACTGAAGGCGAAATTGAACGTAGCCAAGTGGCCCAGCCTAAATGAAACTGCGCCGAAATCGACTCATTCGGATGAATCACCAATACGTCACAATCCGGCTGACCTTGTTGTAAGATTAAATTAACTCGTGAGAAATAATCCTCCACGTATTTGTATTGTGGATACCATGCGGATTGATGGAAAATACTCGCGGGATAATCACGCTTCGCCTCCCCTGCCATGGAATACCACGCAAGGTGATGGCAGCGAAGATTCACACCGAGAAAGGCCTGCCAGTCCCCGATTTGCTTGTGCCCCTCGAAGCCCATTTGCCACCCCGTGCAGCCATACAATTCGGACAGCACATACGGCTGCCCCTGTTGTCGAGCCACGGACACCACCTGCTTCGCCACCCAGTATGCGCGGCAATCCTGCGTCAACACGTCGATCCCAGGATAGCTCATCTGCTCATAGTATCTCGCCAATGAACCACAAGGCACTGCTTGCGCCGCGAGTGAATCTTCATGCAGCACGTGTCCTGTAAGTAGCAAGTCGTTCGACTCACACCAGTCCAAGCAAGGACGCGCCCAGTTCTCGATAAAGAGCTGCTGCAGCAGTTCGGCATAATGCCACTTTAATTTGGAAATCGACTCCCCATGATACTGAAAATACAGCTCTGGCAAACGCCCGCGTAGCTCATAACCGAAGCGTTTCGAAAACTCTTCAAAGAGTGCTTCCGTATACGGAATCGCAACCGCGGAGTCCGACGCCCCTGGTTGTTCAACGGCGTCACACAGAATAAACCCGCGATGAGGCTCATCCGTGAACACGCCCTTGATAGCTTTGCCAAAATGGTCGCCACACTGATCACGGTATTTTTCATGCGTCGATTCGATAAATGCATCCGTCGCCGAACGGCTTAAAGTATCCAAGTAAGAGCCACCATTATAGAACGAATGCGATGGATGAATTTCACGAACAAACAACAAGAGCTGTCGGCCCGCAGGCACCACGTCCACCGATTGATGCGTAACCGAGTCATACTGCTTCAAGTGCAAGCCATCCAAATCTGCATAGTGCGCTTCGATAAAGTCATCCGACTCCGGCCATTTAATGACTTCATCAGCCGCATATTGACGTAAGATAATGGAACGCATCCGATGCGCTTGGTCCTTAGTCACCTTGCCACCGGCACTGCCGCTGGGCCAGCGATCTTCATCGTAAAGCCAACCTTCGAGGCCGAGTTCACTCGCCTGCTGCGAGCAACTATTGATCAGCTCAAACCACTCCTTGCCCAGATACTCCGTCTTCAAACCTGTGCGGGAATGCATAAAAACGCCCCCCATCCCCATCGACTTGGCGACTCCCATCTGACGCAGTAGTTCTTCTTCATTGAGCTCGCCATTCCACGACCAAAATGGTTTGCCGCGCAACTCCGCTGGCGGGTCCTCAAAGGCACGTCGAAAGTCCGCCTGGGCGTGACTAATGGTGGAATCGGAATCAGTCTTAGGGTTGGAAAGTGACAAAGGTTTCATTCTATAAGAAATGATTCTTATTGCACTCTAAGGGTCAAGACTATAACAAGAAACAATTCTTAAGTATAATAATTACCACAAAACATTAGACCCATGCCACAACGCCCCCATCGCCCCTTACGTTCACTCCTCGCCCTAGCGCTGGCGCTATTCCTAGGCAATGCGACCGCAACAGCGGCCACAGAGCAACCGGACATCATTTACATACTCGCCGATGACCTGGGCTATTCCGACTTAGGCTGCTACGGCAGCGAAATCAATACGCCCAACTTAGATCGGCTTGCACAAGAAGGCCTCCGTTTCAACCAATTTTACAACGCCTCTAAATGTGAACCTTCACGTGCCAACATCATGTCGGGCCACTACTGGCCCGTCACAGGGCTCGGCGTGCAACGAGGCGCGACGCTCGGCGAGGTCATGCGTCCGGCCGGATACGCAACCTTCGCTCTAGGCAAATGGCATCTCAATGGCAGCCCGATTGATCGCGGATTTGACCGTTTCTTCGGACACCTAAGCGGGGCCAGTGCCTTCTTCCCTCCGATCGACCAATCCTTTCGCTTAGATAAGACTCCGTTCAAGCCACAGACAAAGGACTTCTACGTAACCGACGCCGTAACCGACTACGCCATCGACTTTATCAAAGAATCCAAAGCCGCCCACCCCGACAAGCCCTACTTCATGTATCTCGCGTATAACGCGCCACACAATCCGCTACAGGCACCCCGCAAAGATATCGAACGCTACCGAGGCACCTACAAGGCTGGCTGGGACGCCATGCGCGCCCAACGCTTCGCGCGCATGCAAGCGCTCGGCATCATCGGCGATGAAGTCAAACTCTCCGCGCATCCAAGCAATCTGCCCGAATGGGAATCGCTCAGCCCCGCGCAACGAGAACTCGAAGACCTGCGCATGGCAGTTTACGCGGCCATGGTCGACCGTCTCGATCAGAACATCGGCCGCTTGCTGCAAAGTCTGAAAGAAGACGGACTGGATAAAAACCTACTCGTAATTTTCATGAGCGACAACGGCGGCTCGCCCTACGCCCGCACCGACGAGAACATGCTCGCCCAAGACAAGCTCCCAGGCGCCCCCGGCTCCAATTGGGAAATCGGCATGGGCTGGGCCAACGTAAGTAACACCCCCCTGCGCCTCTATAAACGCAATCAACACGAAGGCGGCATCAGCACGCCCTTCATCGCATGGTGGCCGAATCAGATCGCCCATTCGAATTCGATCGTCACGCAGCCCGCACACATCATCGATCTCATGCCGACCTTTCTCGAACTTGCAGGCAGCACCTACGCCGCAGCGGGCAAAGGCAAAGCCCTGCCAGAGCTCCCCGGTAAGAGTTTACTACCGATTTTCCAAGGAGAGCTCCGCGAGCCTCACGACGCCATCTACTTCCAGCTCTTTGATCATCGAGCGATTCGCGCAGGTGATTGGAAACTCACCGCAGTCGACGGCAAGGACTGGGAACTTTACAACATAGCTAACGACCGCAGCGAAACCGTGAACCTCAGCAGCTCCCATCCAGAACTAGTTCAGAAGCTATCAACGAACTGGGAGAACTGGTGGCTGAACGCCAAGGGGAAACCTTACGCCGAGTTCAAGAATCCCACGCCCCCTCAACACCTTCGCGACGACAGAGAAGGCGGCACGCCCTATGTGCCAACAGCCATGCCAGATCGACTGCGTGATCGCTAGGGAAAGTTACCAATCGTATCCTCGGTTCTCTGAACCGGGGCCGTAGCAGCGACGGACGATTCGCCGCTCAACTAGACGCACCCCAAAACAGAGTTTTGAGGCTACAATCGTATCCTCGGTTCTCTGAACCGGGGCCGGAGCAGCGGCTGACGATTCGCCACTCAAATAGACGCACCCAAAAACAGAGTTTTGAGGCTACAATCGTATCCTCGGTTCTCTGAACCGGGGCCGCAGCTGCGGCTGACGATTCGCCGCTCAACTAGACGCACCCCAAAACAGAGTTTTGAGGCTACAATCGTATCCTCGCTTCTCTTAACCGGGGCCATAGCAGCGGCTGACGATTCGCCGCTCAGCTAGACGCACCCCAAAACAGAGTTTTGAAGCTACAATCGTATCCTCGGTTCTCTGAACCGGGGCCGTAGCAGCGGCTGACGATTCACCGCTCCAACTAGACGCACTCCAAAACAGAGTTTTGAAGCTACAATCGTATCCTCGCTTCTCTGAACCGGGGCCGTAGCAGCGACGGACGATTCGCCGCTGAACTAGACGCACCCCAAAACAGAGTTTTAAGGCTACAATCGTATCCTCGGTTCTCTGAACCGGGGCCGCAACTGCGGCTGACGATTCGCCGCTCAACTAGACGCACCCCAAAACAGAGTTTTGAGGCTACAATCGTATCCTCGCTTCTCTGAACCAGGGCCGCAGGAAAAATAACAACACTAAGATTAAAAACACACCGCCCTCAAGCCGCAACATTGCGACGAACTGCTCACACGCGGTCTTCACAAGTGAAGCCCCTACCTGCAAAAAATCACTTAAACTTCACCGTCTCATAGAAGCGGATGTGATCGATCTCAAACGCCTGTTTTCGATTGGTCGGATCAAAGCGAAAGCTATTAATCATCCCAGAGTTCCAAGACGCATCCTCACGTAAATCGATCAAATAGGTATGAAAATATTCATCATCGACCAGATCGAATTCGATTTTACTGCTGCCTGAGTTCGCTGTTTCACTACGAAAGAAAACAGTTCCCACGCCTTGCTGAGGCTCCAGCACACGCATGCGAATTTCGATAAATTTATAGATCTTTGAATTTATGGCAGTCAAACCTGTCGCGGGTGTCAGTTGCAAAATCATCATGGAGTCGGAACTCACCGGCTTGCCATTAAACACGCCCCGATCAATGCCTGACACGATCTCTTTGCCATTCTCGCCGCCTAGATTGTTGCCGATAAAAAAGTTATTCAACCCACCACGCGTGGAACCAGTCTGATCGAATTCAAAGCCGAGCGTCCGACCACGATCTACGATAATGTAGTCGATACAATACTCGCCTGGCACATGCTCGCCATCTACAGGATCGAGGCGCAAGCCTTGCCCTAGTTGCGGATATTCCTCAAGCATCACTTGTCGCCCTGCCAGGGTGTTATTGATCGAGACCTTGCCCATCTTCCCTTCGCGCACTGGCATGGGGTAAACGCTGCCGCCCTTGTTCGGTTCGGAAAATGAATGCCGGATACGCACATGCGGATAGTTCGAAAAATCGATGCCACCTACATAGCCATCAAAGAACAACTGAGGGTCCGCCCGATCAGTAATGGAATATTTCGCAACACCATCCTGAGCCGAAACAAACCGCACTCCATTACGCTGCTCCGAGGAAGGATCGGACGGTGCACTAAAGTTTTCCAGTATCAGCGAATTTGCCTGTGGTGCATCAACGGTAACAACCGCAGCGAAGGCCGACGCGCACGTGCTCGCGATGAGGGTGCTTATAAACAGTTTTTTCATGCTAAATTACTCCGCCGTCGTTCTAAACCGCCACCAGTATGCGCCATCATTGATCACACCGACTGGCTTACCGCGACCTTAAATGCGCCCGGATCAACCAAAACGTAATACTGCGTATCGGGTTCGAGCGCAGGGATGTTATCAAAGCATAACGTGCGCTTCCCTTGGCTGGGATGCGAAGCATCGGGATCCATTTCCCACACAGGATTCTGCTCATCACTTACCTTGAACAAACGAAGGAACTTCCCCTTCGCCCCCCTTAAATCAATGGCTGCCGAAAAGCGCATTTCCAAGCGAGTCGTTCCCGGCGCAGTGAGCTTGGAATTTGCTGGAAACGTGGACACCAACTGTGGCGCAAACATCTGTAGACGATGCCACCCCCAGCCCGCTTGCTGTTGCCCCACGACACGACTATCCCTACCGCTCATCTCGATCTCGTGCGCATACGCTTGCCACTTGCTAGCCAGATCACTCGTCAACTTCGGCTGCGCCTCTGCGAGGTCGTGCTGCTCGGTGCGATCCTTGACTAGATCAAACAACTGCCACGGCCCGCCATAGAGCGACACCGCTTTCATATCATCTTCGATCCAAGCCCGCGATTGGTTAAACCAGAGAAAACGACTGGGCGCATCGAAAGCAGTTTGCTCAGTCAAGCCTTCCAAAAAGGAGCGTCCGGTGAGCGGCTTCAGCGAAGTGTCATTCTTTGGAAAATTCACGCCCGTTAACTCTAAGAGCGTGGGGTAAATATCAGTCACCGCGACCGGCGAACGATCGATCTGCCCCGTCCGCCCTTCGAGTCCGTTGGGCCAATGCGCAATCAGCGGCGCAGCGAGTGCGCCCTCATGGCAGGCATGTTTATAAAAATTGAACGGCGCATTCTTCACCCATGCCCAACCATTACTACTGGTCGGATTGTTGTGCGGTTTCCATGGGATCTGATCCGCATCCGTTCGTATCGAGCCGTTGTTATAATCCCCGCCATTATCGGACATAAACAGAATGAGAGTGTCGTCCAATTCGCCGGCCTCTTCGAGAAAAGCAATGAGTCGCCCGATCCCTTGATCCATTTCATCCACCACTGCGGCATAGGCGGCCATGCGGGCGTCTTCGACGACCTTACGCGCTTGGGGTAACTCATTCCAGCGTCGCACTTCCACGCCATGTGGCGCAGGCGTCCATGCAGGATCGACTAAGCCGAGCTCCAACTGCCGTTGATAGCGTGCCTCGCGCACCGCCTCGTAGCCATCCATGTAGCGGCCGATATATTTATCCACGGTCTCTTTACGCGCCTGCAAAGGATGATGCGGCGCATTGTAGGCAACATACATGAAAAACGGCACGTTGTCCTCCAGCGCTTCACCCATAAACTCGATACTGGAATCGGTGAAAGCCGTCGTCGCATCAAAGCCTGGCTTAAAGTCGCGAAACTGTGTTTGCCCCGTATACCAATCATTACTGCCGACAAAACAATCAGTCAGCCCGCCTAGAAAACCGAAGAAGCGATCAAACATCTTACGATCTCTGGGGTCACGAGCTCCCGCGTGCCACTTGCCCGCCATCATCGTTCGGTAACCGCCACGCTGTAGCAGCGACGGCAAGGGTAGCACATTCTTATAGCTTCCGTTGCCCGCAGCAGGATACGACATCCCCGCCATCAGCGCCACGCGCGTGGTGGAACACATCGGGGTCACTCGAAACTGCGAATAACGAACCCCCTGATTCGCGAGGCGGTCGAGGTTCGGTGTCTCAATCTCGCCACCATAGGCGCCCAAATCGGAGTAGCCTAAATCATCGGCTAGAATCACGATCACATTCGGCTGCGTCGTGGCCGCGAAAAGTGCGCCCGCATAAAAGACACTTCCCAGTGCCAGCGATGCGAAAACTTGTTTACAGTTCAAAAGCATTAGTGCGCGTCCGGTTGTTCAGGGATTTCTAACGGACTCTTTTCAATATCATTCGTGGCCGCGCGCCATGTATTCATCACCGCACGCATGCGCTGTAACACTGCTTGACGCTCGGGATTGTTGGCCAAGTCATGCACGCCCCATTTATCTTCATCGATTTTATAAAGCTGCTCGGGCTGTCTTGGCTTATCAAAAAGTGTTAGATACGCATACTCATCGGGGTGACTCTCTTTCGCGGCAATGATCGCATCGTAAGCATGGTTGCCCCAAACTTCGACACCGCGAAGATCATCGGGCAAACGCTGCGATTTGTCAGGATCGACATTCAAAATGTAATACCAGTTGCCATCAGTCACCACACGTTGCGGGTAGAATTCGCGCGGATCGGGACCGTGAGAATTGTGCTCGGCAAACACATACTCGCGCCCTTCGATACTGTCGCCCCCACTGAGGATCGGCCGCAAGGATTCCCCCTGCATGACTTCAGGAATTTCAATGCCACAATAATCAAGAATCGTGGGCGCATAATCGATTTGTGAAACGGGCGAGTTATTCGTCTGTCCTTTGACCACGCCAGGCCCCACCACCGCGAGCGGAATACGTGTTCCAGTAGGATACGCGGATGCTTTGGCGTAGTGAATCGGCATGCCTTGGTCGGAGGTGAAGATGACGAAGGTCTCCTCACGAATACCCGCGTCATCCAAGGCCTGAAGGATCGCACCGACGCATGCATCGGCAATTTCTACGCAGGCGTAATACTCCTGCATGTCACGACGCACGCCCGGTGTGTCGGGCAAGAACGACGGAACTTCGATACTGTTCGCCGCAGGCAGTTTCTGATTAGGATTGGAATTTAAGTGAACGCGATATGGCCGGTGTGGCGCTGCAACATTGGCATGGATAAAAAACGGACGATCGCCGGCCTGCTCAATGAAGTCTCCCATCACTTTGTGAAAACGCTTGGGCTCGGACTGCACTGGATCGCGTGCGTCATAAGGATAACGCCATGCCGGGCTCAAGTGGAGCTTCTGTGTGATTGCGGTGAAGTAGCCGTTGGCCCGAAAGACCTCGGGGAGTGTCGCCACGTCACGACCAATCCCAACCGTGTCTACGATGTGTGTCTCACGGGAAAATGCTTTATCGGGAAGATTCAACGGCGGCGTATGCACATTGCGCCAGTTGCCGTTACTGTGCGGCCACATGCCTGTTAGGATCGCAGTGCGCGAGGGCGAGCAGGACGCCGAAGCGGCAAATGCATTGTAGAAATACACGCCTTCTTTAGCGAATGCATCGATGTTTGGCGTCTCAATGCCAGGTGTGCCCAGCATTGAAAGATCGGGGCTCATATCGTCCGCCAGAATGAGAACGACATTCGGTTGTTTTGCGGCAGAGACCGACTGCAAGAGGCAGGTCGCGGCCAAGAGTAGACATGCTTTCTTCAACATAAATAATTACTTCCAAGTGTGTAACACCTGCCCGTTCGAACCGAGCAGACGTATGTTTTTGAGTTCGATCACGCCCGCTCCTTGCGAAGGATCTAAACGTATTGAGTTCAATTTTCCGGTGAACGGTAGCTTGATCGCGTAGTCGTGCCAGGCACCATCTTGCTGCACTGCAAAACTGACCGAATGATTGCCTTTAAAGCCTTTTACTGTGGGCGAAGTCCAAAAGACTTGTCCCTGTCCACTCGATTTGGAACGCATCGTAAAGGAGAACGTGACGGGACCACTCACATGATGAAAGTCGTGACTACCGATCCGTGGATCACGTCCACTGCTATCGATGCGGAGCACTCCATTTTCGGCTGCGATCTCAACATCGCCGATCACGTTCCAGCCCATCACAGGCTTGCTCGCAAAGGTCGGATTTTTGATCGGCACCAGCACCTCGGCTTCTTGTAAATAGGCCTCAATAGTCGCGTCCAACTGCGAAACTTTTTCCGGCATACTGTCGGCAAGATTATTCGTCTCACCGATATCCGTTTTCAAGTTATAGAGCTCATATCGGTGCGCTTGATTTTCGCCGTCGTAGTAAAAGCGATACAACTTATAGTCACCAACGCGCACACTAGTGTTGGGCAAATTATCCGTGGCCGGCACATAGTGTGGGAAGTGGGAGATGAAGGGACCGCGATCAAAGGATTCCCCCGCAATGGCTGCACTAAAGTCGATGCCATCTTTGTGATACTCCGGATGCTGCGGCAAACCTGCCATCTTCAAAATCGTAGGATACAAATCGGCAGAGCACACGATTGAATCGGTCGTGGTGCCTGGATGTGATACGCGTGCCCACGAAACAATCAAGGGAACGCGCACCCCACCCTCGTAGTTATTCCCCTTACCACTTTTCAGCGGAAAGTTGTTGGTCGGTGTGGTGCCGTCGACCTCGTTATACATGTTGCCGCCATTGTCGGAGGTGAAAATAATAATGGTGTCGTCGCGCAGGCCCATACGATCGAGCTCCTGCAACAGACGTTCGATATTTTGATCCATTGCCTCAATCATCGCCCCCATCGTCGGTGAGCGTTGCGGGTAGTCAGGGTCAACCAATTGCTCATACTTGTCCACCAAGGCAGGCTTCGCTTGAAACGGTGCATGCACATCGTAAAACCATAGGTTGAGCAGGAAAGGACCGCTGCGATTGGCTTTGATAAACTTCAACGCTTCATCGGTGATCGCATCGGAGATATGCGTGCCTTTCGGGTAGTCGGGAATCGTCTCCACTTTCCATGGCGCAAAGAAGCCTCCCGGAGGCGGTGGGCCCGGATGATGACGCCCACCAATCACTACATCAAAGCCCTGATTCTCTGGAATGTAAGGAGCGGAACCGACATGCCACTTACCCATAAACGCTGTGCGGTAACCCGCCTCCTGCAAGAGCTCTGCATAGGTGACGTATTCATTGGGCAAGCGAGAGCGCGATTGAGGAATGATAGCCGGCTTATCAACAGTGGCCGCAGTCCCTTGCTTCGGATCTAAGATCGCCTGCTGAATATGTCCCGACGCGGCCGTGAAACGCAAACGCGCCGGCGACTGTCCGGTCAAAATACTGGCACGCGTCGGCGAACACAGGGGATTCGACGAATAGGCATCCGTAAACAACACCCCTTCCCGCGCCAAACGATCGATGCCTGGAGTTTGATAAAACTCACTCTTATAGGCGGAGCTATCGCGCCAGCCCAAATCATCCGCAACAATCAGAATGATATTAGGCTGTTTTGCAGCCGCGGTAAGGACGACAACGCTAAGCGATGCCCCCCACAGTAGGGACTTAAAAATAGACATAGAAAGTTAAAGCGGGATTAATATTCGGAAGGGTCGAAAAGACGTTTGCGAAACTCCAGGTCGTAAACTTTTTCGCGGCTGAGCAACTCGGTGTGACCGTCGGCAAACACCACGCCCACCTCGCCATTGTTTAAACGAGGCTCCGGTATATTCGTCGGATTCGATCCTTTGGCGAAATCGCCCTGAATATACCAAGATGCATTTCCAGTATTCTCCGCATAGGCGGTGCAGACTACTAGTGTCTTGGCTGGATTGACTAAACCATGGACATTGAATCCCGAGGTCGAACGATCCGTATTGTTCGGATTCGCATCCAGAAAAATATAGGTGCTACCACCATAGTCACTGATGCCGTGACTCTTTTGCGCCGTCGGATCATCAAACATCGGATGCTTGCCCGACTCCGAGCGATCCCACTCTAAGATCTCCTCTTCCAAAGCTTGAGCCCAAAAATACGGCGACGTGCTATCCGGATCGCTCAGCTTGCGATTCAGCAAAGGAAAAATGCCATTATTCTGATTCGTAAACAGCGCCACCGCGTTCCCTATCTGCCTGAGGTTGGACACACTTTTCGAACTATTAGCCCGATCCCTGACGGCCCCCACGGCGGGGATCAAGATCGCCGCTAAAATCGCAATTATCGCGATCACAGTTAATAATTCAATCAGGGTAAAAGCAGTTTGGGGTCGTTTTTTCATAATGAGGTATGCAATAAGAAACCTTTCTTATGAACTTTTGTCAACTCGCAATGCATGAGTTTTTATCAGATCTTTTGCGTCTAATTCACGAACTACAGATGGCTCTCGCTCAGTTGCACCGCACTAATATGGCTGCGGCCTGGTTGCTCCATATCGAGCAACAGTGTAATGGGCCCACGCTCGTAAGCACGCCCGATCGGCACTACGACGCACCCTTGCGTGAGATCGGGATTCACAGTGATGGGCGCCCCGTAAAGTGGTCCATCGCCAAGGCCTACTGTGGCAGAGATCACACAATTTGACATCAACTGAAATTCCAACTGGTCGCCCGTAGCGCCCGCCGCTGGATAGTAGCGTAGCACCACTCGATCGGCATTGGAGGTAATCGTCGCCTTGCTTGCATCTGGGCCGCCGATAAAATAACCACCGGATTGCATCACAAACCCAGCTTGCTTCATCTCTGGGTCGTAGTTCGGGTTCTTACGAGGCAGCAATGTCTCAGTTTCGGCCAAATGCGCTTCCAACCAATTGTTCAATCGCTCGGCGACTTCTACATGCTCCAAAGCCAAGTTCTGCGTTTCGCCTGAATCGATCGACAGATCATACAGCTCCAGTAAGTCCTCCTGATCGGCCCCGAGGTTAAAGAAACGTAGCAACTTCCATTTGCCATCACGCACCCACGCATTCGCAAGGTTGCCCGTGGCCAGCACGGTGTGCCCAAACATACTAGTCACAGGCGGACGCTCCATCAACTCACCGGAAAAGGCGGGGCGCAAACTCACGCCATCGAGCACCGCAGCTTCGGGCGTCTCCAACTGAGCAACATCGAGCAAGGTCGGAAAAAAATCATAGCTGATCGCAATGGTATCGGTCCAATCACCCGCAGGCACTTGGCCTGGCCATTTCACAATCAGCGGCACACGTGAGCCGCCTTCGTAGTTGTTGCCCTTCCCCGCTTTCAACGGATAATTGTTGGTCGGATTCTCGCCCTCGGGACGGTCATACATGTTGCCTCCGTTATCGGAGGAGAAGATCACAATCGTGTTTTCATCTAAGCCTAAGCGTTTCAGTGCTTCGGTGACTTTGCCCACGTTCTGATCCATCGTCTCGACCATGGCTCCCATGATCGCAGATTTTTGATACTGCGCCTGTGCCGCGAGTGGACGGTATTTCTCAATGAGTTCGGGCTTCCCTTGGAAAGGCGCGTGCACGTTGAAAAACCAGAGCGCGAGAAAGAAAGGTTCGTCTTGCTTGGACTCGATAAAATCGACCGCCGCATCGCCGATCACATCATCCGCATTAGGATGCCCTTCGACCGCAGGCATATTCGTCTCTGCGGTATCCCAAGGACCAAAAAATCCCGGAGGCGGCGGGCCGGGGAAACCACGTCCACCCACAACATGATCGAAGCCAAAGTTTTCAGGAATATAGGGATCGTAGCCCAGATGCCATTTTCCCATGAAGGCGGTCGCGTAGCCGGCATCTTGCAACAATTTAGAAATGGTAATCGAATCAAGTGGAATCCGGTTATTGGTTTCCGGCTCCGTCATCGGCAAACCAGGCGCGGCGCTCGCACGCTCCGCAGCATCGAGTTTCACCTCAGGCACGTGTCCCACGGGCGTGGTCAACCGCAAGCGCCCCACCGTTTGCCCCGTAAGAATACTGGCACGGGTCGGCGTGCAGAGCGACTGGATGCATAGGCATTTGAAAAGCTCAAGCCTTCCGCCGCCAAGGCGTCGACCGCAGGGGTTTGATAGAGCTCGCTGCCATAACAGCCGAGGTCGCGCCAACCAAGATCGTCGACGATGATCATCACGACATTTGGACGTTCTGGCTCAGCTTGTGACGCAGAAGCGAGCAGTGAACCAACAGTCGCCAGACAGATCGCAGGGGCGTAGAATAGAGTTTTTAAAACAGACATAGTTATTGAAATTTGGAGAGCCCGATTGCGGGCGAAATAAGCCTTTGAGAATTTAAAGATGTGCGAGCGGGCAGTTCTCGATTTCTACGCGATGCTTGCCGGCCAGCAGACGAAAGGCGTTGCGCTGATCAGGATGCTTTAAGCGGCTCGGCACTGATTTACCATTGAGCTTCACCTTCGACCAAGGCGTCGCAGGCAGCACCACCAGCCCTTCCCCACTTGCCGGAACTGTCAGGTCCCAGTGTAAGTTCTTTCGCTTGATCGTCCATTTTGAGCGATAGGTGCCAACGCGCGTTTTCAAGACACAGGACGCGCGCTTTAAATCAGGGCTCGGCTGAGCCGACAAAATTGCGCGTGCATAGCCTGGCGCCTCCGGGCACGGCGCGATGCCGCCCACTGTTTGATACAGCCACTCGCCGATCGCACCGTAGGCATAGTGATTGAATGAATTCATTTCCACCGGACCAAAGCCATCTTCACGCGTCCAACTATTCCAACGCTCCCACATCGTGGTCGCGCCGTTCTTGATCGGATACAACCAACTCGGATAACTCTCCTGCAGCAGCAACTTGTAGGCAACATCACTTCGGCCAATCTTAGACAACACTGGATTGAGCAATGGCGTGCCAAGAAAGCCAGTCGACAAATGCCACTCACGCGCTTCGATCTTTTCCACCAGACGTGCGCCCGCGGCCTCGATCAAATGCTCGGGCACGAGGTCAAAAGCTAAAGCCATCAAATAACTGGTCTGGGTATCTCCCAATACCAATCCTTCGGCGGTGATAAAGCGCTGCTGAAAAGCTGCGGTGATCCGCGCCGCCAATTGACCATAGCGCTTCGCTGCTGCAGTTCGGCCCAGCGCGTCAGCCATACGCGCCATAAGTTGCGCATCTCTGGCAAAATATGCGGTGCCAATCAAATCCTTCGGCGTCGGCCCCCATTGCGGCTTTACCGCATCGACCGCCAACCAATCACCATAAACGGTTTCTGGCTGAATATAGTGTTTCGCCCGGTCTTTAAGAAAGCGTAAATACCGCTCCATCGCCTGCCAGTTTTCTGCAAGAATCGTAGTCGCTCCAGTGTGCAGCCAGACTGCATGTGGCACGATGATGCCCGCGTCGCCCCAGCCGGCATTACCATGCCAACCGAGAATGTCTGGAGCCACGTCGGGAAACGCTCCGTCTTCTCGCTGACCATCGCGCATGGCATCCATCCACTGACGGTAGAAGCCCTCGCACTCATAATTAAAGCAGGCTGTATCGACAAACACTTGCGCATCCCCCGACCAGCCGAGTCGCTCGTCGCGTTGTGGACAGTCAGTCGGTGCTTCTAAAAAGTTTCCGCGTTGCCCCCAGCGAATACAGTCCTGCAACTGATTCACCATCGCATTGGATGTCTGAAACGTCCCCAACGGGGCCAAATCATTATGCAGCACACAGGCTTCCAAATCTGCAGCACTCAAGTCCGACTCGACTCCTTCGATCTGCACATAGCGGAAACCATGAAAGGTGAAATGCGGCTGATAGCTTTCTTCCTCGGCTCCCTGGCAAATATAGCAATCCGTAGCCCCCGCATCGCGCAAATTCTCTAAATACAGCGAGCCGTCTTCGTTTAGCATCTCAGCGAATTTCAAAATTACTTTTTGTCCTGCACGCGTATCCTTTAACTGGATACGAACGACACCGACTAGGTTTTGCCCAAAGTCGGCGATCCAGCCTGACGACTCTTTGCGCAGATCCACCACAGGCAATATCTCCGTCACCCGCACCGGCGGACAGGCTTTCTCCGTCAATTCGATCTGCGGCGTCTCCACACTCACGACTGACTTCCAACCACGCTCCGTGCTGGAACTCGATGCCCAATCTGGCATCGCCTTACGCGCATCATAGGTCTCCCCGTGATACAGCGAATTTTTCACGACAGGTCCACGACGCACTTTCCAAGTGGCATCACTCCCGATCACTTGCTGTGTTCCGTCGGCAAAGGTGAGCTGCAATTCTGCGACAAACATGGTCTGCGGCGCATGGCTAGCTTCATGCCCCTTGGGGCCAAAAGCGGCACCCGCCCAGCCATCTGCCAATACAATACCTAGGCAATTCTCACCGACTTCAAGCTGCTCGGTCACCTCGTAACGGCACACATAAGCGCGCTTGCGATAGTCACTCCAGCCGGGCGTAAAATAGTCGTCATTGACACGTGCGCCATTGATCCACGGCTCCACAATGCCGAGCGCTGAAAAGCGCAAGACCGCCTTCGTCACTCCGGAAGGAAGCTGGAACTTGGTGCGAAAATAAGATGCAGATGTTGCTGTCGATTCGCTCGATAAGGGCGAAGCCAGCCAAACAGATTTGTCACTGAATGAAGTCATGTAGGTCGTTTAAAAGTTGCGGAAATTTAGAGAAGAAGCGCGCCAAAGCACGGGATCACTTGGCCGACATCACGCGGATCTCTGGCCCTTTATCGTAGTGACTCACGACACGAAAGGGACTTTCTCCGCCCGCCGGAGAGCGCGAGGCATAGCCGATAAATAGAATACGCATTCCTCCGCGAAAGGGGTGCCGCTTGGAGTAGATCATCTTAGCCTCGTCCTCATACATCGCCCCTATTTTAAAATTAAAATAGGTCTTCTCTTTGGATTCGAACGTAGTGACTACTTCGCCGCCGGGGTTGATGGCCGCTCGTTCGTCGTTGAGCAAAACCACCAGATTAGCGGGGGTAAAATTGACAAAACGCACGCTGCCCAGTGGCTGGCCCTTCAGGCTCAGATCAATCGGAAAGGCTAAATACTCATCACCACGCTTCTGCATGCAGATGACGGCATCTTTCGTCGCTGACTTAAACTCACAAGATCCCGCGGGCAGATAAACCACCTCCCCTTCCGCATCCAATCCTTTGCGATAAAACGTGAGCGGGCTGGATCCAGAATAATAATGCGTGCGACTTAATCCCTCCGCCACCGTTTGAATCCTGCGATAACCACCGGCTCCATATTTGATGAACAAGTCCTCTTTACCTATGAACGGAGCCAGCACCTTGAAGCCCAAATCATCGGGACTCAACATACTTGGGAAATCCGAGTAATTGATGGAGGACATCTCTGCCGCCTTCATCTTCTCATTAGCCGATGCGACTGAAACGGCGCAGACAGTGAGGAGTCCGAGTAAGAATAATCTTCGTAAATTCATATTAAATAACATCTGCTTCATTCAACCAACGGATTGAGAGGATTCGAAAAGAGCGTCCAAAATCCCCCGAAGGAGCCACTACGGAATCCCCGACTGCCACCGGATCCGCCACGCGTTGCACCACAGCTTCGCACCAAACTTTGGATTCCACGTTGCCTGATATCCCGGAAAGCGATTCCCCATAGGCACGAATCGTAAAGGTATCACCCCGCACTGTTAGGATCGGCGCTAAGGCCGAAAGGAGATCTCCCTGCGTCAAGAAGCCGGGCACTCCAAACATACGCGAGCCTCCCAAGCCACCGGGCATGCCTGTTTCATGCTCGGGGTAGATTGAATTGACCGGCACCCCGTCAGGATAATTGAGCGCTAAGGCTGCGAGGCCACCCTGATAGTATGCTTCGTTGAGCACTCCTTGCCCTAAAATGGACAGCTTATCGATGGCCGCTTGCAACGTGCCCTTCAGCCCGAGGTAGTCGCCCTCCACAGTCGTTGAATTCCCTACCAAACGACGATTCACGAAATCCGCCAAAGATAGAAACGGACCGCGACGCTTCACCTCTTCGACAATCGCTTCAGCCAACAAATCGATTTCGTTCGCGGTTAAAGAGCGCACCGCAGACCACGCTTCTGGAGCGGAGGGATCGACTGCAGCACCTTCGGGCAACAAGGGATACAGTTTTGAGGTCAACGCGGAGTTTTGTAAGGAGTGACTCGCACTACCATCGGCGGCGAGCACGCTCTCTCCGAGATACGAAGCGAGCAACATACGCCACGCATTGACTGAGGTGGAGTTGACGTTGAAACCGCCTTCAATCGCAATACTGGCAGCGGATTGCGCAAATGCAGTCGGTGAATTTCGCAGATCCGCAGCACTCGCAAAGCTGCCATCCGCATTTGCAACTAAACGATTACGGGTGTTCGGTAAAATCAGATCTGCGGTTGGATTGAACGCACCCGTTTGCGGAATCGTCGACAGATAAAAACGATCAAAGAGAGACTCATTTAAAAGATAAGACAGGTCCGTGTATACCGTGCCCCCTTGTGTGGCTTTAATGTTATTGCGATGGACGTGGGTGTGCGCCTCCGAGTTACCCACAGTGAATGTGGCTGCCAATAGAACTGGCTGAAGTTCACATTCTTGAGAAAGCCGATTGAAAAGAGATCCGTTTCCGCACGCACGCTATCATAGAGCGGATAGACGGTGCCTTGGCTAAAATTATTACTATTCTCGTAAAGCCCGAATCCACCAGGTCGGTCATAACCATCGGCCACGATTCCAGCATACGATATATCCTCTGGAATTTCCGAAGGAAACGGTGGACCACTGAACCAATTATCCGTCGGAATCGCATCGGCATAAATACGCCCCGAGCCCAGATTACTCACCAGCGGGTCTGCCGTGCTCACTTCATTCACCGCGAAATTGTGCCGCGCCATCATGCGCGCTTTATTGCCCGCCAAAGGACTTCCCATCGGACTAATAAAATAGCCATGCCCACGATGTGCCACCGCTTCGAACGGGTTGATGTTTTTATAGTAATCGAGGCTACGATAAGAAACAGGACGATCCAGCGGGCTCCAACTATTACCACTGTTGCCCTCAGTATCAATGTGCTCCCAATCGATTTGAGTTTCGGCATAACTAGGCCCCGTCAGGTCCAAGTCCTGCAAGAGCTTCACATCCCCCGAACTCGAATAGTGATATAACTTCGAGGATAAACTTGGCTCCCGATTGCCATCGGGCGCGTTTGTTAAGGTATCTCTGAAGTAGATGGTCGTTTGCAGGGTATCGTTGCTACCAGTTGTCGGCACGGGATCGCCTGCCTGATTCGGCAATGGCGTCAGAAAAGAGCCCGAAGGTAAGTAGAAGAATCCGAGCGGCCCTTCGTCGACATTCACTAACAAATTATGATTATTAAAATCAGAGGAAACGTCCTCGACTTCCGTGTCCACGTATTCGCCATTAGGATGCTTATCTGCGCCGGTGAAGTAGAGCGTTTCCCCAGGCGCAAACCCTTGATTATCGATTACGAAAGTGAAGTAAGGATACCCATCCTCCGCATCGCGTTCGAGCGCCCAACTTCCCCCACCGCCAAGGTTCATATGAGCAAATGTATTGTTCGCAGGCTGTGCGGGCAGGTTGCCCTGATAACCGAAAGGCTCTTGCCCTGGGGTGATATTCACCGCCGCATAGCTTCTTGGGTTGTCCACGCCATCGTCGGAGAGGTCGGCATCGATCTGCGTATTTAAAGTCGTGAAGGCCCTCACTTGCACGATGTATTTGGCAGGCGCAATTGGCACGTTGTGTGGATTCCACAAAACAAATTTCGGGTAAACCAAATAGACCGGCATAATACTCCCTCCCGGCATGATCTCATACGAAACGCCAAAATACAGTGCGGTTCTTAAAATCGCAGGATGCAGACCACTCGCATCGGGTGCCTGCGCGCGCGGCTCCGATGGAGTCCCTTGATCCAGTCCAGAAATTCTCATGCCGCGGGTATACCAAGATTTCAACAAACCAAATTGTGGTAATTTCAAATCGCTGTGATCCATTTGAAACGCTGGCACACTCAGCTGACCGCGATAATTCAAATCGGTCGCACTGCCACGAACGATAAAGTCCGAGTCATTCAGGCCACTCAAATCTGAGCCTAGATAAACGCTGAGATCTTCCTTCAAGCGCCCTTGCGTGACATCGACTGGAATACTCTGCGCGGCCGTGGTAAAATCATCGCGGTTATCACGGGTCCATGTCTCCCAACTTGGATCCAAGAATTGCAAACTATCTGCACTAGAGATACGTGCCATTTTTGATTTCTGCAAAGGATCCGCGACATCAAATGAAGACAATGCAGCAATCACCGATGGGTTCGACTGATGCGGCGTCATCAACGACCAACGTGGATCGAAGGGCTGACCATTCAAAACGGCATCGTCTTTAGTCACATTGATCCGAAACTTGGCATTCTCATCCGCGACCCACCACGCATAACGTCCCTCCACCGAATCGCTCTTATTCGAAATATCCAATTTCCCGGCCCGCACATCCGCCTCCGCGTCTGTGTTATCTCTATAACGCGCCAGCGTGATCACTTGAGACGCATCTCCACCATTGAGCGCCACCACATCGGTCGTCGCAGGATTCACTCCAGCGTCACTGAGATCCGTGCGTGCAGAGACGAACCAGTTGACCCGATCCGCCGCTGATTGATCTGTCGACCAGGCACGTAAGGTCTCCAAAGCCTGGGCCTCACTTCCCGGTTGAACGCTCGGATACGCTGCTAGCCAATAAGGATTCAAAACACCCTCGGTCTCTAAGGTATCCGGCGCACTATCCAAGAGATCCGCGCGCGCCGTCACCCGTTGATCTGGCCCCATTCCGCGCTGCAACTCCCCCACCGCCACATAGACCCCGAGCAATGCGTTTTGCTGCGCTTTCATCCGGCTGATTGCCGTGCCCGAAGCACTCGTCTCCACACGGACAAGCGTTGTAATCGAAAGCAGCAGTAGTAGCACAAATGCCATCAGCGACAGCGCTAGAACAAGCGCAAATCCAGCTGTAGGCGCAGATTGGTTTTGGGATATTTTCAGCACAAGATGTCTATAGGGGGTAAGTAGGTAGCGTATGACATCACATCTCAGTGATGTTGACAAAACATTATATAAGAATCCTTTCTTGTAAAGTCTCTATATTTCTATTTTCATCCATCTACATTAGCAGAAATGCCTAATTTGACTACTCTACCACATCTCCAATGAATAAGCGCTCCTACCTCAGCATCTTCTTAATCGTAGCATTTCACTGCCTCAACGCAGCAAGCCCACTCACAATCGACCTATCGAAAAACGTCGACGTGACTGTGGAGCGCACCGCCGACAAGGCACTGCAAATCACAACCACTGGCGACGACCCACAGATTGTGCTGTCTTCCAAGAGTTCGACAACAACCTCCGACGACAGTCATATCCTCGCCTTCGAATACTTTTGCCCCGACGGAGTCGACTTCCTTGAGGTCTTCTATTCCAAAAGCTTAAATAACCCCAACTGGAGCCAAAGCCGTCAACTCGAAGGCGGCGCGTTGCCCAAAGCCGAAGCATGGCAGCCCTACTCCATTGATCTAAAAACTGGCACCAAAGGTAAATGGACAGCCAAAGACAGTGTCATTCGCATCGACATCGGCCGCAGACCGGGCACGCAAATACAATTGCGCAATCTACTGCTGCGCGCACCCACCCAAGCAGAGCAAATGAACGCCGCCGAGGCCGAAGCCATTCAAGCAAAAAAGCTAGCCACCGCCAAATCCATCGAAGCCTACCTCCACAAAGGAAATTGGCCCGAGCGCATCGCGAATATTTCCGTTCAGAGCCAGCAGATCGTCATTTCAGGCACGATTCAGAATTCGTCGCACAGCTCCATCCACTTAGTCGAATATCTTCCGCATGAAGATCCGTGGAATACGACTCACGGCACGATCCTAAGTACGGACACTCTCAATGGCGACTACGAGGTCCACCTCCCCCGCTTTCAGGCTGATGGCCGCGACCGCATCGCCAATCGCTATGCACTCGCACAAGCGCATCCAAACGGCGAAACCACGACACTGCTCAGCCCAGCCATGTGGCCCACCGACCTGAGCTCTGCCGCCGAACGCGACATCCCGCGCCTCAGACCTGCCAACAAAAAAGGTCTCGGCGGTATCACTTATAAACAAGGCATTTACCATGACGATCTCGGCGATCTGGGCATTACCGCATCCACCGTCAACATCGAGCTCGGCAACCTGATCAACCTCGGCCCGAAATCAAAAATCATCGAATACACACACCAAGGTAAGCTCTGGAAATTCAACGCCGCTGCCGTCCACGAGCACGACAAAAACATTCGTCAGCTCACCGAAATGGGCATCGTCACCAGCGCCATCTTACTCGTCGGTAAAAATGCCGAGGCTCTCGTGCACCCCGACTACAATAGCGCCGGCATCTACTCGATGGCCGATGTCACTACACAAGCAGGCAGCGACCTTTATCGAGCCGTCGTCTCTTTCCTAGCCGATCGCTACAGCCGCCCCGACAAAGAGCATGGCTGGATCACCCACTGGATCGTCTTCAACGAAGTCGATTATGGCTGGATCTGGACCAACATGGGCGAGACTCCAATGGCCACCTACATGGACACCTACGAGAAGGCCATGCGCCTCACCTACGTCGAGGCCCGTCGCTTCAATCCCACGGCAGAAGTCTTCATCTCGCTAACTCATCACTGGAACTACAGCCCCGCAGACAAATTCAAAGCCTACCCACCCCGCGCGTTACTAGACCGCTTGGCAGACTACTCCAAAGTCAGCGGCGATTACCAATGGGCGATCGCCTATCATCCCTATCCGCAAAGCCTATTAAAACCACGCACCTGGGAAGATACCAAGGCAACTAACTACTTCGACTCCCCAATGATTACCCCTAAGAATATTGAGGTTCTCGACGCCTACCTCAGCCAAGACCGCTTTCTTTATAAGAAAAAAAAGCGCACCATCGTTCTGTCAGAACAAGGCTACCACACGCCCGACTACAGTCAGAAATCAATGAAGGACAAGGCCGCCGCGATCGCTTACACATGGGCAAAAATCATGCCCCTCGATTCTATCGAAAGTTTTCACTACCACCGCTGGGTCGACCACCCAATGGAAGGCGGACTCAAAGTCGGACTCCGCACACTGCCCAGCAAAGAACACCCCTTTGGCATCCGCAAGGAACCCGCCTTCAGTGTTTACTCCGCACTCGAAACACCCGCAGAAGCCAGCACCACCGCCCCCTTCAAATCCGTAATAGGCATTGAAGATTGGACCGAAGTGCAAGTCTCGAAAGACACGATCAAAGCCAATCAATACTAAACTGACCGTATTCGTTAAAGGCCAGCATCCTGTCCTTAAACGCCTCCATCCAACTATAGCTAGATCGTGTATACTGGAGGCCCTCATGTTGCGCGAGATAGTCCATAGCAGCCTACGTTTCCCACGCGGACCTGAATACATGCCATATTTAAGACAAATCATATACGAATGAAGTTCAACTCACTTACCCTCGCTAAAGCACATAAACATACAATGCAGACTTTAAAAACTACGCATTCTACCATATACGCACTAGCTGCAAGCGTAGCCCTGACCTGTTTTGGAGATTACAATCCACCAAGCACTATCGAGCCGCTACGTCCTAAAGGCTGGGAGAACATGCAACTCGAACAGTAGGCACGCTGGCTAATCGATCAGATGACGCTGGAGGAAAAGGTTGCGCAACTAAACATCCAACCACTAGTAGGGCTCCCTGGGATGGGCTCCCGCTCGCAGCGCTGGAACGAGCGACTCGGAATCGGCCCCTTTATGGCCACCAACGGCCCACGCGGTCCGCGGCCCTCCGGATGGCGTCCGCCGAATCGTGTAGAGAGCGAGGAAAACCGTTTGAATGGCAACCATGGCCCCGTCTCTCCGACCGCCCTAACAATTGCTTCGTCATGGGACAAGAATGTGATGTTTGAAGCAGGCAAACAATGGGCACATCTGACAAAAGAATACGGCCTCAACGCAATCTGGGGCCCCGGAGTCAACATCATCAAGGACAACCGCGCTGGACGAAATTCTGAATACGCAAGCGAAGACCCTTTCCTAACTGGCTACCAAGGTGTACACATTACCCACGGGCTACAATCGGAAGGTGTAATTGCCAATGCAAAGCACTTTGTCGGGAATAACTGGGAAGCAGGTCGCCAATCGCATAATGTCACGATCCCAACGCGTCCACTGCGAGAACTCTACCTGCCCGCTTTTCGAATGTGCGTAAAAGAAGGTGATGTCTGGAGTATCATGGCTGGCTATAACCAGTTAAACAACGAATGGATGAGCTCCAGTAAAACACTGCTATTGGATATAGCCCGTAATGAGTGGGGCTTCAAAGGCTTCTTTGTGTCGGACTGGGGTGCCTATTTCGACCCAGCCCAGGCGATCAAAAATGGGCTCAATGCAGAATTGCCAGGCAATCGCAGAATGACACAAATTGCCATCGAATTAGCACTGAAGAGTGGTTCCCTAACGATGGCAGACATTGATGCCCGCTTGATGGAAAGCACAATGCTAAAGCTCAAAAACTTGTCCTATTTCGGAGATGAAACTCCTTCAGGCTACCACTTCCCGGACTTTCAAAAAATGATGTTCCGAGCCGGCACCGAAGGCGCTGTGCTACTCAAAAATGAAGGCTCGACCCTTCCACTAAAGAAAGGTCAAAAAGTCGCGTTAATCGGTCCTTTTTCTGATAATCGCGATCTAACTGTCGGGAATCAAGGGAGCAGCACTGTTTACGATAGCTATGGCATCACGCTCGCGGACTCTTTCCGAGCCCGCGGTATCGACTTCACGGTGTCAGAAGGCTGTAATGGAGCTTATTGGAATGAATGGCCACAGTTCGCCTACGACTTCCCTTGCAAAATTGAGTTCTTTAACGGCCTCGAACTGGAAGGTCCCGTCATCCACTCGGTCGAAGCGGATAAGCTAGACATTTCAAACATAGTTCCTGGACCGGCTGCTTACTCCACCGAAGGAATCAACGGCAAAGCATTCCTTACCAACGGACGTGAACGTGTCAAAATCGGCTCTATCGAAAATGCCAAGGAGGGCTGGACGATTACCTGCTGGTTGAAGTGGGACGAGCAGTTCTTAAATCCGAACGCCGCGCTCATGCATCTTTGGGCAAACGATAATAACTACGCCGATGTGCGCAGTAGTGGCTTGATGGTTCGTCAAGGCGAGCATTCAGCGCTCAATACTAAAAATTGGGACGACATGAACCGCAAATGGACTCCAGTTGCTTTGGTTTCGGATGGTGAGACCCTGCAGCTCTATCGTAACGGTGAGCCACTCGCTAGTGTTGAACTCAGTGAGCCAATAACTGATTTTAATTACTACATTGGTGGTGCTCGTGTCGGCGGCGCTCGCTCGCTGGCAATCGTGGTAGACGATCTACGGACCTGGAATCAAGCTCTCTCGCACGAACAAATTGCTCAGATTGCGACGCGCGTCTTCGACAGCGCAGCAGCGGCAGATCGCGTCTATGATTTTGAAGATCCAAGAGAGTTTGCCAAAGTCAAGGATGGCATCCCCGGACTGAAGAATATGTTCCAAGCAAGCGTGCGGGCGACTGGTCAAATCGACATCCCGCAAGCAGGCAAGTATATGTTCAAGGTGAACACGCATTGCGCAGTCAGCATTCGAATCAATGGTCACGAAATTTATCGTCAGTGGGACGAGCAGGCTGGCGAAGGCACCGAAAAAGTATTCTGGCACACCTTCGAGAAGGCAGGCGTGCAGGATGTAATCGTTGAGGCGGCAACCAAAGGCGGGCGTTTTGTCGGTCGACTTGCAGTCTCCTATGCGCCCCCTCCTCCAGAGGGGACCGACCTCTTCAAAGCGGCACGTGTCAATGCCGCGGCAGCTGATGTCGCTGTTGTCTGCGTAGGCGTCGGGCAACGATTTAATATTGGAGACGACCTAAAAAGTGAAGATCCTGCCACAAGGGGCCGTCGTATTTCAATACAGGGTGAGAACTCGGACCGCTCGCAATACGAATTGCCCTCATGGCAGGCGGAGTTGATTCAAGAAGTGGTTAAGGCGAATCCGCACACCGTCGTTGTGCTCTTCACTGCTGGCGGCGTGGAAATGAACAGCTGGGAAGCGCAGACACCTGCCATCATGGAGGTGTTTCACCCCGGATCAGAGGGCGGCAATATCATATCCGCCCTCCTCTACGGCGATGTCAACCCATCGGGCAAGCTGACGATCTCCTGGCCCTACAGAGCTAAAGATCTCCCTTACAACGGATCGAACGGACACTATCGAGATACCGTCAATGAGTTTGGTTACCGCTACTTTGATGCCAACAATATCAATGTGCGCTACCCCTTTGGATTCGGATTGAGCTACACCACCTTTGACTATCAGGACCTCAGAGTGAAACAATCCTCCGACCCTTTGTATCCGTATATCGCTACAGTCTCGATCAAAAATACCGTTACTGTCACAGGTAAGGAGGTCGTCCAAATTTACGCATCCGACCTCGAATCCAGTATTGAACAGCCAGTCAAGGAGCTGGCTGGATTTGCCAAGCTAGATCTCCACCCCGGCGAAGTTAAAACGGTCGACATCCCACTGCACTGGACAGCCTTCTCCTTTTTTGATGTCGCCTCCAATAGATGGATTCAGGAACCGGGCACTCACAAGATAACCGCTGCACGGTCAGCAACACAGCCAGAAAAAGAAGTTGTGATCAAAGTAAACAATTAAGGCCGTAAAACTTTAAATGATGCAGCCCCGAACAATTCTAAAAGGCATGCGTTACCATACTCAGTTACTAAAGCCTTCGAAGCTTTTTCACCCCCCTGCTGTTGCCCTCATACTGGGCTACTCTCTACTGCTGCCAAATGAGATGTTCGCGAGCTCGGCGCACTTGGTCGAAGAGTCGCCCGTCGAGATAGTTCTGTCGGACAATGGCACTATTCTGGTCGATTTTGGCAAAGTCTCATTTGGAAACATCGAACTTCGACCTGCACCCGGCAAAGAGGGAAGGATTACAGTGCATTTCGGTGAAGACTTCAAGGATGGAGGTGTCAATCGCAAGCCGCCCGGGTCGGTTCGCTATAAGGCGGCAACTGTCGAATTGAATGGGCAAACGTCCATCGTCGTCGCCCCCGAAGCTGATAAACGCAATACAAAGACAATGCCTCCACCACATGCGACTGCGATTCTAACACCCGAAGAATGGGGCGTGATCCTTCCTTTCCGATGGGTCGAGATCGAAGGATGGCCCGCAGCCTTCAGCAGTGACTCGATCGTGCGACGGTCCGCGTTCTCGAAGAATTGGGATGACTTCGCTGCGGACTTCATCTCGTCCAACGATTTGCTCAACCAAATTTGGGAACTGTGCAAGTATTCAATCAAAGCAACGACTTTCGCGAGTGTTTATGTGGATGGCGATCGTGAACGCACTCCCTACGAGGCAGATGCCTATCTAAATCAATTGAGCCATTATTATGTAGATCACGATAAACAAATGGCGCGTGACACCTTCGATCATTTCTTTACCCACCCCACATGGCCGACTGAATGGGCTTCACATTTGGTTTTTATGCTGCACGCGGATTACATGGAGACTGGCGACCAACAGTGGCTAGAAGAGAACTATGAGAGAACGAAGAGCAAGCTACTGTTGGAGCGACGTGGAGAGGATAACCTGATCCACAGTGTTCGCGGACAAATGCGTCCCGATCTAGTGGATTGGCCCCCTTCCGAACGTGATGAGTTCGTTTTTACTGAGCGAAATACTGTGATCAATGCCTTTCACTTACGCTCGTTGAAACTTATGGAATTCTTGGCCAAGGCACAGGGTAAAACCGCAGAAGCGGCAGAATACACGGCACTCTACGCAAATGGCTTAGCGGCCTTTCAAGCTGCTTTCTTCGACGAAGAAAAAGGCATCTATTTAGACGGGGTGCACACCGAACACAGTTCTTCGCACGCAAATTTCTTTCCACTCGCCTTCGGCCTAGTTCCAGAAGAACACCAACAGTCTGTTTCAGATTGGGTCGCAAACCGCGGCATGCGCTGCTCCGTCTATGCGGCTCAGTATTTCATTGAAGCATTGTTCGAATACGGAAATGCACAGGCAGCCTTTGATATAATGTTGGCGGATAATGACCGTAGCTGGAAACACATGGTCAACACCGGAACTACCATTTCCTACGAGGCCTGGGATCAAAAGTACAAGCCGAATCAAGACTGGAATCATGCTTGGGGTGCGGCACCCGCCAACCTCATCCCTCGCTTTATTCTGGGAGTTCATTCTATGGAACCGGGCTTTGTTAAGGCACGGATTCGACCCTACTCGGTATCACCTTTGAATCGAGCGATGGGTAAAGTTCCAACTCCACTTGGCCCAGTCGAAGTCCGCGTGCGCAATACGCCTGAAATGCCGTTCGCGCTCTCAGTCTACATTCCGCAAGGAATGACCGCGCAAGTCGAAGTGCCACTCCCCGGTGGAGCGGGGGGTATTCGATACAATGGAAAAGCGACCAAGAGCCAGAAAGTCGATGATTTCGCTGTGGTCGAAATTGGCGAAGGTATCCATCATTTAGAAACGATCCGAATGGTTCAAAAAATCATTACCGCACCGAAGCCATCCACAAGCACGACACACACATCCGCACTAGGCACCAACTAGGAACTAATAAGCCCTCACCTTTTTGATACGGGCTTTAAGGTGGCTAGCCAATCACTACTGAAAAAGCGAACTGAATTCTAGCTTCCCAGATATCGTCCGTATTCGTCAACTTCTTCCAGTATTGAGCTGGTATAATATCCATGTCTTCAATGAGCTTCAGCACCCAAGTAACTTTCTGCGCCTGCTTGTCCGTGAGGCAATCAATAAACTCCTCAACAGGACTACTGCCATCCGCTCACCTGAATAACTGAACTTCTTTCATTTCCCCTAAAAGTTAACACGCCAGTTAACTTTGTAAAAATTCAGAAATAGTAAATATTACTCGCGAAAGCTATCAAGATAGAATGACATCCTAGCTAGCCAACCTGACTAAGAAATGGTCATTTGCGCCTTCAAGGCGCACTTACGAAAAAAAAGACTTCAAACTGACTTGCGCAGCGAAGACGCTGCTGCGCTACCGATCATTTTTTAATTAGTATTCATTCGGCCCTCTCGGCCAGTGATGCTATTAGACCTTTTACTCTTTCGCGACCAATGCCGCCATCGCAGTCGCGCCGGTTTCTGTGAAATGTGTGCGGTCCATCGAACCGGGGCGATCGGCGTGATCGACAAAATTCGGCGTAAAGGCTTCCGAGCCTGCCTCCCCCAAATCGGTGTAAAGTTGTCCGCTAAGTTCGTGTAAATCGATCAGCTTGACACCTTCGGCCTCGGCCACGGCATACATCCCATCCCGATACGGGGAAAGCTCAGTCGTCAACTGGCCCTCCTTAAAGGTGCGCCGGCGCACAGGCGTGACCAGAATCGGTTCGATATCGGCGGCCTGTGCTTCCTGAATGAAACGAACCAGATTGTCTCGATAATCCGTCGCGGCATCGGTCGATTCCGGCCGCCCTTTGGCGTGTGAATCATTATGCCCAAACTGAATCAAAAGATAATTCGCATTCGATTCCAGAACACGGTATCCACAGCCAGTCCGGATACGTTTTGGTACTCAGTCCTCCACGCGCCGCATTGAAGATTTCAACATGCTCAGGAAGAAATTTCGGAAGCATTTGCCCCCAGCCCCGCAGCTTAGCCTCCGCCGGATACTCACACACGGTGGAATCGCCAATCAGCGCAATTTTGATCGGTGCATCCGTCGACAGACTGTTAGCGCAGCCGACATGAAGCAGCCCACAAAGCAAACTGCCCATCAGCAATAAAAACCAAGAACCTGTCATTCGATGGAGTAAGGAAGTCATCATAATCAGTCCAATACTCTAGGCATCCACAGCATACAACAAAGCAAAGAAAAGTCTTACATAAAATACGTAGCCCTTCACATTTCATTTGCGCCCGAGTTGCGCGATGCCGGCTTCCCCCGACTCATGCCCAAGCGCTGAAGCGCTCACTCGTACCTGAGGATATGCACTCAACGGTAAGCGATCCGGCTTCAGCCGTTAAGCATACGCGATAAAAACCGCGATTTTTTATAAATAGGAACACAGCTATTCTTCTGAGAGATAACAGACAATATTTGGCGCACTTTCGAACCGCTTCGTAGACGATCACAGTGCTTTATCGAATAGGCTACGCTTGTTGGAGCCCCACCCTTGAAGCTCAGCATTCCCCAAGGATCCAAGCCTAAGCGTCGCCCCGTATCACCAGGAGAATGACAAACTCCCTGTCACGTCTTTGATCTCAATGTAAGTTCCACTGGCGTCAGTCTTCAATTCATAGGCCATAGGCTCTTGCAAGAGCAGCTCCTCGACGGAAGCGGGCTGGGCGGTGTGCACGACCTCCATTGTGTCGAGATATTCTGTGGGTGGATAAAAGATGACATCGGCCCCCTGTAGTCCGTGGTAAGTGCGACGATCGTGATATTGCGGATAGGCGGCAAACAGAATCTTCGAGCGGATCACGCTGGCTGCTTCCTGCCGCACGAAGCAGCGACACTCCTTGTGCCAGCATTTGCCGGGATGCCATTGCGCGCGCCCGGCAGCGACGAAGGTTTCCATCTCTGTCAACACCGGTGCACCGTAGGGTGTCGAGGTTTGAATCGAGGTGCTCGTGTCCGGCGCAAAGATGGAATACCAGAATCCATTCCCCTCTCTGGAAATACAGATGCGCGGATCAATGGAGTCGGGAGCCAGCGCTTCATACGCAAAGTGCCAATGATACTTCGCCAGCACCGCGCGCATGAGTTTCTCCACTGGAAACGCCTCTTCCTTTGCGGCATAATCGAAGTGATGGGAGTTCGGATCGATTTCATCGGACGCGGGTAGCAAGCTGCGGACAAAGCCAATTCGCTGATCAGCGGATACGGCGCGCGTCATGGCAAGGATGCGTGTCGCACCAGCGGCACCCTGCGTCGCTTGAGCAATCACTTCGGCTCCTGACTCACGACCAGCGGCGAAGACTTCCGTTAGCCCACCGGCCGAGTATTGCGGGTGCACGTAGGCACGCTGTGCCAACGAGCCATCACAACAAGTATCCAGATCTTTGATACACTGAATTTCGACCTCTCCATCGACGGCCTCCCCGACTTCGAGACCGAGCAGCTCCAGCAGTGTCTGGGGAGCCCCAGCCAAGGCTCCGTAAAAGAGAACATCCCCTCCTTGTTTAATATGGCCTTTCACCGCATCATACGCCGTCACCGGTGCCACAATCACGGAGGCATCAAACTGGCCAGTGCCCCCTGCCACGAGCTGGCGAAAGTTGTCGCTACTGATCACGGTATTGAGCGGCAGCCCCTGTTGGATCGCCTCTCCGAGAAACATATCTTCGTTAAAGACAACGTCAGGACGACACTCTGCGCCGCGCACTAGGTCCGTATATTCATTGAAAGGATACACCCAGACCAGCGGACCGGCTTGATCGGGCGCGTGTCGCAGGGCCTCTTTAATATGCGGAATCACTTCGTCCGGCACTTGATCGGGCATGCGACCGAGTGTATCGTCAATCGTCAGAAAGGCGACACTGTTCGGAGTCTGCGCACGCCCGCTTTCATCCAAACGACACACACTCAGCGGCAGATAAATGTCCCAGGGCTCACGTCCATAGCGATCCAGCCAGGGACTATTCATAAACCAGGGATCGTGGGGATAAAAACGATACGGGAAATAGTCGCCCGGCAACACGGCCACGTGCGACATCCAAGCGGCCAACTCCAGGCCAGTATTGAAATTCAGCGCGGCCCAGGGTGAATTGACCGGCGGCGCAATTTTATACTCCGAGTACAGCTCCTTCAGCGGGGCCGCATCGGTCGACAGCTCCACTCCCGCAGAGAAATTACTACCACGGGTCTCTATTTTATCCGCCGGCCACTGTGGTGTGAACTCACGCCAGAATTGCAACATGGCCTCTGCGGCCGCATCGGCCTCTTCCGGACGAAAGTTCTGCTTATCAAACAGCGCGCCTTTGATCCCCCAGGTCTCCATGCCGAAGCCCATACCATTGGACAGCCAAATGTAGTCGTAACCAACTGCCTCAGCCAAGGCCCGAAACTGCGCTCCCAGATAGGCTCCGAGTGACGTCCCTTCAGGAATCCCATCCGGGAAGGCCGCATACGCGCGCGTATCCGCGTGCAGGGTCGAGTTGCAGGTCACAAAACTGCCGGGATAAAGCGTATTGCCCTGCGCAATTTCCCGGTGGCGGTTAAATTTAAAATCCGAACGGGCAAACTCCGGACCATTATCAAAAGTTGCGCCCACGCGGATGTCGCAGTCCGTCATGTCCGCCCCCACCTGCTTGATGGTGGCAATCAAATCCTTGAGCCAAGCATAGCTGCGGGGAGCCGCATCTTCACGATATTTTTTTGGAAAATGATGCGTATTGACACGTTCGCGCGCCGACTCATCACCGCGCGGCGGAACTGGGTTGGCGCAGCCACACCAGTAGGCCCATTCAAAAGTCTGCTGCAAGTCACCCGTGAATTCCAGGATTTCACTGCCATCCGAAATCCACAACAGCACCGAGATGCGATCCGCTACATCCGTCAGAGGCTTCCATTGGCGATACATTCTTCGGCAGACCTGCTCCATCATCTCCGGAGAGTCGTCGAGAAAGGGTTTTGAGCTCAATTCAAGGGTGACGTTTTTCAAATTCATAGGGTGCGTGCGTTAAGCTATAGTAAACAGAATTCATCCCGAAGGCTTGATCCATCTGCGAATAATTTGTTAATTGAAAATCGTATCAACGCCGAATGAGCCGAATCTCGCATTAGCGTTTTTCTATTTTAAACAACGCATAATTCAAAATGCCTAAAATCCCCCACCTCAAAAGCCTAGTAGTGGCACTCACCCTCCTTCAAAGTATGCATGCCGCAATCCGCCTGCCCGAAATCACCGTCCCGGCCGATCACCCGAAGATTCACAGCAGCGGATATGTCAGCCAAAAGATCCTGACACGCACCCTTGAGGGTCAGCCCGTCCAGAGTTTGCAGTTCAATCGGCGCATCCGACTAGATGGCAAAGGCTACGGCTGGGACAACCCTGGCACGCGCATCGCCTTCCGCACCGATGCCTCTGAAATCACCGCCTACCTCTACTACAGCGAAAACCACAGTTCAACGACTGCTCGCAACAGCGTTGGGATCTACAGTGTCAATGGTCACAGCGAAAGCGAGTGGACTTTTAAAACCGCCGCCACGTCCAAAGTGCGCAGCCCCGAGATCGTAGCCATTGAGCTCCCTTATCCACACACTGTGGGCTTTCACGATTACGAGCTCACCCTCCCCTATGGAGATGCCGCGGAATTCATTGGTCTGAACCTCAACTCCGGCGCAGCGCTCGAAACTTTCACCTCAAAGCGCGCACTGCGCTATGTCGCCTATGGCGACTCCGTCACCCAGGGCTTCACCTCCAGTCGTGTCGACCGCAGTTATGCCTACCGACTCGCGGAGCAAAAGAATTGGGAACTGATCAACGCCGGCTACGGTGGACGCAGTTCCGCCCCAGAGGATGCCAAGCTCATCGCCTCACTCAGCCCCGATCTTGCGACCGTACTCATCGGCGTCAACGACTGACAAGGCGGACGCCCCATCGCCAGCTTCCGCAAGAACATGGAGCAATTCCTCGACAACTTACGCAAGAATCAAGCGGATCTCCCGGTCTACCTGATCACCCCACTCTGGGTGCCCCCGAGCTGGCAACCCGCGCGCGCCAACATCCCACTGGACGCATACCGACAGGCTCTCAGAGACATCATCCAATCGCGTCGCGACGCCAAGCTCCACCTCATCGAGGGCCCGGAACTCATTGACCACGATCCACGATATTTCGACCGAGTCGCCGTGCATCCCAACGACGCTGGCTTTGAAATGATGGCCCAGCGCCTGCATGCGCGCATACAATTGAATAGCAAATAATTTTTCTTCAGCCCCCCCCCAAAAAAAAACGTCGGTCTACTCTGGGACTCGCACCATACATGGAAAAAGCTCGGACGATCTCCATTGACCTCTTGGCAAGAGCTACAGCCGTGGGTTCGCCACATCCACATCAAAGACAGGCACCTTCTCGTAGGGGCGTCACTTGTGACGACCGCAGCAGTTTTGAGCCATGCTTCGGCGGGCTTCACCCATGCGTCGCTTTCAGCTATGCAGGCCGCAGCAAGTGAAGCCCCTGCATTCTGAATTGAGCAATAGTGTGAAACATACTGATCCGTTAGGCTCATGCAACGACGCTAGCCGCCGCGTCGACTGCCCCACATCGTTAAGATATAATAAACAAGATTGAATGCATAAATCTAAATAGCTCTAGACAGCGCATGCTTAGATGCATTCTTATCGATTAACACCAGAACATATGTTTACTTATATTAAACCACTATGCCATCCGTCAGCACACTCGTCAAAAGCTTAAACCTACTGGAAGCCGTCTATACCTCCAGAAAGGGAATCGGCACGCGTGCGCTGGCGAAGAAGCTCGGTCTGAATGCGGCCACCGTTCACAACATCGCGCGGACCTTTTGCGACGAGGGCTATCTGGAACAGGATCCTGAGAGCAAAGTCTTCACCCCCGGCATGCGCGTCATGCAACTGGGCCGACATCCAAGTTTCCGCAACTCTCTGACGCTAACGGCGAGTCCCACAGTGCATCGTGTCGCCGAACAACTGGACGAGAGCGTTCTATTGGGTGCCATCGAACATGGGCGCATCGTCAACCTGATCTATATTCCGAGCACTCAAGCACTGCGGGCGCGGGAGCCTGAAGACGTGAGTGACCAGTCCTACTGCACCGCCTTTGGCAAAGTGCTGCTCGCTTCCTTATCGCCAGAAGACCTAGGCACCTATTTAAAACAGACCGAACTGAAACCGTATACGGCGCGCACTTTGGTCGATGCCAATGCACTGCGCCGCGAGCTGGCACGCGTCGAAAAGCAAGGTTATGCCAAAACCATCGACGAATGCTGCGAAGGCATCAGCGCCGTAGCCGTTCCGATCCGCAATCCTTGGGGCGAAGTCACGGCCAGTATCGGCGCCAGCGCCCCCACCCTGCGCATGAAGAAAAAGGGACAGTTCGAACGCAGCTTGGACTGCCTCCAAGACGCTGCACGCGAAATCGAAGCTCTGTGGTATAAGCCGATCGCGTAGGCGAATCCTTTTTATAATCCATCCAATCACGAGACGACTTAAGATGAATACATCCGAGCACACAAACGCTGCACCCTCCGTTGCACGCATCCGACCACTCAAGGCCCGCGTTGGCCTACTCGGCATCGGCCACCACATTTACTGGCCTCAGTTCGACGGACTGCTCGACGAGATACACCGCAAGATCGGAGTGCTGCAAGGCCTGATTGAAAACAACGAAGTCGAGGTGGCCAACTTCGGCATGATCGACAACGCACAGGTCGCCTATGACGCCATCCCGACAATCAAAGCAGCCGATATCGACCTGCTCTTCGTCGACATGGCGACCTACGGCACCTCCTCCACTTTCGGCGTGCTCTGTCGCGAGATCAATGTGCCCATCGTACTGGTCGCGTTGCAACCGCTGGAAGCGATGGACTACCCGAACGGCACCACCTACATGCAGCTCTGCAACGACGACTTCTGCTCCGTCCCGGAATTCACTGGGGTCGCCATTCGCTTCGGACGCAAGGCTCCGCCCGTCATCCTCGGCCACGAGAATAACGACCCCATCGCACTGGAAGAAATCAACAAATGGTGTCGCATCGCCAAGGTGCTCCACAGCCTGCGCACCTCCCGCATCGGACTGATGGGACACGTGCTGGAGTCAATGCTCGACATGCACACCGATCCCACCGCGCTGACCGCCAGCTTTGGCCCACACGTGGTGGCCGTGGAGCCCGAGGATTTGTTCAAGCATTACGAATCCCCCGACCAAGCAGCCGTCGCACGCTGGAAACAGCAAATTCTAGAGTTCTTCGACACCCCCGATCCGAAGTCCGATCCGCTCACTGAAAAGCTAACCGATCAAGACCTGGAAAACGCCGCCAAAGCAGGCGTCGCGCTGGAAGGCCTGATCAAGGACAAGAACATCGACGGTTTTGCCTACTACTACGAAGCCAAGCCCGGATCCGAGCTGCGCACGCTAGTGACGAATCTCATCGTCGCCAACTCACTCCTAACCGGTGGCGGATTCCCCATGTGCGGCGAGTACGACCTCAAGACCTGTATCGCCATGATGATCATGGACCGCCTCGACATCGGCGGCAGTTTCGCGGAGTTCCACCCCATCGACTTTCAACAAGACAGCGTATTGGTCGGCCATGACGGCCCCCACCACATCAACATCGCCGCCAACAAGCCCGTGATTCGCAGTCTAAAGAAATACCACGGCAAACCCGGCAGCGGCGCTGGCGTGGAATTCCAAATCAAGACCGGCCCGATCACCATGCTGAGCATCGGGCAAACCGCAGCAGGCAAATTCAAATTCATCATCGCCGAAGGCGAATCCGCCGACCGTCCCATCCCGCCCACCGGCAACACCAACACCCACGGCGTCTTCAAGCCCGACGTGCGAACCTTCCTCAAGCGCTGGTGCACCGAAGGCCCCACTCACCACTTCGCCCTAGGCATCGGCCACCACGCCGACACCCTAATCGAAATCGCCGAAGCATTGAATATCGAATACACCGTGACGACGCCATAGAGTGTCCATGCTCCTGTTGGATCCCCTACTCCACAGCGATGTCGTATTTGCCATTCGCGCGGACATACAGGACGACCTCGCTCTCGTTCGTTTGCACTTGATGCAATGTCGCTTCCTTAGAGCTGAAATAACTGCCAGGCGCTAAGGGCTCATCCGTTGCGGCGTGAGTGAGCTGTCCTTTAATCACAACGGCACCGAACTGTGTGCCGCGACTATGAATGCTTCCGGAAAAATGGGCGGGCAATTTGATATAGCTACCATTGAGTTGGCCCGCTTCGGTGCCACCCCAAAGAAAGGCGACTTTGGGTCCGTCTTTGGCTGCGGTGTCGGAATTGTCACTCACCCAATTCACGTCGGCGGCGTTCAACCATACGAAGCCCTATAATTCCCAGAGTTTGGAAATTGGAACGGCGCAGAGATTGAGTGTTTTGTCGATGGGCAGAACGGACCTGCCGTCGTAAAAGACGATGCCGCCTTGAAAGTCGTTTCCTACTTGCTAGGCCAGCCGTTTCAGTCCGTTGAGTGAAGTGGCCATTCATTGAAGTCGATCAATTCCACTCTAAGGTAATGTCTGATTGCATTCTGTCGACCGAACAAATTGCACTCCAATGGGATGCCTGTCTGCAGGAACAAGCAAATGAGTAGATGAGGCAAAATGAATTAATTTGCTAGGGAATCTCGCCCGCTTCGGCCATGTGACTACGGAGCAAGATTCCATTCGACATGCCTCTTTCATCCTTCGGAGCATGAATGAAGCAGGCCACAATAAATGGTAGCCCTAGCTGACGTACCATGCTGAGACTATACACATGAAAACGTTCCATATAGTGGCATACGAATTGAGTGTTCATTTTTCATCGATTTCCTCCAAGATGCCTTAGAAAGTCTCGATCAATATGGGCCTTTCTGTGGCAACTCGGACAGAGCAGTATGGTGTTCGCCTTCAGCTTGTAATCTGGAGCGTCCACTTCCTTAAGTAAATGCTCTTCGAGGAAGTAACCATTTTTCAGGTCTCCAATTTCAGGTGCGTCGCATTTAAAGCACTTGTTTGTATCTGTTCTAAATAAAGGACCTCCACCATCACTCAGCCACCAAGGATTATTCCTCGCCCTAGGATGAGCTCCGAGCCCAGTTCCCAAGCAAGGGTGACTAAAGCCTGCGCTTAGCTCAACTTCGTCGGTAAAGAAATCAGGATTTACACTTTTCCCTGCATCTTCGATCGCAGAGCGATCTTCCTTTGGAGTGTTGACTCCAAAAAGCGCACCGTGAACGGTACAAGGAACAAAGAGTTTATCCTCCTCCGAATTCGCAAGTTTAATGACGCGGTATTCGAGTTCGTGTTTCCAATAATCGAGTTTGCGTCGAGCATGTCGCTTAGCCGCCTCGGCATGACCATACGCGTAACGATCGGGCACAATACTGTCATGAAGCGCATTGTAGATGACACTCTCCGGCTGATGATCATCAGGGAATGAAATTGCGAGACAGACACCTGAATAGGAGTCTGCGTAATAGCTCCATAGCAGTGCATTGGAGTAAAACCGGCACAAGGACACGACACGTATCTGCGTATGGAGAACCTTACGAGTTTCAAGATCTGCGGCACTTCCGTCAGCCATCTTGAAGTCTCCCTCAGCGGGGTCATTTAACTCACGAAACTTAGTCGCATAAATTTGGCCCTCTGAGATGATCCGCAGAGTCCTAGCGAGATCTTCGCCATTCCTATGACTCCTGAATTTGTAGAATACTCGGTTCATCGTTTAACCTCCAAATTGAACTTTAAAGGCATTGCATCAGGATACAATGATTGGACGTGAGCCGCAATTTTATTAGAAGTGCTTAGGCACTGCTTAATTGTAAGCGCACTGCTGTCCAAAACAGAGGATTCCTCGGTAAGATGCCTTGATTTTTAGCGTGTTGAGAAGTGATTGAGGTGACTTTTCAGAAGTATGCCTAGGATGCTTGGGTTAAGTTGAGGCGATGCCGTCCAAAACGGTCTGGTATGACTCATCCTCTGGCGGCGGGTGGCTATGCATGAACGGATCATCGATCCACTTCCATAGATTCCTGTGCGTAAAGAGGTTCCAGCGTAACAGAGCGACCAGATTTGAGAGCGCCCAGGACATGCGGCTTTTGAACTGGAGGTATTTGATCAGCAAAATAGCGATCAGTGCTGTCCAAATCTGTATTCTGACTGCGTTGGCGGAGGTGCCGACAAAGGTCTTCACTCTCAAGTTTTGCTTAATGGCCTTGAAGAACAATTCGATTTGCCAGCGCTGTTTATAGATCTCTGCAATCGTGGCCGAACTCAGATCAAAGCGATTGGTGAGCAGCTCCATATGCTGCTGTTTCTCTTCAATCCAAACGACAACCTTGCGGTAGGTTCCTTTGATTCGTCTTCCCGCCTCAAAGCAATTGAACTGGCCGGTATGATCAGAAACGACGACGCCACCCGGCTTTACAGGATAATCTTTGAACTCATAAAACTCGGCATTCTTTTTCAGGCGCGTGACGAAGCCTACGCCTTCAGCGGACCAACGCTCATACATATAGTAGTCCGTATAACCGCGATCCATAACGACCAATGAGCCCTTTGGCAGCTTGAGCTGCTGGGCCACTGTCACGTCGGCCACTTTACCCTCAGTTATCCTAGCATAACATGGAAGACAGCCATCGTGATCCAAGAGCAGGTGTAGTTTGGCGGCGCCCTTAGTGGAACGGAACTTTGCCCAATCGAACATTGAAGCGCACAAGTCGATCACCGTGCTATCGAGCGAATAGAGTTTACTCTTAAAGCGAAACTTTTTCTTCGGTGCACCCTCACTGACTTTAGCCAGCAACTGGTAAAACAGTTTTTCGAAGAGCTCATGTGGACGATGCGCATTGGCATAAGAAAGCGTTGATCGCCTCGGAGCACCATTCATCCCCAAATGCTGTAGCTTGCCTTCGCAACTTCTCAAGCCGGTGTCGATCTCCCGCAGACTCTTAGCCTGAGCTAGCTGACAAAACAGCATTGAAACGAAGTGGTCCCAACTTCCGAAGCCCTTGCTGCGAGCTTGGCTGCCTGTATCGCGCACCAATCGACGAAAATCGTCACGATCCACTAAAGAAAGTAGTTGGCTGAATAGACTACTCGTGCCAATGTTCATGATAGCCTCCTTGCGTTAGGTTATTCTTTTTCATCAAACCTATTACGACGCAAGTGAGGCTATTTTTCAAAACCTGTTTTGGACACTAGTGTTGTAAGCGGGGAAAGCTCGTAAAGCTTATCAACTAAATCTCTCGCAATGTGAGCATCGAATGAGTCAGGCGACATTGGAAAACGAACCAGCCCATCTACCATTTCACTAGGATACTCAGATCTAATGTATGCTTCATGTTTATTGTGCCTCACGATAGCTAAACGTGTATTTTCATAGGAGGCTTGAGCCAAAAGGATGTCGTGCAATAGCTCTGCATCCACATGATCTCCTTTGTTTCCTTGCGCCAAAAATGCCACCTTTCCTAGTTCAATAGCTGGAGCGCTCACCACAGATTCGTATGCAGGCAATAAGCCATAGGATTCCCGCCCAGCTTGAAAGTCCTCATGGTCCAATAAATCTCCTTTTAGTTGCATAATCGTTTCTGCCTGACGAAACAGTGCAACCTGAGCCTCAACTAAAGCAGCATAGCGAGTCTGATCGATCTTTGCTCTCTCCTCCTCGACTCGCTGTGCTCTTTGCCCTAAATTCAAGCGATGTTGACCAAAGATCGCCAGAGCAGCGCCTAGCGCTACGCCAAATATGCTAGAAAGAAAATTAACAACGGTTTCAGCTGTAACAGCCTCTAATAGTGAGCAAATCATTTTTGTTTAGTGTAGCAGCTATCATTTCCTGTAGCACGAATGCTATTCGTTTGTCCAATTTTTAGTATTATGCGTTCTAAGGTCCTAGCACATCGAGCGCAGCAAAACAGATTCGTTCAAAATTAATGGTAAAAATAAATCTCATACTCGCATGCTATTTAAAAGTTGATCGGAGACATCTTGAAAACGGGTTTCAGAAAGCCATTGAGGATGCCATCGCAACCAGCCCTTTGGTTCTGCCCAAGTCCAGTTATCGGGCCACAGCCAAGGTTTCTTGTTTTCGAAGTCATTAACTTCTCGGTTATGAAGAAGCAAAAATTTCACGCGTCGAATCGCTCTCAACCCACTCTTTTAGCATCCAATTAAAGCCGTCGTCCCTCCAGCCATAGCCTGAGCAAATGATCCGATCATGTTGATTTAGAATTTTTCGGGCTTCCATGTAGAGTTCACCAAATATACCACGCGTGTATGCAGTGGTCTTGGTAGTCGTCCCAGTCAATGTAGACTTCTCTAAAAGACTATCAAATAACCTCTCGCCGTCTCGATCAGTCAAAAAGTCCCAACATTCAGCTTCATCGTTAGGCATACCCCAGCGCCATAGTGTTGTATTTGCATTAATATTTTTTCCGAGTCGGAGCCAGTTCCAACTGCCGTGTAGCTTTATGATTCTGACGTTATTAGAATTTACGAAGGCAGTTTCATCGAAGAAATCGACATCTCCATCTTGCTGCAGGCCAGAATCAAAGCCGCAAGTATAAGGAATTTCAGCCTTCTTTAATTCGGCTTCAATCAGCGTGTCGTGATTGAGCGTCAGAATATCAACCCTATCGGCTCCCAGTCTCATAACTGTTTCAAGGATTAATTCAAAGCCTTTAGGTTCATCACAACTGCGAAGGATTGCCTTCAAACAGTGATCAATTAGAATAGTTGCTTTATCAGACAACGCTCCCAAAGGGGCCTCCTCAAGATAACCGCCATCAGTATAACGTCGCCACAGATGGGCACTTTCCCGGTAAATATAGTCTCGAAAGCGAATAATCGTGCCATCAATCGACATGCCTACCTCATGTTCGTAAAGTTTCTGGCACATTGAAAAGAGATCTTCGTAATTGGCGACTTCACCGGATCGCTCAAATTCCTGAATAAGTAGCTTCAGAAATTGCTGAATCGCATAAACTTCCTTGTCGCCACCGACCTTTTGAAACCATTTCGGGAGTAATTGATTATCCGCTTGGAGGATTTGTTTGGTCAATTCTGTGACATTCGGAGCGCCTGATTCAAGCGACACTCCTGAGCCCAAAACAAAAAGCACTCTCCGTTTCCCAGTGCCTAGGAGTGAATCATGGTTCATAGCTCCCTCTCTTTCAAATAAACAACGAGGATAGCAATCATTTGTACCTTCCTGCTTCCGGTAAGCGTCCAACGCCTTCCTCCAGCTTCTTTTCTTCTCGTTTTACGCGACGTTCCAACTTTTTGATATCTTCTGCAGACGCCAGTGCTTTTAGTAATGCCGAACTTTCCTTTATAGCTTGTGTGGGATGACCGCCAAAGAGAGCTGCGTCGCCCTTTGAACGAACGCGAGCAAAACCGAGTAGTTTCTGTAAGTCACGTGCGAACCAAAATTCTACCTTGGGATCGTCAGAGTACTGATGTGTCAATATATTGAACAGACTCTGCATGATGTGAATGGCCTCAGGCTTCATGTGTATATAATTCCCCCCCGGTGATATGAACTAGAGTTGTGGAAGTTCGAGTGTATGGATTCAGGGAACATTGCTGGAGTATAGGCGAACAATCATTGGACCTGTGGTTCGTCTGGAAACTGAAATTCTTCAGCATGCGACTCAAAGTGCTCACGGCAATCGCGTAAGTTATACTTTTTCACTGAAAGGTCTGGCATTGTGCTTAAACGAGAGCTTCGAGATCGGCCTGTATGGTTGAGGAAACTCGCTGGATTTTTCCGTATTCCGGAATGTCGGCGGGTGTGGTTCGGTTTTACTGGGATGCCAATAGATCCTTGAGTAATTCGGGGTGACAATAGAGACCGCGGCTGAGTCGTTCTAGCTCATCTTTGGCGACGGCACGACTGATCGCTATGCTGCTGATTTCGTGGACACGTTGCTGTTTAGTAGGTGACGGCATGTTGTTCTATGATTAAGTAACAAATATGAATCTTACTTAATCATGGAACATACTCACGTTCAAAAACCTGTACCTATTTTTCCGCTATAAAAGCCTCCGGTGGGCCGAATGGTTTAGTCTGTGGAACGTGGCCTCACTTATCCGCGACGACTCGATACGGGCCATCGGTGCGAATGTAAAGTGTGCTGGCTTCGTTGTCAGCGGCTTTGATTTTGTGGGTGCTCCTGCCAACCGAGCGGACATAGCTGCCGGCTTCAAGTGTGAATGTATCACCTGAGCTTTGCGTGTAGCTGGGCTCGCCTTGCACGATGACGGCGCCAAAGCGCTTAGCTTCGGTAAGTATGGAGCCGTTGAAACCAGCGGGCAGTCGGAGCATGCTACCATTGAGCTGTCCCGCTTCGGTTTTACCCCAAAGGACGGCGATGGCGGCTCCGTCCGCTTGGATCCATTTCATGTCGTCTGCCGTAAGCCAGACCAAGTTGTCCTTGTCCATATTGACGGGCCGTTCGCCGCTGTCGAAGGCTTCGTCTTCTGGCTGCACAAGATAGGGGCCCTCCTCGATCTCGATGTAAGCGAGACTGCCGCTGCCTGCGGCGGCGGTGATGTGCACTTCTCCCTTTGGCTGGGTCCAGAAAGAGCCGGCGGGCATCCACATGTTGGCGGCGCCGGGATCGTCGTTGTGGATAACGCCTTCAATCACGACTCCGCGGTAGGAGATGTTGTGAATGTGCGGCGGCGACTCGAAGTCCTGTGGCGGCTTGAGAAGAAATCCGGTCGGGCCAGTGCCCTCGCGGTCGCCCCAGAGTGTGCCAGCCTTGGGAGCCAGGTCGCCGCGTTTCGGATTGAGGTGGGTCCACTCGACTTGCGAAGCATGGACGATTTCAACCGTGGAGTCCGCGGGCGTGGCGGCAACTAGTTGAGTGGCCAGCGCGGCCGTGAGTGCGATGAGTATTTGTTTGGCTTTCATGGATGATAAAGCTGTTGAGTGCAGTGATTTACAAGGATTCCACATACTTGACTTCGCTTATACGATCTGCGTCATTTCGTGGATCGCGAGATTCTCAAGCGCTCCCTCGGTAATGGTGGCGAATTGCTTAAAGTGTGCGCTCTCGAGGTGTGCCTGCCAGAGCTCACGTGTCTCCCAGTTTTCGAACATGAAAAAATGCGCAGGATCCTGATTGTCCTGGTGTAGGTCGTAGTTGATACAGCCGTTTTCCTTGCGGCTCGGCGCGACGACTTTTTCGAGTTCAGACTTAACCAGATCGATGCAATCGGCCTTGGCTATAATGGTGGCGGTGATGGTGAGTTTTGTCATAATATGTTTTAGTGGTTCGATAGTATTGTTTCGATGGCGTCGACGAGTGCGTTGATCTTGGTCTCGTTCAAGGCGTCGGGGTGTGGCTGCGCGAAGCGTTTGATATCGTTGTCGTAATATTGACCGGAGGCCGCGCCAAACTCGTCGGAGAGCGCGGCGCGCACAAGAATGTCAGCGCCGATGCGCAGGTCTCCGCCCGCGACACCGAAGCCCTCTTTGACCATCTTACTGCCGAGCAAGGAAGCGGGGTTCACCGCAACGATCATGGGGCCTTCGGGATGGGCTTGCGCCAAGTGACGGGTCCACATGGTGATCGCCAGTTTGCTCTGCGCGTAGGCGGCCATATCGTCGAGGCGATGCTGCCCGGCGAGGGCTTGCAAATCTACCGACGACTGCGCGGCGGAGGAGAGATTGACCACGCGTCCGGACTGGCCGAGCAAGGGCAGGAGCTGCTGCGTTAAATGATAAGGCGCGATGGCGTTGACGACGAAGCGCACATCGAGGCCGTCGGGTGTAAGCGGGCTGGGAGTTTTGTAAACGCCGGCGTTGTTAATTAAGACATCCAAGTGCCCGTGCTTCTTGATAATGGATCGAGCCAGCGTATCGACTTCTTCAATACGCGAGAAGTCGGCAAGGTAGGACTCGACCTGTGTCAGTGTCCCCAGCGTAGCGGCGACCTTAGCCAGTTTGTCGGGGTTGCGACCATGCAGGAGAAGTGTGTGCCCCGGGTTGGCTAACAGCTTGGCGGTTTCGAGGCCGATGCCGTCGGTGGCTCCGGTAATGAGAATGGTTTTATGCATCGCGTGTTTGGTTTATGAGTGAAACTGCGGTAAGAGCGCGTCGGCCAATTGCTGCAGTGTCTGTTCGATCGGAGTCTGATTGAAGCGCAGGTTGAGCGCGACGTGGTTGATGCCCGCGGCTTCCAGTGCTTGTAGATGTTCAATCAGATAGCGCACACCGGTTTGTAAGCCGAGATGGATGGGGCGTGGCGCGGCATCGGGATCGTCGAGCAAGTCGACGTAGAGCGACTGCATGACGGGCTGCGGTGAGCGGCCGGCGTCGATCACGCGGTCGTTCCAGTTGCGGATCAGCTGCGCCTGTGTGGCCGGTGGACGCGGATACAGCATCCAACCATCCCCGTGCGCTGCAGCCCACTCGGGTGCCTGTTGACTGCCTCCGGTGATGAGCAGCGGTAGTTGTCCGCCGACCGGTTTGGGCAGCATGTCCATGCCACGGCCTGGCTGGCCATAGGCATTTGCAAACTCCGGTGCGGTTTCGCTCATGCGGCGAATGTAGTCGAAGCTATCACGAAAGCGAGCGCCCCGGTTTTCAAAGGGCAAGTTGAGGGCCGGATATTCGTCGGGACGATCGCCGGAAGCGACGCCGAGAAGGAGGCGTCCGCCCGAGAGCACATCCGCAGTCGCCGCGGCCTTGGCCACATGGGCGGGATGCCGCAACGGCAGGACGATGCTGGCCACGCCCAGCGCGATGCGTTCGGTCTGCCCCGCGAGCAGGCCGAGATACACGAAGGGATCGAAGAGCTGACCAGCGTCGCCGAAGGACGGCACGTTGAAGGGCACATCGCGCAACCAGACCGCGGCAAAGCCCAAGCGCTCTGCCAGTTGCACCCGCTCCAGATGCTGCGCCATAGTCGGCACCGGATTGTTGCGGTTGGCTTCAATCGGCACCACCAGTCCAAGGCTCAACTTGCCGGGACGGAACACGGAGTTGTAAGCACGGTTGATGGAGCTGTAGGCAGGACTGACTGGTGGTGTTGGCATGGTGTGCGGATGGTTGGCGGGTTTCGAATTAGTTCTCGATCACGACCTTGCCCATGGCCTTGCCGCTTTCGAGACGGGCGTGAGCCTCGCCAGCTTGTTCGAGTGTGAACTTAGTTGCGTCGAGCACCGGCTTGAGGGCGCCGGCTTCGGCGATCTCGGTGAGCGCGCGCAGGATGGCTCCGTGCTGATCGCGCTTATGGTTGTGCAGCATTGGGATGAGCATGAAAACGACATGGAGCGAGAGGCCCTTGAAGTGCGCAGCGCTGAGGTCGAGCTCGCAGAGCGTGACGGTGGTAGCGATCTGCCCGTTAAGTGCTGCGGCCTCGAAGGAGTTGAGTAGATTGGCTCCACCCACACTGTCGAAGACGAGATCAAAGCCCGCGCCGTCGGTGTGTTTGGCAACATAGTCGGCCACGGTCTCGGTCTTGTAGTTGATAGCAGTCGCGCCGAGTTGCTCGATGAGTGCAGTCTGGGCATCGCCACCGCCAGTCGAGTAAACTTCTGCGCCCCAGTGGTTGGCCAATTGAATCGCGATGTGCCCGACACCACCGGAGCCGCCGTGCACGAGGACCTTTTGTCCGGCTGCAATCTGCGCGCGCTGGAGGCCTTCGTAGGCGGTGATCCCGACCAGCGGCAAGGCGGCGGCTTCGCGCATGGATAGGTTCTTGGCTTTGTGTGCGATCAACTGGCTGTCCGCCACGATGTATTCTGCCAGAGTGCCCGGCAGATCCGCGAGACCGCCCGCGCAGCCATAAACTTCGTCGCCCACGGCATAGTCTGTGACGCCTGCGCCGACCGCTTCGACCGTGCCAGCAAAGTCCATTCCGAGGATGGCGGGGGTTGCCGGCGAGAGCGGGAGTTCTTCGCCCATGTTGCGGATCATCGTGTCGACCGTGTTGACACTGGAGGCGGCGATTTTGACGAGGACGTGCCCCGCCTTGAGGGCAGGTGTTTCGATTTCGGCGGCTTCAAAGACTGAGTCGGCGCCATAGGCATTGAGTTGCATTGCTTTCATAATGAGTTCCTTTTCTTTATTTAGTTATTGGTTGATTTAGAATTAGGCTTCGATGCCGCCTAGGACATTCTTGCCGATCACGCGGCTGCTCTCTTGTAAGGCGTGCGCCTGCTTCAGATTTTCGGCGGTCAGGCTACCGAGATTTGCGGTCACGGTGGAAACGAGGGTCTTGTCATCGAGCAGTTCAGAGATGCGGTCGAGGAGTCGATGCTGTTGCTCGATGTCGTCGGTCTGAAACATCGATCGCGCAAACATGAACTCCCAGCGCAGGCTGAGCGACTTGGGCTTAAGCGCAGTGGCATCCAGTGTTTCAGGGTCGTCGATCAGGGCGATGTGTCCGCGCGGTTGAATCAACTCGATGATAGCGGGCAGGTGCTCTTCGGTGCCGTTGAGCGAGGCGACGTATTTCGGAGCGATGCCGAGGGCTTGCATCTGATCGACCAGCGACTCGCGGTGATTGATCACGTGATCGGCACCCATTTGCTGCACCCACTCAACAGTGTCGGGCCGAGAAGCGGTGGCGATGACAGTCAAGCCGGTTAACTTTTTGGCCAGTTGAATCAGAATAGAGCCGACCCCGCCCGCGCCGCCGATGATGAGAATGGATTCACCAGTGCCTTCGCCTTCCTTTAGGCCGAGCGAATCAAACAAGAGCTCCCAGGCCGTGATCGAAGTTAGCGGCATGCCAGCAGCTTCGGCGAAGTCCAAGGAGGACGGCTTCTTGCCGACGATGCGTTCATCGACTGCGTGGAATTCCGCGTTTGTGCCTTGGCGGGTGATGTCTCCGGCGTAGAAGACCTCGTCGCCGACTTTGAAGAGACGGACTTCGCTGCCGACCTCGCGGACGATTCCAGCGGCATCGTAGCCGATCACTTTGCTCGTGCCGGGCTCAGGTCCCATTTCCTGGCTGATGCGAACTTTGACATCCACTGGATTGACCGAGATGCCTTTGACTTCGATCAACAAGTCGCGTGATCCGATTTGCGGTTTTTCAATGTCCAGCTCGATCAATGCCTCAGGTGCCGAGATGGGGCTAGCTTGTGTGTATCCGATTGCTTTCATAATTTGTGATTTCGTGTGGTCGTGTTTTCGTATGTGAGTGTGCCCCTACTGTCGCAGCGTCGCTTGCCACCCGCAAATGCAAAGCCTTGTAGGAAACATGGCTCGTTCGGTATAATTATTGGAAATGCCTGCCAATTAATGAAAAAAACAAGGATTTCACTGGATATTCGCCAAAATATGCCCACTAGTTAGGCCAACGAACCCAGAAATATACCATGATCACTGAATCCGCCAAAAAAATATTTGAGATCGAAGTCGAGGAGCTCTCCAGCTGGGGCAAGCGCCCTCACAAGCACAGCTTCTTTGAGATTGTTTACGTCGAGAGGGGCGCCGGCATTCAATGCATCAACCAGCACGAGTTTCCCTACAAAGCCGGACACATCTTCCTGCTGCCGCCGCTGGACTGCCACTCTTTCAAGGTGCAGGAGCCCTCGCGCTTTTACTACATCCGCTTCACCGATCACTATTTCATCAACGAGGACGGGCTCACCCAGCACCGTGAATGGTTCGACCGCATCGCTTATATTCTCGCGAATTATAACAAGGTGCCGGGCGACATCATTGCCTCCGAACGGGAGCGCGAATTCATCATCCACAACATCAAATCGATCTACCAGGAATATGCGTCGGCCGACGCCTACTCCGACGCCATCATCAGCGGAACGGTCGCCTCCATTCTCAACATCCTCGCCCGCAGTATCGAAAAGCGCTACGTAGAGCAGGCCAATGAGGTGGAAAACCGCTTCGGCGAAATTTTGCGCTACATCAACAATCACCTCGCGGACAAGTATAAGATCCGCGTGCCCGCGCTGGCGGAAAAGTTCGGCATCTCGCCCACTTACTTTTCAGAGTATTTCAAAAAGCAAGCCGGTGACAGCCTGGCCAACTACATTACTAAAGCAAAACTCCGCTTGGTCGAAACCAAGGTGCTGCACACCGACCAGTCACTCAAAGAGATCGCCTACGAATTGAACTTTACGGATAGCAGTCACCTGGCCCGCACCTTCAAGAAAGCCTACGGCATCACCATCAGCCAATTCAAAGCAATCGACGGTAAAACTTATTTGCTGAGCGCGTAAGTGTGGTAAGACGCGGCAAACATGGACAGGAGTGTCCATCCTCCGTGAAGCCCAAAGGAGTCGGGACACTCTTGTCCCGATTGGAACGGAGGAACCTGAACCCAAATACATGGCCCCTTTGGACAGATTGATCTTTTTATTTTGCTCAAACAAGTTTCACTGCGGGCCATGAATATAAAGCGCCAAGAAACGGAGCAACGAATGAGCCGTATCGTCATTCACAATGATACCGTCTACTTATGCGGGCAAGTTTGCAAAGACGCCACACAAGGGATTACGGAGCAAACCGAAACCATGCTGGAAAAGGTGGACGAACTGCTACTGCAAGCTGGATCTGACCGAGCGCACATGCTGTCGGCCACCATCTATGTGCGCGACATGAAAGACTTCGCCGCCATGAATGCAGTCTGGGACGCATGGGTGCCGGAAGACCATGCCCCCGCCCGCGCCTGCGTCGAGGCACGGATGGCTCGCCCGGAACTGCTGGTAGAAATCTCAGTCATCGCAGCGGTCAAGAAATAGGGAGTTATGAAAATGCCCCGCTGGCTGAACTGAGCCAGGCCCTCTGGACGTGTCCGGCGCGGCAGCACGGTGCGTGACAGACACAGCTGGAGGGCATGGCTCCCGCCATGCCGTGCTTGCGGGGCCGCCAACTGAACCGGACGCAAAACTCACACGACGCGGCAGCGGTGGAACGCTGCCCTCCAGCCGTGATTGCAGATAGGCTTTGGCTTCGGACAGGCGCGTGGGTCGTTCATTTGGAAAAACAAATTTACATCTTACGACTTTCGATATTCGCCAGCGACGGCTTGATCTTTGATACCCAGCACGTTCTCGATTTCATGTTCGATAAAATGAGCCTGCGAGAGTTCTGTCAGCCCAGTCAGCAATTTTTGCTCCCGGTTGTCATTGGTCAATACATAGACCCGGTACGAGATATTGACGCCATTCTTCGAGCGACTGATATGCTCTTTCGAGTAGAGTTGCTGAATGGAATGCACCCGTATCTTCTTACTGCCAAACCAAGGCATCGGATAGTGACGCACTGTCAAATAGTTGGGATCAACTACGACATCGGTCTTATTAATACAACTCGCCACACAAAAGTAAGCCATAAAGAGGCCCACTAAGGCATGAATGGAGCCAAAGGCCGCCATCATCCAGACACCGTCCCTCAACGCCAGCGTCATCCAAACGACCATGAACCCATTCCAGAAAATGGCGAAAAAAAGTAGGAAGAATGTCAGTGCCGAAAACCATTTTCGACGAATAATAAAAGAATCCCGGTCAAAATGTGTGGTCAGATTTTGAGGGAGCGGAATCAAAGGTTTTTCGGACGAGTGGTTCATTAGCTTTCTAATCGAGAGTTTCAGTATCTAATATTCGTATAGTTACAGAATCGGCTACCGAAAAAGACGAGGCTAAAACGCCTTAAAGCGGTTTTAGTAATGGCAGCCCAACACGTGACTACGATACACTCAAAGGAGTCGGGACACTTGTAGGTTCCCCCTCTTGTCCCGGTCAGAATGCGACGCTCGACGCGGTCATAGACTCTCTCAAACTTTTGCGACGAGTCATCAAAAAGACTCGACCGTTTCCCACTGCCCCGACAAGCTAATCTCAAATTATTAACCGCTAGACTCGATCATTCCATTAACCAGCAATTCGAGTTGTCGCATCGAGACGATTTAGAACCTTAACGGTGTGCCTCGACCTCCGCCCTGCTAGACTATGAAGTTCTATATTTTATCCTTGTTCCTGCTATCGACTTACTGGGCGTATGGGGATGCCGCGTTGAGCTTGTCCAACGCGCAACACGCTCAGGTTTCTGTTGCCGTAATGCCTTTTCTGGGAACTGACTTAAGTAAACAGGATGAACTTACGGCCACTTCGATGCGTGATGGTGTTTTGCATCGGTTATTCGCGGATTCGAATGTCAGGGTGGTTATCCGGCGGCGAGCATATGCATTATCTTTGGATGCTGAAATCCTGATTGATGATCCAACAGAGATGAAATACAGAACTCCTGCGGATTATGTTATTTTCGGCAACCTATTGCCTGTTCAGACGGGTGATACCTCTAGTTTTAATCTAATAGCTGGCATTTACGAAGCTAGCTCGGGAAATGTGCTTTTCATCCAAGAGGTGCCTTGCGGAAGCGACGATCCGGAGGTCTTAGCTGAGTCATTTTATAATTCTATCCATGAAGTTCTGCATGCGAATGCGGGATTGATGACTTATGATACCCCAGAATTAGCACATGTTCGGCCAAAACGAATTGCGATGCTTCCAGTGTGGGTGATGGGGGCGAAAGAATATAATTTTTGGGAAATTTCAAGTCAACTAATTGAGCAATCGAAACTCGGGCTTGGCATGGGCTGGCCGACTGCAGATATTATTAGAACGGACGAGGTGATAGAGATTATTGAAGCGCATGGCCTGAATCAAATCGGTGGTAGAGCTGATGCCTATGCGGAAAATGTAGCCCGTGTTTTGGGCGCAGATCATGTGCTACTGGTTCACCTAAATGCGGTTTTCAAGGAAGGCAAAGATGACGATTGGAGCTTGGGACTTATGTTAATTGATATTGAGACTGGTATTGTGACTCGTGCCAACCAGAGCTCGTACACCTCGCTCAATGCACTGATGAAAGACGCAGGAAGGGCTGCTTACGATCTCACCCAAACACACTATGACTCGCCAGCACAGTTGAATGTTTCCGAGAAATTGAACGAGCGTCTACGGGCGGAAGGACGATTATATTATAAGTTGGCGACGAATGATGAGTGGGATAAAAAGTGGACAAGTAATGGGAACGATGCATCGAGAGTTGAGATGGCAGAAATTGCGCTCTGCACGATCCCTGAAATTTCTGACAGTGAACTACTGACCTTACTGAGAAGGTCTTATAATCTCACCTTTGCAATGCCTGATAGATTGGATGTCTACAGACCCGAAAGCGTGGGTAAGATGGATAACTTCGTATTGAATAGCGCAGTCGACTTCATGCACCTTGCGTTGAATTCCCGACAATGGGCAAACCCAACAATGGTTGCTGAGGCCGATCGACTGCGGGTTGAGTTATTAATCCGAATGAACCAACCGGAAGAAGCACTACAGTATTTGGAACGGATCCCACGACACGATGAGAATTATGCAAAGCTTCTGGCAAAAATACACATGCTGGATGGGCGCTATACCGAGGCAACCAGTGTATTGTCGGGATTTGAGGGCAACGATCTAGAATACCTGGAGTTAATAGCAAAAGCGGCATTCGGAACCGAAGCCTTTGAAGCTGAATATAAAGCCTTAAAAGAATACGTGCGTGCACGAGGGAGCCTGGATCATCGTGACATATCGGAACGTATCGTTTATTTAATGAACCAATTCGAGGAGCCTAAAGATAGAATCAGATTGATTAACGAGTATTTTGGCCGTTGGGGGAAAGCTATGGACGTTGTGCAGTATACATTGGCACGTGCCCGCCTAGAGGTTGGTCAAAAAGGCCTGGCGCTACCGGTCTTGCGTTCTTTGCAGAAGAAAAAGCAACTGACGGGCATCTTGGAGCAAAACAATCAAATCATTAAGGGTGAGATTGATAAGCTTCTTGCACCCTATGAGAAAAGCGCAGTCGAAAGAGTCTCCTACAAAGACGTAGCCCTGCCCACTGGAGGGCTACGTTTCTATATTCAGCCGATTGGTTACTCGGATGATCGCGCCCTGCGACTAGCGCTCAGAATGTCCCGTAATTTTGCCGGGTTCGATTTCGTGCTGCTGCCATCGATTCGGCCTCCTCTACATGAAAGCCTTTATGACATAGAAAGACGTCAGTTTGATGCATACATGGTGCAACAGTGGTTGGCTGGAGTCTACGATGCCCCAGATGACGCTCTACACATTTGTTTCTTGTTTGATCACGATATCAGTTGGAGGGGCAATTGGATATACTCCAATACCCTCAAGCATGGATGGACTGTGATGAGTGACTTCAGATGGAGAAAATACTACAAAACCAATAGCAAGCATATCTCACGAGCCTTAACAAAAGTGTGGCTCTCAGTAATGCAGCATCCAATGAAGGATTGGTTTGGCCCGGATCGAATCAAAGAGATTACTGGCGAACCGGATTGGCCCAACCACATAGGCACGATCCAATATAGTAAAGGCACTGCCGGAGAAGTTTTTGAATCTATTTTCACTATTTGTGAGCAGACGCAAAAACTCTATAAAGAAGTAGTATGGAATGAACTTGTGACTTTCCGCCAAGCAGAATTTGAGAATTATTGTAATGAGAATAGGAAAATGATCGACAAGCTGATCGAGACAGTCGGACTACCACTACTATCGGACAATTGACCACCCTGCTGATATGAGAAAATGGACACGCTTTGGCCCTTTAGATTACAATGAGCGCATCGTCCGCCTCGTATCATGACAAAGCGATTCCGTATTCGTTTTTAAATCATCTCTAGGCATTGATGCTTCTGCTCATTCTTTAGGGGCAATTTAGGGTAACTCGCTGCTGTCCAAATCTGTATTCTGACGGCGTTGGCAGAGCTGCTCTCTGGAGTATCTTAATAGTAAAAAGGCCTGCCGTATATGGCAGGCCTTTCAAAGGGTCAGTAGGGTAATAGATGCGATAGTAGTTTGATTCATAAATATATCATAACTGAATGAGCGGCATTGCATAACCATGTGTACATATGATTTTATCTAGTTAAGTTGCTGCGTCTTCTTTCGTTCCATTATCATTGTCTTCAATGACAGTTTGGCGTGATTATTCTGATGCCCGCAGTTTCGATTCTGGACGGCAGCAGGCATCTAATAAAATATTCACGAGAGGCCTTCAAATTTAGTTCTATGCATCTATCATCGAACTAGTTCCAGACTTTGCTTTGCCCCTGTTTGAGGGAGATCGTTTCGCTGAGTTGACCGTCTGCATAGATGCGGAATTTGGTATCACGGGCAGCGCGCATGCTCGCTTGCTTCACCTGACCATTCTCCCATTCCAGATCGACTTCGAGACCTCCGCGGGCACGCAGACCTTTGACACGTCCCTTGGACCACTCGGAAGGCAGCGCAGGGAGCAGGTGCAGGATATAAGCGGCATCCACAAGCGATTCATCCGGGGAGACGGGCACGAAATGCTTCGGATTCTCAGGAGCTGGCTGGTAAGCAACAAAGGCGGCATCCTCGATACGCTTCGCTTGATCATTCACACTGCGAAGATGGCTCTGTAGCAGCATTTCACAAACACCGGCGGTGCCACCGAAGTTGCCATCGATTTGGAAGGGAGGATGGAAATCGAAAAGGTTGCTGTAGGCGCGCTTCGAAGTCAGGAATTTGTAGATCTTGTGGGCATGATCGCCATCGTGCAGGCGGGCCCAGAAGTTAGTCTTCCACCCCGTACTCCAACCGGTCGAAGCATCGCCGCGGTGCTTCATGGTGACCAGCGCAGCCTGATACAATTCCGGCGTGGTGAGTGGTGAAATGTCACGTCCCGGGTGTAAGGCAATCAGATGCGAAATGTGGCGGTGGGTGTTTTTAGGATCATCCCGATCGTCGATCCATTCCTGCAGCTGACCGTGTTTGCCGATTTTTTGTGGGCTGAGTCGCGGGATCATTTTTTGCAAGGTCGCACGAAACTCCGGATCGCGATCCAGGATGTAAGAGGCCTCGATGCAGTCGGTGAATAGGCCCAGGATCAATTGTTGATCCCAAGCGGCTCCGTAGGCCTGCTTATTAAGCTTACCTTTGCCATAATTATTCTCCGGAGACCAGGTCGGGTAAACGACGAGACTGCCGTCCTTCCAAGGGGCAAGGTGCTCGACAAAGAACTCGGCCGCGCCCTTCATGATCGGATAGGCTTCTTCGAGAAAGTGCCGATCGCCGCCAAAAGCATAGTGCTCGAAAAGGTGCTGTGCCAACCAGTGGCCGGCCTGCTGGGCACGACGTCCGTGCTCGTTTTGTGCAGTCCAACCGAAAATGTTGCCATTGAGCCCCATGCTCCAGCCTTGATTGACGCCAAAGGTCTCGCGCGCGGTGTGCTCGCCGGACTCGGCAATCACTTTCATGTATTCAAAATACGGGCTGAACGACTCGGGCAAATTGGCGGTCTCCACCATCCAGTAGTTCATGGCGAGATTGATGTCGGTATGGTAGTCGCAGTTCCAGGCAGGAGCGAGGCTGGTATTCCACAGCCCCTGTAGATTCGATGGCACGGGCGCATCGCGTGAGCAACTGATCTGCAGGTAGCGACCGTAGTTGAAATACAAGTTCTCCAGTTCAAGGCTCGCTTGTTGAACCAGTTTGTCTGTCGTTTTGCCGGAGGGCTGGAAGTCGAGCTCAAGGTAGCAGCGCTGCATGATCTCGGAAAAGTCTGCCACGTGCGCGGCTTTAACCGCATCGTAGCCCTGCTGGCTCGCGACGGTGATCGCCTGCTCGCTGTCCCCGAGGAAATCACGGCCTTTGAAGATGGGATAATTCGGCAGGTAATCCGTGTATCCAGCGAGATAGATACGCACATCGCTGGCACCCGTCACACGGATCGAACCATCGGGCTGGGCAGCAACTGTGCCGTCGACCGCATCCACTTCGATGATCTGAGCGAACTCCATATTGTCTTTGACCATCTTGGTCTCGGCAGCGAGGACGATGCGGTTGCCGACAGCCTTGTGCTGGTTGACCTTATGATAGGTCAAAGTCTCGATCGTTAGATCCAGCTTAGCACCTTCCGCAGTGTAGCGTGCCACAACGACATCGTTCGGATAGCTGCAAAAATACTCCCGGGTAAACTGCCCTCCCTGGGTCGAATAGCTCACACGGCCCAAGCCGGTGCGAATGTCCAGCGAGCGTTGATAATTCGAGACCGCATCGGGCTCATGCCCGGTCGAGATCACGACATTGGTAAAGGGCGCGTAGTTGCCCAGAGTTTCCTTAGTCGCGAGGTATTCGGTCGACATGGCTTCCATCGATTCCGGACCGGAGCCCATGCGCTCTTCGCGGTAGGCTTGGCGCACTTTTTCAAAATCCTCCGGCGAGACCGTGCGAGCCGACGACTGGGCCACTTCGTCTTGCCCACGCTTGGTATTCATCCACAGCGTGATATCGTTAATGCACAGGTGCTCTTCCTCGATCCCTCCGGAAAACATCGCGCCGAGACGACCATTTCCCAGCGGCAAAGCGCTCTTGATAAAGTTGGGCTCTTTCTTTTTACCTTTGGCTTGAATTAGATCGCGCGCGCCGGGGGCATCATAGTGCAAGACGAAGCGCTCGTTGGCGCATAAGACCGAAGCAGAAATTAGGGCGAGGCCTAGGGTAAGAAGGTTTCGTTTCATTGCAGGGGTTGGAAGAACTGAAATTAGTAAGACTCGGGCGCCCATGTGGGGATGCCCGTTTCCTTAAGCTGCTGATAGTAGCGAATATTCAGAGGGAATTCATTTTCACGCAACTTGGGCAGATTCTCATTGACCATATATGGCTGCACGGAGGCCCACCACTTGTCATAGGACTGGCTCAACTGCTGCACCACTTCCGGGTAGGATTGCGCAACATCATTCTGCTGAAAAGGGTCTGCCTCAATATCGTAGAGCTCCTTGTTATTGACTAAGCGCCAACGCTCGCTGCGCACGGCACACTTTACGTATTTTGCGCTATCCAGTTTGCCCGGATTCCAGCGGCCGCAGTGGAAGAAAAGCTCCCGATCAGCCCAGTCTGCTTGCGGATTTTCAAGCAGTGGCAAGAGCGAACGCCCATCCAGCTGCTGAACATCATCAGGCAACTCCGCCCCTGCCAGTTCGACAAAAGTTTTATAGAGATCAATGTGAGCGGTCAGCCCATCGACATCCACACCTTCAGCGAGCACCCCCTGCCACTGCCAGAAGGCTGGCACATGGGTGCCGCCTTCGTGCGGCGAATTCTTTCCGCCTTTCAGGTTTGCGTTATAGTGCTTAATCTTTTGACCGTTCAGTTTGCCATTCAAATGAGTGGCTCCATTATCAGTCATGAAAATAACCAGTGTGTTATCCAAGGCACCCCACTCTTCGAGTTGGGTCATCATTTTTCCAAAGTTGTCGTCAATATTCTCGACCATACCATAGCGGCCAGCAGTGCCCGCATCATAGCCTAAATCGAGGAAGCGTTTTTTGTATTTTTCCGGCGCGATCAATGGACCGTGTGGAGCATTCAGCGAGATATAGGCAAAATAAGGCTTCTCGGCCTCGTGCTGACGACGAATCCAAGCGAGTCCAGCATCGAAGAAAATATCTGTGCAGAAGCCTTCAGTTTGAACAATAGTGTCGTTGTGGAGCAGAACATTGTCGAAGTAAGTGTTTTCACCATTGGGTGGAAAATCGCCGTATTGGACCTGGCCAATGCCACCCGCACCATGCATCAACACTTCGTCGAAGCCACGACTGCCGGGCAGATATTCGTCTTCATCCCCAAGGTGCCATTTCCCAAAGAGCCCAGTGGCATAGCCTGCCGACTGCAAGGCTTGTGGAAAGGTATAGGTATCCAGCGCCATGCGTTCGCGCTGAAAGATGGTATGTGTGACACCATTTTTAAAAGGCACACGCCCACTCATCAACGCAGCACGGGTAGGCGCACAAGTCGGGCTGACCTGAAAATCGGTAAAGCGCAGCGCCTTGTCATGAAAACGGTCAATATGCGGTGTCTGCACCACTTCATTACCCATACAGGACAGGTCACCCATGCCTTGGTCATCTGTGATGACTAGAATGATGTTGGGCTTGGACGCCTCCAATTGTGTGGCAGAGGCATCAACGACAGTGGCGCCCCATGCTGTCAAAGTGGAGAGCGCAAGCGCAAGTGCTTTGGATGTTTTCATATGTTCAGAATACAGGGTACAGAATTACAATGCGAGCAAGGTTGCAGCTAAAAGAAATAGCCCATCTTTAGATGATCATAGCAGAAATGCAGGCTCTACGTCTATCACTACAATTAGGTAGTCAGGTTGCTATTATTGAGAATTTTTCTCTGATTCGCCCTTCCAGTCCTCAATTTTAATGTAATACCCCGCCGAAGGTTTGTCGTCGTGACAAGCGAGGAAAAGGTATTCGGGATGGCCATCCTTCCACAGGATACTGGGCCGCTCACTACGAGCCAATTTATCTCCAAAATAGAGTTCATTGGTCTTATACCCAAGCATCGGGCGCCCCCAATCAATGCCGTCTTGAGACTGATAAATCAGGCCGGGGCGATAGCCCCCATTCTTAATTTGATCCTGCGGGATCGGATTGCCTTCGAGCAAATCTTTTACCCCGCGCCGATCTTCAACGATCATATAATACATACCGTTGTAATAGAAGGCGTAGGGATCTTCAATATCCACCTGCTCCTCCGCATAGCTGATGACAGGGTTGCCCTCATAATTAAGGTAGGGACCTTCGATCCGATCGCTGACTGCAAATGAGATTTCACGAAACGCCTGCTTAATCGGTAACTGATCAGTCATCGACTTAAAATATATACGATACTGCCCCTCCGGAGTCATTACGAAACTAGGATTCGAGGCATGGACAATATTATGCGCCCCCATTTTACCCGAAGCCGCAATCACGGGATTGTGTGGGCTTTCTGTCCACGGTCCGTTGAGAGACTTGGCCGTGGCCAACCCGACCTCTTGCTTGGAACCATTAGCATCCGTAAAACGATTCAACAAATAGACTAAAACATACGTGTCTCCGGCCTTGGAAACTTGTGGATTGTGATAGCTCGCATGCTCACTCGCAAAAACGTCGCCGACCAAAGTATAGGGTCCCTCCACATGATCGGCGACCCAGTGCACAATTTTACTATGCTTGATCCAGCTCCCCTTATTCGGAATCACAGAATTGAAGATATGCAAACGTCCCTCCGCATCATAGATGGGTGCCATTCCCCACGTCCAAGTGCCTTCGTTCGCTTCTAAAAGATAGTCGCCTGGCACCTGCGCCTGATAAAACGAAGACTGCTCGACGGCTGACTCTACCGGCAAGTAAACCGCCGCAAGTAAAATACCGACAGCACACTTTCTTAATATACTTTTAATCATGTAAATACATTTCAATCAACTCAAGGAACTCAATCCTCCTCTTGCTTTAGCCTGCCTCACGCAACAATAACAATACTCCGAGGCACTTCATACAATTGGGGCGTAAAGCTCCGGCGCGGAACAAGACATAATGGGAATCATTCATAATATACCAAACAGAACACAGTGTGCCTACTATGTATACACATGAATCTACATGCTGATCATCGCGGAGAAGCGACACCAGGAATCCGCGAGAGTCGAAAAGACAATCCTTTACAAAGCCAGCGTTCAGTCGAAAGCCCGAACTAAAATACGATCAGTTCGTTAATCTTCTGCGGGCTTAAATCACCACCATTTAGCAACTTCACCATCAGATTCAAAGCTCCTCGACTTCTGACCTGCTTTGCCGGCTTACCGACGACAAATATCACTTTGGTGTTCTCGGGCTTAGGAACCCCATATTTTTTCCACGCGGCGTGGGCCTTATTCACCACATCCAAACTCGTAAATGCCACATCAGGCTCTACCATGAGGTAGACAGTGTCGGGCGCAGGTTTCAACTTATAAGCAGCCTCCAAGGCCCCGAAAAAGTTAGTTCCCAATACGAAGTAAGCCTTCCCTCTCTGCACATCTTTGGCGCCCTTGGTCACAAGGCTTTTACTGTTTTTTCCCGGTGTGGGGATTGCTTTCAAATCCGCAAGTAAGCCCTCGGCATCACCACGTGCAGGCTGAAGCCAGTTATCTTTACGCACGCCCTTAGGCCACCAGTAATCATGCCGCGTCGGGTCACTGCCACCGCGGCTAATCCCCTGGTGCCCGCCTTCTTTACCACCAAAATACAGAACAGCCAGCCGAGCCCCTGGATTCTCCGTCATAGAATTAATCGTCTTCATCAATTCTTGACGCGTTCGATTGAAAATACCCATTCCCGATCCAGTGCGGTCAAACAAAACCACGACATTGTTCCCCCCTTCGATTCCAAAGAAGCTAATATCCACTCGATCCATGATACCGCCCCCGAGTTCGCCCAAGCCGCCACCCATGCCGCGGCCAAATGACAAATCAGACTCTTGCATGGAAATCGCTGGCACCGACATATTTTGGGGATTCTGAGCGGCCAAGGGTTGCGGACGCGGAAGACTCTTTTGGCTACGTTTAGTCGTCGGTGGAGGCGGAGGTGGAGGCGGAGGTGGCGCAACCTCCACCACAGGAGGCGCCTCAAATTCGGGCGGCGGCGAAATCGTCTCTACGATCTTGATCACGCCAAATATACCCAACCCGAGTACGTGAACTCCCACACTCACCACGACCACAATAAAGATCGCACTCCGCTTCTTGGGACTACGTAGTGCTTGGCCTAACTGATTCTGATTGTGTGGCAGTGGACTATTGGTCTCGGATGACATAATTAAAAAAACTCGGAGGCAGCTCGCTCAGCTACATTTGGCTAAAGGATACGAACTTTAACTTCGCGCGCGCGCAGGCATTCAATACATCAATCGAACGATAATGCGGCGAGTAAGCATCTGCCTGAATGGTAACAATCGTCTGTTTCTGCAAGCGGTCCGCGGAAGCTTTTAACCCGGCCAGCATACTCGTGAGTCCGGAAAGATCACCGTAAGGATCATCACCTAGACTACCACCGTTAAGCAGAACGGTGCCGTCTGGCAGGATATCGATGGTATGTTTCGAGGGCAATTCAGGCGCGGCCGTCGGCGCAGCCAAAGAAGGCAACTGGATGCCCAGGTCCGCCTCTTGCTTGACCAGTTCAGTCGTCACCATAAAGAAGACCAACATCAAGAAAACCACGTCAATCATTGGCGTGAGGTCAGGCTTTCCAGCACTTTCAAATATATCTGAAGCTTTCATAAGATACGTCTCTAAAGGTCACTTTGGTAGGTCGCAAAAATGATATCATTAATACCATTTTGGGCGCAAATTTTGAGTAGCTTGTTGACGTGCTGATGCTCCGCAAACTTGTCAGCACGCACCACAATTTTCAACCCGGGATTGATCTCTGCCAAGCGAGCGATCTCGACATTCAAATCCGACTCGCTGATGGGCTTCGCCCGCGAATAAAAGCTACCATCCGCCAAAACTGAAAAGGTATAGCGCTCTTTAATTTCCTTAGGTATGGCTGACTCATCCGCGACCGCCAAGTTCATGTCGATCTTTTCAGCCGCCAGCATACTCGCGACCGTCATGAAAAACACGATTAACAAAAAGACGACATCGATCATTGGAGTCAGATCGAAGCCCTCTCCTTCCATGGGCACTTTATAACCTTGCAGGCTCATAATACATACAGGCTAGGATTCACTGCCAGGCTTGCGTGGTGCTTGTGGCAGACTACGCGCGGGCTTAGTCGGTGCTGCTGCTGTGTTGGAATTCACGCGTGTGCCGTGAACCAAATCACCATACATATCGTCCAGATACATCGTCATATCGGCAACCAGCTTCCCATATTGATTCTTAAAGAAGAAAAAGAAGAACATTGTTGGAATGCCCACCAACATACCAGTCGCCGTCGTAATCAAGGCTTCCGAAATATTCCCCGCCAGCAAGTCAGGCTGCCCCATACCCACGGTCGCGATCGAACTAAAGGCTTTAACCATACCAGAGACCGTGCCCAGAAGTCCCAGCATGGGTGAAATCGATGCGATAATGGAGAGGTAATTAATCACCACGAAGGGTTGAGCCAGTTCCTTGCCGGAACCAGCTTCTAGACGCTGGCGAAACAAATCCGTATCCACATTTCCACCACGAACAGAATCCAATCCGTGCTTCACGATACGAGTCAAGGGCGTCGGGTGATTCGCACAAAGCTCCTTGGCCCCTTCGATGTCCAACTCCCCCAACTTACTGCCGAGTTCCGTGGCCACTTCGTCGTTGAAAAAATCCTTCGGGCGCAAGGCGATAAAGTTATAGACCGTCAGAGCCATCGCCGACACAGACAAAAAACCCAACGGGTACATCGCCCAACCTCCCTGAGCAATCATCTCTAAAAAGCTTCGCTCCGAGCTTTCCACAACAGCAGCAGGCTCTTCAGTCTGAGCCAGCGCAAGGGTTGAAAAGGCAAAGTATAGAAACGCCATCAGGGCGAGTCTCATTCGTGTTCGTTTCATTTGGCACATAGTAATTTATTCGGTGATGATGGATTGTTCTAAAGTAGCGAGATAGGCACTGTCCGGAAACAGCAGGCTCATTTCGTCGAGAATATTCTGCGCAATCTGCACTTGCTCTTTGCCCCAGTAGGACTGGTAGGTATAGTAGAGCCCCACTTGCTGTAGCCGGTTGCGGGTCGGCAGCAATACCATGGCATGTCCTAAATGCTTCAGCGCCAGATCGGCCTCGCCAGCCCGAGATGCCTCCACTCCCTGGCATAGGTATTCCAGCCCGAAAGCTTCGTTGTCCTGTTGTGGAATTGCCTTTGCACTCTGAATGAGGCCTTCCGCCTCGGCGGCATCGTCCATTTCCAAACTCAGATAAGCACTGACGTAGAGCGCTTTTTTACTTTCGAGGCCAGTCGTCGCATCGGCAATCGTAAGATAGAGACGTAGTGCCGGTTCGAAAAGCCGCAGGTCCAGCATACGTTCGGCGACCCCACGCCCGAGCTTACGAAACTCCTTCGCGGGTCGTGCTGCGGTCAATTGATCGATTAAAGTCAGAGCTTTAGCTTGTTCATTCACCACAAATAAATTTTCCGCAACTGTATAGAGGTGTTGCACTGTTTCGGCCGGGCTACGGTTCAATGCCATGTTTTGAGACATCTCATAGCCGCGCAACCAATCTTCCGACGCAATCACTGCCTCAATATATGCATTGAGTAAAATATGAACATTAGTCGACTCCGAGCGAATACTCGCCAAGGGTAAGAGTGGCCGGACCTCATTTTCAAGCAGCTCGACACGTCTTTTCGGATCACGATGCGAGAGCGCGCGGTTCAATTTTTCAGTGATCGGTATATTAATCGTGAACTGCTCCATGTGGTCCCAGCCCACAATAATCGCGCCATCCCCGTCTAACATCTCGATTTCAACTCCCGTCGATGAAGGACGCACAAAACGAGCGCCGAGCTTACGTCGCCCCCCATCTTGCAAAATTTCCATACGCACCGGCTCCGCATTAGAGAAGTCGGGCTCTTGATAGATGCGCGACTCCGCCGCCAACGGCAGAGCCGACTGAACCCAAATGATGCCACACAGTAGACCAGATATAAGATGCTTCATACTCATCATTAAAATTCCTTTCTGATCAATGCCGCCGCCTCGGTATCTTCCAGACCTGGAGTTATCTGAAAGGCCTCATAGACTGTCTGCGCACTCTCCAACTCTCCCATCTGCTTTAAGACGAGAATATCTTCGTAATATACCGTTGCCAACAACTCATTAAAGCCAGGGTAACCAAGCATAATGCGCTCAAAGAAACCGTGCGCTTCGGAGAATTTACCTTCGGCCACATAGGCACGTCCGATCCACAGCAGTGCGTCTCCATGGCGCTGCCCACGCCACTCGTTGCGGTAGAGAATGGTCTCCAACTGTTCGCGTGCCGCATCGTAGTTTTGCGCGTCAATCTCCATGCGTCCAATGCGAAGGGCTGCTTCGCCCGCCTGATCGGCAGCCGCAAAGCGCTTGATCAATAGTTTATATCGATCGATGGCATCCCGTGTGCGGCCCACTTGCTGATAACATTCGGCCAACAGCTGATGCATCTCCAATTCCAAACTGGAATTCATATAATCCAGCTTCGATGCTTCCAGTTGAACAATGACCTCTTCGGGCTTAGCATGCGCGAACTCCTGAAGAATCCAAATCTGCCCGGCTAAACCTAGCTGAGGCCAAAGCACTTCGTCATGCACCAGAGCTAAGAACTCCGGCCGGGGCTTTAAATTCGGCTCTTCCGCAGCTGCCAAGGCTGCCTCGATACGAACCACTAATGGAATATCATCCGCCTGCTGCGCCTGAGCGAGCCGCCCGGCCAACCAATCATCCGCACTGGTAGCCGGAATCGCTTCGTTCAATTGCTCGATCTCCGCTTTCAGTGCTTCCAACACGGGGTGTGTCACCACGGGATAAGGAGCCTGCTCAGGTGGCGTTGCCTCTGGCTGACTCGCGGTAAACTCCGCGACCCGCTGAGCGTGCGCCTCGTCCAAAACTTTATAATGCTCTAAGATCTCATTCCGAAATGCATTGTCTTGAACGAAACGATATTTAACCAATGCATCAATTTGCGGATGCTGCTTAAAGTAGCGGTATTGCTTGCCACGGTCTCCGATCAATTCTTTGAGCAGTTCGGGTGTTTCACTCACACGGCCCAGAAAGGCTTCCGTTTCCCTGCGCATGGCACGTAAACTACGGTCCTTCTTCAAATAATCCACCAACAAGCCGTCCAACTCATCGACTTCGGTCATCTCAAAAAATTGATCCAATGGGCCCCGAATCGTATTGAGCGCGACTCGTGGCTGTTCCAACTGGTCGTAAAAACCAGCCAATGCCACCACCACTGGAATAATTTCAGACTCTTCTGGATAGCTTTGAATAAAATTCTGAAGACGCTCCAATGCTGCCGTCTCCTCTCCCCGGTCAAAGAGGATCTGTGCAATTTTCAGTTCCCCCGAAGCTAAAAGACCAGGATCATCGGTATATTGCTCGATCAAATAATAATGGCCGAGCGCGTTTTCCACATCTCCCAGTAGATTCACTAGATTCCCCAGCACCAACTCCGCTTGCGCTCGTAGGACATTGTCGGGATAGCGTTCGACAAATTCTAGCAACAAGTCACGCGCCTCATCCAAACGATCGAGCCCCATCACGCATAAAGCTTTTCTAAAAAAGGCATCTGCACGAAAACGAGTGCTGGGATTCGCGAGCACGTCTTCAAAGCGCTCCAAGGCGATTTGATGCCTCTCCTCAGTCAAATAGCCTAAGCCCAAAAAGTAATTAATCACTAGAGAGCTCTTAGTCTCTCCATAATTCTCACGAAACAATTGAAAATCCCGAATTAATTCGGAAGTCTCAAAGCGCATTAAGCGAGCCATACCATGTTTAAAAAGAAGCAAAGATGCCGCCGGATCATTGGGATCAATCGCCGCGTACCAGCGTGAAATTTGATACACTTTCTGGAATTCGCCTCCTTCAAGGTAATCTGTCGAAATCGTATCGGCGATCGTCGCTCGATAGCGTTTAAAATTCTGATTCTCCAAATAACGCTTTCCTAAAAGCTCCGCGTCTTCGCTCTCGCCCAATTTGTGCCCCAAGGAGAATGAGGAAAAAATGATATCTTCGGCATACTCATGATCCGGATATTCGTCGACCATCACGCGAAAACGCCAATAGGCTTCCCACTCACGCCCCATGTCCATGTAAACGCTGGCGATGCGCCAATTTAACAAGGGTGTGTAATTCGTAGACGCCTTCAATGCAGTTAAATCCGCCTCTGCATTATCCAGTTTGGTTTTAGTTTGCTGATAAAAATTCCGTAGAACGGGATTATCTTCATATTGAGTGATCTCACGCTTTAGGCGCCGGACATAGTGCCCGAGTCCGACTTCCAAAGACTCATAAGAACGCACAAAGCGGTAAAAGAGACTGGCCGTTGCCAGGTCGCCAGCTTTCCGCAGCTGATCTCCGATCTCCATCAGTGAAGCGTTGAAACGTGGCGTATAAAAAACGGGCGCAGAACTATTAAAAAAAGACAGAAACTCGCGCGAATCACTCACATCCCCCTGCTTCGCTTTTGCAATTAACAGATAAGCTGCATACGTCGTACGGTCCTCAGAAGAGTCACTCGTGCGCATGCCCGCTTCAAAGTAAGGCATACCTGCGACCCACTGATCTTCGACGATGTAGATGAGAATGATCTTCTGAAGGACCTCATTGCGCTCAATCCCAGGCACCGGGTTCGTATAGAGCGGAATGTAAGCCTTGAGTGCTTCTTTGTAATTCTTGGAAACCGCGTGCAGGTCAGCGATGTTATAGCGCGCCATCGGAACCAAAGTGTTTCTAGGATATTTTTTTATAAAATCCGTAAATAAAGTGATCGCCTGATTCAGCGCTTCCGCATCCTTCGCATCATAGTAATCAAAAACATAAGACAGCGCGATGTAGAAATCAAAAGTCGAATGCAGTCGTTTCTCTACATCAGGAGCCTGCTTCAACCGCTGCATAATCGGGCGCGCCTGAACCAGTTGCTGACTATTAATCAAAGCCTTCACGCGCTGCAATTGCCCCGCAGTGGATTCACCGCCTTTAGGAGCTGCCCCAAAAGAAAGTAAATTCAATAGAATAGACAAACACAGTATAAAGACTGATTTTTTGTAAGGGTAATTATTCATTCATAAAAATACACGAGCTAGTGGCGTACAATTAGTCACTTAAATGGGGTACGTAATGTCACAGTAAGAAAATCAAGGAGTATATCATGTTAATATAAACCCACAAGACGTATACACATGATAACTATCCCGTGAATACGTCTAGACAGACAAAAGACACCAGCCCACAAGTAGTAGGCGCTTATAAAATGTGCCCTTGAGCCTCGAATCAGCGGTCAGAAGCAATCGCTGCCGCGCCCTGAAATTGAGTCCACAGCAACCCGATCGACCAATCAAATCAGCTCATCGTACTATCCGAGCATCAAATACTGCCAGCGCAGTCCTCTAGAACAGACGCTAGAACCAATCATCCGACGAAAAAATGCCCATTCGATAGGCCGTCCGAACCGCAGATGGGGCATTATTCACATCCAATTTCTCATAGATATGCCGCACATGTGCATCGACGGTCGGATAGCTAATATGTAGTTTTTCCGCAATTTCACGTTTCTGAAAGCCTTCTGCCAAGAGCTCTAGCACCTGTAGCTCTCGATCGGACAGCAACTTCTTAGTCGCCGTACGCATCGGCTTCTCGCGCAAACTCTTAATGATGTATTGAGCCACCGATGGATCGATACTCCCACCGCCGCCGACCACTGTTCGGATGGCTTCTGTAACTTGCTGAACGGTCGAAGATTTCAACAAATAGCCCGACGCGCCCAGAGCAATCGCGCGTACCACATCGCTCTCGGCACAAGACTGACTGAGCACGATGATTTTCACATCGGGCAATTTTTCCTTAAAGTGAGGAATCGCTTCCAAGCCACTGAGACCGGGCAAGCGCAAATCAAGCAAGATCACTTGAGGAAAGAGTTTGGAACGAATTTTCCCCAAGCTGTTGATCGCCATCTCAGCAGTGCCAAACTGGCTAAACATTTCCAGGTCTTCTTCCCGTCGGATGGCGAACTGGATGACATTACGGTATTCTTCGTTGTCTTCAACCAGCATTATTCTCGTAGGCATTTTCATAGTCATTCAATCAATTTAGAGTTATCAGCGCGCTTTAAGTTTTAGCCAGACACGCGTACCTCCCTGCTCAGGATGCTCCACGCCGGCTTTTGCACGCATGAGTTTCGCGCGTCGTTGCAATGATTTAGGCAGTCCACCAGTCACTCCGCAACCATCATCAGTAATCACCAGCTCCACTTTATGATTTTTAACAGATAAAGAGATCTGCGCAGAGGACGCTTCCCCATGACGAATAATATTAGTCAGCGCCTCTTTAAAAAACAGATAGATATCAATGCGCACTCTACGTTTAAGTGCATTGATCGCGACCTCCCCATCAAAATGGATCTCATACTGTATATCCGCCAACAAGCGAGATGCCTCTCGCTTCATGTCATCGACCAGATCTTCGCAGACTCCCTTGGCTTCCAGCATATTGGAACAAAAACGAGCGGAAGCCCCGGTGCGCTCAGTCAAGCCACGTATCCGCTGTAAACTTTCTTGCAACGAATCAGGCGAGTCCACCGACTGCTGGGCGATATCACTCCACAAACCGATCGCATGTAAATTAGCACCGAGTTCATCGTGCAAATTGGCGGCAATGCGCTCACGCACTCTCGCCTCATGACGTATGCGCAGCATACGATTATATAAAACAACAAAGATCACGACAAATACCAAAGCGACCAAGCCGCGTGCCATCCAGCGCACCATTCTCTCCTGCCGCTGATGCCGAAAGTTGAGTTCTGTCATCAAATCTTGCAACTCCAGGTTCAATTGATGCCGCTGGGCCAGCTCGTGCATCCACCTTCGCATCGGTAGAATCTCGCCAAACAAATTCATTCCATCAGTGAGCGTTTGCGGAGGGCGCACGCCACTTTTTTCAGGTACCGTCCAGGCTGGCTTTCCCTCAGCGACATTCACGCCATTCGATAATAATTCGATTTCCGCGAACCCTGTACGCGAGAGTCGATTCGGCACCCCCACGGTTTCACTTTTTTCAATCGTGACAACTCTGACATATCGACCACACGTCTCTGGGATATTCCACATCATGATCGGCCCCAATCCGGCAACATTCTCCATTTGATAATCCAATAGGACCACCGGATCCGTAAATTCAGGCGTCAAGGATACTTCGATTCTAAAATGCTTGGGAATTCCAAGATCCCCGGCAAAGGCTTGTGGCACCGTATCACTTTGTTCAACCGCATGTAGATGAATTTCCGAAAGGCTATAGATCTCTCCCAAATCAATCAGCAAGGTCGGATCTTTACCAAAGCCACCGATATATCCATGGCTGGAATCACCACGAGCAGAATTCATCAAATAAGGTGTCGCTCCATCGACTAGGAAGCTGGCATCCCAAGCCCCCGAAGGCTCAAAGGGCGCACGACGTGACGGAGTCTCGACCGGACAGCGCAAGGCGACATTCTTGTTGCCACTGAACACAAAAACTTCAGCCAGCTGAAAAACATAAGCATCGTCATGCTGTCGTTTCGATAATTGCGTGACCTCCAAGCGTATCCACGACGCCTGTGTTTCCGGCACCGTCAATATCAAGGGCGAGATGCCCAAGCCCACGTTCTCATCGCGGATATATTCAGCAATCACATGCCCTTCGCGATCCTCATCTGTGCCGGCTATGATCTGAAACGCCACCGGGAAGGCATCAGCACGAAAGCCTTCCTCCATATCACGCCAGAGAACGGGCACCAAGACGACTTCATCGATGGGGTACGTCCTCTCCAGATTAATTTCAATCCAATAGCCCAGCGTCGCATCATCCACCGGTTTGGTCCGATAACCGATCGAACCGACACCGCCGCGCAAACTGGCACGGGCCAAAGAATTTAACTCCTGCTGTATCGCCAGCTGTCTTGCTTCAAGATCGCGAGTAGACTGCCCATCAAAAGTCGCTCCCAGTGCAGTCGCACTCAGGCCCAAAGCAAGGCATGCCAGTAATCGTATCATGAATAGTGAAGTAGGTGAACGACGCGTCTAAATCGAAGAGGTAATGACGCTGAAGTTCTTCAACTATTGGCAAAAAATCACTGAACGAAAGCCCAAACTCAAAAGGTTCACACCGACACAACAATCACGTAGTATGCCGATAAAACGAGCGACACTCTAAAGCTGACCGGACAATGCGGGCGCGCTTAAGGTTTGATGTCTTTAATGACTTCTTGCGGCGGCACGCGCCCATAGGACGGATCATAGACGGGGATGCCCATGCCAGCCGGAGTCTGCCAGCCTGACTTGGGCTGGTGCGTCACATAAGCATAATACGGTGTCGCCGACATATCCGGGCCGATGAATACGGGAGCCAGTTTTGTGACGCCCTGCTCCAAATGAACCTTAAAGCTCACTTCCTTCGCGCCGGCGGGTATGTCTTTCGTTACATCAATATCTCCGATACGTAACCGGGCTTTTTGATAGTTGTAAGCCTTACCGTAGCTGCCGTCATTGATGCCCTTATCGGCTTCGACCGGCCAGCGGCGCAGCGAAATCTCATATTCGCCTGTTTGCTCCACCTCAATCGCCCAAAAGGACTCCACAGCCACGTCACCGCGGATGATATGTGTTTGATTCCAGGGCGGCAATTGATCGAGCAGCCAGTCGTGCGAAGAGAGCGTAACGATGGGGGCTTCGTCGGCGCCGATCACCATATAGCTGGTCAAATCGTGCTCGCGGGAAACGTCGTCCCAAAAGTGATCGTATTCCGCCCGCATGCGCTTGAAGACCTCCGGATAGTCAGCGGATACATCGTTCTGCTGCTTCGGGTCGGCTTCGATCTGATACAACTCGGTGCCATTGACCAGGCGCCACTCGTCGGTCATTACCGCACTCTTGCGCCATTTAATCGGATCAACCACCCGTTGCGATTCCACGACCAGCGCACGCTCCGGCCAGTCCGAATCATCGCCATAGAGCAGCTCGCGCAAGCTGGTGCCGTCGAAGTCGATGGCGGGCGCGTCCAAACCGATCAGATCGATAAAGGTCGGCAAGATGTCCAGGTGTGCGGTCAGCCGCTCGACTGACTTGCCCGCCTCGATCCCCCCGGCTGGCCAACGTAGAATGAAAGGCACGCGGTGTCCGCCGTCGTATTCCGAGTTTTTCTCACCGCGCATCCCGCCGTCGTAGCCGCGACCGCCATCCAGACCGGCGGCGGTGCCATTATCGGTCATAAATACGAGAATCGTGTTTTCCGCCAAACCTTCGTCTTCGAGCATCTGCATTAGCTTGGCTAGGTTGTCGTCGATGTTGGTAATCATCCCATAGAGTTCTGGATGCGGCACACGGGGATCGCCCTCGTAGGGCTCGCTGTATTCAAGTGGCGCATACAAAGGCTTGTGGGGGGCGTTGGTCGAAATATAGGCGAAGAAGGGCTTATCTTTGTTGGCTTGGATAAACTTCATCCCTTCGCCAAACCACACATCGGTGCAAAAGCCTTCGAAGCGCTGCGGTTTTCCATTAACGATATAGGTATCGTCGAAGTAGTCGTTGCCCCAGTAATCAGGCGCCTGCCCCACGCCACCGGCTTGGTGGTAAACCGCCTGCTGAAAGCCGCGATCTTCCGGACGGTAGGGATAGACATCGCCGAGGTGCCATTTACCAAAGAGCCCAGTCGCATAGCCGTTGTCGGCAAAGATGTCGGCCATCGTCACTTCGCGGCGGCGCAGCATGTTGCGCCCCTGCACCGTGTGCCAGACCCCGACTCGCGCGGAATAGCGCCCCGTCATCAAAGCAGAACGCGTTGGCGCACAGGTTGGGTCGACGTGAAAATCGTTCAGCAGTGTGCCCTCACTACGCAGCTGGTCGATGTGCGGCGTCTTTACGGCCGGGTTTCCGGTAAAGCCCAAATCGCCATAACCTTGATCATCGGTAATGACGATAATCACATTGGGCTTGTCTGCGGCCTGCGAGCACACGGGCCAGGCGCAGGCGAGTAAGAGCAATGAAGCACGGAGGGTATGTTTCAATTTCATAGAGATGGGGGATGGGAATTACAAAGCAGTGTTCAAAGACAACTGGATCACAGTATCGTAGGGATTCAATGCAGCTTTAGGCAACATAAGTTCTAACTGCGCTCCCGTCTGCGTGTATTCGACTGCTTCACCGTTGGCCAGAAACGAGGCTGCCGTGACTGCTGCGGGCAGGTCTTCCAATTCGATGCTTCCGGCTTCAGGCCATTCCAGCACGTGTAGATAAAGTGTCTGCCCATCCTTGCTCACGGAAATGTCGCCCCACTCCGGACGCTCCGGCAAGGGGTTGCGGCGGGTGCGGTAGATCGATTCGCCGTTCACTTTGAGCCAATCGCCAATCACCCCATAGAGACGCACCGCTTCTGGATCGAGTTGACCATTGCCCATGGGTCCGTTGTTGAGTAGCGAATTCCCGCCGGCGCAGACGGTATGCACGAGGCGATGAATCATTTCGACTTCCGTGTGGTAGTGATGATTGCCCTTGGCCTTATAACCGAAGGATGTGCTCACACTGTCCGGCGACTCGACGTAGAGCGGCAGCTTCTTGGTGGGCACTTCTTTATCACCAATCGAAACATAATCGAAGAGCTCCAGGTTTTCCTGCAGAATCTTACCTTTGCCACGATGAATGATGCGCGAGTTGATCAAGCAGTTGGGGCGATACTTGCGCACCACGTCGCTGAATAGTTTCGCGCGCTCAAAAGTCATCTCGACGGGGGTGTCGAACCAGATCAGGTCGATCTCGTAGTTTTTCATCAACTCCTCGACCTGCGGCAAGCTCTTGCTCATAATGTAACGATCGAAGTCAGGCTCGAAATCTTCCGGCAGTTCCGGATGTAAAATGCTGCGCTTGGTGCGTGTATTCAAATAAGGCGCATCCGGCTCATCCCAATCCTGCGCATGTGAATAATACACCCCAAACTTCAGCCCCTGACGGTGACAGGCTTCACTCAATACCTTAATAATGTCGCGCTTGAAGGGCGTGTAATCGACCACGTTGTAATCGCTCACAATGGAGTCAAACAGAGCGAAGCCGTCGTGATGCTTCGAGGTGATCACCACATACTGAATGCCGGAATCCTTAAACGTTTTGGCCCAGGCATCGGCGTCAAAGTCGACGGGGTTAAAGGTCTTGGCCACTTCGTGATATTCGTCAGCGGACATTTTGGCCGAAACCTGAATCCACTCGGAATAGCGAAATCCGGGAACCACGCCGTTGTATTCGCCCGCGAGGGCCGAGTAGACTCCGAAGTGAATGAATGCCCCGAACTTAGCATCGCGGAACCACTGTTCCTGACGCGCAATCGAATCGGGCGTTTGCTGCAATTCATCCGCAAAACGGTATTCGAAACTGACATCCTTTTTCTGCGGCTGATTCGGCGAGGCTTCTTGCGCCGGCACTTTGGCAGAGAGGAATTGTGAGCCCACAGCGAGGGCAAAGATCGGGAGTATTATACGTTTCATAGGATAAGAAGTGTAAGTTGCGTTGAGTTTCTATTAATTCGGAATGAGCCCGACCTTTGATGTATCAAAAGAAGGGATCCCCATTGGGATGGCCGGCGAATCCGGACGCAGGCGGAAATCCCCCTCAGCAGGGTTCACGAAGAGCGGGTCAACCGCGAGGCTATGCGTATCGACGCCGTCCTGCTGTTGCTGCTTCAGAAAATCCCGGCCATGGCTCGGATCTGCCGCGTTGTAGTAAATGTTATAATCGGTCTCGGCATCCTTCGAACGCGCCAGTTCCCGCCCGCGCCGGTCTTCGCTAGCGCCTTCATTCTTCGGGCCGAGCTCGTGAATAAAGACTGTGTCCTCCCCAGAGGAATAAAAGATATTTCGCTGAATGCTGGCCCCTGTCATCGGGCCTTCGCGAACGGAGAGGTAGTAACCGCGCGGCGGTGCAATCACATCGGCGATGATATTGTTTTCGCAGCGGTTATTCAGTTTCAGCATAATGCCTTGCGAAGTGCATTTATATATCAGGTTCCCCGTGATCAAGGTATCCATCTGCCCCCCGTCGGTGCGGATGGCGCACTGCATGATCATTGGCGTCACCAGGTGATGGATGTAATTTTCACGAATCACATTGCCCGCGCCGGCGCCCCGAATGTAGATCGCATTGCCGTCGCCCATTCGCTCCATGGCATGATGTATCTCATTACGTTCGATCTGGTTATCATGCGAATGCAGAAACGGGCGCACGTCCTCCAAGCTGGCCTGCTTGAAAGATTTCGAACTGCCGCCAATCTCATGCCAGCGAATCGTGCGGGTCAACTCGCGCCCGCCCTTGCCGAAAAACTCCGTCATGCAGCCCGAAAGAATGATCGCGGTATAGGGCGTGTGATGCACCAAATTGTGGGCCACGCGGTTCTCACCACTTTGCCAAATGAAGATACCGGGCGAGTGCCAGTAGATCTGCCCGACATGGTGAATGTGATTATTAAAAACTAGATTGTTTCGGTTCACGTCCTTCGTGCCTGGCCCGTAGCCCGCCAGTAGCACTCCGGAGCCACCCATCTGCTCGATATGATTCCCCACGATCCGGTTATTCTGCCCGTGTAAATCGACACGGATCGCACCGCTGCCACTGTGTAGGAAGTGGCACTGCTCAATCGCACAATCCTCGGTTCCGCGAAAGCGCACCAGTGCGTTGGCCTTATCCAAAAAATCCCAGTCATGCTGCAAGCCCGCATCATTCTCGTCGATTTGATACCGTTCACCGTGCTTAAAGGTCAGTCCGACGAAACGGAGATTACGAACGGGCAGGTCTTGCGGGCCATCCTTGTCCACCTGCCCCTCCACGCGGATCAATTCCGTCAACTGCGGCGCGACGACGGCAGAATCATTGCGCCGCCATACATACACTTTACCGGCTTCGGTATCCAAAACCCACTCCCCCGGCTGGTCGAGAGCCTCGAACACATTCTCCACCCAGCAAGATTCGATCTTTTCCGACTGCAGAAACTTCAAGGGATTCATCAAATAGGTCGCATCCACAGAGGTGTGCACACTCTGTGTGGCTTCATCGATCGATGCGACCGGCAGAATATTCATGATCCATGCATGATGCGGACGAACCACGATCTCTGCGTCTTTATAATTCGACCAGTTTTTAAAGTCCGCGGCGGGCAAAACCACTCGATTACGGGAGCCTCCTACGCGGGGGATAAAGCCCTCCGATTGCGCACGAGGAAGCATCCCCTCCACATCGTAGAGCGTCCGAAAGCTTCCGGACACCTCCGCCACCCATACATTTCCCACGGCTGCCTCCGGCAGGCCGGGTATCGTAGCGGTGACTTTTTTCCAGTCCTCGACTACCTTGCCCGAGCTAAACACAGGCTCCTCCCCCGGGTAGGCGGCATAGGTGATGCGCGTGTCCGCATCGCCCGAATCCTCCAATCCGAAAACCAGCGTCTCACTCAGAGCATACCAGCCGCCACGAATCGAAACCAGGATGTCCTGAGCGGGCTCGCTCTGCTTCAGTGCGCGGACGGCCTGCTTCGCTTGAGACAAGCTGGCAAAGGGGCCATCGGTGCCGTCGGCATTCGGCTGGGCCAAGCGCCCCGACCACCGGTCCGAGCCCGCATTGGACACATAAAAATCAGCGCTCGTTCCCGCCTCTAAGCGAGCGAACAGCAACAATGCGATACATATGAGATATTTCAGGTGTTTCATGGGGATCCAACAGATGGCCAGAGCCCCACAATAAAGCAGTGCTCTTAAAGGATCATTATAGCAGCTAACCGACGACTCGCATACCACGCATACGCATTAATTTCAAATGCGCCCCTTATACTAGTGCCGCCCCATACAACGAAATGCCTACAAATCCTTAATCTGCACTGCAAAGTATTTCATGCTAGTGCGCCCCGCAGGCGCATAACAAATCAGCACGGTTCTACGGTCAGGTAAGACTCTCCATCCCTGCTGAATCATCCAGCGCCTCTTATCATCATCGTCAGGTCGAATATAATCGATTTTAACATCTAAAAACTCGCCTCGGTGTTGCGCCATCCGAACAACATGCAGATCCTCCGCGCCCACTTCGATCTGCGTCTCACCAAAGGTTCCCAGCAGACGATTTGGACTGCGATTAATAAATAGGAAGTCGCTCTCGCCAAAGAAATGCGTGTCGGCATTCACCGCGTAAGCCTCCACCGGCAAGCGCTCATTCCCTGCGGCCTCTACGACGACGATCAGGCATTTTTCCCAATCCTGATTGACGGTGACCGTGGGCAAGCCACTTGCGAGTGTCGCTCCCTCAGCGATCTGCGTCGGAGAGAAAACGATCTCGATCGCTTCTCCGCTGGTGTCCAGATCTAAGTCGTCACCAAAATCCAGCGCCGCATTCACCTCTCCCAGCAATTGATTCTCCACATACATATAGATGGACGAAGGTGCCGTCTGCTGTGGATTATAGTACAGGATTCGAGCGACTGTCGCTTGCGCCGATAAAGCGACACATAAAAATAACGCCCAATAAACTAAAGTTTTCATCATATCAATCGCTCCCAAGCCGGCAAAGATTCTTAAACCTATGCCGCATACTTCATTTACATATTCTTCACCTGCGTCGCAAAGTACTTCATGCTCTTACGTCCCTCGGGCACATAGCAAAAGACCAAGGTTCTACGATCCGACAAAATTCGCCAGCCTTGGTAAATCATCCATCGCCGTTTCTTTTGACCGTCAGGCCTGACATAGTCCAGTTTGACATCTAAAAACTCTCCCTGGTAGGCCGCCATTTTAGCGATATGCATTTTACGCGGTGCCACTCGGATCTGTTCCTCCCCAAAGGTTCCGCCCACCAGATTGGGGGTCAAATTCATGAATAAAAAATCACCGTTCCCGAAATGGTTCTCATTCGCGTTAATAGCGATGGCCTTAATCGGTAGTAAGGAGCTCTGCTGGCTCTCGACGACTACGATCAAAAACTTCTCCCAGCCCTTTCGAACATTCACAGCGGGCAAACCTTCGGGAAGCGCCTCTCCTTCTTCCAGTAATCGAGGAGAGAAGATGAGTTTCAAGACACCGCGACCTTGCTCAAATTCGATGTCCTGACCAAACTGAAAGCTAGGCAAGTCGATCTGACTGTGGAACTGATCATCGACGTACAAGTAAACCGTATCGGGTGCACTCGCAGGCTTATTGTAATACAAAATCCGCCCCACACGCCCCTGTGCGGATAAGCACACACACAACAGAAGCAGTAAACTAAGCAAAGTTTTCATAATGTATCTAATATTCGGCTAGAGCTCATCTTCGGTTAACCAACGAAATGCAACAATCTCGAATTTGCGACCAAAAGCCTCATTGGCATCGCTTAAGTCTACGAAATCATCCTTCTCATTGCTGGGGTCCACATACTCCGCCGTCCTTTTAACAATAGCTTCGCACCACGCTTCGGCAACAACATTGCCGCGCAGATCCTTGGTGGCTCCATAGCTGCGCACCGTAAAGCTATCGTCACGCACGCTCAAAACCGGTGCGATGGGCCGCAAAATATCGGCTTGGCGCGTCCAACCAGGCGTGCCATAGGCCACATGCCCTTCCGCCGCTTTGGGAAATTCATAATAACTCTCATGATCCGAGAACTGACGAGCTAGATATTTGGGATATTGCACTTCCACTCCATCTTGATCGATATACGACTCCATCTCATCTACTGGGAATACTGAAAGAATTTCACTGTAGGGATTTTTACTGTTGCCCACTCCATAGTCCGCCAAGGCCATCAAAGCCGATTCCACGGCACCGGCTAGCGCCAAGTCATCATCTTCAGATAACTGCCGGTTGATAAATTCCGACAAGGATAAAAATGGACCTCTCAACTTCACTTGCTTCACAATTTCCTCCGCCAAGGCATCCAACTGTGTATCCGTCCACTCCAAGGGCTGTGCCAGCAGCTGTGCATCGTTACCAGAGGAGAACTCGTCGCCCGTCACGCTGGTCCGCGACACAGGGGCATCGGCGTATTCAGGGCCCAAATCCATTTCCCAACTTCCGAGGTTTTCAGTATCAATTGTTTGGTGCGGCACCCGCCCGTCTTTAACATTACGTAGCAGCGCCTTCCAGGCATCCACGGAAGTCGAATTGACATTGAACATCCCCTTCACTTCCAGATCCGCCGCGACACTGGCCCATGAATTGGCTGAATTTTTATAAGTATCTTCGACATATTCTTCCGCGGCCTCTTCGGATAATAAGAATGCGGGCACATAAGCTGCATTCTTCAATTCTCCCTCCCCAGTCAGAAAGTCTTTCAACACCGCATCAATTTCACGCCCCGCAACGATATTGGCCGAAAACGGTTGCAATTCCGGCGAGATGGAGGAGACGAACCAATCATCAAACATGATATGGTTAAAGACATAGCTATGATCGTAGCCATCCTGACCTGCTATCTGAATTTCATCCTTCTGAATGAAAGGGGTTGCATGGCTATTGCCCAAGGCATTGGCCACCCTGGGCACATGAGGGTTAATATAAGCCGGATCAAAATGCTGTAATTCACAAATGGAGAGCAAGGCTTGTGTCGGCAGTTCTGCCGTCACCCAGCGCGCAAGCCCACTTTCCGATGCGAATGAGGTACCGACAAAACCACTGACATCAGTGCCCGCAGCCAAGTCGTCATTATAATTCAAGATGTTAGGGTCGACCTGACCGTTCAAGCGATCGATTTTCCACTCGTAGGATGACTTCTCAATCCCCTCCCCGGAGGTCAGCCAGGGCGGCAGAATCAGCTTGTTATTAATGTACCCCTTACTCGCCGCATAGGTATCAAACAAATTCCGCTTCGTCAGGGCCATCGACAAGAAAGGTTCAAATTTCTCCTCATCGTAAGTAACTTCATCTAATCTCACCTTCAGAGTTCTTTCATTCTCCGAGAGGTTAATCGGCGATTTCTCATCAATCAGACTTGAATCATCAGAAACATGATAGGTTAAGTGCCTGGAATAGGCAACTCTCTGGCTATTATTCCTCAACCACCCCGAGACAAATCCAGAATGCTCAAAACGCTGCCATTTTACCTCATACGTTTGGTCGCCCGCATAACCATTTTCAGGTATCGGTGTCTTATCCTTGAGGCTATTACGAAGCTTTGTAAAATAGGGCACGTCAGACATGCCCGCATTAATACTAACGACCCCAAATCCTGAAGTAATGCCAGTGATTCCAGGTCGCCCAATGATTCGAGACTCACCGGGTTTCCACTTCTTATCCGCTAAAGTTGACGGCTTAGGTTTTATATTCCAGCGATTCTGATTTCCATTCTCAGCATTCATCCCCATCAACAACGGCAACTTCCAGGGGGTAATCGTTTCAGAATCAATCTCGAAACTAAGTCGCACCGGAAAGTCAACCTCTCCCCCCTTGTGTGCAAGCTGTAGAAGATCTTCATTATAACCACTGGAATCGATTGCCACATTATATGGATTATAATAAGTCACACTGGGACTCACACCTACCAAAGGCACATACGTAGGCCCGGCCTCATCTCCCTCATCTCCCTCATCTCCCTCCTCCGAGATCACCTCTTGCGATGCCAAACTCAAAACAGTCTGCCAGCGCACAATCATGGGCTCAACGATCGAAAACCGCTCGCCAGTTGCAACGGTATTCCCTCCGGCATTCAGCCCTAATGAATTGTAGAAATTATAATAAGGATTCCCATTCGCATCCTGCTGAAGGTTTTTGTATAACGACGCAAAGTCAGCGAGACTGTTCCAGGTCATCGAGACCTGTCGATCCGTCCCCCAACCGTAAATTAGAGCACTGTTGCCAGAAACATCCCACTTCAGGGCTGCCTCATTTGTCTCTCCGGGGGCCAGATTGAAGGTCGAGAAAGTAATCTCGTCTTCATCCTCACTCTCCCCCGAACCGGAGACGGGCGTGCCCCAGGGCACCCGATAGTCGGGATTGGCATCGATAAAATTATGGTCTAAACTCTGCCATTTTTCACCGAAAAGCGAGAGGTCACGCTTCCATCCGCCTGTCGCGGCATTGGTCAGCAAGCCTCTGGAATAATGCGTCAGTGAATGATAATTTTGCTGCGCAATTTCGCCCACGTCGGTCGAGCCGGACGCATCGATCAGCTTGAATGAGGAAAATGTGACGAGCCGATTCAGTTCATCACTATCCGGAATGCCAAATACCTCCGCGTCGTAGTGGGCATTGGAATTTAGACGATTCGCCCATTGCTCGAATGCATCTGCGTCCGGAAGCGGCTCGGCTTGCTCAATCAAGGCCTTCGTATTCAGCCCCTGCACCCACCAAGCATATACAGCCTCATCGGCAATGTCCGTAGGCACGACATGCACTTCATGCTCTTTCGCATAGTCAGGATCTGAACTGTCGACACCGACGCTGGCGTCCCCTAACAAGGTGACTGTATTGACCGTCTCCTGCACGCTGGGCGGTGTTTCCGCAGAATACCCCGACACCGCACTGGAGACGAGCCACCCCAGAAAACGTCCGCTCTCGGGGCTGCCTGCATTGTAATCTTCTTTTTTAATTTCGTAATTTGGCGCGATCGGTTTGCCGCCGTTCTCGATATCATGGTCCAGCCCTTCCCAAGAGCGCCAGACACCAGTCACATGAGGAATCGCGCCCGAACTGTCGACAACAGTGCTCGCAGGGGCGGTGATCCGAGTATCGGCCCCCGTCGTTTGCTGTAACTTACCGATCGCCAGATTTAACGAGAGTAGAGCCACTTGCTCCGCTTTCATCTGCTGCACCGTTTGATCCGCTCCAGCCAACTCGACCCTCACCAACGCGCTGATCGAAAGCAATAAAAGCACAACAAAAGCCATCAAACTCAAGGCTATGACCAAAGCAAAGCCCTCGCAGTTCAGACGAAGAATGCGACACTTGGGCACGGGCAACCTGTGTGTAGAAAATTTCAAAAGGGATAAAATAATTGAGGGAATTAATTAAATACATCGATGCATGACGCATCATAAAATGACTGAATCAAGGTATAGATTTATCTACCCTAGCACAATTACGCATACGCGTGACTGAAAAGTCAAAAAAACGCAAATAAAACTGCTGAGTCCTCCGAACCGCCTGCGGGTTTAAACGTCGAAGTGATGCTCGCTAACTGGCGCACCAATACCTCCCTCATAAATTATGCACGGGCGCACTGTAATAAGTAACCGAGCCAGAGCCAGGAGCTGAATAGACAAATATCAAGACCCGCTTGGTCGAACTCTGACGCCATGCCTGCCGAATAAAAGTATAAGGCTTTCCAATTGCGGGATCCACGCGATCCAGACGCACTTGATAACTCTGCTTAGGCTTGGCCGCATCACTCACCACTTTGATCGAATGGGATGCCAGGTCCAGTTTCTGATTGCCCACATTTCCAACGATCCGGTAATCCGTAAAGTTGATAAACATTCGATCTCCGGGCCCAAATGTTTCGTCGTTCGCCTTGATCACTTTAAATCTCACGGGAAACACTGGATTTCGAGGATTCGCAAAGGCCAGTATCAAAACCTTATCATAGTCAGCAGGCACCTCCAGTGAAGGCGCTGCGACAGGAAACTCTTGCCCCTCTTGCAGCTTCGTTCCGAGAAAACGTAAGGTGATTGCCCCATCCTCAAGGTTGAAGCTCTTCGAAAAATTATTTCGCTTCAAGTCCACCTCAACTGATTGCGTCGCGCTCTGATAGATGTGAACGGACTGAGGCGCATTCTTAGGAGCCTTAAAGTAAAGCACTTGAGCGCTTCGACCGAACAGCGAAGAAATGCCTCCAAAGAGAAGTATCGCTGCGAGGAGATGAAAAGTACAGGCGCTGAATTTCATGATAGTTGATCAAATTTCATCTTCTGTAAGCCACCGAAACGACACAATTTCAAAACGCCGGCCAAAGCGTCGATTCGCAGCCGACAGCCCGACCTGCTCGGTGGATGCATTCGTCGCATCGACGTAAGCCGCCCTGCGCTGTACCACTGCTTCACACCAAACCTTGGAACGTTCGTCTCCAGTGATCGGGTCCTGACTGGCGCCATAGGCACGAATGAGGAAGGTATCATCTCTCGCAGAAATGACTGGAGCAAGCGACCGAAGCACATCCGCCTGCCGGACCCAGCCTGGCGTGCCGTACGCAGCATAGGCGGACGCGCCCGAAGCATTGCCGACAGCAGCTTCTTTAAATTCATAAATACTCGCGGCATCCGAAGGGAGCTCTGCCTGCTGTGGGTATTGGCTCTGAATCTCCCAGAACGGATTTTTAGCATTGTTGCCCAGCTCCGCCAAAGCAATCAAAGCGGACTCAATCGCACCGGCAAAAGCCAGCTCCTTGTCCGAATCAAGTCTTCGATTCACGAATTCCGAGAGCGAAAGAAACGGCCCGCGAGCTTTCACTTGCTTCACAATTTCAATCGCCAAGGCCTCCATCTGTGCATCCGTCATATTCAAGTGAGTTGCGACCACAGCCACATCAGGGTTTGATGCTGAGAGCGGGTCCCCGGCGACGGACGTGCGGGTAATTGGTGTGAGCGAATCTGTGGACGCGGACGTATCTAATACAAGACTCCACTCGTCGGGCTCGGAACTCAGCCCGCCGACCGCAGGATCGCCGACCTCTGCGTATGGCACACTCGCTTCACGTAAATTCCTGAGAACGGCAGTCCACGCCTCCACCGAAGTCGAGTTGACATTAAACATCCCCTCAACCTCCAACTGCGAAGCCACCGTGCGCCAGGCATCCTCTTGAGCCAATACATCCACTGCGACCGCACTGGCCTCGGCATCATCCGAATAGACCACGGCAGGCTGGTAGGCGCTGTTTCGCAGTGCCTCCGCCTGCGTCAAATGTTGCGTATAAACTTCCTCTAGTGAGCGATCCAAAGTTGTGGTATATCCATCATAATCCGGCGTAATCGATGAAAGGAACCAATCGTCAAACAGCACGTGATTGCTGGCATAACTGTGATCGTAACTCGCGAGATGAATCGCGCTGTTATGAATTTGATCAGGCGCGATATATGGCGAGGCATGGCTATTGCCGATCGCATTAAATACGCGTGGAGGCACAGGATTTCTAAAACTGATATCGAAGTGCTGCAACTCGCCTAGCGACAACAAGGGTTGAGTTGGCAATTCTGCGATAATCCAACGATTCAAGCCATATTGCGCCTGAAACGAGGTGCCAACATAGCCACTGTGATCATTACCATAAGACAATAAATCGTCCGTTTGGGGCATATACGCATCGCCCCAGTCATTCGGTGCAAAAATCTCCCATGCGAACGGGCAATCTTCTACACTTAAAGCTTGCGCCAACCCCACTCCAGGTTGGATGGGCTTGGTATTCATGTAGCCTTTGGTGTGAAGTTTTGTCTGACTCCCCGAGCCGTCGCCCCATGGATCTGTCTCATTGATCAGTGTGCGCAAACCGACCGAGACAACAAGAAAGGGACTGTCCTCCGTCTCTGCGCTCCCCAAGGTCTCATCGTCATTGACCAAATCTGGCAACGGAATTTTCTCCTCTGCCGTATTCAGTGAATTAGCCAAAGTGATATTGACAAAGTCGTCCCGCACACTCTCCCCATCAGGTGTCGTCCCGGTCCTGGAATGAGTATACTTCACACGTGCAGATAATGCGTTGTCAGCACCTCCATCCATATATTCCCAACGGTAAGAAAATTCATCCTCAGCCAGCCCGATTACCGCCGATGGAGTCGTGTCTAGATTAATCACCAGACTGCCATCGATACTGAAGCCTGGATCCGTATGCATCCAATTCCAACTATAATTCTCGGCACTGATACCTGGCTTACCATACACACGCGATTCTCCGGGCTTCCAAGTATGATCTGAGCTCTCCGTTTGATTCGGAAGCAATCGAAAAGTCGATGAAGCGCCCGTCCCGCTAATCATTTTTTGTATATTAACCTTAAGATCCTTCTGCTCCCCCACAGTTGCATATAAATTAATGGGAAAGGTTTCGTCCTCGAATCGAAATTCAGACAAAATTTTCGACTCGATTGCCACATTATATGGATTCCACATCGTGATCGCAGGCTTAAACAGGAAACGAGGTCGATAGAGTGCATTCCCCTCAGCGTCGGTAGAAGTCGTCTTGATCGCATCATAGCCAAAAGCGAAGTGGGCCCGTGCAAAGATCGGCAAGATGCTGATCCAGTCACTGTTATTTGTAACAACCGCATCGAAATAAGGTTCGCCAGAAGCTTCGTTGGTCTGAACTTTTTTATAAAGCGAAACAAAATCCATCAAGGCATGCCAACTCATAGAAATACCATCGCTCGTCACCCATGGATAAATCGACGCATCCTCAGGATAATCCCTCAACCGCAAAGAAGCACTTAACTCCTCGGTAAAGGGCTTGGCGGTAAACACAGGTAATTCGGTAAGCGGCAGACTAGCAGTATTCCATTGCTCCGCCATCAAAGAGAGGTCTCGTCGCCAACCACCAGTCGCAGTGTTGGAAAGTAAACCACGCGAGATACTCGTCAAATCATGAAAATACTGCTGTGATAACTGCGCTCCTGAAGAAGTCTGTAAATCAAAACTTCGCTGCGAAGCGAGACGCCCCAGCGTAGCATCATCCTCCAAGCCAAACACCTCTGGGTCCGCCCGACCATGCGATACGAGGCGACGACTCCACCCGGCCACGTCGCTGGGATCTTGGCTCTCTTTGACCAGTGCCTTACGGTTGATCCCCGATATCCACCACGCAAAACTTGCCTGGCCGTTGTCGAACTGTGTCGGGCGCAGATGCACCTCGACATCGGCCGCCGTCTCTTCGCGATTGGAGATCGGATCTTCGCCGGGGAGCACACTGCCTGCGCTCAGCAGAGGCACCGTTTGATTCGCCCCACTGGTCACTTCAACCAGGCTCGGTAAAGTCTCCGCATCATAAGTCGACGTATCGGCCGGATCATACACAGTAGAGACTAACCAACTCAGGAAACGCCCCTCATTGGAGGCGGCAACTTCACTGTTCAGGTTGCCTGCTTCCAGCTTGGCATCATAATTTGGCGCGATCGGCAGCCCCTCCGCCTCATGATCGCTCCCCTCCCAGGAACGCCACACACCTGTCAACTGCTGCGGCCCATTCACACCGGCAAGCGCTTCGGCCGGAGCGGTCACCCGCTGGTCGAGACCAGCGGATTGTTGCAACTGACCGATCGCCAGATTCAACGAAAGTATTGCCGCTTGTTCGGCTTCCATACGATTCATATGTGCACTCGAACTCGTTTGCTCTACTCGTATCAAAGCACTGACCGAAAGCAACAGCACCACCACAAAGGCCATCAAACTCAGTGCAATGACCAATGCAAAGCCCTCGCAAGCCACATGGGCATGCCCCCCAACATAGCGACAACGGGGAGCCAACATTCTCTTTGTAAACAAATTCAAATGATCAAGATATAGGGAGGGGAAACTAAACAGAGGTAAATGTCTATAAATCGCAGAATCGACTGTCCTACGAAAAAACAACGTAACCTTTTACAAATTTACCCGTCTAAACACAATCACGTGTATACATGACTACCGAGGCCTGAATCGCCGACCACACAGTTAACGCGTGCAATCGAGACAGTAAAAAGGCGGGGCACTGGCCCCGCCTTTCTGAAATCCTCGATTAACTGTATTGCCTATTAATTTGACGCATCCTGCATGCTTTCGCCGGCGTCTTCAATATCTTCGCCGAGGCCATCGATTGTATTACAAGCGGTCATAGTGATAAGCACACTGAACACTGCGAGTAGGCTGAATAATTTTTTCATAAGTTTGTTTCTCTAGTATTGTTAATGATTACATAGGTTTCTTGCCTCGAACCGCCCCGGCAACCGCAGAGACAATTAAGAGCACAAGGAAGACGAAGAAGAGGATTTTAGCAATACCTGCAGCTGCGCCAGCCACACCACCGAAGCCGAGCACGGCTGCAATGATGGCGATGATAAGGAATGTGAGTGACCATGATAACATAATGTATGCCTTTCTTTTTTATGATTTAGCTACGTGATGTAGTAGAGGACTTACTTATAGAAGCTTCCATGCCAACTCCACCCACTAGAACCATAAGGACATCCACAACAACTACTTAAGTATAAATAAGAAAAACCCAACAGCCCCTAAAAACCGCACTTTGCACGCCACGGACAACAGATACATTGCAGCGTGCACGACTCAATCGCCCCCGTCTAAACGTGATGATTCGGCACAAAACATAGAGCCCAAAATCTAAGTACGGATTGAACGAACCCGCGATCCCCGGACAAAGCGCCTACAATATCATGCAAACTGCATCTTAATACCGACCGACATGAATGCATTCTGCAACACAACAGTATTCCATGTGCCCCCCCCATGAGCGAATCCATGATGGCATAGATTCCGCTTAGCGAATGGCGCGAAGCAACATATAGCAAGTAAGCGTATCTCAAACAGGTATATGAACACCGCCAAAGATATGATAAAAATAAACCGATCACTCCTCGTATTTTGCGCCTTGAGCACTTTACAGGCTCAACAGGAACGTAATCAAATTACACTCGACGCAGTTGCGAGTGAAGCCCGTGCACTAATCGAACAACCAGCGCGCACGCCAGAAGCACTCCCGCAGGAGTTACAGTCGCTAAATTACGACCAATATCGAGAAATCCGATTTCGTCCCTCGGAAGCGCTTTGGTGGAACACCGACTCCAAATTCCGAGTAGAGTTCTTCCACCCCGGGCATCTGTTCAACGATCAAGTTAAGATCTATGAGGCCTCTGACACACATGCACAAGAGATCCCTTTTATGAAGAATGCCTTTGATTATGGAAACAGTGGCTATGACCCTGGTTTCTTTACAAAGCCTAAAGCTTACTCAGGCATTCGCGTCAAATACCCGGTCAACAAGCAAGATGTGTATGATGAACTCATTGTATTTCTGGGAAGCTCTTACTTCCGAGCCCTTGGGGCAGGACAGGATTTTGGCCTCTCACTGCGAGGATTAAGCATGAACACAATCGGTGATCAGGAAGATTTCCCACGCTTCACCAAACTTTGGCTCAAAAAGCCACAAGCAGACTCAAAGCGATTGACTGTGTTCGCGCTGCTGGAAGGTGAAAAAGTAACCGGCGCATACCGCTTTGATATACGCCCACAAGGCATCACTCAAATAGATGTGCACGCGCGATTATTTTTCCGGGACGGTGGCGCCTCTGAAGTCGGTATCGCCCCCTTAACAAGTATGTTTGTGCACGGTGAAAATAGCAACAGGACCAGCATAACTGATTGGCGCCCGGAAGTGCATGACTCTGATGGAATGCTAGTGCATGCCAACAATGAATGGACTTGGTTCCCAATTGAAAACCTTCCGGGCCAAACCATACAACGCCTACCTACAGCAAAACTACGCGGCTTTGGGCTACTGCAAAGGGATCGAGATTTCAGAAACTACAAAGATCTCGAAGCCAACTACCAACGCCGCCCATCTGCATGGATCGAACCGATCGGTAAGTGGTCTACCGGAGAAGTCGTGCTCTACACATTCGGAACCGACACAGAAGCAACGGACAACGTCACCGCCTTTTGGAAGCCGGATATAGACGCCAGCATACAAGACAGTGCAGAATTTGCTTATAGAATTACCCTTCAAACAAAAGATCCGACACATGAACTCGCCAAAGTGCTGGAAACCAGAGTGGGACAACGTACCTTAGACAGCACTGCACGCACGGTCATCATCGAGTTCAGCCGTCCTGAATCGATAGAATTGGATGAAATTGATGGCTTAAGCGTAGGCTTCGAATATGGCGGTGCCGAAGCGATCGAAGCGCCCATCATTCAATACAATGAGCCTGAAGATCGTATCCGCGTCTTCGCAAACTTTAAGACTGCTCAAGGGCGCCAGCCGGAGAGCCCCTACAAAATGTCGGCTCAACTCTTACGCGAAGGGCATCAAGTATCCGAACGCTGGAACTACACATGGAAACACTAAGCCACCTGCCAACAGACGCGCAGACTGATTTGGCCTACAATCGAATCGACGCACTGCTGCGCGCCTATGGCTTCAGCCATGCTGTCACTCGAAGTCAGTATTGCCTAGAGATCCTAGAAGAAGCTATAGTGGCATCCACACATGAAAAAGAGCAAGCTCTCGAAACAGTTGCGGCTCGTATCGCTCTGAATCGTATTCGCTCAGGGGTGACAGCAGTCTCAAACGCTGCTGGCCTGACAGAGCAGCCAGTCAGTGTCGAAGATTTGTATCTAGCGCTACAGGCGGCAAAGATCCCTCAAAACGCCGCCGATATTATTTTAGCTAATTCTCCCATCGATGAACCACGCCTAACAGCAATCCGAGCCCACTATCAAAGCCAGGCCAAGCCGAGTTTACGTCGCACTTCCATGGGTGCACCCTCTCTGCGCTTCGATGCCATCGATGAGGTCACGGACTCCACAGAACGCTACCTGCAACGGCACCCAGCACTCCTAAAAGCGCTCAAGCTGTCAATCGTGAGTGTCACCCTTTATATCGTTTATATTTTCGCCCGATGAACACTGCCACTGAATGCGCCTCTCCCAGTTCGCCCACCAGACGATATCTGTTTTTTGTAACATTTGCTGGGATCGTGATCACGACCCTACTCTTGTTTGCAGACTGGCTCTATAGAACTGGATTCTCGCCCGCGAAATGGACGCTTTTGGCGATCTACACCGTACTCACTGCTGGCCTCGCCTTTGGCTTTTGCCAATCGCTTTTTGGCTTTTTAGTCACATTAGGTGGTAAGGACCGATTGAATATAATGAATAGCCTACCTGAACTGCCACAAGGCGAGGCGCTGATAAATTCTAAGGTCGCCTTATTATTCCCCATTTATAACGAAGACCCCACACGCTTTTTCAGTGGCATTGAAGCCATGTATGAAGCGCTGGAAGAAGCCGGTGTGATCGAACACTTCACCTTTTTCATACTCAGCGACTCGACCAATCCGAACCGCTGGATCGAAGAGGAACGGCAATGGTTGCAACTCACGAGGAAGCGAGATGCAAAAACAAAAATCATCTATCGCCACCGGATCTCGAACATCAATCAAAAGAGCGGCAACGTAAGCGATTTCTGCCGTCGCTGGGGTAGCCATTTTGAGCACATGGTCTGCTTTGATGCAGACAGTTTAATGTCCGCGGACTGTCTCATCAAGCTCGTGCGAATGATGGAAGCAAATCCAAAAATTGGCATTCTACAAACAGCTCCACGCCTGACAGGTGCGAAGACACTCTTTGCACGTCTCCAACAATTTGCCAACCGTATCCATGGCGAAATCAGCTCGGCAGGACTTAATTTTTGGCAACAAGGCAATGGGAACTACTGGGGCCACAATGCCATCATTCGAGTGCGCCCCTTTATAGAAAAATGCGCTCTACCGGAACTGCCTGGCAGTAGTGCACTCGGCGGCCGCGTGCTCAGTCACGACTTTGTGGAAGCAGCGCTGATGCGTAAAGCTGGCTATGAGGTTTGGCTCGCCTATGACATGGAAGATAGCTACGAAGAACTCCCCCAGACCTTGCTCGACTTTGCACAACGTGACCGGCGCTGGTGCCAGGGAAACTTACAGCACGCCTGGATCGCCCTCTTCGCCAAGATCCCCTTCTTAAATCGTATCCATATGCTCAATGGTATTTATGCTTACCTAGCCGCACCACTCTGGCTGCTGTTCATAGGCCTGAGCACTCTCATAGCATACAGCTGGGAAAGTAGTGGTTTAAGCTTACTCACACGTCCGGCTTTATTTGCACTCTCCCCCGAGAGCTTGAGCCTGCACGGGATCGCAATTCTCCTCCTCACATTTTCGCTGATATTCTTACCAAAACTATTCACCATGACACGAGTCATGCTCGATGGCTCTTTTCGTCAACAATTCGGCGGTGGCCTGCGTGCATGCATCGGTATATTGGGCGAGATCAGCTTCTTCACCTTACTAGCGCCCAGTTTAATGCTCTTCCACAGCGCCTTCGTACTTGGCACTCTAACTGGCAAGCGTGTGACATGGAACGCTCAGAACCGAGGTCTGAGCCATACGACCTGGGGCGCAGCCTTCGCGGCACAACATGGCCAAACACTAGTGGGCCTATGTTGGATGATTCTAGCGTTGGCCATAGACCCGCTACTCTTCTATTGGATGTGTCCGGTATTGATCGGCTGGCTACTAGCGATCCCACTCTCGGTCACCAGTAGCCACGATAATTTTGCGCGCTGGCTGCAGGCTCACAATTTATTGGTAACACCAGATGAGATCGAAACACCCGCAATCTTCGATAAGTTAACAGCTGCCGAAAATGCGCAGCCTAAAGTCGCCCAGCCGATTGAGACACTCCGAGAAGACTTTGCACTACTGCAAACAATCTTGGATCCCTACATTCTGTCTTTACACGTTCACTTCCTACCACGCCGCCAGAAGCAACCGGTTAAGACGACTGAAAAGCTACAAAACTTGGGAGACCGTTTAATACGAGAGGGCGCACAAGCCCTTAGCCCCAGCGAAAAAAATCGCATACTGAATGACGCTTCAACACTGAGCCGATTACATAAAGAAATTTGGACCGCGCCTCAAGCCACGTTGCCAGCTTGGTGGCGCCTAGCCATGAGCCGCTACAATCGTCGGAGCTCATTTGTCGCTGAACTTAATAGCTAAATGGCTCAAACACTCACAATATCGGCAACTCAAAATAGAATGTGCTGCCTGCATCCAATTTGCTGATACAGCCAATCTTCCCTTGATGGGCATCGATGATATCCTTGGAGATTTTCAACCCCAAGCCAGTGCCCTTAATTGCCCCCGTCGCGTTCCCACGCGTGTAAGCGTCAAAGATCGTATTCACTGTTTCTTCATCCATGCCTGGGCCTTGATCCCGCACCTCGACACGGCAGAAATCTTTCTGCTGAAAAGCTCGTATTTCAACGGTTCGCCCGGAATCAGAATATTTGATCGCATTGACCACCAAATTATTCAGCACGATACGCAGCTTTTCTTTATCGGCCTGCAGCATGATAGAAGATTCAGGGGTGGTATAGCTCAGGCTCACATCGTGAGCGGTCGCCACATCCTGGTGTGCGTCAATCGACTCGGCGACGAGGTCGCATAGCGGAAACTCTGAGATATCAAGCTCGTCGGTATTCTCTTCCACCCGCGAGAGATCGAGCAAATTCTCAATAGTGGACAACTGACGGTTCACGTCGTCGCGAGCAGTTTCCACCAGCTCGATTTGATCTGAATTCAACTCACCGAGTTGCTGCTCCAAAAGCAAGTAGAGGCTAATACGTGCGCTGGTGATCGGAGTCTTCAACTCGTGGCTCACTGTTGCCAATAAATTTTTCCGCAAGCTATCCGATAGTTTAAGCAAAGTCGCCTCTTGGAATATGACTGCGATACTTGGCTTTGCGTGTGTGGATTGATAACTAAAGTCGCCCGCGTCGGGCGCATCAAACGGAAACGCATGCACCAAATACCACTTATCTTCCCCCGCAGCAGTTATGCGTATGGCATCGTTCATTTCCTTCGATAACTGTGGCTCATTCGTTTCAATTGTTTTTAGTAGCAGCTCCCTCACTTCGCGGGGCAGCTGATCTTTCAAGGTCGACTGCGAGTACAAATGGCTGGCACTGGGACTGAAATAAGTAGGCTCCAGTTCTTCCGAAAAATGAAAAACGCATCGGGAGATTGATCTAAAATAGAGCGAATGGCACTCGTGGATCGAATCAGTTTTTCGTTGGTCAACTCCTGATACTCTTTAAGTCTAAAAGTCATCCCCTCCAAGCTGCGAGCGAGTTTTCCCAACTCATCGTTCTCGTTATATTCAATATCGAGTCGTTCACTATCGGACCCAAAATCTTCCATACCATGCGCGATCGCTTCGATAGGACAGATAATCCGGCGCCATAGTATGGTGGATATCGCGAGCGTTAAAACAATGGCAATCAGCATGCCCCCAATCACGACAGCATAAAGAATCTCGACGCGTTTTTTGATTTGCGCCTGAATCTGCATGAGTGACTCATTGATGGTATTGCGCAGTTGCCGTGCCGCATCATTGGTCTCTTTGATTAAAGCATACAGTGCTTTGGGGTCGCCTTGCCCTTCCGACAAATGGGTTGCCAACTCAGCGATGGATTGAAGATTCCCATTAAAACTTCGATCATCTTCCATAAACTCCTGTAGCTTCAACTGCATGATATCTGAAAGCTGCAGTTTCTCGGCGCCTTGATCAATGCGTACCGATAAACGTCTCAAACTCACCCGATCTCGATCGCGTCCCAAATAGCCTTCGCCCTCATCCAACAAGACTTCCAGAGCATACAAGGTACTCTGGACATCCCCCAAGTTGCGACTGAGCGCTAATTTGGTATAAGAAATTTCCTCTGTATCGCGATAGAGCCACTTCACATCCAAGACCAGGAAATACATGATTCCCAGGAACAGTAGCAACAGCGGTAAAATACCGAGATAGATGCGAGAGCGCAGCGACAACTTCATAACTAACAAAGGCCGAGTTTCTTACGTTTGCGATAGAGTGTGGCCGGATCGATACCTAATACGTTTGACGCCTCGTCTAAACTAGCCGTCTTAGCCACCACACGCTTGATATGTGCGGCTTCAAGCTCCTCCAAGCTAATGAGGCTTCCCGTAGTGATACGTCCCTCAGACTCGGCATGAAACTCAACGGGCAAATCGGCCTTGGTCAATTCTTGTCCCTCACTTAGTATCAGCGAACGTTCGATCACATTTTTGAGCTCTCGCAAGTTGCCTGGCCAAGCATAATCCACGATCGCCTGCTGTGCATCCTCAGCGAGCACGACTCGCCCGCGTCCCAACTGAGCCGCGAAAAAGTCGACATACCTTTGAGTGATCGAAAGTATATCGCCTGGACGCTCTCGCAAGGAGGGCATTTGTAGCCCGATCACATTAAGTCGATAAAACAAATCTTCTCGAAAGGTGCCGGCTTCTACTTCTTTAGAAAGGTCACGATTAGTCGCAGCCAATACGCGGACGTTTGCTTTACGAGTGCGTGTTTCACCGACGCGTTCAAATTCACGATCCTGTAGCAGCCTCAGTAATTTCGGCTGAATCTCGAGCGCCACTTCACCGATTTCATCTAGAAAAAGTGTGCCACCATCGGCCGCAGAAACTTTGCCCCAAGTATCTTTAGTCGCCCCGGTGAAGGAGCCTTTAATATGCCCGAAGAGCTCACTTTCGAGCAGTTCTTTTGATAAACTTGGACAGTTCACCGTCACAAATGGTTTGTCGCGACGTTGACTATTGGCATGTACGTGACGCGCCAGCATCGTCTTCCCCGTACCACTCGAACCTAGGATTAAAATATTGGCCTCCGAAGCGGCCGCCTTGGTCGCAATACGAAATGTCTCCTGCATTTCCGGTTCATTCGACTCGAACTGCAAAGTGGGATTCGAAGACTCTATGATCCCCTTTAGTTCTTTCAACTTACCACTGTCCGCGAGGCTCTTTTCAAGCTTGGCTAAGAGCTGTCGCAGATCTTCTGGGATGAAGGGCTTTTGTATATAATCGTAGGCGCCGCGTTTCATCGACTGCACCGCCGTCTCAATCGAAGAGTGGGCGGTAAAGACAACTACCGGCGGGTGTTCGCCCTCGGCCTCCAACTTATCCAGATAATCGAGCCCATTTTCATTGCCCAGCATCATGTCCAAAATAATCGCATCAATCGGCTCTTCGTTGAGCACACGTTCCGCCTGACGCGACGAAGAGGCCTGAAAAGCTTGATGCCCCATCGTTTTTAAGGCGATACAGGTTGTTCTTAAAATGTTTTGTTCATCGTCAACGACTAGAATATTCATAGCACCTACGTTATTTTTATTGGGGAATCTGGAGAGTTTTAAAGCTCAATATAAAATAAGCGCTCTCGCAAGTAACGAGAGCGCTTAAATAGAATGTTCATCTTATTACACGCTTAGTTGGTAGCGTCCTTAACATCGTCCGCAGCTTCTTCAAAAGCGTCGCCGACCTCATCGGCAGCATCTTCCAAGTTGTTGTCTTCGCAGCCTGTCATCGCGAAAGCAGCAAAGATAAGTGAGAGAATAAGACCTGATTTTTTGAGTATATCGTTCATAATTTTCCGGTTGTTGGATTGTTGTTGTAGCCTGATTTTGTATCAGGATTTAACTTATAGGAAGTGCCGTGCCAACTTTTCGACCAAATTACAAGATCCTGTGATATAAACACTTAAGAAATCACAAACGTATCAGCCTGCCTCAATGGACTCAAAAAAGTGCATATTGCACGATCAAAAGACCACACCTGTTTGCATACTGCACGACCGGAATAGCGATCCCTAGTCATTATAAAGCTTAAGCCCTTAGCTGTAAGGGGATGCGCATCGGGAGCAAAAACTGGCACAGCTCCTTCTATGCAGTGGGCGTTACGGAATCTTCCAATAATAATTAAATATGAGCCTACCTACAGAAAAACAACAGCAAGAGAGCCTCGGAGCAGGCTTCACCCCCCTACGTGAAGGTGCCAACTATTGGAAGCAAGCCAACTCCGGCAGAGGTGCCTTTATCGTCGATGGCGAAAGTTACTTTCGCGCCTTTCGCGAAGCCGTGATACAAGCAGAAAAATACATTTGCCTGCTGGCTTGGGACTTCAAAGGAGAAATCGAATTACTACGCGACGAATCTCCTAAAGACGAATACCCCACCAAGTTGGTCGATCTAATTTACGCTCTCCTAGAGCAGAAACCGGAACTCGAAATCTACATTCTACTGTGGGACTATTCGATGGTTTATTTAACCGAGCGCGAATGGCTGCCCTTTACCCGTTTCCGACAAGATCCGCACCCGCGCCTGCACTTGGTCACGGACTCCGAAATCAACGTGGGCGCGTCACATCATCAAAAAGTGGTGATGGTCGACGGCGGATTTGCCTTTTGTGGCGGCTTGGATTTGAGCACTTGGCGTTGGGACACCCAAGCGCACCAACCAGAGGACCCACTGCGTGTCACGCCCGATGGCGAGCAGTATCAGCCCTATCACGACATACACACTGCAGTCACCGGCCCTGCGGCGCATGCCCTGGACGAACTCTGCCGCCAACGCTGGCAGCGCGCGACAAAAGAAGAAGCGCCTTGGCCCAATCCTAGCTCCGAAAATACAGTTTGGCCTGAAAGCATACAGCCAAACTTTGAGAACGCGAATGCCGTCTTTGCACTCACCTATTCTGAATACAAAGAATACCCCGCAGTCACTCAAATCGAAGAACTGCACCTGGATATGATCGCGGCGGCCGAACGCTATATTTACATCGAGAATCAATACCTATCTTCGCACACCATCACCGATGCCTTAATTGAACGACTAGGCGAAGAGGAGGGGCCGGAGATCATCATTATTCTCACTCAAGATACGGGAGGCTGGCTGGAAGAAGGCACATTAGGATTACTGCGCTGTCGTTTGTTAGAAAAATTAGTCGAGGCGGACACCCATAGTCGTTTCGGGGCCTACTTCCCACACGTCAGCGATGAGGCGGGCAATGAGAGCCAAGTCTATGTGCATGCGAAAACTATGATTTGCGACGATCGTGCTGTCATGGTCGGCTCCGCCAATCTAAGTAATCGCTCCATGAAAGTAGACTCCGAAGTGATGATGACACTCGGATTAGACGAGGCCGCCGAAGCCGCGCCCGAACTCTTACGCCGCCTGCTCGGGATTCACCTCGGACATAGCCAAGACAAAGTCGATCAATCACTAGCCTCCACGAACTCGATCAACCAAACGATACGAGACCTGCGCAAGGGGAGCCACCATCAGCTCCGTAATTTGGAGATTGGCTGCGCCGGCCCCGTTCGTCGCAAACTGGCCGACACGCAACTACTCGATCCAGATGATCCGATCGACTTGGGCTATTGGCTGCGCAAAGCCACCCGTTCGGATGACTCCAATCAATCGTCTCATAATTGGAAACGCTATGCGATCATCGCTACCAGCATCGCTGCGGTCTTTTTACTGGGCCTAGGTTTGAAAGAGGCTTGGGGAAGCGTGATCGATAAAGAATCTGTCGAAACGTTTTTCCAATCGCTGAATCAAAGCCCTTGGAAGTTGCCCCTGCTCTTCGGTATTTTCTTTCTCGCGGGAATGACCGGCATATCAATTAACGTGTTGTTAGTGTCGGCCACACTTGTGATCAGTCCATGGGCGGCGTTTGCATGTGGTTTTGGCGGCTCCCTACTCAGCGCGGTGGCAGCGCTCTATGTCGGTCGAATGGCCGGCTATCCTGTTTTGGAAAAGCTCTTCCATGATCGACTCGATCGCTTGAGCAAAAAGATACAAGATCGCGGCGTGCTGTCGGTCGCCCTCTTGAGGCTGGTCCCCATAGCTCCCTTCGTCGTCGTGAACTTGGTGGCCGGCATTTCTAAGATGAAGCTGCGCACCTTCGTTGCGGGCTCCTGCCTGGGCATGCTGCCCGGCATGCTGGGCGTGGTATTCGTGACTCACCAAGCCAAAAGTGCCTACTCCGATCCCAGCTGGCAGACATGGCTCTACTTAGGGCTCGGCATTGCCGCGCTGCTAGGACTCAGCTTCGGGGTCAAAAAATTCATCAAATAGTGCGCATACTGTCTTACAACATCCACGGCTGCATCGGCCGCGATGGACGGGAATCCCCCGACCGCATTCTCGAAGTCATTCGGCAAGCCGACGCCGACATCGTAGGATTACAGGAAGTGCATAGCGATGACCGCCTCGACCGCGATTTTTTACGCCAACTGGAGCATCTGCCCTATCGCTCAGTCCTCTACGGTAAAACCATGCGTAAACCTAGCGCCGACTATGGTAACGTGCTGCTACTACGCGAGCCACCGGAACAAATCCAACGAATCGAGCTCCCCAGCCAAACAGGTGAACCACGCGGCGCAATTATCGCAGACATAGGACCTAAAGGGCATGATTTACGGGTCATCACCACACACCTCGACATACGAATTAAAGAGCGTCGGCAACAAACCCGTAGCCTACGCCCCTATATAATGAGCGCGCAGTATAAGAACTGTGTTTTGCTCGGCGACCTCAATGAGTGGCTGCCGTGGCGCGGACACTTCCGGGAATGCATGGCAATGTTTAAGATCTGCTCCACATTCAAAACCTTCCCGGTCAAGCCCGCTTTATTCGCACTGGATCGCATTGCGATCAGGGGCGAATTTAGCCAGTACAGCTTCACTACGATCAGCTCAGAGCTCGCAACAATCGCATCTGACCACCGCCCACTTCTCTGCGAGGTCCATTGGACCTAAGCTAGCGAACTCTCACAATAGCACTTACTGATTCAATAGCGTCACCAACTCTGCAATGATCTGAGCTGCAAAATTAGCACAGCCACGATCATTTGGATGTAGCCCGCCGTAAGGCGAATTATCGCTATAAATTGCATTCTTAGCCTCCACTCCCAGATCAATGATCGCGATCTTATCATCTGCAGGATGATCCTGCTGATGCAAAACGACCGACTGCTGCAGTGCATCCGCGTAATATTGCCCAAAAGGAATGATCAGCACGATATGAGCTTCAGGAGCGCTACGACGCAAAGCTGCCAGCGCCTGCACAATACTGGCGCGAGTATCACTCGGATCGGATCGGTGCAAGGTATCGTTAGGACCATAGTTGATCAGAATCAAAGACGGCTCTTGATTGAGTTCCCCGTGCCCACTGATGCGCCCCTGGCTGTCCAATAAAGAGTGATTATTGCCATCGATCTTATTCCAACGACTAAGCTCGTCGTGATAGCTGCCGCCCACTCCGTCCTTAGAGCCTGAAATGACATAATAGCCCGGAACATCCCCTGGAGGCTGATCGCCCTTATTGAGCCAACCACTCCAACCACAGGCACTCACACCATACTCCCAACCAATCCTGCGCAGTGCCTGACCGACCAAATACGAATATGACAAAAGTGGACTGGCTCCTATACCTTCAGTAATACTATCTCCGACGATCAAGGCCCAGCGAGCATCGGAGGAATTGGCGATCGGTCGACTCTGTGCATCCAATTGAACTCCTAGCACACGTAATACATTCAGACCTGACTTCCCCGGCTCACCCCAACGGTCTTGTTGCTGGGATCCACTCAAATATACACAGAGTTCGTGCCGCCCTGCGCCTTTTAAATTTTTGATCTGAATCTCCTCAGTGCAGGCCTGGTTCAAAGTCCATCGCCCGTCGATGGAGTAAGAGATTCGAGGCACCCCAGTATCTTTGGTATAAGTCGAAGTATCGAGTAAGATACTCGCTTCAGAAACTGCTGCTGAACTTTCCCAAGTCACGCGAAAATAGGCACCTGGATTCCAAGTTTGCCTAAAAACATGACCCGAACGGTCGTCATCTCCCGTCCAATTTCCCGGTGAAAAAACGAAAGCCTCCGAATCGACGGGCACAATCACCCGATCGGTCGTCGTTTCTGCAACATCAGCCCACACGCACAGTGGCGTCGCACTGCTGACCAACGAAAGAGCGAGTAGACCGCGAGTAATCAATGCTTGATTGATGATCGCGGTAAAAGGCAGGTGCACACAACGAATCATGCGCAGGAGAGGGCTGTGGGATAGAGTCGACATAGGTCGACGATCACAGTGTATCCCACAAATTAATTCAACATTGAATTAACTACTCAAACCAAAATCTTACGTGACCTAAGTGTGACGCCCACCAAGCTCAGGAAAGTGTTTTTGAATCAAATCTTCCACAATCTCTGAATAGAGAGATGGCTTATTGTAGTAGGCGATATGATTCGCTTGAAGTTGTTGAATATCCTCATTTCCAAGCATCCCAGAAACAACAACAACCTTAATTCCGTTTGCCCTGCCCTTCGTTTCGACGGCAAACAGCGAGCCATTCCCGTCCGGGACCTGCTGATCGGCGATGAGGATGTCGACATGAACACTCTCATCGTCGAGAATCGCTTTAGCATGGGCAATGTCCAATGCGGAAAAGACTTTATGACCACGACTCTCAATTTGCTCACAAGCGACTGCTGAAAGCTCGGGATCATCTTCGAGGAGTAAGACATTCATACGTAAACTTTATTTTCGGGGTAGAAGTATTAGAGCTGTCTATTATAAGATAGACTCACCAAGCACGACAAGCCTCAAATAGAACCGCTTTAGGATACGAAGCGAGTTGATTGTTGCGACTGACTGCATTCAATTTTTTAATACCTACATTATTTTCAACCCTGACACAACATGCCCACTTACGTATATCAAGAAATTCTCCCCGATGGCTCCGACGGCGAAGCCTTCGAATATATTCAGCGTATGGCCGACGAGCCGCTGAAGACCCACCCCAAAACCGGTAATCCAGTGCGCAAGGTCTTTCACTCACCCAACGTCTCCAGCAAATACACTGAAGGCGCGACCAAAAATAAATTGTCCGACGAAAATGTCGAAAAGAACGGTTTCACCCGCTACGAAAAAGACAAAGTCACGGGGCGCTACCACAAAACCGCTGGAAAGGACAAGCGTGCGCCCGATGTGGTGGATGCCAACAAGTTAAAGGAAATTCAGAAGAATGGCTTGATATAGTGACCGATTCAGAAAAAAGCGGATAAAACGCGGCTGGAGTAGCGGAGCAAGTGTGGCACTCGCAGCAAAACACTACGGTTCGGCCTCCAACTCACGACTGACGCATTGACTGACTATTTGCTGCCTGGCATTTCGGGCAATGTGATACGAGCGCGTTCGCCCTCGGGGCCCCCACCTTCGACAATGGCACGACGCTGCCCTTGCAAAAGTGTCATGCGGTGACCACTCACCTTGCCACGATCATCTTCGACCACGGCCTCCCCTTCCAACACCAACTTGCCCTCTTGCGGGAGAATAATAGCTTTCTTAGCGGTCGCGGTGCGAACGGTCTGCTGAATGACGACATGATCCAGCGCTTCAATACGTTCCACCGCTAAAGGTGCATTGGAACCGGCCTCACTGGACTCGCGGGCGATCACGTCGAGGCGATCACAAGTAGTTTCCAGATTGGTCGCCGTCACTCGGACGCCCTCGCTAAAGTGAAAAACTGTGCGCGTCGACTCTTCAACCATCCGAAGTAACTTACTGGTGACAACCGTCGCTTCTAGTTCTGGCTCTTGAACGGGCATTTCAACCGGCTCTACTTTTTCCTCAGCAAAAGCCGTGGTATCCTTAGGTGTAAAGGTTTCGTAACCTAGGTCGGGCATTTCAGGCAGGCGCACGACAACGGGAACGGCCTCGTCGCCTCGAATGATGGCGAGCTTGGGTTTGAGCTCCATCATTTGCCCGGTCACGATAGCTTCACCATTGGTCACTTTGGGGTCCCCAGTCAGGACGGCACGCTCATCAGCAGGGAAAAAGGTAACTTTCTCCCCCGTGGCAATCTGCCCGTTTTGCTCGATGTGTACACCGCCGTCGGCAACAATATTCTTCACCTCGCCGACCTTGAGCTCGGTATCTGCCTCCCCTGGCGTGGCCTTAGCTGGCTGAGATTGGTTGGCGGTAATCATCATACGCGCAGAGCGCATCTGCACGGCACCTGACATCACTTCCACTGAACCATTGAACAGGAAATGGTTTTCGCCAGGTTGCTCTCGCATGGTAATCGTATCGGCTAATACGATGGTCTCAGAGGTCAGAGCCGCTGCGCCCTGTAGCCCGAGGCCGCCGGTCTCAGTCAAAATCATTTGTGAGCGCCCCGTAGATGAGCTGCCCTCAATAATAATCTCACCGGTTTGACTGCGAATAGTCTCACCACTCAGATAGGCCCCCTTGAGCACAATACTCGCGGAACCAGCCAGATTGGCCCTGCCCTCACGAGGATAAAACTGCGCTTCATCGGCCTTGACCGTTTTACCACTCTGCACAATCACCACATTCTCTCGCGCGATAATTTGACGAATAGAATCCAGCTCACTCGGGGCGACCGCCGTAGCCACGCGCTCAGCCTTACCTGCGGGAGCATCTGCCAACGCGATCAGCGTTTGACTGTGTAAATCCATATCGTTGGAAACCACATGCACCCCACCGGTAAATTCAAAATAGTATTCTTCCTCGGTAGTGCGTAAGACGAGACGCTCACTATGGATCTCCGTCTCGCTAACCACAGCGCCTTCAGAAGCTCCAGTATCCACAAAGGCCCCGGCAATGCCTTGCGTAAATTTCACCACCGTCTGATTTTTGACCACAATCTCTTTAGTGGCACCAGACCACTCCCAGCCGATGCCGGAAATATTAAAATTGGCCCCAACGATCTCAATCGCCTCCTCCGAATAGGCGCGGTTCTCGTGCAAGCGCAAGGTCGCAGCAGGGCTATCCAGCGACAGTTCGAGCGCCATACGTTCATCACCGGTATACACACGCATAGCCATGCCCTCGACTCGCACTTGCTCCTCGCTGTCGTAGATGCCTTGCGCCCCCTGCAAAACCCACTGCGTGTAACCATTATCGCCGAAGCGTGGAAGGCGAAAGTTCTTAATTGGGGCGTTGGGAGTCATCTGCCCCCAAACGGGGGCAGCCAGACAAACGAGGAGTATAAAAGAGAGAAATCGCGAAAAGCGCATGGACATAAAGAAACCCGGAGCAGTCTCCGGGTTCCAGTCTTAATTCACGATTCCTTTTTCGGAAGCACGGCCTTGATATGCAGGTCGCGCAACTGCTTCTCTGTCGCAATACCCGGGCTGGCCGTCATCATTTCCTGCCCCTTTTGATTCTTCGGGAAGGCGATCACGTCGCGGATACTGGTGCGCTGTGTCAAAATGGTGACCATGCGATCGAGGCCGAAGGCGATACCACCATGCGGAGGCGCGCCATATTCGAAAGCCTTGAGCATATAACCAAAGCGACTTTCCACCACGTCGGCAGGGATCTTGAGCACGTCTTCGAACACCTTCTTCTGCAGAGCAGGCTGATGAATACGAATACTACCGCCGCCGAGCTCCACGCCATTGAGCACAAGGTCATAGTGCTGACCACGCACCGCCTTAGGATCGGAATCCAATAGAGGAATGTCTTCCGGAACGGGCGAAGTGAAGGGGTGGTGCGAAGAAACGAAGCGACCTTCGTCCTCATCAAAGAGCATCAGTGGGAACTCAATCACCCAGAGGAATTTGTAATCGTTGGGATCGATGGTCAGCTTACCGCGTTTGACCAAGAGCTGTGCCGCATCCAAGCGCACACGGCCAAGAATAGTGCAAGCACGCTCCCACTCGCTGGCTGCGAAGAAGACGATATCGCCATCTTCGATTTGCAGCAATTCACTGAGCGCGGCTTTTTCTTCGTCGGAGAAGAATTTGACGATGGGAGACTTCCATTCGCCCCCTTCGCACTTGATAAAGGCGAGGCCCTTGGCACCGAGTGCCTTGGCAGAATCTTCCAAGCTGCGGAGTTCGCCTTGGGTGAGATCGGCGAGGCCCTTGGCGTTGAAAGCTTTGACCGCCCCACCCGATTTAATGGCCCCGGAAAAGACCTTGAAGCTGGAAGCTTTAAAAATTTCGCAGCAGTCCACCAACTCCAGACCAAAACGCATGTCCGGCTTATCCACACCGAAGCGGTTCATCGCGTCGTAGTAGCTCATCCGCAGGAATGGTGTCTCGATGTCCACATCGATCACGTCCTTCCAGACGCGCTTCATCAGACCTTCGATCAGCTCATACATGTCCTCACGATCGATGAAGGAAAGCTCGATATCCACCTGAGTGAACTCCGGCTGACGGTCTGCACGCAGGTCTTCGTCACGGAAGCAGCGTGCCAATTGATAGTAGCGTTCCACGCCGCCCACCATCAGCATTTGCTTGTATTGCTGTGGCGATTGTGGCAGCGCGTAAAAAGCGCCTGGGTTCATGCGGCTGGGCACCAGAAACTCGCGCGCGCCCTCGGGCGTGCTCTTAAACAGCATTGGCGTCTCAATCTCGATAAACGCCTGATCGTCCATATAGTTGCGAATGGCACGACTCGTAGCGTGGCGCATGCGCAGCATTTTGGTATTGGTGGCGCGGCGCAGGTCCAGGTAGCGGTGCGTCATGCGTAAATCTTCGCTCACCTTGTCGGCCGAATCATCCATCGGGAAAGGAGGCGTTTTGGAAACATTCAATATTTCCAATTCTGAAGCATGCACTTCGATCTCTCCCGTGGCGAGCTTTGCATTGGCAGTACCGCCAAAACGCGCCTCCACTTTACCGGAAACCGCGATCACCGATTCAGGTTTAATCGAGCCAAACTGGGATTCGAGTCCCTGATTAGCTGGGTCGAGAACGATTTGAGTAAGCCCCTCGCGGTCGCGAAGGTCGACAAATAAAATACCACCGTGGTCACGAACAGAATCGACCCAGCCACAAAGAGTGACGGTCGAGCCTTGATCCGATGCACGGAGTTGCGAGCAATGGTGGGTGCGTTTCATAAGAGCGGCGATGAAAACACCTTACCCCCTCGAAACAAGCACGAAATAGAATCAAAACTCTAGATCCGAGGTCGCACACAAACACGACGACACCACGCCGCTCGGCAACACGCCCTACGCCGCTGGCTTGGCTGCGCCGCCCAGAATCGTTCACACCACCGGCCGACAGCGCCTACCGTCAGTTGACAAGCCGACGGATACGACTCATTTGATCTAATGCATGGCAAAAACTCTCGAAATTAAAGGCCCGATCGTCGTGGTCGCTCTCTTAGTGCTCACAGGCATCGTCGGCTCGCTGTTTATCGCGCTAGGCCCAAAGGCCACCGAACGAGCCCCGGGAGTGGTGCATATCGGCGTGCGCTATGCCAACGAAATGAGCCTGGCCTTTAATCAATACGGTAAAGATGGTCCGGGCGCCACTATCGAACTGATCGCACCCGATGGCACTGTAAGCTACAAGCTGGAAAACCTAAAAATAGGACGTAATCTAATGCCGCTGCAGGACATGGCTGATGGCCCCTACACCGCTCGACTCAGTGCTCCAGGCTATCACCCCCGTGAAATCCCAATCGTGGTCGATGGACGTATGATCAATCCCCCCAAGGGAGTTCAATTCGAGAAAGGCACTCACGCAGACTACAACATGCTCGGCGTGCGCTTCGAGGTGGCCGAGCCCAAGCAGGTGGCCGAGCCGCAGCTATAGCGAAGCGAAACTAAGAGGCTTTCTTGCCACTGCGTTTGCAGATGCCTGCCGTCTGGAGTTCATCGCAACGTGCGGTCACCTGTAGGCGCTGACTTTCAACGTTTAGTCCAAGCTTATCGGCGACCGTCTTGCCATACCACTCCATGAAGGGGGCATCGATTTCAAAAATCTTATCACAGTCCAAGCAGATGACTTGAGCCTGAAAGGTGGTGGCGTTGCGGTTCGCCATGTAGAACTTATAGTCGCGCCCGACATCGACTTCACGAATCAAGCCACTTTCAGTTAGAATCGGTAAGGCACGGTACACGGTCGCACGCGAGACAGAGTCGTCAATTACCCGCGCACGCTCCAATAAGTCTTCCGCCGTAAAATGATCAGGATGCTCGTAAGCAGCATCAAAGATGGCTAAGCGTTGATTGGTCACACGCAGCCCTTTGCTGCTGAGAAAATCCTTAAAGGTATCTCGAATATCTGAGGTCGTATTACTTTCGGCGTCCATATTTCTTATTGAGACAGTATTGAGACTACAATGGACGACATGCAAGACTCCATTACGCGATAAGGCATATTTTTCCACAAAGCCTCACGCGGCCCCCTACCCGATCCACTCCACTCGTTGCGAATCCCCCGCGAGTGACTGCGCAACCATTTCAGTAAAAGTCATATAACGCACGCCTTGTTCAAAGGAAGTGAGCTTAACGGGTGCGCCTTCACGTATCGAATGGACAAAATCAGCCTCCACCTGCCAGCCGCGACTTTCGGCGCGCGAGAGTATAATCTTCTTCTCTTCAACTTCGCCCGCTGGGGCAAAGAGCAAGGCGGTCTCATACGTATCAAAGCGCAGCGCTCCTTTAGAGCCATTTAAGCGAAACTCCATACGTGGCTTACCAGACTCCACACTACTAAAGTGATACACCATGCGTGCACCGGTTTTTGCAAAACGCCCCATCACACTGAGACTATCGGGAATACTCACCTGCATCACTTCCTTAGAACCGGGATAGCTTCGCTCTGGCTGAAAGACGGCACCATCTGCCAGCAACCAGCTGGGCTCATCTTGTACCCAGCGCTGCACGGTCTCGTGCATGATCCCCATCGTCATTATATTTTTGCCACTTAAAGCGACATCTTGGCGCCAGGTCATGGGGGCCTCGGGATTCGCCGATTGACCGCCGGTGTGCACGACACGCACCTCCAATAGCTTCCCCAATTTGCCAGTTTCGATCATTTCACGAATAGTCGCATCAAAATCCAAGGAAAATGGAGCTGGGACGAGCTGCGCCACCAGCTCGGGATGGGCCTGTGAGGCGGCCAACATTGCTTGGGCCTCTGCTAAGTCGCAGGCCATGCGCGCTTCACACAGCACATGCTTACCATTTTCCAGAGCGGCAATAGTCGCCTCAGCATGGAGGTAGGGCCAGGTTCCGATACACACCGCATCAATGGAAGGATCTTCAACCACCTCGCGCCAATTTTTAGCCACGCGCTGAATACCATTTTTTTTCGCGACATCTTCCGCGGATTCCACACTGCGATTGGCCACCACAGCGAGTTCCACATTCTCCAGCTTATGAAAACCTGGTATGTGCATCTTGCGAGTGTTCGCTCCAGCACCAATAAATCCAATTCTAAGTTTATGCGTATCCATTATATATAAATTGTAATGAGAAACTGCACGCGCCCCCTCGATGAAGGGGTTTATGTGAGTTTTCCTAAGTGCAAAGTCAGTTGTCGCTGCGTGCGCGCTGCAAATTCAGGATTATGCGTCACCAACACCAGACTTTTATCCGATTCACCCGCAATCTCCAGCAGTAAATCCATCACAGCAAGGCCAGTCGATTCGTCAAGATTCCCAGTAGGCTCGTCAGCCAACACCAAGGGTGGGTCATTGATCAAGGCCCGCGCCACTGCCACTCGTTGACGCTCTCCTCCCGACATTTTAGTCGAACTATGCTTAATTCGATCCTTCAGTCCGACACGCACCAGCAAAGCTTCTGCGCGCTCTCTCACGGCTCGATCCACTCGCCCCGCGATGCGTGCCCCCAATAGCACATTTTCCAAAGCATTCAGTTCCGGAGCCAGATAGTAGGCCTGAAAGACAAAGCCCATATAGCGTGTACGAGCCGCCGCCAACTTGGACAGTGAATACTTCGTCACATTCTGCCCCTGCCAAAAAAGTTGCCCCGCATCCGCACGTTCCAAGCCGGAAAGCACATTGAGCAAAGTCGATTTACCACTGCCGGACTCCCCGCGGATGCTGACACTCTCCCCTGCCCGCAGCACAAAGTCGACCCCGGCAAGCACCGAAATAGTATTGTCAGAGCTGGGGAATTGTTTCCCCAGTGCTTTGGCTTCGAGTAATAAGCTAGATTGTGAGTTCACGTTGAAATGGGGGGATTCTGACTTCTGTTATCTGAGCGCTGCATTCTGACGCTATTCACTGCGGAGCGCATCAGCGGGTTTCAGTCGGGCGGCGCGCAATGCCGGCAAGAGCCCGGCTAGCGTGGAGATGACGAGCGCGAAGCAGGTCACCGTAATAAAATCGGAGGCTAAATAATGCACGGGAATTTCGTAGACATCGTATTGCCCTAGAAAGTTCGCCTGTGTATTGGTTATATCTGTATAAACCGAAAGTATGCCACGCCTATAATGCAAGCATATCAACGCCATCAAGATGCCCAGCCCCGTGCCCACAAATCCGATCACGAAGCCCTGAAAACAAAAACTATACGCCACTTGATGCGGCCGTCCCCCCATGGCGACCAGTAGACCGATTTCCCGTGTTTTTCGAATGACTGCCATCATCAATGCAATCGCGATCGAAAACGAAGCGACCAAGATAATAAAAATGATAATAAACGAGATCACTCGTTTTTCTTGCTCGATGACAAAGAGAAAATCCTGATTGGACTCAATCCAACTGACCGCATCCAAGCCGGGGCGCAACACCTCGCGCTCAAGATCGACACTGTATTCGTACGCATCTTGCCCAGGCCGTAATTTCAGCACGATCCCATGCACACCATCTTCCAAACCATAGAGTTCCTGCATGACCCGCAAAGTCGTGATCATCGTATTGCCATCCACCTGCGGCGATCCCGTACGAAATAGGCCGACCACTTTAAACTCACGCGGCAGCAAGACTTCATCCTGCTTGAGAGCTTCCAGCATTAAGGGTGTAAACACCTCGACCACGGAGCCCGGACCGGCTTTCAGCGCATAAGCCAAGCCTTCACCTAAAAAGACACCGTCATCATCGAAGTCTTCCATATTCCCAAGGGTCAAAAACTTCTCCAGCGGAACCACCTCCTCTTCCGACCATGGATCCACTCCCCGAACGAAAGGAAACTGTGGCCGATTCTGATGCTGCAGCATAATCACTCCTTCCGCAAATGGCGAAGCGCCGATCACTGCGTCCTGCTCCAACACCCGATCCATGATCGCCTCCCAGTCGTAAATGACTTCGCTGGAACGAATACGAATATCCCCTTGCGTCTCGGTCAGTCGCTGGCGAATACCTTCGCCAAAACCATTCATCACGCTCTGCACGATAATCAACACACAAACACCTAACATCACTCCCATGATAGACATGAGTGAGAAAAAGGAAAAGAAACGCCCTGAAGGAAACAACTGCTTCAGAGCATGGTAGATGTACCAAGGCATATTATTTGATCTTTATCTTGATACCGCGCCGCATGAAGGTGGGCACGTCGAGGTCTTCGTCGTTATAGTCGTTGCGGTCGGTCTTATCGAAATAGCCGCGTTGATCTTCGTTATCGACAAAAGTAAACTCATCCTGGCTCTCGTCCGGAAGCTTCTTTTGCCGCAACTTCGACGTATGCACCGGACGCGGCGCACGGGTATCCTGCCCAATCACAGTTTCAAGGCCGAGCCCAGGCGTTGCGATTCGCTTATGCTTCGCCTCAGGCACCACAAGCTTTTCACTGTTCACCGGAAGCCCAATCTCAGCCTTCCCTAGGATACATAGCTCGATACTCTGACTACGACTCTCGTCAATCACCGCACCGAAAACGATATCTTCACGCGAGCCAAAGCGCTGCGTCACTTGCGTCATGATCTCGTTCACCTTGGCAATACCAAGATCCGCGCCACCGATGATATTCACTAAAATACGATCAAGCTGTGCCGGACGATCCCCGAGATGCAAAAGCGGGCATATAAATAACTCTTCCAATGCATCTTTAACATAATCGCCGCCGGTCGCGGTGCCGGTGCCAAAAATCGTCTTCCCCCCGCGATACTGAAAGACCGAGCGTAAGGAACTAAAGTCCTGATTGATCAGCCCGGTCTTGAGTAACATGGCACACAGCGAATTGACACCACGTCCGATCCAGCGGTCTGCCACTGCAAAAGCGTTCAGCACGCTCGTGTCTTCATCGCCCTCTTGCAGCAAAACATCGTTGGGCAAAGGAATTAAACCGTGCACCAGTTGGCGCAATTCGCCGACACTCTCTTCTGCAATGCGCTTACGGCGCGCCCCTTCAAAGCTAAAGGGCAAGGTGGCAAAAGCCAGCACCAGAGCATTCGTCTTTGCGGCAACCTCGGCCACCACTGCCGCCGCTGAGCTCCCGGTACCGCCGCCCAATCCGACAACGATAATGATCAAATCCGCATCGCCGACCAAACGGGAAATGGCATCGCGATCCGACTCTGCTGCCGCTCGGCCAATTTCAACTTCACCCCCGGCACCGAGACCACGTGTAACCGAACGTCCGATCACCAGCTTTTCAGCTAGCGGCGACTGATTGAGCGCCTGCGCATCAGTATTTATAGCAGCCAAGCGCACATCCCCCAAATTATCCAATTTGAGACCCACCACCGCATTTGTCCCCGCACCACCGACACCGACAATCTTAATCTTCAGATCGGCCTGCGCGGTCTCTTGGTCAAACAATATATCGCTTGTCGTATCCACTATAATTCCTAGTTAAATAAGCCTGTCAAACGGCGCAAAATACCAGAGGGCTTGGCTTCTTGTTGGCTTTCTTCCTGTCCAGTCAGTGCGTAGTGCAATAGCCCGAGCGTGGTACTATATTCTGGCATACGCAGTTCCTCAGCCACATCTTTAGGCCCCTCAGAGACACGTGCATCCAACCCAAAACGACGATGGGCCGCTTCCTCGATCCCAGTTAGCTGCGAACTGCCGCCCGTCAATACCACCCCCGAAGCGATATCGCTCGGTTCAAACATCTCGGCAGCAACCAGTTGTTCCTTAATAATATCAAAGACTTCCGCGACGCGCGCCTCGATAATTTTAGTGATGGCAGCCAGCGGATACTCACGATCGCCGATCGTCATATCGCCAAAAAGCCAGACCTTCGCATCGCGGTCTTCGCTCTCGTAATAAGCGCGACCGTTCTTAATCTTAAATTCTTCCGCACTTTTACGTGCCACCCGCAGCCCGATACTTAAATCATTAGTAATATGGTCGCCCCCCACTGGGATCACTCCGGTCTTCACGATAAAGCCCTTGCGGTAGAGCACGTAATCCGTCGTGCCGCCTCCCATATCGATGACCAGCGCACCATTTTCCTTCTCCGACTCTTCCAGTAGCACCACCCCGGAGGCAATGCTGGAAATAATCATATCGCTGACATCCAGATCGATGCCACGAATCACACGCAGGCTATCGCTCACAGACTCGCTGTCCCCGTGCACGGACCAGTAACCGACTTGTAATTGGCGTCCCTCTTTTGACAGTGGATTGTCTACCGGACGCCCGTCTAAGGTAAATGGATTTTGAATATGGTGGATATAGGTTCGGTCACGTGGAAGTGTGCGACGTTTCGCATCTTCCTTAGCTGCATCAATATCTGCACGTCGGACGATCCCATCAGCCGAGCTGATATTGGCGCTACCAACATTAAAATCCCCGATCAAGTGACGCCCGGTCTGGGCCAAATAGACTTCATCGACCCGAGTCTTCGCATTCTCCTCCGCCTTCAAAATAGCTGCATGCACGCAGTCGCTGGCCTTATCCAAATCTGTAATTTCACCCTTTTTAACACCTTTGGAAGTGCCCACGCAGTGCCCGATAATATTGAGACCTGCATCCCCAATGATTTCGCCCAAAAGCACAGCAATTTTGGACGTCCCTATTTCGACGGCGGCAACTACTCTGGATTGACTCATATTTAAAGCAAAAGAAACATATTCAGACGGAGTAAAAGTGTACGCCTAAGTCAAATCAATCCCCTAGTCGGAATGCAGAAGAAATAGTTGCAAAAAAAGTCCCGACCTTGCGGTCGGGACTTTGCGATTAGAATGTATTGCTTGGTGTGAGCGAATGAATCTCCAAAAAGGGAGATTACATCATGCCGCCCATGCCACCCATGCCGCCCATGCCGCCCATGTCTGGCATACCACCACCAGCGGAACCACCTTCTTCGGGCTCGTCGGTGATCATGCACTCAGTTGTGAGCAGCAGACCAGCTACAGAACCAGCATTTTGAAGGGCAGTGCGTGTCACCATGGCTGGGTCAACGATACCTGCCTTGAGCAAGTCAACGTATTCGCCAGTGGCGACGTTGTAACCGTTGGAACCTTTGCCCTTAAGGACTTCAGCCACAACAAGGGAACCTTCAACACCGGCATTGGTGCAAAGCTGGCGAAGTGGAGACTCGATCGCACGACGTACGATCCATGCACCCAGAGCTTCGTCACCTTCAAGTGCAGACGCAGCCTTCTCGATCGCACCAGCAGCGCGAAGAAGTGCGACACCACCGCCAGGAAGGATGCCTTCTTCGACTGCGGCACGAGTTGCGTGCAGAGCGTCGTCGACGCGGTCCTTCTTCTCCTTCATTTCTGGCTCAGTTTGCGCGCCCACATTGATGACGGCAACACCACCAGCGATCTTAGCAAGACGCTCTTGGAGCTTCTCACGATCGTAGTCAGAGGAAGTCGCTTCGATTTGCTTACGGATCAGCTTAACACGGCCTTGGATGTCGGAGCTCTTGCCCGCACCTTCAACGATGATTGTGCTTTCCTTGTCGATGGAGATGCGCTTGGCCTTACCGAGGTCGCTGAGCTGAACGTTCTCAAGCTTGATGCCAAGATCTTCAGTGATGCAGCGGCCGCCAGTGAGAACAGCGATGTCTTCCAGCATTGCCTTGCGGCGATCGCCGAAGCCAGGAGCCTTGACCGCAGCCACGTTGAGTGTGCCACGAAGCTTGTTAACAACCAGTGCAGCGAGGGCTTCGCCTTCGATGTCCTCAGCGATGATGAGGAATGGCTTGTTGGTCTTGGCAACAACTTGCAGCAATGGCAGAATTTCGTTGAGGCTGCTGATCTTCTTCTCGTGGATGAGGATGTGCGCATCTTCGAAGTTCACTTCCTGAGCTTCTGCATCGGTGCAGAAGTAAGGAGAGAGGTAGCCCTTGTCGAACTGCATACCTTCGACCACGTCGAGGGATGTTTCGATGCCCTTGGCTTCTTCAACTGTGATTGTGCCGTCCTTACCGACGCGGTCCATTGCATCGGCAATGATGTCGCCGATTTCGCGGTCCCAGTTAGCAGAAACAGTGGCCACCTGACGAATTTCTTCGCGGTCTTTCACCTTCTTGCTTTGCTTTGCGAACGCTTCAGTTGCGGCAGCAACCGCCTTGTCGATACCACGCTTGAGGTAGATTGGATTTGCACCCGCAGCGACGTTCTTGATGCCTTCGCGATAAACTGCTTCGGCAAGAACAGTGGCAGTTGTTGTGCCGTCACCTGCAGAGTCTGCAGTCTTGGAAGCGACTTCGCGCACCATTTGTGCACCCATGTTTTCGTAAGGATCGGAAAGATCGATTTCCTTAGCCACAGTCACACCGTCCTTAGTGACAGTCGGTGCGCCGAATTTCTTGTCGATCAAGACATTGCGTCCCTTGGGGCCGAGTGTGACTTTCACTGCGCGTGAAAGTGTTTCGACACCTTTAAGGATCTTCTTGCGAGCTGCTTCATCAAATAGAATTTGCTTAGCCATAATATGTTATTTTATATTTTGTTTTTAGAGTTGAGATGCGGAGTGCACTTATGCAATCACGCCGAGAATGCTATCCTCATCGATCAGGATGTACTCGACACCATCGACTTTGACGGGTGTGCCGCCGTATTGAGGAAGGAGAACCTTATCGCCGACTGCGACGTTGAAAGCGACCACGTCACCGTTGTCATCTTTCTTACCAGTGCCCAGAGCGACAACTTCAGCCTCCTGAGATTTTTCCTTAGCTGAATCAGGGATAATGATCCCGCCGCGGATCTGTTCGTCTTCTTCAATGCGCTTCAATAGAACGCGTTCACCGAGTGGTTTGATTTTCATATTTGTTTTTATGTATGTTTTTGGAGATTTATAGTTTTAACAAAAAGCCGCGCTCAGACGGATTGCCTAAGCGCGACTTGTTAAAGGTTATTTTTTGTCTTCTTCGTCGACGACTTCGAAGTCGGCATCAACGGTGTCCGCATCTTCAGCTTGCTTGGGCTCAGCACCCGCAGCAGCGTCGCCTTCTGGAGCGGCGCCGGCTTCAGCAGCTTGTGCCTTGTAGAGGTCTTCCGCGAAAGACTGCATGATTTCCATGATCTTTTCCTTAGGAGCCTTGAGAGCTTCGGCATCGGCTTCTTGATTTTCAAGAACTGCCTTCGCTTCGGCGATCGCGCCTTCGAGCTCAGTCTTCTTGTCGGCTGGGATCTTGTCGCCCATGTCGCTGATTTGCTTTTCGGCTTGGTAGACGATGTTGTCGAGTTCGTTGCGAGCTTCGACGCGTGCTTTGAGCGCTTCGTCTTCGGCAGCGTGTGCTTCAGCTTCGCGCTTCAGCTTTTCAACTTCGTCCTTATCCAGACCGGAAGAACCGGAGATCGTGATCTTTTGCTCCTTACCTGTGCCTTGATCCTTAGCGCTGACGTTGAGGATACCATTGGCATCGATATCGAAAGTCACTTCAATCTGAGGTGTGCCGCGTGATGCCGCAGGGATGCCGTCGAGGCGGAAGTTACCTAGGATCTTGTTATCCTTCGCCATAGGACGCTCACCTTGGAGGACTTTGATGTCCACCGCAGTTTGGTTGTCGGCGTAGGTCGAGAAAGTTTGGCTCTTCTTAGTCGGGATCGTGGTGTTACGCTCGATCATAGGCGTGGCCACTGCACCGGCCGTTTCGATCGCCAATGTAAGTGGAGTCACGTCGAGCAAGAGCACGTCGCGCACATCACCTTGCAGCACGCCGCCTTGAATCGCCGCACCGATGGCGACAACTTCGTCGGGGTTCACACCTTGGTGCGGTGCTTTACCAGTGAGGTTTTTAGCAATTTCCACCACCTTAGGCGCACGTGTCATACCACCGACCAGCACCAGCTCGCCGATTTCGGACTTGCTGTGGCCAGAATCCTTCAAGCAAGCTTCGTAAGGAGCGATGGTGCGCTGATAGAGCGAATCACAGATTTGCTCCAGCTTGGAACGTGAAAGTGTGATGTTCAGGTGCTTTGGACCTGATGCGTCTGCAGTGATGAACGGAAGGTTGATGTCGGTGCTTTGTGTTGAAGACAGAGCGATCTTAGCTTTTTCGCCCTCTTCCTTCAAGCGTTGCAGCGCCATCTTATCAGTGCGCAGGTCGATGCCATCACTCTTTTTGAACTCAGCGATCAAGTAATCGATCAAAGCGCTATCCCAGTTATCACCACCGAGGTGTGTGTCACCGTTGGTCGCTTTAACTTCGAAGACACCATCACCGATCTCAAGGATCGAGACGTCAAATGTGCCCCCACCCAAGTCATACACAGCGATCACTTCGTCCTGGCCCTTATCCAGACCATACGCAAGTGCGGCTGCAGTTGGCTCATTGATGATACGCTTCACTTCCAGACCTGCAATCTGACCGGCATCCTTAGTTGCCTGACGCTGCGCATCATTAAAGTAAGCAGGCACGGTGATCACTGCTTCAGTGACCTTTTCACCGAGGTATGCCTCAGCGTCGGCCTTGAGCTTTTGCAGGACCATGGCAGAAATTTGCTCTGGTGCGAAAGTCTCCTTCTTGCCGTCTACTTCAGCTTCGATGTAAGCGTCGCCGTTTTTACCGGAGACCACTTTATAAGGAAGAGACTCTGCCTCCTCCTGCACTTCGTCGAACTTGCGGCCGATAAAACGTTTCGCCGAAAAGATCGTATTGCTCGGATTGGTCACAGCTTGACGCTTCGCCGCCTGACCGACGAGACGCTCGCCGTTCTTGGCAAATGCCACTACTGAAGGAGTCGTGCGTGCACCCTCCGAGTTTGGTATAACAACCGCCTCCCCGCCTTCCATGACGGACATGCAGGAGTTAGTTGTTCCTAAGTCGATTCCAATTATTTTACCCATTCCAAGCATTAAGCAGCCCTAATGCCACTACCAAAAACAATACACAAGGCATTGATAAACAATCAGATAATAAAATACACCCGATCTAAAAGAAAAACGAGGCACAGAAATCAACGCCAATGTGTCACAGTTATTGTCACAGCGCCGAAGCACATGGCGCATATCTGTGACAAGGCCCATTACTGCAGATCTGTTTTGAACCTATGCTTTTGAGTGAGGGAGAGGAAGCGTATGATCTATTAGATATTCGGAAGCGTCGCTTCGGAACCTTAATTCTTAAGCGCATAACCAGCAGTGGCTTATGTCGTTCTAATTAACGAAAATTAACGTAATTAACGGTTCGACTCATTTTTTAGGTTAATTCAGAAGTCAGAGCTCAGAAAACAGAAGCCAGTCACTGGAACATTCCCCGGTTCCGAGAACCGAGGCTACGAAAAACTTTCCCCGGTTCCGAGAACCGAGGCTACCAGAAACATGTCCATCAGGTTCAAACTTTTTGCGAATCTGCCCCTGCCCTCTGTCCTCTGCCCTCTGGCCTCTGGCCTCTGACTTCCGTCCTCTGACCTCTGCCCTCTGACGACTCTCCTCGGACACCAGTAAGCACCTGAGCAACTGTTGCCCCGACTAACTGCGCTCTTTTGAAAGCTGCTTGATCAAATAATCCACGCCGCGCTTCACGCTGCCGTCTTGCTCCATCATGTTTTCCACTTGCTTACAGGCGTGGATCACTGTGCCGTGGTCACGACCACCAAAAGCATCCCCAATCGACTTAAGTGGGTCACTGGTCAAGGTGCGGGAAATATACATCGCCACTTGACGCGGAAATACAATCGCACTGGTGCGACGACGACCAATCAATTCACTGAAACGAATCTTGTAATACTCAGACACCTTTTTCTGAATTTGATCCACAGTGACCTTGCTGACAGCCTCTTCATGGAGCAAATCACTCAAGAGACGCTCCACAGAATTCAGGTCTAACTTGCGGTCAATCAGATTGTCGTAACCTGCGATACGAGTCAAAGCCCCCTCCATTCGGCGCACATTACGAGACACACGCTCCGCAAGGAAATTCATAATCTCGTCGTCGAGCTTAAGATTCATCGACGAGGCCTTATTCTTAAGAATCGCCACACGTGTTTCGAAATCAGGCGCTTGAATATCAGTCACCAAGCCCCACTGAAAACGTGAGATCAGACGGTTCTCGAGGCGCTCGATCTCGTTGGCAGGTCGATCACTTGCGAGAAAGATCTGACGACCGGACTCGAAGAGATCGTTAAAAGTGTGGAAGAATTCTTCCTGCGTGCTCTCCTTACCGGAAAGAAAATGGATGTCATCGACCAACAGCGCATCAACATTGCGATAATACTGGCGAAACTTAGACAATTTATTCTCGCGGATGGCGTGAATAAACTCGTTGGTAAACTTTTCCGTCGAGACATACGCGATACGCGCCTTCGGATTGTTCGCCAACATTTGGTGCGCCACCGCATGCATCAAGTGGGTCTTACCCAATCCGGTCTCACCAAAAACAAATAGTGGATTATAAGCACGTCCTGGCGCATTCGCCACCGCGATCGATGCAGCATGGGCCAACTGGCACCCTGAACCGACCACGTAATTGTCAAAAGTGTTGCTAGGATTAATCAGTGTGCGATGCGTCGGAGCCGTTTGCGTGACGGGACGGTCATGACGCAAATCAGGAGACTGACGCCCCGCATCCGTCAGACGACTGGCATCTCGATCATTGCTCGCAGACTTACTAACGACTTCCGCATCCTTAGTCTTCTCGACCTCGATTTTAACCTCCAGCGCCGAACCTGCAAAGCTGCGAGCCTGCTGCGTGATGATATCGAGAAAGTTATTCTCAATCCAAATAGCGTTGAACTCGCTGTTCGTCGTCAGCACCAGCTTCGAGTCCGTCTCGACAGTGCACACGAGCTCACTGAACCACATTTCGTATACATCTGCGGGAAAGAGATTCTTGAGTTCTTCGTTGGTGCTTTGCCAAAGGGAGGCGGCTGTTTGCGTAGAGGACATGGACGTTTAAAAGTGGAGAAATTGTGAATTATTCACAGTGCCTTGTAATGTGCGAGTCACATAGATACGCGACACTGAAAAAACTGAAATATAAAAGAATGAAAATGCTGATGTAAGATCGATACCGAAGCACTACATCAATGTGCAAAACTCGGCTAGTAGTTGGTAATAAGTAAGTTGCGTGTTTGTTATAATCAAAAAAATGACGACTAATAAACTGTAAGTCGTTGAAATACAGCTCTCAAAGAAGAGATGCAGCTCAGCGATAAAACAAAGAATCGGCAGCGAAATGCACAACGCAAGGCCAAGTTCTGCACAAGTTATTCACACTCTATATCCCAATAAGTTTTTGAGTTTTTTTTGCAGAGAATGTCACATGCTCGTGACAGTTCTGTTACCCACTGAAAAAGTGGCATTTCGGTAATCTGACCGCGCCAACCATAACTAATCTTATTTCACACAGGAAACAATTATTAGCAAATTGGCACAGGAAATCTTTTTTTCAAAAAGTCAAAAAATCGGGCCGCCGCGCGCCTACTTGGTCATATGCGCAATCAAGCGATCATTGAACTCCGCAGCCGAGTCATGCCCAATCTTCATCAACGCCTGCACCATCGCCGCCACCTCCACTAAGCGAGCCATGTCGCGCCCAGGTCGCACGGGAATCTCCATCAAAGGCACCTTCAAGCCTAGAATTTCCATATGCTGCTCTTCCAGTCCAGTGCGCTCTTCATGCATCCCTTGAGCCCAGATATGAAAATTGATCATTAAGTCGATACGCTTCTCGACTCGCACAGAGCGCACTCCGAAGAGCTCGGCCACATTAATGATCCCCAGACCGCGACACTCCATGTATCCACGGCTGAGATCCGACGAAGTGCCCAGCAGCTCACGCTCGCTCACCCGCTTGATATAGGTCAAATCATCGGCGACCAAGCTATGCCCACGCTCAATCAGAGCCAGCGCGCACTCACTTTTACCGACACCACTCTCACCACAAATCAAAGTACCGATGCCTTGTATATCCAACAAAGTGCCGTGCATATGAGTACGCGGCGCAAATTTGTCTTCCAACAGCAGAGTGGCTTCCGTGGTAAAAGTCTTCGATTTGAGCGGCGAGCGAATGATGGGGGTGTTATACTCGTCCGCGAGCTTACAGAGGTGCTTAGAAGGCGCCAGATTACGTGAAATAATCAAACACGGCACTTTGCGCTTCAGGATCTCAGTCATAATCGCGGTCTGCTCCGCTTGACTTTTTTCGCGAATGTAGGCCATCTCCCCGGCCCCCAGCAGCTGGATACGCTTGGCTGCAAAGGCTTTAAAAAACCCAACCATCGCCAGCGCGGGTCGATTCAAGCTGCGCTCGCGTATCATATTATCCAAGCCCGAATCGCCCGCCACGAGCTCCATCTCCAGTGGCTCTTTAAAAGATTCGAAAAAATCGCGAACCGAAACGGCTTCGACGAATTTAGTGTTATTACGTTGAACAGCAGCCATGTTAGAATCCAGGTTACATATTAAAATCCTCACCGAGATAGAATTCCCGGCTCTTCGGATCATTGATTAAAAAGTCACTGCTGCCCTCGCTCAGAATTGAGCCCTGATGCAGTAGATAAGCGCGATCCACAATCGCAAGTGTCTCGCGCACATTATGATCGGTAATCAGGATACCGATCCCCCGCTCTTTGAGTTGCACGATAATCTTCTGCACTTCACTCACGCTGATCGGGTCGACCCCACTAAAGGGCTCATCCATCAAGAGGAACTTCGGATTAGTCACCAGCGCACGGGAAATTTCTAAACGACGGCGCTCTCCGCCACTCAAGGTGTAGGCTTTCTGTGACGCGAGAGGCGTCAACCCCAGCTCCTCCAGGTGCTGTTCGACACATGCTTCACGCTGCGCCTTGTTAAAGGGCATCGTCTCCGCAATGGCTCGAATATTCTGCTCCACCGTCATCTTACGAAAAATCGATGCCTCCTGCGGTAAATACCCGATCCCACAGCGAGCACGACGATACATCGGCAGATCTGTCAAATCGTCGTCGTTCAGGAACACACGGCCCTTAGTCGCAGGCACCAGCCCCACCACCATGTAGAAAGTCGTGGTTTTACCCGCGCCATTGGGCCCCAATAGCCCCACGATTTCACCCGCGTCCACGTGGACGTCGACATTATTCACCACGCGACGCTTCCCGTATTCCTTTATCAGGCCGCGTGTTTCAATCTTCGGAGTAGCTGCAGTATCAACCATAGAATATGCAGCAAAAGCATTGCCTGCCCACTCGGCAATGCAATCCTTTAGCCATCTCACAGCTGAATCCCGATTCTAGAAGGTTTTAACCTCTCAGAAAAAATATGGATCGCGGCTGCCCGCTTTCAAACGATATTCAAAAAAAGCGCCCTCGAATCAACAAGAGCGCTTTTGAAAGACGGATATTCTGCCCGAAAACTAGTAGCGATAATGCTCTGGCTTATAGGGACCTTCTGGCTTCACGCCGATGTAGCTCGCTTGCTTTTCGCTCAGCTTAGTCAGCTTACAACCAATCTTTTCCAGGTGCAAACGCGCCACTTCTTCGTCGATGTGCTTGGGCAAGATATAGACACCAGGAGTGTATTTCTCGACCTGCTTCCAAAGCTCGATTTGTGCCAAGGCTTGATTGGTGAAACTGTTCGACATCACGAAAGATGGGTGTCCGGTCGCACAACCAAGATTCACGAGACGGCCCTTAGCCAGCAAGTAGATGCTATGGCCATCGGGAAAAGTGTATTTATCCACAGCTCCTTCGTGATCGGGCTTAATCGACTCGACATCGACACCGGGCATATCATTAAGTGCGTCGACCCCGATTTCGTTATCGAAATGACCAATATTACACACGATCGCCTGATCCTTCATCTTCGACATGTGATCGGCGGTAATGATACCATAATTACCGGTCGTGGTGACATATATATCCCCCCAGCCCAAGGTATCCTCCACCGTCAATACGCGGTAGCCTTCCATCGCAGCTTGAAGCGCACAGATCGGGTCCACCTCAGTGACAACAACTTGAGCGCCCATACCTTTGAGCGCAGCGGCACAGCCCTTGCCCACGTCACCATAACCACAGACCACTCCGACCTTGCCAGCCACCATCACATCAGTGGCACGCTTGATACCGTCCAGCAGCGACTCGCGACATCCGTATAGATTATCAAACTTCGACTTGGTCACCGAATCATTCACGTTAATTGCCGGCACTAGTAACTTGCCCGCATTGTGCATTTCATAAAGACGATGCACCCCCGTAGTCGTTTCTTCCGAAACGCCCTTCCAGTCCTTAACCACTGCATGCCAGTGAGCTGGCTTGTCGGCATGGATTTTCTTCAACAGGCGCTTGATCACCTCTTCTTCCAGGCTGCCAGATTCGGAGTTCACCCAATCGCTGCCATTTTCGAGTTCGTAGCCCTTGTGTATCAAAAGTGTCGCATCGCCACCGTCATCTACAATCAGTTGCGGGCCCGAACCATCCGGCCAAGTAAGCGCCTGCTCGGTGCACCACCAATATTCTTCAAGAGTTTCCCCCTTCCAGGCAAAGACAGGCACTCCGAGATTTTTAGCCACGTAGGCTGCCGCATGATCTTGAGTCGAATAAATATTGCATGAGCACCAGCGCACATCGGCACCCAGCGCTTGCAGCGTTTCAATCAAAACTGCCGTCTGAATCGTCATATGCAGCGAGCCCATAACGCGGACCCCCTTCAGCGGTTGCTCTTTCGCATACTTCTCACGCGTCGCCATCAGGCCAGGCATTTCAAATTGTGCAATTTCAACTTCCTTACGCCCAAAGTCGGCAAGGTTAATATCCTTCACCTTATAATCGGTTCCGGTCTGTGTCTGTATATCTGTGCTCATGTAAATTATATCTAATTCTTAATTCTTAATTCCTAATTCTCTACAACGCGGCCTTCAACTCGTCAGCCTTCGCGACCGACTCCCATGGTAGGTTTTCCTTCGCGAAGTGGCCGTAATGTGTCGACTCACGATAAATCGGACGCAAGAGGTCCAACTGACTGACGATATCTGCAGGCTTAAAGCTAAAGACCCGCTGCGCGGCCGCTGCAATCTTAGCATCATCCACAATACCTGTGCCAAAAGTGTCCACGTGAATACTGGTCGGATAGGGATAACCAATCGCATAGGCCACTTCCAGTTCACAGACTTCTGCCAATCCGGCGGCTACGATATTCTTCGCGACCCAGCGAGTAAAATAAGCAGCCGAACGGTCCACCTTCGAAGGATCTTTCCCCGAAAAAGCCCCGCCACCATGACGCGCCCAACCACCATAGGTATCTACAATGATCTTACGCCCGGTCAAACCTGCATCCCCCTGCGGTCCACCAATCACGAAATTCCCCGTTGGGTTAATCAAATACTCGGTTTGATCGGTCAACAACTCAGCTGGCAACACCTTACGGATGACCTCCTCGATACAGAACTCACAAATCGCCGCATGCTTCACATCGGCGGCATGCTGCGTCGAAATCACCACATTCTTAATAGCAACCGGCCGCCCGTCCACATACTCCAGTGCAACTTGGCTTTTCACATCCGGGCGCAACCAATCAACTTTAACCTCCTTACGCTGACGCGCGATCTCCCGCAACAAACGGTGCGCATACATCACTGGCGCCGGCATCAGCTCGGGTGTTTGCTTACATGCAAAACCGAACATAATGCCCTGATCCCCCGCGCCTTGTTCCGCAGTGTCCTTACCTTCCGCCTCGGCCGCATCCACCCCCTGCGCGATATCCGAAGACTGCGCCGTGAGAATGTTGGATATAAATACCTTATCAGCATGAAAAACATCATCGTCATTCACATAACCAATGTCGCGGATCGCCTCACGAACGATCGCCTCATAATTGAGTTTTGCATTGGTGCTGATTTCACCCGCAAGAAAAACACAGTTACTCTTAACCAGCGTCTCACAAGCCACACGGCTCTTCGGATCCTGCTCCAAACACGCATCCAAAACGCTATCAGAGATATAGTCAGCTACTTTATCGGGATGGCCTTCGCCGACCGACTCGGAGGAAAAGATGAAGTTTTTGCTCATAAAGTCGGCCAACTAATCTCTCTTTGAGCAAAATTGCAAGGCTTACATCAACATATCAGGATAAAATGATATGTTTGGATTTTAAATTTCTGAACCATGCTCCCCCACCTTCCAATTCTCAAGCGCCTTATAGTCATCCAAGGAGTCCGCAACCGCATCCGACGCATCCCAATCCAGTAATTCCTGCAAAGTCCGGTGTGCTTGCCGCGGGTGACACAAGGCCACATCCCCCTCGATCTGATATTGATTCTGACGCCCCACCTTTGTGCGCTTAAGATACCCCTCCGCCTCCAACTCTGCAACAATACGCTGCACCGCACGTTCCGTGATCCCGATCGCCAGGGCCACCTGTCGCAAAGGCCGATCCGGATACGCCTGCAAATAAAAGATTACATGCGCATGGTTCGTAAAAAAATCCCACCGAGCTTCACCAGATTTCATAGCCTTAGCTTACGAAGCATCCAGTAAGTTTAAAGCACGAAATTCGTTTCGCCTATCAATGAAAAACTGATAGCAAGCACCACAAAACAAGACTTCTAAAAATATTTTCATTTTCTAGGAAACACCGCTTGACATCAACAATTCGATTTCTACTGTCCGTGCTTCCCTAGCTTTTAGGGGTAGTAGCTCAGTTGGTTAGAGCGCCTGCCTGTCACGCAGGAGGCCGCGAGTTCAAGTCTCGTCTATCCCGCCATTTGGCGGCGAATCTCTTTGGAGGTTCGCCGCTTTTTTGTGGATTTACAGCTCGCTCGAGCAGAGACTTTCACTGGCAGTGGTCCGGTTCGCTGCGCGCCTACACTCTACGAGCTTCGGCGGACAAGTCGCGCCCGGTCTTGTCGGCGCAAAGCGCCTCGGAACAAGTCTCGTCTATCCCGCCATTTGAACGGCGATCTTCATTAGAAGGTCGCCGTTTTTTTGTGTTTGTAAATCTCAGATAAGCGACGCTGAAAGCTCGAATAAATATTTTTCACAAGATTCTTCAGCAGTGCTTGACATAAGTAATTCCGTTTCTACAGTCCGTGCTTTCCCAACTCTTTGGGGTAGTAGCTCAGTTGGTTAGAGCGCCTGCCTGTCACGCAGGAGGCCGCGAGTTCAAGTCTCGTCTATCCCGCCATTTGGCGGCGAATCTCTTCGGAGGTTCGCCGCTTTTTTGTGGATTTACAACTCGGTCGAGCAGAGACTTTCACTCGTGCGAATGGTCCGGGCTTCCTGCGATTTGCTTTTGAATACTTCCGCAGCGAAACATCATGGAGCCGTAGTATGGATTGGCTACTTTTTCGTCGGACTGAACCCACTCCCCACCTTTGCCATCAAATGCCATGGGGCAAAAGGCGGTAAACATAGGAGCGTCCTTCGTCACGCCGACGTGCTCGATGAGCGCGATCATTTGCCGGGAGCTCTCGAGAAAGGCTGTTCGTGCGACTTTGATGTCGGAAGCGGTCGCAATCCTTTTTACGGGTGCTCTCAGCGCAACTGTTTCTTGGTGGGCTTCACCTGCGTTAGGTGCTTCTTCCATCGCCTCGAGAAAGACTTTGGCTCCGGCTTGCGCGGCCTTCAGGTCATCGCCCGCCAGCGCTTTTTGAATGCTGAGATATGGGTCGACGACTGTATCCACGAATTGTGGTTTGAAGGCATCACTGTGTGCTTGCAGTATGGATACACTGATAAGAAGCCCGAGGGCGAGTTGTAGTATTTTGTTCATGTTTATATTTTATTTTGGTTTTATTTTGTAGGGGCTTCACTTGTGAAGACCGCAGTCGCTCGGTGCTATGATACGGCGGTCTTCATAAATGAAGCCCCTACGTTCTAATTGCGTTTTAGGCGGTGTTCGATCTCCGCTAGCCCACAATAAAGCACGGGCACGACGAAAATGGTGATGATGGCCAGCAACATGCCGCCAAAGGATGGGATGGCCATGGGCACCATGATATCGGAACCTCGCCCGACCGAAGTGAGCACTGGCAGCAGGGCCAAAATGGTGGTGGCACTGGTCATCATCGCCGGCCGGACGCGGCGATCGCCGGCTTCGACTGTCGCAGCCCGGATTTCTTCGATTGTCTTCGGATTCTTCTCTCGGAATATCTGTTGCAGGTAGGTGCAAACAATGACACCGTTATCCGTCGCAATACCGAAGAGTGCGAGGAAGCCGACCCACACAGCGACACTCAAGTTTATGGTGCCCATTTGAAAGAGCGCTCGAATATTGTGACCGAAGAGATCTATATTGAGGAACCAGGGCTGTCCATAAAGCCAGAGCATGATGAAGCCACCTGACCACGCAAAGAGGATGCCGGAGAACACGAGGATCGTCGTCGAAATACGCTTGAACTGGAAATAGAGGATGAGCCAGATCGCGAAGAGTGCAATCGGTAGCACCACGCGTAGTTTCTTCTCGGCACGCACCTGATTCTCATAGCTACCTGTAAACTTATAACTCACCCCGGCAGGGATATTCAGCTCACCGCTTTCGATCTTCTGCTGTAGGAATTCTTGAGCCTGTTCGACGACTTCGACTTCGGCATAAGCGTCTTGCTTGTCGAAGATGACGTAACCGACCAGAAAGGTGTCCTCACTTTTAATCACTTGTGGCCCACGGATGTAATTCAGTGTGGCCAACTCACGCAGCGGTATTTGAGTGCCGTCGGGAGCCGCGACTAAAATACTTTCGATCGACTCGATATTGTCGCGGAGTTCACGCATGTAGCGCACACGCACGGGGTAACGTTCACGGCCTTCGACCGTCTGGGTGATGGGTTTACCGCCGACGGCAACTTCGATCACGTCTTGCACCATCTTGATCTTGATGCCGTAGCGAGCGATGGCGTCGCGATCGATATCGATTTCCAGATACGGTTTACCGACGATGCGGTCGGCCAGCACGGCTTCGGCTTTGATCGAGGGCACTTGCTTTAAAAAAGCTTCCACATCCTGCGCCACCTGCTCCAGCGTCTCCAAATCGGGGCCATAGACTTTGAGCCCCATGGGTGCCCGCATGCCACTTTGTAACATCACGATACGAGCCGCAATCGGTTGGAGTTTAGGCGCCGAAGTCGTCCCTGGTATTTGTGCGGCTTTCACGATCTCGTCCCAGATGTCGTCCGGGCTTTTAATTTCGTCACGCCACTGGCGGAAGGGGCGACCGTCCTCATCGAGGATCAGTTCGTCGTTTGCATCGCGCTGAAACTCGTCCTGCGATTCATCATAGGCAAAGCTCAGTATACGACCGTCACCGTCGGTCATATACTCCGACTTATAATTGATGATCGTCTCGATCATTGAGATCGGAGCCGGATCGAGCGGGCTTTCCACCCGACCGAGCTTACCCACGGCACTTTCAACTTCAGGGATCGCATTGATCGCCATATCCTGCTTGCTCAACACGTCCATGACTTCGCCAATGGACGCGTGTGGCATCGTAGTCGGCATGAGCAGGTAAGAGCCCTCATCGAGATCCGGCATAAACTCTTTCCCCAACCCAGGCACGGCGTGTGCCATCTTAACGTAGGGCTTTGAGTTTTGGACAGATTCGGGCAACCACCCGAAGAGGGCTCCGAAACCAAGCCAAACGGCAAAACCAAACACGATAATCAACGCACTAAAGCCAAGAAAGAGCATCTTAAGGCGCAGCAAAAATGCCAAAATGCGGGCATAGAATCGAATGAAGATATAGAAGAATCCCAGCAGCCCTCCCACCGTAATCAGGACGAAAAGAATATTGTGCAAATGCTGCTCAGGGCCGAGTGGTTTCCAATCGGCGGCGAGCCAAAACGCGACCAGTATCGCGACGACGAAATTGAAGCTAAACAATGTTCCGCGCTGGACCTTTTCGGGCATTTTGGGACTGCTCAAATGGAATGCCGCAGTGGCCACGGCCAACAGGCCCAACCACCAGGGAAACCAACTGATAAAGATGGCCGCCAAGAGGCCGATGACTCCAATGCCGCCCCACAGCCCAAGCTTGGCCAGATGCGATTTATAACGCCCTGCGATAAACCAGTGTGCCAAGGGTGGAATAATCGTCAGAGCGACGACGATCGAGCCAATCAGTGCGAAGGTCTTGGTGTAAGCCAAGGGGCGAAACAATTTCCCCTCCGCGGCCTCCATGGTGAAGACCGGCAGGAAACTAATCACCGTCGTCAACACCGCGGTGACCACTGCACTGGCAACCTCCGTGCAGGCGCGATAGACGACTTCCAGCCGACTTTCCTCAGGCGGCGCATCGTCGAGGTGCTTGAGTATATTTTCGATGAGAACCACGCCCATATCGACAATCGTGCCAATGGCGATCGCGATACCGGAAAGCGCAACGACGTTGGCATCCACGCCAAAGAGTTTCATGCCGATGAAGGAAAAAAGCACCGCCAGCGGGAGCACTCCGGAAATAAGCGAAGCACTGCGCAAGTGCATCACCATCAGCACAACGACGATAATGGTGACCAGTATCTGCTGGCGAACGGCATCTTCGAGAGTGCCTAAGGTTTCGTAAATCAGTCCAGTGCGGTCATAGAACGGTATGATCTCCACTTGACTCACGGTTCCGTCCGCAAGCGTCTTCTTAGGCAAGCCGGACGAAATCTCTGTAATCTTTTCTTTGATACCTTTGATTACCGCCAGCGGATTCTCTCCATAACGGGTGACGACGACGCCCCCGACGGCCTCCGCTCCGGCCTTGTCGAGCGCACCACGCCGTAGCGCAGGCCCGTATTCGATTTCAGCAACTTGTTCGAGTGTGATCGGCACATTATTGCGCTGCGTAATCACGGTCTTACGCAGATCGTCCAAATTCTCAATAAAACCGAGTCCACGAATCACGTATTCGACCGCATTGATCTCAATCGTTCGCGCTCCGACATCCAGATTACTGCCGCGCACGGCATCAAAGACCTCATGCAGCGCGATATTATACGTCCGCAAGGCATCCGGATCGACGTCGACTTGATACTCCTTGACGTAACCACCGATGGAGGCGACTTCCGCCACCCCATCCACGCCTTGAAGTGCGTAGCGAACATACCAATCCTGAGTGCTACGGAGCTCGTCCAGGTCCCATCCTCCCGATGGCTCCCCGTCGGGGTTCATACCTTCAAGTGTATACCAGAAGACTTGTCCGAGTGCAGTGGCATCCGGCCCCAGTTGCGGCGAGACCCCTTGCGGCAAAGTGCCAGACGGAAGGCTATTCAACTTTTCGAGGATACGGCTGCGGGTCCAGTAGAACTCGGCATCGTCTTTGAAGATGATATAGATCGAAGAGAAGCCGAACATTGAATAACTGCGGATCGTCTTGACCTCGGGCAGGCCAAGGAGCGCCGTCGTCATCGGATACGTGATCTGATCTTCGATATCCTGCGGTGAGCGCCCCATCCATTCGGTGAAAACAATTTGTTGGTTTTCACCGATGTCGGGAATCGCGTCGACTGGCACAGGGTCACGCGGGAGCAGATCCGACTCCCAGTCGAAGGGCGCGACAGCGATGCCCCACAAGACCAATACGACTGTGAAGAGAATGACGACCAGTTTGTTTTCTAAGCAGAAACGAATCAGGCCGTTGATTGGATTCGATGAATTATTGGCCATGGTTGTCGTGTCCGCTTTCACTTGCTGTAATCGTTTCTTTAACTTCGCCACACTGGAGCATCATGGCTCCGAAGTATGGGTTCTGTAGCGACTTACTGGCTTGTAGCCAATCCGCGCCCTGATTGTCGTTTGCCATAGGGCAGTTCATAATATAAAAGTCGCGATCGAAGGACGCAGGGTCGGTCTTGGCGGCGGCAATGAGTGCATTCGAGAGTGTATCAAAATATGGGATACGAAAGGCATCGAGCGTTTCTGCCGCCAGCATATCATGCAGCAGAGCCGGAAGGTCCCCGCTGTGGCCCGTGACTTCCATCATCGCTTTGGCCTGTGCTTTGGCCAAAGCGAGATCGTCCCCAGCGAGGGCGGACTGCATCGCGAGATAAGGCTCCACCAACTGTGCTGCAAGGTCGCCTGCAATCTCAAGCATAGCCATGCCGCCATGCTGCGAGTGGTCGGTTTGGCCGCCAGCAGCTGCAGGTGCTGCAACAGGTGCTTCACTGCCATGATTATGCCCCGCTATGGGACCACTGCCTTGAGGGTTCATCATACTGGGTTTGGCTTGAATTTGCAGCGCACTGTCGATCTTGAAGGCTCCGTTAGTGACAACCCGCTCCCCTGTATCGAGCCCGGCAGCAACAAGAAAATAATCCCCTGCCCGAGGTCCTAGGACGACTTCTCGGCCCTCATAAGTCGGCCGTTCTGCATTGGGTTTTTCTACGTAAACAACAGCGCGTTTCCCCGTGCGCAGAACCGCAGAGCTCGGAACGATAATCGGTGCGGTTTCTACAGCATTGTCAACGTAGCCGAGCTCCTCTGCGCGAACCAGATCCATGCCGCAAACATCACACTGTCCAGGGCCGTCCTTAACGATTTCCGGATGCATCGGGCTAATCCATTTGCCCGCCATATCGGGCGCGTAGACCTTGCCCCCGTCCGCTAAACGAGATGCCACGATAGCACGCACAAACATTCCCGGCTTTAGTTTGGAATCAGGATTCGGCACGTTGACACGGATCGACACCGTGCGTGTCTTCCGGTTCACTTCCGGCTCAATAAAAGCCACTTGCCCGTGAAAGATTTCACCTGGAATCGCTTCCACGGAAAAGGAGACGTCCTGACCGTAGCGGAGCCAAGGTAGGTCCGATTCGTAGGCATCCAGATACGCCCAAAGACGGCTTAGGTCCACAATCTTAAACAGTGACTCACCCGTTTTCACGTAATCGCCTTCCTTCACGTGCTTAGCCACCACAACACCGCCGATGGGTGCTTTCAGGATAAAATGATCTTTCGCTTCGCCGCTCTCAAGGATGGCATCGATCTGCTCGGGAACGAGATCCCACAGCCGAAGCTTTTCGCGGGCAGCACGGGTGATCGAGCTGTTGGGATCGGCGCGATAGGAGGTCAGTAGTTCACGCTGAGCGGAAAGTAGATCTGGACTATACACCTTGGCGAGGTGATCCCCTTTAGCGACAGGTATGCCCGTATAGTTGACAAACAATTCGTCGATCCGAGCGGGGAAACGAGCGGTCAGCGATTTCTCCAGTGTTTCATCGTAGTCGAGTTTCCCGACCAAGCGTATTTCAGCTTCCGGATAGTCTTGGACGACGGCGCTGGTTTGAATCTCCGCCAAGGCGCGGGAACTTTCGCTCATACTCATGGTGCGCGGTCCATCATCCGCGCCCGAATCATTTTCCAACGGTATTAAGTTCATGCCACAGATAGGACAGTCGCCCGGCTCGGGTTGCTGAATTTGCGGGTGCATCGAGCAAGTCCAAATCGTCGGCTCGGCGGCTTCCGCCGACTGCGCAGATGCCGCGCCCCCGGCAGCATGGTTATGGCTCTCGGGGCTGGACTGTGTCAGTCGCCCCACTCCGATACCAATGATGAGAGCGGCCACTGCAGTGCCAGTTATAGTAAAAATTAATTGCTTATTCATTCTCATCAGTTGCGTAAAAAGTGCCCTACATATTGTGGTTGGCTAAAGTTTGGATGACGACGCGTTGTTGCGAAGCATCCGCAGCAGCCCGCCAGTAGAGCAGCTGCAAATCCAGTAAGGATCGCTCACTGTCGATCAGCTCCAAGATGCCAGTGCGTCCGTTTTGATAACTCTCGCGTGTATTTTCGACCGCCTGCTCTGCCAGCCCCAACAGTTCTTCACCATAGAGCGCCAGCCTGCGGTTGGCATCTGCTAAAAGAGCCAGACTTGCGCTCAACTCCGCACGAAGTGCATTGTAGCGATTCTCATATTCGTGTTCAGACGAACGCTTGTTGGCCAGCGCTTCCGCCTTGCCTGCATCATATTTGCCAATCCAAATAGGGATATTGACGGCAACCGTCACGCCCCACGGATCATTCCCCGCATCCGGAGTCGTGGGGTTCACTTCAGGGTCTCCGATTTGGATATAATTAATGCCCAAAGTAATATCTGGATAGCTCTCCAAGCGGGCGATTTCACGGCGGGCTTCCGCGCTCGCGACTTTGCGTTTCAGCATTTGCAACTCAGGGTTACTCGCGCGGATCGCTTGAACCAATGCAGGCCCATTTAAAGATACCGGCTTAGGTGCTTCCCATTCGGGCCATGCCAACAGCGAAGTTTCGGATAGCGCCAACAGTTCACTTAACTGGGCCGATTGGGCCACACGCTTTTGAGTGAGCGACTGCAGCCGGTCGTCAATTTTACCGATCTCCACTTTGAGACGCAGCAAGGCGTTGATCTCTCCCCCGGCACGGACTTTCTCTTCAACGACGGGCTCCAACTCGCGCAACAAATCCCGATTCTCGCGAGTCAGGCGAATCGCCTCTTCAGTATAGCCGTATTCGTAGAACCCTAGTGAAACAGTGCGCGCAAGCATCAGATGCTGGCTCTGATAGGCATACCAAAGTGCCTCCGCATCGGCAGAGGCCGCCGCTTCACGGCTGCTCAATTTGCCAAACCACGGAATGCGCTGACTCAGCATCAGGACATTTTCCTGAGGGCCCGTCCGCGTCTGCACCGATTCCACAAAACTCGTGATTTGAAACATCGGATCTGGCAGCGCGGACACCTGTGGGATACGCTGCATGGCCGCTTCGTAGCGTCGCTCAAAAGCTTTGAGCTGTGGATTCGCGATTTGCGCCTGCCTCAAGTAGTCTTCCAACGAAACCAAGGTTTGAGCCTGCGGAGGCTCGCTTGCATCGGAAGCCTGCAAAACAGGCGCAGCGATGGCACACGCCACCACTGCTCCAATGCGAGTAACCGCACAGTATTTACGAAATATTTGCTTCATCTTATGCGCTCTTAAACGCAAAAGAACTCAGAAACCCTCAATTTTTTAGAGGAAATTATTCTTCACAGAATACAGCGTTTACCCCACCCTCTTCTTCAATGGGACCTCTAGATGGCCAACGCCCCGTATCAGGGACATAATATCTAAAGCCGTAATAAAACATACCCGACGCGGTTTCGTCGTAGCCGTGCCCGTTTTCTCGGCGCGGCCACTGGCCTGAGAGCCGATTTGCTGGGCGCGATTTCCCGTTTTCGCCAAAAAAATTCCCGACGCGTTTTTTCAAACCGAGTGCGGGAGTTTCGGGGGCAAAGTTTTCGTTCAGGGCGACCATGATAACGGCCTCAAAAGTGAACGCGGCCACCGCTCAAAGCAAAGCCTTTTCCTGCGACCGATCCAACGCAAAGGCGGCTAAAGATAAATTAGGCGGTGAGCTCACGCAGCAAAGCTGCCACTCCTGCACGATCCATTTCGCCGGTCGCGACAGCAATCAGTGCTTCGTGGATACGCATCGAGTCGCCGGTAATCGGATAGCCGTTTGCGTCGAGGAACACGATTGCGGAAGCGGCTCCCGTGCGTTTGTTGCCATCAAGGAAGGCCTGAGCCTGTGCGATATGCACGCAATAAGCCGCAGCCATATCGAACAAGTCGCCCTGATCGTAACAGAAGATATTCTTCGGATGATGAACGGCGGATTCAAAGGCGTTACGGTCACGCAAACCTTCGCTGCCCCCGAAGCGTTGCAGTGACATGGTATGCAACTTCTCAACGTCTTCGACGCGCAAAAAGAGAGGTTCGTCCATTACTGAGCGAGCTTTTCAAACAAAGGCGCATGCTCACGGAACACTTTGTCTGCGGTCTTTTCGACAACAGCGCTGTCGATGTAACGAACCTGCTTCGTGCCCTTGAGTGCTTCCACGAACTCAACGACCTTCCCCTTTTCGTTTTCGGGAAGACGTGCGATTTCCTGGATAATTTCTGCTGCGTTCATGTTGCTTAACATGGCTATATTTCGGGATTCTTCAAGCTTGAAGATTCGATGATGGATGCGTTCTTGCGTGGACTTCACGAAGCGCTCTGATCGCCACTTCCGTATAAATCTGCGTGGTGTCGAGCCGTGCGTGTCCAAGTAGTTGCTGTATCAAGCGGATGTCCGCGCCGTTCTCAAGCATGCGCGTCGCGCAGCTGTGGCGGAATAAGTGACAACTGCCAGTTTTGCCGATATCGGCGGACTTGACCGTTTTCGTTACCCAGTTGCCGACGTAAGTTGAGCTCATGCACTCCCCGTAACTACATCCGAGACCACTTCTATGAAAAGGGCACACAAAGCTTCCACAGGGATCGTAGACAGTTGCTACGCGCCCTCACATGGCCTGCCGCCTGGCTCGACAACCAAGCCCTCATCATCACACCTGAGGACTACAACCGACTCCTGCTCAAAAAACTCAGGCAGATCCAACGGCACGGCAATCCCGCGCAATACAGAGCCTACTTCCCAAAATACCTCATGAAGGCACTGCAAGATCACTGCCGTCATCACAAGCAGGACATCTACCTCAAACTCAAACACGCCAGTTACACCTTCGACTATCTGGCCAAAAACATCAAACAGGCAGAGCAAAACCAGCACACACAAACCATGGCCGCAGCACACCAGATACTGCGCCAAAATCAGCGTAGCCAAAAGACAAACACACAACAAATGACACTCGGCTTGTAACATCCGAACAAAACAGCAACCGGGCACTCCACATCGGAGTGCCCCTCACATCGTAAACTCAAATCCAAGTATGACCTACACGGCTAACTTTACTTCCAGCAAACTGGGATTTTGCAAAAAAGCTTATGATCGCAAATCGGCAAAAATGGTCGGTCTTAATTCGGCACGTAACAAGTTCCTTTGGTGCCATTTCAGTTCCCCTCAGCGACAACCGAAGCGTAACCTACTATGTTTTCACAGGAAAGAGCACCCCAGAATCGACTATCCCACGAATTTTCAAGATTATCTCCCATGACAAAAAAGCTCTCATCATCCAACTTCACAGACTTAAACGTCCCATAATCTGCCACTGAATCAAGCGAGACTATTTCACTACTGTCCAGCTTAACTCCATCTATTAGAATCTCTTTATTTTCAACTTCGACCTTCTCTCCTGGGAGTCCCCAAACACGCATGACAAAATACCTTTCCTCGTCCGTAGTGGGGTCGAAAAATAGAATAAGGTCGTATCTTTCAATTTCACTACATCTGCCGTCAATAGGTACAACACTAAGCTTGTCTCCATCTTGAATAGTTGGAGACATGGTAGAGCCGATGTTTTCGTAAACTCGACTTTCAGAGCAACCAAACAATAGCAGGCTACAAAGTAAAATCAGGTAATTATTCATCAGTATTTGCCAGTTTGAGGAGTGCCTTGAGGTTGCCCGCATTCTGCATTGCAACCGACAGTCCAATTCCATCGAGAATAGTCACCAAGTTCAGGGCGATAGACTCCAGAATACACCGTGAGTTCACAGTGCTTCGTAGCACAATTAGCTTTGCAGTGCTCCTTTAAATCTTCAAAGTCACCTCCGACCGGGGAATTCTCAATATCGCCAGGACAATGCAAACCATTGCCGATTGAATCTACGCAATAATGCGAGCGATCAGAATAGCCTTTCTCATATCCACCAATGGGTGTTTGTTTAAAAACAAGATCACTAGGCTTAACAGGCTTTGGCAGTTTCTTCGGCAATTTTATTAGTCCAAGATAGTCTACAAAATCGATAGGATTATTATCAATGAACGCATAATCGTTCTTGCTATAAAACCACTCCTGAAGAGTTTTCTCAGATTCTGAATCGAAGGAAGAAGCCCCCACTAATCCATAGAAAAACCCATACTCCTCAATCGGATCTCTGGATGGCCACCTGCCAGTTTCTGCATCATAATATCTAAAGCCGTAATAATTAACACCTGACGCAAGATCGTAGTCGCATGGTCGTTTTCCCCCGATGCGGTTGCGGGTTGCGGGGCGATTCTCCCCGACGCAATCGGCATCTTGGCAAAAAAAATCCCCGACGCGGTTTTTTGACCGTGTGGGGGTTTTGCTCGGAGCGTAAACTATGTTTAGGGCGACCATTTCGGGAGTTCGCTAACGCTAGCAACTAAAGCGGCTAAAGGAAGGAAAATCTATCCCCTCGGGATAAAGCGAACCGGATTCATTCGGGCGTTATAAACGCGCACGATCAGCAACAGCTCTTTATCGGCCAGATACTCGTAAAGGATATGCGTATGGAAGCGTTTCTCATAAAAGCGGCGAAGCTCGCGTTTCTTCGATACTTTTACGTAGCCATTCGGCGAGAGAGTGACCGAACGGATTGCGGCACCGAGTTCCTTAGCAAACTCCTGTTCGAGTCCGGGTTCTTGCTCCCTCCAAAATTCAAACTCCCGTCGCGCATCGGCAACGGCCTCATCAAGATACCGGATTTGCATGCCCTAGCTTTCGCAGATCATGCGCATCGCCTCGTCATGCGAGACGGTGCCAGTTAAGCCATTATCGAGGTCTTCAAGACGCTGCTCAGCTATACGCACTTGCTCCTCGTGGAAGCGTTCTTCCTGCACCTGATGCAGGTGTGCGATCACCTTGGACTGCTCCTCAGCAGTCAGGGCGTCGATCTCTTCGATGACTTGGGCGACATTCATATTCTCTAACATGGCGATATTTTCGGATTTTTCAAGTTCCCTTTGTCTGCGCGTTCGGGTGGGTCTTATTGTAGACCTCGCGCAAGTATTGGATGCTCACTTCGGTGTAAATATGGGGCGTGTCGAGCCGGGCATGTCCGAGCATTTGCTGGATGCTTCGCAAGTCCGCGCCGTTCTCCATAATGTGCGTGGCGCAGCTGTGCCGTAGCAAGTGACACGCGCCTTTCTTTTGGATCCCTGCCGCTTTAAGCATCCAATTTCAAAAGGGGGCATTTCGTAAATTCATAAATAAAATCCTGATACTCTTTGGTCTTACCCAGTTTGACCCTATCCAGACTTCCGACATGTATGCTTACGGCCTGAGGGACTCCCATGTTCAGTTCTCGAGCGATCCACACATTCGTCGCGGAACTGCGCTGTTTCAACATGCTCGCGATCCAAACTTTCCAGCATGCAGATTTTCGATCATTCGTGATATTGGCAATCTCCTTGCCCAAGATCTTCAACCCCCGATTCAGCATCGCTTCCCATTGTAACTCATTCGCCTGCTGCAGCTCTTTGCCTTCTAAACGAATCGCCTGATTGTTCCCATCTTTAAGCAAGCCCTCGGTTTCGAGCAATTTACGTTTAAAGTCCTTAGTGCCCAAAGCCCACCCATGGCACATTTTCTCAAAGGCCATTTCTTTTTGAGCAGGCGTATTGGTTGAGAGCCATTGTAAACAATCAGCATACTTCCTACGACCGGCAGGCGTGTCACGAAGCCCGCCCGCAGAATCCAGCGAACCTGAGAGATCCAGAAACGAAGGCCGCTTGCGCGGATACTGCAAATACCAATAGCTCGACCAACGGTAATTCTGAAGCTCCTCTACGGTGCACATTTTCGCCCGAACCGGGTTCAAATGCACGTAATGCTGCAACGCTCCCAAATGACTATCCTCCTCGACGATCAGACTCTTGTATCGCCCCTGACGGAGCACGAAAGTGCGTAGATGGCGTAAGCCCGCGTTGCGGGTGAGTCAAGCGGGTGCCCCTAGGGCAGCTTGACGAGCAAACAGCTTGCCGTGGACTTTTCGAAAACGGTGGTAGCGGTTCGCGAAAGTAGCCTGTAACCACTGTTCCGGTCTGCTACGCAGCCGGTCTTGTCGGCCATAGGCCTCTGAACATTCCATACACCAAGTTTCCATTTGGCGTGCGTATAACCAGATGAAAATGATTCGTCATCACGCAAAAACCTTCAAGGACCCAACCGCACTTCTCACAGGCCTCAAATAAGCAACGCTCAAAAGTCTCATGCACACCATCATTGATGAGCAAATCCTGCCGATAATTACCACGATTGATCACATGGTAGACCCCGCCACTACGCTCGATTCGCAAACTCCGTGCCATAACAAATCAGACCATCTAAAGTCGCTGAACCAGCCAACCACAAAGGTAATGAAACGCCCCCTTTTCCCCTCTCTGGGCCTAAAGAAATACCACTTTTTATCTTGATACTCTGACCCATTTTTTTCCGGAATGACCCATTTTTTTCTGGCCCCTCTCGTGATGAGTAGCGGCTTGCTAGGTGATTGTTCGACTGATCAGGGTGTTCGTCTTATTCGACTACGGGCGGGTGTTTGCTTTTCTGATCAGAACCTTTCAGGTGATCGTAAAAATGATCTAATGACATTGTTTTCCATAACTTGGTATCAACATCAGAGAACATCTTTATCTTGTTTGCTCGTTCACGAAAAGTTTCTTTCCCCTTAATTGTCCCATACACTGACAAAACATCTAGTTCGTAATTAGTTAGAATCGTTCTGAGTAATAGGCCATACTTATCTATGAGCTTTGGATCATTCGTGTAGTCAAACAATAGCCCTAAAGCACATTCAATCGAGTTAATTATGCTTTGGACCATATAGTCATTCTTTGTGAAGAATGCGTCCGCGATTTCTGTAATTTTTCCATGCTCAATTGTTTTGTTTTCACTAACGCATTCAGAGATTGAGAAGTCCCAATTTTCCGAAGTGGTCCTTTTTTACCAGCGAACAGTGCATGAGATACCGACTTCATTGGTTGGTCTCCGTCGTGGTGCTGACCAAACTGTTTGAATGGTAGCACATATTGTCGACTTTGTGCTATGATATCTAAAACGCTGAAGAACGTCTTTTCAAAGCCATCGTGCTTTATTGATTCTCCGATTTCGGAAATTTCCTTATTCTGAAGATATACAGAGATGACTACCAAAATCAACGCTGCCCCTGAGAACAACGAATTCCAGAAACCGAAAGCATCCCCCCATTGACCAAACTCTTCTGCTTTATAACCAGCAATACCCATCGGAAACAGGATCGACCAATAGAGCCCAGAAATGACGAACACGAAAACGTATAGAAACAGAAGTGCTTTTGCTGCCTTATACCGCTTGGGATACTTCGATTTTAATTCATCGCGAATTTTACTGATGCTATCCATTTAATTGAATCGTTGAAGTTTGCTATTTGCCCCATCCATCACCTAGAGGTCAATCGGCAGTTCGTAATGTTTGACGGTATGAGCAGCCTCATCTTTTGATAGCTGCTGAAGGATCACACGCAAACTGTTTTATCAAGAATGGTTAGGGGGAGTTCTGCAGTGTCCCTAAATTCCAAGTTTATAAACTTTTAGTGAATAACTTCTGCTTGCTGAAACTTAAATCGTTATCTTTATTGTAATTCATGGCAGATACCTCCCAAAAAAAGAATTTAAACGCCGAAGAGTTGAGAGAAGTATATCGAAACGTGGTGAAGGATGCGATTCGTGAACTCATTGAAACTAAGCACCTTTATCAAAGTCTTTCACTTGATGAAAAGTGGACAATGCCACAGGGTCAGTCCACGTTTTCTTGATTGACAATGCCACAGGGTCAGTCCACGTTTTCTTGATTAACAAGAATCCTCCAAGGCGTTTCTGCCGGACGGACAATGCCACAGGGTCAGTCCACGTTTTCTTAATTAACAAGAATCCTCCAAGGCGTTTCTGCCTGATGAGTCTGCTTTCGGTGGCGACTGATTTGACTACTCAATGAGTTGGGAGTGCCCATAGACAGGTTCTCACTCAACCATCCATTCGGTACTAAATGTTGCTCTCTCAGATAGCGTGCGAGAGAGACTTTCCAAAGAGCTCCTTTTTTGTCCGAAATCAGATCCTTCGGAGTCTTCCCCAAATGCTTCAAATTCTTTTTGACGAGACTCTCCCAAAATGGCTCACGCATTCCCTTCGCTTCCGATTCCACCACCCGCTTGAACGATTCCTCGGCATGGTCTTTGAGAATCGATTTCTTAAATTCGACACTTCCTTTAGCCCAACCACGGCACATCTCTTCAAAGCCCATTCGCGTTTGCTCCGAGTCATCACTACACAACCAGCCGAGGTAGTCGCGATACAATCGACGACCACGCGGCGTATCCGCCAACCCACCGGCGGCGTCCAGGCAGCATTCAAAGTCGCTAAAGCTCCAGCGTTTCTTCATATGCCAAAGCTGGCTAAAACTAGATGCCTCGTATTTTTGTAAATCTGCAACATCCACCAAACCGGCTCGAACCGGATTCAGATGAATGTAATGAGCCACCGGGCCTATCGCATCAGCATCCAAAAGAATTGCCTGATAACGCCCCTGGAAAACATGCCCATGGGCTTTACGAAAACGATTGAAACGGTTCGCGAAAGTGCTCTGTAGCCACTTCATCCCTTCGACTAGATTCGGTTCGGGTGTCTCAATCAGTAGATGATAATGATTACTCATTAAGCACCAACTGTGAAGCCGCCAACCCATCGCCCGACAACACATACTTAAGCATTCTAGGAAACTCACACGAGCTCCGGCGGATTCGAAAATCCAACTACGATAGTTCCCGCGGTTGATCACATGATAAAATGCGCCTGCATATTCGATCCGGACTTTGCGTGCCATTCTCAATACCATAAACTAACAACATGGAACCATCAACAGTAAATCAAGAAAACGTGGACTGACCCCGTCGTTTGCCCAAGAAAACGTGGACTGACCCCGTCATTTGCCCCGTCATTTGCCGACCCCGTCATTTGCCGGACAAGTCCAGCCCCCACAAGTAAGAGACTTGAGAGCTGAGAGCTGAGCTTCTAGGATTAGATTCCAGCCATCGTAGGTGTAGGCGAGACTTGAGGTTTGAGACCAGAGACCTGAGTTGTAGGTTTCGACGGTTTTGCTGACTCTGCGGCCTTGGTAGTCGTAGGTGAAGCTTAGCTTGGTGGCGCCTTCCTGCGGGTTGAGGGGTGCGATGCTGACTAGGCGGCTTTCGCCATTCCAGGTGTAGCTGTAGTTGCTGTCTTGCGCTAAGTTGCCATCCTGATCGTAAGAAGGCTGAGAGCTTAGGCCTGCAAGCTGAATGTCGGTGTATTGATTGAGGCTGTCGGCTTCGTAGGTAGTGGTGGCGGGCGCATTGGCGGCAGCCTGGAAGCTGGTGCTAGTTTCGCGGTTGCCGATGTCGTCGAAGGTGTAAGCGAAGGTATCGTTGACGATCGGAGTGAGAAGGCTGTCGGGATTGAGGCCTTCGTAGCGGTCGGCTGCGGTGACTTCGCCTTTGGCGTTGTAGCTGTAATCGAAGACGCTGCCGGTGGCGGTCGGGCTGGCGACGTCGAGGGCGTAGGCGGTGCCGCTTTGGGTGACGTCTTTGCGTTGACCGAGCTGGTTGTAGCGGTAGTCGTGGCGAGCGACGACGTCGGGGGCGTTGAGCGCGTAGGAGGACGGAAGATGCGAATCGGGAGATTCGCGGTCCCGGGTGTGGTTGATCAGGCTGCGGACTTGGTTGCCGCGCGGTTGGTAATCGTGGAGCGCGGTATGCGCAGGGGCTTCGATTCGGTCGATCTGACTGCTGTCTGTTCTATACACATACGTGTATAAGGAGTTTGAAGCTAGGAGTTCGGTATTTGAAGTGACTGCGGGGTCGACGGGGGCGAGGTGTTGGAGGCGGCCGGCGTTGTCGTAGCCGTAGGTGACGGCGGCGAGAACGGGCGTTTGTCCGGATTCGGTGAGAGTGTAGCCTCTGTAGCGACCGAGCACTTGCCCCGCCTCACTGCTTTGATGGCTGCGGGTGAGTGTTAGAGGGGCCACTAGTGTCCAAAACAGGTTTTGAAAAATAGTGGGCCAAGGCATGATCTTTATATTTTGCGATTGACCCCTGGATGGGCCACACACCCGTAAAGATCCATCAGCCTCGCGTCTACCTGAATTGGAAATTAAGCAAGACTCTTGATCATCATCCAGACCGCCATCGCCATCATCATGAAATTTTCGGTCAATGAGATGAAGCCCAGTGGCACGTCGCTGCCGCCCCCGACACAGGCGCACTTCAAATCACGCTTCTCGATGTAGACTGCCTTGATGATCGAGATCGCACCAATTGTCGTGGCGACCAAGACAATCGGTGCCACTACCCATGTGAGCCCGCCGGCGATCATCAGGATGCCGCCAATGGTTTCGATGTAAGCGTAGATGGCCGCATAGGGCACGTAGTGGCGAGCCAGCAGATCGTATTGGACGAAACCGTTTTCGTAAGACTGCACATCACGCAGTTTCTGAATGCCGAGTGCACACATACTAAACGCGATAAATAGCTCTGCCACGCGAATGAGCTCGAGTGCTCCAAGCGAAACCCAAGTCGTCGCCAAGGCCATGCCGAGTGCGACTGCGAAAATGGCGACAACCGGTCGATAAGTCGTCCCCTCTTTGGGATCGGGGCCGAGCCCGAGCTGTTTGCGTAGCGCGTCGTAGCCGCCGATGTGCTCGCCCTCGATATAGATTTGTGGCGTCTCATCCACAGCGTGTTCTTCTTTATACTGCTTGTTGGCATCCATCGACTCAAGGTGTTGGTCGTCCACCTCATAACCATTACGTTTCAATAAATCCAAAGCTTTGATGCCCCAAGGGCACAAGTGGTCGGGCGTGACCATTCGGTAAATTGTCGCTTTCTTCTCCATAAGTCTGGTCCAGTTAGAATTAATGATCGTGCGTCCGGCATGATTCACACGGCTTCCACGCTGCAAATCGCAAGGAAAGTAGCCTGATTAGACGGCCCCTGTCATGGACTCAGGAATCATGCCAATAGATCCGACAATTCTTCGCGTAATAATTTCCGCGCGCGATAGATTCTGGTTTCCACCGTCTTACGGCTGGTCTGCAGAACCTCCGCACAGGCATCGTATGAGTTGTCCTCCAAGACGCAAAAGATGAAAGGAAACTTCAGCTTATGAGGCAGCGCAAAGATCGCCGCGTTTACCTTGGAGAGCGATTCGCTGGAGACCGCCGCTTCCTCTGGATTGCTTAGACTGGAGGCGATCGTATCCCCCCGCTGAATATTTGTGCGATCGTCGAGATCGACATCCAGCGACAAGTCGCCCTGACGTTTACGATTTCGTCGAATGAAATCCCGGCACAAGTTACCCGCTATCGCAAAGATCCAAGTGATCACCTTAGCATTGGGACGAAAGCGACTCGCATTCTGATACACTCGGAAAAAAGTTTGCTCCGTCAACTCGGCCGCATCGGCCTCATTATTGACATAGCGATAGACAAAGCGAAACAGCGCCTCCCGGTGCCGCGACATCAATTCCCTGAGCCCCGCTTCGTCTCCTGATTGGATTTTTTGCAATGACGCGTAGTCTGCATCTTTTACAGCCATTCACACAATCACTCCGGCTGACTCAGTGCTTGCACCGCAAGTTCACGTAGCTTGTCCTGCTTCTTAGGCGGCAATACGCTCAACATGTCATAATAGTGCTGAATCGATAACTCCTGCAGCTGTCCATGCACCTCATGAATGCGATGAATCGCCCTGTCGACTGCGGGCACATATTCGTCGCTTTCAACAAGAATTTGACGCAAGTTCGCAATCCTCGCGTCGAACTCCCGGGTTAATTCATCCCGCTCTTGATGATACTGCCCCTCAAAAGAATCAATCGCGGCCCGCTCCTGCGCGGTCAGCTCCAGCGCCTCATGTAGCCACTGGTGCCCTTCCGACATATCATTGCGCCAGCCGGCGGAGCCGTTCGTAAGGGATCTCGTCACGAAGACAGATAAGCCCACGCATAGCACAACGAATAGTAAAGCAATGACACCCAGTGACAAAATACGCTTCACCCACAAAGATCGATGGTTTGGAGACATGTAGCTATCGTTCGAAATTAAGAATAGATGTTTTATTAAAAACCCCAAAATCCAGCGAATCTGCCGCCAAGTCCCTCGTTTCCGCAGCACGAAGCGTCGTAGAAGTCATCTGAACACTCGAAAAGACACTCAACACCGCAACTAGAGCCACAAAGCCCAGACTCGCGGCCTTCTGCGGCAACAATCCTAATATCCAGCCGAACGCGCTAAAATCATCAGCAGGACTCTCTGCCATTCGCACGCGTCGCATCACATTCGCCTCCAGGTTGGCCGGACAGTTCGGCAGGCTCCGCGACCGCTCTGCACGGATCAAATTTTCAAATTCACGATGGTTCATAGCCTGTTAAACGCATGATTTTCCAAAATCCCTCATTTATTTGCAATATTTTTGAGGCCTCCCATCAGCACAAGTAAATACAAGAAATTCAGAATTGCTACACCGAAGACGCAGACTTCGATTTAGAGCATTCGAATCGTGACGCCGTTATGCCATCCGGAGGAATGAATTCGGCTGGCAAAATCTCGACGTTTCTCTATACTTAAGAATACTGTTCATCCATTGTATGAAACCTAAGCCAAACACTACGACCATGCAGGACATTGCCGATGCATGCGATGTCTCGAAGATGACGGTCTCGCTGGCCCTGCGGAATGACCCCCGCGTCAAAGTTTCTACTCGAGAACAAATACAATCCAAGGCAGCGCAATTGGGATATACCACCAATCCCTACGTCGCGACCCTGATGAAACAATTACGCAAAGGTGCCAAACGTGGCAGCCCTCCTGTGATTGCATTTTTAAATCTGCATAAAAAGCCAAGCAGCTATCATACATCCGGCACCTTCGAAGAATACTTTCAAGGTGCCAAGCAAAGAGCCGAAGAGATCGGATTTCGTTTGGAAGAATTTCAGCTACACGGAAAGGATATGTCGATTCCGCGCTTGGAAAAAATCCTCTACGCCCGCAATATTCACTCCATCCTGATTTGCCCCTCGGATCACTCGAATACGCACTTAGACTTTCAATGGGAGCGCTACGCGATGGCCAAATTCGGGTTTTCCGTATCTCACCCTGCTGCGAACTATGTCACCTCCGATCACTTTCAGTGCATGGAATTGGCTTTGAACAATTTGGCCCAACGCGGCTACAAAAAGATTGGCTTTGCCTTAAAGCAGTCGATGGACGAACGCGTCAACCACCGCTGGATTGGTGCCTTTCTATCGACGAAGTGGCGACTGGGCAGAGCGAATCAACTGAAGCTCTGCGTACCGGCAGACTGGAATAAAGAAAACTTCCTACAGTGGTTTATTAAAGAGCGCCCCGAAGTTGTTGTTAGTTTTTATAACGACATTCCCAAGTGGCTCAACGAAGCAGGTTTTCGGATTCCGGAAGATGTCGGCTATGCGATCATCGACTGGACACAGGACTATACAGATCTCAGCGGAGTCGATCAGCAGTCATGGTTGATCGGACAAAAGGCTGTCGATCTAGTGGTGGAACGCGTGCACCACAACGAATGGGGCATCCCCGAAGAAGCTAAATGTGTTCTAGTTGAGGGGAAGTGGCACGAGGGGAAAACATTATTACCCATCCAGCAATCCCATTGAGCTCTAGAGCGGATTAACAGCCCAAGGTCGACGCTTGGATTCTGCGGAGCCGACCGGGAGTTGCTCCGAACTGAGCGACTCGACATGGCCATCAAAAAAGACGGCATTGGCCGTGCCTTCGTGCTGGAAGCTGATTCCCATATGCTCCAAAGAGCTCCACCAGGCAATCTCACGAACGCAGGTATTCGAGCTCGGATTCTTGCCCTCGATCAAGCAAATCGTGGCCGCCGGATCGACCAGATTCTGAAACCTTTCATTACTTTTCCCCAGACTGAGATGCCCGTTGATCGCGTAATCGGATCGAGCCCCGCCAACGACCGTCGCTTCACTGCCCGGACACGCGAGCACTCCCTTGGGCCGATTTCCATTCGACGGAGTGGCCCCGGAGATCTCCAGATAATCCTGAAGGGCATCCGTCCAAATCCAATATCCCAGACCTTCAGGCTTCGGCCCACCGCCGAGCGAGGCAATAATTTGTCCGTTATGCTCTTGGCCATAAGCCTGAACCGCCAAGAATAATTGACGCATATTGGAAGCACAGCGAACCTGTCGAGAACTGTGCAAAACATTCGAAGCAACGGGAATTAAAATAGATAGCAATATCGCAACAATCACGATACCAGCGAGTAATTCAATTAGGGTAAATCCGTTTTTATGTGTGAGTGACATGGGGTAATGAGTAAACGTATAGCAATCATGTACATGATCGTGATGAAGACTCAATCAACTATCACAGAACACTCATTTTACTCGTAAGATAAAGCGAGGAGATATAAGGTGCTAGCCAGCGATGGCAGACAGTTAACTATCGATAAACTGCGGTGGCCTCAAGCCCAGCATTCTTCCCTCAGTTCGTGAGGCTGCGTTCGCGCAGCTTAAAGTAAGCCGACAAATTTGGATTCTCATCCACCGCCAGAGAACGCATCTGCTTGGAATGCCCCGAAACGATTTCCTCTGGCAGCTGCTCCTCCTGCTGCGGGATGCGCAGCACTGAGGTCTCTGCATCGCCATCCAACAGGGAGATCACCCATTCATCGTTTAATTGTTCACACCGACAAGCGCGGCCATCAGAATCACGAAAAAGAACCACTTGATTCGAATCGGAGCGCTCACTTTCGCGGCATCGCATCACTTCCAGATTGGTGGCGGTGGAAGTGCGGATCAAAGTCACGAATGCTTGTGGACCTACTCCTTGAAAACGAAAAACGACATCCGGGCTGGGACGCCTTTGGTTGTATTCATAACAATGCCAACCCTGACTCGGTAAATCTTGAGCTCGCTTCAGTTCATACGCCACTGGTGCGGACGTCGAAATCTGCAAACGCATATGATCGGACCGGGCGTGAAGCACTCCGGTCGCTCCATCAAATTGGATCGATGCAGGATCGAAGGCTGAATCCAAATGCCAGTACTGTTCGTAGTGATGCGGCATGGCATCTTGTGGCGTCAGTTCATCAATGACAAGGACCCCGAGCTCCTTTACCCAGATAAGCTTTCTGGTGTGGTTCACTGCGATCGCGTCAGGACTATCGCCAAACCCTTCCTGGTACGAACCTTCGACGAAAGCAAATGCGGTGCCCTCGGCTGCGCGAAATGACAAACGGTCTCGAAAAGAGCTCCAATCGGGAGTTTGATGCCTACTACGGTCTGATTTTTCAAAGCGCACACTCTCCCTGCGCTGTCCTTTACCATCCACCGTGATTCCGTTATGCCCACGCGTCCCCTTACAATAGTCAGTCATCGAACGGTCTAATTCGGATGTGTCGCTGTAATTATAGTTGCCAGCTTCAATCAGTACGGGATGCCCCTCCGCAAAGAAAGTCACATTCAGACAGTCTTCATGCATATGCCCCGGCGCCATACCGCTATTTTTAAAGAAGAGCTGGAATGCTCGCGGACTCCAGTCACTTTGCAGCACGCAATAGCCTCCATAAGGGAGGTAGAAACTCGGCTCTGTCTGCGGATTTGGGAATTTCTCACCCGCTAAGCGCTGGCACTCGGAGCTGCCAAAGCCCTCGCCCCACCAGCGAATCAAGGAGTCAATTTTGTTCGGGTGCGTCTTCGCGACCTGAAGTGTGTTGCCATCGGGTGTTCTCAGACGCGCTAAAACCAGCGCAATTGAAGTCCCTTGGGAGCGTAAGTGATCGGTGTATTCCGAAGACGCCGAGGTATTTTGAAATAAATCAATGACCTTCAAGAGTGCTCTTGGCAGCCCCTGATTGTAATTCAAACTACGCTCCATGCAGGCCCCATCGGGAAAGACGAAGCTGTTTATCGCATTTTTAAAGCGATTCCATCCAATCGCGAAATAGGACTCAGCAACTCGAAATTCAGGAAAGAGGACCGCGAGCCGTATCAGCGATACACTATTTGAAATGTATTGGTTGGGCGTGTTTTCTCTGGGGTTGGCCACGATGAGTTGGGCGTGATCGGTCATCAAAGCGCTCAATATTCGCCAAAGGACATCGTAGCTGAGAGCGCTGCTGGCCGTAATGTAGGACAGTGCATTTAACCAATGATCCATCCTGGCATGGCAGGATAAGGAATGCCACTGGCCGCCCGGGCTTTTTGTTTCGCCATTACTACAGGTGCTATAGGGCACTTCCCAGCTGGCATGCGCGCTCAACCATTCTAGCTTTGGTGTGCCATAAGGTAGACCTTCTAAGAAACTTTCATACACGCTAATCAGCTTTTCCGCATAGGCTTCATTGCCAGTATGGTAGTAGGCTTTGCCGAGCGTGACCGACCAGCGCATATAAGTGAGGTGACTCGTCATTTGAGGATGCTCATCCGAGAATCGAGTCCAATCGATCGGATCTCCCAAGTCGAAGAGCGGAGAGTTTAACAAGCTTAGCTTATTCTCCAATAATAGATCAGCGGTCTTAAGATCTGCTTCGGTTGCTTCATGTTGCAAATCTCGGGCTCGCTCCAGCGCCGCTGTCCAACGACTCAGCAATAGAGATTGAGCGCGAGGCTTGTCGGCTTCATTCAGCGCGGTGGCAATTTCCCCCATATCATGACGCATGAGGTTGAGTTGACGTGCAGCTAAATCCATTGGTGTAAGAATCATTATGTTATTAAAATTAACCCATTCAACTTGTAATTGCTTGAGGTAGGATGAATGGGATCTCGGACAGGCAAGTGTTGGCGATGGCGACTATGGGCTCAAGCTTTTGAGATAACTACTTTACGAGTAAAATAGCTAAACTGTAGACGCATACATAAAAATTTGAGTATAAAATTCGTAAAGAATATGCGCTCGCTCTCGCGATGAATGTTAAAAGCCACTCACAATCAACTACCATCAAACCATAAATCGAAAGTCTACTATGATGACCCCCCTCCGCCCCCTACGCATTGTAAAATCTACTCCGTCAGTGAAATCACTGTTCTTTACCGGTGTAGCCGCATTCGCAGTTTCCACAGCCGCTGCCACCGATTATTATTGGTCGACCAACGATACGACCAGTTGGAGCGAGAACAGAGAATACTGGAGCGAGAATGTAGATGGCAGCGGCACACTGACAGGGTGGACCGCTGGGATCAATGACGGCACAAACACTGCGATTTTCTCAGCCGACGGCTATACTGATGCCAAGACAATTACCCTCTACAGTGATGCGAAGACCCAAGGTCTTGTTTTTCGAAATGGCAGCCACACTAAGATTACGGGAGGCAATACATCTGCTCAAGTGACGGTTGGTACCGACGGAATCACTACCGAAGTTACTGCAGTCGCGAGTATTGGTTACTATTCTGCGATGAATGTCGGCCTTACCAGCAGTCAAACATGGACATTAAACAGCACCGGTTCCTTTGCGATCAATCCGACGAGCAGCGGTTCATATACGATACACAGCCTAGCTACTAGTGGTGTCACGACTTTGTCCATCGCAGGAACAGGGAGTGGTGGGGCATCACTCAATGCACCTCTAATCGATGGGGACTCTGGCTCGATCCTCGCTTTGACGACTTCTAGAAACGTCAGTCTCGGAAAACTGAATACTTATACTGGCGATACCTTGATCAACGCTGGCACCCTGACGCTTTCTAATAGTGGTGGACTGACTTTTGCGATCGGTGCCGATGGCGTGAATAATAGTATTTCTGGCACGGGCAGCGCAGCGCTCAACGGTAGTTTTACCTTTGATTTGACTGAAGCCGATACCGTCGGAACCTGGAATATCGTCGATACCAGCTCACTAAGCACGACTTTCGGCGGCACATTCTCAGTCAACGGATTCAGCGAATCCGCCGCAGGTATCTGGGAATCCGGCACCGGCTATACATTCAGTGAGATAACTGGAGAGCTGACCGCGATCCCCGAGCCCGCTTCATTTGCTCTGCTCACGGCTGGAGTTGTCGCCTGCTTAACACTACATAGACGACGCCAACACTCGGCGTAAGCAGCCTTAAGCATCGCTGCTAAGGCTAAGGGGCTCTTCTTCGGCAGAGCCCCTTTTTCTTGGAAAAAGTTTTTCACGCAGAAGGCACAGCCCCCTCGGAGCTGTCGTAGCAGCGTGCGAACACGCGGGGAAACCGCGGCGCCTGCCTGCCCCTGATTCGCGTCTAGCCTTACGTATCAAATTGAAAATCCTCCTTTGAATAAAAGTCCTCAAATGAATAACGTCCCCTATCTTGCCCTCCTGTTAACCTGTGCCAGCTCACTGACTCAGGCACAAAGCTCACTGGAGATGACAGCTCCTTTTCGCCCACTGGAGACACAGCAGGCCAAGCCACAAATCGAGATTAATGACTTTAACGAGCATCAGACCTTTGCCATCGTAGCTGGTGACAATCAAATAGCCCTGCACCCCAAAAACCTACTCAGGCAAAATATCACGATCGCTCGTCAACCCAAGCCAGTCGTCAGTGTTTCATACTGGGGCGCCAACGAGTCCGGCTACGGCTGGCCCTTTCCCGGCGGCGACGAACAAGTCATTCGCAATAACGCAAAAGAATTAGTCATTCAAAAATCCTTTCATGATGGCTCCACGGGCGAATCTGCCGGAAACTTTACTCAAACGATCACTCTGCTCGAAGACGGACAGATCGAGAGCAGCTATCAATACACATTGCCTGCGGGAGCCAAACAGCCCGACGATGGTTTGATCTTTCGTTTCGAAGAATCCCTCGCGTCTGGCATGCCAGTAGAGATCGACGGGGTGAACTATCAAATCACCGCAGCAGCAAGCTCCACCAACGAAGCCCCGCTCTTTAGAGGTCCCGCCAAGCGAATTGTGTTTTGGCCGGAAAAACCAACCCAACGATTTAGTATCGAGTTTACACAAACCGTAGATCTGTTTCTTCGCGAACGCATCAACGCGTTGCGCCCGGATCGCCAAGACATCGAGATGCGAGCGACGCCCGACCGCAACGGTTCGATCGCTTATAAATTGGACATTCGCAATACTTCGGCCGCCTCGATGCAAACTGACGATACCTTTGCCAATATCAATTTCTGGAAAAATGACCGTTTACACATCCCCGATTTCGAAGCCAGTCGCAATCGCCTGCCCAACCCCTCGTTTGAATCCGGGCTGCGCTACTTCAACCTCTACCCGATCTGGGGAACTTGGCCGGGGCGCGACTTGCCTCTCTACACCCTGGACAGCACACAAGGGCTCTTCGGTAATCAGAGTTTGAAAGTTTCCGCGTGGAAAGATTACGAGCGACCAAACTACTTATCGACCTTTACTTTACCGACTGAACCCGGAAAAAGCTATACCTTCAGCTTCTACGCCAAAGCCCTCGCCCCGGGGCAACGCATGCAGCTGTTCTGCGTCTCTGGCCAATGGGGAGACTTCCCCAAGCTATCGAACAATAGCATTAAGCTCACTCAAGAGTGGACCCGATACTCCACCACTTTTACCGCGCCCAATCGCGCGGCGTCCATGCTGTTCAAAATTCAAAACACCAGCACCGAAATGGAAACGGCCACATTGATCGATGCCCTGCAATTTGAGGAAGGCGAACAGCCATCGGAATTTATCGACACGACCCTCGGCAGCGATCTGATCACCGCCAATCCCGACAACTTCCTTCAGCCTGATGAGGCCTTTGACACGCGCCTCGTAATCTCCGGCCCTTCAAACGCAAAGGGCCAAGTCAGCTATACTCTGGAAGATCTGTATTATCAGAATGTAGCCAGCGGAACGCTCGACTTTACGACAGACACGGAAGGACGCAGCACCATCGATCTACCCATCGATGCCTCCATCGGAGAAGGCATCTTTGTGCTCCGCTGCGACTACACTCTGGAGGATGCATCCTATACCGACTTCTATCGCCTAAGCTGTTTGCAAGCACTCACTAAACCGTTCAAGCACCGCCCACTCTTTTCAGGACCAGCGGTCACTCGCATCAATCGCAGCGAAGCTGTCGCAGAACGCTTTTCCGCCATCGGCTACGGCTCTTCGAGTTATCAGAGTGATCCAATTGCCAATGACTTGTATCATCAGCACCATATCACAAGCACCGGCTCCGGCGTGTTCGGTTATGGACCGAAAGGAACTGGCGAATTAGCTCAGGCGCGACGTCAAGTATGGGAACGTCTGGAAAGTGAGCCCTACAGCAACGAACTGGCTGAGCAAGTCGAAGCGGTCGCCTACCAGATGGTGCAAGCCTACCCATGGATCGAAACATGGTTTCTACATGGGGAATGCAACGGGGGCGGCGGGAAGCTTGAAGTCGTCCGCAAACGCGACTACGAGGGCTTTGCCAAATTCATAATCGCCTGCGCACGCGGCATCCTTCGGGCCGATCCTGAAAAACGCCTGATGCTGACCGGAGGGCCGACCAATATGTCGCCCAGTGGCGGTATCCTGTATCTAAGAAATACAATCCAACAGGTCAATCAGCTGGCGCCCGATCTCAAATTCGATGCCATCGCCGCTCACCCATATCGCCCGGTCCCCGAAAACCCGGACTTGGACGCGGATGCAACCACCTTCATTAAAATGCTCGAACAACATGGTTATGGGGATACGCCGATCTACTGGAACGAAGGCATCTATAATAACCCTTGGCAAATCGCTGAGTGGGGACTCGACCCTCATAAAGGTTGCTCGACCGACCACTGGCGCTGTGGCACCCCCACTTATGATATGGGATGGGGCGAACGTATCTCCGCGGCCTACTACGCACGCAGTTGGTTAGTCGGGTTAAAGTATGCCGACCGCGTCGCCCAATACGACGGATGGGTGGGTAGTTTTCAAACGATGGACACCCGTCTCACTCCCGTGCTATCACAAAAAATCCCCCACACGCTCGGCACCTTGCTGGGCGAAGCCAGCTATGTTCAGGACGTGCGCTTCGCACCAGAGTCCCGCGTCTATGTATTCGAGGATGCCCAGCAACGCCCCGTGGCCGCGATGTGGTCTTACATGCCCATGGTGGACCGCGGCTACGAAGCCAGCCCGATCGCCACCATCGAATTTGGCACACAACGCCCTGAAGTGATCAATCTGATGGGCAACTCCGTCCAACTTAATTTTGATAAGTCAGGTAGTATCCAAATCCCCGTCTCCCCTTTCCCGGTTTTCATTCGCGGCGAAGCGGGACAAACTGCCGCTCTAATTCAGTCAATGGAGCAAGCCAAGCTATCGGGTGCCCAACAATCAGCGATCGCCTTAAACTATCGAGTCACTCAAGCGGACGAACTCAAAGTCACCCTAACCAATCGTCTCAGCCAGCCATATCAGGGGTCCATCACAATCCCGTCTATTCAACCAGCCGACAGCTTCCCGCTGGAGCTGGCTGGCCTGGCGTCGACTCAACGTAGCATCCAACTGCCCAATCCTTTGAAAGCGGAACAAATGAACGACGTTTCGCTCTCGATCCTTTTAACTGAAGCCGACGGCACCTCTTCCGAGCAAGCCGTCACTTTCGAAGCACTGCCCATACTCAGGCGAGATCACTTCCAGATCGACGGCGAGCTAAACGACTGGAACGAAATCCCAGCAATCCCACTAAGCAATGCGATTCAGGTAAAACCGTCGGCACCAGTAGACACCACTCGCGAGTTCGAAGCTAGCTACCGCGTCGCCTGGAATGAGTCCCACCTCTACCTTTGTGTTGAAGTGAAAGACTCCGAGCCTCATTTCCCACCCACTCAGACTCCCTCGTCAATCTGGACCATTGACAGTCTGCAAGTCTATCTGGACACCTTTGGCGATAACGCCGAACGCACAGTCAATCAGAGATTCGACTTCAACGACTACGAGTACGACATCTCAAAAAATCAAGAGACCGACGAGCTAATCGTGTATCGACGCATTGCCCCCGAGCAACAACTCGCCGGAGGCCTGGATGCCCCCCGCCCCGACACCGTCGAACCCGATATCGATGCAGCCATCCGCATGACTGATAAGGGATACACGTATGAAGTGGCCTTCCCCCGCCGCTTAGTCGCGCCGTTGCCACTGGAGAGTGCCGGCTCATTCCGAATGGGCCTAACGCTCAACAACGGCAGTTCGGAAGGCAGACAGTCCAATTTAAATAACCTCTCCGTAGTGGGCAAAGATCCATACAATGCACCGGAAGCCTGGCCCATCATGCTGCCGGTACGGGCACCCGCGACAAAGTAAGGAGCGGAGACCTGCCGAGGGGTCTGCAAGTCCCGATGCCAATACATTTAATAGAAGCTGGAGGGGAGCCTCAAAACTTAGCTTTGGGGTCGATGCGTATCTCCCCGGTTCCGAGAACCGAGGCTACGAGTAACATTTCTATTAGTTCGCCTGGACGGTAGCCTCAAAACTTAGTTTTGGGGTCGATCTGCATCTCCCCGGTTCCGAGAACCGAGGCTACGAGTAACGTTTCTATTCGGTTCAAGGTTTTTGCGAATCGGTCCTACACCTGCCCCAAGGGCACATTCGTCAATGTAAGGATGGAGCCAGGAGCAATCACATAAACCGCATCAGGGTCTTGGCAGGCACGGACTACCGTGTTGGCCGCATAGGGAGACACTTCCTCCACCCACTTGGTTTTAGCGAGATCAATTCCTTCTAAGTCCAAACGGATCGCTACCAAGCCACGATTGAGTGCGACCACAGTTTGCCCCCCTTTGCCATCAATGAATACGCTCATCTGCAAATCCGCATGATCATGGACCAGCTCCACCCGAGTCATCCCCTTACGAATACGGCGACTCCACGCCCCCAAAACCCGCAGCTGATGACTGGAAGGAATCGCATCGAATCCATTCTCACGATCTATCGTCAACAGGGATCGTGTCCAGGCATAGGAGGGCTGCTCCACATTTAACAACGTCCAGCAATACAGTAGCGCGGCCGCATCCAACAAAGTCAGATTTTTATGAATCAATTGCCCCATGAGTAAAGCCAAACGATAACTCTTCATTTGATAGCGCGGGCTATTCACACAGAGCTCAGTCGAAAGAAATGGTCGATCCCCATATAACGCATGCAACTCCCGCATCGGCGCATCAAAGTGATCCGGATCATCAAAGTATTGTTGAAAATCATACATATGCGTCGCCGCATAATCGATCTTCTCCCACGTCTCTGGCTTCTCCGTGAAAGTTTGAGCCCGAGTCACACCATCGGCATACAACTTGCCCCACTCAGAATCCCCGGAAAGCATATTGGCATCACTCATATGGATTTTGACATCCGTAAAGCCTGCGTCGTCCAGAGCCTGTCTCAAAGTGGCCACCATCGCATGATAAGTCACCTTTGGATGCGAATTCTCATTTTGAATGCCCACAATATGAGGTGGACGCCCCGCCTTTTGCTGAGCTAAACGACAGTAATTCACAATCGATTCCGCATAAGCCTCAACCTTGAGCGGGCCATGTCGCTCCTTCCCTTTCTCATCGATGTAAGTTTCACCATCATGGACCATCCACTTTGGAAAACTCCAATATTCAAACCAAACTTCGCCTCCTCGCTGGAGGAACTCCTTATTCAACTCGAAATCAGAAATATTACCATTGGGGAAATTATCACCGTAGTAATGCGGAATCGCCGAGTCGGGATCGTCCCAATTATCCATCGTTTCGCGAAGCTCCCCGGCGATAGGATTTTCTCGTTGAATACGAAGATTGTAGCTTTCAACAAATTGCCAAAAGCGCTCCTTTCCGGCATCACTTAATTCCGCATAGGCCATCGGCGTGGCAGTGCCTCCAAAACCGATCATAGTCTGTCGCAGCTGATCACTCTCCACGCGCACCGAGACCGTGCGTAGCTCCGGTTGCAACAATCTCCCCGAGCACTTGGCAGAGATATCAGACACTCGTAATTGGTGATGATGGAGATCTTGCAAACACACTTGAGAGATCATCTTTTCCCCGTTCACCCACACGGCCATTTCCATGTTGTGCGCAAGTGTCAGTCGCACGCTTTTCACAACTGACGGCAACGCACAGCGCCGCGCCGCCCACTTGACTTCAGGGTGCACATTGATGCCTGTATTCCCATCGAACTCAGACATCTCATTTTGAAACCAAAGCTTTCGTGGAACTTCAAAATCCTGATCAAATATCAATTCCGGCGAATTCAAATAAAACGAATCATGAAAGCTTTGCTGTAAGACTAGCTCATCGGAAGCGAGTGACAGCGTCACTTTCCCGCTCGGCCCCGTAAAAATCCACTCGAAACAAGCGCCCGCAGGCTCCCAAACATCAAAGTCCAAAGTCCGGTCAAAACAGGCCGTCAGCCATTCCTTAAAAAAAACCGGCTTTGCTTGATCTCCCTGCAACCAAACTTCCATAGCCAATTCCGATGCAGGCAACTCAAATACCCCAGCAACAACAGTTGTAGAATCATTGGAATGAAAATTGGCTTGTGACGCGATTTCTGGTGGTATCATAAATAAAAATCAGATGGCAAATGGCTGACATCTACGATTTTTAATTACGGGTAAAATAAATCTCCATTTCCAAGCGGAGCCCACCCCATCGCGCCTCGATGACCAAGCGAGTGTTCTAAGCTTCGACATGTGGCTCCACCCCCAAAGGGACGAACATAGCAGTCCCCAAGCCCAGCAAGGTCGGCGGCATGCATCAACTGATGCCGCATCACTTCAATAGCCACTCAGAACCACATTTTCACGCCACCGATCTGTAAGTGCCGCTCGCTAAGTTCTTCCCAAGGCATCCATTCCACATGTCCATCACGATACCCCGCATGGGCCCCAGTAGGCTCACCTGATTTTTGGTGATTCACCCCAGTGCCCCACTCATCGCCCATTTGTCGTGTAAGATCGACCCAAAGGTGCTGATAAGCGGTCTCATCGACGACTCTTTTCGCAAACAAGGGAAGGTCTTCGTCGGTGCCCCCCGATACGATGGCACTGGCAGCCCAGTTGTTATCATTGCCCATGTAGAGATAACCAGCAACGCGCGAGCCAGGCGAATAGTCCCAAAACTTTGCAGCATTCCAGTCTTCATTAGAGGGGTAGTAAAACGTATCCTCCGCCAAGCCATGCGTCACTCGAAACGACTCCAAGTTATCTGCATCAAACCAATAAGGATTATTATAGGTCGGCTGATGCAAGTCCGGCAACTTCCCCCCCAGCAGAGATGCTCCCTGCAATGTAGCCGTCAACAGCGCACGAAGATTAGAAACACAGGCAACACGCTGACTTTTCTCTCTGACACTTGAAACTACAGGAATCAGAATCGACATAAGAACAGCAATTATTGCCATCGAAAACAACAGCTCCGTAAGAGTAAAGGCGCTCGCCCTCGCAAACCGCTTACGACCTACATCTTGTTTAATTTTACTTACGTTTGGCTCCATCTCTAAGAATCCTTTATATAGTATTTATTACAACTGTTTCCGACCTGCCTCCTGACGCCGTAGGATACATTCCACAAACGGACTGAGTCTAATATTGCGCGGGATGCAAGGCACCCCGCGCAAAAAAATCAGATAATACGATTGTGCCTCAGGCGCTACGCATTTCGTGACCCACGCTTCAGAAAGACTGAAGCTCCCATCGAGGCAAATGCCAACACTAGCGCAAACGATGAGGGCTCGGGAATCACACTGCTAGCAGTGAGAACGACATTATCAATACGATGCGTCCGGTCAGTGGCGGAGGAAGTGTCGTAAAAGTAGAAGCGGAACTCCACGTCCGAGCTCAGCTCCTGAAACTCAGTGATGCCTGACAAGTCAATGAATTGAGCCACTGTCGTGCTGACATCGAGATCGGAACCGGAACCTGAATCATAATCCGCGCCATCGATGGTATATGTGCCAAGTAGGTCTCCGGCAGTTGCGAAGCCGTCAAAACTACTGAGAACAGACACACTGAAGGTCAGGGTGGGATGAGTGTTCCAGAACGCCTGATCAAATTCGAGCGAGTCTAGACTGACCGTGGCGCCGCCCGTCTCTACGTCGAGCGTGAAAGAATGATAATCGTTAGCAGTGATCGCATTGGAAAGGCTGCCTTCTGTTTGAAACGAGAAAAAGAAAGCATTATTCGATCCGCTGCTAATTCCGGAGTAGGTCGAAGTATTCGGACTGACCGTTCCGATGTAGTCCCCGGCAGTCGTGAAGCTATCCGTATCGCCGGACGCAGCGCTACCACCTGAAAAGTCATAATCGGCGACAACAACAGAAGCCGAGGCACCGCTCGCAAGGACTCCCAAAGAAAGGATCGCAGCAAACGCGGAAAGCCCGCGACGATTAAGTAGGTCTGAGTTGATTTTAGTATTCATGGGTCGTGTGTGTGTGTGTGTGTGTGTGTGTGTGTGTTATGTTTTTATGCGTGGCTTCGTGCCTTAAGTGTGAATGGCTATATTTTGCTCATATTTAACAGATCTAGCACAGTTATCTTCAAACAGTCAAGCTTACTTTCGAACTTCGCTCGACATTAAAGCAACATGACAACGCTAAGCATTCAACATGCCACAATCTAACAAACCAGCAATTCGCACCTAAAATGCCCTCAAACAAAGGCACTTACACATATAAAGCCTATTCATAACACAAACAACCAAGCACATGAGAAGCACCCCACACACCATGTATCAACACTGTATATTTATAATAAAAACAATCTCCGCGCAGCAAAAACCCAAAAAAGACAAACAACCACCCAGCCAAGCAATAAAAGCCACAAAATATCATAAATACATAAAAACAATACACTTAAGAATCAACTAGACAGCAATAAGCTCGCAGCAAAGCACAGCACACGACAACAAAAGCAACTAGATCACGAAATTGAATTGCAATTGACAGAACACAGAATACAGATGTAATACAGAATACTGACACGAAACACAATGACACACCACACACAGAGCAATCCGCACAGCACACACACACCCAATCAGCAAAAGCAGCAGCTGAGAGGCATAAAGCTCCGAAGCCTGCTGAAGCAGAGCACAGCAGGACTAATTGCGCTATCGATCGGCATCCTAACACCCATCGCCAGCCAAGCACAGGAGATCCTACTAGATGAAGATTTCTCAAGATCAGCCAAAGGCACCTTCCTAGAGCACTCCTCAGAATCCGAGTGGCACGCAGACAAAGGGCGATTAATCATCGGCAATGGGCGAGCACTCAATGGACAAGCACTTGGCTACGCCCCAAACAGAACATGGGCCAATCAGACCTACTATAAGAACCTCAACGCAACCCTCGCCCCCGGCGAAGCGGTCGAAGTCAGTTTTTCTGCAGCCGTCAAAACTGATGCTTCGCCAGAGTTTTATATATACGCCATGCGCCTCAACGACGGAGACAACTCAATCCAAATCCAAGTCAAAGGCGGCAAAGACGCACCAGTGGTGACAATCGAGAGCGTGCTAAACAATAAAAAGACTCAAGCTGAAATAACAAGTGCCTCCTACTACGAAACATCAGAGAGCGCTGGCCTAGTCGCAGTTGCGATGTTAGTCACCGAAAACTCCGCTCAGGCCTACTACGACCGCAATGGTAAGGGTGAATGGATCGCAATTGGTGAGCCCGTAGCCTGCCAATTGTCTACACTGGACCGCGTGCAGCTTAAATACTATTCAATGGGATTCTGGAGCGCGATGGACGACCTAAAAGTGGCCATCGGCAAACCTGGCCAATAACAAAATTCAAAGGATCTATATTATGGCGACAGTACGCACATTAAACGAAGACGGCGGCGAAAACGAATCTCCCGTGAATACACCGGAGCGAAGCCGCGTAATGAAGCACTTGAACAAACTCGTGCGACAACGCCACGAGGGCGATCGCTTGCCATCGGTCCGTCAGATCAGTAAAGACTGTCGTGTCAGTTCCGTGACCGTGCAGGCAGTCGTGGAGGACCTCTGCAAACAAGGGATCATTGAGACACGCCCCCGTAGCGGCATCTTCCTAGCTGAAGGCGGCTCCAAAGCAGGACTGGGCCAAGTCGACATACTATTTATAACCAGCAATGCGCACGCACTCGATGCAGATGTCGTAGAGCGGGAAACATTTCATCCACAACTACTACAAGAGCTGGTCAGCCGTTGTGGAAAAGACCTGCGGAGCACACGGGTTCACGTCATGCTGGGAAGCGCAGCCGACAGCGAATTACACGACCTGATCAGTCGTGTGGACTTTCAGTCCTGCGTCGTGATTGGAATGCAGGATCAACATGTAAACCAAGTCTTAAAGCAACATGAAGTGTCCTTTGTGCACCTATTCCCTTCGGCTCCGGTCTTACCGGATTACTGCGTGGCAGTGAACAACGAAAAACTGGTTCGCATGCAACTCGAGCACCTATGGAATCTGGGACATCAAAAGATTGGCTTGTTCGCCCGCTACGACGCAGCAGCCTTCCACCGCGACAAAGTGGAACGACGCATGTGCTACTATCGCCTGATGGCAGAAGCAGGACTGCGCGTGGCACCGCACTGGGCTCCGCAGCTCAGCTATGAGCCCGCCGAAGCAGTCGAAACAATCCAGACAGCCTTCGCAGATCCGACCGACCGCCCCACTGCGCTCATCGTCGATGACAGCTCGCTGCCACTGATCTATCAGACTCTTCAAAGCCTCGGGCTGACTCCCGGACGCGACATCGCGCTAGTCGGCACCGATGGTCTGCCGATTTCAGCGGCAATGCACCCCACGGCAACTTCCCTGCACATCGGGCTGGGCTCGGCCGCAGCCCTTGCTTTGGACATGCTGGATAGCCGGGCACAAAACCCAGACTTCCCTTCAGAATGTCGCTGGGCACCGATCGAACTCATCGCCCGGGACACGTCCTGCCCCCCGCCTGCATCCGTCGACGAGCCATCTGCAAGCTAGCGCAGGCCAAACGACTTTTAAATCCATTTCATCGACACCCATGTTAAATTTGATTCGAAAATCCACGTCGCTTGCGGCCTGTCTGACGGCAGCAGCGTTTGCACCCATCATTGCAGAAGGGCAAATTGAGGCTCCTTCCATTAGCTCTTCTTACCAGATCGACGGCTCCTTCGCCGAGCCCTTCTGGAAACAGCTGGAGTGGCAGGACTCTTTTCATGCATTAAAATCGGATGCGCCCGCACCCGATGCCACCCGTTTTACGGTCGCAGTGACTGACGATGCCCTGCTTATCGGTATCATCGCCGATGTGGACAAGGGCTTAATCGCCAATAAGGCAAACCAAACAACCGTCGCCAACCCCACTCTGGTCGGCTACGGCAAAGAGCCCGGCCTCGAATTGTTCATCGCTCCCAGCGCGGACAGCGATCAGTATGGTCAGTGGTATGTCACCACCGCTGGCTTGGCCAACGACATCTGGCGCAAAGCCGGCACGGGCGCCGGTGGCCTCACCTCATGGCGCAGCCAGGCCGAAGTGGCCTCACAGGTCAATGACGGCAAGTGGTTCGTCGAAATGGCGATCCCTTTGGCCGCATTCAAATACACACCGGAGTCCGCGGAACAAGACTGGCGCATCATGTTGGGCCGTGTGCATCCGAGAAAAGACGGTCGCCCGGTTTCCTATAGCACCCACGCTCCGCTCTCCGACAATTTCCATGAATTGGCCAATTATGTGCCCTTGCACATGGAGCACAGTGGACTCGAAGATTTCCTCTGGATGATCCGCCCGGTTAACGACGGCAAAGTCATCCAGGGCACCAACGGCATGCTTGAATATCAGCTTGAGATTGTAGCGGATCGAATGGAAAAAGAAGGCGCTGAGTTTCGCGATGTTCAGATTGATGGCACTCTGGAAACCACACAGGGAGCCGTCGAGGCATCCAGCATGGTGGCATTGAAATCGTCACGTTCTTCGATGGTTAATTTGACCTTTCCGCTATCGGCGAAAGACGCACCTAAAACCGGAACTCTGAAACTGAGTTTAGCAGCGAAAGAACTGCCCAATCGCGCCCTCGCCTTACATGTGCAGGATGTCCCATTGGACTTTAAACCGATCTCCATTCACGTCACCCAGCCAGCCTATCGTAATAGCATCTACGCGACGGAAGACATTGATGCCATCGAAGCGGCGGTCTCTCTGGCTGTCGCACCGGAAGACCTTAGAAATGCTCGTTTGACCGCAGCGCTCTATGCCAGCGGGAACGATCAACCTGTCGCGATCCAGGAACTCGATATGACAAACCTTCAGAGCACCGTGCGTCTGGAGCTGGAGCAAAAACTCGCGGTGGGCTCCTACCAACTGCAAGTGAGCGTGCAAAAGCCGGATGGCACTCAATGGCAGACGAAGGAATTGATTCGAAGCCTCCCCGCCGCGCCTTATGATGAATGGCGCATCGATGCCGACAAAGTGCTCCTGCGCAACGGTGAGCCCTTCCTGCCCTACGGTTGGTTCGGTTGGAAAACCGAAGCCGATCCTGCCATCGAGGGCATCAATACCGTGCATGTCTACCACCTCCCCAATCAGGGAATCGAAAAGACACTCGCATTCATGGACCGCATGGCCGAGGAAGGCGTCGTCTGCCTGACAGATCCATGGCCTGCAGCGCTGTATCGTAAAAACCAAAAGCAACCGATGTCCGTCGCCGAGGAAGAACAGCTGCGCCAATACGTGCGCCGTCTGCGCGACCACAAAGCTCTCTTAGCCTATTACATTTACGATGAGCCCGAATTCGTTCCAGTGCTTCCCGAGCGCCTGAATCGCGCCTATGAAATTATCCAGGAAGAAGATCCCTACCACCCCTGCATCATTCTCAATATGCAGTTCGATGCCATCGACCGCTATGCCAGCGCAGCCGACATCATCATGCCCGACCCCTACCCGTCTTTCCGCGAAAACATGGGGCCAATTTCCGGCATCGTGAAAGTGGCGAAACACCTAAAAGAAGCCAAACGCGCTTCTGAAGGCCGTCAGGCAATCTGGGTGACTCCTCAGGCATTCGAATGGGACGCGCAAACACCGGCCGCCCGTGCGCCGAATTTCCTCGAACTGCGCAACCAGCAGATCCAGGGCATCGTCACTGGCTCGAAAGGCTTTATCTGGTGGATTTACGGACGCCAGCTCAACGACAAGAACCTGGAACTGGGCATGCCATTCTTAGCGCGTGAAGCACAGCTGCTGAAAAGCGCCATCCTCTCGCCGGATGTCGAAGAAGAACTGCAAATCTCTGCCGACGACACGTCACACCTACACAGCGCCGTCCGTAAAGTGGGCGAGCACACCTACATCTTCGTGGTCAACACCAGCCCTGAATCCATGGGCGCGGTCAACTTCCACCTCCCTTCTTTGGGAACCACTGCACTACAGGTCGTCTCCGAGAAACGTAACCTGCGGGTGGGCAATGGTAAATGGCGCGACACCTTTGAGGGCTATGCCGCACATGTTTACACCACCGATCCTCACTACGAGTTCGGGCAAACTGTATTGGCGGTGCAACGACGCATCGACGAAAGCCTCGCCACACTCGGCAAGCCGGGCAACTTAGCCTTTCGTGGACTTGGAGCAGAAATCGAAACCTCGACCCACTACGAGTTCGGCACCTATCCAAAGCGTCTAAACGATGGCTATGATGGTCGCTGGTGGCAGGCCCAACAGGGTAAAGATCCCGCTTGGATTCAGATAAACTTCCCAAGCGCGACCGAAGTTGGACGCATCGTCGCAGTCACCAACGCCCGCTCTTTTGAAGTTCAGGTCAAAGACACAAGGGGCTGGAAAACCGTCTACCGCGGCGAGAAACCTGCCCACACTCCAGTCGTTGCCCCCTTCACGCCACAAACTACGGACACAGTCCGACTCTTGATTCATTCAGCAGGCAACCGCTCATCGGAACGAATCACTGCCCAGGAAATCGAAGCATATGCCAACTAATCTCCCATCTCCTCCCGCTCGCAAAGCGGAAGTAGACTCTTCATTCATGCCAGTATTTACCGCACAGTCGCCTGCGATTGAAAGGCGTGCCGTGCATCTGGATCTGAAGGGACTACCACCGACCTTTGAACGCCTTATGGCCTTGGTCGAAGTCTTTGACCAAATGCGCTTTAACAGCGTAGTCGTCGAGTGGGAGGACATGTTTCCTTGGTCATTTGACCCGAAATTGCGCAACGCTTCTCACTACACGGCTGAGCAAGTCAAACAGTTTGCCAAACGCTGCGCAGAACTGGACATTGAAATCATCCCACTGATTCAATGCCTCGGGCACCTGGAATTCGTTTTACAACATGAGCCCTACCAACACCTGGCCGAGTGTCCGGAATATGCCGATACCTTGAACCCGTTACACGAGGGCTCGGTGAAGCTGGTCTTACAAATGGTCGATGATGTGCTGGAACTTCTACCGGATGTAACGCACTTTCACCTCGGCGGCGATGAGGCCTGGTCCTTCGGCACCAGTCCCGCTTCGCAAAGCTTCATTGCAGAACACGATAAGCCCACTCTGTTCCTGAAACATGTTCAGCCCATACTGGACTCCTTGCGCCTGCGCAAGGTTCGTCCCCTGATCTGGCATGACATGATGATGAACTGGCCGGTCTCCGCGTTGCAACAAATCGGCAAGGATGCCGACTTGGTCGTCTGGGGTTACCGGGGCACGCCCGCCATGGCTACCCACCACCACAAGTTGGAAGTTCTGGATCGCCTACACGAAGCGGGCATCCCGATCTGGGGCGCTTCCGCCTACAAGGGTGCCGACGGACCTTTCCGCGATCTGCCGAACAAAGAGGCTCGCTTGCTCAACCATACCGGCTGGATGGATGTGGCGGCACCCTATGAGTTGAAAGGACTCATTGCCACAGGTTGGTCGCGCTATGCAAGCGGCCGTGTGCAGGGAGAATCCATTGACGCCTGCCTCGTCGAACTCGCCATGGCCAGTATCCTCTTACACAACGGCCACTGGCCAAACAACGGCTGGCAAGTCTGCGATCAACTGCTCAAGGAAACGGGAGCCTATGAATGCTCCAGCCGTTTGCGTAAGCACTTCAGCAAGGCCGACGCCTTACGCGAAGAAGCCTGGCAAGCCGCACGCCAATTAAAAGAGCAGTTGGCAGGCATGCAGGTCGATCCGGGCCAGCCCTCCGCAGGCACCAACCGGATTCTATGGGATTTCTTCCAGGACCTGGTCCAGCGCATCGAGGAACAAAGCAAACTGCTGCCAGCGCTTTTAAAAGGCCTGGTTTGTGAACCTTTTATCGAACCTTACTATAAAACATGGGCGACGGCCTTGCGGACCGAAGCTGATACCATCAAAGCCCGCTTAAAAATTAAAGACTAAGCATTTACAAATCATGACAACGACTGTAACAACCCAGAGCCAATTGAACTGTGATGTATGCGTCGCAGGTGGCGGTCCCGCCGGAGTGCCGGCAGCCATCGCTGCGGCCAGAAACGGAGCCAAGGTCATTCTCTGCCAGGACCGGCCAGTGCTGGGCGGCAACGCATCCAGCGAAATCCGCATGCACATCGTCGGCGCCGACGGTTCGGGCAAGCGCGGCAGTGCTCTGGCAACGGAGACCAGAGAGGGCGGCATCATCGAAGAGATCCGCCTGGAAAATGCGGTTAAAAATCCGCAGCGCTCTAACTCGATGATGGATCTTATCCTCTTCGACATGTGCCAGCGGGAACCGAATCTCACGCTGATGCTCAATACCTGCGTGACCGCAGCGCAAGTCGAGGACGGCGTCATCCGCTCCGTCACTGCGGAGCGCCAAAGCACGGAAGATGTTTTTCAAATCAATGCCAAGATCTTCATCGACTGCACGGGCGACGGTCGCCTAGGCGTCGAAGCGGGTGCGGAATTTTATGAGGGCCGGGAATCCAAAGCCGAGTTTGGCGAGTCGATGGCGCAGGAGTCACACGACACCAAACGCCTGGGCTCCACCCTGCTCTTCCAAGCGCGCAAGCACGACAAACCGATGCCCTTTACGCCGCCTTCCTGGGCGAAGCCTTTTACCGAACGCGAACTGCACCTGAGAAATCACGCCGCAGCGGGCGACACTGATTGTGGTTTCGACTATGGCTACTGGTGGGTCGAATGGGGCGGCTGCCTCGACACGATTAAGGATAACGAAACCATCCGCGACAACCTGATGGCCATTATGATGGGCGCCTGGGACCACGTGAAAAACGGCGACCCCACGGATCCCAACTACCCGAATCCGGACTCTCACGGCGCGAGCCACTGGGCGCTGGATTGGTTCGGCTTTGTGCCGGGCAAACGGGAAAGCCGTCGCTTCAAGGGGCTGCACACCATCACCGAGTTAGACGTGATGGCTGGGAGCTCTTTTCCGGATTCGATTGCCTACGGTGGTTGGCCCATCGATACGCATCCACCGGAAGGGATCGATGCGATCGACGAGCGGCCCGCGGTGCAGCACGAGGTGCCCTACTTGTTTGATATTCCGCTGAGCGCCTGCGTCAGCCGCAACATCCCGAATCTGATGTTTGCGGGGCGTAATATTTCCGCCACCCACCTCGGCTTCGCTGCGACGCGTGTGATGGCCACCTGCGCCGTGATGGGCCAGGGAGTCGGCGTGGCTGCGGCCTATGCGACGCAGAAGGATCTGCAACCGGTGGATCTGCCCAAGAACACCGCAGCCATGCGGGCAATACAACAGGAGTTGCTGCGTGAGGATGCCTACCTGATTGATCCGCAAAATGAGGATCCGCGCGATCTGGCACGCGCTGCCAAGGTGTCGGCCAGCAGCGAACAATCGGGCGGTGAAGCGGCCAATGTGCTTTCCGGTCAGACCCGGGCCACCCATGGCCCGAAGGGTGTCGCCCCGCAGCGTATGAAGTCCGGCATCCACCGCTGGATGAGCGATCCGGCGCAAGGATTGCCTGCGTCCCTTGAACTGAGCTGGGATCAGCCAGTGAAAGTGGGCGAAGTTCAGTTGATCTTCGATACCGGCCTGCACCGCGTGCTCACTCTCAGTATGAGCGGTGGCTATACCAACATCATGCAATGGGGACAACCGCAGGAAGAAACCGTCGCCGCCTACAAGATCGAAGTGGAGCGTGATGGAAGCTGGCAAACGCTGGCCGAGGTCAAAGACAATTACCTGCGCCGCAGATGCCACGCTGCTGATGAAGCCGCGCTGACCTCGCGTTTGCGTCTGACTGTGCTCGGCACGCATGGCCTCGACCATGCCCGCGTTTGCGAGATCCGCGTCTATCCAGAAGCCACTCCGGGCTTTCTGCAGGACACTAACAGCGATGCTTAAATGATCGATTTGAGACAGTTGACTCCTCCCACCCGTTCTGCGGGTGGGAATCGGGCTCGACAGTGCTGGTTGTTGCTGGCTCCGGCCATGCTCCTCCTCGGAGGCTGTCACACGGCGAGCATTGCGCCTCCCCCTGCACCGCAGAATCTGCTCGCGCATTGGAGCAGTGAAAGCGTCACAGTGGATGGCCGCTTGCTGGAATCGGTCTGGGAGCACGCGGTCGCCTATCCGCTGAGCTTCTCGCTGGCCGACAGCCCGGAGGGGCAGTCCCCCTCCGAAGCTGGAACTGTGCGCCTGGCCTGGGACAACGAATATCTCTACGCGGCCTTCGAGTTTCAGGACTCGGACGTGATTGAAGAAGGCGATGCCGACCAACTGCAGCAGCAACGAACGGGCGATGTCGCAGAGCTGTTTCTCAAACCGCAGGGGCAACCTTGGTATTGGGAATTCCACGTGACCGCGCGCGCTCGCAAAAGCGCCTTCTTCTTTCCCAGTCAGGGGCGCTCAGGCCTGCCGAGTAATTTCGATTTTGAGCATGGCACCCGCGCTGGCGCGATGATCGATGGCACGCTAAACGAGTGGAGCGACCAGGACGGTGGTTGGACGGCCGAGATGGCCATTCCGCTGCGCGAGCTCAGCGTGCAAGGCGAAGACTTCGCCCCCGACAGTGAATGGCGTGTATTGGCGGCTCGATACAATTACGCGTTCTCCTTGCCCGCGCCCGAACTGTCTTCTGCCCCTCAACTTCCACGAACCTCTTTCCACGACCACCCCCACTACGGATTTCTTCAATTCCAGAAACCGCACAGTGCGGCGGCAGCGACCGAAACGCCGGACACGGCAAACTAGACGACATTTGAATGAATAACAAAAAAGAATTACGACTTGGCTTGATCGGAGCGGGACGACGCGGGGCATTCGCCCAATACATGCATCAGCCGGAGAACAATGTTTTCCTCACGGCCGCTGCCGATACCGATCCGGAAGCGCTTAAAGCGTTTCAGGAAACAATCGAGCGCGAGGTCTACGTGACCGAAGACTATCATGAATTACTGGCACGCCCCGATATCGACGCGGTGCTCATTTCCACGCCGGATGATCTGCACGAGGAACACGCGATCGCGGCATTGAAGGCGGGTAAAGGCGTCTATCTCGAGAAGCCGATCGCTATCACCATTGAGGGTTGCGACCGCATCCTGGAGACCGCGCGCGAGCAAAATGCCAAACTCTACGTCGGGCACAATCTGCGCCACTTTGCTGTGATGCGTAAGATGAAGGAGTTGATCGACTCCGGCGCGATTGGCGAAGTTAAGACCGCTTGGTGCCGTCACTTCATTTCCTACGGCGGCGACGCTTACTACAAAGACTGGCACGCCGAGCGTAGCCGCACCACCAGCCTGCTGCTGCAAAAAGGTGCGCACGACATCGATGTGCTGCACTGGCTCTGCGGCGGTTACACCGAAACGGTCACCGCCATGGGCGAGCTCTCGCTCTATGATCAGATCACCGATCGGCGCGATCCGGAGGTCAAGGGCGACACCTACTGGAACATGGATAACTGGCCGCCGCTCTCGCAAAAGGGGCTGAATCCGGTCATCGATGTTGAGGATATTAATATGATGTTGATGCGCCTGGATAACGGCGTGATCGCTACGTATCAGCAATGCCACTACAGCCCGGATGCCTGGCGCAACTACACTATCATCGGCACCGAAGGACGCATTGAAAACTTCGGCGACATGTCGGGAGAGTGTATGATCAAGCTGTGGAATAAGCGTCACAACTATCAAGCCGAAGGGGATGCCGAGTTTATCATTCCTAAAGAGGAGGGCTCGCATGGCGGGGCCGACCCCAAGATTATTGACGAATTTATCCGCTACATGCGCGACGAGGGCGGCGGCACCATTACCTCCCCCGTGTCGGCCCGCTATAGCGCGGTCACCGGCTGCAAGGCCACCGAGTCGCTCAGAAACGGCGCGATCCCGGTCCAGGTGCCGACCTTAGCGAAGGATCTGGCTGACTATTTCGATAAGTCTACCGGACAGTAATCGGCTCTAAATTCCTTTCGGCGATTCACGCCATATTTTTTTAACACCACAGCTGCTCGCGTTCGCGCGAGTGATCTAAATCAGCACAATGTTTCAACTTGCTCTCACTAATCTCCACCCGGTGGACCTCGGGATCATCGGAGTGATTCTCGCGATTGTTATCGGGTTCGCCATCTACTCGCAGCGATACACGCGCAGTGTGGCGGATTTTCTGTCGGCCAACCGTTGCGCCGGTCGCTACTTGCTGACCGTGGCCTCGGGCTCGGCGGGTATGGGGGCGATTTCGATCGTGGCGACTTGGGAGAAGTTTTATCAATCGGGCTTCACTGCCTTGTTTTGGGGGCAGATGTTGGCGCCGCTCGGGCTGCTGATGGCGCTGTCGGGCTGGATCATCTACCGCTACCGTGAGACGCGGGCCATGACGCTCGCCCAGTTTCTGGAGATGCGCTACAGCCGCCGCTTTCGTGTCTTTAGCGGGGCCCTGTGCTGGTTGAGTGGTGTGTTGAACTATGGGATTTTTCCGGCGGTCACGGCGCGGTTTTTCATCTACTTTCTGGGATTACCGGTCCACATGTGGACGGTGCCGGGCACGGGCTTGGAGTTGAATCTCACCCTCGGTGTTGTCATGGCGATCATCCTGATCTCGGCCTTGTTTGTGACGCTGAGCGGCGGCCAGATCTCGGTCATGGTGACGGACTTTATCCAGGGGCAGATCAGTAACATCGTCTTTCTGATATTGCTCGGGGTGATGCTCTATCTCTTTCCGTGGAGCGTCATTGTCGATACCCTCATGCAGGCACCGGAGGGCGCATCCAAGCTCAACCCTTTCGATACAGGCTCACTGCCGGACTTCAATCCGCTCTTCTTTTTGATCCTGATGTTCCTCACCGTCTATAACTACATGGTGTGGCAAGGCAGTCAGGGCTATAACGCTTCGGCGATCAGCCCGCATGAGGCGAAGATGGCAGGCATTCTCGCGCAGTTCCGCAGTGGGGTCACTTATTTGCTGATCCCGCTGGCCGCTATCTGTGCCTATGTGCTGATGAATGCGCCGGTGCACGAAGCCGCCACCCTGGCCACACAGTCGACGCTGGACGCGATCGGCGACCCTCAGTTGGCCAAGCAAATGACCACGACCGTGGCCATGTCGCAAATCCTGCCGATCGGAGTGGTCGGCTTGTTGGCGGTCGTCATGATCATGGCCTCGCTGGGCACGGACACCACTTACCTGCACTCCTGGGGCAGCATTTTCGTGCAGGACGTGCTCTTCCCGATCCGCCAATTGCGCGGACACGAAGATCGCTTAACTCCCGAAACCCATCTGCGCTGGTTGCGCTGGTCCATCGTCGGGGTGGCCGCGTTCACTTGGTGCTTTAGTATGATTTTCCCACTCAAGGAATACATCCTCATGTATTTCCAAGCCACCGGCGCGATCTTCACCGGCGGCGCGGGTGCCGTGCTCATCGGCGGGCTCTACTGGAAACGTGGCACCACCTCCGGCGCATGGGCATCGATGATTGTGGGCTCCTTCCTCGCGGTGGGCGGCATCCTGACGATTAATATCATCTGGCCCAATGCCGTGCCGGCTTTACAGAATGCCTACCCCGCCAGCGAATGGATACAGTCCCTTCCGGAAAAATTCTGGCTGAATGGTGTGCACATGGCCTTCCTCGCCTCCCTCTCCGCAACGGCTACTTATGTGATCGTCAGCCTGCTCTCTCCCGATCCGCAGCTCAACATGGACAAGCTGCTGCACCGTGGCGAATACGAGGCCAAGACACCTGAGGGAGCCGACCACATAGCACCCGTAGTGACCGGCTGGCGCGGACTGCTGCCCGGAGCGGAATTCACCCGGGGCGACCGGATCATTTACTACCTGAAACTGGGCTGGGTCATGTTCTTCTTTGTCACTTTCATCGGCATCAGCCTCTGGCAAGTCTTCTACAAATGGCCCGACCAATGGTGGGCAAACTGGTGGCTTATCAACCTCATCCTGACCGGCGTAACCGGCACCCTCACCACTATCTGGTTCCTCATCGGCGGCTTTAAGGATCTGAAGGCGATGTTCGCCCGCCTGTCCACTATCCAGCGCGACGCCGAGGACGACGGCACCGTTAACTAGCCTGCCCTACATCTCTTGCAGCAGGGCTTTGCCACCCTGTCGACCAGTATGAAACCATTTCACATTATTCTACGCTACGGGCTGGACCCGTTCAACGGGCTGGAAGAAAACTACCGCCGCTTGCTCGACTTCGTCGAAGAGTCGGGCATCGGGGAGGTCATGTTCCTGATTGCCCCCGAGGAACGCAGTCAGGGGCATGTCACGCTCGACGAGATCAAGCCATGGATTGAGGCGATCCAGCGGATCAAGCCACTGCTCGCGAAAAAAGGAGTCGGAGTAAGCCTGAATCCCTGGACCACGACCTACCATGCCGGACGCGGACGCCACCTGCATTCGGGACAAAGCTTCCGCTTAATGATCGGAGAGACCGGCGCGAACAACGGACTGTCCCCCTGCCCCTTGTGCGAAAATTGGCAGGCCTATTTGATCGAAATCTTCTGCCACCTCACCCGTGAAATCGAGCCCGTTGCCATGTGGATCGAAGACGACTGGCGATTGCACAATCACGGCGAGGAAATGGGCTTTGGCGGATGCTTTTGCGAAGTTTGCCTGGAGCGTTTTGCGCAAAAAACAGGCGAAGCGGCCGACCGCGAAACCGTGCTCGCGCGCATCTTGGCCGGCGGAACGCCGCATCCATGGCGCACCCACTGGCTGGAGCACGCAAAAGAATCCTTGCTCGAGCCAGCAGAAAAACTCGCAGCGGCATTGAAGCAAGAAGCCCCCGCCATGCGTATCGGCCTCATGTCCAGCATCCCCGATGTCCACTGCGTGGAAGGCCGTGATTGGAACCGGCTGATGGATCTATGGAGCCAGGGCGACAAATACCTGATCCGCCCCCACATGCCTCCCTACACGGAAGAGCCGCCGATTCAGACCCCGCCCACCTATTCCCGCCACACCCTCGCCAATCTGGACGGGGACTGCGACATTTTCCCGGAACTGGAAAACTCGCCCCGCTGCGGCCCTTACAGCGTATCACACGCCTACTCTATCTGGGAAATTCAGAACGCCATTCTTTACGGTGCGCAAGGGATCACCATCAACCATTTTGATAACATGGGGATGAACACCTACTACGACCGCGATTTCGGCAAAGCGCTCGGCGCGAAGCGGGAGGTGTTCGATGCACTCATGGACCTCGAACTCGATGATCGCAAGGCACGCGGCGTTAAGATCCTCTTCTCGCCCGACGTCGCCCGACACACACAGACAGCCAACACTGCATCGCTCGACGCGGCACAAATAAATGCCAACGAAGGCAGCCTCAAAGAGCTCCAAGCCAATTCGGTGGCCTGGAGCAAGGTCTTCTACACTCTCGGCATCGCCCACGGGTTTACCCGTAGTCTCGAAGGCGATGACATCCTCGCCGTATCCGATCAGACCCTACGCTGCTACAGCGACAGTGAAATCGAAACACTACTCAGCCGCAAGCTCCTGCTCGATCTGCCCAGCGCCGAAATCCTTGTGCAACGCGGCTTTGGCGCACTGATCGGAGTTCAAGACATTGCCCGCATCCCGCTCGAGCAGTCCCCCTACTCCATCGAAGAAGTAGACGCCACCTTCTTTGGTGAACTCGAAGGCGGCGTCAAAGCACGTATGTGCGCCCAACGCTGCACCCACGCCATCGGCGTGCTCCACTACGCTCCCGGCGTCGAAACACTCTCCACCATTAAGAACGCGCAGTTGGATACCCTCTTTCCCGGCTCCGGGCTATTCACCAACACATTAGGCGGCACCATCTATACCACTTGCTATCCGCTCGATAGCGCGCAATTCTACATGGCCTACTTCAACCGAGTGCGGCAGGAATACTGGACCAAATTGTTATTCAAAATGGGCGGAGCTGAGCAGACCATCGCCTGCGAACACCCGCTTCAAGTGCATGCCCACAACCTTCAGGACGGCATCTCCATCGCCGCCACCAATGTGATATATGACACAGTCAAGCGCCTCGTCATCAAGCTACCCAGCTCCGACATCGCAGCCAAAACCTTTCAAGTCCTAAAGAAAGCAAACTGGGAAACTATCCGACCCAAAGTAAGCCACTCCGAAGACGTAGCCACCCTACAATTCGATCTAGAAATCCCCACACTCCAAACCGCATTCATCACCATTCGGAGATAGTGCATAGAGCTCGCTGAACGCTGGACACCGAATCCTTCGGACGCAACGTGCGCGATTGGCAACACGTTTTGCCCCTAAAGCTTGGTATCACGATCCCCACACTGGCAGGAAAGCCTCGTAGAAATATCGTTATTTGCTCATTCAAGCGTCCCTCTTTTAAGACCTCATAAGATACTTGCCAATCAAGCCCAGAAGAAAAACCATTCAATAACGTTACCCCACAACGTAAAGCACCTCAATCGAATTGCCTTTAGGTGTAATGGAGTTGAGCGGTCGCCACACAATCCTGACTTGAAGTGATCCTCACCCAGTGAGCACTGAATCCAGACGGGAAAGTATAGCTTTGGTAGCCCTCAGCAGGCACCTCGACGGTGGTATAACTATGCCATTCCCCACATCCCATGAAGTCGACTTCAACATTGAAAGAGACTGCGCTCTTCGACTTATGGCTCAAATGCAAGACCTTTTGATCAAAACCAGTCATCAGATAGGGGTCGGAAGTCTCGTTAGACCGGACTTCATCGTTCCACCATGGTCCTCCCCAGCCAGTGGGTTTCCCGTATTGCCAAAGGTCGTCGGTCTTGCCCATCCAAATCCCTGATTGAGGCTCCGCACAGTGCACATTCTCACCACCATCATGGCTACAATTGTCCGCTCCGATAACGAGTAGCCCCTTCCAAGTGCAAAAGTCACTGTGCACCCATAGGTGAGTCGAGATCGGACGGATGCCCCAGACTTTATTACCATAAGCCCACGGGGAAAGTTCATACCACATGCCGTGATGATCCATGAGCAGGCGCTCGTGTTCAACGGATCGGATACGTGGCCATTCCGTTTGCCACTTGTGCTCGTAAGTATGCGACGCTTTCGGGAGTCGATATCGGCGCCAAGTTTTATCAGCCTCCGTATAGACTTTCAAGATAGCGGACGCGCGATCCCAACCCGAGGCGAAAGTGGTTCCGCCAAAGTCCCCTAGGCCATGAACAGTGACGAAAGGCTTGCGCTCCAGAACGACCCATTCTTCACCATCAAACTCCGCGAGTGTGCCCTCCTGTTGTTCGCCGAGGTAATCTGCCTCGCTATAGTCATTATTAGAGACCACTAACTTATCTTTATTAGTATAGCAGTCTTTGAAATGACATTTCATTTCACCGGGCGTATCCAACTCTTGAGTGAGATCGAAGAGTAGTTGGCATTCCAGCGTCTGGACATTCAACTCGAAGAGTTCCCCCTCCATACCCAGCATGTAAACATGGCTATCAGGTTTACTCAGGTGCTTGGCGGTGCCACATAGGCGAATGTCAATCAGTTCTTCGACAGTGCGTACGTTATGCTCCCGGTCAATGACGTGGGGTCCGATAACCAACTGACTCGTCGGGCTATGGACGAAACGATTCGCATAGGTCCCATCGACTCCAGCCGGATGACGGGTCATGTTAAAATCTCCATCAATCACACGGAGGCCGGATCCAGTGCCCGATGTTTTTCGATGAGAGACATAATTCAGAACATACAGTTTGCCAAGCCATGGCATAAGGCAGCCGATTCCAATTTCGCTGCGGGGCGGCCCAAAGTCGGCAACCTGTGCGAGTGAAGGAATGACACCTGAGTAATTTGCGGGGAGATGAGTATTTTGATTCATGACCACCACTCTGAGACCTATTTCCTTCTTGTGGAAGTCCGGTAAAATGTGTTCAGTCACATTTTACCGACACATGCAAAATACCCCCAATAAACGACCTACAATTTATGATGTGGCAAAGTTGGCCGGAGTCAGTCACGCCACTGTATCTCGGGTCGTGCGCGGCGCAGACATCGTCAAGCCCACAACGATTGAAATAGTAAAAGCAGCCATTGAAAAATTAGGTTATCGCCCCGATCCAGCTCTATCCGCTCTGGCCGCATATCGCTCGAATATGCAGCCGCATCAAGGCCATGGTGAGACCTTGGCCTTTATAGATTGCGACGGTTCTGAATATTCAGAAATCGTATATGCAGGGAGTTTAAAAGAAGCGTCCTCACTCGGCTATCAAGTCGAGAAATATGAACTGTCTGAACAAACCCGCGAACAACATCAACTTGCTAGACAACTGTATCACCGAGGAGTCCGTGGATTGATATTCGGCCCCAGCAATCAAGAAAGAGAGCTGAGCGGGTGGAACTGGGATGAACATGCGGCACTGACCTTAGGAACCTTAATGCACTCCCCGAGGCTGCATGCCGTGGCCGCAGACTACTTCTTTGGAGCTTACTCAGCCTGCCACCTATTACGGGGGCGAGGTTGCCAGAGAATCGGTTTAGCCATTGACCCGAGCCTCGAGGCCCGAACCAGCCATCGATGGCTGGGAGGATATTGCGCCGCAATGGATGGTCTTAATCAAAATATCTACCGAAAACCTTGGCCTCCCGCAAAACATTTTCGCACATGGTGCCGGCGCAAAAAGATCGACGGAATCGTCACTATCCACGGAGAATTGAGGGAATACTGGGAAGAGAATTTTGGAAATTTCCTAATGATATCTAGCTTAGACAATCAAGTAAACAAAGAGGGACAGCACTATGTCTTGGAACCGAGCGGTCTTGGCGAAGAAGCCATCCGTATGATCCATCACTTGCTACTAAAAAGAGAATACGGCCTACCTACGAAACCGAGGATAGTAATGATACCGGGCACGTGGACCGGCATCAATGAAATACCGAACTCAAACTGAGCTTCGCTCAAAAAGAAACCAACAAATCGACAGAATCGGTCACCGGATACGCTCCGGCTTCTGATAGTCTTCATCCATAGTATATGGCAAACGCCAGACCGCATCGCCAGATACATTGCAAAAATGCAGGTTCGAGGGCGACATCGTATCGGGATTGTCATTGCCCCCGTCCCAGGAAGCCACCTCCCAATGGCGAGGCGAACCACCGGGTCCAGGTCGTGGGTCGGAGCTCGTTGAATATAGAACAGCAGGATCCCCCCGGGCATCCAGACAGACATTGTGCAAATATACCAGACGCCCCTCGGATGCATAATCACGAACCAATGCCGCAATCTTGGGACAAGTCAGCGGCGGAACAACCGTTCCTCCATCTAACGCAGACCAAGTTTCACCCCCATCATGCGTTTGCACCACATACTAGAGTTCACGCCCCAAGGCGTGGCCGGTGTATTTCGTGAACAAAAGCAGAAAGCGGCCATCCGGCTGAGTGTGTAGATGAATACGCCCGAGGTCAAGAACCTCGGGCGTACAATTAAGTCAACTTAGACTTCCAGAACTGAATAGCACTAGAAGGCAAAAAATACTCCTACTGACGGCGACTTCTTCGAAGCATGGCCACCGCACCAAGAGCAGTGATCGCCATCACCAAGCTGGCACCGTTTGGCTCTGGCACAGTAACGAGGATATTGTCGATGTAATTACTACTATTCCCCTTAATGTAGATCGTAGAGAAACTCGAGAAGTCCGTATCGGTATGGGTTACAATTTCCTCTCCATCGACAGATAACGTCAGCAAGCCGGTCGACGCCTTCCACGACAAACTTATGCTCGCAAATCCAGTCCAATTTTCAGTGTCGTATGTAGCCAGATCGTCATTCGAAGAGCTTGTTTCGTCTGTTGCGGTAACATCATAGCCCGTAATGGCATGTCCAGAATTGCCAATGGCAAGGTCCGCGCTCCCATTGAATGTTGACCAGTCAGAGTAAGTGGTATCTTGGAATTTCGTAATGCTAACACTACCATTTCCTCCATACTGATTCACTAGACCGCTATTCCAGCCGAAACCATAGCCTGCCTCACCATCAGCGTCCAGCAACAGCATCCGCATCCCCCGCTGATAGTCGCTATGGAGCACATTCACAGACAGTGTCCAATCCTGGGTTATTGTCTGCCCTAAGTCCGTGTAGGCGACCCCATTCGCCAATTTCATGTATCTGTTGCCCGTCGGATTAGGATTCAGTCCATCCAACGGGGCAGGACCAAAATCCATAAGGGAGCCGGATAGCGGCGACGAAGCAAAACTCGACCATACCGCCTGAAGTTCAGTAGTATTCGCGTACTGCATATCATCCTCAAAGACAGTGGTCTGCGCGTGAGCCATCCCGGGAAAGAGAGCAAACGAGCCAAGGGCGAATGCAGGCAGGCTCATCAATGAACGCATGCTTATTATATTCGAGTATGTGTATTTGGGTGTTATTTTCATAGTTGTAGTTTATGGTGTTATTCTTAGTGGTGGGATAAATAATAGCTCAACAAAACCCCCGAAGACATCTCACTGCAAATCAGACTTCATGCAGCAAGCTGCAGGCTACATTCCCAGTCCTATCTTCAATGTGAATCTGTCTTTCCAGTTACTTGGGCTTCATCCAAGTTTTGATGCCCGAGGACAGTTCCGTCGTCCAACTCGTTCACCTGCTCAACTTTCAGGCGTGAGAAAAGTGCAATAATATCGCGCACCCCGCCCCAGGTAAACCAAACTGCAGTAATCAAAGCCATACACACCGGGATTCCAACACCGGTGACATGCCAGAAGGACTTCCAAACCTCTTCAGACCACGGCGAGATTAGGTTCCAGATGGAACCAATGACAAAGGTGGAAAACCAAAGCATACTCCAAGCAAATAAACCGTAGGAAATGCATTTATCACCAAACGTGAAATGTTCATTGAAATTGAGAATTCGCTCAAGGATCCCCTTGTTTTTATAGTCAACAGTCTGCATTTTAGCATCCCCAACTGCATCGACGATTTTAGCATACTTCCCACGGTGCAACATTCGATCCAGGTTGAAATCCTCCTTGCAGGTCAGCAACGACACGAGCACGTAGACGGTAATCGCGCACAGAGTCGCGATGAAAGACACTTGCATTCCGTGTAGCGGAAAGGACTCCGCCCAAATCAGACGAGCAATGATTCCGGAAACGGCTAGGCTGGACCCCGTAAGCAAGGCTGCCCATGCCCCAGTAGTTGTGCCCTTTTTCCAATAGAGTCCGCCAATGATCACGGCACCGGCACCACCGACATAAATCGCCGTCGTGACCGCCCACCACATTGCGATAAACTCAGTCTGCGGAAACATGGCGCCGAAGATGAAAGCGAAGATGGCAACCCCCGCAATGGATCGGCGAAGGATCTTAACATGCTGTTTGGGACCAAATGGCTTCTTCCGCAAAGGAACCAAAATATCCTGTACAAATAGACTCCCCCACGAATGCAAATGCGTCGAGTCCCCTCCAAAAATCCCCATGATCAAGATCGCACAAAACGCGCCTTTCACTCCAATAGGCAAGAGATACGAAACTGCCATCGGAATACGCATTTGATCTTGTGAATTCTCTCCCGGGATCATCGCAAGTGCGTTGTTCACCTGTATTGACTCCTGAAGAAAATCCGGATGCATCATGTAGGTCATGGCACACATGGCGAGCAGGTAGACCAATGCTTGTTTACCAAACTCCCGCCAGCGACCGAGAATGCTACCCATTCTGTTTTCGTGCGCGGTCAGACCGGCCGAGTTGTAGGCACTCTGATTCTGCCAAGCCATTGTTCCGTAGACGTTCACAAACGCCGCCATGAGAATGAACCATATATTGAAATCCTTCAGCGATAGAGAATCAAAAGGGTTGATCAAAGACTCTCCATCCGGGCGATCCGTGAGCACATCAGTGATCTGCCCCCAATCAAACATCAGCAGCAAACTGACAATAACAACCAAATAGAGAATCTGCGAAAGCATCCCTTCGATGCAATCAGTCACCATCACAGTGATCTGACCACCGACCAGGGTCAGGTAGAGTGTGACCGACAGCAGCAGTGCCATCACGATCATGTGAGTCGCAACGTCATACCCGAGGACTTCCGTGACGGGAGGTAATCCTATAAATGTAGTGATGACACGCGCACCGATCACCGGAATAATCCCAAAGTTGACGATCCCGGCGAAAAAGCCGAGGAAACCTGTAAAAACCCGAAAGCGCTTACTATAACGCAACTCGAAAAATTGAGCCAAGGTCATCGCCCGCGTCTCACGATACCGGTAGACAACAAACCCTGTGATCGAGATCATGAGCCCCACAGGTATGTTAATCCATGACCACCATGTCCAAGTGAAGCCAGCACGTGAGATGATCTCAAACACAGCGACAAAAACCACAGCCCCTGCCTGCATTTCACCTCGGGCTACCGCGAGAAGATAGCGCCCCGCAACCCGGCCGCCTGACATAAAGTCAGCGACACTTTTCATATACTTCTGCGTGAAAGCGCCGATAAAAAAAACCAACGCCAATGGGGCGATAACAAAGATCCAATCTATAATATGCATAACTCATTTCGATATTCAAAATAGCTGAGCCACTTGGCAATTCACCAAGAATGCAGCAAGCTGCAACGTATTGAAATTGCACAAGGCATTTGCTTAGGATCAAGTATTTGATTCTGCATTAACTCTATAATTCGACACATGACTGAACACGCCGAAAAGACTTTTCTCATCCCATCTCAACCGTCCGACTTCCCTGGTCTCGTTGCGTACTGGGAATTCAATCAACCGGGTCACTCATGGCGCGCCATCCAGGGGGAACCTTATACACTGACCACCTCGGGCGAACCACTACAAATAACGAGGGATAAATCAGTTCCACTCGGAGGCTCTGCCATCGTCATCCCTGAAGGCACATGGCTGACTTGCCCACGATCCGAATGCCCCAAGCTAGATATTCATGGCGAAAATTGCCAGTTAACTGTAATCGCATGGTTGCGGCGAGAATCCACACAACATGGCGGTTGCGAGTTCATCGCGGGGCAGTGGAACGAAAGTCAATTAGGCCGCCAATATGGTTTATTTTTAAACATATCCGTATGGCGACAGCATCACCAGATTACAGGACACCTATCTAATGTGGGCGGTCCGACTCCCGGGTATAAATACTGTATCGACGGTGCAGTCGGACAATCCGCAGTCCCATGTGACGAATGGTCAGTTGTCGCAATGAGTTACGATGGTTCCCAAGGCTACGTCTGGCTGAATGGAGCCCTCGATGTCAGACCAGGATTGAACCCCTACAGTATGGCAGGAGGCTTACACGATGGTGGTTCCAGTGGTTCTGATTTCACAGTAGCCGGAGTCGACCGTAGCGGGTGTATGGGTAATTTTTTCAAAGGTCAGCTCGCGGGACTTGCGACCTATAACCGTGCCCTCACTCCCGCCGAGATTTACGCCTTATCGACATGCCACGAGCGAGGCTGCTAAGCAGCTCCCTTTAATTGAAACAATTTGACGGTGATTCCCTTATTAAGGAAATCACCGTCAGGAAAGAGGCACTCACTCCAAGTGAATAAATCAAATGCAGATGAGTACGCTACTCTTGCATGACTAGTATATCGTCAAACAATACAAACTTACCCCCTTTTAAGCCAATTTTACTAAAAGTAGTGAAACTAGAATCACGTGCACGTGATCGGATAACTCCATCAACCTTGACGACAAGCTCTCCACTGGAACCATCCAAGATAAACTCGAAATCGGCATACTCTCCACCAACGGCGACATGCCCACTCGAATATCTCTGAGACAGCGATTCGGAAGGAGATCTGTATTTGATTGGTGCCTCACTATCAAATTTAGTAATCGAAACATTCCCCTGACCTTTATACTGGTTTTCGCTCGAAGAGTCCCAATTGATTCCATAACCTTGATTGCCTGCATCATTTAAAATAATCAAGCCTCCACCACGGCCATACTTGGTGTGTAGCATCTTGAATTTGATCGATATGGGTTTTCGAGCGCTATCCAGCGTCTGCCCAACATTCGCAACAAAGAGAGAATCCCCGATTCCAGTGTGCTCTTGCTTCACGATTTTCTCCGTTTTGATAGTACGGCTAATCGCATGACCAATCCCCTTCCACTGATCCATGGAGTTCAGGTCATCCCAAAAAATACTCCCCTCAGGTGCAGGCTTTTCGGTCACATTCACCTGCTGAGCCTCCTGCCTTTTTTCGTAGTTAGGCACGGTGACCAACTTAGGGTGGCCCCAGTTGCCAGAAGAGTCTTTCGCTCTGATCCAAAATATGTGCAGCCCCGGAGTCTCGATCGTATGACGCGGCAGCTTGAGCAGGTAGCTGACTCGCGTCCCTTCAATGTTCGACATATAGGGCTCGGGACGGATTACCCGACGATCCTGAACATCCCCAAGTATCGAGATCGCGGCAATACGCTTCCCTTTTCCGGCAACTTCGATGCCTTCACTCGAAACCTTTTCGTAATCCACTGGAGTGTACAGGGCTGAAGTCCTGACTTGCCAACCATCCCAGACGCTGTGCCCGACATCATCGCTTCGATAGGCCGGCTGCAACTTGATCCTGTAATCGTGTTCCACTTTACCGACAGGCTCCGACACCTCGACCGGATTCTTCCTCGGTAATTTGATTGTCACACCACCGAATGGATCCAGTCGATCAAAAGCATAGACCACACCAATGACAGGATTATCCTGCCGCATTTCAGACGGAAAATTACTATCCGTTTTAAATCGGATACTGGGCTGCAGTATTTCAGAAGCATATCCAGCGGAAAAGTCTAATGCGTTCAGCACTTCAGAGCTTTCCCCCAATCCATCGTCATGCGTAAGCCCGCCCTGCAATTTCAGTCCTGAAGGTTGTTCTGAAATCCAGAATACATCTCCGTTCTGAACGAGCTCTAACTCAGTCACCCGACTGACGCTATCCCTCACAGTCACCTCAAGTGAATTACCCTTATCGTGACTACGCCGGACGTCTTCAATAATCGGACCAGCTCCGTCACCATAGCCAAACTTCTCCCAAATAGTCGGATGCACAGCCGACTTGGATGGCGGAGGAGGAGGCACAAATTCGACACCATTGACTTTGGCTAAAGCACGGCAATAGGCATAGGGGTCGCCCATATAACCATCGAAATCCCAACCCGGCTCAAAATTGGCGCCCTCTTCCCAGTCATTCCAAGAGGAGAACATCAGCAGGTCAGGCTCGTGACGCATCGCCTCCTCAACACTTTTGACAAAAACATTTCCGCCATCACCATACATCGCCACACCTTTAGTTCGCCAAGGTTGGGCGGTTCCATCGAATTTGGGATAGATCAATTCCCCTGCATTTTTACCGTATTGCTTAGCCTGTCTCAACAAGGCTTCCAGCGATTGCTTCGATGAGTCCCACTCACGAGTACGACTATCCATCCGATTGATATTCGCAACCCCGATAACGTCATCGATTTGTTCAATTTCCCCTAGCCGATTGATATCTCCAAAAACCATCCAATGAACGGGGCCGACTTCATTCTCAACAGTTTCGATCATTGTCTCCGTTTCTTGCTGACCAACCCAATACCCCCAGGTCTGATAATAATACACTGGCTCATTGTTGATCTTAAAAAAGCCCTGATGGCTTCCATACTTCTTGATAAAGCGAATGATCCTTTGCGCCATGACCTCGGGATCTTGACTGACAGAGCCTTTTCTAAAGGCCACTTCGTCCATAAAGAAGACCTGAAAGTCTTCCTCAGCAGCAATATCTAGAATCTTGTTCAGGAAATCATCCTTTTCTTGAATAAACACCAGCCCTTTCACCATATCCGGATGAACCATAATCGCCACGGATTTCACACCGGTTGCTTTAATACAACGGATTTGCCAACGGATAATTTCAAGATTGCCCGAGTCATATAATCCAGGTAGCGGGTAGCCGTTCCGATCCCAGTTGAGACGCCATGGCTCACGGTATTGGTCAAAATTAGCCTCCATATGCCCAATGCGCTCGTCAGTGTCTGGAAACGGGAATCCCCACCAAATGTGCCACTCTTGTAAATAAGTGGGGATGTCTTTAGCGACAGCAAAGCCCTGTTCTTTTCCGACTAGAGTGTGCAGCGAACAACAAGCTAAAATAGCCAGAAACCAATTCCGCAGTTTCAGTTTTTCAAATATAATCATATCGATGATAATTCTTTCAAGTAGGGTTAACATTAGGTGGAACAGAGATACAACTGAGAGCATATAGTTTTCTTCAACGTCTTAGGTTATTGAGATTTTAAACGAGAAGTCGTATTTACTTTCGCTCAAACGGTAAGCGGCAAATGTATCCGGACCACAACTTCCAGTCCCCAGTCCACGGTGAGCAATATCAAGACAGAGCAAGGTCTGAGGTCTCGCGACGAGGTCGGTCGCATGAAAGGCATTCGTTAAATCTCTCGGATGGAAATGTAAGGCACTAAACATAAATGGTAAATGAGACTCAACTTTGATGAGGCTCGAATCAGAAGCGAGCGTTAGCCAATCAACATCGCATTTCAGGCCATTTTCCTGCGGCATCACATAGGGCACATATTGTTGATCGACGGTACTACGATGGACGGCACGCCAAACAGAGGACTTGCGGTCTGGATAATTTTCATATGGCCCTAAGCCCAGCCATTCCAAATCTTCGAGTCTAGGGTTAAGCGTAAAGATTGCCCCGACCCGTGGTAGATCTTCGATCTCATTCCCAACCTCCACATGGAAATCAAAGTCGACAGTCTCCTGATCGCGAATGGTAATTTTATAGCTCCAGTAGAAGTCCTGCCACTCCTGCCTCCCGGACGCTTCAAATCCCCATCGGAGTTCGACCTCCTCCCCTGGGATCGTTTCTTCATAAGCAAAATCAACAAGCCTGGATTCCAGTTGATCCAAACCCAGCTTTTGCCACCGCTTCAGAGGCTTGTTTTCCTGCCCACTCCATAGTTTAATCCCATCGTTATCGGTGGGCGCACGCCATAGGCTAATCTGTGGCGGGGTCGATAAGATCTCTCGACCTGCGTGGGTAAGCCGAACCAGCCCACCGGCCTGCGCATCCGCTTCAACTATCAGCTTACCAGATTTCACAAGAACTAGATCGCCATTTTGACAAATCTGACTAATGCCAGAATTCCGACTTTGGCTTGTCGCACCGGCCTCAGCCTGCCCCCCAAGGACACACTTAGGCAACGAGATCCACTCCTTAGCCACTTCGTGCCCTGCAGGACACCAAGCTTGAGTTTCCTTCGAGACGAATCGGATGAGTAATGCCGCTTCTTCTCCTTTGTAAGTATCTTTTGGAGACTGCCACACCACATTCAATTCACTTCCGGGGGCAATTGAATCCAGTTGAAAAGCGCCATCGGCAACGGCCCGGCCATCAATTAAAAGCTCCCAACTCGCATCCAGCCATCCAGTTTCAATGAAATCAAACCGTGAGCGGAACGACAAAGTTACGGGATCATCTTCAACAAGACTCACAGAAACGGGTTGAGCGAGCTTCTTTAATTCATAGATGGATGGGTGAGGCGTCCGGTCAGGCCAAAGTAAACCATCACACACAAAATTGGCATCGTTCGGTTCATCTCCATAATCACCTCCATAGGCCCAGTATGACACCCCGTTCTCATTCAAAGCTTTTAGGCCTTGATCGATCCATTCCCAAATAAATCCTCCCTGCAGCCCGGGAACAGTCTTGAACAGCTCGTAGTAGTCCGAGAGCCCTCCATTACTATTCCCCATCGAATGTGAATATTCACAGAGAATACATGGTCGCCTTTGATCCGGATGCTGCTCGTCAAACGCCCATGCCTTCAACAACTCTAAAGTCGGGTACATGGGACAAACCAGATCAGTTGCCGCGTAACCTTTATCATATGCATGCTCATCGTTAGTTCCATACATATCCCAGAGCGCGCTTTCATAATGAATAGGACGCGATCCATCATAATGCCGGATCCATGCGGCCAAACCATCATGATGTGCACCATGCCCACTTTCATTCCCCAACGACCATGCAATGATCGAAGGATGATTCTTATCTCGTTCAACCATGCGTTTCCCGCGATCATGGAATGCCAAGGAATACGATGAATTATGACATAACCACGGAGCGAATGCATGACTCTCAATGTTCGCCTCATCAATCACATACAAGCCCAGTTCGTCACATAGATCAAGCCAATATGGATCGTTAGGATAATGGGAACACCGAACCGAATTAATGTTATACTGCTTCATCAACACCGCATCTTGTCGCATCGTATCGCGGTCGACTGCTTTGCCCCGAGTCTCGTGGTGATCGTGTCGATTCACTCCATGAATGAGCACCCGCTTGCCATTGATCAGAAGCATTCGATCCCTGACCTCTACGGCCTTGAAGCCAATGCGCATTGACGTGTGCTCAACTTCACGGCCGTCAGCATTCTTCAGGCATAAGACCGCAGTATATAGATTTGGAACTTCAGCAGACCAAACGGAGACATCCCGCAGACACTCGTTGAATTTCGCACACAAGCGGTAGCGTGACCTAGACTCCGAGGCAATAGCTTCGGAGTCTAATGCCTGCTGATAAACTGCCTGACCAGATGGGCTAAAGAGTTGCAACTCCACTTGCCAGCCTTCGGGTAGATGGCCAGAAAACCCAAGCCCAACGGACATATCCAGAACCCCATCTCGGTATTCATTCTCCAAACTCGCACCACAAAACACATCTTCGATAAATACACTGTCTGTAGAATAAAGATAAACTTCGCGGTGAAGCCCGCCCATCCACCATTGATCCTGATCTTCCACAAAACTGGCATCCGACCACTTCACTACAATCGCTACGATGAGATTAGTTTCACCACACTTTATGTATGAACTCACATCGAATTCGGACGGCAAGCGGCTATCCTTGCCCATACCAACAAATTCCCCGTTCACGTAGAGGTAGAGAAGGCTTTCAGCACCACCAAAATGTAAAATGACCCGCCGATTGTCCCATGCTTCCGGAATACGAACTTCTTGCGAATACACTCCAGTCGGGTTCATTTTGGGAACAGTAGGAGGCTCATTCGAAAATGGCATTTGAACGTTGGTATAATGAGGGCGATCATATCCCTGCATGGTCCAGTTACCCGGAACCTCCACATGCCCCCAGTCGCCACGATCCGTATCAATGGCGACATCTCCCACTTGAAGGTCCCCCACTTGATCATGCATCTTGAAACGCCAGATTCTATTCAATGACATAAACCATGGCGAACGCTCACGATCTAAGGTTCTAGCGCTCAGATGTGTATCGAATGGATAGCACGTGGAACGCATCGGGAGTCGGCTTATCGAAACCACCTGTGGGTTTTCCCACAACCGAGTATCTAAAACCAACCCCAGTTCATCCGATTGAGCACTGGTTGCACTTTCCTTGAGGCAAATTCCTGAGGTATTTGAATCCATTAATTCCATCTCATCCAGTAAACTTGAATTTTCAATCTTGCGAAGTTGCAGCAAGCTGCATACATAAATCTACAAGATGAGTTTCATCGACCATTCCCCCGACTATCCCCCAATATATAGAATGGCAGGACAGCATGAAAAGCCCGACGATACGCGAGATTGCCAAGGCCTGTGGCGTTAATAACTCCACGGTATCTAGAGCCCTGAGTAATAAACCCTTGGTCTCCGCCGATACCCGTGAACGAATCTTGGCCATAGCCAAAGACATGGGCTGGAAACCAAATCCCCTGGCATCTGCGTATCTAGCGCATCGCCGCGCAACAAGATCGCCCAAATACAAGGCGCACATTGCCTATATTCTTGCTAGGGGCGATATCACCAAATTTTCCGCGCTGCCCGACTATGTTAAAATCCATTATACAGGCGCTCAAAAACGCGCTGAAGCACTCGGCTACACTTTAGAAATTTTTTGGCTTCACGAAATCAACTACAACCTCAAATCGCTATCGCGACTCTTATATGATCGCGGCGTGCCAGGTGCGATCTTTGCAACTCAGGATTTCCTCAATGAAAAGCAACTCGCGGAATTCAACTGGGACGCCTTTGCGACTGCCGCGACTGCCTATGACATGCTTCAGCCGATGCTTCACCGGGCCGCATTTTATTGGCCACACGCGGTTCGGTTAGCACTCGATAACATTGAAAGAGCAGGTTACAAAAAAATAGGCTTGGCGATTCCAGAATCAATGGATCGCCGTACTGATTATGCCTTAGCGGCGACCTATCACTACGCGGAAAAACATTCTGCTAGAGCCAAACGTTATGATTCTTACATATTCCCCGACACTCATGAGGGAAAGACGACCCTAAAGAACTGGATCTCAAAGAAGATGCCCGAAGTCATTATTGGCACAGAGGAAGTATGGAAGTCATTAAAACAACTAGGGTTGAAAGTCCCCAATGACATTGCCTTCGTGTCACCGCAATGGTCTTCTGTCTGGCCAGATGTTGCAGGGATCGACCAAGACCCGGCTTTGGTCGGAGCTAACACCTTAGACTTAGTGGCCAACCAACTCTTATGCAACGAACGCGGGATACCCAGCAAACCTCAGCTATTGCTCAGCGAAGGCATATGGAGGAACGGAAGAAGCCTACCGCAAAAATCATTAACTGACGACAAATTTTCGACCAAGGGCTGAGATGCAGCTTGCTGCATTAATTATAATTCGTAGCTGCGGTGATGTATCATTATCAAATCTACAACTTCAAAAACCTACCTATTCCCCAAACGCCTGAGAAAGAGCCGCATTGTTAACAACAATTCCCGAACCTAACACCAATAAAAACATTAAACTCACCAAAATATGAATAAATTATATCCGATCCCTAGCTTCTCTGTATTGGCCTTTAGCGCTCTAGCAATTCACGCGCACGGTGATGTAATATACTCAGAAACCTTTGACAACAATACTGCGGGTAATTTGGGCAGCTCATCCATTGGTTGGAGCGCTTATGTTGGAGCTTTCGCCACCGACATCTCTGGCACCATCCCTAACGGAGGCGATCGAATGGGAGTTGCTGACATCCCGGGTAACCCCTCTAGTGATGGCGATTCATATTTCTTCGCCTCCAACACAGGCAACACTCAAGACATTTCCTGGACGGGAATAGAAACCGGCTTATCACTATCCAATGTTTCTAGCATTTCCTGGCGTATGGGTAATGCGACAACTGCAACTACTGTAAAGATCCTCGTGCAAATTGGAGGTAGTTGGTATGCATCCTCAAGTGACTTCTCAAACAGTAGCACCTATACTGGTGGCACGTTTAGTTCAGCTGGAGCTGCCGACGATGTCCTCCAAGAGTTCACATTCTCCACAGATGCAGAGGATTGGCTCGAGCTGACTCTGAATCCGGGGGTCACAATGAGCCTTGGTTCTGCTCCAGTCTCAGACCTTTCATCATCAACAATCACAGGTCTAGGCTTCTACGTCGATACCAACAATACATTCACCACGGCTCGTTTAGACACACTGCAAGTTAACAGCATTCCTGAGGCATCAGTATTTGCCTTATACAGTGCATTGAGCGTGATGGCTCTAGTCTTTACGCGACGTCGTCGAAATTAGAAGAGATTCCCCTCTTGCTTCGAAAAATCGCAGCAACTAGTTGCCGCGCATCCTTCAGATGCGCGGCAATTAAAACGTCAGAAACCTTATTACTTCCCTGCGGCTTGGGCTCCAATGGAGGCAAACTAACCGCCGGCGCGTCCCAGAGACCGGAACAAGCACCGAAGGAGCCGGTTTTCTGACGAAAACTTCAACCGGCAATCAAGGCAGCATCCTGGAATTATCAAATGAAAATCCAGTGCAAATTCAGCTGGGGCTGATCGAAGCAGCAGGCTTCTTTCATACGCAAACAGCTCTACAATTCGCAAAGATAATGACAAACTCTTGTCTAGGATCAGCCAGATTCGAAGATTCATGTGCAGCTTGCTGCAATTCGTAAGTGTTTACGCCAAGATCCGGCTTTGTATGGTATGGCACAGCGCCTATAGCGGGCGTATAACCCCACCCCAAAGCAAATACCCCATGAAGACCTACGAAAACTGCAACCTCTCTCCTCATCTAAAACGAGCACATGGCTTTCTTGCCATAGCAACGCAAATAAAGCACCTGAGAATGGTGCCGCTCGTTGCCATTTTTTTGCTTACATTTTGCAGCACCTCGCATGCGCAAATCTTCGCAGACACCTGCGACGACCTATTGAACTGGACGACAGTCTATGGCTCGAGCCCAAACTTAAGCAATGCCGACAGTTCACTGTCCACGCTTCCCTACATCACGCTGAACAATGGCATCATCCAAGCCGAATTGCCCTACACAGTTACGGGAAGCTGGACACTCCGTTTCAATGCAAGCCATGGCGACTGGCAACGCGCTCTTTTAGCCAACGTACTAAATGCCGATGGTACCGAGGGCTATGGCCTTTGCTGGGACTCAGCCAGCAGCACTCAATACAACGGCGAAGGCCGAATGAGCCTACGCAAATTTTCGCCCGGCACCGCACACGGCTGGAATTACGGTGGAGACATCATGGGGGACACCCCACAAGATTACTGGGCTAGCAGCGGCCATGGTGCCCTAAGTGCACCGATGGCCCGGATTGAGCTGAGTTGGGATGCCATCAGCGGCACACTCGCATTGAGAGTCGACGGCGATCTCGTAAGCCAAGTAACCGACCAGACCTACATCCAGGACGGCCGATCAAAAAGGTTCCGGCGTGTTGAATTGCGCGGCAATACGACCTCCTTTTTTGACAACATTAAGTTTCAAACGACTTTCGAGGATTCAATGGATAGGCTATCGGGCTGGACTACAATGAGCGGGTCAGCACCAGACCTGTCGAATGCAGACTCCTCGCTAAGCAAAGTGCCCTACCTGACACTCGGCAATGGCCTGATCCGAGCCGATCTGGGAACTACGGTCACCACAAGCTGGACGCTCCGATTCAAGGCCAGCCACAGCGATTGGCAGCGCTACCTCTATGCCTGCGTAGTCAATGCCGACGGCACCGAAGGCTATGGGGTGCTCTGGGACTCCGCCAACAGCACACAGTACAACGGAGAAGGCCGAATCAGCATAAGAAAATTTTCGTCCGGCGATCCTCCAACTTTGTATAATGGCGGCGCCATACTGGCCGATCCACCAAATCCGGTTCGCAGCGGCCACAGAAGCCTGAGTGCGCCCATGGCATTGATTGAACTGAGCTGGGACGCATTCGATAACACGCTTTACCTGCGGGTCGATGGGATGCCGATCGCCAGTTACACCGATAACAGCTACGACTCGTTCAGTGCTGTTTACCTAAAGGGAAACACCACTTCAATGTTCGACGATGTCGTTCTTCTTCAAGACAATCCACCCACCCAAAGCGAAATCGATAATGCAATCGACATCACATCCCCCAGTTTCGGCGCAATTGGAGACGGCGTAACCGATAACCAAACCGCAATTACAAATGCCATCGCGGCGGCCAACAGCCAAAACAAAGCACTCTACATTCCACCGGGAGTATTCAAACACTCATCGATCCTATTGCTCAATGGAGCCAGTATATTTGGGCATGGTTATACCAGCGTATTGACAGGATCTGATCCAGCATACAGCACCGTCCGCCTCACGGGGAATGATGTCTTTCTGAAAAACTGTCGTTTAATTTCAAGCCACGCAACAGAACGCCTTCATACTGCCGAATCGACACTAATTCATGCCTACGAGGCCACTGACTTTGTCGTCACCGGGTGCTACCTTGAAGGAGCCGCATCTGCAGCTCTCATTACTGCAAATAAACCATCAATAGGTGGCTCAATCTATAACAACTGGATCTGGGATTCACTCGCCGACGGCATCCATATCACTTCAGGAAACCAAAACATTGGGATATGGGACAACCGAACCCGTAACACTGGAGATGATATGATCGCAGTCGTGTCCTATAACGGACCATTCGATGCCTGCGAGAACATCTGGATTGTCGGCAATGATGTTCGAAATCAACCCCACGGTCGAGGCATCACCTGCATCGGTGGGAAGAGTGTCACAATCGAAGGTAACCACATCAAAAATAGCAAAGGGGCAGGCATACATATCGCCTCCGAGGCATCCTATGATACTTATGGAGTCGAAGACATATCAGTAGTCGACAACCTGATTGTCGAAACAAGCGACAATCAGCATGGCGGTATCTTCATACGAGGCCGGAACGGATACCCAGTCGATGACGTAATGATCGAAAGAAATCGCATTCTGGACTGCGAAACTACCGGCATCCGCATACTGGATTATACGATGAACCTGACAGTGTACGATAATTACATCTACAACACGGCAAAGTCAGGGATCTCCCTATCAGGCATCCTCAAGAATATTACCATCTCAGGAAATGAACTATTGGACATCGGAGCTTACGGCATCCGCAGCTATAATAGTGCAAGTGGCACTGGAAGCTCTTTCATAATAAGTAACAATATCTTCACGGACATCCACTCAATCGGAACAGAAACATACATCGACGTCATTCAAATTGCAGCAGGATCCAATTGGTCGGATGTATCGATTACGGACAACCAATACGAAAACCCATCGAACCATTCAATCGAGCGATTCTTGGAAAGTCACTTCTCCAATGTCATCTTCAACGGTAATTCTTGGCCGAGTGGAGTCAACTATTACATAGCGCCGTAATCACTGCGTCGGAGCCTTCCAACCTATTGATTGGATAAAATAATTCAGCAACCTCGCTCCAATGCAGCTTGCTGCATTGGAGCGAGGTTGCTTTCTCTGAATATCGATACCATGTTGAATACTAAGTTTGAATGAGGCTTCACTAAAAGATTTGCCAAGCCTTCCCGAGACTGGAACCGCGTCCAGAAAAATCTATGAGCACACAGACACGATCAACCGAGCGAGGCACAGTAGCACTACCGTCTGGGTTCACATTGATTGAATTGCTGGCGACGATTGCAATTGTCGCGATTCTGGCCGCGATACTGTTCCCTACAGTCGCCAATGTTCGGCAATCAGTCCAGCAGACAGAATGCGTCAGCAATATGCGGCAAATCGGGATCGCGACTATGGCTTACGTTCAAGACAACAATGGCCGATATCCGTTGAGCAACGAAGAAGCTTCCTGGGACGCCAGGTTATTACCTTACTTGGATCACCCAAACACAGAGACTCCCTGCGAAGCACTCAAATGCCCGAGTGACGTGCGAAATTTAGTTTTAGAAAACAATAAATTTGCACGATCATACACCGCCAGCGCCCCATATACCAACTCAACCACGGGAAATACTGACAAGCGCGGAATGATCAGTGGCAAATATTCGCGCACGATCTTCGAATTAACAAACCCGCCGCAAACGGTCTTACTGACTGAGTGGTACACCGGTGCCGGAGGCGTTCCACTCGAGCGGCAACAGCAATTCAAAGAATCCTATTCCTACATCACGGGCTGGCTCGGCGGAGAAAGCGCACGAGGCTGGCCGAAACGTAGCGACGGGCAAGCATACCATGGTAATGTTATGAACTTTTGCTTTGCCGATGGACATGTGGAAAGCCTACCGCCCTGGGGAGTCAACACCCCAAAAAACAGATGGACCGCCATTGATTAAATCATTCTGACGTTAGGATTTCAACAATTCATCATTTATTTGGAGCATCCAACATTCCGGAAACTATTACTTCTTATCCGACGATGAACACTCCCAAGCCACTTTACCGCATCCCCCTACTCGCCATCAGCATCTTTTCCGCGATAACACATGCAGAGACCATTGTCCTTGAGGACGACATGGATTACGCGAACACTAGCTCACTCAGGTCTAAATGGTCTAGCATCAATTCCTCACCTTCTCTTGCTTCTGAGCTCAAATTCACCCCCCTCCCTTTGAGTTTGGAAAACCCAATCCCTATTAGCGGGAAATTCATGCTTTTGAACAATGGGATCGCATACCGCAAATTAGGGCAAACCATCACGACGGACTGGACATTGACAGCAAGAGTCCTCTTTTCCAGCTATCGACGCGGCCTTCGAGTTTTCCTGCTCAACGATACAGGTGAAGAAGGCTATGGCTTCGGTTGGTCCAGCCAAAACCCGGATCAGTTTGATGGCAACGGCAGCGTAAGAATCACAAAGTTCCAAGACGATGATTACGACAGCTGGAACACTTTCAGAGGAAGCCAAGACTTCGAAGCTGTAAATTCCGGACACCCAGTCACAGGCTATAAAGTCACAGCCACTCCTGACTCCGATCAGCATAATGCCAATTATGACATGACTAACTGGCATGACATGATGACTGCCACTTTGACATGGGACGCTTCAAGCGGGCAGTTGACTTTATTCATCAATGGTGAACGAGTTTCGTCCCATCAAGACACTGAGTTCAATCGCTTCTCTTCGATCTACTTGAGAGGCAATACAAGCGCCTACTTCGACAAGATCGTGCTCACAGTAAGTGATCATTAGTCTATTCTCCCAGCAGTCGAGTTAGCTGCCGACCGAAGCAAATGCGATGAGATTAAGTAAGTAGCTCGACGAAGCCATCCTCCGAATAAGTGAGGTTACGGGCGACCTGCGCCATCACCGGACTATTCATCTGGCAGCTAATCTGAACAATCATGGCCTGACACTTAGCAAGTTTTCGTCTTTGGGTATTACTCAAAGACAACTTCACATCCTTCTTCTCCAGCTCTTCCTTGAGTATCTTATTCTCGGGTATGCAAACAGTTGATCACATCAAGCAGAGTTTGCGGTTCAGCCAGCCTGTCATTGCGACGAGTTCCGTGGCAAAGCCGACAACCGAAGGCAATATGGTCAATCGCGTCCTCAAAACGTTTTGTCGTATTGTGATAAATCGTTGGCAAGTCATGTAGATGCTAAATTTGAGCCTCTCATCGCAACAATTTAAGGTCGCAAACAACTGACAACCAAGTTCCTTCTTCCGACTCCCCCAACTAATTTAATAAGCTAGACCTTATGATGGGCTAATAGGCTGTATGCTACCGTATTTGGTTCAATTTTTACACCGCTGCTTCCACCTTCCTTTTCTTCATGATGATAGTAGTTCAGCACCCCTCCTAGCCGTTCACTTTTCACGATTGAACCACTCTCTGAGTGGCTCTGAGGGATGTTCGGAAAAGGTATTTGATGATCAAGCCCTTGGTGATTCCGTTCTTGATGAAAATGCTCAATATACTGCCCGATAGCCTTACGGAGTGACTTCTAACTGAAGAATATCATCTGGTCAATGCACTCACGCTTGATGGCTGATACGAAACTTTCCGCATAGCCGTTTTGCTGCGGGCACCCCACCCTTGTTTGGATGACTTCAACCCCGGAATCCGTGAGTATCTGACGAAACTCTTTTGTATAAAGCGGATCGTGGTCACAGACAAAGAAACGCCGTCGTTTGAGAATGCCGTCACAGCTGTCAGTCATGTTCCGAGCCACTTGTGCCATCACCGCCCCGTTCACCTGACAGCCGATGTGAGCGACCTCCACCTGACGTTTCGCCAAGTTCATCACGAAGAACACGTGATATCGAACCAGCCCGCGAAGAGTCCATACTTCTACCGTGAAAAAATCTGCGACGGACATCACATCCATGTGAGAGCGCACGAAAGTTTTGCTGTTCATGTCGCCCAAAGGGCACCCACACAAACATCCCTTCGGGCCATCTACGATGCACCATCTTCGCACTGTTGTGCTTCGTCCAGTTGGATTGCTTGCCGCGCTCTGGTGAAGGAATGATTCCTTTAGCCCTGAGTATATTGCCAACAGTCGTCATACTCACTTTGTAACCAAGATTAGAAAGAGCCCCTTGGATGCGGCCATAGGAAATAGCTAGTATTTGGACGCTATGCTTTTGTCGTCGCTACGCGACTCGGAACCTCGGCAAATTTGACGCAGAGTTCCCGAATAACCTCCATCCGTTCCTGTCGGTCGGTTTTCACGACTCGCTTACCAGTATATTTAAGAGCTATTAACTTCCGATGCCATCCCAGGATCGTTTCCGGTCGATCCAAAGCCGCATATTTCTGCAACTGAGCTCAACCCATCGCCTTGCCTCGATTGGCCAAATTACGACGCTGATGATTGTCCAAACGCAGCTTCTTACCCGTCGATTCGAACTGCTGTTTCAAAATCTGGTTCTCCTCAAGGAGATACTCGATCACCTTCTGCTGCTTGCGGTTCATCCAACCCGCCAAAACCACTAAGAATATCTGGACTTGTTTATTCAAGCGCACGAAGGTCGGAAATTGAGAAAAGGCCGTCAAGGCGCATTAACACAGAACTGACCGTATAAGTGAAGGGGGCAGGAACCAATCTGGGAGTCTTTGAGGAAATACTGCTGCTACGAGAAAAGAACCCGACTTAACTACAATCAAGTTTGCGAAGCCATTGAATTCATCGAAACAATGTAGAGCATAAAAGCGTAAGTTGACGCGTATGCCCTCAGGGGCAGTAACATCGTAATAGGAATACGCGGAAATCGAGCTACAATCCCATCCAGGTAGGCAAGGTCATACATAAAGGCGACCAGTATGTGATAATGAGTAAAGCCAGCACCATAACCATGTAGAAAGGTAACATCGCCCGAGATACGCTCACGATATTGCTCTTCCCCACTCCAGCTCCCACAAAGAGGCAGGTGCCAACGGGAGGGGTCAACAAGCCAATACAAAGATTGGCAATTAGGATAATACCGAAGTGAACTGGATCGATCCCAAGCACAGTCGCAATGGGCAAAAAGATCGGAGTGAAAATCAGCACTGCGGGCGTCATGTCCATAAAGACGCCCACCATCAACAGTATCAGGTTCATGATCAATAAGATCACAATCGGATTATCCGACAAGCTGAGTAAACCGGCACTTACCTGCTGTGGCACTTGCTCACTTGTTAACAATCGGCTCATCGCATAGCTACACGCCACTAAAAACAGCACGATCGCCGTGGTGCGAGCCGCTCGTAAAATAATCCCCGACAACTCATGCCACTTAATCTCACGGTAACAACCAACGCCTAAAATAAAGGCCCACAGCACGGCGATGGCCGAAGCCTCTGTCGCCGTAAAAATCCCTCCGAGAATCCCTCCTAGGACAATAAAAACAAGCAGCAAGCTAGGCAACGCTCCGAAAATCGATTTAAACAATGGAGGATAAGTCACGACAGCACCGTCCACGGACTTCCCGTATCCGCGTTTCAAGCACAGCACCAGAGCCACTGCCATAATACCAGAGCCCACCAGCACGCCCGGCAGGACACCTGCCATGAACAAGGCAGCCACCGAGACATTCCCAGCCACCAAGGCATACACGATCATGATATTACTCGGCGGTATCAGCAATCCAGTGGTCGCCGCACTGGCGGTAATGGCGATATTGAAATCACGGTCGTAGCCCTTGCGATTCATCTCAGGAATGAGAGTGCCACCGATACTGGAAACCGCCGCCACCGAAGAGCCGCTAATCGCGCCAAAGAGCATACAAGTAAGCGTATTCACCGCAGCGAGACCGCCGGGTAAACGTCCAACGATCGCGGTCGCCAGATCAATCAATCGACGTGCCAGCCCGCCGCAGCCCATCAGCTCGCCCGCAAGAATAAAGAATGGAATCGCCAACAATGAAAAGCTATCGATCCCGTTGCTCAGGTCACTGGCCATTGCCAGCGGTATGTTGTCATAGTCCAAGGCAACCGCCGTCACAACAGTGACCATGCCCAAAACAAACGCGATCGGCACCCTCAGACACAGCAGCGACGCGAACAGCGCCAGTAAGATCATGAGCTCTTGATTCATTTTGAATCCTCCTTCGCAATTACTAACGCAGCGATGTCTATAAACAAATTCTCGATGCTAAACAGACAAACCAACACACCACTCACCGGTAATGCCAAATAAAACCACGCCCTAGAAATATCGAGCGCGGGCAACATCTGCCCCGACTCAAAACGAGCGACCACTAGTTGCCCCCCGCCCCATGCCATGATCGCCACGGCAAAAATGGCCACCGCACAATGCACAAAGATGGAAGCCAGGCACTGCACTTCATCAGGCCACTGACGCACTAAGACATCTAGGCCGAGGTGCTGCTGCTCCCGCGTCGCGAGCGCCGCACCGAGCAAGGCGAGCCAGACCATCAGCAAGCGAGCGAGCTCCTCCGACCAACGCGCTTGATTCCCCAGTAAATAGCGCGAACCCACGCCCCACAAGACATCGACGACCAGCACAATAAAGATAAAGATCAGCAAGAAATTCAGGCACTTCGATGCCCGTTGATTCATAGCGTTTAACATGACTATTCAACCTCCCCGATTTTAACGACCAACTCACGCAAGGGGCCGGTAGCATATTTATCACGCACCGACTGAGTCGCTTCGATAAAGGAGTCGGCATTGACCTCCACCACCTGCACACCCTCTTCCTTCATAATGCCCACCGCCTCAGCCACACCCGCCGCCCATGCCGCTCGTTGAAACGTGCTCGATTCGGCCGCAGCTTGCGACAGCCACGCCTGCTCCTGCTCGCTCAGGCGATTCCATGTTAGACTGCTCATTAGTAAGACATCAGGAACACGTGCATGGTGATCTAATGAAAATTGTTTGCACACCTCGAAGTGCCGAGACGACACAAAGCTGGGCGAGTTATTCTCAGCCCCATCGACCACCCCTTGTTGCAAGGCAGTATACAGCTCGCCCCACGCCACGGGCGTCGGCGCGGCCCCCATCGCTTCGACCATGTCCATCGCCACAGGGTCGTTTTGCACTCGGATCTTCATCCCTGCCAAATCGGCTGGCGAGTGGATGGCTTTCTTCGCATAGAAACTCCGGCTGCCGGCATCGTAATACGTCAAGCCACGCAAACCACTCGGACGGCCCGCGTCATTTGTGGCAAGTGACTCCAGAATTCCAGCGCCCACTTCACCATTTAATACCGCCCAGAAATGATCTTCGTCACGAAACAGGTAGGGCAAGCTGAAGACCTTGCAGACCGAAATGAAATTACTGATCGGAGCCGAGCTCCCCTTGGCAATGTCGAGTGTGCCCGCTTGCAACTGCTCCATCGTCTGCGTTTCGCTGCCGAGTTGACCATTTGGAAAGACATCCAAACGCATACGTCCGCCCGAAAGCGCTGCAACGCGCTCGGCCATGTGCTGAATCCCGAGATGGACAGGATGCGTGGTCGGTTGATTATGTGCGACTTTCAGAACGTGCACAGATGCGCCGCCCGAATCACTACTAGAGTCAAAAAAGGCAAATAGCAACGAAGCCGCAACGACTCCGAGCAATACTCCGAAAGCTAAATTGGCAGTATTTTTGTTCATAAGAGATTAGAAATTAATAGCTGAATCGAGTCGATCATCTAGTGTCGTGTTGAATAAATCGTTGTATAATCTTACTTTGATATGGCGAGTGCCCAGGTTTTTCCGAGCGCGGAACAGATACAGGGGCGTCCGCAAGCGGACACGCCACGTATGGCGCAGGGCTCAAAATTAAAAACAGACCACGATGAAATAATAAATTGGATACCGTCTTGAGAATATCCCCCATAGCAGGGGTAAGGCTGCGCTTTATTCTTTTTGGTCGAAGGTAGCATACCTAGAAACTATTCTTGATTTGATTGAGAGTGACGCCGAAGACGCGTTGAGCGATAGGATCGAGCAGCGCTTCAGAGCCATGCAGGTGCATGGTGCGTGATATATGTGTCATTGTTTCGCCTGGTTTTAAAGCGGCTGCTGGAGATGATGTCTCGATCTCATAGAATGGACCTAATGGGGCAGCGCCGGGCTCTGGAGATCCATCATTGTAAGCGTTGATGACATCGCCCACATAAGGCTCTTTTTGGATTTCCCAAGATGAGTTTACAAAACCGGCTGGTGCTTCCTGTTTGTTCTAGGTAACGATAGTTAAAACCTGTCCATCTGCATCGTAACTGCCCGCAACTCCTTTGCTACGTTCTGGGCTGATACCGATTTTGCCACGACGTGTGCCATCTCCCTTAAAGAAGAGCACGTTCTTCTTAACAGATAAATAGTCTTCTGGCACTTTACCGAAGTAGTCATCTTTTACCTTAGGTCCAAGTTTCGCAACAGGGCCCGCCGCTTTATAGACTTTACCGATGGTTGGGAGCTCCGGGTTAAGCGGCGCGTCGTTCATGAAAAGGCCATGAGACAGCGCATATTGCCCCGTCAGCAAGCTGGCGCGATACGGCGTAAACACGGGCATGGTCGAAACCGCGTTGACTAAATTAATCCCCTCCTTCGCCAGCTGATCCAGATGCGGCGTTTTCCCCAGCAGATTCGGGTGGCCCGCATAGCCCGTTCGCTTGACCTCGCCACTGATCGGCAAATACAAACAGAAGATTGGGCCGCTGCTCCGCAACGGCTGAGCAAAGCGAAGCGAGCGTGATGACCGCGGCGGCGACGTGTAAGCGTATCTCAAATAGTTTTAGCATCATTTGTTCCTTTTTCTGATTTCGGGGAGAGTTGTCAGGTAGCTATCAAGCGTCGCCTTCATCTGCTTGCGCACGCTGCGCATATTCACAGCTTGCTGCCAGATTGACCATTTCGGCGGGATCTTTGAGAAGTTTTACGCCGACCAAGATGTTCCACAGTCTGCAAAAAATCGCGACTCAAAAACATACGCAGCGATTCTCCACAAACTTGATTCTGTGTTATTCGATCCTGAATAACGACTTGATCAATTCATTATTAATTCAAACCAATTAATATTCCATCCACCGGAAGTAGAATATAACCTAATGGTTTGAGGACCTGACAGCAAAGATACGGAGGTTGATAGCGTCGTCCATTCTTGCCACCCCCCCGTTGAAGCAATACTGGTGGTTGCTTGGGCACTTCCATCCACCTGAAATTGAACAGAAGATCCGCCATTCAAGCTGGCAACCCGATAATTTACCGTGTACGTTCCAGAAGAAGGAATACTCACTTCATAGTCCATCCAATCTCCGGTCCTGATCCAGCCCACATTGAGACCCCCATCCGCATCGGTGGTTGGTTGTGTCGCAATACCACTCATGCCAGTATAGTCTTCTGCCTCGACAAAAAGAGATTCAACAAACGCCCCTACTGGAACAATTTGAAAGGAATCAATAGAACCAATCGTTCCATTAGCCCGCGTGTCGACAAAGACGCCGACGTAGTCCGCCGAGTTGGCGGTGGACGGATTACGCGTTACAACCACCGAACGAGTCGCGCCCACATAGAAACCAAGTTCAAAGGCGTTTGTCGAGGTCCGCGCTGCGAAGAGCGTATCGGCTCCGGAAGCATTTGCATGCGGGTTAACAGAAAACTGAGAGCTTCCGTCATAACCGTGAGTCATGACGGTATCAGAATTTAACGAACTATATATGGTCATATAGTCCTCACGTACATCAAACGCCGGAGCCGTACCGCCGACATAAAGACCCAAGTTTCGGTTCCCCGTATTAGGAAGGTCCATCTTCAGCCTGGCTTCCTGGCCGACGGCCAATGTGGTATCGGAGCGAATCAAGGCGATTTGCTCAATGCCATCGTAATCTGAGGTAACTAGCTCCAACTGATCGTCATTGTTCGCCTGTAGGGTCAAAGTATTGGCCGCGCCATCATTATGATCCAGAATAACGGTCCCCTCCCAATGATCCAGCGCATTCACTCCTGAGAAGTCATCGACAACCCATCCGACTGGAACAATTCGGAAAGAATTAATGGCACCCAGCGTTCCGTTCTTACGAACGTCTGCATAAATACCGACGTAGTCCGCCGAGTTGGCGGTGGACGGATTACGCGTCACAACCACGGTGCGAGTCGACCCCACATAGAAGCCGACCTCGAAGGTATTCTCCGCTGTCCGGGCAATGAAAAACGTATCGGCTCCTGCAGCATCTGCAAACGGGGTGGAAGAAAATACGGAGGTTCCGTCAAAACCGTGAGTCATGACGATATCAGAAATTGACGAACTATAGATGGATATATAGTCCTGCCGCACATCGAACGTTGGAGCCGTGCCTCCGACGTAAAGACCCAAGTTTCTATTCCCCGTATTCGGAATATCCATCTTCAGCTGGGCTTCCTGGCCGACGGCCAATGTGGTATCGTCCCGAATGAAGGCAATTTGTTCAATGTCATCGTAATTAGAGGTGACCAGTTCCAACTGGTCAGCAGCATTCACGCGCCATACTGATGTATTGGCCGCGCCATCATTGTTATCCAGAATAACCGTAGACGTCCAGTTATCAGAACCGGCAAAAGTTACCTCTGGCACATCAAGCTTCCAATCGTAGACTGTTTCTTGGGTTTCTACATTCACCCAGAGATCTAGGTGTTCGAAGGAACGCGTGTATTCATAGCCGTTCTTGATCGGCGGGCCTAAGGGCGCTCCTAAAGGACGGGATAACAGGTCAGAAAAAATTGGGTTAACAGAAATATAGGAATACTCTCCTGCCCCCATTAAAAATACCGCCACAGTGAAAAGGGTCTCAGCCTCCGTATCTGAGACTCCGGTTATATTGACCATTTTCCCCTTGAGTGACGCCTCACGAAGTAACTGAATCATCACAGTGAATGGATCTGCGGAACTTTGACCATGACCTGGAGATTTCCACGCTTCTCGGTAGGAACCGTCCATGTTGGCCATATTTTCCCGCCAGGCGTCAAAATCGAGCCCCGAATTTCCGATGACGAATTTATCAGAAGGCATCCGATTATATAAAGAGGCGACCATATCCCGCGCATCCGCTCCCGCAATCCGATCAAAAAAGAGCCCATCAATATTCGGAATATCGAGGAACGACAGAGCCGACTCGATCCACCACTCACGCACGACAGGATCACCCAAGTGTAACCCCCTCAACGTCCCCCATGATAACGGAGAGGAAAACGTGTCACGATCATATACCCCATCTTGTTGGACAAGATAATCGCCATAGTCTATCGTGGCATTCCAATAAAACATAATCTTGATGTCCGGATTAATTGCTTTTACTCGCGCTGCGAAGTCCGCGCTGCCTTGCTCGTTATAATCCATCCCCAGAAGGGTATTCTTCTCGATCATGAGCATATCAACTTCCGCACAGGCCACCACATCTGCCTGATTTGCAGGATTTGGGTTACTATAATATCTCCAACGCGGAATCGTATCCCAGGAAAAATCGGGCATATCAAAGCTCGTTTTTGATTGGGCAGGATAATAAGAATACGTCGCACCAGTAGTTAAGACCAGATCCCCGTCATTATAATTTGAAGGATCTTCTATGGAGGCCTGCGCACTGCCTTGTATGCCAGAAGACAGGCACAAGATCAGGGCGGCCTGCAATATCTTCTTGGAGTAAGGCACCGTTCTACTAAATATAGATTTGGCCGGAACCTGACGTTTCAATTTACATCTGTTAGTCATCATCCTATTATTTCTCATCATGGTTTATTCCTTTATTGGGGTTTATTAGGTTTGGTATTTCCGTAGGCTTGCCAAATCTCGGCAAGATCTGCATCGGGAAGCCAATTAACAAGGGAGACGTCTCCCTTAAATTCTGTATAGGGAGCAATCTCCAACAACTGCTGCCCTTTCCGCTCGGTGTCATAAACTTCTCCAGCCAGCAGGATTCAATTTTAACAGGTTTGAGATTACCATCTTCGTTCAGGCGGATACGGATGGCCGCCTTGCAAAATTCAATGATGAACTCCCAAGTAGCATCCTTGTCTTCCGGCCCGTGCCCGACACTGCCTTCCATCATCATAGCCATCGCCGCATTTCTCTTCTTGCGCATTGTTGCAAAAGCTTGGTCCTGATGCTGGCGATGAAACCAGCCATCTAGCATACCATGCATAATCAAAGATGGAACCTTTTCGGTATTAGGGAATTGCAGGTAGTTGCTATACCCAGAATGATACGAAATCCAAGCGATCGCTCGATCGGGTCGTTGCGAAGGCAAACAAGCGGCGAAGCCCTAACCATTTGAATGACCAAAGGTAATAAACGGCACATCCATCGGCTCGGTCTGGGAAAAGAAGTTGATTGAATCAATGTTAATACTTTCTTTAACATGTCCCTCCTTCTCAAATTCGAACTGGCTATAAGACTCATCTTTATTTAGTTTGGACACTTTTTAGCGGTCAAATCTTAAGGTAAATTTCCCGTTTGGATCCGTCAGAGTTTTCGCTCCAATCGTTCGTAAAGACACCCTTGCATTAGGCAGCCGGTTATCACTGGTGTCCATCACTCGCCCCGTAAGTAGGCATTGACTCTTAGCGGTACGAACCGTTTCTGCCGAGCGTTCACCAATTGAGCCAAACAGCGCCATTCCGTCGAATTCCATCGAGATACCCGGGCTTGGCGTCAGCGGATAATAGCGGAAGGTTATGCAGTCGATCCCCTGATAGGTAGCAGCGCTCAAATCTACCGATACCTTCCGTGGTGCGTCGCGCGTACCGGTTTCATTGATTACGGTAGAAACGGGCGTGTCGCCGAAGTTTATTGCGCCGCCGTTGACGGAGGCAAATAGAACGTAGCCGCGTGTACTGCTCGACCCGCCACGCGCCGATGCAAAGGTCAGCTCGCGGCAATTCAGTGCGAAACCCGTTAGTGCCTCAATCGTAAATTCAAGATAGCCCCGAGAAAACTCCGTCGCATTGTCGAGCGAATTTCCGTTATTGGCCTCTAAGCTGAACCCCGCCCATTCTGAATTAGCCAGTCTGTCGAGCGTGCTTCCCGCCTTTAATGCGGCACCGTCTGCCGGCCCAATTACGCGCTTATCGCTGAGCACCGATACAATCGAAGGGGTAAAGGTTTTCTTGCCCGCTGCCATTCCGTCCGCCGTGGTCAACTTGAAAAGCGCGCCGTCGAGCGATACCGGCTTGCGAGGAATCGAAAGAACGGGAGGGGCTGGTACTCCCACTGCAGCGCGCAAACGCTTTAGATTTTCATCTGCCTTGTATTGTTTATATAACGAAGCAACTGAAGGGTATTGCTCTGGCAACTGATCATAGGTCGCCCATGCTGCGTCGTAGGCCTTAAGCCATTTCTTGATTCCATCGCGATCTCCTTTGGCCTCTGCGTCCGCCATATAGATTTTGCTCCGGTAGATTTCATAAAGATGCAGTCCGTAATAGGCTGAAGCGATTGCGTGCTCGCGCGTGGCTTCATCGGCCCATTGGATCGATTCCGCCAGCGAGACGATTTCCTGCCATTGAGCAATGGCCTCATCCTTTTGTTGCAGGCTCCGTTGCTGTTTCGCGGCATCGCTGATGACTCCCGGCCAGCCGATCCCCTGATCGCGCGTCCAAATCACCCGCATCCCACCGGGTTCCGAGTAGCGGCCTTTCAACACGCTATTGGCGGACAGCAGGCATAGGCGACGGAATTTGGCGACATCCCCATCTTTTAATTTGAGTCGTTCCGTCGCATAGCGGTTGAAAACGGATTCTTCGCTTTTGGAAGGATCCAACGCCCACTGTGCCGTGACCCACGCATTCAGATCGCACCACATTTCGTTTTTAATGTAGGGACCGCGCCAGCCGCCACCACGCGACCAAGTCCAGATGCCGGCAAAGAGCTCTGGAGTCTTTTCGTAGAACGAACGCAAGCTGTTGATTTTATCCTTGGGCATATCGGCGTGCTCTTCGAAGCCTTCGATGACGCCGTTGGCTATATAGTTCGGATAGGCCCCCTTCCCTTCGTATTCACGGGCGCACTGCACCTCGATGATCTGCCGATGCCGTCCCATACCAATGCAACGGCTGAACGGATGGGTGCGGAAGAAATCGCCTTCGCAATGCTTGATGCTGATGACCAAATTCGGGTGCGGCTCTACCGCATCACTGACAGCCATATAGCGCGACTCATTGTTGTCGAATGCCCGCCACGTGCGAAAAATCAGCTGCTTGTCGCGTTTCACACAAATTTCTTCCCGCAAAATCTGCAGCAATGGAATGATCGTCTTCTGCGGATCGGTTTTGTTTTCAATGTGTCCCTGATGGAACGGTGCATCCTCAAGGTAGGTTTCGCCGATGCGCACAACGAGCCCATCGAAATCGGGGAACTGGTTGAACATCTCATTAATCTGAGCACGAAGTAATTTTTCGACCTGCGGGTGATTCGGGTCGCCGAACGTTTTCTCGATTCCGTATTTCGCGATCAACCGTTTAGGGAACAGGATCAAATCAGACATCGCGTAGGTTTTAATATCCTGCGCCTTACAGGCCGCATGCATCTGTCTAATTTGTTCGGCTTTGGCATCCACCCATTTTCGTTCCTCCGAACCTTTCGGCAAGATGTCCGAATCGACTGATTCCCAGTTAATTGCCAGCGCGGGCGACTCAAACAGAAAATAGACCTTCCCGTTGTATCCCATCTCTTTAATGACCGCGGGATCATTATAGGCGCTATCGTAAGTGGTCTCACCAGGGTTGTGGTGCACCATATCCAAAATCAATCGATCTCCAGCAAAAACCACGGCACACCACAATAAGCCGAACCCGACCACGAAACTCTTCATCTTTATCCAATTCATATTTTTCTCTTTTCTATATATCTACTTTTAAACGAAAAAATTCAGCTTGATTACTCACAACTCCCGAGAGGGGAAGCACGGCCACGCCGTTGGTTTCGAGCACTATCGTATCTAATACTGACCAGGAAACTAGATTGGTAGAATGCTGGAGGTTGTAGCTAATGCCTCGTTTCGCGGACCACTGAATGGAGACCGCATTGGAGATCGAGAGCGACAGCCCGTCTTCAGGATCCACGGGACTGGTGCCGATCTGAAATTCATTGCGATCGGTAATGCCGTCCCCGTCATAGTCATCATCGGGCGCGTTGCCCAAGCCGGCAGACCCCGGTGGTGTAAAGCTCTGTTCCCAGTGGTCAGGAAGCTGGTCGCCATCGGCATCCAGCGTCGCTATTGTCAAGAGCGCCTGCCCAAGATCCTCTCCGATCTGAACCAGCGCGGACGAGAGAAAATGAATTTGGCCATCCGCGAAACCGACGGCTCCCAGATAATTGGCTCCCTCGGTTTCGGTTGCAACCACGAGCGGGTCGGCCGCCGCCACTGCAGCCTGCGCGGCCCTAACGATCTGCCAATCGTCATAATAGGCGTCGTTCTCTTCGATTTGATTCATGGAAAGCCTGGAAAGGACAAAGGGCATATTCGTGGCAAAAGTGGCGCGCACATCGGCGATAAAGGTGGTCAACTTCGCTTCGTAACCGGAAGCAAAGTAGCGGTCGGATTCGCCCTGCACCCACCCCATGCCGATGATCTCGACTTCGTGATAGGGATACTTGGTCTGAATGGCCGCGATCCCGGCATGCACGGTGGTTTGAAATGCTTGGTAGACTGGCCCGTCGGCCGAACGATCGGCGGTGCCATCGCCATACCATTGATTCGCCAAAGCGGTGCCGCCCACTCCATATTTGATAACGATCACCTTGGAGTCGAGGATGTCGATCCCGTCGCGCACCGTGCGCGCCATACTCAGCTCGGGGCCGAAGCGGTTAACGGGCTCCGTCGTCAGGGCCGGATACTGCATCGTCCCGGGATTGTTCCAATCACTTCCTGTGCCGGATTGGAGCGGGAGCAGTTGATTGATCATGGCATCCAGACCGCACCCCGCATACATCTCCACGTCCGTTTGCGGCTGTGCCAACGGATGCGCTTCGTCCAGCAAATATTGGTGATACCCCCAGCCCACCGCGTTGGATTGTCCGCCAAAAAGAATGACATAGATCTTCTTGTTCGAGGGCTGAGCAACAACCGGTGGTGGTTCGACCGGAATCGACGTGATTTGAAAGGCCTCAATGCCTGAAAGTGTTCCGTTCGCTCGAGTATCTGCATAGATACCGACGAAGTCAGCCGAGTTGGCGGTAGTCGGACTACGCGTCCCAACAACCGTGCGCGTCGCGCCCACATAAAAGCCGAGCTCGAAAAGGTTATCAGCAGTCCGGGCAACGAAGAGCGTATCGGCCCCTGCGGCATCCTTGGACGGATCGGGACCATACTGAGTGGTTCCATCAAAACCGTGCATATAAGCAACCGTACCACCAGCCTTGCCATAGATATTCACATAGTCTTGACGCACATTAAACGTCGGGGCCGTGCCCCCCACATAAAGGCCGAATGAATCATTATTATTTGCGCCTGAGAGCGGCCACGACAGCGAAATCTGAGCCTCCTGACCGACCGCCAGAGTTGCCCCGGATCGGATATAGGCATGTTGCTCGATGGCATCGTAATCAGTGGTAATGAGCTCCAGGCTTCCATCGGTTGCGTTCGTTTGCCAAGTGGATGTATTTTGGGTGCCGGTATTACCGTTGTCCAGGATGACCGTATGGGTCCATTCGTCCAATCCGCCAAATCCGTCCTCCCCTTCGGTGTATCTAAAGAAGTCGAACATGATATTCGACCCAGATGCACTCGGATTCTTCGTCCCGGTTGCTTCGAGCTTGATGGTATGTGCTCCGTTGGTCAGCGCGAACTCATAGATAATGACTTGCCCCACTTTTGCCGATGCATAGGTATCGACATCGTTCGCGACGAGCACGCCGTCGAGATACACATCGCACAGGCCGCCACTGGCTCCTTTACGAACGCCGACCTGAATCGAGTCGCCGTTAAAGGTATATTCAACCGATTCCCCCGCCGCATCGGCATAATGCATCGAGCCGTTGTAATCTTCTGAAAAATCGCTAACCAGCGTCCACGTTCCATAGTAGGCCAGCGCGGCATCCGTGTTGTCGACATATCCCGAATCCAGCTCCGGTTCCTCGGGAGGCCAGTTGGAGTAGAGGTCGACATACGCACTGGACGCGGTCTGCATCAATGCCAGCTCGTCGGCATAGGCCGCATTGCCTGCCAAGTTGGTCACTTCACCAGGATCGGCCTGCAAATCATAGAGCTGTTCAAAGTTATCGAGCGGATATTTTACATATTTCCATTGATCGGTTCGAACCCCCTCACTTCTGGGAATCTGACCATTGGCGGTAAAATAGTGCTCAAAAAAGAACTCATTACGCCAGGGTGGATTTTCTCCAGACAGCAGCGGATAGAGGCTCTTACCCTGATACATGTCAGGAATGTCAATCCCTGCTAATTCCAAAATCGTCGGTGCCAGGTCGATATTTAAAGCCACTTGATCCAGCTCCGCGCCCCGCAGGCCTCCATCACGCGGGTCGTAAATAATGAGCGGCACCTGCAAACACTCATCCCATCCCAACCACTTGCCAGCCAACTGTCGCTCATTTATCATGTAGCCGTTATCCCCCATATAGATAATGACCGTATTGTCCGCGATGCCGAGCTCGGTCAGCTTGTCACGGATCATTTGAACGCCTTTATCCACGCCAGTTATGGAGCGATAGTGGCGCTTCACCATTCGTTGATATTTTTCCGGGGTTTCGTAACGCCAGCCCCAGCGGGTTCTGCACATCGACGTTTTGATAAAGTCCGGCAACGCGTTAAAGGTGGCATCATCGGAAATCCGCGCATCGGGAATCGTCACATCATCGTACAGCGTTTCGAATTCCGGCGGATAATAATACTGATTCTCCAAATCATGATCAAAGGCATGGGGATCCCAGAAGCTGACCGACATACACCAGGGCGTTCCTGCATGATTCGTATGAGCGTCTTCAATAAAATCGCGCGCTTTCTGGGCTTTATAATAGGTCTGCGGGATTGCTTCACCGTTGTAGGTTTTATTAATCGTACGCCAGAAATCCTCATAGTAATCAAACCGTTCCGAGCTAGTTTCACTCAGCTCACAACCGAACTTGCCAACGAATCCGGTTCTGTAGCCGTTTTCCTTGAGCATCTTTGGATAGGCGGTGGCCGTAAATTGAGCAGGCACGGCGGATTCACCAAATGTGTAGCCATGTGTTCGCTCCGTTAATCCAGTAAAAATACTGGCTCGACTCGCCGCACAAATCGGAGTGGTTGCATACGCATTATTAAAAAATACACCTGTATCGCACAAATCATCCAACGCGGGGGTTACAACGATGTCATGATACTTACCAATGAGGTCTTTTCGGTGGTCGTCGGCAATCAACACGAGAATATTGGGGCGAGTCAGCGCATCACTTCCAAAAGCGGCAGCACAAGACAGTAGATAACATCCGACTATAAGATTCTTCATTATTCTGGATTTACCATTTATCATCATTTTAATCCAAATTTCACGAGGGCGTAGCCCAATCCAGCTACGATACTAAAAAAGAAAGCGGCAACCATTGGGTCAGAAGACCGTGAGCCGAAGCAAGCGATGGCAGCTATAAGCCACACGCCAAGAATCATTACTACGAACCAATTTATATTTTTCATATTTTATCTTTTTTGAAATTAAAGGGATAACCATTCGAGACAGAGCAATTCTACTCGTGCCTCTCTCCATGTCAGCTCTTAGAGTAATTCTTTATGTAATTCTGCGATCCATTCTGAGCAGATCTGGCTAGGGAAGTTCAACCCGAGTGCGGTAGAACAACGTATTCGAGGTGGCGGAGAATGAGTCGACTAGCCGAACGTCCGTATCTGTGGAGAGTATTTTCGTATCTACGTCCGTCCAGCTCGTGGGCAGGAGTGAGGGTGAACGTTCTAGCGTGTAGCGCCGCCCTCCTTTTCCTGAAAAGGTCGATTCAAATGGGCCGATCGGCGCATTGAAGATCATGTGAGGCATCCAGCGGTCTGCTGCATTTGTAGGATCCGTGTTGGCAATAAACTCCTCCTCGGTCGTGGCTCCATCTCCGTCCCAATCGAGTTCGTCACCGGAAACTTCGGGGTTGTCAGCCTTTTCCCCAAACATCGCTTCCTTCCAGTTTGCCTTGAGCGTTGCGGCGTCCGGAGAGTGTGTTGCGCTCAACCAGAACGAGTGCTTACCCCCGGGCACATTTTCGATCACTAATCGCCCATCGGTGACGGGAACCGTGACCACCTTACCGTTGTAGAGCACCACTGGAGAGGCTAGCCCTTTGGAAGGGAGCGACACGGTGGCCGCCATATTGCCGGGAATCTCCACGGTCAACTGAAAGTTCGTCGGCGAATTTTCGATATTGATGGTAACTGGGCCACGGATGGTAGGGATGGTTCCCGCCGCATGAGTCAGTCCGTTGGCACCATCGCCGGTTCCGAGTTGAGGCTTGATCTCGACTTCTCCGAAACCGGCTGTCAACGGCTTAAGACCCAAGACATAGGTCGGAATGATATTTCCGGGAGCAGCGCCCCAAGCATGGTTCCAATCCGTATTGGATTTAAAGTCGTTGTCCCATGCTTCCATCGTGATCGTCGCGCCCTCAAGCAGCATGTTATACCAATGGCGTTTATAATCGGGATCGTTATCGGCCATCAGGCCGATGGCATAGTCGGACTCGCCTCCTTCGAACAGCGCTTCCAGCAGATATTGTGCGCCATAGACACTCGGTGCCATGCGCTTAGTTTTCAGGTAATCCATAACAGAGGAGACCCGACTAGAGGGAACCAAACCAAAGGCCATCGGGAAAAAATTACCATGTGCTGAGACATGCGTACTGGATTCCCCATCCTGATATTGTGAACCGTTCCAGAAGACCGAATTAAAACTGGTTTCGATGGTATTAGCCCGAGCGGTATAATCCGCAGAGTCAGCCGTTTTTCCGAGGACATCGGCCATCTGCGCCATCAGACGCAAGTTTCTATAGTGGAAAGCATTGATGACCGAGCTATAGCTGGTCTGCACATATCCGTCCCGTTCGCTGCGCGGCCAGTCGATGATGTCCGATGGATTGTTCGCTCCGGTTCCGTTGTTTGGCCAACTCGCGACGAGATTGTCAGACGCACGTTCGCGATCGCTGAGTAAGAAGGCTTTGATATCGTCATAGCTTGCCGCCAGCGCATCGGAATTTCCGGTATACATGTAGTCGGCCCAGGCCATGAGCGGGAAATGCATCCGCCACTCCGTCGGCCACGTCGTGTGATCCAGTAGGTATTCGTAACTGTAGCGCGCGAGGGTATATTCACGATCCACTGCGTAGTGGGTAAGCTGATTAAGGTAGGCATCAGCTTCGTAGGGACATCGTTCCCGATCCCCATCGACATAAACCCCACAAAAGGTGGTAGCCTTCATGGAATAGCGGCACATTTCCCAGACCTTATTCAACGTGTCGTCAGACGAGGTGAAGCGGGCGGCATCATCATCGAACGGTGTATGTAAGACCCATTGACGGATATCGCCGGCCGTGATGGCGGTTGGGCAACCGATCAGTTCAATATACCGAAACGGTGTAACGTCTCCAGCCCATCCAGTGATATCGGTAGCATCGTAGTAAGGCGGGTAAACCGTGGTGGGCGGGCGGATTTCATACGTCACATTCCCGTCACTTAAGGTTTTCGTCGTCGCGCTATAGCGGATGGACGCCCCGGGTGAGGTATCGACACTCATACCCGACGCTTTTTCGCCAAAGCGAATCTCCATCGATTCCCCTGCAAAACTGCCATCCAGTTGGAGAGTGATATAGCCAAAGGCATCCTGACCGAAGTCGATAAAGAAGTTTCCGTTCCCCTTATCCACTACTTTAACAGGCACCACGACAGTGCCGAAGGCGGGTTGGTAGCGACCGGCCCAGTCGAAACCGTTAGCGTCCGCAGCCGAAGCCATATATAGAGAGCGTGAGCCAGCTTGCGGGGTGCTTGCTTCGATCCGAAACGATTGAACAAACGACCAATCGCTGGCCGTCTCAGCCACGCCCCAAGTTCGCACGCGCCAGAAATAGCCATTGCCTCGCATCAGTTCAGATCCAGCGGCATAAGCAACATCCACGGATTCCCCAGAGCTCACCTTGCCACTATCCCATACATCACCAGTGCCGGAACGAGCGAGTGTGTTGGACGACGATACGATAATTTGATAGGCGGTTTGATGATCTCCCCGCATTGCGGGGTGGAAGATCCAGGTGAACTCAGGTTCGGTGTCCGGAATCGTCGTACGGTGGGGATAAGCCAACAGATCAACCATGAGTCCGGTCGGCGTAGTCGAGTCCACGAATCCGGGAGTTGCCTTGCTATTGTTTGGATCCGTATTGGAGGCCTGCTCACTGCTATTATTAGAGGAGTCGCCGTCGGGGTCATCGACACCACTCTGAGACAAATCGCCAAAGTGAGCGAGTTCCCAGTCGTCGGTCAGGCCATCGGCATCGGTATCGCCCGGAACGGACGACGCATGATATGGATTGGTTCCGGCGGCGAACTCTTGAGCGTTGGTGAATCCATCGCGATCGTGATCGTCTTTTCCACCTTCAGCAAGGGAGCCAATATAAAATCGTTCCCAGTCGTCCAATAGGCCATCTTCATCGATATCGTTAATCTTGAAAATAAAATCGAAAGGGCCGCGAGCCACGTTACTAATTCGAGCCTCGTCGATCAGCCCCGGAAAGGACTCAGTTGAGCCGAGCCCAGAGCGCCCCTCATTGCCCAGCATTAATTCGGCGGTCAGATTAGTGGTAGTTAAAGGACTGGTCCATGTATGCAGGACATGAGCTTGACTACTACCGCCATCGACCGGGGTCCAATACATCGTGTAGTTGCCATCAGAGTAGGTTATGGCGGCATGATACCAACTATTCGGCGTAATCGTTCCAACCGATATACTCACTGGACCATCGCCCCCCAAATCAATCGGATGCCATTCCAATTGCTCGGAACTGTTCAAACGGAATTGCCCCCCCCGTGATCCGTCCCCAGAATCCATAGACCAAATATGCCCGTGCTCGGTTAGATCGGATACAGAAGGTTTCACTAATGCCTCCAGAGTAAACTGGCCATTGCTGATTATCGTATTGAAATTAATCTCATCTCCATACTCGAACCCATCTGAAGGCGAATCCACGTCGATACCGATTCCCCGGTGTGAGCTAGGCCCCATCATATTCGCCGCGCCGCCAAATAGCCCCGAAGCCCCCAACACATCGGTCACCTCGTTCGCAGAGATGTCGACGGTATACGCACCGGTTCCTCCGCCGGAACCTTCCCAACTTGCCATACCCGAACCTGCTACTTCATCCAGATGTAAGAGGTAAACCGTATGGGCATCGACCGTGTAGGGTGCATACGTTTGCCCGTAAGACGAAGTTACGGAGAGAGCCATCCCGACGATAGCGAGGCGATGAATTGAATTTAACAGAAAAATCATAGTCGTATGGGGCTCGGTGCCCGAAGAAACTCCCTCACTACGTACTCATGAGCCGCAACATGGGAATGTGGCCCCTAAAAGGCGCTTCCTTTCGGCCGATTCCTTGCGGATGTTCCCGATAGCGCTTTTATGAACACATGCGTCCCGGACCCCACACCGTCGAACACAATGAATCCGCCCTCAACTACCCCCTCCTGGTCGATGCCGTTCACGTTAACAGCGCCGCCAAGAACCGAATTGGAGGGTATTAAGATTTTGGCCGTGGCATTGGCAGGAATTTCAATGGTGTAAACTGCATTGCTCGAAGTTTGCTCAACCGAAACCGAGACCGGACCACGTACGGTAGGCATGGTGAGTGAGGCGAATTCGAGGTCGCCAATCTGAGGCTTTATTTGTATTTTTTCAAACCCCGGCTTCAACGGTGTGACCCCCATCAGCTGACGCGGAATGATATTTGCAGGGGCCGCGCCCCATGCGTGATTCCAATCGAGGTTGCGCTTATACGCCTGTCCCCACGCCTCCAGTGTAACTGTGGACCCCTCCTGCATCATATTCCACCAACTGCGCGAGCCGGTGGAGCGCATTAATTCCAACGCGGCCTGACCTCGGCCGGCATTATACAACCCGTCGAGCAAAAACTGCGCTCCGTACACACTCGGCGCCATGCCCTTGGATTCCACAAAATCCGCCACAGTCTGCATATTAGCTTCAGAAACCAGATCAAATGCCAACGGGAAAAAGTTGGCATGGGCCGCCGAATGCGTGGAGCCCACGCCATCTAGATAAATCCCGGAACCTGCATCAAAAAGTAGGCTTTGGAACACCTGAGTATGTGCGGTAATTTCGCTTTCCCAGAAAGCAACCTCGGTTGGCATATCCAGCGCCTCCGAAATGTCTCGCATCATGTTCAGCCCACGGTTGTAGAAGGCATTAACAACCGTATTGTAACCTCGGAAGTCATACCCGTCCCTTTCGCTGATGGGCCAGTCCACAATATCCTGAATCGCCTTGGGTCCGTCATAATGGACCGACGCATTGAACTTCGCATCCACTCGGCCAGTGGTCGTGGAAATCAGTCCATTGGATTCCTTGAGGGCAATCAGCGACTTTGCTTTCAAATCGTCATAATATTCTGCCAATGAGTCGGTATTCCCGGTATACATCCAGTCGTAATAGGCCATCAGCACAGAATGCGAAAGCCACTCGGTGGGCCACGTGGCATTCTTAATCAGGTATTCATGGCTGTGGCGCGCCGTCGTGAATTCACGCGTGGTGGAATAGTGCCCCAACTGTTGGATAAACGCATCCGCTTCATACGGCAGGGTTTCGCGTATACCGTCCACATAAATCCCTAGCCAGGTCAGCACCTTCATGCTGTAGCGCGAAAACTCCCACACTTCATTCAGGACCGGATCACTGCACACAAAAGATGAATCGCCCTCGTTAAACGGTACCCAGTAAGCAATTTGCTTCACATTGGCCGGTGCAACAGGAAGACCGATGATCTCTGCATAACGAAATGGCAACGTGTTTTCCGTCTGGTCATAAAAATTCCGTAGTCCGGTTTCATATGGATCCAGATCCACATGAACCCTCTGGCTTCCTTCCGGCAAATCGATGGAGAGCGAGTGATAAACAATAGAGCCGCCCGGATTCGTTTCCACGGTATTTTCATTGCGCTTTTCGCCAAAGCGTATTTCCACACCACTCGTTCCACCCAACGGGATCTCTACATCAAACTCCAAGGTTCCGAAGGCTGCCTTGCCGAAATCAACAAAATAGTTTTCACCGTTCTCAACCACGCTTTCCGCCGGAATTTCATGGGCGGAAGGCAAATAGCGGTTCGGAGCCAATGTTCCCGTCGTAAGGTCAGAATTATCCACGGAGAGCGTAGTAACAGTAAACGATTCCGTCCTACCCGTACGAAAACCAACCGTACCCTGCGCATGCACACTATTGGTATGCGTATCAACCAGGACTCCGTCAATATAGGTTTGGAACACCGAACCTGTGGCTGTGATGACCACGTCATATTCGGTACCGGCATTGAAATCGTATGCAATTTCATCCAACAGCGTATACGTACCGTTGGTTCGAATGTGTAGACGGAGTGCATCTTTCGAAGCACTCAATTGCCACATATAAAAATTATTATCGTCCGACATTCGGAAGTTGATACCTGCGGCACCGGAATCGATTAGAACTGTGGTTTCCAGACGATAATCCGTCCAACCAAATCCATTTGGATAAGAGACTAGATGCCCCATCGGAACAACAATTTCGCCATCTCCGTTGACCTCACTCCAGGCATGGGGACTCCGATCCACAACGAAATTTTGCGCATCGGAAAAAGGGCTCGCCTGATCGGTTTTATCCCAGGTGCGTACGGACCACCAATAACTCCCGTCAGCTAGAGCAGTTCCGCCAAACTCAACATTCACGGAAGAATTGCTCAATACCTTCCCAGAATCCCAAATATCCGCAGAGCCGGCCACGAGATTCGATTCGCTGGTAGCCACGAGAATCTGATACGCCGTCTGCACCTCATCGCGATCCTGGTCGTTCACGATCCATGTAAATTCCGGCAATGTATCGGTAATAACGGTCTGCTCCGGATATTCCAAAAGCTCCGTCATCAATCCCGTCGGCGCATCGGCCGCAAGGGCAGACGCTACGCTGAAAACCATACAAATCAGTACTGTGTTAATAAGATTTCGTTTCATACCTTACTCCTTCTTTTCATGCGTCGAAATGGAAACTCATCCGTTACCGTCAAAAACCAGATGGTGGCATTTTCCAGTGCCAACTGAGCGTTGGTTTGACTCCCGTTCAACAGCATTTCCGACGCGGTTATTTCGCAGTAATGCAAAAGCCAGTGACTAAGCGACCCGATAATGTTTGTGGCAGAGTGATGGTCAATCCATCGGTCGTGCGATTCCACTGTAGCTTCTCTTGACTACCGAGCATGGTGATGGACTCGATGTCATCCTCATAGATGCCTCCCGTTGCTAATGTTTTGATCAGGATGTCGTCCGTCGGCGGAGCGAGCACAAAGGCATACAGCTTGCCGCCCTTTGTGGTAAAGCGGATATCCTCTTGGCTGTAGGCTTTCATGTTCTCACTACCACGGCCTTTCTTGATCACGAGTGGGCCTTCACCGAAAACCTTCCACGGACGACTGCCGTAGATCCCCTCACCATTCACCTTCATCAAATCACGAAAGGCATTCAGATATTCCATTTGGTTTTCAGGAATCGTGCCATCCCCCTTCAGGGCGATATTTAACATCACCACGCCATTCTTGCTAATGGAATCAACCGCATTGCTCACCATAACCGGAACACTCATACGGTTGGTCACCCCATCACGGTAGAACCATATGCCAGACAAGTCAGTCGCCCACATCCAGGGCTCAGGTTCAATTTGAGAGGCACTGCCGCGCTCCATGTTATAGGTGAACGCCTGCTTACTCTTGCTCGGATCCTTGAAAGAAAGCACGACGTTCTGCTTCCCATGATTCTCGCGAAGGTCTTTGTTCACATAGTCCGTGAACAGCTTCAGCCCGATTCCTTTTCCGAATTTAAGATCCGGATACGGCGAATCATTATTAAACATGTCGGGATCGTACTTCTCAATGATTTCCCAACAACGCGCGTACCAATGTTCGTTCCAAGCATCATCTGCATGATAGCCATTGGCGGGATAGTCCATGTTAAACAGACTCCAAGCGAGCGTGCCGGGCTTTTGATACTTACGTGCAGAACTGAAAAAGCGCGGCGACCAATAAAGGTGGGTTGAAACCCCGAATTTCAGACCGTGTTTCTGGGCCGCCGCCTTCCACTCCTTGAGCGTGTCACGGTGCGGCCCCATATCGACAGAGTTCCATGGGTGCGAGGAGTCATACATGTCAAAATTATCATGATGGGTCGCGACTGGCATGATAAAATGCGCGCCCACGTCTTTGACCAGAGCCACCAGTGCATCGGGATCCCAGTTGTCCGCAGTAAATCCTGGGATCAGATCTTCATAGCCAAATGTCGCATGAGGCCCATAGGTTTTGTCATGCCAGTCAGTCAATTGTTGAACCGCCTCTGGGTATTTCGCAGCGCTCAATTGATCCTCAGTTCCATACATCCATGCGCCATAATGTGAGCCATCGTGGGGCCGCCCGTCTTTGAGCGAAGAAGGTATCCCCCAGTGAAACCAGACACCGAGTTTGCCATCGACAAACCAGTCGGGGACCTGGTAATTCTCAGCAAGTGATTCCCATGTGGGCTGTATCTCTTTCGCGGATACGGAACCGTTAGGCAAGCTCAAGCCGAAAAATGCAAATGCGATCAATATATTCTCAATTTTCATAGTATTTTTTAAGGAGTTTTTTTGGGGGAAGGCGCTTATTGCGCGGCAGCTTCCCGCTCAGCCTGAACAGGTTTAATAGTGAGATTCGGCAAAGTGTTACCAGTATACAGGATGCACCACTGCCCCTGCTTCAAATTGTTGATTTGCACGACTCCATCACCAAGGTCTGTGAGTGTGCAAGCAAAGTCGCTCGCCACTTTGACGGTGCCGACCATATCTGTTTTCACGCTGCATGGCTCGCCAGCCAAACTTTCAATTTTTATAAATTTCGTCTGACGGTTTTCGCGCTTTGCTGAAACGAGGAAAGCTCCCTTCGCCCTAAAATCACTGTATGCCAAGTTATCCCAATCCGCATCGTCAGGCACCGCGGGAAAGACCCGTATAATATCATCCCCCCAACTCTGTAGCAACATTTCTTGAATAACACGATCCCCCAGGAAGGGGCCCTCTTCGACGTAAGCGGTATCATAAACCGCAAGGCGGGTTGTGTAGTTGCTCACGTCCGGATGATTTACATATCCCGTCTCGTGGGTAATCGACCAAAGGGCGTCATTACCGTCGCCGAACATCGCCCGCATAATTCCCCAAGCGGCATCGGCCATGCCCTGATCTTGAAAGCCTATTTTCTTATGATGCGCCAGCGTCTTGCGAATTACATCCACCTGTGCTGGATTATCAGGTGTATATTCGTAATACGGAAAGATCTGTAACTCATGTGAGTCGTGCCGATGAGCATGCTCCAACGGTGTATCTTTGCCGATCATAAACCCCTGCTCCGGATCGATCGGATAGTCGGTGAGCGTATTCAAGGTGATTTGGCAGTCTGCAGCTTCGGCATCAAGTCCCCCATAGCGCTTGTTGATTTTAATGATCGTATTACAGACCCAGCGCATCGTCGCTATACGGAAGGTGATATCTTCAAACTCGCGTATCTTTTTGCCATCGATTATCTGATGATATTCGGGGCTCGCTGCGGACTTAAAGTGCAGTTTCCCATCCTCCCCGGTAGACAGATCATGATGTTTCATCAAGTTATACGCCCCCTTCAACAAGGGGACCATCTTGTTGAGTAGCATATCTGAGTCCATCGTGCACTGATAACGCTCCCAGCTCAAACTGAGCAACCAGGCAAAACAATAGGCATCACGCCACTTCCCGCGAGCAAGATTCAGGGCCCCCATCCCACCCCAAGGAATTCCATATCCGTCACTTTCCTTATCGTAGAGATTTCCGCGCTGGTTCCACAGGCTGTTTAGCAACGAGTCGGCGAGTTCTGGGTGATTGGAGGTAAAGACATTACTGTATTGCTTCTGCGTATTCCAATTCGCCCAAACTCCGTTCCATTTCAGGTTCCGGTCAAACCATGGGCCGACTAGATCGATAATCACGGGCGCATCCTGCCGAGTCATGCAGCCGATCTTGTAGATCTGCATCCAATGAAACCATTCAAACTTGTGCGGAAGGGTCACAAAACTCTTCTGATAAAAATCGTGCCACCAGTTTTGGTGCTCTGCCTCAAGACGCGCCAATCCTTTGGCAACCGCATGATTAACGTTATCCACGGCCTCCTGCATCGCAGTGGACGCGCGGTAGGACATGGTCGTGCTGGCGTAAATGTAGGTCTTGTTACCTTCGTTAACGATGCGCCAGGCGGTTGCATGCTGGGATGCCGCAGGTTCGCCTTGAGTCGAATAGATCTTACTCACCGGCATGTCCTGCACGCTTACCTTACAGTTCTCAACCTCTGAGAGAATCGGATCGGGATATGCCACATAATGATCAACTGGCACCTTCGGAGCGGTGCCCGCCCATCCACGATTGTCCGGCACCCAGTCCCATTCGCACTTCACATCAGAGCGGCTCCGAGTCAGTTCAAAGACAATGACATCACTGTTCGCATCCGTAAACGCCCGGACCGACACGGCGCGATTACCGGTCGTGAGTTGCGCCTGCAACTGTGCATCCCACAAATCCAAGCGGCAGGTCCCTGTGGGTGTACCGTCAGTCATCTTTAACTTAAAGTAACCATTCGTCTTTCTTCGATTAAAGATCGATCGCACATCACACAAGTCGCCTCGACTCATCTCAAAGCGTATCTCCCCTGTTTCCGAATCCTGAATCAGATAGGTGCCTAGCATCCCATTGCCGATCATCGGCCCATGCTTCGGATGCGTTGGAAGTTCATCCCAGAGGGGATCTAAATTGCCAAGAAAGTCAGCCCAGTTCACGTCGACCACTACATCGGGTGTAACCGCCCTTGCTTGCATCATTCCTACAAAAAGAAAAGCAGTCAGCGCGAAACTACCGCCGCTGAGAAATCGAATTATATATTGCATTATTAATGAAGGCTGGACGATGGGGAAAACGCGTAGGAGCAGTCTGTTTCAAAATTTACTGCGATTTGGGCGGGACAGTTCATCTTTGTTAATGAATGGTCTAAACAATCTAAAATCGATTAAACCAAATAGAACTGTAATGAGCTTATGGGTTTTCTGCATACTACAGATCCCCAGTAAATTCGTCTAGTCACCTTATTAGGTGACAAGACGCTGGACCTTAGATAATAAGCAGACCCGAATGATAACAGGCTTCTCTTTATCAAGGGACACACGAACCTAAGCTGGCACTCGCACTGCCGGATTTCATCGCACTCAAACGCCATGGGGGCAGAAAAAAGCCGAGTTGCCATTAGAGAGGCAACTCGGCTACTAACTTCAAATATTCTTAGGTCTGATTATGAACGGCGACGACGCATCACGACTAAACCAAATACACACGCACCACCGACCAGCGCAAATGCACTAGGCTCAGGAATCACTGAGATCATACCTCCACCATCGTTGAAGAGCGCGGTGTAGTTCGCGTCGAGTGCAGTGAAATCTGCTACTGAATATGTGCCTGCTCCAATCGTATCACCCAAAAGGTTTAGCCCAGAGAAAGACAGATTTTCGTCTAAATTTAGCAAGCCACCTGAGACGATCGACAGACTAGCTGCAGTATCATGCGCATAATCGAAATCGAGCAAGCCACCACTCTGCACCGTTATCGTGCCAGTGAACGAGTTCGACGCATTCGATAAAGTAACTGAATTCCCAGCAACAAGGCTAGTAATATCGATATTACCCTCACCACTGATCGCGGATGCAAAAACAAGGTTACGGCCTGCTTGGGGACCTGCTTCAAACGTGCTAGTCGTCGCGCTGGTTAAGGTAATGCCGCCATTGAGTGTCATAGTGACATTCGCAGAACCATAACCTTGATTCGAAACGGTGCCACCTGACAAAATTAAATTACCAATAGTTGAGCTAACCGCTTTATGACTTAAGATTCCTTCAACAGTTAAGCTGTCACCCTGAAATGTCGTGCTGGGAGCTTGAACCGTGCGCACGGTAAATGCAGATCCCACGGTGTAGTCGTTACCTGAGGTTGCAGCGTTACCATCGCTCCAATCACCTCCAGTAAGCCACGATTCGCCAAAACTATTGGAGCCTACCATAGTGACAGGTGCGGCGTTAAGCGTAAACCCGATCAAGCAGGTTGCCGCTGCAAGTGCATAACGTATGTTTATTTTGTTTATCATATCTTTTCCTCAGTTTTTTGCGTCATTTTACACCACAGATATCTAGTCTATAGCATGCTAGTGGCTTGGGATAATTGTGTTAGTTTTGTTAAATCCGAATAACACATCACAGGCACCAAAATATCGTTTTTAATAAAACCCGTCTAGTCACCTAATTAGGTGACAGAGCATAGTCGCGATCTATCTGCAGGTCATTGCTGTGCCAGTAATGCACAAGTGGCACGGCCCGATTTGCAGAGCCACTCCATCGACCAACTCAAACAACAGCTTGATGACATTGAATCCGAACTCAAGAAATTGGCCCATATCAGCCTTCCCAGTTGAATCGAAAACGTAGGCTATCGCTCGTAGGCTCAAGACGCGTAGAATCATCCCCAATGGAGAGATATACTCCAATCGATCAATCATCTCTGAGCTGGCACGCTTTGCGGGATGAACTTAAATTCCAAAGGCTTTCGGGTGTTCTTGGATTTTCGGATTAATACGAGTTCACGTGATCGTGTGTGCGCGTAAAATCGATTAAATTGCAGTAACTCACCTGCGAGGCTAGTGAAAGTAACCGGAACCATGCCATCGTCGTCCAAAGACTGAGCAGACACCGTCGCTGTCTGCCCCGACTCCAATTCGGTCAATTCATTCCTGACCTTAACCAGCAATGCGGAATCGGTGAAATTCGAAAATTGAAATGAGCCCGGAGGGAAGCCTGCAAGCGAATCATCCAGACTTATTATACTCAGAGGCATCTCTGACTCCGCTTCCGCCGACATAATGATGAAGAGCATCTCTTGAGTTCCCGCAACTAGGGGCGTCGCACCGACCAATTTGTAAGACGGTTCGCTCGCAGCGTTTACATCTGGCACATACAGCTCAAAGACTTCACTCTTCTTTAAAGGATAGTCTTGAGATCGCTTTCCTTTTCTAAACGTAATCAGTTGATAGGATTGGCCATCTTTGTAATACAGCTCCTGCATCGGCAATCTATCCCAAATGAGACAGGTGAATTTTAATCCCGACGCGCCTGCTTCTAACTGAGCCGCAAATACTTGCGTGAACAATGGTAAACAAAGCGCAATGAGTAGGATGAGGCGATTCAAGTTTTTCATAACTTCTATTCAGCGAACTTTTGTGCTTTGGGCATATTTTGCGGGACAAACTTAAAATCAAATTTCTTTCGCAAGTCCTGAGATCTTAGAATAAACACCATCTCACGTGATCTTGCATGGGAATAAATTCGAGTGAAATGTAGTAGCTCACCTGCAGGACTACCAAATGCCACTGGAACCATGCCGCCATCCTCCGAGGATTGAGCATCTGTAACCGTAATCTTACCTGTCTCCAATTGAGTCACTTCATCCCTGACCTTCACCAACAATTTGGAACCAGTGAAATTAGCAAATCGAAAGGATCCGGGAGGGAAGCCCTCTAACGAATCATCCAAGGCTAATATACTCAGCGGCATGTCTGGTTTCCGCTCTAATGGAACCACGATAAAAAGAATTTGCTGCGTCCCCTCAACCAGTGGCGACGACCCCACTAGCTTGAAATACCGCTCACCCTCCTCATTCACTGCGGGCACAAACAATTCAAACACACTGGCGTTTCTAAAGTAATATTCTTGGGAGCGTTTCCCCTTCCTAAAAGTGATCGGCTTATAGGATTTCCCTTCTTTGTAATGTAAGTCCTCCATTGGCAGATCATCCCACATCAGGCAGGTAAATTTTAATCCCGATTCATTTGATTGCGCCACGGCGGACACAGCCAGAGTCGAGAGGAAACACAGAAAGACAACTAATTGACTGAAACGATGGGGGTGCATAAGTTCGATTTTAAAGATTCGTTTTAATTGAGCTCCTCGGGAGACAGCCACCTGAAACTCACAATTTTGAAGCGACGACCAAACTGGGAATTCAGAGCATTCAGGGAAGAGGCGGAGGCTGTCGCAGTGTAAGACAAGGGGTTGGCCAGCTCCTGATCCCATGGTTCGTTATTGGCTGCATCTGTATCCGGATCCACATATTCGGGCACCCGTTGCAACACCGCCTCACAGATTGCTTTGGAAAGGATGGTGCCCCCATCCAAAGAGCGGCGTTCGCCGTAGGCACGCACACGGAAAGTGTCTGAGCGGGCACTGAGACGTGGCGCGAGCGGTAGTAGCAAGTTCGCTTGAGTGATGTCTCCAGGTATGCCTGTCGTTGTTTTGCGGTCACCATTAGGAAGTGGATCGGGGAAATACTCAGCAAAAATGCTGCTGGTATAATCCGGCTCCACCCCTCCGGCGCCGCTTTGCACCGAACTGTTGATACCAGAAGCCTCGATCGCGGCTTGCAGAGCGCCCATGTAGTGCACATCGGTGGCGGAACTTCCTCCGACACGGTGATTCACAAAGTCGGACAAACTCATGAAGGGGCCGCGCAGCTTGACCTGATCAACAATAGCCTCGGCCAGATCTTGGATCTGACCATCGTCAAGCCGAGACAAGCCCGACCAGTAATTACCCGCACCGCTATCGAATGCTGGCGTTGGGCCTGCAGGAAATGGGACTCCGTTGGTGGTGTCGCTGCCAGAACCAGCATAGTCCACGTCAAGGTTTCGATTGGCTCGCAATAGCGCAGCCCACGCCTCCACCGAGGTAGAGTTCACATTGAATTGACCGTCAATCAGACTATAAGCACCCATTTTCAGGTAGCCCTTGCCATTCGTCGTATCATCTAGCTGATCAATGACTTCGGCAACGGTCGTTCCCTCGGGCAAATAGGGTCGCAAAACGGGATTCGCATTGGCCGAACGGTAGTCGGCGCTGAAGAACTTTGTCAGCGTATCGCGGAGCGTACCAGTCGCGGAATAGCCAGTAGAAGAAATGCTATAATCCGGCGCGATGCCCGAAAGGTAGTATCGGTCAAAGAGCGCGTCATTCAGCAACCAAGACGCGTCGGCAGCAGTCACTTCACCAGCGTTGTCTCCATCTTCTAATTTCCCATACGGCGAGACCGGCTCAATCAATACGCTGGCCCATGAGTTGCCTACGGCGTGGAATGCCTCTGAGGTTTTCGTGGTGAGCGCAGCGTGTGAAAACTGAGCCATTGAAAACAGTGGGCTCGACGGGATGTCATTAGTGGGTAGGTGCGTGGATCCATAATCTTCAAAACTAGTGCCCCAATAGGCGTTGCGAATGTTCGGCGGAAAATCAAAACCCATTTCGTCGATGAGCGTGTTGAACCCACCGTCCATACAACGCGCTCGGAACGTATAGTTCGGATCACATCTGCGATTGAATGAACGCTCGTTGCCTCCCAAGGATGCCGGATTGAATTGCGTAAGAATCTCCACTGGCATGGTGGAGTCGGCAGGCAGGGCCAAATACGCGGTGGCTCCAAATGGACTCTTCAAACTAAGCTCCGAATCGCTGAAGGTGACGCCATCGGGTGCCAGCTCGATATCGTAATAGGAGTCGTAGCTAAGGGTGCTCGGCAACAGGGGCACCCAAAAGTCAATGGCTTGAATTTGATCCCCCCAATTATTCCTGTTGCTGAGTTGATTGGCAGCCGTAACTCCACTAGGAGGCAGGCCGGTATGGGTTCTATTTGACCATGCAAAGTATGCGCTGCCAACTCCGAGGGTGGCCGTCACCGTATCACCCGGCGCGAGTGGGACGGTTTCAAATGAAGGACTTTTATTATTACCGATGGGAAACCTCCTAATCGTCAATCCCGAGGTATTGGTAGGCCCTCCACCGATAACCAAACCACTATTCTTGTTGGTATCTCCTGGAGGAGGTGATGCAGAAACGACCTCTCCTGGTGCTAACGTTAAATTCGAGAGCAGATAGGTAATATTATAGCTAGCACCTGAAGAGCCGACATAGGCGCTAAAGTTTCTGGGGCCGTAGGTATTCTTGGTGCTGCCGTCAGCCGCCTTAACTTCAAATTTGAGCGTGCCAGAAAAACCTTTTTCCATACAAACAGCGAATGTATCGGCTTTAATCGTGCGGTTGTATGGGTTCCATAAGTAAAAAACCGGATCCGCGATTAACTCCAAAAATCCAGCGTTATTCTTTAAGCTATAGTAACAAACGGAACCTAACAAGACCGGTGCGTAGTTGGATCTCGCGGGCCGATAAATGTATCTCAGATCCATACTCATTTCGCAATTCCAGGCATTTCTTCCAGAGTTGCTCCGGTCAACCAGGGTTTTCTCTGTCCGACATAACTCACCTAAGGTATGATTTAAATCAAAACTTGAATCAATATTCCGCACAGACAGATTAGGGTAATGCGCCCGAGCATTCATTGTGTAATTCCCACTCGAACCCTCCAAGCGTTTATACAAATTGGCATAATCACGTAGCGCCCACCAGGTCGGCCCCCTCACTGAGGCCCAATGAGGGCTCACGTAGGAATTCGCGATGTCACTGGAAAAGAGCGAACCAGAGCTCGATGTATCACGATACAGAAAGCGTTCATACACCCCGCGCATCCCTTTGGCCAGTTGCGGCGAGGCCAACCGGTCACTGCCGCCGACAAACTCACCGTCCTGTGCGCTGAATAACGTAGGAAAGGAAGTCGCGGATACATCCGCCTCACCATCCATTTCAAAAGCCAAGCTTAAGTCACGGCGGAGGCCACCGAGTTTCACATCGGCCATCACTCCCCTGCTACCCCAGGTGACGTTGGCTTGCGCATCCTGCAGCCAAGCAGCCGCGTCCACTCCATTGGTCATCGTGCTGGTAATACTTTCAACATCACTAAGCTTTAAAATACCGTCTGCTATTAAGGTAGTGCTGTCACTGCTTAGTGGATACGTAATAGTATCGAACGGCCCAGTCGCACCGGAACCATTCAAAGCGCCATAATCCGGCCCAGGGGCAGCCGTTAGACGAGACGCTTGGTAGCGCTCGGCACTTAGGTTACTAGGCGCAAGCTCGTTCCATGATAAATCGGCCTTCAGGCTTTCGTCTTCAACTGCAAAGGCGAAAGCCGTAGTGCCGCCATCCGTCGCATCCACCCGCACTTTTTCGACCTGCACATAGGTCTTGTTGCCGTTGGCATCGGCTGTCGCTCGTGTCGACAAAACAACTAAATCGCTCGGATCATTTGTATTCACGTCGGTTGCCACATCGTCTAGCGTGGTGGGCAACTCAAACTGCCCTGTCGTGTCGTTGGCACTGGAGACCAGCCAACCGACAAGCTCGCGCTCATTGGGAGCTTTAGGACTATAGCTAGCTGTGTCCGTTGAGACGGTGTCCGACTTCCAGACACCTGTCCATGAACTTTGGCCTGCAACGGGACTAACGCTCGCCCCAGTTGCGCTCGAACCATCCGGATTAGTGCTTACATGCGCATTGTTTGCATCACCAAGAATCGCGGCAGCAGCCGTCACTCGTTGATCCGGCCCCGCGACTTCCTGCAACTTACCAATCGCAATGTTGAGGCTCAGCAACGCAGCCTGCTCCGCCTCTAAACGATGTTTATGCGTTTGCGCGCTCTGAGACTCGACTTGCACCAGAGTAGTTATCGACAAAAGCAAGAGTAGCACAAAAGCCATCAAACTGAGGGCGATGACGATGGCGAAGCCAGAATTACGAGTGGATTTCATAGTGGTGTAGCTGCGTGCTTCAGCCGCAGTTCCGATTGTAAGTTGTGGATAGCGCACCAAACGCGGGCTAAAGCACCGCGCTACGCTGGATAGCGCACCATTGACAAATACCTTAAGCATACCTCGTTATTAACGCTCCTTCTTAAAACCTTTCACGACTTCTTCATAGCGGCTGTTAAGCCCAAAGATGTTGGCACTCTTCACAGACGATTTTACAGGATGGATCGCGGCCAGATCGGTGCCTGCAACGGTCGCCCTCAGTGAGGTATCGGCAGGCAGCTCTACCTGATAAAAGCCATCCGCATTCGTCCGCAGCGAGACGGATTGTACGATGCCCCCAGAGTCGATAATGGCGAATTGAGGATCGAGCATTTCCATTTTAAATGTCAGTTGACGCGCACGTTTAGGCGAATCAATCTGGACATAAATTAATTGTCCCTCGCTGCGATCAGCACTCACGGTCGCACCGCCTTGACAAAGCAAGGAACGGAAATGCGCATCCTTCCACGATGACGGCACACCGGGCATGATACGGATGGTATCCCCCCAGCTCTGCAACAGCATATCGTGAATCGCAGTGGCTGCCGAGAAGGGGCTCTCGATCACCGGGTTACCTTCGGCATACATCGTAGTGCACGACACGTTATTGAACGGCAACATTCTCAAATAGCTAAGAGCGGTATCGCCGTCATTTAGCGAGGCATACATCGAGGCCGCCCCAGTGCAAGTGTAGCCAGTCACAGATCTCGCAGTATCTTTTTTATTGTCCAAATTCTGGGTAATCCTCAACCAATGATCGACCGAGCGTTTCAGTAGGTCGCGATCCTTATCTGGCGTCAAATCATACAAGGGATAGAACGCAAGTAGGTGCGAGTAGTGCCGGTGTGCTTTATCAAATGGAATGTCGCGACCGATCCGCAGGCCAGTTTCATCTACCTGATAGTCCGTCAAATTGTCCAGCAAGTGCTGCCATGCCGCCGCCTTCGGATCGTTCAATTGATGCTCGCGGTTGATATCGAGTAGAGTTTCAGCCGCCCACTTCGTTAACGCGATGGTGTAGTTGATATCCACCCCCCTTCCGCCGGGATACTCCGGCGACCATGTGTTCTTAAAATGAATATTACCATCCCCAAGATCGATCGGATGCTCTTCGATGTAACGCAGGTTTGTATTGAGCGCACGCTTGAGTAACGGAAAGAGATCGTCCCGCATTTTATTGGCATTATCCGCATAGCGACATTGCAGCCAGTAATCGTGCAGCAGCCAGATCATGTGATCCGCCACACTTTTCCCTACGGGAGCCACCATGTCCGCAGGAAAGATCGTTCCCGCATTTAGGCAATCCTCACGCCAGTCCTCTGGCACGTTGGTGATCAAATTATGCGTATATTGGTCGGTCTTGTTCACCAATGAAGCTCCCACCTCCAAGCGATTCGCGGTGAGATGTGTCCAATACGTGAGCTGCACGTTTAAGTCCGTCCAGATCATTGGCCAAAACCCTGGCTGATACCAAGGCCCCATCACATCCAGCATCATACCATTAGAGCGCGTCGCCGATGCAAATTTATACATTTGCAGCCAGTAGAACTGCTCCCAGAAATCATCCGAAATCGAAACAAAACTCTGTGGATAATACGCATTCCACCAACGCTCGTGATTCGACAGGTAAGTGCCCTTCTCGACTTCTTGGAGTCCGCGGCGCATATCTGCCTTCACTTGAGGCAGCGCCTCGCCCATTGCCTGCGAAAACGCGATGGAACCAACCAAGGTCTTCGAGCGATCGGTAGTATCTTCGATTACTTTCCATGCGGTGATTAATTCGCCCGACTCCGCATAGAGTTCTTGACGGCTGATATTCCCATTCGGGTTGAGCGAAACCTCGACTTCGGGTGCCTTCGGATACGGCATCGAAGTAAAGCCTTTATCGATCCCAGTCACTTCCTCCCCATTGGCGATTTTACGCGCCGCATTGCGATCACAGACGCGGCGCGGATAGGAATGCGCCTCTTGAGGCTGCCACTCAAAGTCCACCGCCTCATCGCCTTCGGCAGTCACTTTAAAGTAAAAGGAGTCAAACTCCGCATGCACCACACTTTCGATTTGGTAACTGCCCACCGACGTTTGAACCGTGCCCACCAATTTGGCATTCCACAAATCCAAGCGCCAATCCACTCCCGTCACATCACCTTTAGAGCGAATTCGATAAAAACCAATTGGCAGACGCCCACGGTAAATCCAGGTATGGTCGCGCCCGTCTACAGGTGGCCGATTGTCATTATAATCACCACGACCGACGTGAAGGGAGAGCACATTCTTATCATTGGTCGCCTCTGGGTTTTTGAAACCCGCCTTTTCTTGAAACAGCATCAGCCCGAGCATACCATTGCCAAGATACGGTGCCTGCAGCCAGTCCGTGGGCGCTTCATTCTCCCACTTCATATCCTGCCTGCCAATAAAGGACGGCCAATCAATGGGCGGCGTGTTCGCGGAGGAGACAGCGTCCTCATATGCCGAGCAAGCAGATAAAGTGAGCAGAAAGAGTGCAGATGAAACGATTTGAATAAGATGTTTCATATTAGTGGGGCATTCTTAGAGTAAAAAGGGGAGATAGATTGAGCGGAGAACACGTGAATTTTCTACTTCTTGCGATTTAGCACGACGACAACATGCTACATACTATAGTTTCTCTGACAGTTTGTCTCGTCACCTAATTAGGTGATAGAGATACCCAAGTTGACTCACAAATGGTGACACCGGAGAACCTATCCATCTTTAGACTATATTCAGTTTCACGCTCTCAATAAAGAGTCTTTCCATAAGAGTATGTGATTTCGTAGCTTGTGCTGCTTGGCCCGAATTGAGTTTGGATTGCGGTGCCCGTGCATCCAACCTAGTAACCTACGACCTTCTCCCCTGAGAGGATCCTCTCTGCGGCAACTAAACGCTGCACCTCGTAGGCATCCAATATTGAAGCTCGCTGAGGTCAGAATCATTCTCGCCTCGCCATTCATTCTTGTAAAAGGCGTGATAGAAATGTGTGGCTAATGTGCGCAGAGGATTCATCATTTCTTTAATGGAGGAGCCCTTCAGAGTTGGCAGAAACGACACGCTAGTTCATCGGCACCAGCCTGACTTCACGTACCTTGAATCGGCTTCCAGTCCAGATGCCCGACCGACTGGAGCACTAAGTCCAAATGATCGGCATTCGGAAAACTCATTTCCCCGACCTTCACCCGTTGAAAGTCGTCCACACTTCCAGTTACCGGAATTGCAGAGTAAAGATGCTTACCTGGGCCAAAGTAAACAACCATCATGGAATCAATCTCGGTCGCCGAAACCAACAATTCGACAGCGTAACGCCCGGGGCTCCCGATTTCAAGCGGCCAGCGAATCTTCGTGCCTTTATCATTCCAGCCGACAATCGTGGCCGTAGCGCCCTGCCCTTGGAGTATCGCTTCGCCCTCAATTTTAGCGTCAGCCGGACGAAAAACTAAGGTGCCGGGAATCATTTGCTCCGATTCTCCCTTTAAAGCAGATCCATATTGAATGCCCCCAACCTCCTGATCCAAGGTAATCTTCACAATGCTCACGTATGGGTTGCGCTCTTCTTTGGGTATCGTTATCTTAAGGCTACGGGTATCTAAATTCTGGACGAATGGAATCGCTTTACCATTCATCGTAGTCACCGATTCCACGTTCTGCGGGAGGCGATTCAGCTCAATGCCCGCATCGTCTGGATTAAAGACATGCAGATAAACATGGCGACCACGATAGCTTGCGCCGCCCCAGTCGCCATTCAGCCACGGTCCGCCGCGGGTGCCATAAAGCGCCTCCTGGTATTGTGCTGTCCATGGAGCCAAACCTTCTAAGATGGCACGTTCTTCCGCGCGCAACGAGCCATCCGGTAAGGGCGCGACATTGAGCAGCATATTGCCGTCGCCCGTAACACAGGAAGAGAGCAATTGAATCGTTTCCTTTAAAGAGCGGGTCACTCCATCGGGGCGATAGGACCAACCTCCATGATCATCACTAGGTGATAGAATCATACAGGACTCCCAAGCACGGCCCGCCTGAAAGGAGCCCATACGGTTCTCTGGCGTATCATAATCTCCATGCTTTAGCGCGACATACTCACTTGGAATATTCTTAAGCCCACGAGCGGCACGGTTGTTTACCAGCAGGTTCGGAGCAATGTCATACATTTTTTGATACAAACGCGGAATGGTATATTGATCCCATTCACCAAAACAATGGTCGAACCAGAGTATATCAACTGGTCCATAATCGCGGAGCAGTTCTTCCACCTGATTCTCGTAGTAGGAATTATAGGCGACATTGTCCCCTTGCAGATAATCTGGATGCGTCCAGTCACGCGTGCTGTAATACCAACCAACTTTCAGCCCATTGTTCTGAGCGGCATCCCGCACCATTGAGACGATGTCCTTTTGATAGGGCGTGTCGGCGATCGAATAGTGAACCGGATATTCCGAATCCTCGGGAAAGCGTTTCTCTTGAGTGTCCCAGAGACTGAACCCATCGTGATGCTTGGTCACAAACACTGAGTAAGTCATGCCCGCCTCCTTAGCCAAAGCCATGATTTCGTCGGGATTGAAGTTCACCGGATTAAAGTCCCGATAGAGATTCATATACTCATCGCGCGGCACTTTTTGGTGCTGCGCCCCACGCTCGATTCGATCTTTCATCCCCCAACTGATCTCCGCACCGCTCAACGCAGCGGGCCCCCAGTGGATGAACAAGCCGAACTTGGCATCACGAAACCATTGCACACGGGCATCCCGTTCTTCAATCGTTTCCACCAACTGAGGCACACGCACCCGATTAAGCTCTTCAGCATCAACCTGGGCAGCAGCCTGTATCAGAATTGCTGATACAACGGCTGATGCACATTTTATGAATTGTTTTGTTTTCATTATTATTGCGATTATCGAATACTACGTAAACCGAGAAGTAACAAAATGGGTTTAATAGACTGAGGCATTATCGGTTCTGATTGGTCGCTTGCGTATGAAGCCTGTGCATCTTCTTGCGCAATTTGGAGAGCACCTCTGCGTATTCCGGATGGGCAATCAGGTTGTTCATCTCGTATGGATTCGCCTCTTTTCCAAAACTAACGAAGCTCAACTGCGAGTTCCTGGAAAGCGGTGTGTTCGCCGCCGCCTCGTTCCGTGACCGGATAGACCGCCCAGAGGATCCAGCGGAATTGACCGAGTGACCGCCCCGCCGGAGCGCGTAACGACGCGGCAGTGAACTTGGCCTTGGCTCCGCCAGTCGTGTCGATGGTGCCGAGCGCGGTAAACTTCGCCAGATCCCAGCCGGGATCAGTGGCCGAATTGCTGCCATACAACACAATTTTCTGCGCCCCCCGATGCTTGTCCTTGTTATATGACCAGCTGGTAACCGCAGCAACGGGCTGCGCGCGGCCCAGATCCATTTTATACGCACCGCTTTCAACACCATTGTTGAAAATAGGCCCGAAATCCTCGGCTATTTTCCCGTCTACCAGCGAGCCCAACAGGGGCTTTACCACATTCTGATTCGCTGTAACCTTTCCCGATGCAGATTTTGGCAATGGAAATTTAGAAAAACCGCCCGCTTCTGAAGCTGTTTCAATCTCGACGCTCGCAGGGTGCGGCCCCGTCTGCTGAATGGGTTTGAATGCAGGTATTGCCTTGCCTGCTGCTTTTGCGGCGGCTTTTGCACGATTGCGGCTCCGTTCGATCTCCCCCCATGAGGGAATCACGGCAGGCAAGCTCCATTCCTCTGGTTGCGGGTTTTCTACCATGATCGGATCGGTGTCGCCATAGCCCTTACGCGTCGTCTCGAGCAAAGCGGAAAGCTCGGCAATTCTCCCTTCGTGCTCAGGATTAGTCGACAGGTCGTTCAACTCATAGGGATCGGCTTCCAAATCGAAGAGCTGAGTCTTGTTGATCAAGGGATAGCGGATCAGTTTCCAGCGTTCGTCACGGATGGAGCGCTGCCCATCAATGTAGGCGGTGAACAAGGTATCGCGCACCTTGGGCTGCTCGCCCTGGATGACAGGAGATAAATCTTTGGCGTCCAGGCCGGCGGGCACTTCAATGCCGGCAAGATGGCACATCGTTGGATAGATATCATAGAGGTGGGCAAAAGCATCCGTGTCCCCTTTAGGAACGCCCGGACCAGCGAACAAAAGCGGGACATGCATACCGCCCAATTCGTAGAGATTCTGCTTGCCGATCAAGCCGTGAGCTCCCATCGCCATACCGTTGTCGCCAGCGACGACGAAGATAGTATTCTCGAACTGGCCAGCCTGCTTCAACGCTTCGATGATGCGACCCGCTTGGGCGTCCATATACTCGATCGATGCATAGTAACGGGCGAGTGTGCCGCCGACATTTTTCTGTGTGCGCGGCCACTTCACGAGCTGCTCATCCTGTCCTAGCATCTCACCATTATCGAAGGGATGCATTGGCATAAAGTTTGGAGGCATCGGGATCTCGTCAGCCTGGTAATGCGCATGGTATTCTTTGGGCGCAGCATGCGGGTAATGCGGCTCGACGGGCGCGAAATAGAGGAACAGCGGCTTTTTACCAGCATTCTCCTGAATGAATCCGATGATATTGTCGGCATGAGTCGCCGCCGATTGATGAGAGGTTGGATGCTGATCAAAAACCTTATCCAAGTTGTTCGGATTATTGCCATGTTTACCACTGCGAATCGAGGCATACCCAGCTGCCTTAACTGTTTCTGCAAGCGTCGGCGTGCTGATCTGTTCGCGCATATAGCTGACGCCCGTCTGAATCATCGTGCGACTGGGCATACAGACAGCACCCCGGTCCCCGCCCAGCACATACGCATTGCGAAAGATAAATCCATCGCGACACAGCCGGTCGAGGTTTGGGGTTTTGACGAGCTCGTGTCCGAGCAGGCCCATGCAGTCGGCCCGCCAATCGTCGGCAAGAATCAGGCAGATGTTCAGTTTTTCCGACTCGGCTGTGGCTCTAGCGGATGTTCCGAGAAGGAGCACGGTAAGCAGCAAGCAGATCCGTTTCATGATGTTGATAGGTGATTTCATTATTTTGTTTTAATACTCACTTAATTCTAGTTACTTTTATTCGACCGAAGAGTTTATCTTCCTTCGCGAGACTCTTACTGTCGGTCACGATGACGGCATGGAGACCGCTCATTCCGTTACAGTGACATAGACTGGCGCAGAAATCGCATCAAACCATGTTTGGGCAATGATCTCGTTGCCTGTTGCATTCGGGTGCAGATTATCCCTCCTCATGCAGCTCGCATACGCATCGTCGAGCGCAGTGAACTGATCTACAAAATGGACATCTTTCCCTTCGGCCTGAAACTCGGCTACGATTCCTGGAACCTCGGCATTAAACGCGGCCACATATGCGGTATCACTGGCGTTTCTCCGATTCGGCGGAATAGATGCAAGGTAAATGGCGGGGTTCCCCACATCAGGTAATGAATAAATGTCTTCAACGAGACTCCTTAACCGATCGGTCGCTCCAACCGGTGTCGCCACATCATTGGTGCCAAGCATGATCAGAATAGTATCAGGTTTCTCCTCCGCTAACCGGCCACTGTTCCAATAGGTGACGAGGTTCTTGGCGAAGCCTGACGCGCCACCCGCCTCTCCAATTCGGATTCCGGAAACTCCGGAGTGATAGTGATAGAGGTTGTCGGCAGGCTTGCCTCCCGTTGTCGGCAAGCCATCCACATTGGCCGTGAAATGTCCGGTATAGCTGAAGTCGAAACCATCCGCCATCAACAGATCGTAGAGCGATTTGCGGGGAGATCCTGTTGGATCCCCATCGGCCACGCTTTGCGTAATCGAATCGCCGATGAACCAAATAGCCCCCAACTCTTTACCGGCACTGGTGTTCTGTTTAATGAACTCAATGACCGGAGCCGGGGCTTTCATGCCGTGAGAGTGGCCTTTTTTTTCTACAATCACCTCGATGGAACCGCCGAGCGCTTTATAGCGCTCTTCCACGATCGCATCGTTTTCCTCATAAGGAACGGCGGGGTCGCTGTCTCCGCAAACCATCAGAATCGAAATATCGGCTGCGGCCATCGGTGCCAGCATGCCAATGAGGCTCTCCGCCTCTTGCTTCGCAAGCGCCTCTGCATCCGAGGTCCAGCCAAAGGTATCTTTGACTTGCCCCCAGAGCGTGTAGTTCCCAGAGGCAATGGAATCACTGCCCGGTACGGATTTGCCTCCGGGCCAGCTCTTCAAGCTACAAACGCCGTTGTCGATATAGAGACTGTCCACCCGTTCCGAGTGGGTGTAGGCCCAGCGTGCCAACGCCAGCGTTTCACGACTCATGGACGCCAGATTGCACTTTTTCGAGAACCCATACTCCGTGGTCAGCAGATCATACGCCGCATCAATGGTGGCATTTCCGCTCGGATGTCCATAGACATTGCCCGGTGCTAGCACAACATGATATCCCTGCCGAACCAGCTCCAGATCCGCATTGTAAAATCGCGGTATTGACATCCAGAACATACCATACCTCCACAGCCAGGGTTTCCCAGGCGCAGCGGTCTTAGGACAAACGACCCTAATCTTGCCGCTTGATGTCGGAACGGTATAAAGATCAAACCCTTTAAAGTCGGTTGGCTCACCTGGAAATTGATTCGCCCAGGCAGATGGAAAGAGCTGCAGCGCCAGGCAAGCTAATAATAGTAATTGAAATTTCTTCATAGTTTCATTTTTGCTCGATTTCGTTTCTTAGTTAAAGGCGACTTCCAGGCGTTGGCCGGCCTGCAAGCTGACGGTCGTGTCGAAATGCACGACGTAATTACCCTCGTTATAGTTCAATGTCGCAGGGATCACTTTCCCACCGATTTTCACTGAGACAGCATTTGCCTGCGTGCCCTTGACCTTGCCCAAGCTCAGCTGCTTCAATTCGAGCGTTCCGTAGCCTAAATCGATCACGGCAAATTGACGACCACCAGATACCTTTTGCGCAAAACTCCCCCAACCTTCGGCGGTGGTGAAGGCGGCGCGAAAGTCTTCTGGCGTCAGGCGCGGTGCAAACGACAACTCCCCTTTGGGGCCGTGATACTGATAGCCGCACATCGCTTGATAAGCGCCGTAGCTGGCCATGGCACGGGCGTAGTGATCGCCACACTCAATCTCATTATACGGATTGCGTAGTTCCGCACTGTAGCGGTCATGAATCGCACGAGACACGATCAATCCTTTCTCCAGTAGATCGGGTGCATCGATCCCTTCAAAGATCATATGCGATGCGGCCTGCCACTCGAAACCACTCATGATTTCGTAGAAGTAGATGTGGTCTTCCCCTTTGCCCATCGGCCCTTTCGGCCAAGTGCACATCAGCAGTCCGGCATCTCCCGGCAAGGCATACACCCTTCCGTTACGAAACACCTCGCGGTAAGGCCCGAAGTCAGAAATAAAGTTGTAGCGATAGATCGATCGCAAGGCGCTGCGCTGCATATCGACATCGATGATATGCCCCAGCCCGACCCAGTGTGCCCAGCTCTGGCCAAAGACTTGATCAATAAAGCAGCCGTCGCCGTGTCCAAAAGAGTCGGGTTTATCCCCTTTGTCCTGAATGAAATATTCGCCATTGAAGAGCTCATCAACTGCCGTAGAACCCTGATCGGCGAGATGCTTGCACTGCTGCGCATATTCCGTATCGCCGATTTCGTTGGCCATCGCTTCGGCGGCACGCAGGCCAGCGACATACTGGGTGATCGACCAAGAGAATTTGCCATACCACTTACCGTCCAAGGTATTTTGATAAGACCCATCCAGCACACCGTCCTGATCCTTATCCTTGGCGATGATATAATCCATGCCTTTCTTCACGCGCGGCCACATGTGCTCCAAGAACGTATTGTCGGTCGTCATCTGATGCTCGCGATAGACACTCAGGATTCGCCCGAGCTGACCGTCGTCGGCGACCAGACCGCCGCCCATACTGATACGGTGACCAATGCCGCCTTGTGCACTGAAGCCAACACCGAAGTCCGCGACATCACGGGTGTTCCGTTCCAGCGAGGGAAACAAGCGAGAAACTGCCTGCGCATACTGCCACACGTGAGAGCACGTTCCGGCGCAGGAGGAAACCCCTTCCCATCCCCAAAAGCGTCCGTCCTCAAATCTCTGACTGGTCATAGTGGCCAAGGTCGAGGTGTTGGCCATGGTGCGATCCAGGAACCAATACGGCAGCGACGAGTTATACCAGGTATCAACCCATTGACGCGTCTGAGTAAAAAGGCGGTCGGAGTTTTCCAATAAATAGGCGGTCACTTCGGTCGAAGACGCAAAGCGTGAGGCATAATGATGCCCGGCGTGTTCTCTCGGCATATGCACATTGCTATAATTCGGTATAAACCACGAGACCACAAAGGTGAAGGTCGCTTCCTCGCCTGGAGCGAGACGCACGGAGCGACCCACTTCGCCCACCAGCGATTCGCCAAGCTCGGCCGTTGCCTCCGCTTGCTGATTCGCCGCAGTCGTCGAGGCATCCACCTCCCCGTCACCCAATAAGGCCAGCGACATGGTTCCGAAATCTGGCAGGTCTTCCAGAAGCGTGCGCGGCACCGCAGGTGTGTCGGTGAAAACAATATCGTCCACGATGATGCCAGCCATGGTTCGCAAGTGCGGCGTCTGCGGCTTCTCATGGTCGCGGATCTCCAAGGTCGCCATTTTGCCCTCGAAACGCGACACGTCCAGCGTGACTGGTATCAAATTGTTACTATAGCTTCCCGAGGTAGAGGCAACGACCTCACCATCCACCAGCACGTAAAGCCCGACCTTGGTGAGGTCGGCAGCGCCCGCTACCGATGCGGTGATAAACTGGCGTTCAATTTTAAACGGCCGACTGGTTAAAGTTCCGGTCAATCCCCCTATGCGTTGATTCGCCTGCCGTTGTTCATTGCCCGATAATGCCTCACCTTCTTTAGGCTCAAAGGTAAGGGTATTGACTCGCCCCTCGCTATTGTCTCCGAAAGGGCTTTTCCCAAAGGCACTCCCTGTGCCAGTCCAGCGTTGCGCGGCATCTGCATCGAATGTTTCGAACGGGATCGCTTCGCGCGGAGAATCTCTGACCACCGTATCATAAGAGTATACGGAGCACTCCACGCCGACAAATCCATTCTGATCCACTACGCGGTTTCGGATCTGCCCAGTTTTATAATCTCTGGATATAAAACTCACCGCATTCTCGAGGGAACCAGCAAGTGTCAGATCCAATGGCTGAGCACCTTCGTTCTTCACCGTGTAGTGCATCACGGTAGCTGGCAGTTCCGAATCATCGGGATTCATCGGAATGAACGGCGAAAACGCCTCCAGTTGAGCACTCACCGGCAGTTCCGCACCTTGAAAGCTAACCAGCGCACGTGGGTATTGCCCGTTAAAGGTCACGTCCTTAAAACCCTTAGCATCCAAGCTCACCTCCTTGCCATTTGCCCGAATCGTAAAGCCTTGATGGAAGGGTTGCTCTGGCTTCATCGGAGCCACATAGAGGGCGCCATTATCCCATGGCCGATTACGTCCCTCGAACTCCATACGCCCCGGCAGGATGCCCAATGATTCTTTATTAAAAATATCCCAGTTGAACAACCGCCCATCGCCACTCAAATACACCGTGCCAGCAAACAGCCCACCAACCGGCATGCCGATATGCTGCATCGCCGCATCCGAGCTATAGACCTCTTTCTCGCCGCGCTCGAACAAGGACTTCACCCAGGCCGGATCGAGGCCTTTATCCTCTGGAATAAGCGTCAGGTAAACATTCTCGATGCTTTCGGCGGGCACGATCCGTTGGTTGGCCCCCAGCTCTACCGAGAGTTCCTGAAACGCGGTATTCTCACCGCCGCCGCGATTGGAAATCAGTGCAGGTGCCCACACGATCCAGCGGTAGGATCCGAGCGACTGCTGGAGAGGCGCACGCAGGGAAGCTGCGGAATATTGGGTCGAGGCCCCGCCAGTATCGATCGTGCCGAGCGCAGTAAACTTGGAAAGATCCCAACCGGGATCGGAGGTAGCATTGCTGCCGTAGAGTGAAAGCTTCTGGGCGCCGCGCACTCTTCCCTCGTTATACGACCAACTGGTAATGGCCGCGACAGGCTGCACACGACCCAGATCCATCTTATAGGCCCCGTCCTTGACACCATTATTGAAGACCGGCCCAAACCCTTCAGCGAGCGCTCCATCGACCAAGGTTTCGAGTGAATTATCGACGACCTTCTGGTTGGCCGTCACCCTGCCGACAGGAGTCGTAGGTAAGGGAAGATGGCTGAAGCCGCTTGGGCTATTGACTTTTTCAATACAAACCATCGGGTCAGCGTGTGCTTGAAAGGTGCCCGCGATCATTGTCGTGGTGAACAAAGCGAGTAGTGAGTGTTTCTTCATTTAGTTGTTTTGTAAGTTTGTATGTAAGTAAATTGTAGTGATCTGATCCTAGCGAACCTCGACCGAGAATTCCTGAAAAGCGGTATTCTCACCACCTCCGATTTCACTGACAGGGCTAACGGCCCAGGCAATCCAGCGGTAGCTTCCCAGTGACTTCCCAGAGCGTGCGCGTAGCGATACCGCAGAGTAGTCTTTTCTGGTAAGGGCGGTCGTGTCGATCGACCCGAGCGCGGTAAACTTTCCGAGGTCCCAACCGGGATCCTTCGAGTCATTACTGCCATAGATCGTCAGCATCTGAGCCCCGCGCGATCCACTTTGGTTGAACGACCAAGCGGTGACAGCGGAGAGATCCTTCACCGCGCCAAGGTCCATCCTGTATACGCCATTGCGAATGGTATTACCAAAGACGCACCCGAAATCATCAGCAAGCCTTCCATCCGTCAATACGGCCACGGGCTCGTTGCTGGTCTTCGGCTTGGTAGTGATTGTACCGGAGGCTTTTGCCGCTAGTGGCAACTTCGAGAAACCGCCTGCTTCGTTACTGGTCTCCACCACCACATCGCTATGGGGAACAATGCGCAGTTTCCCACTCTGTTGGTTGCGAACAACAGTCATCTCATAGGACTCCGCAGGCTTCGACGCCAGAATCTTGAAAAGGTCGGTGGTCGTACTGACCTTCTGCCCGTCGATTCTCTGAATCAGATCACCTGTCTTGAAGCCGGCTTGCGCCATGACCGATCCCGGGACGATACGCTTGAGCGCGACTCCGCCATCCGACTTGGTGACGCCGTAAGCGGAGAACTCTTCCCCTTGTAGTGAATGCAGCGTCGCGCCCTGCCAGACCTGCGCTTGCGGAACAACCGCCGCCTTGTCAGGAGTCGGTTTAGCCTTGCTCGGCTTTGGTCCGAACGAGGGAGTCCTCGCGATGGCCTTCAACGACGGCTTCTTCACTCCGAATTGATCCATGGGGAAATTCTTGAACCCAACCGCGAAGGCCGGTGAGCCTTCTTTCACGGAAAAGTCACCATTCTCGGGATCCACGAATAAAGGGTCACCAACCTTAGAATCGGCATCCCAGTTGTATTTAGCCTGCAACTGTTTCAGCGTTACTTCGTTAGAGCTGTAGTAGAAGTTCCTGTTCACCAAGCCCTCCACTGTGACATCCTCTTTGATATAGGGCCCATTCGCCCTAGCCATGATGTTGGAATGCACGGAGTCATTACTATTCTGAAACCAAACATGTGAACTGAGACCATTATTGATAATCACATTATTCCAGACACGGCGGCGGAAACCTTCACGCAACTTCAGGCCACCACAGAGCATCAGATTATTATAAATATCGTAGTTGCTGGACCCGTCATCCAAATCGATATCCCAGCCATGCTCGCAACGCCAGCGACTGTCTCGAATGACCGTGGTCTTTATGGCATCGAGAAACGGAAGGTCTGGTTCCTTATCGACTGCTGCCTGTGACGCCGTCAGGTGATCCGAGCGCCAATAGCGGTCGCGTCCCCAGGAGTTAAAGGAGCCGTGGTCGTGAGTCTCCAGCACGGTATCGAACACATCCACACGCTCGATCAAATGTCCGCCCCAGGCACCGTCGCCAATATTGAGCCCCGCACGCGCGGTGTCGTAGATCGACGTATCTCGAATGGTAATCTCCATCGCCATGTCCATCATCACTCCGGCAGGCTGGCGCTCAGTGCGACCGATGCCATGAATCAGGCAATCCTCTACCACACCGAGAGAGGGATAGTTGTTGGTCTTCGGACCAGGCGTGCGGCTGATGCTCGCAAGGTCGTTCTTCTCGTTGTATTCAAAAAGTGGATTTCTCACGGCATCGGGATCCCCGACAAAGCAGACGCCACTGGCGCCGGAATCGTGAATATGGCAGCCCTTCACCAAAGTGCGTCGGTTGTAGTTGTTGACGAATATCGCGTTACCCCCAACCTGATCGAATTCTGTATCCAGAATTTGGATATCTTCAGTGCCAGTCAGCATAAAGGCACCGCCACGGTAAATAGCCCAGTCCGAGCGTAACAATTGCTCTTTAGTGTCCATAAAGGTGCGCGCCGCATGACGCACCACGAATCCTTGAAGGGTGATGTGTTTCACAGGTGCGGACTCTGAACCTTGAAACTCGACGAGGTGACGCAAACGCACCACTTCGACAGTGGCAGAGTGCAAATCCGTTCCAGCCGCGGGCTTGTAGTAGAGCGTATCGGTTTTGGCGTTGTGATACCACTCCCCTTCCGCATCGAGCTCCTCAAAGATATTCTCCACCATTCGGAATTTCTCGTGCATTCCAGACTTGCGGTTGTTCTGCCAGCCTCCCTCATAAGTGACCTTGCCGGTCGCATCCTTGCCGGTAATGAGAAAATGGTAGCCACCCCAGCTAGCCCGGTGCATTCCGTGAATATAGCCGCCGGTCGGATCCGCCCAATTAGCGGCACGATCCTTCGAGAAAGCATCAGCAGAGTATCCCTGATAGGGCTCCGCTTTCTTATTCGGATCGTAATTCGGGTAACGTGCCATGCGCTGATTGCGGCCATTGATAAAGAGTTGGTCGATCTCCAAACCAGTCGGAGTCGTGGCCTGATAGATGCCGTCGCGATACGGTTGCCAGCTAAGGTTCAACTTCGAGCCACCACTCAAGACCGCCCCCCCCTCATTTTCCGCCATAAAAACAACCGGGTAGGCCGCCGTCCCTGAATCAGCAGGCGTGAAGACCAGCGTCTCTGGCAGATAATAGATACCATCGCCCACATGCACCGTAACCGGCGTTTTGCCTGCATGGGAGCGGACCAGCGCTTGCGCACGGGCCAGCGAGGCCACCGGGGCGGCTTGGCTCCCGCCATTGGAGTCCGAACCCGCAGGAGAGACATACAGATCCGCCGCATGGGCAAAGTTCGCAACAACCAGCATGCCCAGTAATAGTTTTGTTTTTAACATAGTTTCTAATGGATCAAAGGAAAAGCGCGGTGTCGCTGAGGTATATTTTAAAATCATATGATACAAATTCAGCGGTTCTTCAGAACTCGTTGGACGACTAAAAATAACATCTTTCCATACTATCAGCTTTTAGAGCGCTTGTCTTGTCACCGTAATGGGTGACCCTCTGCCAATCGGAACTCTTAATCCTAAAAGAGCCGTTGAGTGTCATCATCCATCAGTATGGAGAGTTCCTCGTGATTTCATCAAAACCATCATCTCCCCCTGCTCGCCCAACATGCTCACCGTAACCGCGAAGATCGAAGAAGGGGGCCGAAATCCTATCACCCCACAACGGCGCGTTGAGCGCAAAAAAGTCCGGCACACTTTCTCAAGCGTGCCGGACTCAACCATCGGCCCCCTATAAGCTGATGATTAACCCTAATAATAAATAAGTTAAGCGAATCATCGAGTGTTCGCGCTCGCGACGTCCATTCGACAAGCTCAGGAGCTGCGACGGCGAAGCATCACACCCAGCAAGCCGGTGAGACCGGCAAGCAAGGCGAAGCTGCCTGGCTCTGGAATGATTTGAAAGGAATCAATACTTGAAAGCGTTCCATTCGCTCGAGTGTCAGCGAAAATACCGACAACATCCGCGTCAGTTATTTGCCCGACACGAGTTGAAACAATTGTGCGGGTAGCACCAGTATAGTAGCCTACCTCATAAGTGTCCGTCGCAGTCCGAGCAATGAAAAGCGTATCGGCACCTGTAATAGTTCCAAATTGGCTAGCAATGGCAGTGGTGCCATTAAAACCAGTGGAAAAGCTACTAGCAGACCCACTCTTGTTATAGTGCGTGAGGAAGTCCTGGCGCACATTAAACACCGGAGCGGTGCCACCGACGTAAATACCAAAAGAATCATTCGCATTATTTCCGGAAATAGGAAGCGTCAGAGTAATTTGAGCTTCCTCGCCGACAGCCACGCTGGCACCGGAGCGGATATAGGCATGTTGCTCGATGGCATCGAAATTAGTGGTAACCAATTCCAGCTGGTCAGAGCCATTCACCTGCCAAGTGGATGTATTTTGGGTGCCGGTGTTACCGTTGTCCAGAATGACCGTATGGGTCCAGTTATCCAGTGCATTGACCCCAGTAAAGTCGTCAAAAAGGGTCGCGGCGGACAAAGAGCCACCGAGGCCTGCGAGCATTGCTATGATACTAAGTTGCTTTTTCATTGTTGTATTACGTAGTTTGGGATAATAATTTTTTATTTGCCTAGAGACGAATAACTCCAGACTCACACTAGAATATCGTTATATATAAGATTTGTATAGTCACCTGATTAGGTGACAGAGCCATAGGCAGTGAAATGTGCTTTACGTATTGCTCAACTGCTCGAAGCAGGAGCTTTTCGCCGAGAAAAATATAATGATCGAGGCACCCTGTCTTGATTGGTTTCACGAAGCGCTCGGCATATCCATTCTGTTGCGGTCTCCCTACCCGTGTTCGAATGACTTCAACTCCTGAGCCTTCAAGTATACTTCGGTATTCTTTGGTAAACAGCACATCGCGATCACAAATAAAATATTTCATGTCACGCAGGAATCCGTCTTCAACATCGCTTAGGTTACGTGCAACTTGCGCCATAACTTCACCATTCACCTGACATCCGATATGAGCGATCTCTACTTTTCGCTTAGCCAGAGACATTACAAAAATACATGAAAGCGCACTAAGCCACGTTTTGTCCATGCTTCGACATTCAAAAAGTCAGCCACTGCCATAACATCCATATGCGTACGCACGAACGTTTGCTGTTCATGCCGCCCAAAGGGCCCCCGCACTCACATCCCTGTCAATCAAACGCATGGGGCGAACTAATCCAATAACTTCACCCCACAGGTCAGACACAGGCCAAGTGTAGCGAGTGACAATTTTAATGCGTTATTTTTCATAGTAATCTTCTAATCAGGAAGCATCCTGCTAGATGCTCTGCTAATTTTACTTAATGTAAGGAATGGTTCCGCGGCCATCGACTTTGTAGCCCCATTTTTTGATGTATGCTTCACCGGGCATAAATTCGTCGGATCGTTCTGCTAGTTTTTGCGTAAGCATCGCATCGAGTTTTTTTAGCACAGGTTCCGCATCGGGCGAGTCGACAAGGTTGGTTGTTTGATACGGATCTTTTTTGTTATCAAAAAGGAGCCACGGACCTTTGAGATCGCGCGCGTAGGTGTATTGCCGCGTGCGGAGGCCACGGTATTCGCGCCCGCCGTTGCCACGATGCCAGGACCCGAACGGAGTGATGCATTCAATCAGCGCCGCGTCATTGCTGGGCTCGGATTCGCCCGTCAGAACGCGGGAATAGTCGCTACCTTCCACACCTTCGGGAATTGGGAGGCTGCTGAGTCCGAGGAGTGTAGGCATGATATCCGGCGAGCCGATCGGCATATCGATTTCCCGCCCGTCGCAGCGGGCTGGATAACGCACCAACAATGGGACTCGAGTCGATTCGTCGTATGGCTGCTGTTTGCGTTGTTCGCTGTGCGAATAGAGCATATCGCCATGGTCGGAGGTGAAAACGAGGATCGTGTTGTCGCGAATACCCGCCTCATCAAGTGTCGCCATTAGATCGCCGAGGCATTCGTCGAGCGCGATAATATGGGCGTAGTAGCCCGCGAGATCTTTGCGCGCTCTTTTTGCATTTGCGGCGGGGACATTGGGGCGAAGTTGAATCTTCGACACCGGAAACTGCTTTTTATATTTAGCGGGCGCGGTGTTGTACGGGTCGTGCGGCGCCCCCCAAGAGAGAACGGCCATAAACGGCTTTTGGGTTTGAGCGTGCTCGATAATATAGCGCTGCATGTCGCGGGTCTGCGCGATGGCGTCGTAACCCTCCCATTTTTTCTTTTTGAGATCGTTCCCTGCGTAGTAGGCGGAGTTGTTGTTGTAGTTGTGCGTGCATTCGAGCACTTTCCAGTAATCAAAACCGTGCCGCCGCTCTTCAGGAATATAAGCCGAGCGTCCGTGCCCGTCGATGTGCCATTTACCGACATAGGCGGTGTCATAGCCCGCCGCTTTATAGACTTTGCCGATGGTTGTGAGCTCCGGATTAAGCGGCGCGTCGTTCATGAAAAGGCCATGAGACAGCGCATATTGCCCCGTCAGCAAGCTGGCGCGATACGGCGTACACACGGGCATGGTCGAAACCGCGTTGACTAAATTAACCCCCTCTTTCGCCAGCCGATCCAGATGCGGCGTTTTCCCCAGCAGATTCGGGTCGCCCGCATAGCCCGTCGCTTGACCTCGCCACTGATCGGCAAATACAAACAGAAGATTGGGCCGCTGCTCCGCAACGGCTGAGCAAAGCGAAGCGAGCGTGATGACCGCGGCGGCGACGTGTAGGCGTATCTCAAATAGTTTCAGCATCATTTGTTCCTTTTTCTGATTTCGGGGAGAGTTGTCAGGTAGCTATCAAGCGTCGGGGTTTGAATAAGCTCGTTGCCCTAACAGCCGAGCACATCGCTGCGCTGATCATCCGCAAGAATGCAGAGAATGTTTTTGGGTGCCACCGCAGAAAGTCGCCCCCCCCGAAGAGGGCAAGGGAAAGGAGGAAGAATTTCATTTTCTTGGTACGACAGTGAACATGTACTGGCAGGCTGTGATATTGGGCGATGATCTACTCGGAGTTCCACATCCAGAGCGACGCGGTGACGAACCAGACCAAGGTTCCGACCGCAAGCAGGCTCTTGAGCAGATCCTCGCCAATAGTGTTGGAGAAATAAAGGAAAGGCGGGATGATGATCAGCAGTAGCGAGATCCAACTTATAGGTTTGCAGATAGCTTTCATGAAGTAGTTTTTTGAAGGAATCGGCTGAACACGAGATAGAGCATGCCGCAGGCGATCCATGCGGGGAGCGGGAAATACCAGGCGGTGCCCCCTTTCCCGACAATGAAGTAGAGAGCGACGGCGACAGGGATCAGCCATGCGAGCAACACGGATGGGTTGTATAGAATGCCGTGCCTTTCGGCGTAGAACTGAGTGATGCCGACTCGGCGGCTAAAGGACCAGTCAGCGAAGATGATCGCGCCCATCGGGGCGAGAATGGTGCCGTAGAGGCCGACGAAGCCGAGCAGCTTGAAGGCGAACGCCGGGAACACGGCGGCGAAGGTCGCGATGGCGCCGGCCGTCAGCGTCATGGTCAGGCGCCGACTCTTCGGAAAGATCGCCTGGAACGCCAACCCGGCGCGGTAGATGGTGGGGTTCGCGGTGGTCCATCCGGCGACGATCACGCAGATGATGCCCGCGAGCCCCGCGACGTTGTTGGCCATAGGACCGGGAACGGGCGTGGCGCTCTGCACGAGCTTGATCTGTGCGGCGAGCATGAACGCGGCGGCGATCCATGCCATATAGTGGCCGATGAACATGCCGCCAAGCGTGGCCCACCCAGCGGAAGGCTTTTTCGCATAGCGGAAGACAGAAAGATCCGACATCCCGACGTGCATGGCCGCGTTGCAGAACCATGCGAAAAGGACCACGCTCCAGAAGCCCATCGGGGCGCCCTCCGTTCCGGCCTGGGCGAAGGTGATGGATTCCGACCAGATCGATTCGAGTTCGGCGTATGAGGTGACTCCGAGTTGCTTGAGCGCGACGACGCCGCAGCCGAAAAACACCAGCACCATCCAAGGCGCGGCGATGTTGGCGAACTTGGCAACGGCCTCGTAGCCGAGCGAGGCGACCACGGTAATGACCGCGCCGACTCCGACGACGATGGCGACGAATGTCAGGCTATTCGGATAGATCGCGTCAAACGCGGGCATTTCCAGGTTGAACGGTATGCCCACGGCGGTGGCAGAGACGGTGATCATCGCACCCGCGAGGAAGCAGAACAGGATGCCGTTGGCTAAGTTGTAAACCTTGACCAGGCCCTTGCCCGCGATCTTCTCCAGTTGAAAGTAGAGCGTCATACGGGCGCGGGTGGCGATCGGAGCACAGAGAAAACGCCAACTGCAGACGGCAAGGATGTTTCCTAAGAGGAGCCCCCAGAAGATATTCTGCAGGCTGACCCCCGCGAGCAGGAATAGTGGCCCGATCATAAATTCCGTGCCGGCGGCATGTTCGCCCGCATACATTCCCCAAAATGACTTGGGGCCTTTCAGCGCGTGCTCGGGGACGGGTTCTCGCTCATATTCGTTTTTTACGACGTTTGCGACAACCGGAGGTTCGTGTTCAAAATCACTCATAGATGAAAAGTTAAAGGGTTCGGATGGTTAAGTTTATTACTAGAATAACAGATTGCCTGTCCTGTTATTGTTATAGCCCCTGCAGCGAGTAGTGTTCTCCGGCGACGGTATCTTAAAGACGATCTGCTTGCCATCCGGTGTCCGGACGGCCATAGGGTGCCGAGCAGAGACTAGATCTCCGCTTTGAAGAGTGCCCCCCACGTAATTGACCATACGAATTGTTGTCATCTCCTGATCCAGACACCGGCCATTGCGCCATCGTCAACAGAGCCTCCTCGCCGGCAGCCATAGTTGCTCCGGATCGAATCAAGGCATGTTGCTCGATGTCATCGTAATCAGTGGTAACCAATTTCAGATCGCCCCCCATTCACCAGCCAGATGGATGCATCTCGGGTGCCGATATGACCGTATAGGTCCAGTTTCCCAAACCGCTCGAGGAAGTCATTAATAAATCGGCCCCGTGGATAAAGAGTCACCGAGGCCTAAGAGCATTGCTATGATACTAAGTTGCGTTCTCATAATTATTTGTATTACAAAGTATGGGGAATTTGTTTCAGTTTGTTTAGAGCCAAATAACTCATCAACGGCGACATTATATCGTTTTTTATAAATCCACCTAGTCACCTTTTTAGGTGACAAGGCATAGTCGCAGTCTACGGCGAAGGGCACATGCTGCTCACTCAGAAAAATTAAAAATGACAGGCCGCTGCTAGCGTGCTACCTATATCCAACATGGATCTGCGCATACTTTTATTCTCAACTGCTCTAATCCTGTCTATGCTGCCAGCGCACGCCGAACAACAGGAGTTGTCACTCGACGCGCTTGAGCAACGCTTGGCGGTCATCGACGAAGCACTCGCTCAACTGGCCCCGATCAATCTGCGCGGCGGGGCGGGCTCCATCGGCTACCGCTCAGATCCCAGAGAAATCAGCGAGCACACCGAATGGGTGCAAGTCGATCTAGGGGGCGAATTCCCGATTGACGAAATCGTGCTAGTCCCCTGCCTGTGGCGATCCACCGAATCAGGCATCCAAGCGGACGGATTCCCTTTAAGCTTTCAAATCATTGCGGGCAATGGCAACGAAGACGAAGGTCAAGTAATCGCTTCATACACAGAGGTGGATGGCCTACTGCCACGTATCGCACCAGTCGTAATACCTTGCTCAAACACAACTGCCTCATGGATACGGGTCAATGCGGATCGCCTGTCCCCCCGGGGGTATGACGGCCAATACATTCTACAATTGACGGAACTTTTCGTCTTCAGCGGATCAGAAAACGTCGCCCTGAAAAGGCCGGTCACCGCGTCCACCCAAGGCCCGGTGCTGGCTATCCCATGGGGCGCACGTTATTTGACAGATGGATTCGTCCCCTATCTCATGGATGAAAGCCACGGGTGGAAAAGTAACGCATGGATGAGTTCAGTCATTTCGACGGACACACCCGCAATAACGATCGATTTGAAAGCGCCGCAGACGATTTCTCGTATCCACCTGCACGCAATTGAACTGAGCGACACAATCCCACAGGGAAACATCAATGATCCTGGGACACCTAAACATCTGAAGATCGAAGCCTCTAACGATGCTGACTTTTCGGATGCAGTCACCTTAGTGGATCACCAAGCGTCGTCCATTTTTGAGATGGGCCCCATACTCATGTGGAACCTTCCCGAAACTCGATGCCGCTTTGTCCGCTTGACGGGTCTGCCCACAGACGACCATGACGATAGGGGCACTACAAAATCGTTCATTGGTTTCGCTGAGATTGAGATTTTCTCCGAAGGTCAAAACGTGGCTTACGGCATACAAGCCAGCGTCAACTTTGATGCGCCCAAAGTAGATAGAGATATATCGACCCTAACGGATGGCCACAACTTCTACGGAAAAATCCTACCGATTCGACAATGGATTCAAGAGCTCGCCCAGCGGCACGAATTAGAAAAAGAACGTCCAATCGTCATGGCAGAACTGAGCCAACGCTATGCGAGCCAGAAGACCCACTTCAAGCGCTTGATCTGGCTAGCGGCCCTATTGATCGTCAGCATCGGCGCGATTATTCTAATAGACCGCATCATCCGGCTCAGGCAAATCGCCCTTATCAAAGAACGACTGGCCGCCGACCTACACGATGAACTCGGCGCCAACATACACTCGATTAGAATGCTGAGCGATCTAGCCCAAGACACAGAATCTCCTGACGAATGGAAATCTACACATCAACGCATCCTGATGCTCGCGAATCGAACCACGACAGCTATTCGCTACTGCACAAATATACTGGAAGCCAAAGGGCTTTTTATCGGGCTGGTCAGCGATATGCAACGCACGGCCAAACGTATCGGGGGCAATTTCGATCACAGCTTTTCAGTCGAAGGCGAAGAATGGATCGAACAACTCAAGCCCCGCACAAGCATTGATCTTTTTCTCTTTTACAAAGAGGCGCTCATCAACATATGTCGTCACTCTGGAGCCACACAAGTCTACACGCAGCTAACAGCTAACTACAAAGAGATTATTCTAATCATTAGCGACAACGGCAAAGGCCTATCAGGACAAACGCCTTCCTCACTCAAGCGGCGCGCCCGTCTAATCGGTGCTCAAGTCGACACAGTAAATCCAAGCACGGGCGGCACACAAATCACCCTACGCTTGAACTACGACAAGTTTAAATTTCTCAATCCATTCCGTTGGCGAAAGATTAAATAATCAGACGATCCACCAGAAGAAGTCACACTCATAGATAATACGAAAAGACGTTATGCAAAAACAAATCCAAATCATGCTGGTCGAAGACAGTCCCGAATACCGAGAAACCATCACCCTCGCGGTTGAAAGAGAAGACGACATTAAAATCAGTAGTCAATTTGGCACGGCCGAGGAAGCCATTGGCAAGCTGGAAGCAGGGTCAAGCGACGACACTCCCGACCTCATTCTACTCGACCTAAATTTACCGGGACTTTCTGGCATCGAGGCCATTCCCCATTTAACTAAAATCAATCCCAAGATCCCGATCATCGTGCTAACTCAATCGGAACACGAAGCAGACGTCGTCGCCGCGATCTCAGCCGGAGCGTCCGGCTATTTACTTAAAGATGCAACGCGCCGACAAATATTCGACGGCGTCCGAACGACAGTTCATGGCGGCGCCATTATCGATCCCGAAGTTGCACACTATCTGGTTCATGCCTTAAACAAAGGCACACGCTCAAGCTATACGCAGAAACCTCTCTCAGATCGTGAGCTGGAGATCCTAACCTTACTGGCAGAAGGGAGAGTTCAAAAAGAAATTTCAGATCATTTAAATATCTCCAACAACACAGTCTCCACCCACATCAGGCGCATCTACGACAAACTCAAAGTTCAAAATGCACCCGCAGCCGTCGCCAAAGCCTATAAAGACGGCATCTTCGCGGTAAAGTAATACCGTTTTCAACTATAATTGATATAATGACTATGGTTACTCCGGTTCAAAGAACCTACATCCGATAAATTTTATCAGATGCCCTCAATCCCTAATTCCCTACTTGGGCTAAGCGCTTCAGTCGAGGCAGTAGCGGCGCATCAAAATCAACTTTTGGCTCGTGGCTGGCCAATGGGGATCGGAGAATCCTCCGCACTATTGCCTCTTATGTCGAATCAGAAGCATCCGTCCAATAACGCTTATGTCTAATTAGCTCTATTCACCGAGCACTCGAGAAGCTTAAACATCAACTTAGATCTAGGTTCTATCTTGAGACAATGCCATTGCCAGGGAAGAGCTTGCATCCACAGAATTTGAGATGCGTAAACTAGACAGTCTGCAAACATTGAAGCGAGACTTGTGTATTTGCTGGAATAAACGCCGAGCAAAGATGAACCCTACTCTGCACAAATTTGGACATTCTCTCTCAAAACTCAACAAGTGACTCAGCAGCCGAGTGAAAACTACAGGAAAACAAGCTTCGACCGCCTCATCTCCAGTTAACCACTTTGCTCGTTTTTTAGAACCTTAACGCTTCAGGCATGTTGGCTGGCCAATCACTATTGAAAAAGCGAACTGATCGAAATAAATTCCCATAAGGTAACTGCGAGTGCCGTTTCGGAAATATTTGGTTCAGTTTTTAAGCCGCTTCGCCCACCTCCTGTTCTTCTCGATGATAATAGTTGAGCAACCCTCCTAGCCGTTCACTTTTTACGATCGGCCCACTCTCGGAGTGGTTTTGAGGGATGTTCGGAAACGGTATTAAATTATCGAGCCCTTGGTGATTCCGTTCTTGGTGATAATGCTCAACGTATTGTCCGACAGCGCGACGAAGTGACGTCTCACTGAAAAAAATCATGTGATCAATGCACTCACGCTTAATCGCCGAAACAAAACTCTCAGCATAACCGTTTTGCTGCGGGCAGCCTACCCGAGTTTGGATGACTTCAACTTCTGAATCCGTGAGTATCTGACGAAACTCTTTGGTGTAGAGCGGATCATGGTCGCAGACAAAGAAACGCCTACCTTTGAGCCCGTCCCAGATGAGCGGCTTTTCTGGCAATTTAGGTAGCATGTTAGTTGGCGTTTTTCAGTCTAGCTCTGCTTGCAGTGCAAAAAGAGCTGATATCACCTAAAAATCAGCAACGACAACGTCAGAAACGTGATTTTCAGTAATTTGAATCGATGCGCGTGCGTTGGAACCTCTGCTGGTAAGTTCCGGATATCATTTCGATGTGGTGTGGGAAGTTAAGCGGCTGCCGATTCAATTTGCGGGGGCTGCTTGGCCTGTTCGAGTCGAGCGAGTTTCCACAGGTTGTGAGCTAGCACTGCCCATCCCACCATCATTTCTCGGTGCTCAAAACCTTTGGCACGGGCGGGAGCTCCCATAAACTTGCGGATGATGATGCTGATCCGTGCCTCGGTGCCGGCACGGCGTTTCAGGCCTTCACGCAGCTGCGGTTCAGCCTGCAGACGCTCGCTCAACTCGGTGACGTCACGCGGACACAAGCCGCTGTAAATACTTTTGTTTTTCAACGTTTGTTCGTTCTTCGTGCGATGCAGTCCTCGGTCGCCCCATGCGCTGGTCACTGCTAGTGATTGCTCTTTGGTCAGCCGCTCGATGGCCAACTCGACCTGTTTTGAATCGCTGGTCTTTTCCTTTTCCAAAAGGTAATCGACAATAAAGCCGTCCAAGGATTCTCCCAGCCAGAGGTTGTTGCCGAACTCAACTTCTCCATTACTTTTGCCGCGTTTGATCACTTGCACATCTGGGTCATACAAACTCAAGATCTTATCTTTATTGGCCAGCTTGCGCCCACCAATGATACGCTCATGGGCCTGCTTGAGAATCGCGGGCACCTGCTCGATGACATTCTCCATCTCGGTAATAATACACTGGATCTGCCTGGGGCTCAGGTCGGTATTTTCACCTAGTTCTTTAAGTCGATTTAAGTGCCTTTGTGCGTGCTGTTGGATACGGCGCAGCAAAGCTTTCATTTGTCGCAGGACCTTTTTCCGGTGCTTCTTACCTTCGCTAGTGCGATGCTTGGCACTCATAGCCATGCACAAGGTGTTCATCTCGCTTAAAAACAATAGAGGGGCTTTGGGCATGCGCAGGAGCAGTCCCTTTTTGCGGATACGATCCACCGCCTTCATCAGCGTGCGAGTGGCGTCGCGTAGCAACACCCAATCTACGGGATGGTGGACTGGTGCCTTCAGGCAAGTGCTGTCAAAGAAAACCGCATCAAAACGAACAGCCTTTTCCAATCCAAAATCGCATTGCGCTCCCGGCTGGAGCATCCCGATCAACTTCACATTCAATTTTTGCAGCGAATCTGCATCAATAAAGTGGGCGAAGCGATCACTGGTGCTTTTGGCAAACGTGCTCACTCCATCGACACGCCCGACTTGAAGGAACCACTGCAACAATGAACTATCGGCTAAGCGGATGCAAAAGTCCCGATGGTTCAGGCCAGTGATCAACCGAGCCAGATTACTGCGAAGCGCCAGTGTGCAACTTCTGCTCAGCGATTGAACTTCTGCAGCACTGCGAACAGATAAATCAATCTTACGATGCGCCATGCTCAAAGTGAAGAACTCACCCTCCAGCCCACTTTGACTGAGCAAATTATCCAAGCGCACGAACAAAGCTCGTTGCTCGCGGTATTCTTTCGGCCCATCCACTAAAGGAAGTTCTGGACGTAGGTCAGGTTGGAAGCTTATCGTCGGCATCGTTCGTTTCTATTGGTTTTTGTTTGCACCTAAATTTATAGACGACGAATCTGGGGCATGGGAGCCAATTTTGGCTCTTATGCCCCTTTAACTTTTAGACGATTGCTTAGTAGACCAACACGATGGCTAGACTTGGGACGGGCTCTACCTTTAAGAAAGCCATCGTAACTATCAGTCATATTGCGGGCAACCTGTGCCATCACCGCTCCGTTCACCTGACAGCCGATGTGAGCGACCTCCACCTGACGCTTCGACAAGTTCATCACGAAGAACACATGGTATCGAACCAGCCCGCGAAGAGTCCATACTTCTACCGTGAAAAAATCTGCGACGGACATCACATCCATGTGAGAGCGCACGAAAGTCTTGCTGTTCATGTCGCCCAAAGGGCACCCACACAAACATCCCTTCGGGCACATCTACGATGCACCATCTTCGCACTGTCGTGCTCCGTCCAATTCGATTGCTTACCCCGCTCTGGCGATGGAATGATGCCTTTAGCTCTAAGAATATTCCCAACCGTCGTCAGACTCACTTTGTAGCCGAGATTTGACAGAGCACCTTGGATGCGACCATAGCCCCACCCCACATTCTCCTCAGCAAATTTGACGCAGAGCTCCCGAATGACCTCCATGCGTTCCTGACGGTCGGTTTTCACTACGCGCCTTCCAGTATACTTGAGAGCGACCAATTTCCGGTGCCATCCCAGGATCGTTTCCGGACGAACCAAAGTCGCATATTCCTGTAACTGAGCCCAACCCATGGCCTTGCCTCGCTTGGCCAGATTACGACGCTGATGATTGTCCAAACGCAGCTTCTTCCCCGTCAACTCGAACTGTTGTTTCAAAATGCGGTTCTCCTCCAGAAGATACTCGATCACCTTCTGCTGCTTACGGTTCACTTGTCTCGGCGTAACTTCAGCAAAGACGGATCCAACCCGCCATAACCGCTAAAAATATCTGGACTTGTTTATTCAAGCGAACGAAGGTCGAAAATTGAGAAAAGCCCATCAAGGCGCATCAGCACTGAACTGATCGTATAAGTGAAGGGGCCAAGTCCACCGCAAAACAGCTCTCCAAAACTAGTCCAATTCTAGTCCACCACAATTTTTATTAGTCCCGAAACCGAGACACAAAAAAGCCCTAAGTCGTTCAAATTTCGGGCTTTAAAATGGCTACTTCCCGACAAGTCGGGGCAGGCGAACCAGCGACCAAGTGATTAATCCCGACTTCGTCGGGACTCTACCGCTCGGGAACAAATAGGGCTCGAACTTTCTCTGGGGATTTCCATGACTTGAGTTGCTTTTCGCGCCGCATGGCTTCGCTGCGTGTTTCAAACTTTTCAAAACCCAACAAAGACCACGGGCCGTTGCGATGGGTGTATTTGCCTAAATGGCCTTTACCCTCAGTTGAATTGTGCTCTTCGATTCGGCGAGCGACATCATTGGTATGCCCAATATAAAGACGGCCACTTGCATTTTCTAACACGTAGACGAAATACATGTCTGAATCCTCATTGTCTCCAGCAATCCAGACAACAAAAAAGCCCTCCGATTTCTCGAAGGGCTTAAATGGCTGCTCGGGCTGGGATCGAACCAGCGACCAAGTGATTAACAGTCACCTGCTCTACCGCTGAGCTACCGAGCAATAAAATTAAATAAAGAACTATCTCTGGCTCAATAACTCAAGTGATTAATCCCGATGGAATCGGGACTCTACCGCTGAGCTACCGAGCAATAAAATCGTTTCTTCGGAGCCTCTCGGCTCGTGGGAAAGCGCGTATAAAGGGAATGATTTTGCCCCTTGTCAATAGTTTCGTGAGAATTTTTTATTTATTTTTCTGCCTCTTGTTTGAGGGGCTTTAAACTTGGGAAAAGGATGGTGTCGCGAATGCTCTCAGCGCCTGTTAGAAGGATGATGAGACGGTCGATTCCTAGGCCCATGCCACCTGCGGGGGGCATGCCGTGCTCAAGCGCGGTGAGGAAGTCGGTGTCCATGTCTTGCACTTCTTCCCCGACCTGAGCCTCGAACATTTTGCGCTGGATGATGGGATCGTTCTGCTCGGAGTATGCGGGCGCGATCTCTTGTCCGTTGATGCAGAGCTCGAAGACGTCGATGGTGGTGTCGTCGTCTTGCGTGATCTTGGCCAAGGGGCAAAGCTCCTTGGGAATGTGGGTCACAAAGGTGGGCTGTATCAGCGTGGGCTCAATGAGCTTTTCAAAGACGTTGTTGGTGATCTCGTAGTCTTCGAGCTCGCCATCGACCTCGATATTGAGGGCGCGGGCTTTTTCGAGCTTGTCCTCGCGGCTGTGGCTGAACCAGTCGGCGTCGCCGGTGGCTTCGATGATGAGGTCCTTATATTTGGCTTCGCGCCATTCGCCGTCGAGGTTGATGACGGTGCCATCTGGACGAGCGATTTCGAGGCTGCCGATCACGGTCTTAGCGACGTGTTGGATGAGCCCTTGTGTGAGTTCCATCATGCCGCGGAAGTCGGTGTAGGCCTGATAGAGTTCCAACATGGTGAACTCTGGGTTGTGGCGTCGGGAGAGGCCTTCGTTGCGGAAGACGCGGCCGATCTCGAAGACGCGGTCTTCGCCTGCGACGAGCATGCGCTTGAGATAGAGTTCCAAAGCAATGCGCATATAGAAGTCGCAATCGAGGGCGTTGGAATGAGTGATGAATGGACGTGCGGCCGCACCGCCGGCAACGGACTGCAACATGGGTGTCTCGACTTCGGTGAAGTCACGCTCCCAGAGATACTTGCGCATTTCCTGAATAATTTTGGCGCGGTGACGGAAGCGTTGACGTGACTCTTGATTCACAATCAGGTCGAGATAGCGCTGACGATAGATCTTGTCGTCGTCGGTGAGGCCAGCCCACTTTTCGGGCAATGGACGCAGGGACTTGGAGACGAGCGTATAGCTTTCGGCACGGACGGTGATCTCGCCGGTCTTGGTTTTAAAAAGTCGGCCTTCGATGCCGATGATGTCGCCAAGATCGAGCTTTTTGAAATAGGTGTTATACTCCCCTTCTGGCAATTCGTCGCGGGTGACGTAGGCCTGGATCTGACCGTCGCGGTCTTGGATCTTAATAAAGCTGGCCTTGCCCATCACGCGGAAGACGACGATGCGTCCGGCCACGGCGACTTTGGGCTGTTCCTCATCGGCGCCGCCTTCTTTATAGAGTTTAATCGCCTCCTCAGATGTATGGCTTTGCGCGCAGTTAGCGGCAAAGGGGTTGCGATCCTCTTTGCAGAGATTCTCAAGCTTTTGCAGGCGCACGGCGTATAAATCGTGCGAATTGTCGGGATTGGCGGTCTTATCTGTCATAACGAAGCCCGCGAATGTGCGCGCCTTGCTAGAAATGGCAAACGCAAATTCGACCGCTTCACGAACTGGAACTAGCTGCGTCCGCAGGCACTGCGATTTGAACCGTTAATTTCGTGAATTTTCGTTAATTACTGCAAAGCTGACTTTGTCTCCCCTGGTGATACTGATCAAAAGACTTGCGATCTAGCCAAATGAGCATTAAATAAGGTTCAAATGAATAAAAAAGAGAAAGCATGCGATCTTATCATTGAAGAACCCGCTGCGATCTATGGCGAAAAGCCCGGCATGCCCAAAGGCGAAGCAATGGGACCGGGCGAAACGGTAGCATGCATCCGTGCGGGGCTGCCGATGGTCGAATTTGAAGCACTGCAGGCACTTTTAGGCTTGGGGGCTGAGGAGTTGGCAGGGCATTTGGGGATTTCGCGCAGCACTTTGGTTCGTCGGCGCAAGGGGCGTCGTTTAGACCCACAGGAATCGGATCGGCTCTTACGATATGCGCGGCTGTATGCACGGGCCAAAAGCACATTGGGCGATGAAGCTGCGGCACAACAATGGCTGAAAGCGCCCACACGTGCGCTGGGCTACGAGAATCCGCTACAGTTTGCCGAGACCGAAGCGGGTGCACGTGAAGTGGAAAATTTATTAGGTCGCATCGAGCACGGTGTATTTAGCTAATGATTACGGCTTGGCGGATCGTGCAGACACGTTGGGCAGGACGTGCTTTTGACGGTGAAGGCGCGCGGCTGTATGGTGGACGCTGGAATCCGCCGGGACTGCCTGTAGTGTATCTGGCCGACACGCGGGCGTTGGCAGCGCTGGAAACCTTGGTGCACGCAGAGGGTTCACTGCACAAGGTGCAGTATGTCCGCTATCCAGTGAGTTTTTCAAAGCAATTGATCGAGACGGCGGCACTCTCTGAATTAACGGATGCCTTGTCATCGTTAACGGTTTCGCCCCGCACGCAAACAGTGGGGCGGGATTGGCTTAGGCGCGCCCAACAACCAATCCTGGAAGTGCGCAGTGCGATTATCCCCGAAGAGCCGAACTACTTATTAAATCCTCGGCATGCGAAATTTGACCGAATAAAGATCGGCATGGCCGAACCCTTTGCCTTTGATCCGCGTCTGATTTGAAATGAATTGGAACCGTTAATTTCGTGAATTACCATTAATTATTATGACTGCAATGGAATATACGGCGCTGGGTGTCAGCGTGTTGATTTTTATGATCGGCTTGGCTGGCTCTTTGCTGCCGGTGGTGCCTGGGAGTCTCATCGTATGGCTGGGTGTGATCGTACACCGCCTCTGGATGGGTGCGGAAGACTCGGTGACTTGGAAGATCGTGATCCTTGGCGGCGTGCTGACACTACTCGGGCAGTTGGCAGACTTCGTGATGGGCGTCTGGGGCGCGCGGCGATTTGGCGCGACTTGGAAAGGCGCGGTCGGCGCTTTTGTGGGAGCCTTCGTGGGCTTCTTCATCCCTCCCCCGCTCTTCTGGCTGATCGTCGGCCCGATTCTGGGTGCGGTGATTGGCGAACTGGCCGCGGGCCGCAGTTTTCGTGATGGTGGCAAAGCGGGCATCGGCACCGTGGTGGGCGGCATCTTGGCCTTTGCGCTCAAGTTTGGAATCAGCGTGTGCGTGATCTGCCTGTTCTTTTTGGACTTATTCTTTGTTTGATTGAAAGAGCAGCCGCAGGCTGTTGAGGCAGACGACGACGGTGCTGCCTTCGTGGGCGAAGACTCCGATGCTGAGTGGAATCCAACCTAGGATCGCAGCACCGGCCATTAGGATGACGGTGCCGAGGGCGATAGCGAGGTTTTGACGAATGATGGCGCGGGCTCGATTACTCAGAGAGACCGCCGCTAGAAAATTCTCGATGCGATCTTTCATCAGCACCACCTCGCTCTGCTCCAGCGCCGCATCACTGCCGCGGGCTCCCATGGCTACCGAGACATAGGCGGCCGCCAAGCATGGCGCATCATTGACGCCATCACCAACCATCGCGACCTTGTATCCAGCTTCGGTATACTCCCGAATGGCAGACACTTTACCTTCCGGGCTGAGGGCGGCTCGTATCTCGTCGATACCAATCTGGCTCCCGACAGATTCAGCTGCCGCGCGGCGGTCACCAGTCAGCATCACAGTGCGCACGCCTAGCCCGCGCAAGGCCTCAAGGGTGGCCGCGGATTCAAGCCGTATTTGATCGCGCAATAAGATGCGAGCGATCAGATCGCCCTTAAAAATCCAGTTTTCAACAAACTCCTGCGACGGCTCCGGCACGGACTGGATCCACTCAGCCAAGGGGCCAGCCTCCAGCAGTTCGCGTTGTCCCAGCACACAGAGCGCATCGCCTGCCCGGCCCTGCACGCCTTGACCGCTCATTGCTTCAAAGTCGTCGATTTTCCTTTGGTGAGCCCCTTGTGCTTTGGCGTATTTTTGAATCGCACGTCCGATCGGGTGCGAACCGTGACTCTCCAGTGAATAGGCCAGCTCCAATGCCTCATCTTCGCGTCCAGGAGGGAAACTTTCGATACGATCCACTTCCATTTCGCCCGTGGTCAGCGTGCCTGTTTTATCCAATGCCACTAGATTCACCTCTGCCAATTTTTCGATCGCCGCCCCGCCGCGGAAAAGCACGCCATGCCGGGCGCCCCATGCGATGGAAGCAAGAATCGCCGAAGGAATCGAAATGACTAAGGCGCAGGGGCTAGCGACCACCAGCAAAGTCATGGCGCGGTAAAAGGCCGAAAAGCCGAGCTCGGTATTAGTGAAAGCGGGAATGCCAAAGCCGAGCCACCACACAAAAAACATCAGCGCAGTGAGCCCCAAGATACCAACAGTATACCCCGTGCCAAAGCGGTCAGTGAAGCGCTGACTGGGCGCTTTTAAATGCTGCGCTTCTTGGATCAGCCGAATCACTTTCTGCAAAGCACTCTCCCCCGCGAGCTTCGTCGCCCGAACGCGCACCGCGCCCCACAGATTGAGCGTGCCACTAAACACAGGATCACCTTGGAGCTTCGCGACTGGGTTCGCCTCACCTGTGAGATTGGACTCGTCGGCGGCAGTTTTCCCTTCGATCACTTCGGCATCTACCGGAAATAGCCCGCCGGGCTTGACCGACAGTATATGGCCGACCTGCACCTGAGACACCGGTATCTGATGCTCGCTCCCTGAGGCATCCACTCGCAAGGCCGTCTTAGGAGCCGCATCGAATAGACTGTTTATCTCGCGGCGCGTGCGGTGCAGCGCAAAATGCTCCAAGGCCCCCGAAAACGAAAAGAGAAAGAGCAACAATGCCCCTTCCGCCCACGCACCGATGCAGGCCGCACCGACCGCCACGGCCAACATTAGAAAGTGTATATCCAGCTCCCCCTTGGGCAGTCCCTCCCGCGCATCCTGAAAGGCGTCCCAACCACCCGCCAGCATCGCAGCGAGATACAGCCCCATCGGCAGCCAGGCAGGAGCCACGTCCGCAGTATCCATGCCCCAAGCCGTAAGACCCAAGATGGCACAGGCGCCGGCCAGCATGGCCAGAGTTCGCCAATCCTCTTCCTCGGCCGCAGCCTCCCCAGGCATCGACAATTCGCGCCAGCGCCAAAGTTTAGGCGCAGTCAGGCAAGTCGCTTTGCTCAATTCCAGTCCACCATCAGGCTTGGAATCGACCGAGACTCCGATTGCTTTGGAGTGTGGGCTTTGTTCAATGGCAGCCAGCGTCGCCTCCAGACGCGCTTGCAACGCAGCGACATCCACTTCGCCCAAGGTCGCAACCTCGACTCGATGATGCGTAGCATCCACCCGGATCGCCTCGACGCGACTGCTCTCCTGTAAAAATACAGCCAGAGCATCGACCCATTCAGCAGCATTTGGACTCGGCCTTACTTTACTCATACTTAATTTAGAATTATTCTAAATAAGCAAAATAGCAAGCTAGAAGGCTAAGATCAGACGCCTAAAATCTGCCGCAACTGCTCGACGATTTGAGAACGCCCTGCTTCCGGGGGCGCAGCTCCCACAGCTTGAAGCGCATCCGCACTGGAGCGTGCCTTCGCGCCGAAGTCTCGAACAGCGGCCTGCCAGATCGCGATGGCCTGCTGCGGCTGAGCTTCGCGCCACAAAAATACGCCACGAATAAATTCAACAGCCGCATCGCTGGACTGAATCCTCTCAAGCGCGGGGGCTAAATCTTGCCAATAAATCGGCTCACGCTGGAGCAACCACAGGTTAAAGAGACTCGTCAACTCGAGGCCTTGCGCCTCTGCGCGCATAGGGTCACGCGCCAAAACGGAGCGCGATAGCGCTAAAGCCTGCAAATCATCTCCAAGCTCGCTATTGGCTTTCGCGAGCAGCACTTCGTCTTGGATAAAAGGCGCACGGTCTCTGACATCAAACCAGTTACCAAACGTCAAGCCTCCCAAGCATAACAGCAGTATAGTCGCCAGGCTCCAATCGCGCCAACCTTGCGGCCTACGCAAAAAGACACAGCCCCCCGCGGCCACGCAGAGCAGAGGAACCAGCGGCAAGCGAAAACGCGCACTGACAAAAAAGAGCAACAGCCCTGCGGCATATGCCAGCCCGAGTATAGTGATTCCCCAAAAAGCAGGTCGATCGGAATTCCGGTAACCAAAGCAGAGCCCGGCCCCTGCGAACAACAAGAGCACTCCCCAGCTCAAAGGGTTCCAGGCCAACAAAGGCCAACGTGCCTGATGATAATGATAGCTCAGATTGTTATACTGCTCCCAATTATTAAAAACATAGAACCCCTTGCGCGCCATGAGCCCCAGCCATCGCCACGGATCTGCGGCGACGGACTCGCGCAATTGTTCGCGCCAATATGCATTCATCGCATCCACCTCCAAATCCGCATCCGCACCAAATGCCTCACGATAGAAATGCTCGGACTCCATGCGCGTCGTATTCGCGCCTGCGGGCACTGCATCGAAAGTGACGCGCTGCATGTAGTATTTACCATTCGCCCCCTCACGATTGGCGGCGAAGAGATTATACGCGCCCTGCCAAGGCAACAGGCGGAATTGCCCCGACAGCTGTTGATTGACAAAGCCTTGTACCGCAAGTGCAGCAATCAAGCCCACGGCCACCATCAACGACGCCCTCCATGGACGCGTCTGCGCCAGCAAAATGACTATGGGAAAACAAAGCACTGCGGGCAAAAAATTAGGCCGCGCCAAAACAGCGAGCCCGCCCAACAGGCCCGCAACAAGAGCGAGAGCCAATTGCGAACGCGTGCAATTCGCCCCCATACTTCGCAACAACAGAAAGAGCGCTCCCAAAAAGAACGTCATCGACATCGTGATATCCAAAATTTGCCCCGCAAAATAGAGGGCGACAGGATAAACCGCGAAGAGCAGAGCCGCAGTCCAAGCCGCAGCGCGGACACGCCACAAGCGCCGAGCGATGAGCCCCACCAGCGTGGCACTGAGCAAATGCATGAACAGCCCCAGGCAGGTGGCACTCCCGGGAAGGCTCGACACCGGCATTTGAGCCAAAATAAGAGGATAGAGCAAAGCCCGATAGATCGGCTCAGCAGGCAAGCGACCTTCACGGATCACTTGCGCCCAGGCGATATTTTCACGCGCATCCAAGACGGGGACTTGCCCCAGTGGATCTGCCAAAAACGTCAGGCCGAATAGCAAGACATACACGACTGCAGCCGCCGCCAGGAGCTTGTAAAAACGACTCACGCTTCAACCTTTTCGTTATCACCAATAGTATTCATGCAGTAGTGCCCACGAATGAAGCGCATTTAGACCAGGGATCAAAGCTGAATTTTACCAATCGCCTTTATTGGAAGAATCCGCATTGCTGGAAAGATGGCTTCCCACCAAGCTCTCTCTAATTGGTATACACAACTCGGACAACACCTTGAGGCAGGCGTGTTACTCAGCGCTGCGCTACGCCTCAGTGTAGGGCCGCCACAGACAGAACGCTTTGCGATGGCGGATCGCTTGGAGCAAGGCAAGCCCTTCTACGCCGTGATGGCCACTGCGCCCCAATGGCTACCACGGGCGGACCGCCAATTTCTATTGGCCGGCATGCAAACAGGCAACCTACCGCGCACCTTGGAACACTTATCGGCGCGTCACGCCAGTATTGGAGCCACACAGAGAAAACTACTGCTCGGAGCCATTTACCCACTGCTGGTGCTGCACATCACTGCCCTACTACTGCCAGTCGCGCGGATGATCGACTATGAAACGGGATTCAACTGGAGCCTTCCTCGCTATTTAATAGAAAGTACAAGTTGCATCCTGCCGATATGGCTGCTGATCGGAGCACTCATTTATCTGGCCCGCAACAACAGCCCCTGGATGCCACGTATTTTACGACTATTGCCGATTTTCCGACACTACAGCCACATGCAAGCCATGGGCAATTTAGCCTATGCGCTGGGCACCTTCATTGCCGCGGGCGTGCCCGTTCCAAGTGCGTGGCGACTTTCCGTAAAATTAGTGAACGACCCACGCTACACCCAAGCCGTCGCACAACTGGAGCCTATTTTCGCAGCAGAGCGAGATCCATCGACAGAGCTCAAACAATTTAAGTGTTTTCCAGCAGACTTTACTGCATTCTACCAAACCGGCGCTCAAAGCGGCAAACTTGATACATGCCTCTTAACCGCTGGTCGCCAATTCCAAGAACGTGCGAATCGCGCGTTGACACAGGCCTCGATCGCCTATCCAAGCGGGGCGATGGCTGCCGTTGCGTGCATCGTTATATATATAGTTTTCAATGTATTTAGAGGGTATCTACAGATCTTTGATAGCTTTTAACTTTGAGAATTGAGCTCAATTAGCTCATTTTGACACTTGAGAGTTATCCTCTAGCATGCGTGAATTACAGAAGTATACCTAAATAAGATTATCCACTATTTCAATTTCAATGCCTTATACAACAACATGGCGAAGCAATGGCATCATCTGGACATATACAGGAGTCTTGACCGGAGAAGATTTGCTCAACTCAAACTTCGAAATATTTGGGGATGAACGCTTTGACGACATTCGCTACCAGATCGTAGATCTCACAGCTGTGGAGAAAGTAGAGGTCACTCAAAATCACATGCGTAAGGTCGCCCACCTGGACATGGCAGCCGCACGCAGTAACCCTCGCGTTAAGATCGCAGTCATCACCACATCTACGGACGGCAAGCTCCTCTCCGATACCTATGACCAATACATCGAAGGAAAATCCCCATGGAGCACACAAATATTCCCCACACTGGCTCAGGCAGAGGATTGGGTGAAGACCGAGATTGAGGAATAGGTCACTTCTTGCCCTAGAATTTCCGATGACGTTCGCAAAGCTGTAGGCTAGCCACGCAGACATCCGTTCGGCTCAACTCAGAGAACGACAGACGTCACCACTGCACCAATGACAATGCCCGACAAAACCGCCCCACTCGCCCTGCTTAAAGAACGCTTCGGCTTCGACGCCTTTCGCCCCGGTCAGCAGACCGTGATTGAATGTCTACTCGATGGCCGCAGCGCCGGTGCCATCTTCCCCACCGGCTCGGGCAAGAGTCTGTGCTACCAACTGCCCTCGCTACTACTGCCGGGGCTGACACTCGTGATCTCGCCCTTATTGGCGCTGATGAAAGATCAAATCGACAGCCTGCGCGCCAAAGGCATCCAAGCCGAGCGTTTGGACTCCAGCCTGGATGAGGCCGACTACCGCCGCGTGACCGACGACATACGCAGCGGCACAGTCAAACTACTCTTCGTCGCACCCGAGCGCCTCAGCAACGAACGCTTCCTCAACCTGATTCGCGGTCAGAATATTAGCTTACTCGCCGTCGACGAGGCCCACTGTATCTCCTCTTGGGGCCACAACTTCCGCCCCGACTACCTAAAACTGGCCGACGCCGCACGCGCACTCAAAGTCGAGCGGGTGCTGGCACTCACCGCCACCGCCACACCGCAAGTCGCCAGCGACATGGCGAGCGCCTTTGACATTGCGCCCGCCGACATCACCAACACCGGATTTTACCGTGCCAACCTAGAGCTGCGAGTCACCGCCTGCAACGACGCCGAGCGCCCCGCGCTGCTGGTAGAGCGCCTCAAGCAGCGCCCTGCGGGCGCGACCATCGTATACGTCAGCCTACAGCGTCACGCCGAAGAAGTCGCCGAGCACTTGCAACAAGCCGGCTTCAACGCGGCCGCCTACCACGCAGGCATGGCTGCGGAAAAACGCGTCGCCACCCAAGAGGCCTTCATGCAAGGCCGCACACCCATCATTTGCGCCACCATCGCCTTCGGCATGGGCATCGACAAGTCCGACATCCGCTATATTTACCACTATCACATGGCTAAAGGCTACGAAAGCTACATGCAGGAGATCGGCCGCGCCGGACGCGATGGACAGCCCTCAGTCTGCGAGCTCTTCGCCTGCCCCGACGACGCCACCACTTTGGAAAACTTCGTCTATGGCGACACGCCCGACAGCACCAGTCTGCGCGGACTACTCGACGAATTACTAACTAGCGGCAACGAGATCGACTTCGCACTCACCGACCTCTCGCGCCGCTTCGACATGCGTCAGCTAGTAGTCAGCACCTTGCTCACCCGCTTGGAATTGGCGGGCATCATTCGCTCTGTCGGACACTACTATGGCAGCATACGTTTCGCCCCCAAAGTAGACAGCAAGCGGTTACTCGCCCAATACCCCTCCAACCAAGCCGCCTTTTTGAAGAAAGTCTTCAGCTGCTGCAGCAAAGCCAAGAAATGGGTCACCCTAGACATGGACAAGGCCATGGCCCACACCGGACAGGACCGCGGCGTCATTCTGCGGGCACTGGAAAGTATGGAGCACAAAGACCTCGCCCAGCTGCAACTGGCCGGCTACCGACAGCGCTTTGAACTCCTTGCGGATACACCCGACATCGATGCCCTCAGCGCGGAGATAGCGACCAGCTTTGAAACCCACGAGCACATGGAGATCGAGCGCATCCACCGCATGCTCGACTATGCCCAAGGGGATCGCTGCCTAACCGCAAACCTACTCGAATATTTTGGAGAGCAGATCCAAGACTGCGGGCACTGCAGCATCTGCCAAGGCGACGCTCCCGACGAGCTGCCAGCAAGGCAGACCCCCGGCATGAACAGCTGCGATCTGACGGGATTTGATGAACTGATAAAAGCGCATCCCGCAGCCTTGGGCCGCCCACGCCAGCAAGCCCGATTCCTCTGCGGACTCAACTCGCCTGCGGTGTCCGCCGTGCGCGGCCTGCGCGGCAAAGCACTGTTCGCGCGCTGCGCCGAAGTGCCCTTCGCCGAGGTGCTGAAGAACCTCGAACGCTCAACGTCCAACATCGAATGATGAATTCGATGTAACTTGAGCGCAGCGGATCCGAAGCGCCTTAGCCATTTAGCAAATAATCAAAGTCATGACGCGTCAGGCCAGCCTTCGCCGCCTTCGCACCTGGCTCTTCGACCAATTGCTTAAACAGCTCAGCCTTGCGAGCCTTAAGCTCCAACATGCGCGCCTCGATACTGTGCTTCATGATTAGACGCTGCACGAAAACTGAACGCGTCTGGCCGATACGGTGCGCACGGTCACTGGCTTGATTCTCCACCGCCGGGTTCCACCACGGATCGAGGTGAAAGACATAATTGGCGCGCGTCAAATTAAGACCGACACCACCAGTTTTGAGGCTGATAAAGAAGAAGGCCGGCCCTTGCCCACTCTGGAAGGATTGCACGATCTCTTTACGCTTAGCCACTGGAGTGCGTCCATCCATACGTAAGTAATCGATGCCACGCTCTTTGGCCACTGCTTCCATTTGATCCAGTCCACCGATGAATTGGCTAAAGACCAAGGCACCGTGCCCTTCGGCATGTAGCTCTTCCAGTTTGTCCGCCATATAGCCAAACTTCGGAGCGTGTTCCGGCAGGTGCTTGCCCAATAACTCCGGACTGACGCACACTTGACGTAAGCGCAAGATCGCGGCCAGCGCTACGATGCCTGCCTGTTGCTCCGGACGATCCTCATAAGCTTCTGCCACCTCAGCTTTGACCTCCGCGACAGTGCGCGTGTAGATTTCTTTCTGCATCGGCGACATTTCCAGAAAGAGTTCATGCTCTTCCTTCTTCGGCAAATCCTTCAAAATTTTGTCCTTGGTGCGACGCAAAATAAAGGGCCGTGAACGCCCCAAAATACGATCGGGGGCTTCACGAAAGTATTCTTTGAAGGCTTTTAATGTGCCAAAAATACCAGGCACCGCAGCCGACATCACAGAGTAAAACTCCGACGCGTTGTTTTCCACCGGCGTTCCCGTCAGACAAAGTGTGAAACGACGGTTTATATGCGCCGCCGCTTTAGTGCGAGCCGCAGACACGTTCTTCAGGTTGTGCGCCTCATCAAAGACAACAATCTCGAAACGGTTCCCCTCCATCGCTTCCAAATCCAATCGCACGCGATCATAAGTTGTCAAAATCACCTGCGCATCTGACAAAGCATCATGCCAAGCTCCCTTCCTCAAGCAATCGACCACCTTCAGACTCGGAGCAAAGCGTACAAATTCTTCCTGCCAATTAAAGACCAAGCTGGGCGGCAACACAATCAACACACTGGCTCGCTTCAGATTAGGATTTTTCTCAAAATACCCCGCCAAAAAGGCGATGGTCTGTACGGTTTTTCCCAAACCCATGTCATCTGCCAAACAAGCGCCAAAGCGGTGATGGTAGAGAAAATCAATCCACGCGCAGCCCTCCTGCTGATAAGGTCGCAGATCCGCATTCAAACTCGCAGGCTTCACAAAATCGCCGACACCATTAAATTGAGATAAACTGGAAAACAGACTTTCCGCTTCTTCAGGCAAGGTCACATGCACCCCATGCTTGCGCAACATGATCCAGTCAAGCATCTCCAAACGTGAAACTTGCAATGTATCATCCGCCGCAGCACGACTCCCATCCGGCTTCTGACGCTGTGGCCGTAAAAGTTCGGCTAACATTTCGAGTCCGCCCTCGCCCCCTTCAATCTGAGGCATAATCAAGCTACCATCCTTATCCTCGATCAAGAGTTGCCCCAAAATAAGCTTCTGCCACTCCTCAGGTTTGATAGTGCGATCGCCACAACGAATCGAAGGGTGCAACTGAAACCAATCAATATCTGAGCCCGAAGCTCGTGTATCGACCGAGATACTGAGAGGCTCCGAGCGAATGGCCTGCTCGTTAAATTGCACTTGAACCCCCAAGGTGCGGCACACGGAAACAATTCGCTGCAGCGCCTCTGCCCCCGCCTCGGGGTGCGCCAACTCAATAGAGCCCTCCTCCAAATTAAGTAAATCCGTGCGGCTCGATGCATCACTAACGCTAAATAGCAACATCGCCACTTTACGCAAATCCAAGCAACCACGCAACCAGCGCTGCCCATCCTCATCAGCCAGTGTCACTTGATAATCGGCATCATAGGCCTCGATCGCTTGCACCAATTTCTCCGCGATCTCACACACGCCCACACGATAGTTAACGTCAAAAAGCTCCGGATAGTCCGATGCGTAATTTTGTAGCTCCAACTCCCCCGACGGAAGCTCCGACGACAGTACCCGGCGCAGCAGATCGCACAGGCTGCGCACACGGCGTTTTGCGCTAAGCAACTTACCGCCATAGACATGCAATGCGGGTGCTAAGAAACGCGAGACCAACTCGTAGAGCTCCACGCGACATCCATCGAAATTGAGCCAGAGGTCAAATTCAAAGGCTTCCCATTCGCCCGCCACATTTTCCATAGCAGTCAGGTCCAATTCCAGCCGAATCTGCTTCGGTTTCAGTTGGCGCGGCTTCTTTTTTGCACCATTGGCCGCAAACAAGTACGATTCGTTAGATGAATTCGGCGTTAGATTCTGTTCATTAAAGGCTTCCACCTCAAGGTCCATACGGATCGGACCTAAATTACCCGCAAGCCCCAGGCCATTTGAATCCACTCGACAGACTCCACCTTCCGCCAACAGAACAAAAGAGCTATTAGGTATCAAGTGGACGACATCCAATTCCATGCCCACTGTATCGAGAAAACGCATACGTCGCACCACTCGATCATCAGATAGCGTATGCTGAATTTCCAGGTGTGCAATTCCCGACTCCATCGTCAACGGGTGCGGCTCACCATCCAACATCGACAACACCGCGATCTTAGCCGCTTGAGCTTCTTCCAAAAATCGCTGCAACTGCTCTTCCGGATCATTCAAGACAAACTCCCGGGAAAGGCGAAAACCATAACTGCTGGCGAGAACAATTCCAAATGAGGCTAGAAAGCTCTTCGGCACCGAACCCTCAATGCTGAAACCTAAATTACCATTGTTATCGACCTCCATCAGCTGAAACTCGACCGCCTGCTGCGGCACCTCTGTTTCACCTTGATGCCCCTCACCGCCGACATCACGGTAACCGAGCTGTTTACGTAGCTCTTGCGCATAATCGTCTGGCATCGATTGCCCCCCGACGCTCATACCTTGCACCGAAAGAAACATCGCAGCCGCAGCCGCCACAGCATGCCTACAGCCACCATAGGTCTCCCAGTCTCCGCACTCACATTCGTGCACCAAACGTCCGTTGCGCACTTGTAGTCCCACTTCGTAGGCATGATGGCGACGTCCCTGCACCAACGCAGTCATACGCTTTTGCCGGCCGTCCCATTCTAAACCTTCGACAGCGAACTGACGGTAGTAAGCTAAGCCTTGATCTACAAAGCGGCGGTCACCGATGTAGTATAGCTCGCCAATATCGAGTTTTTCGAAGCCTTCCAGCCCTTCTAATTTTCCTGTAGCAGTAGTCGTCATTGCAATCGTCGACTCAATACCCGAATGAAACGCAGTGACGAGCGTTAAATCATAGAAATTATTTCAATTTGTTCGCCATCCCCTAAATCTGCCTCCAAAATCCCCTCTAAAATATGGCTAAAAAACACTACTTTATTACTGGAGGAGCCGGCTTCATAGGCTCTCATCTCGCCGAACGTATTCTAAAGGAAGGCCACCGCGTGACGATCATCGATGACTTCAATAGCTACTATGATCCAGCCATCAAACGTCAAAACATCGCAGGGATATTAGATCAAATCGAATTAATTGAAGGCGATATACGCGACGCTATTCTGGTAGAACGCAGCTTTGCAAAAGGGCAATTTGACCATGTCATCCACATCGCCGCCCGCGCGGGCGTGCGCCCCTCGATCAAGGACCCGAAACTCTATTTCACCACTAATATCGACGGCACATTTAACCTGCTCGATGCCTGCCGTTATCATGGTGTAAAACGCTTCACCTTCGCCTCGTCCTCGTCCGTCTACGGCGTCAACAAAAAAGTCCCCTTTGCGGAGAGCGATGCCCTGGAGCGCACAATTTCCCCTTATGCCGCCACCAAACTAGCCGGCGAACAAATTTGCTCCAACTATGCCAATCTGTTTGGCATGCATTGCCAATGCCTACGCTTCTTCACTGTCTATGGCCCGCGTCAGCGCCCGGACCTGGCAATCTCCAAGTTTACCAAACACATACTCGCGGGCATACCGATTCAAAAATACGGCGACGGCAGCACCGCCCGTGACTACACTTACATCGACGATATTATCAACGGCATCATCGCAGCCTCGAACTACAATGAGGCCGACTTCGAGATCTTTAATCTCGGCGGCTCTGCCACCACCACATTGAGCGAACTCATCACCATGATCGAGGAGGCCACTGGTAAAAAAGCAATCATCGAACAGCTTCCCGACCAACCCGGCGACGTGCCCCGCACCTACGCAGATGTAAGTAAAGCTCACAAACTGCTAGGCTACGCTCCAGCGACACCGATCGCCGAAGGAATACGTAAGTATGTCGAATGGTTTAAGGCTCAGAACTAAAGCTAGTGAGAATCGACATGCCACCAGCAAAGGTCATTTGGCAGATCTGTGACAATAAACGCGGACATGAAAACCAGAGTTCCGGTTTAATACACGCACTGTCCAAGCAAACAAAAATTGAGGCCATCCGGGTCGATATCGCCATGCATAGAGCGTCCTGGTGGCAAGTTGTGCGCGGCACATTCCCCTCAGCCTCAACGCTGCCGCAGCCCGACCTCATTATTGCGGCAGGCAGTCAAACCCACTCCAGCCTATTGGCCGCAGGCCGTGCGACGGGTGCTCCCACCTTACTGATCATGGCGCCTCCCAAGGGCCTGACACGGTTCTTTGACCTCTGCGTCGTGCCCGCGCATGACCAACGCCAGGGCCCCAACATCATTCAAACTACAGGCGCGATGAACACCGTCGAAGCCAGCCCCAATAAAGCCCCCAACACAGGACTCTTTCTCATCGGCGGCCCTTCACAACATCACAATTGGGACGAAGCTTCTCTGTGGAAGCAAATTTCAACGATCATAGACTCAAATTCACAGTTACAATGGAAATTGACTACGTCTCGCCGCACCCTGGAAAGCACGACGGCCCGACTGCAGTCACTAGAAAGCAATCAGCTTGAAGTCATTCCAGTGGAACAAACGAAAGCGGACTGGCTTCCGCAACAGCTGGCACGAAGCTCCTATGTTTGGGTCACCGAAGACAGTGTCTCTATGGTATATGAAGCCCTCAGCTCCGGCGCTAAAGTAGGCCTACTGCCAGGACCACGCAAGGCCGGTGAATCCCGCATCATCCGTGGCCTCGATGCCCTCCAACAAAGCAAGCATGTTCTAAGCTACTCCGAGGACCAGACCGACCTTACCAGTTTCAAAGCTCCCCCACCACTGAACGAAGCCGCACGCATCGCAAAAATCGTCTCCCATCGCTTCTTTTAACGAGGAATCCATCCTCATCTCAGGACCAGTCACGAAATCACGGTGGTGAAAGGATTAATGGCTCGAATACCTTTGATTGGTTTAAAATCTTTCACTTTCTCCGTGAGCAAGAAACTGATCCCTTCCTCAAGCATGGTGCCCACGAGCTGCATATCAAAATATTGCTGCCGTCGAATCGAGTAAGTTTCACAAAGTCGAAGGGCCCGTCGTGTAATCGATAAACTTAACGGTAATACAGTCAGAAAGTCCAAGCCCGCAATCGAATCAATCTTAGTTCTAGCCAATTCTGGTGAGTCGGGTGGATTATTTTTGGGGCCAGTAAGATTGGGGTACATTTCAGCCAAATTTTGCACGGAAACACACAGTTCCAGCCCCTCTCGAAAGCGGAGGTCGAGGACATCCCTCGCTTGTTCATGGCGATCATCTCCCGCTAAAGTCGCATAGATGAGCACATTTGTGTCCACGAGGACACGGCCCATTAAGTGCTCAGCGCTCATAAGTGTCGTTCCTCGAAAATTCGCCAGTAAACTGACCTGTCGAAGTCACCACAGTTGTCGACTCAGGCTGTTCTTCTCTCAGAAGTTTTTCGATAGCGATTTCAATTACTTGGCTCCGCGAACGCTTGACTCCGCGACGATAGCGATCCACTCGTGCAAGAATATCCTGATCTATTGTAGCACTGATATGAGATTTCATAATACCAATATGCTACTATAAATTCATAGAACGTCAATCACCGAACCAAAACCGAAAAAGCCCGCGTTGGTCATCCTCAAGCCATTGCTTTGACCTAGGACTTGACTAAGCTGTCACTCATTCATGACCTCTATCAACATCCACGCGCCAAAGTTCACTTCTCGCATCTCGCTATGAAAGTCATCCAAATCTTACCAGAGCTTAACTCCGGCGGCGTCGAACGTGGGACGCTCGAAGTCGGCAAGCACCTCATAGAGAACGGCCACCAATCCATAGTAATTTCCAACGGTGGACGCCAAGTCGAGCAACTAGAGGCCGAAGGCAGCCGTCACATCACCCTGCCTGTCCACAAGAAACGCCTCAGTTCACTCAAACAAGTCAAAGTCCTCAGAAAATTATTTGAGCAAGAACAGCCCAACATCCTCCACTTGCGCTCTCGCCTGCCCGCGTGGCTGGCTTGGCTAGCTTGGCGTAAGATGGACCCACAAACGCGCCCACGCCTCATCACCACAGTGCACGGCTTTTACTCAGTCAATCTCTACTCCAAGATCATGACTCGTGGCGAGCGTGTCATCTGCGTCTCTAATAGTGTCAAAGACTACGTGCGGCACAACTATCCCGATGTGCCCGCCGAGAAACTCACCGTCATTCACCGTGGAGTCTCTCCAGAGCAATTCCCCTACGGCTTTGAGCCTGATGCAAAATGGCTGACCGAATGGCAACAAAAGTACCCACAGCTCAAAGACAAATACGTCATCACCCTCCCCGGCCGCATCACCCGCTGGAAGGGACCGCTCGATTTCATAGAAGTGCTTGCAGCCCTAAAAGCCAAAGGCATCCCCGCCCACGGTCTACTAGTGGGCGAGCCACACCCGAAAAAAATGGATTTTTTCGAGGAAGTTAAAGCGGCAATTAAGGCCTCCAGTCTAGAGCGCGACATCACTCTAGTGGGACACCGCAGCGACTTACGCGAGATCATGGCCGTCTCCAACGTTGTCGTATCCTGCTCCACCGATCCAGAGGCCTTTGGACGCGTCACACTCGAAGCACTTGCACTAGGTAAACCAGTAGCTGGCTACGCACACGGTGGAGTCGCGGAACAACTCGATGCTCTGCTCCCAGCGGGTAAGATCAATCTGGGCGATCACAGGGCCATGGTGAATCTGCTGACCACATGGCATGCAGCCCCTCCGAGCGTAACGCAAAGACAAGAGTTCAGCCTGCAATCCATGCTAAATGCAGTCATGACGAGCTATACTGAACTCGATAAAGCTCCACGCGAGCTGTAACCAATCGCGTATTTCTGCATCCTTAAAATGCTGCTATGAAGCAGCAATCACGCGACGGTAAAGCGCCTCAATACGCGGAATGACCGCAGCCTCATAATAACGATCTCGGTAAAGTTGCAAAGCAGTCTCGGCCCGTTGATCAGCCGCAAGGCGATCATTTTCCACCGCCAACATCCCTTTAAATAAGTCGCCTTCGCTGCCGATTTCGACTAAAATAGCAGTGTCCGCATTCAGAACCTCCAACGGCCCTTTTGTCTTCGTACTAACGATCGGCACTCCACTCGCCATCGCTTCCAACATGACAACACCAAAGGGCTCATCCAATGAAGGAAGTACAAACAAATCGGCCATGCTTAAGGCATCCGAGACATCATCGATCCACACGCCGAGCTCCACCTGTTGCGATAGTTTCAAGTCGGCGGCAAGTGCCAGCAAAGCCGCAAGTTCGCTGCCTTGTCCCCCAATCACCAATTGAGCATCGATGCCGGCATCTAATAAACTGCGAAAGGCACGTAACAACACATCAAAGCCCTTCTTAGGCACATAACGACCATAAGTCAGAATCCGCAGTGGCCCTGCTGAGGCTTTTTTGACGAAATCAACGGGTTCGATTCTCGAAAAATTTGGGACAACTTCGACTCTGTCCTCCGGCCAATTCGCTTCGAGCACATGGCGTCGCTGATCCTGAGTCGTACAAAACAGTGTATGCACATACTTATAACGTGCAAGCTGCACATAATTGTGCAGCTTCGCAACGACTGGGACACCTGCTCGCTTGGCGGCTCGCCCCCCATGCCAAGCCGCTCGTTTCAACTGCGTATGCACAATCTCCGTGCCAAACTCAAGTAAGAGCTTCTCAATCTTGCGGGGAGTCAAAAAATCCCACTCTCCTCCGGCACGAACCCTGCAAAGCTCCAAATTCGGCACATTCTCCAACAAGTTTTGCTTTGAAAATTCCGCATGGCAAATCGCTTGAACTGCGTGCCCTCGCGCGGCCAGTGCCAGCGCCGTGTCCACAAACGAACGCTCCGCGCCACCAAAAGCTTTGCCCAACATTATTTGAGAAATACGCATGATAGCCCACCAAAAATGCTCGAAGCCACAAGTAAGACAAATACAAAATAATTCGCATCGACTCCGCTGAGATGTTGAAGAAGGATCAAAAATCAATGCGCATACTACATTCAGACAATTTGATGATACGTCGCTACGGGCACACCAAGGTAGCCACCGGACGTAAGCTCTTTAACGGCATGATTCGGAATAATTGGAAGGTATATGAATTTAGCGAACGCGACATTGCCAAGTTCGAAGCACCTCTGGGCATCAAACCTCTGGGTATTCGGGCAGCCAATAGACGTTTCATTGAAACATTCGATAATTTCAAACCCGATGTATGCATAATCGGGCACAGTGACCTGCTGACGAACAAGACGCTACAAAGCGTAAAAAAACTCTCACCAAGCACACCCATTATTTATCGTAACGTTGACCCCCTCTGGCGGGAACGAAACGTAAAGATGATCCACCACCGCAAAGAAGTAGTGGATGCTATATTTGTAACCACTGCCGGCGAACCACTGAAACAGTTTAAAACGAGTAACAACATCGTAGGCTACATCCCCAACCCGACGGATCCCGGCGTCGAGACCTTTGACAATTCCAAGAAAACCGAATTTACACATGACCTGCTCTACTGCGGAAAGGGCAGTCAATCCGATGACCGTTACCAACTGCTGGTAGAACTCCACGCAGACCTGAAGAACGAGCTTCGCTTCGACACCTACGGCATCTACGGCCATCCTCCAATCTTCGGCCAAAGCTACGACGATGCACTTTCCAGTAGCAAAATGGCGCTCAACCTAAACCGTTTTGAGGATTGGCCATGGTATTCCTCCGCACGTATCTCTCAACTCATGGGCAATGGCCTCCTCACCTTTGTCTGGGACAAAGGTGATATGCGACAATTTTTCAACGATGAGCATGTCGTATTCTTTCAAGACTCCGCATCACTTAAAAAGCAAATCCGCAACTTTCACAACGATGACGCTCGTCGTCAAACTGTCGCAGGCCAGGGAAGAAAGTTCTATCATGAGGAGTTCTCCGGGCAAAAAGTAGCCAGCTACATGGTTGAAACGACACTGAATTTACCTTACTCTCACGATTACCTTTGGAAAGATGCCGTCTACCAATAAGCCATTAATAGAGCTCAAAAATAAAGAGCCTTTCAGCTCAGGTGGCAATCGGCTCTGCTTTCGTCACCCTGATGACAGAGCGCGTTGCCTCAAAGTAATCCGACCAGACCGGACACCCGACATTCGTCGAGCCGAAAAAGGCTTTCCAGCTAATCTGCGTCCATTAAAAGCATTCGATGAGAATTTGGTCGAAGAAAGTGTATTGCGCGGTCTACTGCATCGTTTCCCCAGCGAAATCAGACGACACTTACCGCAGTCTTATGGTATGATCGATACCGATCTCGGTCCCGCCCATGAGACCGATTTGATTTGTGATGCAGACGGTTTAATCTCGCAGACATTGGAACAGTACATCTGGAAATATGGAATCGATACGACAGTCCAAACGGCCATCTCAGAATTCAAGCAGGACTGGTCGACTCGCCCCCCCAATACACGCGACCTCATCCCACATAACTTCGTCATCCACATCAACGAATCTAAAGGCCATCTGTATCTAATTGATGGCTACGGCCGTCAACCTCGCATAAAATGGTTACAAAAGGACACCATGCCAGCTTCACGCCTTCGCCGACGCTTTGAAAACTTTGACCATCGCATCGCTCTGATCCTTGAACGCAAAGCGAACAACAACGGCCCGAAGCACCGAATAAACAATTTAAAAAGGACTTAATCTCCTTGCTTCTGCACCGTAATTAACGGAGCCTACACAGATGATACATCTATCTGACCATAAGGCCTTTGCGATTGGGAATCATCGTGCGATTTACACCCACCCGCATCGCCGTGATAGATGCGTTAAAGTGAATCATGCGCACATGCCCCCAGCTTTAAAGCGGCAACTGGTACCATGGTATCAGAGGTTTCGACGCTCATTTCACTTTGATGAGAATTTGGCAGAATTACGCCAGATCACCAAGATTCACGATAGAGCAACAACCACTTGTCTGAGCATACCAACTGTTGAAGGGATGGTGGAAACCGACTTAGGCCCCGGCTTGGTCGTTGAACTAATTACCGATGCCAATGGCAGTATTAGTCGCACTGCCATTGAATATGTAAAACTTTTTGGCTATACGCCAGAAGTAAAAACTGCGCTAAATAATTTACGCAGTAGCATGGTACAACACAACATTCAGCTAAAAGACCCCGGCACCAGTAATATCGTTTTTCAACAAAGAGAGGATCACACATTACGTGCTGTTATCATCGATGGACTTGGGGCCCCCACGATACTCCCCATTCATCGCCTCTCACCAAAGCATTCAACCATGCGTATAGATGCCAAAATCTCAAAGATAAAGAGGCGCCTGAAAAAAACCAAAACTCTGAATTCTGGCGGTAAAGAGACTCCAACTGATTTACTTCAAATCAGGGAATAAACGATCCCGCACTTTCCTATATTTGCCAGGCATTTGGCCAAAATCGATCGCCTGATACCCCATACGCCCCAAATCATAAGCCATCACAGTGGCGGTAGGCCCCAACACCAGCAGGATTAAATACTGTGTTTTATCATAGGCTTGGACCTTCTGCAGGATCGAATCATACTCGTGGAAAGCATTCTTCGCCGGACCATAGACATAATCAACTGAGGCCACATTATCGAAGAGTTCATGCTCAAAATGAAATCGACTGCCCTTTCCGACAACTATAACGACTTTCCGCCCAGCCCAAAGACTTTTAATGAGTTGCACACGTTGTGTAAACTCCGCCCGGCTGCCAGTGGGCAAACGATGAAAAAGGCCGGTGGAATCGTAAATGCGGTCAGTATCCAAAAGACCGAGAACCTCTCTACCGATACGAATAATGAACTTTTGCCAAATGCGCCCCAAGGAGTCAAAATCTCTCACAGGATGGATGGCGACTAAGACATTTGGATCCGAAGAACGCAATACTTCTAACATCCTCTGATTGAGAGTTTCATTTACATCCTGAAAGGACTTATGCCTCTCCCCAATAATCAGTTTAAACTCTCCATCACCAAAACGTGTGATGCTTTTCCGACTTTGAATCAACCTTTCCAGGGATTGCTCTTCAGAATACACTTTAGGATATTCACTCACAAATGACTCAATCTGCGAGCGGAAGAGTCGAATCACCCAAGCATCGCCAGCCTCCCGCACTCTCTTCCTTAGAGGAACTGAAGGAAGGAAACAGGACACTAACAAACAAGTCTTGCGAATAATTGCCCTAAGCATCATTTTGAAAATGGTCATCATAAAGTTTTTATTTCAATTAAAATGCCGAAACCAAGCAAATATGGCCCCCTCAAGCCCATTTATCAGCTAACTTTCAATTTGAGCCAATCATCTGCTTCGAAATGCTCGTTGGCATATTCAGGACGCGAAGACGGCATCGGTGCACAAATCCACTCACTTTTCTCCTTACACGCATACGCAAAACTTCGAGGAATGACGGTACTACCGCAAGCCTTGTCCAATATTGCGCATAACGACCAAGAAGACCCTGATTGGGATGACAAGTGGAACCGTTTTTTTAATTTACCAAGATCCAGGACGACGCCCCAAGAACCGTATATTAAACGCATAAAGCTCGAACGTCTTTTTTTTCCGACTTCGGGCACTTGTTATGTCACCCAGAAAGCGCATACAATCACAGATCTGTTTCCCGAATCCTACCGTGCAGTCATGCCAGAGCTAAGAAAGCAATATGATCAGGCACCCATCGAGAAAACCCACTTCTTAAAGGATGATAGGATCAGTGTCGCAATACATTTACGCCTAGGAGATGTCGCCAACCATAGCGCCCGCTCCAGTCGAATAGACCGTGCCGTGCAACAAATAAGCACGATTCGTAAATATCTAGAACAAAAGGGAGAAAATTTTGAAATTCTAGTTTTATCCCAAGGCTCTCCAGCAAATTTCACTCCGTTAGTCGACTTAGGCGCTCAACTCCACTTAAATGAAGATTTGTTCAAAACATTTCACACATTAGTCTGCGCTGACATACTCTGTATGGCAAAAAGCTCGCTCTCTTACGCAGCAGCCTTACTCAATCAAAAAACAGTGATCTACGAACCCTTCTGGCACCCCAAATTACCGAATTGGCTCAATGATGCCAATCAGCTGCCTCAATAACATAAGCCCTTCCATGAATCCAATTCGAGTTCTACACATTGGCACATCCAGCAAAGGCGGCGCATCCCGTGCGATGCTAAGAATTGTAAAAGCGCAGGAATCTGATTTGATTAATACCTATGGTGCATTTCATCTGGGTCCCACTCCAGGCCCCAATTGGCATCGCTTAGCGGCCCCGAAAAAGGACTGGAGCTTCCCCCTCAGACGTTTGCGCATGAGTATCGCAAAGAAAGGCCGCGATCGAAGCTTGGAAAGTTTCACCCCCGCCACCCCTGGGCGTAGCCTACACATCCCAGCCGAACTACTGGCTGAAATACAAATTGTAAATTTCCACTATTTGGGCGGGCAAATCTGGAACCTATCTGAACTATTTGCATCTATTCCGCCCCACATACCAATTGTCGTGACAATGCACGACATGAATCAAGTGACTGGCGGATGCCATTACTCCAATGGTTGCACTCAATATAAAGATAGCTGCAACAGCTGCCCACAACTCCCAGGCACCCTCGGCAACAAGATCAGTCAAGAAACTTTCCACAGCAAGCAAGCCCTATACCGGGCAAGAGAAACTAACTTTGTCCTACCCTCAAAATGGCTCGAGCGTATCACTCGCGAAAGTAGCCTCGGACAACTCGGCCACCGTATAGACTATATCGGATACCCATTCCCACAACTAAAGCCACTCATCCAACGCGAAAAGGCTCAGGCAAAACTACAACTGAAGCCCAGCTCAAAAAAACGAATTTTAATCGTCGCTCAAGATTTGGCGAATCGTCGCAAAGGAACCTACCTACTCATCGACGCACTACTACAAAATCGACTACCAGAATGCACATTATTGCTGATGGGGAAGAAAATTGACATAACAGATGATCGAATCGAACAACTCGGATTCATCAACGACGATGAAATGCTGAGGAACGCCTATGCCTCTGCCAACGTGCTCTGCTTGCCCTCAATAGAAGAAAACCTAGCACAAACTGGCATCGAAAGCCTGGCTGAGGGCACCCCTGTGGTCTGCTTCGATAGAACAGGCCCAGCGGACTATGTCATCGACGGAGAGACAGGCATCAGGGCGCCAGAATGCACAGCCATCGCCTTAGCCGAAGCGCTCATAAATTGCTTAAGTCATGCGCAAATGTCCGAGCAATCCTATGTACGTGAAGCTTACAGCCAAATTTACGAGAGCACATATTCTACACAGTTCATTCGAAAGCGCTACCACGAAGTCTACAAACAGCTGTTAACGGAGAAAACCACCTAGGCCCCTCCTATCCGCGCAATCATAATTACCTTATAAAAATGACTTTACCTGCCGTTTTCCCGCTCATTTAACTCAAATCCTGAAGCCCGGCAAAACCACACAACAGACAATGAAAAATAGACAGATTGAAACCACTTGGAAAGACCGAGAAGCAGGCACCTTAAAAACTCAATTGATTGAGTCTCAAGTACCGGCCCTAAAACCAGGTGAAATCTTAGTCAAATTATTACATGTGCCCATGCATGGGAGTTTTTGGTTGGCCACACATCCAAATGGCATTCACCCCCGAAAGGAAGAGTTTTTGAGTGAGGGACGATTCGTATTCGGCAACGGTGGCGTCGCACAAGTCGTTGATACAACACTAGACGAACGAGACTTCCGCAAGGGAGACTACGTTTGCATATTTGGACATATTCCTTGCCGCCGATACAATTGCTATGCCTGCACAGTCCTACATCGCTATTCAGAATGTGATTTCAATGAAAGCTCCATCCTAGGTCACGGCAAGGGCTCAACTGAAGGAACCTATGCGGAATACGCCGTGTTGCCGCGCCATTCATATGAAATCTGCTTTCGTCGAGAAGAATCCCCCTCTACGAGCCTGCTAAAATCATTTATGTTTGGCTTTCTTTTTGCAGATGTTCGCAATGCCCTGACTCGACACATGGATTCCTTACGCATGCGCCGTATGCTACTAATCGGAGCTGGGTTTTCCGGTATGATTGCAGCCTACATCCACAATCGGACATGCCCCGAATCAAAAATATTCGTAGTTGATTCTTCGCCCGAACGTTTGGCACACTTAAAGTCGATCGATCCAGAAGGAATCGGGACCTACCTACTGCCCCACTCGATTGCGACGGAATTAAATAGCCGTCACCAACATGTCGGCTTCAGGCATGAACTCTCCAGCATAATCGATGACGTGTCTAAAGAAATGCATGCACATTTCGGAGGAAGAAGCTGCAATTTACTATTCGATAGTTCATCCGGCAACACCACTCCTATCTGGGACAATCCACAAATACTTGCGCCATCGGCACACTGCATACCCTTTGGATTTGGGTCACAATACATCTTACTCAGTAAGGAGCTCATACAAATGTCTGGTTTGACCATAATGATGTCACGGGGCGTCGGCAACATCCGTAACCGTAAAGAAGTGATCGAGCTGATCAAAGCTGGCGCAGGGAAATTCATCAATGAAAAGCTGCTAGCAGAAACGAAAGAGCTACATGGAATAGATGAAGCAGCAACATTTATAGAGCAGATGCAGAACCCTCCACGCCAACTTCATGAAATATCACATGCATATATCTCTTTTTAAATATTATGCGCGTAGATTGGATCTTACTACTTTACAATCGACCAGAGCATAGCAGACGAGTTTTAGAAAGCTTAGCCAATAACCAGATCGACCGTATTTTCGTTTATATCGACCATCCGCAAGACTCGACAGCGCGATACGCCCAAAAAGAGTTACTCCAAATCCTAGAGGCACCATGGCCATTTGAAATTAAGTTAACGCAACGCCAAGAAAGCTTCGGACTGGCACGCAGTGTCTGCACTTCACTAAACGATGCATTCAAAGATGGCGCCGAAGCTGCTGTATTACTCGAAGACGACTGCGTATTAAAGGATAATGGCAAGCACTTCTTCGAAGCAGGACTACAATACCTAAAAAACGACAAGTCCGTCCGTAGCCTCTGCGGTTATACAAACCCACAATGCCCTTTCGTATTTGAGCCGGGCAGCGACCTATTGTCGCTGCATCGTTTCTCAACTTGGGGTTGGGCCACATGGTCGGACCGCTGGCAAGACTACAACCGCGACAGCACCCTCGGCTCACTCTTAGAGCGCACAAAAACCTCGGTAGAATCCATCAAGCATTTCGCACCAGATCTCGCAACACTTTGTCAAGATTCAGATTATTTAAATGGCTTTATAGATATATGGAGCGTGCCTTGGACCCTACTCCACTTTCTGACGGAGACATATGCCATTTTTCCGATCGAGTCTGTAATCGAAAACATCGGTTTAGATGGTAGCGGTTCGAATTGCTCAGAAACTGATGTCTTTAACATAAAAAATGCACCCAACACCGTAAAATCGGCCTATACATGGGATCGAAGAAACTACATTTTCCAGAACGAAGATCTAATACGTATATTTATGGAATCTCATGGCTTGAAAACCTTTCCATCAAAGTCTTAATTGAACCCATTCACGCATGCCCAAACAAACCATTGAAGAAATAGAAATCATCCCTGTCGCGGGTTACGACAGCATGCTACTCAATTTGAGCGGTGCGCACACACCCACATTCTCGCGCATACTGGTGATCATCACGGATAACCACGGGCGCGAAGGCATCGGAGAGATACCATGCAGCCAATCCATATTAAGCATGCTCGATTTAATAGCCCCCTCCTTGCGCGGCCAAACAGTCGAAAACTATAGATCCCTACTCCGATCGTTACTCGATCGCTACAAAGAGCACGACGCGGCAGGACGCGGCCTACAGACTTTCGACCAACGCACAACAATCCATGCAGTAACCGCAATCGAGGCTGCCCTGCTCGACCTCAGGGGCAAGACGCTAGGCATGCCAGTCTGTGAACTACTCGGACGTGGAAAAATAAGAGAGTCCATCCCCTTTCTTGCTTATTTATTTTTCATAGGAGAATCCGAAGCCACAGAATTTGATTATAAACAAGAGATCACGCAGCCAAATAGCTGGCATTCAGCACGCCGCTCACCTGCGATGGATACTCAGGCAATTATTGAGCAAGCCGGGCTAGTTGCTGAAACCTATGGCTTTAAGGACTTTAAACTCAAAGGCGGTGTTTTCGCACCAGAAAAGGAAATCGAAGCAGTCATCGGCCTCAGTCAAACATTTCCGCAAGCACACTTAACTTTAGATCCGAACGGCTGCTGGGACCTAGCAACTGCACTCGAAGCAGCCAAACAGCTGAAAGGAAGGGTTAGTTACCTCGAAGACCCATGCGGAGCAGAAGGACGCTTCTCCTCTCGCGAGATCATGGCCGAGTTCAGGCAACGTAGCGGCATCCCGACAGCAACCAATATGGTCGCCACTGACAGTCGAGAACTCGCTCACGCAATCAAGCAATCCGCCGTAGATATTCCGCTCGCTGACCCACATTTCTGGGGAATGGAAGGAGCCGTTCAGGTTTCGAATCTGTGCCGGCAAAACGGCTTGTGTTGGGGTGCCCACTCCAACAACCACTTCGATATTTCACTCGCAATGGTCAGTCAAGTGGCAGCTGCCGCGGAAGGCACGATCACGGCCATCGATACACATTGGATTTGGCAAGAAGGCCAACACCTCACTTTAAATCCACCTAAAATAATCGATGGTGCGATCCAAATAGACGACTCCGTGGGCTTGGGCGTCGAAATAGATCGAGCGGCAATTCAAAAAGCTCATGCACTCTATCAAGAAGTAGGACAGTCCGACCGTGACGATAGTCTAGCTATGCAAGCTTTAATCCCAAATTGGGAATTCGACCCGAAAAGTCCTTGCATGGTACGATAGCCGGCACGAAATTTCGAATACACTTGCGACGTAAACAGCACCGCCCCCATCCACATCCAAATTTATGAAAAAGAACATCAGCCTAGCCATCATTCCAGCTCGTGGAGGTTCTCGCGGGATTCCTCGGAAAAATTTAGAATTAATCGGCGAAAAACCACTCGTAGCACACACCATAGAGCACGCAAAAAAGGCCCAGAACGTAGATGTATTCCTAGTGAACAGCGATGATGCTGAGATTCGAGCAGTGGCTGAATCCTATGGTGCCCTAACGATGGACCGGCCGGATATGTATGCACACGACAAGATCCTACAAGAAGTGGACTTGCTCCTAAAGTGGACCGTCGAAACTTACGAAAAAGCACATCCCGAAGAGCAAGTAGATATAGTCGCATTACTGTACCCGACCGCTCCACTTCGCGACGTTAAAGCAATCGATAAAGCAATCGAGTTAGTTCGAGACCAAGACTATGACTCAGCGCTTTCCCTCTATTATGATGACTCCTATCTATGGCAGATCAATCAAGACGGAAAAACCGTTCGTCCGACAAACTACGACCCCAATAAACGCATGCCCCGACAAAAAGAATCGTGGAATCAATGGGTTGAAAATAAAGCCGTCTATGCAATTAAACGTAGTATTCTATTTGAGGTGGGACGTATCGGTCCCAAAACAGGCTTAGTTGAGATGGACAAATGGCGCTCCATAGACATCGATAACCCTAGCGATTTAGAATTAGCGAGAGCGGTCTATAAAGAAAAGCAAGACGAACTCGATTCGTAGGAAACTGAGAATGGAAAACAAAAAAACAAAAGTCCTGCTAGTAATCGCTGGAGATTTATTTGTTCGAAATTACATACGCTCAGGTGTTGCCCACAAAATTTCAGAAGCATTTCAGCTATCTATCATCGCCAATGACGCATGTAGCCTAAAGGCAGACCTTGAAAGCGCCCCGAACTTCTCAGGCTACTTCAAAACCGACCCAAAACACGAAGCGGCCCATTATAATTACTTCACCCTACTCATTTTTCGCTATCGAAACAGGTCAAAAACCTTTCCATTTCGCTTAAAAAGAGATATAGGCTGGAACCTTCCGGACGAAGCATTTTCACGAATCAAAAAGCTCAAGCTTTTATTAAAAAAGGGAAAAAGAGGGCGTGAAGCTCGCCGCTGTGTCCTGCAAGGGAATCGTCTACTGTTCAGGTTTTATAAAAAGCGAATCGAAGCCAAACTCCCGATTAATCAAGATCTATCGCAGCAAATTAGTGAGATCCGCCCCGACATCCTATTATTTCCATCATCTGCCTATGATCCTGCTGGCAATGATGTGGCTAGAATCTGTAAGAAATTAGGCATCAAAAGTGTATACTTAATTGATAATTGGGACAATTTAAGCAGTAAGTCGGTCTTCTGGGCACGACCTGACTTCTTAGGCGTCTGGAGTGAGCAACATCAAGAGCACGCCATTCGAATTCACGGTTTTGAATCATCAAGAGTCTACCCGATCGGCACACCTCGTTTTGACGACTATTTCTCCCAAAGAGGTGCCACGACATCTAAGCCTTTTGATTTCCCATATGTTGTATTCTCAGGATGCTGTCTGCCCTTTGATGAGACCACAGCATTAAAGGCACTCGATCAAGAAATCCGAGAACACCCAGAAATATACAATGAGCTTCGAATTGTCTACAGGCCCCACCCTTGGCGGCAGAAAAGAAAAGCTGAAGCCACCTTTATCGAATCTGAGTTTACACATGTAGTGTTGGATCCGCAAATCCGAGATCAGTTTCTCAGTAACTCAGAGAATATGTCTGAACAGGTATCTTTTCAACCTAGCACCGACTATTACCCTCTACTCTTAGATAACGCACAATTCGTCTGCGGCCCGCTGACTACATTTCTATTGGAAAGTTTAATCTTCAAGAAACACTACATAGGGCTTAGCTACGACGACGGAACACACATAACCAGCCCGCATAATGCATTTAAATACTATGAGATGTATAAAGGCATTGATAAACACCCAGGCGTCACACTGGTGCATAACATTCAACTCTTAACCAGTTCATTCAGAACCACCTTCGAAACATATACGCCGAACTGTAAAGAATATAAAAGCTGGGACAAAGCCCTGAACTACTACTTACGAATTGATGATAGCCCGTACCCTCAGCGTTTAACTCAACTAATTAAAGCTGTAGAAAAAGATAGTTAGAAGCAGATTCGACGGTCAACCTCCGAGCGATGCCTCGCTAGGTTGAGAGCGAATTGCAGAATAAACATATTGGCTCGGTCCGTCTCCGTGGATGCTGGAACGTGATAAATCATCAAATTCAAATCCCCAGCGTTTCATGCTTTCAATCAATCGCACAAGTGTTGAATCTTCAGGCACAAGTCTTCGGCTATGCATCCATATAAAATTAACGCTAGCAGACTGGGCCAGGCTAGACTCAACAACTTGACATGATGTTAGGTCAAGATCGACATAAAGGAAGTTGGTCGCTTGTGCATTCAACCTCTCACTCAGGGACTTGGTCTGAACAAGCACAGGCAGTAAGGGACCTGTATCCACTTCAATGAGATCGGACGGATGTTCACAATATCTACTTTCAAGATCTGGCAATTCACGAAGAATATCCACTTTTTGGTATCCGAAACGAACTAAGTTGGCTTCAAGTAAATCAGCTTGAATGGAATTTGAGCCAATGTAGCTAAGCTCAAGACCTGGACAATTACGCAAACAGCAAATGAGCTCAAGCTCACTCCCTCCAACAAAAATCGCTCGATTGATCGACTTGGAATGCGCCCTCGACCATTGATATAAGCGCGAAAGCCGATCCAGAGCACGCAGGAGTGAGCCCACGGCATGACACCGAAACGCAATCCCCTCCAAGCTTACAATACCTGATTGAGACGGGTCCAATTTCGCAAGACGCGCTCGAGTATCACCACGTAGAAACTCTAGACAGCGCTCAAGCTTCCCTTTTGCTGTGGTAGAGCTTGAAAAATCGACGAACTCATCAATTTCGATGGCACTTGAGCTCGCTCGACTGGAACGCGCCCAACCAAACAGATCAGCCAGCTCCTCGACAGGCTTCTTGTAGGCTTCCCCCAACTGCTGAGCCGCCCAATCTTTAAGTACAACCGCATCTTGAGGAGATTCATGAAACAACTGCCCATAATGCGCCCGCATCCAAGCTTGTGTCCCCCAGCTTAAGGAGTCCGCTAAAAAATCTTCCTTATCTTTGTAAATCGGTTCATTGATAAAATCTTCCGGCCGATACAGATCCTGCCACCCCCAGATAGAGATTTTACACCCTTCGTAACTCGAGTAGACGATATGCGAACCCACGCAATTCGTGGTCACGAACTCAAACTGGCTAAATAAACAACGCATGCGACGAAGAGCATTACGGTCGTAAATCCATGCGCCCATCACCCAAGGTATACCTTTGGCCTCAAATTCATGAACCCACTGCTCACGTTCGATACAATTGGCTGAGAGGCATACCAAGACATCACTAAAACCTTCTTTAATTTCAACAATACGTTCAGCATATTCCTCGGCGTTTTTCGACCAGTCTTGATCCGAATAGGTCGAAGTATGCCCTGGACACACTAACAATGATCCCTTGCGACGCTTAAGCTTTGGCTGATCCGCATACAAATATGGAAGGCCGACAGCATGCACATTCGAAAAGCCCTCAGAGCGTAAGATCGCTTCATGTTTTTGAGTGCTAACCAAATGTAGACTTTTCCGTTTCTTGAGCTGGTAGCCCCCGATGTGCTCGGCAGTAGAAACCGCGCCATGCTTCCAACCATGCTCCCAGCGAGCACCAGAGGCAGATTGCTCCACAGAGCCAAGCTGGCGTGCGACTTCGCTAGATGCGCCATAGTAATTCGCCTCTCCCTTCAATTTCTCAATAACATCAACGGGAGGCAAATGACTCACAACTTCGCTCAAAGATTCACTCAATAAAATATTAGCTGAGAAGGTCCTCCTGTAGTTATTTTTTTTCATCTATGTATACTCATTTAAAACTACACAAAAACATCCCAAGTTACCGGCGTGGCATACTGAACATCTACTTTCAACTGCTTACCGACAATCGTATCCAGATGCTTCGGCGCTAAGCCATAACCAGGACGGATGCAACGGACATGTTGAGGACCAATTATTTCACCGGCTTTAACACTCTCAACAAAGTACAAGGAGCGACGAAATTTGACGTTCCCAGACTCACTAGACTTTCGACCGTAGTCAACTTGTCCAAGCGCCTCCCAAGCGGTCTTAGAGTCTCTAACTAAAGCTCGCAACTCATCCGCCTCAAGTGAGAAACTATCATCAGGTCCTCCACGCGAACGATCCAAGGTAAAATGCTTCTCAATGATAGATGCACCTAAAGCTACAGAAGCAATCGCAGTGCTGTTGTCTAAGGTATGATCCGACAGACCGGTCACACAGCCGAAACGCTCAGCTAGATCTGTAATCGTCCTGAGATTGTAATCCTTTGCAGGCGCAGGATATCCACTCACACAATGCAATATAGCCAATTCACGGCAACCACCATCACGCGCGGCCTCAACGGCCTCTTCAATCTCTTCCAAATCTGCCATACCAGTCGAAATAATCAACGGCTTGCCAGTGGAAGCAGCATAACGGATAAGCTGATGATCGACTGCCTCAAAGGACGCAATTTTATATGCTGGCGCATTTAAATCTTCGAGCAAGTCGATCGCCGTAGAATCAAAAGGAGAGCTAAATATCGTAATCCCACACTGCTTCGCGTATTCAAACAGGGACGCATGCCATTCCCAAGGCGTATGGGCTTGCTCATAAAGATCATAGAGACTGCGTCCTGCCCATAACCCATCATTTATTACAAAATCAGGTTTGTCTGAATCAATGGTCAGCGTATCCGCACGATACGTCTGAATTTTAATCGCATCCGCCCCGCACTGCGCCGCAGCATTAATAATCAGTTTCGCGGCATCAATATTACCATTATGATTTGCCGACATCTCAGCGATCACATAGGGCCGTGAGCTTGAACCGATTTCTCGATTTCCAATTTTAATAAAAGTGTTCATTTTCGCTCTAATCGTATGATATATTCGCTTCCACGAAGGGAAAAATAAGCAGGAAATCGATCCGGGTCACATACGCGTATCAAATCAAACTGATCGGCAATGCTTTTCTGGGGATCTAACTCACTATCTGCAGGCGTACGCTTAGGATAATAAGTGGGAGGAATGCTCCTATTCTGTTGCGTTGGCTTAATAGAATGAAAATTTTCTACAGCATAATCCATCAAAGAACATTCAGCTTCAAAAATAATGTCATTAATTTCGGTCCACAATGCATCAACAGGAATCGCGACCCATATTTTATTCCAAATATCACCACTATCGATATGATCTTCCGCCTCCAATAGCGTCACACATACATTTTCACTTCCCTCAACGATTTGCCACACATGCGGGCTCCAGCCACGCCCAAGTGGTAAATCACTGGCGTGTATCACTAAGACTTTTTTAAATCGATCCCGCACCTCACGATCAATGATTTCGCTGCAGGAAATAAGAAAAAGAAGATCACCAGAATCGAGTTCGTCTCGTCTCCTCATCAATGCAACTTCATGCATCGCGTGACTGGATATCCACTGGTTAAGATAAGCATTCACAGGGTGCGTCGCATCCGAGCATAGTATAGAGATTTTCATATATTAATTTATTTAACTTCAAAGCCATCAGAAAGCATCTGACATACTCGCTCAACCCCGATACCATCAACCAAGTTACAAGCAACATTACGATCCGTGATCGAACTCGGGGCCTCCAGCCATGACTTTAGCTTTGAAGATGAAGAATTGACATGAATCTCATGAAACCACCCCAGCGACAGTGCCGCCTTACGCTGTTCTGTTAGCGCACGAACGATGGGCAACTGGTTATCAGCAATTGTCACAATCGCCCCAGGAAGTCCGCAATAGAGCCATTCCCAACAGGTACTACCACCGGCAGAAATAATCCCATCCGCCCAAGCGTATTGCTCTGGCATGTTAGTTATATTCTGCACAACTTCCATGTGATGGTGACTTTTAATTGAGCGTAAGCGCTCTACATGCGGATTATCTGCTCCCACTAAAACACGTATCAGCAAGGAGCGAAAAGCAAATTGATTTAACAAATGCAAAACCGTTTCAGTTGCATTATCAGAATCGGATCCACCTAAGGTTACGAGCAAACATTCAATTTTCCCCCAGCTCCGAGGCTGAGCTTTTTCCTTCAAAAACTCTTCGCGCAACAAACAGAAACGCCCCCCTGCCAATACCTGTGTGTCCTCCAAATCACTTACATATTCAAAATTGAGATCAGCATCTAAATTTTGATTTAATATCACATCACAAAACCATCGATTAGAGTATCCATAATCATCGACACAAAGCAGTGATAGCCCAGCTTGCTTGACATACTTCTGATAGTCATAGTCAAAATGATAACCATCCACGACTAACCATTCTGCTCCGACCTCTCTTGCGAGTTCTGTAGTCAATTGAGCATCATTCAAATGCCCAGGCTGCTTAGTATTGATAAAATAATGTTCAATATTATGACTGCGCACACGTTCTACCAGCTTTTCAGGGCAATTTACAGAAGCCAAAACCACGCGACCACCACAACGCAAGTATCCCTGCGCCAACGCAATCATACGCATGACATGCCCTGTGCCAGTCGCGCCGCCCGCATCGGCACGAATCAGTAAAGTTGCCTTCATAAAGATGGATATAAAATAGAATAAATCACACGATTGTAGGTTAAACCTCTATCTCAAAGCAGCAATGCTCAGGCATTGAGTATCTTGCCAGACTTCAACCTCTTTTCTCCATTAAAAACCATGTGATATCATCCTGCGGAAAAACGGGATCACGACGATAACTAAAACCATAATCTATTAATTCGAGATCTGGATATATTTCCATCATTTCACCCGCAAAATCACGTTTAAACAAACGATCACTATGCCCACGATAGTTTATTGTCACGGGTGCAGGGTTATAATATTCGCAAACCAGCACATAACGACTCGAAGTCTGATAGAGTGCCTGATAAACATCCTTTAGCTTATCCGGATTAATGTGTATGAGCACACCTTTGATTAGCGATAGCTCAACTTGTTCCTGTGATTGCCATTCAAAAATCGATTGACAAAATACATTTTCCTCGCCGAGGAAATCAGCTAATTGAGCAGCAGCAGTCTCATTAATCTCAATACCTTGCAGCCTTAGTTCTGGACGCAAGAGTTTAAGCGCCTTCAGATTCATTCCGACATTAGCACCGAATTCGATACAGCTACTAAACTCACCTGCACTGCGTAATGCGTGAGTAAAAAAGTTTAAATTGGAGGCGAGAAGAGCACTTCCTTTATTACGAGTAATGTATTCGGTACCGAATTCTCCAGCCCAAAATTGTTCCTGTTCAGTTTCAAACTTTTTGTGAGTCATAGTATATATTACATGTTTAAGTAGTGAAGTTTTTCTGCACAATCCCAGTCCTCGAAAGTATCGACATCCTGCACCTGCGAGCGAGGCAAGATTATGGGAGCTGATTTTGAAGTAAGTACATTGTCGCAATTAACAAAAGCATCCCGTCGCCCCCAATAAAACTGCCCTGCGTCGTGATAAGCCTCACGAAGATCCTGTGACCGAGTATTTGCATGCTCTGGCTGGAACATGTTTACAATACCATTCTCAGGTTCTATGTAAATCGCACGCTGAATCGGAAAAGCGTAACTAGTCACGGAAAAAACAAATTCCAGGTCAGCATTCGCCTGCAGACAATCATAGCCTTGGACTAAGTTAGAAGCCTGCAGAAAGGGAGCGGTCGCATAAATGCAGCAAACGGATTCAAGTTTTAGCTGCTGTTGCGCCTCAAGAACCTGAATCGCATGTCGAATAACTGGTATCGTTGGGGTATGATCATCCGAAAGCTCAGCGGGACGCTCAAAGGGAGTGCTCGCTCCATATTGATTGGCGACCTGAGCGATTTCTGCATCATCAGTGGACACGATGACCTGATCAAACCGACCACTATCAATTGCTGCCTCGATCGAATAAGCGATCATCGGCTTACCGCAAAATTCTTTGATATTCTTCCTCGGAATACGTTTACTCCCGCCACGGGCTGGAATCACTGCGACTGTTCTGAGTCTACTCATTTGATAAGATGTTTCACACTACGGATGACTGCATCGACATCCGACTCATTCATTCCAGGAAAGAGTGGCAAGCTAAGCGTTTTCTGGTAATAGATTTCTGCATTTGGGCATTTACCGACGGCGTAGTCATAGAGCTTTCGATACCACGGTTGTAAATAAACAGGAATGTAAAGGACTTGTGTGCCGACCCCTTGACTCCGAAGTTCCGCCATCACCTCCGAACGAGATTTCCCCAAGGCCTCAAAGTCGATCTGTACCGTATATAAATGCCAGGAAATTTGAGACCGAGAAGCTTCTAGTAAAACCTGAGGGGTTTGAAGCCATGAAAGGGCCTGAAATGCTTCATTGTATTTAGCGACGATCTCCTGACGCCGTTCAATAAAGCGAGGAAGTTTTTTCAATTGGCTGCGCCCCAGAGCACATTGCAGATCGGTAATCCGATAATTATAGCCGAGTTGCTGCATTTCATACATCCAGGGGCCTCGTTCGGCTAATGGCCCCACATGTGTGCCTAAACCTTCAAGCTTCTCAGGCTCTCGAACCATGCCATGCCCACGCAATAAACGAGCTTTAGCTGCATATTCTGCATTATCCGTCACTAGCACCCCCCCCTCGCCAGTGGTCATCGTCTTAACCGGATGAAACGAAAATGTCGTCATATCAGCCCACGGATGGCCCCCTATTTTATACTTTTCACCCTCGTAAAAAAAGCCGCCACCGGTGCCATGACAGCCATCCTCAATCACGACCGCCCCGTGAGCACGAGCGACACGAGCAATTTCCGGCATATCTGGTGATTGCCCTGCATAAGCAACGGCGACCACAGCCTTAGTATCTGCTTGCCAATGCTGCTCAAGCGCAACAGGACACAAATTGTAGCTGTCCGAGTCTATATCCGCAAAATCTGGAATGGCTCCAACAAAAGCCGCACAATTCGCAGACGACAAAAATGTATTAGGCGAAGTGACCACTCGATCCCCCACTCCAACATCAGCAACCAGCATCGCAAGGTGCAGTGCCGCTGTGGCATTACACACGACGACTGCATGCTTCGCGCCAACCATTGCGGCAAACTCTTGTTCAAAAGCATCAATTTCAGGACCGCAGGTCAAAAAGTCTGACTTCAGAGCTGCGACGACCGCAGCGATGTCATCTTCATCGATCGTTTGTTTTCCGTAGGGGATCATCGTAATATGCAGGCTTAAATATTACGAATCGGCAACAAAACTCGAATCCACATGCTCTCCGATCAACGCTCGAAGACTTTCAACAGTTTCAAATTCTTCATTATCGCCTGAAGTATAGTTGAACCCCGACGGAACCAGCTGAGCATCGAATTTCTTTATATAGTCTGGCAGACTCCACTTAGTGACCTGAGGCAATATGACGTAATACTCCCCTAGATCGTAAGTTGTAAACGAATCAGAACTAGTGATCATTTCTTCATGGATTTTTTCTCCAGGACGAATGCCAATCACTGGCTTTTCGCATTCAGGGCCAATCGCTTCCGCTACATCTGTAATACGGTATGACGGAATTTTAGGCACATAAAGCTCCCCCCCCCATGCATGCTCTAGCGCATGCAGCACCATTTTAACTCCATCCGCGAGGGAGATGTTAAATCGAGTCATCGTAGGATCTGTGATCGGCAACACGCCAGACGCCCGCCGACTCAAAAAGAACGGGATCACCGAACCATTCGAGCCCATCACGTTACCATAACGAACGACCGAGAACTTCACGTTCTGCTTGCCAACTATATTATTGGCGGCAATAAATAACTTATCGGATGCCAGCTTTGTAGCTCCATACAAATTAATCGGCGCACAGGCCTTGTCAGTAGACAGTGCCACCACATCTGTCACATTGCTACCGAGCGTGGCTTTAATCACATTCTCCGCCCCCCCAATGTTCGTTTTCACGCACTCATCAGGATTGTACTCTGCAATATGCACATGCTTCATCGCAGCCGCATGAATCACATAATCCACACCAATGAATGCACGCTTCAAACGCTCTAGATCTCTCACATCCCCAATAAAAAATCGAATCATGGGGTAACGATCAGCTGGATACTCTTGAGCCATCTGAAACTGCTTTTGCTCATCACGAGAATAGATAATCAAGCGCTCAACATTAGGCCACTTTTGTAAAATCGTTTTTGTCAGTTCTTTCCCTAGTGATCCTGTCCCACCGGTGATCAGTATATTTTTATTGTTCAGCATGTTATCTAGTGACGATGAATTGTATATTTTGTTTATGTAATATAGTTCGAGGCTCAAGCATGAGTTGCAACCAACTTCGAAGAGCTGCTTGTTTTCCTTAAAATCGCTTACTCAACCAAAACCCATCACATGGGCTACGCCCCAGCACTCGCTCTAGGGCCTGATTACAAACGAGGCACAGGGCTTCACGGCTGGGCTTTTCAGGGACGCCCGTAAGATCGACGAAATCAACGGTCAGTTTCCACTGAGCGAAGCCCACCGTTTCTATTGACATCGCTAGCATGGGTGCTCCTGAGCGGCGATGAAATAACCCTGCGATCGGCGAAGTTTTACATTCAACCCCAAAGAAAGACACTCGCTCTCCTTGCCTCATTTTCTGATCCGCGAGAATACCAAGCACCCCACCGGCTCGAATAAAGTCGACTGGTTGATGGAAACCATCACGCCGGCTAAAAAGCCGAGTTCCTACAGACTCACGGCGGCGGTGAATCCACTGATCGAGATAGGTATTATTCAAAGGTCGATACATCGCAGCCAGTGGAGCGACGACCCCGTGCGCAGCTGCAATCTGTGGCAGATGCGTCAAAACCTCCCAAGGTCCCATATGACTTAATAACATAACAGCCCCTCTGCCTTGCTCTAGAGCGCTCCGTAAATGCTCAAAACCCTCGACTTCAAGATGTTGCCCCATACGCTCTGGGCTCACTCGGGAGAGTGGAAAACTCGCTAATAAATTAGCTCCTGAGCGCTTAAATACCTCCTTAACTTGCTCCTCTAAAGTAAGACTGCGGCATGCGTCGGCAGTTGAAGACCCACTTTTCTGGCGTGCGGCCAGAAAGGAATTCACCACTGTAAGGTTCTTACGCACCACCGCCCGCCGCGCGACCAGCAAGCTCCAAGCGCACCAACCGATGCCGCGCCCGATTCGATAAGTTAAGCGGATCGGTAAATGCGCCAAAACCGAAATCAAGGCACGAGCACAGATATACTGAAACCATTTAACTGGGCCTCGATAGCGTTCCTCTTCAGGTATTAAGTGCTTTGCCATTGAAATGCGTGAGCATGCTCGATAACTGTCCACCCAGTCAAGTCAGCTGATATTTATCCTACAAAATCATTAGAAATGAAAAAAATCTGATCTAGACAAGCTCCCTGGCGCCCCCCAAAAGTGCCGCATTGGCAAATAGAATGAAACTCGACACAAGCCTAGCAGACTGTGATCGTAAGCTCATTAGCTCTCTCCGTTAACTGGCAGCCAGAGAGCCGACAAAACACCTTAAAGTAATGTTCATCAAACGCTTCGGCCCCTATTTCAAATTCCTCAAGCCCGTCCGTGTGCAATTTGCACTCGGGCTGTTGGCTGGTATTATCTATGCCGCCTCATCAGGCTTTGGCTTGCCTCTAGTAATCAAGTATCTCGTGCCGCTCGTCACCGAACCAGACGGACCAACTGGCTGGAAACTCCTTGGTATACTGTCGATGGTCCCCGCGGTCTTTATCTTTCGAGCACTCGGCAGTTTTGCCAATTCTTATCTAATGGCCTTCTCTGGCATGCACGTGCTGGAACAAGTACGGCGAATGGTATTTGATCATATTCAAAGCCTACCATTGGCATTTTTTGGGCGCAATAAAGTGGGCGACTTGATGAGTCGCGTCATGGGCGATACCAGCCAACTACAAGGTGCAATTGTCAAAGTGGTCGACAGTCTGATCAAGGAACCAGCCACGCTCATCAGCGCCGCAGCCTACTTAGTTTATTTGTCGTCTCAAGAAAATGACATTAGCTTCATCCTAATTGCACTCGCCTCAGTGCCCGCCTGCGTATTGCCCGTTAAAATAGTTGGCACTCGCATCCTAAAGAAGGCTGGCAAAGCTCAAAAACAAGCCGGCGAACTGAACCATGTGCTCAACGAAAATCTGTCCGCCACACGTGAAGTCCGCGCATACAATCTGGAAGCGCGTGAGAGCGAACGCTTTGGCGCCGCCTGCCGGGATTTTCTAAAAAAATCCTTAAAGGTCGTCAAATACGATAAGGCACTGACTCCACTGATTGAGCTAGTCACCTCCTTCGCGATCGTGATCGCGCTCTATGTGGCCGTCGTCAATGAAGTCGATGAAGGCGCTCTGGCCTCGATTCTCGCAGCGCTCTACATGTGCTACCAGCCAGTCAAGAAGCTGGGCTCTGTCTCCAATACGATTCGCAAAGCCGAAGCCTCGCTGGATCGCTTGGAATTTGTGCTGCATACAGTCGATACCGTGCCCGAAACAACTGCTCCGCAAAGCCTCGGCAGTGTGAAGGGCCAAATTTCTATGCAGCGGGTGCAATTTAAATATACGGACGACAGCGTGGTGCTGGACGACATTCAGGTAGAAATTCAAGCAGGCGAGGTAGTGGCCCTCGTCGGCCCCAGTGGCGCAGGCAAAACGACTTTTGCCAACCTGGTGCCCCGTTTCTACGACGTCACAGAGGGCAGCATTCGTATCGACGGCATCGATGTGCGCGACGTTCTCAAATCTGAACTGCGCAGTCACATCGCACTGGTCTCGCAAGAAGCGCTGCTATTCAGCGACAGCATCGCCAATAACATCCGGATCGGCAAACCAGATGCCAGCTTGGAGGAAATCAAAGCTGCCGCCCAAATGGCCAATGCGCACGAGTTTATCGAAGCCTTGGACGATGGCTACGAAACTGAAGTCGGCGAGCGTGGCTCCCGCCTATCCGGTGGCCAACGGCAACGCATTTCCATTGCCCGTGCCTTTCTGAAAAACGCGCCTATCATCATTCTTGATGAGCCAACCTCAGCACTCGACGCGGAAAGTGAACACCAAATACAGGCGGCCCTGGAGAATCTATCCAAAGGTCGCACGGTATTGATCATCGCGCACCGCTTTAGCACCATTCAACACGCCAACCGTATCCTAGTCTTTGATGCAGGCAAAATCGTAGCCAGCGGTAGCCACAGCGAACTCTACCCCAGCAGTGAACTCTACCGTAGCTTATACGACAAGCAGGCACATACCGTGCACACTGAAGAAGACAGACTAGGCGAAAAAAAGTCCTAGCGAGACCAACAAACCGTAAGCGACCACCACGATTGCGGCCCTTTTCAAACACATGAGATAATCACTGGCTTGCTCGGCTTGCGGTAATTTCCGCATATGATACAGCCCCCAGCCAACAGGAATCCATCCCAGTAAAACCAAAGCTCCATAGCCTTGGCATGCCAGCCAGATCAGCACCGCCCCGGCCCACAGCAGAGAAGCTCCATACTGTAGCAGTGCCCAGCGCCTGCCTAACATTACGACGAGTGTGCGCTTTTGCGCCTTGCGATCCTCTTCCAGATCTCGGTAATTATTGACGACCAATAGGTTGTTAACCACCAAGCCACAAGCCAAGCCGAGCCACACCACTTCCTGGTGAATACTGCCTGTTTGCACATAGAAGGTACAGCCAACAGCGATGAGGCCAAAAAACAAAACAACAAACAGGTCACCTAAGCCATTATAAGCCAATGGGTAAGGACCTCCGGTATAAATCCATGCGCATAGAATACTCGCAATACCGATCGCCAATAACCACCAGCCACCAAAATAAATTAGGCTCAAGCCCAGACAAAAGGCAAAGGCCAGTATGCCAATCGTCGCCGCTTTCATCGTGGCAGGAGCGACTAGCCCAGAAGCCACCGCACGCCGAGGCCCCAAGCGCGCATCAGTATCGGTGCCCTTAACGCCATCGAGGTAGTCATTTGCAAAATTCGTCCCGATCTGCACCAACAAAGCAAAGCCCAAACATATCAGCGCGGGCACAACAAGCAACTGCCCCTGACTATGTGCCATCGCGGTGCCCAACAGCACGGGTGCCACCGCAGCAGGCAGTGTTTTAGGACGTGTCGCTTCAAGCCAAATCTTAAAATCTGCCATTGTAATGCTACAAACCAGGTGGCAAAGGAGGACGGGGCTCTGCAGCCGCTGGCACAGCAGCACTCACCTGCCCAGCTCGCTTATTCGCAGCGCGGCGCACGAAATAACGGTAGATGGTTCGAATAAAGAAATAGAGCAAAAACAGAACTAGAACTGCAGCTAAAATGGGGATCATCACAGCCAACCCCGCAGTCAAAATAGAGCCTCCCAGCTCTGCAGTCGAAACGGCCGGGTTGCCGATCCCCCCAGTCGTCGCCGTCGAAGCACCGCGTGTAATGACCGATGCGCCTTGCACAATGCCAGCGGTGCCACCTCCCATAATCGCTGCCGTAATCCATTTAAAGGCGTCGTTCCCCATAAACTCGGGCAGCATCGCCCCGGAAATGAAGGTGCCTGCCACCACTGCGGCTGGCGTAGCGATCGTATCCAAAGCATTGTCCAGCCAAGGGATGTAGTAACTGCCGATTTCCAAAACCGTCGCCACCCCCAGCGCAATCGTCACCCAATCATTGCCCAACCATTCAAAATTCGCGCCGATCATATCCTCAAAATTCACACCACCGAGGGCATCAATTCCCTGATTGGCAGCTAGACTGGCAATAAAAAGTGGCACAAAAACTCGAAATCCGCAGGCAGCAGCCAGCCCAACTCCGGCAAAAATGGCAATGATCTCATTCATAATAGTAGATACAATAAGGACTTATGTCGCTATCGGGAAGCCCAGAGTTCCACAAAAAAATGAACTAACAATCGCTCAGACGATCCAAAGCTCCTCGAACATTATAATAGAATAAGGGACTGCTTGCGTTTCTAATGATTAGCTTTTTCATACAAGAATGATCGGTATCTATGCCGAATCGACTCAAAGAGTTTCCCCCAAGGCTCAGCGCGAAATAAACCCAAATACTGCAGATCATGACGCATCTTAGAAAAATCATCACGCAATGGATCCTCTTGACGATCACCACATTCGCCTGGGCGCAAGCAAGCCCCCACCCCGTCTGGGATTTATCCAGCAACGAAATCCCCCCGGAACTACAATCCGGTCACATCGAAAGAGTAAACGGCACAATCACACTAAAAGCCGGTGCTGCCTTTGCAGTTCCAGCAGATGCCTTCAAGGATCCGAAGAATTACACAGTTCAAGTAACAGCCTCCATCAATGAGTTTGTGGAAAATGCCCGATTCACTGCCATGAAGAAGCAGGGAACAGAGGACAGTGGTTTTAGCTTTTCCATGAATTATCGAAGTGACCCATGGTATGCACGTGCAGTGTTCACTGTCGTCAACAACGTAGTCATGCGAAGTAATGGGATCGGCGGCAAAAGCGGGCCGAAACTCAACACTCCATATACTTTCACACTCTCGCTGAGAGACGGATTTGCATCATTCTATATTGATGGAGTTCCCTATAAAAAATGCTATATGGAGGTCACCCCAAACAATGAACCCATGTGGATCGGTCGTAACATCGACGAAGATAAACTGCCCATGGATGTCACTATTAGCGAAGTCAAAGTCTACGGCCCCGACTTCGTATATACCTCGGATAAAGAAACGGAAGAAGAACATCCGCGTGGCGTAGTGGCCGGCAAGGGCTGGGCTCTCGACGTGCCTCAAGTGGAGCACCCGGAATGGCCTAAAGTCATGATTTACGGTGACTCCATCTCGATGGGATACCAAAGGTATTTGATCCCGGACTTACTGGAAGCACATGCCTATCTATTCCACTGCGTGCACTTCATCAACGGCCACGTCCCGCAACAGCCTATGGCAGAAATGGCTGCCAGCTACCCATTCGATGCCATTGTGTTTAATAACGGCCTGCATTCACTCCACTGGACTCCGGACCAAGTCTCCGATGAAGAAATATACAAACGCATGAGCCAACTCGCTCAATCCTTCAAGAAGGGAGCCCCACAAGCTAAAATCTTCTACTTGATGACCACCCCTCATACCGCAAAACGTCCAGCTCCGAATCAAGAGGTCAATGCATTAGGCGAAAAGAATGATATAGTCATTCGACTCAACGACATCTCTCGCCAAGTAATGCAGGATGAAGGCATCGAAATCATCGATGTATATTCCATACTCGCCGACAGACTGGAACTAGCAAGCGGGGATCAATACCACTGGAAGGGTCCGGCCTATGAGATCATCAGCAATGAGATCCAGAAAAAGTTACGACCAGTATTGAAAATAAAGACCCCATAGCCCCCGCCTGCTGGTGAAGCGTTCTGTATCCCCATCGTTTGATCAGCCGGGGCGCCCAGTGCGAATCAATGCGGGAAAGAACGTGCGATAGCGAACCGGATTATCCGCATTTGGCTCGCCTTGATACCACACCATTTGGTTTCACTTATGATCAACAAGCAAAATTTTCCTCTGGGTGTACAAAGTGCTTTTGATTAACAGAGGCCGACAGCGGCTTCCCCACACGTTTAACTTGATTCGCAGAAAAGCTCTCAGGTGAATCGATCCAGCTCACAGCCTCTGCCATCAATTCCGCCCCCGGTAGGATGGGCGCCATTTGCATTCGCATCCCAAAGGGCCGCGGGCGGCACTCATATCGTTCCTCTGGCTCCGGGCCACAACTCGCACTGCCCAGACCGCGAATGCTATGATCCAAGTTAAGATGAATACAGCCCGAATCATCCAAGTCTAGAATGCGCATGGCACGGGCGAGTGTTTGTTCCGAATAACGCCCAGCATTAAAGCCAAAATCATCGCGCCCCACAACGCTCACGCCGAAACCACTCTGATCACGCAGGGCCAATCGTTGAGTGCCTATTCGAGTGCCATTGGACTGTGGAAATACGTAAGGCGTATGTAGCTCATCAATACCAGCACAATAGTGGCCCACACGCGCAGCGGCTTGGCTGTCAGGGTAGCACTCGCCAGGACCGAGCCCCAGCCACTCGACTTGTTGGTAGCGCTGCGGCAAGGCCATCTTCATCCCCAACCTGCCCACAACCTCCGGCCAGTCACCATAGGGAACCGCCTGCATGTCCACAAACCAGCGCCCGTCATTAAGAATGGTATACACGAACTGACAATCATAGGCCAAACTATAGGCCTGCGGCAACATTTGCCCCTCGATGTATACAGTGACACGCTCTGATCCATTGTTCTCAAATTCCAATGCACGGGGACGAAAGAACATTTCAAAAAGCCGGGCCTGCTCCCACTCACCTGCGCGCTGTCGGCGCCGATGCACACCATCATTATCAATCGGTGCACGCCATACATTCAATTCGGGCCCAGTCTCTAACAGTTGATGATCTCCGACCTGCCATGCTGCCAAAGTGCCTCGCACACAGTCAAAGTTCAGCTGAAAATCTGTGCCGAACACCTTTAAAATCTCGCCTCTCAATTCCGCATTCAGTCGTGAAGTGCAGCGTGCTAACGCTGGCGCCGTCACGATGGCTGGCATCGGCAATTCAAACTGATCCCAAGCTAACACATGAGCAGCGCGCCCCCACAAGCAATCTTCCTTTAATACAAAATCGACGTTAAGAAAAGCGCATGAATCCGCATGCAACGGCTTTGGAATCGTAAACGGCACGGTGAGCGAGCCGATGTGGCCAGGCTCAAGTGGCGGCAAGTTCATGCTGCCTTCTTCGATTCTCTTCCCGTCCCGCCAAACCGACCAACAAAGGCTCAGGTGATCTAAACTAGAAAAATCAAAACGGTTCTGAATCTGAAACAAGCCCTGACTGAGCTCAACTAAAGTCAAGCGCACAGGCTGCATCGCCTTCTTGATCTCGTTTAACGCAGGACTGGGGCTGCGATCTGGAAATAAGAGCCCGTCGATACAGAAATTTTTATCGGAGGGCTCATCGCCGAAGTCCTCGCCATAGCCATAGTAATCTTGCCCTTCAGCGGTATGCGTCAACAAGCCGTGATCCATCCACTCCCAGAGAAATCCCCCCTGCAGGTGCCGATACTTGTAAAATGCGTCCCAATAATCGGCTAAACCACCGGGACCATTCCCCATAGCATGCCCATACTCCGTAGCGATTGCAGGCCAGCCACCATGCTCCATTTCTCCCATTTCATGCACTCGCTCAAGCCTACAATAACCGAACTGCCGGAAGTCTGTGACCGTAGGCGCATTCTGACTGGATTGCGGATAGTGTACCGGCCGGTGTGGATCGCGACTTTTTATCCATCGACATACTTTTTCGATATTCTCCCCAAAACCACATTCATTGCCCACCGACCATATAATGATCGAAGGATGATTCTTGTTTTGTTCAAACATCCGCTCCACACGATCATGATAGGCAGGCAGCCATGCCGTATCCATACTGAGCAAGCCCTGATTTCCTCCAGCCTGACAGCCATGTGTTTCCAAGTCGGCTTCGTCCATCACGTACAGCCCAAGTTCATCACAGAGATCGTAAAACTCACTAATGTTGGGATAATGACTACAACGAACTGCATTGAAATTGCTCTGCTTCATCAGCAACAAATCCTTGCGTAAGTTTCCCATTCTTGGCGCGCGCCCCGTCTCTGGATCCCATTCATGCCGGTTGACTCCTTTCAACATAATAGGCGCACCGTTAATTCGCAGCAATCCGTCCTCGATCGTCACCTCGCGAAATCCAACCCGAAATGGAATGTAGGTATCCACATCGATTCGTAATACCAGAGTATAGAGCACGGGCGTCTCCGCAGTCCATAACTGAGGACGCTCGATTGTCACATAAAGACTCCGACGCGTCACTCCCGCGACGGTCACCTGACTGACAAGTGGTGCATGTGGGACACGACGCCCCTGTTCATCATAGAGCTGAACCTCCAAGCTAAGATCTGCGGCAGCGGCTCCCACGTTCTCTAGAGCGAGATCCATCTTTAGTTGTGCAGAACTATAGTCGGCCAAAAGTTTCGTTTGTATCTCGGCATCCCAAAGCGAGACCAAGGGCTCACTGCGCAGGCTCACACTTCGAAAAATACCACTCAACAACCACATGTCCTGCGCTTCAAGATAACTGCCGTCGCACCAACGATAGACAGTGACTGCGAACACATTCTCTCCAGGAATCAGTGCTGCGGTGATGTCAAACTCAGCAGCCATTCGGCTCCCCTTGGAGAAGCCCACCTGAACACCGTTTATCCAAACATGGAAGGCACTGTCCACCCCATCAAAGCGTAACAAAGTCCGACGCCCATCCCATGCTGCAGGAAGGGTCCATGTTCGCCGATAACAACCAGTCGGATTGTCTTCAGGCACATAGGGTGGGTCCAGCGGGAAGGGATACTTCGTATTTGTATAACGTGGAACATCATAGCCCTGACACTGCCAGTGTGAAGGAACTGGCAAAGTCGCCCATTTCGTATCGTCAAAACGACTCGACTGAAACTTAGCTGGAACATGACTCGGACAATCCGCTAAGTGAAACTTCCACGCACCATCGAGTGAACAACGCCACGGTGACGCCTCGCACTTAAAAGCCAGAGCGGACGCTAGATCGCTATAGGCGAACCATTCTGCGCGTGCGGGCAGCCTCGATTGATGTGTCAGAGCCGGATTTTCCAATTCTGACTGACGATGTAAAATGGACTTCATAGGAGCAGAAGGCGAACTAGTTCACACAGTTATGCAGCAATTCAGTGATATAGTCGGCGGGATCCATACCTGAAGCTTTCGCTGCAAGTTTCAGGCGCTCGTAGGTGTTGACCGATAAGGAAGGTGGAAATTGAACCCCTGGAATATCTAGCCAGGACTCCTTCGCTGCCGCGATGGCTTCATCACTCATATCGAGCGCGCGCAACACCTCCGCCGCCAACATTTGGTTGATCAATATTCTAGCCGCGAGACTGCCATCGAGCGGGACCACAGTATCCGAAGAGTGAAGCAACTCGACGAAATCAATCAACGCTACCTGATACGTTTGAGCCAATTCCCGGATGGCATTATTGTGTGCGAGCGTATTCTCATTACGACGCTCGGAGGGCTTGCTATTCTTCGCATAGCTAGTCACCAGCACCATAGAAATTTGAGCGGTCTGTAGCTTTTCAATGACAGCACTCAGATTCTGCTTAAACGACTCCTCCACCTGCTCTCCTTTAAATACATTATAGTCACGCGTGCCTGGAATAATGAGAACAGCCGCGGGCTTTTTTGCAATGACCTCCGAGTCAAGCGCAGCTAACATTTGAGAGGTCTTCCAATTTTCGAGACAGATGGAAACCGCCCCGCTCACTCCAGTCTTTCCGAGTTCCTCAACCACCAGCCGGATGTAGCCGGAAGGGCCCCATCCCCAGGTTTCAAAACTCTGGCCCGACAGGATTGCCATTTTCTCACCAGGTTGAAGTTCTTTCGCCAGCAAACCATTCAGAGCTGCTAGAAACAGCGTAGTCAGCGTAAGTTTTTTAATAATATTCATACGAGTGTTCTTATGATTATAGTGATGATTCCGACGGTATAAACAGATCGACGGGGTCGATCCACTCGGCATCTGGATCGGCCGCAATCCTTGCGTAGATACGCTCCAGCTTGTCCCAGGTATCGGGGTCGTCGCCCATTTCACAAGAATGTCCCCAAAAATAGAATACACCACCCTCACGTTTTGCAGCTTCATAGCGTTGCCAAAATTGCGAACTGTCCCATTTACAGCTCGTGGCCAGCTCCATCGGTGTATCCAGTGGCAACGCGCCCTCGACGGATCGCGTCGTTCGGGCGTATAAATAGCCGGCATCACGAACGGCTTCCAAGACAGTTTGATTATAGTTTCCACCAGGATAGACATAACCGACATGCTCTTGTCCAAAGTCTTCTCGAATCCAACGCATGGTCTCCGTCAGCGCTCGCTGGCGACTCTCCACAGATCTGGGACTGTCGTCATTGGCAAAATTACAGTGAGCGGCCAGTGTGAACCCTTGATAGATCGCCTTCATCTCATCCGTACGTAAATATTCAAACTCAAATCCGCCCTCCGTGTCCCGTGGCACAAACGAAAAAGAGGCACCTTTGGCGGGGTTGATTTTCTTTACGATTCCGTAGCCCCGCTCCGTTCTCGGGATAATATTAAAGGTCGCTTTGGCATTATACTTCTCAAGTAACTCGATCAACTTAATATCGTTGGTTGAGCTATCATCCCAATCTTGCATTACTTTGAGTTTAACGGTTTTTGAAGGCTCATCCGAGGGCATAGGCAGATCGCCAGTCGCCGCGAGATCAGTCAAAACCTTTGAGACTTGCGCCTCCACACTCAGTCCATTCTCCTCCGCAAGCAGCTTCATTTTGGCATAGTCCCGCAGAGATATTTTAGGCTGAGCCACTGCAAACGGATAATCATTCCACTTCGCACGCAGTTCGGCAAGGTCCGACTCCGCTACGCCTAATGCACGAAGAATTTCCGCCGCCATGATCTGATTCCCCAGCCCATTCAAATGGGTCCCGTCGTATGTGAGCTTGAGCCCCTGAATGCCCTCAAACTGTCGTTTTCTGAGTTCCCGAGCCATTACAGTGTTCATATCGACGACGATCAAACCACGCTCCTGACCGAGCTGCTTAAACGCCTCTGCAAAGGTCTTACGTTTAGCGGTTTCCGGAGAATCCAAATTCTCCCCCGACCCAATGGTAGTGGTAATTAAGATCACCTTAATCCCAGCCGCAGTGCTGCGATCGACGATCTCTGCAATATTGGCGCTAAACTCTGCAAGATCCATTCGCGGTGAATCATTAATCCCACTATTAAGCGTCATCCAAGTCGGATGTTTCGAAATCACATCACGATCCAACCTTTGTAGCATATCTCGGGTGGTGTGACCACCGACACCAGCCGGAATCGCTGTAGCTTGCACTCCTGCATGCTCCAGACCTTCGATGACCAAGTGAAGATAACCATTAGGCTGATGAGCATAGCCCAATTGAGTGAGCGAATCGCCGAGAAACGCAATCGAATCACCGTCTTTAATCACGACATTGCCCCGCGCCAGACAAGTCGCCAGCGTCCACATCGAGCATAAAATTATGTATATTTTTATTTTCATTTTTAGAGTCAAACTAGGAAGATTAGACCTTCGATTCGATGATACCGATTCCAGCAACAATAACATTGTCAGCATCATCAACTGCATGTTTTGCAACGAAGCGTAAATAACGGCCTAGCACCGATTGAGAGAGTTCTACAATATGCATGCCCAAGTTCTCACGCAAATCATCCCATATTCCCTCAGCGGCAAGTGTCCAGCCATGCCCATCTACACTCAGATAAAATGCATACTGATCGGGCGTACCGCTGTAGCTCCCGTCATTGCGAGGCAAGAAAGTAAATGCGGCGACTTCCCGCTCGGCCCCCATATCAAGCACCACTTCATGTGGCGGGGCACTGAGTTTTTTATCCGTGTGATAGGTATGCCAGTAGGTCTTTGAATTATCGTCCAACAAATGCACCACATCAGCAGCGCCACCATTTGGGAAAGGACTATTTAAGCTGGTTCGAACCACGCGCCAGGCTTGACGATCGACACCAAAAATCGCAGTCACCGTGGGACTTTGGCTTAAGTGGTTAATGCAGGCCTTGGCCTTTACCGTGCCGCCACCGGGCAGGGCAAACGGAGCGTCATAGATCGGTGATTCGGCATTCGGCTCACTGCCGTCGAGGGTATAGCGAAGCGATAGTGCGGGATTGGTACAAGACATCTCCACCAATCCACTCGCGCCACGTTGGATGCAAATTTGGCAGCGTTGCGTCATATCCAGTGGGCCACTTAACAAGGACGCCTCCACTTCCCATGCACTGAACTCTGTGATCTGTGGCGATGCCACACGATCGAGAATATTCAACCGAAGCTCTGTGGCATGGATAGGCTCAAAACGCTCGATACGATGGTGACCGATGACAGTTCCAGCCCAAATTTTCGTCCAAATACCAGACATCAATGCTTCGACTTCAAAGCGACGCACACATTCCCCCTGAGCTATATCCTCACTAAGGAGCAGCACTGTGGGCGCACGACCATCCGGCAGCGAGAGTGATAACGAATACTCCGTGCCCGCAGTCTTCGCAACAGGCTCAGTAAAGATCTGTCGCATGCGCGTTCCAAACTGCTCAAATTGTAGACGCTCCGCATCAGGCACCAATCCCCGGTCATCCACAACCATACCAATCAGGAGGTTGGTATTGCGGCCAATACTGCTAAAATATCGTTCTACAAGGTGATCAACGGAATACAGATATCGCTCCTCGCCATCTCGCCAGAACCAACCGCCCTGAAACGCCTGCAACTGACCACGATTCGGTAAATCCGCCTCACCACACACCCAACGTGCACCATCTGGCGAGCCACCACGATCATCGACTTCAACCGTGCCATCATCTGAGGTGAAGTCATGAGTGGTATTCCAAAAAGGATCGGGCGCCTCGCCTCGTTCGTTGCCTGTAAAACGTGTCAACGAATACCAATCATGCGGACCTTGGTAAACCACTGCATGAGGCTGCAATTGCTCAAGCAGTGGCACGATGTCAGGCCCCCCTTCTTCCGGCGGTAAGACCCCGCCATCAAACCAAATATAGAAAATCTCACCATAGTTACCCCAGAGCTCGGAGAGCTGTAACTCGATCACTCGATTATAATTGGCCTGCTCTTCGGGATCACCTGTTCGAACCCGACCTGGATTATCCACATTCATATACGCATTCGTGGCCGCACTGCAATAAAGCCCAGGTTTTAAGCCGAATTTATGACACGATTGAATAAAATCACCAACAATATCGCCCTGTCCATCTTTCCAGGGGCTCGATTGGACACTATAATCATGCGCCTGAGTGGGCCAAAGTGAGAAACCACTGCAATGCTTGGCAACCAGCACAGCGTACTCTGCCCCCGCAGCCTTGGCCGTAGCAATCCACTGATCCGTATCGAGTTCACTCGGATTAAAGACAGCAGGATCGGGCGTATAGCCCCATTGCTCACGAAAGGCATAATCAGGTTCGAAAACCTGAACATCCAGATGAATGATGACGCCAATACCACGATCCATCCACTCAAGCTGAGCAGCGGTGGGAACGACAAGTTGAAGCGTATTTTCAGACATAAGCATCGCAGCGAGCGAGTTTAATTTAGAACATTTGCCAAAACCCAGTCTGAGAAAGCGACGGGGTCTTCAGGACCGTGCGGATGATGCCGACACCCAGGTTTACGATAGAGTTGAACTTGAGCGCCTAAGGCTTCGGCGCGCTCGGCGATCACTTGAGTGTTTTCCTGATACGGCACCACTTCATCAGCATCTCCATAGGAGTGCACTAGAGGTATTCCAGCGGCAATGATCGGCGCGAGCTGATCCACAGGATTGCTCGGCCAGGCAAGTGCCTCTTCTTCCGACTCGAAACCATAACACTTCAATAAAGCCTCCCAATCGCCCTTGCTGCCTGGACCCATACCTTGCCCCCCGGGCCAACTCTTAAAATCACACACCGGATTATCTGCGTAGATCATACCGACCGATTCAGGATTCTGAGCGGCCCAATTATAAACATATAATCCCCCACGACTTAAGCCTTCGAGAATTGGCTTTTTGTGAAAGCCGTATTTTTCAGTCATCTCCTGATAGAAAACATCAAAGCGCGCCATAGCCGATGGACACCCAAAGGTATTGCCCACATTCATATAGGCGATCCACCAGCCTCGTTGCAGCATCTCTAAATTAAAGGCTGGAAACGCACCAAAAAATTCCGCTCGCCAAACCCAGCGTCGGCCGGGAATTGCAGCATGAGGCTCAATTACGGTAATCGAATTTTCACCAATTTGAAAATCATGACGACGATAGCCATGATACATATTATCAGGAAAGGCCGGACAGGCCATGGTTGCATTTGAGTTATTAGTCATAAAAAACAATATCACGCCTCGACCACCCCGAGCCCTGCGACGATTACATAATTCCCTTCATCAATTACATGCAGCGCAACAAAGCGCAGATAACGAGCTACGACCGGCTGCATCAACGGGACCAGCTGCATCTCCGGATTGGCCTTTATATTGCCAAACTCACCTTCGGCGGCGAGTGTCCACGATTCACCATCGAGACTCAGGTGAAACTCATATTTATCTGGAATGGCGCACGGTATCCCCGTGGTTAGATGCGGCTGAAAAGTAAAGGCTTTGACCGGCACCGCTTGCCCCATATCAAGGGTCACATCATGTGGTGGTGCGCTCTTTTTTTTGTCAGCATGATAAGTATGCCAGTAGGTCTCGGGATCGTCATCCAGCAATTTCTCCACGCCGGCGATGCCGTCGTTAGTAAAAGGGCTATCTAAACTCACGTCTACAACAGACCATCCACGACGATCCATGCCAAAGGTGGAGGAAACACTCGCGATCTGCGCGCCTTCGACATTCTCAATGTAGCCAAACGCCTTAATCGTGCCACTTTGAGTAAACGGAAAAGGCCCGGTATAGAGCAAAGAACTCCGATTAGGCTCAGAGCCATCGAGGGTATAGCGCACAGTCAACCCGGAATTGCTGGAACGTATCGTCACCCTCCCCTCGCGGTTGCGAACGATGGACAGTTGCCCCCGTAGAATCAGACCAATGGGAGCCCGATACAGAGCAACCGCACGAATTGCGGGGCAAGCGGCGCAGTCGGTAAAACGGATGCGGAACTTCTGAGCCTGCGCATTCTTAAGAATCAGCAAACGCCGATTCCCGATGCTCGTCGCCGTGCCGACTTCTTGCCACTGCCCCTCCGTCCATATATCTACGGAGAATGCATCCACACGCTGGCCAAGCGGTAAGAACTCACCAATGGAAAGTAGATTAAAAGTAATCGGAGTATCCAATTCGAATACCAGCTCAGGATGGGGCAGATCATCATCACAAGCCCAATAAGTACCAGCCTCACCATCGAGCACACAACTCGCAGCATACTGTGAATCCCCTGCTCGAACATTGTTCGCTGACACTCCTGTGACATTTGATTGTAACAGATCGACTCCAAACGTTTGGTCCATCAGCGCCTTCCAACCTTGCAGCGCAACAATGTCATCGTCATGCAAAAGACCACGGGTATCGGGAGCCAAACCAATATTCATCGCACCGCCACGCCCAACTGACGTGCAATAAATATCAAACAGCTTCTCAGGCTGACGAATCCAGTCGTTGGCGTGAAAGAACCACCCCTTACGTAAGGGGAAGTCACACTCAGCTGGCATCCACTCGCCATGGCGATCCCCCAACGTGGAAGGAGACTCACTCTGCTGCGCCGAAGGATGGCCGATAAATGTCTGTGTCGCCCAGCACGTCTCCCCTGCAACACCACTTTCGTTGCCGACATAACGGATATCCTCAAGGCCAAACATACAAGCCTCAGGCTGATGCTTTCGCACTAAAGCCTTGATCTGATCCCATTGATAGTAGCTTTCAGAATCAATCGAGCGCCGTTCATTTGTCCCGCCATAGTACCCATCGCCGCCATTAGCGCCATCGAACCACACCTCATACAATGGACCATACTGCGTGAGTAACTCAGTGAGTTGTTGATGATATACTGCCACGTATTCGGGACGACCATACTGCGCATGATTACGGTCCCAAGGAGAGAGGTAGACGCCAAACTTAAGTCCATACTCACGACACGCCGCCGACACTTCGGCGACCACATCCCCCTGCCCCTCTTTCCATGGACTATTCCGCACACAATATTCGGTAGTCTTCGTCGGCCATAGACAGAACCCGTCGTGATGCTTACACACTAGAATCATGCCCTGGATACCGGCGTCTTTCGCCACTCGCACCCATTGCCCCGCATCCAACGCACTGGGATTAAACAGCGAAGCGGGATCTTCACCATAGCCCCACTCCTTGTCCGCGAAAGTACTCAAGCTAAAGTGCACAATAGACATCAGTTCCGTACTCTGCCATTGCAACTGACGTGGTGAAGGGATCGCCCCATACGGATGCGGTTTGGTAGACGATAGGCTCATCGGGTAACGCTCTATTGAAAGTTTATATTCAGTTCTGCCTTTGCACTTATTCGCTAAGTATCATCAATGGCCAAAGTTCGGGATGATAATCACATGCAGCCCCCGCTTGAGTCGCCAATGACAGCCCTTTGGGACAATACCCCAACATCGGTTCATCATTATCGTGAAGATACAGAGCAAATCCACTGGTGAAGCCCTTTCGCAACATCAGAGGCTCAAGATAGCGCTGGCCAAATGTGATCGTATAAGTATAGCCCGTCTCCGTGCGCTGGAAGTCAGATACAACTTTCTCTGCCACTTCAGCTTTGGTTGGCATATGAATGCCATCTGCCAACTGATGATAGACCTCACGAAAACGATTCACCTGCCCAGGCCCGGACTCCCCGGTTTTGGAAATTGAAAAGTCATAGCGATAGTCGTCATCATCAAATGTCTTTTCCAAGTTAGTACGTCCGTCAGCCCCGGTATCAAAATAGACCTCCAAAGCGCCATCGTGTACCCATAGACTATTCTCAGCCTTAGGCCGTTCCCATAATTCCGGCGAAACAAGGAAACGATCATCTTCCACCTCTACTCGCAGATAAAGGTTTTCCTCATCCCAGGCGACGCGGAAGCGGGCGCTTTGATCACCTGCGGGTAATTCTCCTTTGTAATTCTTAGAGACGACTCGATTATTCATCTCAATTGCAGGTACCGTTCGACCAGTCCGGCATACCATGCGTTTTCGGAACATAGAAATATTCCATATCCCAGTCTCCGCGCACGCCTTTACCCTTCGCCGGTTGCACAGTATAAGAATCTCTCCAACTATACATTTTTCCAAACTCAACTGGCGTCGCCTGCTCGGGGATCTCGATACGAGCGACCTCCTCACCTGCCAACTCATAGTTCAAAAGCTGTCCCGCGACCGTCACCACGCCCGCCTGAGGACGCCCAGTCAGGTTTTTCACGTCCACATAAATCGGCCCCTCCAGAGAGGGCGTCAACGCCACTGCGAGTGCGGAGGTCGCGTCGTTGAGCTCTCCGTTTTGTAACGATTGAGTCAAAGAGACCACATCCGCTGCCTCAATGAATAAGGGTGCCGGAGTCAATGGAATGCTAACTCTACCCTGGCTATCAGCAACGGCACTACGAGGATTGCCCATGAAATCAAACAACTCAACGTCTTGGTCAAAGCTCAACTCCATGACTGGTCCCTGTTTTAAACCGTTTTCAACATCGTGATCCACACACCACAGCGCGGCAATCGCACTCCCATCGGGACGTTTAAAACTATAGCCACGAACCCCAGCAGCTGGCTTGATATCCGCCACATACTCAACCTCTGCAAAATGATGCCCCATAGTGTTGGCGGCTTTAGCAAATAGAGTCGGCGCAAAATAGTAATCCAGAAATGGACGACCCACCCAGAGATTGGTACTTTGCACACGCGGCCAATATTTTAAAACAATCGTCCAGACCCGCGCAGCAGTCGCCGCCTGAATAAACTCACGGTTACCAAAATCATAACTCAATTTCCCCGCAGAATAATGGTCATACGCAGGTCCCGCCCCCCATGCAGGAAACAATGTCTCCGGAATGTTAAACATTTCGGTGTAATAGATCGGCGTTTCCTCTCCGTAGCCATAACGTGCCATTTGCTCAATCAAGCGCGCCGTCTCCTCATCCAGATCACTGGTACTCAAGGTCCCTTTATCCGCGCTTCCATATGGATGCACCGCAACAGCATCATACTCAAAACCGTGATCGACAGAGGCCTTTAGATAGCCCTCGATCGCATCGTAACCTCGCAAGCGGTTGTAGCCACTGGTGCCATTAGTTGGAGCAAAGATCGCGTTGGGATTCGCCCGTTTCACCCCACGCCCAGCAGCCGATTGCGCTTTAAAATACTCATCAAAACGACCGTTCCCCACCAATGGGGAACTCTCTTCTTCGTTGCCCATGCTCCATGTATAATACTGCTCTGGATCATACAGTTTCACTTTCTGATAAGCTTCCTCCTCGATCAAAGCCTCCAACTCGGGGCTGACCTCAGTCCAGTATTTAAACTCCTTTAGCTGCTGATGCTGACTGCCATACAAAAACCGTGTGGGTGCAAAATAATTAGCGATACGATATTTCTTCTCCATTGGAGCCCGCACTTCAAAATCCTCAGGTGAAGTGGTGATCCCCCAACTGGTGGACCCAAAGCCCCATTCCATAAACTTACGAGCCAGATCTTCACCTCGTCCTAGTGTTCGTATATGCCCGACAAGTGCCCCAAAGACATCCTTAGTGGCATGGGTATTCGACAGCGGCCTCATCACCGAGAGTCGATAATAATGTGTATAAGGCTCATACCCCTCGACTTGATAGTCCGCCCGAACCACAAAGACCCCCTCCCCCATAGCTTGGGCGTCCAATGGCAAAGGCAGCGTAAGCATTCCCCCCTCAGGCACACTCACACTAAAACTGTCCTCATATATCACCTCGCGAAATGCGTTCTTCAGTGAAATTTCGACCTGTCCAGAGGTGCCTGGCTCCCCCACAAATCGGAATGCTCCCTGGATAGGATTTCCTTTCACGAGATCGTTATCCGGATCACTCGTCAGCAACCAACCATCGAGTGGAGCACTCACAAACTCAGACGCGGTGTCACCCTCTTCCAACTGAAGCCCGTCTAGCAGCGTATTAAAACGCCCTGATAGTATGACCTGAACGCCGGCCCCATCAGCAGTGAAGGTACGGCTGTAGCGCTCCCACTCCGTGCCGATCTGAAACTTTGCATCCGGCGAATCGTTGTCGCCAAACACTAAACCATAGCGCCCCTGAAACTTCCCTCCACGGGCAGCGCTCCCGAGCGCAACATTCAATTCACAAGCTCGATCCGCTTTAGCATAGAAGCTCAAGGTATACGTCTTGCCCACCTCTAACGGCATCGGAAAGCTTCGCAGCGCAGAAGAACGTAACTGTCGATCATTCAGCCTAAGCGCAGTTGGCCCAAATAATCCTGCCGCAACAGCTTCGAATCGCGGTCCCTCTCCTGGCGTATAATAGGCGCCTCCATGCGTCCACTGCCAATGCCGGAGCCCCTGCTCAAAACTGGGGTTAGGCATGAGATTACGCACCGGTGAAGCAGGCACATGAATGCCATCAATCTTCCAGAAATCGTGCCCCATCAAGGGCGCTGGCACATTCGCTTGCGGCAACTGGCCCTCCTCTAAATCAATCACAACCTGTCCCGAACTCTCCGCGACTTGATTTCTCACACGTAGAATCCAGCCATAGCGTTCACGATCCAGATCATCAATAAAGACAGACTCAGTCACCACACCTGTTCGCCCACCTAACAATACAGAATAACTGCCAGCCGGCTGACCTGGAGCATAGTGAAAATCACCTGCCACATCTGTGGAAACCTTCCCTTGCAGGAGTTCATGCAGGGGCGCGTGCTCCAAGACCTCGTCTCCGAAACGAATTTCCTGTTCCCGCACAATACCATCGATCACAAACCACAAGGCGACACCAAAAGGCACCGAGGACGCCTGCATCTCAGCTTCAGACACTCCTAAATCCCAGGCCAACTCAAGCTGACTATTCCCCAAAGACCGTAAGGTATATGTAAAGAGTGCCCGTCGCCCTGCCGGGGTCAAATAGGGCTTAGTGTAGCGAACCAAGTCTGCGGCTTTGTCGACCTCCAATGTTTCGGGATCGCCTTCGATCGCCTCGAAAGGATAACCAGAGTTCCCCTGATAACTTCCCCAGAAGCTAAAGCGGCCCACCTCTTTGCCATCAATATAGATCGAGACGTATTCCTCCTTGTCTGCCAAATCACGTCCATCAATCTTCCGCACACAAACCATCTTATTACCCACTGTGAAAACAGGCTGCTCGTAGATCTGCGTGCCCGCATCCCCTCCTTTGCCCGGAAAAGAACTTATATCCAATCGAGCATCCATTCGCTGCATCTCCTCGCCCCGGGCAAACGCAACAGGATTCGGAAGCGAAGGTGCCCCACGAACGCCGACCTCAACGGAGCCCAGCGCCTGGCCTGAAAATCCCGAACCGATGCGGCTTCCCGAATCAGAGGCCTCAGACTGGAGGACAAGCATATGCAGAGTAAATAACGAGACCATATACGCAGCGCAGGCGCATACTTTCGGATACTTCGAGAACTTCATATTAAACTTTGGGGTGGCAGATTTCTTTGGGAAGACTCTGAATCTATGCCACAAAAATATTCAACGTCGAATACAATTCGTGCTTTATCGAAAAAAATTTACTTCAGCTGTCGAAACTCTGGAAAGTAAAGGCGACGCAGCACCGCAATCGCTTCGCCCCGCGACAGGTATTGCTTCCAGGACTCAGGCGTGCTCATCCATCCCGCTGGCAGCAAGCCCAAGGTATCCGCCGACGCCATCATCCGCCAAGCCTGCTGACTTAGAGTCTCGCTGGAGTCTTGGGAGAGCTCCACTGCCACATCCTGCGGCCATGCCTCTCCTGGAGCAGAGCGAACAAGCGTCGTAATCGCATCGGAGCGCGTAAGCGGGGCATCCTCACGCTCGACCATCAGAAGCTCCTCGCCCAGGGCTTGTTGCCAATTGGCAGCCGAATCAATCGCACCATCGACCGCCCAGGCTCTGGCGCTCAATAACATATCCACCCATTCACTAGCCGTAATCGCATCGTTTGGTCGAAACTCACCACGCTCCCCGGAATTCAAACGACGCCCCGCCTCGACCATTGCGACCACTTCGTCCAGCGGACTCCCCGCCAAATCCTCATAATCACTACGCCAACCGTCCTCAGGCACTGGCACGAAATCAATGCGATAAACTGCGGTTCGCTCGGAGCCGATACCGAGCACAGCCAGCATCACGTTGTGCTCCAACAGAGCGATCGGATCAATAAAGGCAAACTGCCCAGGCACCTGAAAGTCCCGCCCGACTTGTTCATATCCAGGCGCACGATAGAGACGATTGTAGCAAACAAAATTAATCATTCCATCACGCCCAAGGTAGAAATTTTTCGTCCAATGCCGTGCCCGGGGGATCGGCACATCCACCAACCCCGACCATGCCTGCTGCGCTCGATCCCAATAAATATATTTGTTTTCCGAAGGAGCATCTTGTTTTTTCACATCAACCGATACGGCCGGCGCACCGCGCGAATCAAAGAACGGATAGGTTGGACCACGTGTGCCCAGGTCATTCCCAGCAGGTGCAAAAATCATGTCGGGCCGATTGGCATGTGGCACCAAACTATCTATCATAGGCAAGGCCACGGAGCTGCCATCGGCTCGTTGCCAGCTCTCACCGCCATCATCGGAAGCTCCATAAAAGACATGCGTGCCCTCCCCCATCGGGGTATTCGCATTGACCGCGAAATGCAGTCGATTGTGCTGATCAAAAGCCATTCCAACCATATTCCAGCGATACCAAATGGGTGTATCCGGCGAAGCCAGATTCCCCCATTCATTCACGCTATTGAAGAGCGTCTTGGATAATTCAACTCCATTCACAGGATTGCGAGTGCCACCAAGTGCCTTCCAAGTAAGCTCCTCAGTATCATAGCGATACAAGCCCACACCACGATGCGCCTCGGGAACTTTCTTCCGATCAGGGTTAGCCACAATCCGCCCCGCAAAATATAATTCGTCGTTTCGGTCGCGTAAAAAGAATGCATAAGTGGCATTCGGCATCGGAATCGTACGTGCTGGATCCTTCCCCAGGAAATCGAAACGAGAGACATCCCCCGCACGAGTGGAACGCCAATAGAGAACATTCGCGCCCCGGAATCGCTCAGTGCTCAATTTACGATCATTCACCCCACCATGCATATCTCCTGCGATATGGATATAACCATCGGCATCTACGCCCAGGGATAAGCGATGATGCCCATCGGGATAAGCCTGATAATCGGGAGCATCCACCGCAGTGACAATGCGAGAACCATCTGGCCGGATCTGCACAATCTGCGGACGACGCGTATCATCGAGCCAGGTGTAATAAACATGCCCACGGTAGCTGGAGATCGGGGAATATATGAAGGTCCCCGGCCCATTGCCGACCGAGGTCGGAGTTTGAAATAGACGCTGCATGCGCAAAACTTCCGGCTGCACCACAGTCACAGGCTCCACGTCAAAGACGCCAGACGCTCTGCAGACAGAAATGCCTGACGACCCTATCGATAGCGACAAACTCACAGTAAGCAGCACAGCATGCATCCTCATATTCAACGACGAATCACCATATTTCAGATCGCCTGTCAACGGGCAAAGAGATGCTCCCACCAAAAATTCAAACGCGAGCCGAAGCTTAGATACGCATTGCTTACTGTGGATCTAGTAGTAGCCTAAAGGGCGATGAACAAATCTCTGTTTCTGCTGCTCTTTCGACGAATCACCCAATCGTTTTGGTTTATTCCTGCCGGCCTCTTTCTCTCAGCGATTTGTATCGCCTTCCTACTCACAGGCACAGACCACCTCCTAGGACTCCACCAGCGGCTCCAGAACTTCGAATGGCTCGTTGCCAGCAGCCCGGATGGTGCACGTGCGGTGCTCTCGACGATCGCAGGCTCGATGATCACTGTCGCGGGCGTGTTGATTTCGACCACCATCGTGGTGCTCACCCTCGCCTCGCAGCAGTATGGTCCCCGCTTAGTAAAAAACTTTATAGAAGACCGCCCCAGCCAGATTGTGATCGGCTCATTTGCCGCCTGCTTCATATACAGCATTCTCATTATGCGCAACATTCACTCCGGCGAGGTGGAGTTCGTGCCGCACCTATCCATCCTGGTCGCGGTGGTTGCCGCTGTCGTGTGTATCGGGATGATGATTTATTTCATCCATCACATCTCTGTCACAATTCAAGTGCAGTCCATTCTAGAGCGCGTGCACGAAGACCTCAGTGGATTGGTGCATGACATTTTCCCAGAGAACCTATCAAAGCCATTGGATACGCCAGCTGTAGTGCTGGAGCAAGAGGCCGTCGCGGCCAGCCTGCAAGCTAAGATCGCGAGCCCCATCACCACCCCCAAGCCCGGCTACTTACAGGCTGTTCGTAGTGATCGCTTGCTAGAACTGGCGCAAACGCACGCTCTCATCGTCAAACTGCACGTTCAGCCCGGCACGTTCCTACTCCAAAACGAGCATGTCTGCCAAGCCTTCGCCGACGAAGCACTTTGCGAGGACACTGCCGAAACTTTACTCAGCTGTTTCGTGTTTGGCCGCTTTCCAACCAGTGAGCAGGACTTGACCTTTCCAATCAAGCAATTGGAAGAGATGGCGATACGGGCGCTGTCCCCCGGCATCAACGATCCACACACCGCAATCGAGTGCATCGATTACCTCGCCACATCACTACGGGCAATCGCCCAGCGACCATTCCCGTCGAACTATCGAGCCGATGCGGAAGGAGCACTGCGCCTCATCACGCCCAAGCACGATTTCGAAAAAATCCTGCGGACCGCATTTCAACAGATCCACCATTATGGTCGCGAAGATGTCAATGTGGTGAGCCGAATCTTCATGGCTTTACAAAAAATTGGCGACGATCCTGCGCTCGATGGAGCACGTCGGGACAGTCTGACCAAGTTTGCCAAAGAACTGCTGGATAAAAGCGAGGCCTGCGCCAGCTGCGAAGGCGACAAACAACAGATCCGAGAGGCCTATCAGGCCGCGGTGAAGACACATTTAACTGAGATACCCGTTTAAAATAAACGCCCCACGAGTTCACTCGACCTGCAGTATTAAACCTTTGAGGTAGCGGCTCTCAGGAAAGTTCAACAAAACAGGAAAATCGAAAGGCTGTGCGGTGCGGGCAAAGATGCGGGCTTCGCGCCCCGCAGCACTCGCTGCCTGCGCCACCACGGCTTCGAATGCAGCAGCCGTGGTCGTGGTAGAGCGACAGTAAGTCGCCAGCAGCCCGCCCTCCGGCAGACAAGTAAATGCACTGGTATGCAGCGCCTCTACCCGAACAGCATCGAAAGCTTCCGTATGTGGCGGATCGAGAATAATCGCATCCAAATCGCCGACACCACGCTCTGCCAAAAATGCAGCCACATCGGCATCGATGGTTTCCACAAAACAGTTGTTCTTTTGCGCCTGCGCACCGATTGCTTTAATGCAAATTTCCGAGCAATCGACCGCCACCACGTGCTCGGCTCCATTGCGTGCCGCTTGTAGTGCAAAGGCACCGCTGTGTGCGTAGCCATCCAGCACCGTACGACCTTCACACAAGCTGCCGACGAGGGCGTGTTGCTCACGCTGATCCAGATAAAAACGCGGCTTTTCCGTGTTGAGCAGATCGATCCGATAGGCGATGCCGTCGATCTCGATCCAGCGTGCTTTAAGATTTTGCCCGCTCAAAGTCTGTGCGGTCCCCGGCTTCAAAAATACAATTTCCTTCGGCTCACAGGCTTCCTTCAGCGACTCCACAATCGCATCCATCACAGCATCCACAACTGGGTGCGTCGAAGTCACCGTGAGCACCCCGTCGTATAGCTCCACTTCGAGACCGGGCAAATAGTCGGCATCCGAGCAGATCAGACGCTGGCAATGCTCATCGCTGCGGCGGGCCAGCGCATCGTTGATCGCGCCCGCGAGATAGGCACCGTCAAAATGTGCCCCTTCGGCATAGCTGAAACGTCGCCATGCAGCCGACGGATCACGGGGATCGAACAGACCGCTTCCAAGCACTTGACCAGAAACATCGAGTAAGGTCGCCACACAGGGAGCTTCCGGCAACGGGCCAGAGAGTGCCTCCAACGAAACCCACGGGTGCCCCGCGCCTTGAGCGGCCCCAGTCAGTTGAATACTAGTTAAATTTTCCATAAGTCTAAAATCAGCGAGCCTTAATAAACAAGCGGGCTGACAGCGCCAGCATCACTAAATTCGGAATCCATGCGGCCAGCATCGCGGAAACGAGCTGACGCTCTCCCAGAATCGATGCGACGCTCATTAAGACATAAAAAATCGCAAAGAACCCCATCGCCTTGGAGACACCAATCATAGGATTCGTGCGAACGCCCGCAACCGCAAATGGCACCGCAATGCCAACCACGACCAAGCAACTGAAAGGTGCCGCCAACAAGGAATAATACTGCACCAAGTAGGCACGCACAGACGGATTCTCCTCTGGCGTTACGGTATCTATTATACGCTTCAATTCGTTGAGCGAGAGCTCCTTGGGCTTCTTATGCAGCGCCAGCATGAGCGTGGGATCTTCGTCAAAGTCCTCGAACTTCTTTTCTTTAAACGTAAGTGCACGCAACGGATCGCCCGTCTCGGGGTCCAGCATCAGCTCACGCCCATTGATAAAGACCCAACTGCCTTGAGTATTATCGAAATAGGCCTCACTGGCTGAAATGCGGCTGAGCTCTTGCCCGGACTGATCACGACTGTGCACGTTCACCCCCAGCCCCAGCCAAGCCCGCTCACTGAAGCGATTCATAAACCACAAACGCCCATCTTTGAGGTTATCAAATCCAAGATTGTAAATCAGCCCCACCTCGCGCGCATCCTGCTCCACTTCATCGGCCGCAAACTCAAGATTATCAAAAAATGTGCGCGACTGCTCCACCGATTTCGGAATGACCGAAGCGGTCAGGTAAAACAGCAAGGCAGTGAGCAGCAGGCCAGCGCCCCACAGGGAGCGACTGATCCGGAAGAGGCTCGCCCCGGATGCACGCATCGCGATGATTTCATTATTCCGGTGTAAGGTGCCAAGCGTAAACAGTAGCGATACCAGTAATGCGATGGGCAAAATAGCAGGTAAATAACTCGGCAAAGCCAGACTGTAATAAAAAAGTATTTGCTGAAAACTGGCATCGGTATCCAGCAAGTCGGGCAAGGAGTCATACATGTTCTGCAGAATCAGAATACCGATAATCACGCCCATTGTGAGCGTGAAACCAATAAGCCATTCCTTCAAAACATAGCGATCAATCAAAGACATTCCGCGATCTAAAAGCCCCCGCTGCGTAAAGTCACTCCGATAGCTTGGATTTTTTTCTGGCGCAGAGCCCCTAGCGGTCACTTGATACTATTCAAGATGGTTAAACGAATCAAAGAATCCTGGAACTCGCGACTCGGTGTCATTTTAGCGGTCGCGGGTAGTGCCGTGGGGCTGGGCAATTTCCTACGCTTCCCCGGACAAGCAGCGGAATACGGCGGTGGTGCCTTCATGTTGGCCTACTTTATCTCTTTTCTCCTAATCGGGCTGCCCATCTGTTGGGCGGAATGGATCATGGGCCGCCATGGCGGACAGGCTGGCTTTAATTCATGCCCAGGCATCTTCAACTACATCACCCGTCATCCGGCCTTCAAATACGTCGGCGTGATCGGGGTGTTGATTCCGGTAATCATCTACATGTATTATGTGTATATCGAAGCCTGGTGCCTCGGCTATGCAGTCAATTTTCTAACGGGAGACATGGACTTCGCCACAGTCGAGCAATCCGGCGAATTCTGGGGCAATTTCATCGGCATCGGCGCAGACGGCAGTGCGCTGGGCTTTGGCCTGCAGCAAGTAGGATTTTACCTCCTACTGGTGTTCCTTTTGAACTTTATTCTGATTTATCGCGGCATCTCCAAGGGGATTGAATTGTTCTGCAAATATGCGATGCCAACCCTGGTATTCATCGCGTTCATCATTCTGCTACGGGTATTGACACTGGGCACCCCAGACGCCGAGCACCCCGCGCGTAACGTAAGTAACGGCTTGGGCTTCATGTGGAACCCGGTCAAACACGTGGTCGAACTCAAAGACGAGACCGGAGAGTGGATCGTAGATCGCGAGGTCGTCGACGAACAGCGCCTGGCCGCCGTGAACGCCGCCGCTGCCAATAGCGAGACCATGCGCGTGCGCCATATTTCAATGCGCCAACAATTACTCAACCCACAGCTGTGGTTAGCGGCGGCGGGACAAATCTTCTTCTCTCTCTCGGTGGGCTTTGGCGTAATCATCACCTACTCCAGCTATATGTCGAAAAACGACGACGTGGTGCTCAGTGGCCTGGCGGCCACCAGTGCCAACGAGTTTTGTGAAGTCGCCTTGGGTGGACTGATCACCCTGCCTGCGGCGGTCACTTTTCTCGGCGTCGCTGGCGTCGCGGGCATGGGCACCTTCGGACTAGGCTTTAATGTGCTACCAATGGTCTTTGCCAATATGGCTTTTGGCGAAATATTTGGCTTTCTGTTTTTCTTCCTGCTGTTCCTCGCAGCTGTTACCAGCTCGCTGTCCATGCTACAACCGGGCATCGCGTTCCTAGAAGAAGCGATGAAAATCAACCGCAAACAATCGGTCGCACTACTGGGTTTGATCACAGCGATCGGCTGCGGCTTCGTCGTCTACTTCAGTAAAGATGTGAAAGCGCTCGACACCATGGACTTCTGGGTCGGCACTTTCCTGATCTTCATACTCGCGACCATGCAAATCATTATTTTTGGCTGGATGCTGGGAGCCGAGAAAGGCCTGGAATTATCGCATCAAGGTGCCGCCATCCGTATCCCACGCTTTTTCACGTTTGTGATGAAATATGTCAGCCCAAGTTTGCTACTAATCATTTTTGCGCTGTGGATGGCCACAAATATATTTGGGGTCAATCTCAGCACCGGCGAAGCCCATTATAGTAGCTATGTAGTCGATCTTTTTATAGAGCCCAATACCGTGGCACGCTTAAGTGTAGGACTGATCTTACTCGTAGCGGCGCTATTTACCATAATCACCGTAATCAACCCTGGCTACAAAAACCTTAAGAAGGGAAAATAAACTATGACAACCGCAGGCTGGATAATCATGACACTCTCTGTAGGCTCGGTCAGCGCCCTACTCTTTTGGTGCGTCTATAAAGTAATGACGACGCCGGATGAGACCGAACACATCCATGGATTCGAACAAGAAACCCCGGATAACGACTAAAAATCACAAATTAAAAGCATCTCGAAAGACGTCGCGGGCAGTTTCAAACTCAAGCCGAATGGTCGCCTCAATTTGAGAGATGTCAGTCAGTTGCTTCTCATCGATCGCTTGCTCGATCCCGCGATAGAAAGATGCCAAGCGTGCCAGCCCCATATTCCCCGCACTGCCTGCGATAAAGTGCACGATATTGCGTAACTGCAATACATCGCCCTGCGCACAAACTTCTGGCAACAACTCCAGCTTGGCAGCACTCTCATTGGCAAACAGGTCAAATAGCTCAGCCGCCAGCGCCTGATCGATTTCATCTTCGTCCCCCATAATCAGCATATCAAGCTGCTCTCGGTCTAATATAAGACTGTTCTCGTCATAGTGGACGTGATTGATTTTTGGTGCTTCAGACATCTTAATAATGGGTCCAATCCTGCGGAGGTCTACGGACGCGCAGCGAGAATAGGCATAATTTGTTCACAGAATGTGTTCGACAGTCTGCTCGGCTTGCAATCTTTCAATCGAGCTCTCTGCCAATTCGCGCCCATAATCCTTACGACGCATAAACTCAAACATCGCATCCGCTAATGCGTCTGGACTGTCAGCCTGAAACAACAATGCATTTTGCTGATGCTCCAAGATTTCCTGATTACCGCCCACATCCGCCACTATGCACGGAAGTTTCGATAGCATCGCTTCCAGCACCGTCATAGAAAAAGGCTCTCCATAACGACTCGTATACAGCAATGCGTCATAATTAGCATAATGATCTGCCAACTCCCCGGGTCGAATGCCCCGCATCGTCACTTGATCAATGAGTCCGGCCGTTTGTATTCGCTCGCGCTTAGCCTTGCGCTCGCTAGGCTCCCCCATCGCAAAAAGATCGAGCGACACGTTGATACCGCGCTGTTTTAAAATACCGACTGCATCCACCGCAATATCCGCTCCCTTCGCTTCCGTCAGTCGTCCCGCCCAAACAAAACGGCGGCGCGTCACATACCGTTCCTTAGGCGTAATCATTCGCGCATCGATCGCAGGGTAGATAATCGGCAATGTTTCGACCTGCTTCAGTCCCGCTTCGATCAACTGCTCACGCAGCCAACGACTCGCGACGTAGCTTCCATCCAAACGCAATTGATGCACCTCACCGATTGGCATCCTACCCAACACGGCCCGCGCCTTCCCCACGCAGCGCAGCAACCCACGATAGAATTTGGAACGCTTGCTTAAATTATCGAACCACCAACAATACCAAGGATCACGATTGAACAACTCTGGCAGCAGCCAATCCATATGCAAATCGTAAACGAGCCGATGCCCTTTATTTTGCAAGCGAAACAATAGAGACTTCGAAAGGTCGCGCATATTCCAGACATAGATAACATCGGGCGCAAATCGGCGAATGCGATAATCAAGTGCTTCTGCATTGATTCGCTCATGTGCATACGTCGCGGCATACGACCGCCCCAACTGCGATTCTGCCAAAGCACTGGGATAGAGCCGTAGCTCTCGGAAAACCCCTTTTTCACCGACCACGCCCATCGGAGGCAAGCGATGATTGGAAGTCAGCACCTGTATCTGGTGACCATGGCGCACCAAAGCCTGCACAGTCTGACGACAGCGTTCATCATGCCCACTATACCCGAGAGGCGGGTAGACAGACGTTAGTACTAGTATTCTCACAGGTGGCAATCAGTCATCCAAGTCAGCACCAATCCAGCCAAATCTTAACAAATAGCGAGATTTTACCTTAATTTATATTTAATCGAAAGCACGTTAGCCGACGACTAATCCAGAAAAACTTCAACGATACCCACCGCAAAGATCATTAATCGACAAAGCATAAACTAACTAGCCCATACGTCATATCGCAGAACCAGATAAGTCCTGTATACACATCGGCCGCCCCGGATAAAAGGCCGTTCACACCTCAAACAAAGGCATCGGCAGCCAGATTGACAATTTTCATAAGCTTGTAAAATAGACACATGCAAACGGAGCCAGCTTTCTTTGCGCTTGCTGAAAGCTAGGGACATTGGCCTAATCTACACTACAAACGTCGATCACCCACACGAAACATGCCCGACTACTACATAAGAACACCTGAGCAAGACGAGTCACGCGGGCCCTTTGATATTTCGAAGCTGCTCACGCTGGCTGAAGCGGGTCAGGTCACCCCAAACACGCTTTATTACGACGAAGACAAGGAGGAATGGACTCCCCTCGCCCTCAATGAAACGCTCAGCGCTCAAGTCTTTCCAGAACGCGACAAACTGACACTCAGAGTCGATGAGTCTAAAAAAGACAAGTCAAAGGGGCGCAGCGAGCAAGGTCTTGATGTGGAGACGATACTTGCTGCCGCCGAAGGCGATACTGCTGAAAAGCGCAAACTAACTCGTCAAAAAAGAAGCTTCGAACTGGCCGCCAATATTTCATCTTCCGGACTAGGCTTGATGATGGTCTTTTCCGCACTCTTCATGGTGCTGCCACTGGTCCCCAAGATTCAAATGCTCCTCAACGAGGGCAACGTCGCCTCGATTTTAAACTATCCGAACATTTTAATCGGCATATTCGACCTAATAGTGGGGCTACTGCTCTACCTCTCTGTTACCGAAGCCTTTCAAGTGGCACGCGGGCGCGCCATGTTAACACTGGGCTTCGGCGTCTATGTCGCGTGGGCACTGGGCGATCCATTGCTTATGGGACTCACGGCATCCGCAGGCATTGGCATTTTCCTCGCGACCATCTCCCAGAGCATGGTCACGATGCTACTCGCCTTCCTACTCGGGATCGGCGGCAACGGTTACCTCGCCTACTTAGCCTTGAATGGTCGATTTGACGGATTTTTTGACCATATAGTATTGAACTTAGTCGCAAACTAGGCCGTTTCCGTATCTGTTTTGCATACAAAAGAACAAAACTCGATCCTCTCAAAAGTCCGCCGTGGCATAGAACAGCTCAAAACGCACACTGCGCGATTACAAGCGCTCATGCGGAAAGACATATGGGAGCTCGAATACCTTGGCCGCCGCACCGTGCGCGCCCGCATGTATCACCTGCTGCGCATTTTAACCCTCACCGGGCAAGGACTGAAGCGCAACCAACTCCCCATGCAGTCGGCCGCGCTTACATTCTACTCCTCCATTGGCATCGGTCCCATTATTGCATTTGGTATCATGATCTCGGGTATTCTGATCGATCGTGACATCTCCGATCCCAACGCAGACCACCACGATAGCGTCATTGTCAAAAAAATCACTGAAATTATAGCCTTCGCCGCCCCACAAGTCGCGGTGACGGTGAATGAAAACGGCGACAGCGACACACGAACCGAGCTCGCTCCCGAACTGCTCGACCTCATCAGCAACTTCAGCTCCGTTGCCAAATCTGGAACCGTCGGCGTCATTGGCACCCTGGTCTTACTCTTCATCTGCTTACGCGTACTCACTTCGATCGAAAGCTCCTTTAACACACTGTGGGGCGTCGAAAAAGGACGCAATTTCACCGAACGCATCGTCACCTACTGGACCTTCATCAGCTTAGGCGCACTCATCGGCACCGCCGCAATCTCGCTTCAGGTATTAAACGTCTTCATCCGCTTCGCGGAAAATCTTCCTTTTGGCGCCACGATCACCGCCGTAATCCAGTTCTTTCTGCCACTGCTCACGCTGATAATGATCACCCTACTGCTGGCCGCGTTTCTGCGTTTCATTCCCAACACTCAGGTGCAATGGCGCCCCGCATTACTCGGTTCCTTGCTCGTTGTCGCCCTACTGCAGATCTACAAAACACTCTCCTTTCTCTATGTGCAGCAAGTTGTCAGCAATAACAGTCTTTACGGCTCAGTGGGCATCATTGTGGTACTCATGCTCGGCCTCTACGTGTTCTGGCTCTTAATTTTACTCGGCGGCCAAGTAACCTACGCGGTGCAGAATGCCGATTTCCTGACCAATGAAAACGCTTGGCAAAATACCAGCGAGCGCTCCCGCGAGTTAATCTCCCTCGATGTGCTGCTCATCGTCATGCGCCGCTTCCACTCGGGACATCCCCCCATCAAAACCAGCGAATTACTGAAAAAGCTGCGCATCCCCAGCCACATTCTCAATACCAGTATCAATCGCCTATGCGCCATCGGTTTCCTCAGCCAAATCGAAGACCACAACGCTGAAGAAGAGCGCGACCATGCCTACCAAGCAGGGTGTCCCGCCGAAAACATCACTCTCGCCGACTTTAAACAGGCCATCGAAACCTTCGGCAATGACGAAGGTTCCGACATCGTAGCCAGTAGCTCCCCAGCGATTCGCATCTACATCGACGAGGTCCTCGCACTCAAACATTGCCCACGCTCCAAAATGACCTTGGCCGAGCTGATTGGCCTGAAAGACCCCGCTAGCTAAAGTTAGCAACCAATTGGTTGACAGAGTAGAATGGGCACCTAACCTCACCCGTTTTTTCGTATCTCATGATCTCTTGGATTCAACACCACCTCATCCGTCACGGACGCTGGATTTTCCTGTCCCTGTTGGCTATTATTATCGTCGCATTTGTCTTCACCATCGGCAACACGCCCGGTTGCACGACAGATCGCAGTGGCTATCAGGAGAACCTATTTTATGGGATCGATCTGAATGCACCGCGCGAGCGCGAAGTCATCATCGAAAAAGTGCAGCTTAGCGCCTACCTCAATGGCCAACAGATCCGCAGCGACGAACAATTCCAATCACAGCTAACCAGCCGCATCGCACTGCTACACTTGGCAGACGAACTGGGCGTGCCCGCTCCCAGCCAAGAGACGCTGGCAGACTACATCACCACCAAGAATGCCTTTCGCGGCCCGGATGGCAAGTTCAGTGCCGACGCCTACACGAGCTTCGTGGATAACATGGAGTCGAACCCACGCGCACAAAAAGGACTCGTCCTATTGGTGTTGGAAGAAGATTACCGCATCAATCAAATCGGCTCCGTTCTAGCGGGTCCAGGCTACCTACTACCTTCCGAAGCACTGGCACAAACGCAACGCAACCGCACCGAGTTCACGCTCGCCACTGCTGAAATCAACTACGCCAGCTTTGCCCCCGAAATCGCGGCCGACGAGACGGCACTGCGCGAATACTACGAAAACAACAAGCTTCGCTACGAAATCCCCGAGCGCATCAAAGCCAGCTACGTATTTTTCGAGGATTCCAAATATGCTTCACAAATTACCGAAGCCACCGAAGCGGAACTGCGCGAGCACTTCATCGCCAATCGCGCCCAATTCGTAGCCGACTTTGAAGCCAATAAACCTGAGCCCGCAGAAGGCGAAGAAGCCGATGCAGATACAGCTGTCACCTTTGCCGATGTGCGCGAAGCCGTCGCCCAAAGCTACCTAACCGAGCAAGAAGCCCGCATCGCCAACGAAGCAGCCCAAGCCTTTGCGTACAGCCTCTACCGCGACGAGATCAAACGCGACTCCGCCGCCTTCAACGAATTACTCAATAAGTCAGGCGTCAGCCTCACCAAAATCGAGCCCTACACTCTAGCCGGCGCTCGCCAACGCGCCCTCTCGCCAGAGCTACTGGAGTCGGCCTTCAAACTGGGAGGCAACCGCTACTTCTCCGATGCCTACGCCATCGAGGGTGGCTACGCGGTGCTGATCTATGAAGGTCGTATCGCACCTGAGATTCCAGCCTTCGAAAGCGTGCAAGCCGAAGTCACCGCCGACTACAAGGCCGATGAAAAACGTCGCCTCTTCAACGAAAAAGGCGAGAGCCTGAAGTCCGAGCTCGAAGCCAAGATCGCCGCAGGCACAGAATTTGTCGCAGCCGCAGAAGCCCTTGGCCTCAAAGCACAGGCCTTCGACACTTTCAGCACACAAGAAGCCCCTAGCGAGCTCAACCGCAGCGCCCTGCAAACAGCACAAGGCATGCAAGCGGGTGAAATATCTCCCATGCTCACCACCGGCGGCACGGGCCTTTTCGTCTACGTGAAAGACAAAACAGTGCCCGAAATCGCAAGCGACGACGAAGACTTGGCGCAAGCCGAGGAATACCTCGCCCGATTCGCAGCCTACACCAGTGGCGCATCCTTCGCCAATGAACTCGTGTTTCACGGCCTCCCCGATGAGGCTAGCGAAGACCTTTCCGAATAGAACAAGACACATGGATTGGAGTCAGTTCCAACGAATCGACCCCCACCTACTTGTCGGTCTAGTCAACACCGAGCTCCGCAATCACGCGGACTCGTTGGATGACCTATGCCGCACTCACGACATCGATCGAGGTGAGCTATGCGCTCACCTCGCCAGTGCGGACTACCACTTTCAAACAGAGCAACAACAGTTCCGCTAAGTAATCGCGGAGAGAGAGAGTGATGCGACTGTGCGTGACTGTGCACGATTGCGCGCGACAGGCACGCTATAGGTATTTCTGAATCGCTTGATTCAAGCGGGAAGCCACCTCTTCGTCCCCAAAGGTGCCCACGCGAATACTTAACTCATAATACACGGGCGACTTCACTGCATAGCTCACAGTAATCTTCTGGTCAGCTGCATTCCGAAAAAGATACTTTCCCGCGGTCTGATCGCCCGAACCATTTATAAACTGTAGCCCAAGTTCTTGGCCCCCAAGCTTGATTGCCCGCTCTAACTGCTCGGGAGTCCCCTCGGCCAGCACCTGCAGATCCCCTAAGACATAGGCGGTGCTTCCAGCCGCAGCTCCGCCCGCAACAATAGCGACACAACCCGAGAATTGAAAGGTCGCTCCAACAAACAGAGCGGAAAGTAAACTGAGACGGACTAATCTATTCATAAGCGATACGATAGCACACAATCCATGACTCTCAACACTGAGTTAATTGAAAATATGGGGAATTATCAGTGGATATGCCGGACATATAAATAGAAGCGAATCAGTGATTTTAATGCAAAGGACTGGCCCTGACTTCTAAATTTAAGGTTCAAACATCGACCACTCTCAGAGTCGGCCCCAGGCATGTGACTCACCATGACAGCGCGCAGCCAAAATAGCTGATCATAAACTAGCGACATAAAGCTCACTCAAAATAAACAAGAAATCACATGCACATAGTTTGGTGTCTTTTCAGTAAATATAATCTACCGAAAAGACACCTCGCCCAAAATGGCATCCGAACTGCTAAGTCAAAATCCTCTTGGCAACAGGAAACAGTCCACACAACTATTCAGATTGGTTTTACTTATACAGGTAAGCGACCAATGGCGGAAGCTTCTTAGCAACTGCAACATCGCAAGCATGTATCACCAAGATACTAGCGATCGAACCACTTGACTTTCAACACACCTTAAAGAGTTCCAATGAAAATCTTACTAACAGGATGCGCCGGCTTTATCGGCTCACACCTGCTGGATCGCTTACTATCGGAAGGTCATGAAGTAGTTGGAATCGACTGCCTAGACGCTAACTATGCTGAACAAATCAAGCGGACTAACATCGCAAAGCATCTGCTCAAACCGCAGCAAAACTCCTCATTTAAGTTCATCCAATCCAATCTAGACGTAGAAACAACCTATGCTAAGCTCCGCAGTCAAAAGCTAACAAATTTTGACTGCATCCTTCATTTAGCCAGCACCACCAATCTACATGGATACGATGAAGCTGAGGAAGATCACACTTCAAATATCAACATCACCTTGCGCCTACTTGAATTTGCTCGCGAAGAGGAAATCCCACAATTCATCTTTGCATCATCCATACGCGTGTATGGACGTAACAGCAAAGTCCCCTGGTCCGAAACTCTCGAAAACCTGCAGCCAGTGAACAGCTCCGATAGCATTAAATACTACTGCGAGCAACTTGGCAGAGTTTATAGTGCCAACTATCCAATCCGCTTTTTGGCTCTACGCCTAGCCACAACCTACGGACCTAGGCAACCTCCGACGATGGCACTACACACCTTCGCACAAAACATTAGAGATGGAAGCACAATCCTACTGAACGGCGACGGCTACACCCGCCGAGATTACGTCTATATAGATGACGTTGTCGACGGCTTTATCGCTGCACTCAACTACAAGTCGAGTGCATACGAAGTCATCAACCTGGGCGGCAATCAAGCGCTGGAACTTTACGATCTCATCGCACAACTCGAAGTCTGCCTCAACCTTCAAGCTGACATTGAACAACTCCCTCGCACACAGCAGGAACTGGACATCACACATGCTTCCACCGAGAAAGCCACACAGCTATTACATTATCACCCGAAGGTAAGCTTCGAAGATGGCGTTCAACACTTCGCCGAATGGTTTATAAACACAAATCATACAAACACCCCTCTTACATCCTAATTTAAACAGACCTTATGCTACCTGACCCGTTTCTGATTAAGGAAACATTTATAATATTACGAATCACAATTAAGCGCGAATACTCTCCACAGAAGATCAATGAATGCACTCTCCAAAACTCATGAATAAAGGTACTATCATAACAGCGATACTTGGAGTCGCCACCCACGCACATGCTGAAATAAAACTGGGAGACATGGGCTCTGTTGGCTTTGGGCTCGAAACCACAATCCGCAGCACATCCAATGTCATATTAGACGAAACCCAACAGGACGACACAATATACTCCTTCATGCCAAAGGCGGTTTTTCGCTCAGACCAAGGAGCCGCCTCGATTGAAGCATATGCGGGTCTAAATATCATTCGCTACCACAACCTAAACAATAACGATTCAGAAAACATAAAAAGCGGCATTACGATTCTCTTTCCAGATGAACCACAAGGGGAAAATTATTCACTCAAGCTGAATGCGGCCTACAATCAAAACACCAATGCCAACTCCGCTCTACTCTCGGTCATCGAAACCGAAAATATCGCCCTATCCGCCACCGGCAACTATTTCATCAGCGAATATGTCTCCCTTCGAAGCGGACTAAGCTACTTAGAAAATACGTCGCAAACCGCTGGATTTGCGGACACCAGCACCCTGACCTGGCCCATCGCAATGTTCTACAAATATGACGAAGCGCTCAGCCTAGGAACCGGCTATCGCTACCGCAGATCCGAAGTCTCCAATGTCACGCCCGTGGCCAGTTCAGACGACCATGCATTCTATATTGGCGTCGAAGACCTCATTTCCCCCCTACTACAATATGAGTTACAGTGGGGCTACCAATACCGCGACTTCGACAACGATCAAAGTTTCGAGAATCTAGGCGGAGTCTACGCAGAAGCGATCCTAAGTTGGTATGCCACACAAAGATCTATATTTATGTTCAATGTCGGTAACGAATTCGGCACATCTGCAGCGAACCAATCTAGCGAAACATTTTCAACTAGTATACAATGGATGCACAAGTTTGACGAGCGCCTAAGCACAACCCTCGGCGCCGAGTATCAAGACATCGCTTACAAACAGATTATCGGCACACGTAATGACGAAGACTACTCCGCATTCCTAAATGCGGAGTATAAAGTGCTGGACGACAACATGATCCTTAGGGCCAGACTCCGCTATGCGGATCATAGCTCAAGCCTTGACGCAGCAAATTACGATGTAATCGAAGCCAGCATCAGTTGCTTCCTCCTCTTCTAACCGACCGAGCTATCCATGACACGTATATTTTTCTCACTAACTATATTGCTAGTAGTCAACATAACCGCGCTGACAGCAGTGGGCCAATCGACTGCGAGCGCACCGCATGAACCTGAAAATACGACTAGCTCAATCTATAAGCTCGCCCCTTTCGACATGCTAATGATCTCGGTCTATGGACAACCGGATTTAAGCAGTGAGCAACGAGTCACCGACCAAGGCTCGATCTCCGTTCCACTACTAGGTGAAGTGTCAGTCGGCGGCCTCACTGTATCACAAGCACAAAAGCAAATCGAAGAAGCTTTCATCGAGCAGAGATACCTGGTTAAGCCGGTGATCACCATTAGCATCGAAGCGTTCTCACCTAAGGTGATTACTGTGCTAGGCGAAGTCACGAATCCAGGTTCGATTGAGATACCTCATGGCCGAAATGGACTACCAATCCAAATAGCGATTGCTCAAGCCGGCGGCTTTACCGGAGCCGCGGCCAAGACTAATGTAAAGATCACACGCGCTAACACAGACGCCACAACGACTGAGCCAAAGAATGACACCGTCAATATCAGCGCGATCCTCGAGTCTGAGGGTGATGAAAAACTCCGCAGCCCCTACTTCGTCATGCCCGATGACATTATTTTTGTGCCTCGGAGACTATTTTAACCAATCAAGCTACACTTTATATGTCACAAGCTTCCAGCAACCAATTTCTATCAATTACAGACCTAATCAACATCCTGCGCCAGCGTTGGATACTTTCAGGGAGTCTCGCTCTCTTCGCAGCCATAGTCTTCGCAATTTATTTTCTAAATAAGACTCCAATCTACGAAGCCGAAGCATCTATGGTCGTCGAGTTGAATGCCGACAAAGTCGTCAATGTTCAGGAAGTAGTCGAAAGCAGTGTCCACAATAGTAGTCTACTCGAAACAGCGATGAATACACACATCGAGCGTTTAAAGAGTCGAATAATGGCCCAGAAAGTAGCTGACGACCTCTCGGAAGATGAACAAAAACGAGTGCTCAACTTTGGCCCGGAGAACTCGGCGGAATGGGACGCTCAACGCCTGCACACCGATCTCATCAATCGAATTAGCGGAAGTATGCTGCATATAAACTGGCTACCGGACTCACAAGTTCTTCGAGTCAGAGTCCAACACTCGGACCCCTACATCACGAAACGAATAGCTGATAGCTATGTCGCTCACTACATCCGACTTCAAATAGAACTCAAAGGTCAATCAACCGACCAGGCTGTCAGCTTTCTCGATGAACAAACCATTGAGCTCAGAAATCGTCTGGAAAAAGAGGAAGAGGCTCTGCAGAATTACAGAACTCAAAACGACTTGGTCACAGTAGAGCAAAACCAACAAATCGTCACTGAGCGCCTGAGCGACCTGAGTTCTGCAATCACTAAAGCTCAGTACGCCTGCTCGCGGCCGAAAGCCGACTCAAACAAGTCAAGCACGCTAAAGATGATCTCGAAAACTTAATGAATATCCCTCTAATCGGCGGTCGAAAGAACATCACCGCGATCTATAACGAACTGCAGGATCTCAAGCGCCAACAGGAAGTACTTTCCGAAACATACCTGGAACGCCACCCACGAATGGTCGAGAATATAGCCGCCATCAAAGCGGTCGAACGCGCCTTATGGACCGCAATCCAACAAGCCAGCAAAGAGCACGAAATCGAACAAAGTATGATCAAGGACGAGCTAGCTAGTTTAGAAAACAAGCTACAAGAAGCGGAAGAGGAAGCACGCCGACTAGAAAGCCTCTCCATCGAATATCGAGTTCTTTCACGCAAGGTAGAAGCACAACGTGAAATCTTCGATCAAATCACTTCGCGCTTTAATGAGACGAGCATCACCCAGCAGATGAACCTCACCACGATACGCACACTCGACCATGCTGCCCTCCCCAAACAAGCGATTTGGCCTGACATCAAAAAGATTGGACTCGCTTCCTGCATGCTATTCGGATGCCTCTTTGTCAGCGTGCCTTTAGCGCTTGAATTCATCGACAACAGACTCAAAACGTTCAACGACATTGAACGCTTTGTAGGCAAGCCAGTCATTGGGGATATTAAACTTCATAAAGGAAGGACGGACAATGAAATCGCCACCCTCGCATTAAACGATGATTTTCATTTCTCGGAACCCTTTGACACGATCTACGGCGCGTTACGTTTACAAATGGGGAATTTCGCCCCACCACTGAGCTTTGTCATTACCAGCTCAGTCCCCTCCGAAGGGAAAACCATTGTGGCCACCAACTTAGCCGGGACACTCGCCAAGCATCAGTTCAAGGCCATCATCATCGATTGCGATCTTCGACGGCCCAGCGTCCACCGCTATCTTGATATCGAGAATGATCGAGGTCTGCTCCACTGGCTACGCGGTGATACACAACTGGCAGACGATCCGCTCGCTGACGAAGCGCTCGGCATCAGCCAAATCAAAGCTGGTATCAATGCCTACATTCTCCCTGCCGGCGGTTCGACCAAACAAGCGGGCCCAGTTTTTGAAGAACCGCGCTTCGACCAATTGATTTCCAAGCTCAAGCAACACTTCGATTTCGTAATTTTTGATACATCCCCTGTCGGCCTTTTCCACGATGCCACGATTGTAGCCGACTATGCCGACCACACCATTTTCGTCGCGAGGCAAAACGCGACCAATCGCCAGAAAGTCCGTCACTCGATTGCCCAAATGGACCGAACTGAAGCCCCAGTTCTCGGCGTCGTCTTTAATGGAGTAAAAAACCACAACCTAGCTACAGGTTATGGCTACAATAGCAGCGGCTACAGTTACAGCGATCGTTACAGCTACGGCGACCATAAAGCAGCAAAGAAATACCATGCTGCCTATTTGGAGGCAGAATAAAGCCTAAGAACACAGTCTTCAAATCGCATTGCATTCTAAATTTCAAAAAAGAAATGAGTATCAAAACTAGCCTCAAATCGGCCTTTCCGTTCTTAAATGGAATCACAACCAAACCTGCGCTCTATCGGGAAAAGTTTAAGTATCTAGGGTCACCGAAACAGAGTGGCGATGCATTTAACTCATGGATGGCTGAACAGGTAAAAAAAGAAGAACCGACCTGTGTCTGCCGACTCGGGAGCGTGGAGCTCTCAGCCCTCAGGCACTACATAGAGTACGAAGGGTATAGCAAAGACAATGATTCAGTAGGAGTCCTAAATAACTTATTCAATAATGCAGGCGTCTACCCCAACGAACCAACAAGCTTCAATGCATTTGCAAAAACATACCTCAACGACCTCCCATTAGCTGACCTAGTAGGTATATGGTATAACCCTGGGGAGCGCGCAACCCTAGAGCAATACGCTCCTTGCGCACACTTCACCGAACTGCAAAACCTAGAGCCGTATTATTTTAATCAATCGTGGCTGAACAGCGCCAAAGGCAAACGTTTCCTGATTATCACACCATTTATAAAAACAGCACGATCTCAGGTGGCGCAACTTAAGGCCATTTGGCCTCAATATAAGGGGCTCTTTCACGAAGCAGCTTTCGAATTCATCAAAGCACCTGCTCATGCAGCCATGGTCACTCCTTCACATCTCAACTGGTCCACCGCCTTAGATGCCTTAAAAGCACAAATGGACACCATTGACTATGACGTTCTAATCGTCGGCGCAGGTGCATGGGGCTTGCCCCTTGCCGTCCATGCTAAACGCACCGGAAAGATAGGTTACCACCTCGGGGGCTCGACACAGTTACTTTTTGGCATCAAAGGTAAACGTTGGGACACTCACCCTATCATTTCAAAACTCTACAATGACCATTGGGTGCGTCCCTACGAAAGTGAGATTCCCAAGAAAGCGAACTTAGTTGAGGAAGGTTGCTACTGGTGAATTCAAAAATGAAAACAGTTATTCTAGCGGATACAGGTCATTCAGGGCATCGTCGCGTGTGGTTGGCAGCCTTCGCGGAGACATTCCTAGCGCAAGGCCACCACGTCATCCTAGTATTACCCGATCCGCAGCCTGTGTTGGAATTGATTCAATCCCGAATTAATGACACCTCCACAGTTAGTCACCAATCGTGGGATCTGCCACGTGTAACGAAGCGCAATCGTGCCTTCTTCAAGAATCTGGGATCATCCATTCGGATCTGGCGCTCACTCTCGAGCACAATCAAGGCACTTCCTCAAAAGCCAGATCTCGTCCTCCTTCCTTTTCTGGATGTGTTTGTCTGCCACGGCATATTCCCCCAGTTCCTTGATCGAGTGTTCCCATTTGTGTGGTATGGCATTTATTTTCAGCCACAATGGACACGACGCCACACCGAGAAACATATGAACCGAAGTGCCTACTTCTTAGAGACCATCGCAGTTCGTTCCAAATATTGCCGTGGCTTAGGCATCCTCGATGAAGGGGTTGGCGATATCGTGGCAAGCAAACACAAAGTGCCAGTCCATTGCTTCCCAGACTTTATCTATCCTTCAATCGAAGCACACGAATCCGAACTTGGAAAATCGGTAAGAAACAAAGCAAACAACCGTAAAATCGTGAGCTTTGTAGGGACCATTCAAAGCCGTAAAGGTTTCGAATCCTTTCTACAGCTCATGGATGTTGCCGATCCTCTAAAATACTATTTTCTAATAGCAGGAAAATTCACCCCAAATTGCTTCCCAACAACAGTCATTGAACGCTGGGAATCATTAAAAAAAGAGCCACCCGAAAATGTCACTGTCTTCAATGGGGCGATTGAAAACGATCAGGACTACTATGACCTGTTCAGGCAAAGCGATGTCATTTGGGGCGCCTACGAAGACTGGCCGCACAGTAGTAATGTGCTCACCCTATCTGCCGCCTTTAAAACCCCGATCCTTGTCAGTGATCATTACCTGATGGCGGAACGCGTGCGGCAGTTTAAATTAGGAGCTGTATTGCCGGATGAGCGATCTGGAGCAGCGCTACTCAAGGCAGTCGAGCAGTTAACCGTCAATACCAACGGGGCTTACGATGATTTTACCAAATTGCACAGCTTAGATGCCCTAAGCACTCAACTTGTTCATATTTTAGCACTCAACCAAGCCACCTGAAACCTAAATCCAATGGACCCCTTCTACGTCAGTCACCCATTAGTCAAAAACGCTTGGAAAAACGGCCCCAACTTCAAGGAAGTTGCAGGCGAAAATCCAAACGGCGAGGTCTATATCTATTTTTCAAGCAACGGGCTTTACTACCCCAACACCGAAGAGAATTTCCACAAATCAATCATTGAGAAAGACCGCTACGACTTCTTCAACTTCCGGTCCAAAGGGGCTGCAACCCACGTTTTTCTACGTGATGTGCATAAGCAATGGTATGTAACGGGGATCAGTCGATCGCTACCAGACCTACCAAGCGTAATTGAATTCTTAAGAGATCGATACAAAGGAAAGACAATCATTACAGTCGGTTCATCCGCAGGAGCCTATGCTGCCATCATCGCAGGTGTGCAATTACAGGCCAAACGAGTGTTCGCATTTGCCCCACAACTTGACTTAATCTCCTTAGCGGAAAAATCGGATTGGAAGGACTACGAGCTAGTCCAGCAATTTAAAAATGTTTATACATTCTGTTCTATTGCATCTGCAGCAGAAGTCGCAACCAGTGTAAAATCTAACTGTATTTATTATTTTGCACAAATTGACTCCAAGGAAGATCAGGAAGATATTCAACTGGCACTAAAATCCAAAACGATCACACCACTGCTATTTCAGGGGAACGCTCATGGAGTTCCGATCATCGCCCCGCTACTTCCAAAACTATTGGCTAGTAGTGCAGAAGACTTATCTTCACTCGCACAACGATCAAGCCAATGGGGACAACATCGATTTGGATTCCATCTAATTGGAATTCGTTATGTCCCACTGTTACTCAAATATAAACTCTATCAACTACTGAAGAAGTATGCCTTGAAGCCAATTGTGCAGGTCAAGAAGGAAATCGCATCACGAAAACGACAAGCAGCCACAAAACCTGAATCGCGGTGCTAAAGCTCAACTTACATCTGTGCGTCTTTTATGTGGCACATATTCTCTTCTACGCAGAACTATTAAATAAACTATTGGGGCGCGGAGAGCTACGCATGGCGGGACTGCAAGGACAAGATCTCGCGCTGATTGGCGTGCTCGGCTATAGTTTCTTTTTTGTTTCAGGTTTCCAGGCGATCCTGAACAGCACATGGTCGAGAGTCTATCTAGTCTTCCTCGCCATTTTTACAGTTTACGGCGTGCTGCAAGGGAATGAATTGGGTTGGATACGAACGGATCTGCGGACATGGCTTTGGCTGTACGGAGGGATCTCCCTGTTCTTAATACTCCAGAGCAGTCAAAGACCTGTCTGGCACTTAGCCATCATCTTCATCGCGCTTTCTGGGATGGCTCACTTGGGCACACAACAAGCAAACTCATCAGGGAACCTTGTGGTGGGGATGGATCGATTCTATAATCTCAATCTAATGGAAGTGAGCATCATCTTTATTGGCTATCTAGGCTTGCTTCTCAATTTCTTTGATGGATTTAAGCAGAGCAAATGGCTCACAATTCCAGCAGTCATTGTCTTTCTATACTATGGTATCTATATCTGCGCGACACGTAACATCATGCTGTCCTTCGTCGTGCTGATGACACTGTCAATCTATCGAGTATATATAAAAGGAAAAGGGATCCATCTACTACGAATAACGGGCTTCGGCGTCGCAGGGCTAGTGGCATTACTCCTCGTCTCAAACACTCCAGCAGGTCAGCGTTTTTTGAATAGTGATAAGCAGGATAAAAAATCAACATCCGCACGTTGGGAAGAAATTGTAAATGTCTCCAAAGAATTCCAAGCAGCCGAATTACTCTTTGGTAAAGGAATGGGGACAACCTTTCAAAACGCTCATAACCCAGGAAATTATTTTTTACACCTTGGGGTCTTTAATTTATACTTTAAATTTGGTCTCATTACATTCATCGGATTCATCATCGTTGCATGTATCTACTTCCCATGCTATTTCGTCGTTTACCCAAGCATAATGGCCAATCAAGCCTTCTTAAAATTCCTGCCCTATTTCTTTTCATGGTTAGTAATCTTCCTAATTTCCGGTGGCTACCAAGCATATAATTTCCTTGGGATTGGTATGAGTTTATGTCTATGGGCCACATCTAAAGACTAAAAAATATCTCTCGGCTCGTGAAATTCGCTCCTAGCCGCTCTATCACAATGAAAACTTCTATACTCAAAATATCCAGCTACGCCGGCGCTGCCAATATTATAGAACTAATATTAGCTCTACTAACTGCGGGCCTCAGCATTCGATTCTTAGGCTTGGAGGATGCAGGTTTTTTTCTATTTTTTGAAAGCCTAATACAAGTCAACGGAGGGTTATTTAATTTAGGTTTTCAATCCGCAGTTACTAAACAAGCAGGTCAAGCAATTGCTGAAGGAAACGAATTGAAAGCTCGTCGCCTATTTGAGGTAGGTATGACTATTGATCTCATTGCTGTATTCATCCCTGGTTTCACGATCCTTCTACTGGCTCCTCTAATTATAGAATACTCAGGATATACAGGCTCCTCCTCTCCCGCTATTATCTATATTTACTTTTCAATAGCCTCACTCATTCTTTCGAAGCTGACCTTAATATTCACAGTAGGTTTAGTCACACGTCACGCGTTTGGAATAGTTAGCGCTTATAGAATAATATCGAACATAACAACCAACTTAGTGAGAATCGGCATCCTAGTGTGGATTCCCTCACTGCCTACTCTCGGCTGTGCAAACACTTTATCCCTATTATTAGGGACCTGCTTCCTAGCAGTGGTATGCATTAAAAGAAACGGATATATTCCGAAACTGAGTATTCGAAAAACGGAAATTTCAGAACTATGGAACTTCAGTAAATGGGAATATGCATGGAATTTGAGTAGCATGCTTACTGCGAATCTCGACCGTATTTTAATAGTGAAATACTTTGGTCTGACAATGCTTCCTATATACAGCATGTCGAAGCGTGTCCTAACGCTAGGACACCGCTTCATTGTTGGTTTCACTGATTACTTTTTCCCATTATTATCAGGACAAACCAAGAAGGATCGAGCAACAATGATTCAGAAATTAGAATACCCACTGCCTTGGGGATTATTTTGTCTTGGAGCAATAGTATATGGCACTGCAGTCATTCTTGGACCGAATTTATTAGATCTCATGGTTGGAGATCAATTTGGCAGTCGCGCATTACCTGGCATTCTCGGATTTACAATCGTAGGGATGACTTGGCTGGTAGGAGTGCTACCTTACTACGTTGCACGTTCAGATGGCAAAACGTACCTCAATACATATGTCGCAGTCAGTAATTCCGCAATCGTTTTCACCTCCATTTGGATTTTCGCATATCAAGGTTCCTTTGTATCCACGATTTTTTGTCAAGCGCTAGTCATACCGGCATTTCTCATTCAATACCAAATATTGATCCCTGGTAGAAGTTTGCTTAAATCATTTATGCATCAGATAAAGCCCACTCTGGGATTTACGTTTGTATGGGCATTTGTGCTTCTCAGCTACTTCGCTAGCGATAGCTTTAACAAGGGTTGGCCTGCTGCAGTATTTTTTGAAGCACTCCTATTAATCGCAACTGGATTTATCATATTATATGAAATTATATACGGCAAGGATATGGAATTAAAGAAAGTGTTTCAAAAACTATTTCGATTCATCTTGCCGACGCTAAAAAAGATCCCCCCCGTGCCATTGAAATGCAGCGAGTTCGCTGCACGTTCACGTGACGTTTAATTTAGAATTTTAATGAAAAAGTCTTATAGGAGCCTGAGGGCATTGGTTAGAGCAAAAGCTCTGAATTCCCTTACAATATTACACGAACGAGTGATCGAGCACAGAAATCAATCATTACTGGCAAAGTTTAGCAAATTAGGAAACAATGTACTAGTGTATGGAAAGATCGAGGTCGGAAATCCAGAGAACATTCGTATTGGTAACGATGTTGCACTGAATGAAGGAGTTGTTCTAAATGCAAGAGCACCAATCACGATAGGAAACTCAGTAACAATTTCAGCAGGCGTTCAAATTCACACAGCTTATCTGGACATCGAACTACCTTATAACATCCGCAGACAAGAAACGGATAGCACAACGGGAGATGACCATTTAAAAAAACCTATCATCATTGAAGATGGCGTTTGGATAACTGCAGGTGTGATCATAACAGCTGGTAGCATCCTACGTGAAGGGTCTGTAATTCTACCAAACAGTTGCGTGTCAGGTGAAGTACCGGCCTTTCAACTATGGGGCGGATCTCCTGCAAAGTTAATTAGACCACTCAATCATTCAAAACGATATAAATCCAATGAGCACTAAAATTAAATTAAAAATATTAGTGCTAGGACAAGCGCCTCTTTCTAAGACCCTTAATCGTGAACGCTTTTTCTTGGAGCTACTTAGTCACTCGTATGATAATGTCGTTTACCACAGTGTTGAAATACACAAAGGTATAATACTACGAAGCTATCGCAAAATTTGCAGAATGCTAGAGAAAGACGTTGATTTACTACGAATTCCATACAACGAGAGAAATAACGTGAATCAAATCATTGCTGAAGAAGCACCTGATTGCATCTTGAGCCTCAGCTCACTAATAACAGGAAGAATAAGTAACTTCAGGCAAGTAGTCACTTGGGCAGATGCAGTATTTTCGAATATTATCGGACTATATGATAATTACAAGAAGCTTGATCCACTATCATTAGCCTTCGGCCATCAACTAGAACGACGGGCAATTCAACGATCACAGATTTTCGCAACGACATCGACCTGGTCCTCCCAAATTGCCCAAAGCACATATTGCAAGAAGATGAACAAAGTAAATATAGCAACGATCCCAAGATGCGCCATACTACCAACACTCCCTGAATATACCCAAAGGCACTTTGAAGATAAAGAAACCCTCAATCTTTTATTGATTACGAGCGATTGGGAGCGAAAAGGAGGGGATTACGTTCTCAATCTCTCAAAGTTATTAATATCCAACGGCATAGAACATCGATTACATATCATTGGCGACTGCCCTACACACATAGAGAAAAAGCCACATATAACAGGATACGGATATCTAAATAAATCCGATCCAAATGACTGGAAACTGTGGATGTCGATCATGAATATGATTCATTATAGTCTTTTATTCTCTTTTGCCGATTTCACCCCAAACACCATATACGAATCATATGCATTCGGAGTCCCAGTCATGGCCAATCGTATTGGTGCAACCCCTGAAATGGTAGTCGACAGTAGATCAGGGTATCTAATTCAGAATATAGATAACATGAATCAACTCATAACCCAACTAGAACCATTACTACTCGAGAGAAAACAATGGGCCGAACAATCTTCATATTGCCGTAAACTCTATGAAACCCGCTATTCAGACTCAGCATTACTTGAAAACCTACAAAACGCCATTATAGAATGCACAAAAACAGTATGAATACGCCGACCCTTATCATCATCTTTAACCGCCCGCAAAAAACACGAACGTTGATTGATGCACTACGTCCAGTGCGCCCCAACAGAATCTATGTTGCCGCCGATGGTCCACGTCCTGACCGCGAAGGAGAGGCAGCACTCTGCGAAGAAACTAGAGCAATCATTGATACTATTGATTGGCCATGCGAAATATTTAAAGATTATTCTAAAGAAAACATGGGCTGCGGACCACGGCCAGCGACTGCAATTTCGTGGGTTTTCGAACATGAAGAGTCTGCAATCATATTAGAGGATGACTGCATCCCCGATCCCTCGTTATTTCCATATTGTTCAGAGCTACTAGAAAAATATAAAAGTGACTCTCAGATTATGCAGATCTGTGGTACAAACCATATAGATAACTTACAAATAGAAGAGAGCTACTTCTACACACATTACATCTCTTGTTGGGGTTGGGCAACATGGCGAAGGGCCTGGCAGCATTTCGATTACGATATGACAGATTGTAAGGAAGAGCCAGTGACAGAGCTCTTACAAGGAATATTCAATGATATACCGTCTATCAAATTCTGGAAGAACACATTACTCAAAACACAAGAAGGTGATGATTCAGTCTGGGATTATCGCTGGCAATACGCGGTTTGGAAAAAACAAGGACTTTGCATAATACCTCGTGTAAACTTAGTTAGCAATATTGGATTCGGCCTAGATTCGACACATACATTTGACATAAAGAACCCAGACAACTCTAAAAAAATAAATACAATTAAGCAACCACTGATTCATCCTGCGTCGAAAAGCCAGAACCTAACATACAATTCTGAACGACAAAAGTCATTCAATGAAAGAAGTCTATGGAAGCATCTAAAAAAACAGCTCAAAAAGATTATTCCAGCTCAAGTAATCAAGCGCTACCAAATTAGAAAATATGGTCAAACATTCGACTAGATATCAGTTGCCAAATGCGGCAACAGGCAAAATTCGTATGCTCAAGAAATCCTCAAAAAGAAAAGAGCAATATGGACTGTCATATACAACGCATTTAACGACAATTCAGAATGAAAGTCCTATTTGATTATGCAGCATTCGTGCTACAAGCACGCGGCGGAGTCTCGCGAGTCCTATTTGAGTTATTTAAGAGCCTATCCAAACAAGCGAGACTACAGTGCAAGCTCTTCGCTGGCTTTCATTGCAATCAATACATTCGCGAAGCTCCACCAGAGCTCAAGAAACGAATCATAGGTTGTTACCTACCACCCAATTTTGTTCACCCTAAACTATTCTTTCCAATCAATCGCGTAATGTTTCAACTCTATGCGAAATGGTTTAATCCGGATATATGTCATTATACATATTTTGAAACTCCAAAAGTCCCTAATAACTGTAAAGCAGTTATTACTGTCCACGACATGATTCACGAGATCTTTCCGGAGACATTCTCCAATGACAATGAACATAAAAGGAAACAACAAGCCGTCCATAAGGCAGATGGTATCATCTGTATATCAGACAATACTAAGAAAGATTTAGAAAAATTTATTCCGTTAGAAAACAAGGCTGTCACAGTCATTCATCATGGGAACAATCTAGTTCCCACACTATGGCCGAACTCAACCTAGGCTATAGATATTGGCTATATGTTGGAAATAGAGGCTTTGACTATAAAAACTTTGATATCGTACTACAAGCTCTTCAGATACAGCAAGAAGAGACTGAGGCGCACTTAGTTTGCTTTGGGGGTGGTATTCTCACAGACAAGGAAGTAGCGAGATTCGAAGAACTCAAGCTGAGTGCCAAGGTACACCAAATCAGCGGGAATGACGAGCTCCTCTCGACCTATTACGCGAATGCTCACTGCTTAGTGTATCCATCCAAATACGAAGGGTTTGGCCTCCCTCCACTAGAGGCCATGGCAACGGGGTGCCCAGTTATCGCTAGTAATGCGCCTCCCATGCCTGAAATCATAGGCAACGCTGGCCTCTACTTCAACCCGGAAAGCCCACAGGAACTGGCTTCAATCATCCAGACATTAGACAGGCACACACGCGAATCACTCATAGATTTAGGAGTTCAACATGTTGCTAAATATACTTGGGAGCTATCCTCAGAACAAACGGTAGCTTTCTATAAATCACTTTCACCTCAATAATTATAAGCACTCGTGAGTAAATACACAGAAGTCATTTGGTATCTGCGTGGTTGGTATAAAACCCTACGCTTTAACTTTAACTATCTGCCCATTCAACAAGCAATCAAGCTCCCCATCTTGGTATCTCCCAAAACGCGATTCAAAGACCTCGGTGGCACAATTCTCTTACCCGATAAAATACACTGCGGAATGATACGAATTGGCGGCGGTAATTATTCGGTGTCAGATCGTGAGCACGTCTATACGATATGGGAAAACTGCGGTCGCATTGAGTTTAAAGGAACGGCTCGTTTAAGCCATGGTTCGCGCATATGCTGCCATGGAAAAATAATCTTTGGAAATAACATTTTGCTAAGTCCCGAATGTGACCTGATTTGTTACGACTGTATCGAGATACAAGACGGAGCCCGAATTTCGTGGCACTCTCAAATATGTGACAACGACTTCCACCCAATTGACAACCTGGATGGACAGCAAGTGAACGAACTAACAAAACCCATCTCTATAGGTAAACACGTCTGGCTCGGAAATCATGTCAAAGTCAGCAAGGGCGTGCGTATTGACGACTATAACATCGTAGCTTTTTCCAGTGTCGTCACACGGTCGATAAAAGGAAACAATCAGATATTTGGAGGGTTCCCTGCAAAATTAATCCGTGAAGGCGTGCGAAGAACACGAGACTAAATGAGCTTACTAATCATCACACCGACCCTGAATCGTTCCAAATTTTTGGACGAAACTATTCGTTCCGTAAAGGCATGCGCGCCCGGAGCTGAGCATATATTAAGTGCACCCGCCGCTGAAGTGGCCTCTCTGCAACAGCAGTATCCTTCCATCAAGGTCGTTGCAGACCGTGGACGCGCAGGAGGTATGTATGGTGCCATCAATGCAGGCATTACAGCTGCCGAAAGTGAATGGGAGTGGTTTACTTATATCAACGACGACGACCTACTCTATCCAGGTTTTTCAAAAATGGTCAAAGTCCATACCACAAAACATGCAGCTGCGGATTTTGCGCATGGTGTGGCGAATCATATTGATGAGACTGGCAAGCTACTTTACCCGATCCCGTCTTGCCCACGAACGTCCCTACTACCCTATCTAATCGCAGCTGGTGTTAGCCCCATATCCCAACAGGGCATGTTAATTAAACGGGCAGTATTTGAACGGATCGGAACATATGACCAGAGCTTCAAGTATGCCGCGGATATGGAATTCTACTGCCGGCTATATGCCAAGGGTGGAACTTTCTCATTCTACCCCATCGAAGTGGCAGGTTTCAGGATTTGCAATGAACAACTGTCTCAGGATATCGCACCTTTTGAGAAAGAAAAAGTAACCATTAGAACAAAGTATTTCTCACAGCCCTCATTCATAAATCGCGCAATGGCTAAATTAACTTTCCGCATATACAATCTACCGAAATATTTGATACGCCTGTCCCGAATCGGTTTTAAAACAAGTAAATCTGCCTTCAGTAGCTAATCTGGCTCATTGCTCGCTTCAATGAACCGCTCCATGCCACATCATACTGAATTAACAACATGACCAAACCGAAGAGCAATTTACATATCAATGCTCGCTTTTTAGGAAGCCCTCATCAGACCGGCACACACCGTTCTTCAACGCGTTTTTTACAGTCAATTTTAAAACATTCATCTGATCGCCAAACTATAATACACGGAGAAAAAGCAGCGATACAGGCTCTTACAAACACGGCCGATTGCAGAATCATCGACAGTGGCAAAGCTGGCAAATTCGGCAAACACTTCTACGAACAGTTTCGTTTCCCGACTCAAATAGGTAGTTCATTTACACTGCACATGATGAACACCGGACCTTTCATCCTGCCGAATAAGCGTCAGATTTTAATCATTCACGATTTAAATCCTTTTAAATGCAAAGATTCATTTTCCCGACAATTCCGCTACTGGAATTGGTTTGCGTGTAAGCTGGCAATTAAACGCTCATTTCACATCATCAGTTTTAGTCGTTTTGTTTCCGACGAAATACGCAGCGAGTTCAACCTTGATGCATCTCAAGTCTCAACAATCTATCAAGGCCCGGGGCTCGACATTCCACTGGACTCCTCCGAACCTTTGGGATCTCAAAAGAAAAACTATTTTTTGTGTGTAGGGAGCCTACAACCGCACAAAAACCTCCCCCGAATCTTAGAAGCATGGACCCAGTCTAGACTGGGTTCACAGGGATTCAGCCTCAAAATAATCGGAAAAAAGCAAGCCGGCTTTCAAGACTTGCTACTTGATTTTAATCCAGATGAAGACTCAAGCGTAGAATTTTCAGGCTATGTAACCGACAAAGAACTAATGCAGCTCTATCAAGAGGCGCAGGGATTGATCTACCCCAGCATCGAAGAAGGCTTCGGACTGCCTATCGTAGAAGCATTTAAACTCGGCTGCCCGGTGATTACGTCGAACCGAAGTTGCCTCCCCGAAATCGCAGGTGATGCGGCACTTTTAGTCGATCCGTATCAGGTATCCTCAATCACCGCTGCGATAGTGAATCTGGCGAACAACTCTTCGAGACAACAGCAACTGATACGTGCTGGGAGTGATCGTGCCTCGATATTCAATTGGGATAAAGCTGGCCGCGATTTCTGGCAATTATTGGAAAAACTTAACGAAATGAATCCAGTAGAATCCAGCCAATAATGACTCACATTCTGATTGTTTCTGAACCAGGCATCGACGGCGTCTTTCGTCATGTCGAAGGGCTAATCCATTATCTATTAGAATCGGGCGTGAAAGTAGATTTCGCTTATTCATCGACACGCGCGGGTCCTACTCTCATAGAATTAGTTCATAATGTTAAGGCCGCAGGCGGTGAAAGTATTGATCTGGCAACGAGCAATGCCCCCTCAATCAAAGATTTGCGTGCGCTAATACGCTTAAGAGCATTTGTTCAAAGGCGGCAACCGAATGTCATCCATGGCCATTCATCCAAAGCAGGTGCCCTCGTTCGCCTGCTCCCGATACAAAAACATATTCGCCGGTATTACACTCCACATGCTTACTATGGAATGGGGGGCAACAAAGGCCTAAAAGCATCCGTATTTAACGTAATTGAGCAATTACTGGGAAACTGTGGCCGCACCATTCACCTATCCCCCGAAGAATCTGATTTCGCCAAGTCAACACTTAGGCTCACTAAGGCTGAGAGCATAATCATTCCCAATGGAGTCGACTTCTCACTCTTTCGTCCTTGCACGTCCACGAGTGAACGCCTGCAAATACGTCAAGAACTTGGAATCGTGCCAGATGACATTGTAATTGGATCGATTGGACGTCTTAGCTATCAAAAAGATCCGGGCACGCTTTATCGCGCTTTTGCTCATTTCCGACGAAATACAAAAAATACCGACAATGTGAAATTACTACATGTTGGCAATGGTGAGGTCAAAGACACCGTGGAACTGACAGAGCTGGCGGAGCAGCTAGAGATCACGGAACATATAATACGTCCCCCCTATCGGACAGACCCTGAAGTTTTCTATCGGGCGATGGACGCGTTTTGTCTCAGTAGCCGCTACGAAGGCCTTCCTTACACAGGTTTAGAAGCGTTAGCTAGCAATTTGCCATTAATTCTAGCAGACTCTCCAGGCTTAAAATCTTTCGGCAACATTCAGTATGGCTTCAATCAAGTTTATTACGGAAAAACAGAGTGCCCCCAAAGTATCGCAAATGCGATGCAGCAATGGTTTAAAGCTAAACATATAACCACAGAGCATCGCGCACTAGCAGAACAGCACTTTTCGATTCAAGTCGCCTGTCGTCAAATTTTGGAATTATATCAAACAGAGTGAGTCACGATTCGAGACACAGAATATGCGATCAGCTATGATCTAAAACCAACCTACCGTGATCGTTATTATATGCATAGTTTACAGCCACAGTTCCTACAAGTAACACTCCCATCGCAATAGCAGGTGCCGACAACGTAAAATCAAAACAAGCACTCACAGCCACCAAAATTACAGCCAATAGTGGCCAACGACTATAACGGTTATTGAGTATATCACGTTTGCGAAGTCCGATTAATAGCACGAAAAAAGGAGCGAATAGTAAGCAACAGCCGATCAACCCCATCTCACTCAGTGATTGCAAATAATCAGAGTGGGTAAATTCATAAGCCACCGGATAAGTGAAACCTTCGGGATAAAACTCAGCTCCAGCATAGACAGGATGAATATGAATAAAGCTGCCGATCCCCCAACCCCAGAATGGTTTATCTCGTATCATCAGCCAAGTATCACGATAAAGCGCAAGACGCTTAACATGATGCAAGTCGCGTGCTTTAATTGCCTGCAGCTGTCCTTCACTGCGCTGCAAAGAGCGCTGAATTTGTGGGGCTGACAACTGATAAATTGCGAAACAACTGAGCATTGGCAGCACAATAGCAAGTAGCAAACCCAGAGCTCTACGTTTAGCAATTAATCGATGAAATAAAGATATCAAAAAATAAAACAGCAAGAGCAACGCTAACAAAGCCGCGCCTCTGGCTTCAGCCAATGCGATACTAACAAATATTAAACTTAAAAAAAGAGCATACGCGATACTCGTCTCAGGGATGTGGGCACTGCGACACTCCTTAAAGTAATGATAACTAAATCGCCCCATACCAATCCCAATACAAATAAGAGCAAAATAAGCGTAATGATTCTTATAGAAAAAAGTGGCAAAGGCACAAGGCTCACGAAATTCAAAAATCCATAGAAACGCTTGAGTACCGCTAAGCTTCATCAAGCTACCGATCACCGCCAACATACAGCCAAAAAATAGAATCATATTTAAGCTACGCCGTATACCGCGTCGGCTCAAAGGAGCGACCAGCAAGTACATTGTCATAAAAAATAATCCAATAAGAAACTGAAGAAACAAACGACTGCGCTCAGGGTTAGGCGTCGTCGGAAAAAACATCTGATAATCCAAAGGTAACAAAGGGCTGAACAGGTTATTATAAATCGTGGTATAATTTGGATTAAATAAACTATAACTAAAAAACGCAGAGAACGCCATCCACGGAAGCCACACGCCCAATAGCCAAAACACGGGACCATGCCCCAGCAGACAACATCGCGTCGCCACCAGACGAGCACACAAAGGCACCGAATTCATCCAAAGTGCAAGGGCCCCCCACTCATAAACCCAATCATAGCGCCCACCATTAGCCATCACGAGAACAAGTAGGATCACAACATTATAGAGTAGCATAAAAATAGTTGGTACAATGAATGCGTGCGGCACTAAAATTGCTAACAATAGAAATATTTACAATAACGCAAACCACATTTCTTACAAGCAATGCAAGAATCCTACCACTGATACAAAAACCTTCACATACGAGCAAAACACTATGAAAACGAGATTCGCACTCTGCCTAATAGGCATACTCGGATACCTCTCACTGGTATCTGCACAGAATACTGCGGCTGAGGTTTCCGAAATCACGACGATCACACTTACAGAAGAACTCACGACTGCTAAAACTCAAACTGAGGTCGAAGCTGCAATCGCAAAAGCAATTGAAGCCAACATCCCTCTAGAGGAAATCACAGCGATTGCTAAAGCTGTTGCAGTCAAAAACCCGTTGCTCGCTCGGCTCACTATTCCTAAATTAATTGCCACTATCCGAGGTCAGAACGATCAAGGAGGCACAAACGAGCCAAATCAGCTCCAGGAAATTGAACCCACAGGTAATGATACATTACAGACTGAATTGAGTGAAACGAACAAGAAAAAGATCCCAAAGGCACCACTCAATCAGAACGTTGGTATCATCGGCGGGTCCACAACAAGCAAAGAACCTAGCAACATCCCTGCTGGTGGGACCAATGCGATCGAAACAGGTTCAACCTACAACTGATCGACTCTAGGTAAGCCTTGAAAGTAAATTTGCACAGAAGAACGAATATAAACTAGAGTTGATATAGGGCAAAACATGACAGATTTGCTAGTTCGCATATTAAGACTTCGTGTCGCGCTACTGGGCTTAGTGGGCTTCGCTTTAATAGCCTATTTATCCTGGCGCCCATCCCCGGACCTGACCGACATTACCTGGCTACCCAACTGGTTATCAACTTGGAGCAACCTACCAGGCAATTGGGATCGGCGCACTTTCGTCCCCCATTTTCTACTAAGCAGCTATATCGCGGCAGAGATGACATGGAGCTTCCGACATTCCAAAAGTTTACCATTCTTACTATGGATTCTCGGCGTGTATGCATTAGGGGCACTACTCATCATGACTGAATGCGCTCAAGTATGGATCCCCGGGCGCTTTGCTTCTTGGAGCGACATGCGATGGGGAGGCTTAGGCATTCTACTAGGAGGCTGGCCTATTTTTGTTAAGAGTATAATTTGTAGCATTCGCGAAGCACTAACGACAGAGAGATAAACTTTATCTGATCAAAATACACCAACGGTTTTATTTTGGCACAAAACATGTTTCCACAAAAGGAACAATTTCTAAAAATAGAAACTCACTACCAATCAAAACGAGCGTTAATTCACTACCGTAATCATGAAAGCTTCTACTCATGCACAGCCATGGCTGCTACCACATGCGGAACGCCATACAGCGACCCGCTCCACCTTGATGCTAATCTTCCTAGGGGATTTAATCGTCATTACAATCGCGGCAGTCACAGCCCATTACTTCAAATTTTCCTCCTCAGGCGCGCAGGCAGCATCTGAATGGCTTACCAGCTTCCAAGCTTATAAAATTCACATTCTATTAAGTGTCATTACAATGGCAACGGTCCTCTACTTCAAGGAGAGCTATGCATTACAGCAGTTAGCTAGATATCGGTATGGAGCCCTGCACATGTTTTCCTGCGCGTTGCTATGGTCACTCATCTTTCTCTCTGGCTCACTTTTTTTAAATATCAATCCACCGATTTCACGCTTATGGGTGGGTATGACAGGCTTACTGAGTGGATGCGGTCTAGCAATATGGAGGTACTCTTTATGCCGCTATCTAATAGGTCGAAACATGCTACAAACGAGTCGACGTACAACGCTAATCGTAGGCTGGAATAATACCGTAGAGAATATCTATCAACGCTCCGAAGCCTCGAACCATCGAGGCACATTTTGTCCCTTTCGCATACGTTCACTTGTCATTCTCGAAGACGAGGGCACTGGCACGAACACCAAGGTACCCTGCTAGGATATATAGAGGCAGTAAAATTAAAGACATTGAGCGTCTGCTACAAAGCGGTCGCCATGACACTCTAATCTTAGCCGAGTCAAATCTACCAGCAAAAACAATGCTGCGCATCCAAGAAATCTGTGGACGTGAGATGATAGACTTCATGGTGATACCGGACTTCGTTCACACGCTCAACGCATGCCTGCGAATTGAATCTTTCGCAGGGCTCCCCATGTTAACCCAAGGCCAACGGGAGATCAGCCGTACTTTTAATGCTTTAATCAAACGTAGTTTCGACATCATTGGAGCAGTCATGGGATTGCTAGCCTTCACACCTGTCATTGCCTACTTTTGCTGGCGAGTCTATCGAGAATCACCAGGAGCCGTCTTCTACCGTCAAGTACGCCTGGGCGAAAATGGACGCCCCTTTGAAATTATAAAGATTCGAAGCATGCGCTTGGACGCCGAAAAACAAACAGGTGCAAAATGGTGCACCCAAGACGACCCTCGTCGTCTCAGTGTGGGCACATTTATGCGAAAGTATAATATCGATGAATTGCCTCAATTTTGGAATGTATTAAAGGGGGACATGAGCTTGGTCGGCCCGAGACCCGAACGCCCCGAACTGATTGAAAACTTCAAACACGAAATCAGCTTCTACAACATACGTCACATAGTCAAACCTGGCATCACCGGGTGGGCACAGATAAATGGCTGGCGTGGCGATACATCACTTCAATCGCGCATTGCCTGCGATCTGGAATACATCGAACGCTGGAACTTCTGGTTTGATATTTACATCTGTCTGCGGACACTACGATCCAATAAGAATGCTTACTAAATTCGCGCATTAATAAATATATTGAGCTAAACTCCGTTCTTTCCATAGGGCGGAGTTTTTTTCTTCACGGAAGCGACGATCACTAACATCAAGTCCGAAATTGTAACTTGATAATTTTCAATAGCATGCAATCCTGCATTTAGAATAGATGCAGGATTACAGCATTTAACTGATAAAGCCCCCACCTTCCCCAGACACTAAGTAAAAGTCGAAAGCTCAATGAAAAGCCACCTAGGCAACATTATCTACGAACTGGTCGAAAACAACCAAGGCAGCATTCAAGACTTGGCGACAAAAGTTCCCAACACGAATTCTTCAACGTTTTCGAAAATCCGAGCAGGCAGCTACGTCCGAATCAGCGACGAACGACTCGAAGCGATTGCTGAGGCCCTCGCCAAGGATTCTCCCGGAATCAAAACCGAAATCATATGCGAATATCTCAAAGATATGTGTCCACGTAACTTCCGACACTTGATCGCCATCAAACCCAAGAAAGCACTCTCACCACAGCATAGGCATGAAAGCAGTGGCATCAACGAGACTTTAGATATCTTAGGACAAGCTGCAGCTAAAGACACTGCCTTTAAAACACATCTAGATTCACTGCGCACACTCGCAGAAAGTGTCATCGAAAGTAAAAGACGAAACACTTAGCGTGCGCCAAAACCGCGCACAAACGCCACAAGCAGCTGTCCATAAATAAGATACGAAACAACGGGACAAGCACACAGCTGCTTATTGTTTCATCTAAATCGCATTCACAAATCAAAAAATCACAACTCTTGATTTTTTGAAAAACTGCACTACGCTTCCGCGCTTCTCTGGGATAAGGCATGCCCTGCGCCCAAATTCCTTTTTTCAACGAAACTAAATTACACCATAAAACAACTATGAGCACACAAGCACCTGAACGCCACGAATTCCAAGCCGAGGTCAAGCAAGTCCTCGATATCGTCGTCCACTCGCTCTACACGGACAAAGAAATCTTCGTCCGTGAGCTCGTCTCCAATGCGTCTGACGCCACAGAGAAGCTACGCCATACGCAAGTTGCCGAGAAGGATGCCGATATCTTCGACGCGGATCTCGACCTGGAAATTCAAGTCACCTCCGACGAAGAAGCCGGCGAAATCACCATCCGCGACTTCGGCATCGGCATGACCCACGATGAGTTGATCGAGAACCTCGGCACCATCGCTCACTCTGGCTCCAAAGCCTTCCTTAACGCGCTCAAAGAGAGTGGCGAGCGCAACGACAATCTGATCGGTCAGTTCGGTGTCGGCTTCTACTCGGTCTTTATGGTCGCCGATTCCGTCAAGGTATACACACGCTCCTGGAAAAAAGAGGGCGAGTGCTACTGCTGGTCCAGCGATGGCTCCGGTGCCTACGAGATCGAACAAGTCGAAGGTGAACGCCGTGGCACACGTATCGTGATTTCACTCAAGGATGAATATAAGGACTTCGCCAAGAAGAACCGCATCGAGGAAATCATCAAAAAGTATTCCGCATTCGTACAATTCCCCGTCAAAGTCGACGGCGAAAAGCTCAACACCATCGGCGCAATCTGGCTCAAGAATAAGAGCGACGTGAGCGACGACGAATACAAAGAGTTCTATAAATTCCAGGCTAAGGCTTTTGACGAGCCGCGCTTCTGGCTGCACTTCAATGCCGATGCACCGCTGGAAATCAACGCCCTACTCTACGCCCCCACCGAAAACATGGAAGGTTTCGGCTTCGGCCGTATGGAGCCCGGAGTCGGTCTCTACTGCCGCAAGGTGCTGATCGACAGCGAGCCCAAGAACTTACTGCCCGATTGGTTACGCTTCGTGCGCGGCGTGGTCGACAGCGCCGACTTGCCACTCAACATCTCGCGTGAGTCCATGCAGGACAGCAGCCTGATTCAAAAGCTGAACAAGGTCATCACCAAGCGCTTCCTCAAGACACTGGAAGAAAAAGCCAAAAAAGAGCCCGAAGTTTACAATGATTTCTGGAGCAGCTTCGGCCTCTTCCTCAAGGAAGGTGTCACCACTGACTTCACTCACCGCGACCAGTTGCTCAAGCTGCTGCGCTACGAGTCCTCCTACACCGAAGCAGGCACCACCACCAGCCTAGCCGACTACCTCTCACGCGCACCGGAAGGCCAAAAGGAGATCTACTACCTCTTCGGCCCCAGCCGCGAAGCGATTGAGAGCGGGCCTTATATCGAAGCCTTCAAAGCACGTAACATTGAGGTGCTCTATCTGTATGAGCCGATCGACGAGTTCGTCATGAACCACGCACGCGCTTTCGAAGAAAAGAACTTCGTCTCCGCCGACAACGACGACATCGATCTGGATGCAATTGCCCCCGAAACCGATACAGATAAGGGCGAAGCCCTTGAAGCCAGCGCTTCCGAAGCACTTTGCAGCTTCATCAAGGAAAAGCTCGGCGACGAAGTGAGCGAAGTCTCTGCCAGCGACCGTCTAGTCGGCAGCCCGGCCATGATCGTCAACGCGGACAAGATGATGACCGCCCAGATGCGCAAGATGATGAAGGCCATGCAACAAAAAGCAGGTGGCCCCGAAATGCCCGGTATGGGCGGCGAGCCTCCCGTCAAGTTGCAAGTCAACCCACGCCACCCACTGGTCAAGAACCTGGCGGCGCTCCATGAGAGCAATGGCGAACTTGCGGGCCTCATCAGCCAACAGCTACTCGATAACGCCCGCATTGCCGCCGGCCTGCTGGAAGACCCCAGTAAGATGGTGCAGCGCAATTACCAAATCCTGGAGCAACTCAGCTCAAAGTAGCCTCTATCCTCAGTTGAATACAAAAGCCGCCCTCCCAACCGGGAGCGCGGCTTTTTCATTTTGTACATGCGACCATTCCGAATGGCAATGCCGACTCGCGCCCGGTAACGGCTGCACGGATCTAGTAAGGATTCATCTTCGACAACGATAGGATTGTATGTCCAAAATCCACCATCTCTGTCGCGAACAAATAATTGGCACCGACCTACAAACAGCCTGGGACTTCATCAGTTCGCCCCAAAACCTAGACCGGATCACGCCAGATGATATGGACTTTGAAATAGTCAGCAAACTGCCTGAACAGATGTATGACGGTCTGCTCATCGAATATCGCGTCGGCATCCCCATCCTAGGGAAGCAGACTTGGCTGACAGAACTAAAACATATTCGCGAACAGCACTCATTTGTAGATGAACAACGCATTGGCCCTTACAAACTCTGGTATCACTACCATGAAATCACGAAAGTAAAAGGCGGCGTGCGTTTCAGCGATCAAGTGAGTTATGTGATGCCCCTAGGGCCACTGGGCGCAATCGCACGAGCAATCTATGTAAAAAACGAACTACGACGGATCTTCGACTACCGCCAACAGGCAATGGCCCGACATCTAATATCTGATTAACTTTAATCACTACTGGAGCGAAGATAAAGGCCGGCATCTGCCATGGCGAGTTTCGATATGGCAGATGCTGAAAGTGCAGCTTCCAGCTCTTCGCAGCACGGAATTCAATATTGGATGTTCGACGTCACCAAGACCGCGCTAGCGCGACAGCTCCGGACAAACAATCGACCAAACGTATTATTCACTTGCCTCAAAACACCATTAGCGTCACGTCATTAAGCGGTATCTCACTCCGTAAAAATTCAAACTTCACTCATACATGGGACTCTTCGATAAAGTAAAATCTATGGCGAACGCCATCACTGGCAACGCAGCTAAAGTATCCATTACCGCAGCTCCTATCACAATTGGCGTCCCCTTCGAGCTCAATATTCAAGCGCTGGCCAGCGACAGCACCGTCGCTTACGCTCGCGTCTACGTAAAGGTGCGTGGCCTGGAAAAGATCGACCTACACGATCGCGACCGGGACGGCACCGAGCGCATACGTCGTAAAGAAACTACCTTTGAAACCGAAATCGTCGTCGAAGGCGCAGGCGAATTGGCCGCACACGAAAACAAGACGTGGACCTGCGAAGTCAGCATTCCCGGCACTGCGCCCGCGATCTACCGTGGACGCTACGCAGAACATTTCTACGAAGCGCAAGCTGCACTCGATTGCACCGGCAACGACCCCGACTCGGGTTGGGTACGCCTGCAACACGCCTAAGCGATCCTCTCTGGCTTTCTTTTTTTTGACTCACTCACTTTTGACCGTCTCGCTTTATGGCAGCTGACAGCTTCTCCGAAATCTCAAGCAATTCGTGGTTCTCACGGATCGCGTCCTCTTTCAAAGGCATTCTAACAGGCATCCTGTTGATCATAGTATCCATCGTACTATTGAGTTGGAATGAAGGACGGGCCGTTAAACGCTACAAAACGCTCAAAGAAGGTGCCGGGGCAGTCGTCAGCATCGACTCCGCGCAAGTCGATCCGAGCCGCGAGGGTCAGTTGGTTCACACCAGCGGCACGGCTGTGACAACAGACACCCCCTCTGACAGCGAATTTGGCATCTCCACCCATGCTCTGAAACTGACACGTCAGGTCGAGATGTATCAGTGGAAAGAAAGTAAAAGTAAAGACACGCAAAAGAAACTCGGAGGCAGCACGGAAACCGTCACCACCTACAAATACACCAAAGAGTGGAACACGCGTCCGGTGCGTTCCGATAACTTCCAAGAACTCGAGGGGCACCGCAACCCTGCAGAAATGCGATTCACCAATTCCAGCTTCAAGGCGAGCCCAGTCACAGTGGGAGGCTTCACCCTCACCCCCTCCCAAGTCGACATGATTGGTGGTGCCCAAGCGCTCCCTTTCCCTAGTGATTACAAAGTGCCCTCGCACATTGGCGAGAGCCACTTAAGCCCCACCGAGCTCTATATCGGCAAAGACCCCGCGAACCCTGCCATCGGCGATCTCAAGGTGAGCTTCGCCATGGTGCCGGAACAAAGCATCAGCCTAGTCGCCGCACAAGTGCAGGATAGCTTCCAGCCCTATCGCACTAAAGTCGGCGGCACCATCAACCTGCTACAAAGCGGCACCTACTCGGCAGATGCCATGATCCAAGTCGCTCAAGACAACAACAAGATCATGACCTGGGCGCTCCGAGCGGGCGGTCTACTGCTTATGTTCATTGGCTTCAATTTATTGATGGGCCCCCTCAGTGTGCTGGCCGATGTGGTCCCATTCATTGGCAACATTGTCGGAATCGGCACCGCCATCGTCGCGATGATGCTAACAGCCATCGCTGGACTCATCACCATCGCAGTCGCTTGGATCGTATTCCGCCCGGTGCTCGCCATAAGTTTATTACTCATCTCTGGCGGCGTGATCTACATGATCTTCAAGCAAGCAAAGAGCGCCAAGGCTTAGCAGCAAATCGCCACTGAATTCTGTAGCCGAGTGTGCTTTAGCCTCGCTTCAAGCTGGCCGACCACTGCAACTCTGAACATGACGCATACGGGGTCTAAAGAACCTCGCCACCACTTCGAACCCCGACAGTCAACTGTCAAACTGGTTAATCGTTTGCACGCATGCAGCAAAAGCATTGAATGAGACAACCATGACAGTTTACCCCCGATCTATGGCGCCGCGCAGGGCGTTTACCCTCATCGAACTGCTCGTCACGCTAGCGATTATCGGCATCTTAGCCGCCATACTCATTCCTACAGTCGGCAAAGTGCGCGAACGCGCCAAAATCCTCGAAGCCACGGCAGATGCGCGCTCTATCATGACTGCCTTTAAACTCTATTACGCGACCTACGGACAATGGCCCACAACAAATGGTAAGATATTTGGCAGTAACACCCCGGGACAAGAAGACTGGGGCAAAGATGCCGAGTTTTCCGACGGCGAACAGGTGTGGGACTTCATCACAAGTATGTTTAAGGGCGGCTTAGGTTACGATGCCGACGGACGTGCACGAAATCCACAGCAGGTTGCCTTTGCTCCATTCCCAGAAGATAAAATCATCGATGGACACATCGTCGACCCATGGGGCAATCCATTTAAATTTAAATTGGACGTGAATAATGATGGTCGCATCCCTCGATTTTTAGAAACCCACTTAGATGATCCCAAGAAAGACCAAGTCTGGATCGGCGACACAGTGATCGTCTGGTCGCGTGGCCCCGACGGGATGGATTGGCGCAAAGAAGAAGCCGAGGACGACCCGAAGACTTGGTAAGCTGGAATTGTGTTGGACTTCGCGGCGTATTTGCTCTGAATCGCCCGCAATATGAAAATCGGCATTTATCCAGGGTCCTTTGATCCAATTACAAATGGTCACCTTGACGTGATTAACCGAGCGCGGCACATTTTTGACAAAGTGATTGTGGCCGTGGCCAATAATGCAGCCAAAAAGCCGCTCTTCACCAGTGAAGAGCGCGTCAAATTAATCGAGGACAACCTGCTCGACCGCCCCAATATATCAGTCATTTCTTTCGATGGCTTGATTGTGGACCTGGCCAAACAGACCAAAGCCGTGGCTCTCATCCGCGGCCTACGCGCCGTGTCGGACTTCGAGCACGAATTTCAAATGGCGCAAATGAATCGTCATTTGGACGATTCAATCGAAACCATCTTCCTGATGCCCAATGAGCAATTTTTCTTTACCAGCTCCAATCTAGTCAAACAGGTCTTTAAATTTACCGATCGAGAACGTCGCCTGATTCCAGCCAATGTGCACGCGGCACTGTCGAAGAAGTTTGGCCACGAAGCTTAAAAGCATGAGCGATATCACCTCCACTCCTACCAAAAGCAAGCAGAGCCCTAGCAGTCTCGGCATCATTTTCCTAACGCTGTTCTTGGATTTGGTCGGTTTTTCGATCATCTTCCCGCTGTTTCCAGCGATGCTCAAGTATTACTTGCCGAGCGGCGATGGGGCCGAAAGCCTACTGGGGCAGCTGATCGCGCCGCTGACTAATTTAGCAGAAAGTAGCGGCGCGGCCGACCCGGAGTTTATGACGGCGGTGCTTTTCGGCGGCATCCTCGGCTCGCTCTACTCGATCCTACAATTTGTCTGTGCGCCACTGTGGGGTGCGTATTCCGACCGCGTCGGACGCCGCAAGGTGCTACTCATAACCATCAGCGGCCTCGGGCTCAGTTACATCGCTTGGTTTTTTGCCGCATCTTTCTGGGTGCTAGTTTTTGCCCGTGTGCTGGGCGGTGCCATGGGGGGCAATCTCTCCGTGGCCACCGCAGCTGTCGCCGATACCACCACACGTGAAAAGCGCTCCAGCGGCCTCGCGATTATCGGAATCGCCTTTGGGCTAGGCTTTATCGTGGGGCCCGCCATCGGCGGCCTACTCGCCAAGATTGACCTGACTGAGATCGCGCCCTCGCTCAAAGCCTTTGGCGTGAACCCCTTCTCGGTGCCTGCACTGGTCAGCCTTATATTGACAGTCATCAATTTGATCTGGGTCAGCCGCCGCTTTAAAGAGACCTTGCCCGAGTCCAAACGCGGCAAGCCCAACCCGGAGTGCAAAGGCTTAGCGGTCTTTCGCATCTTCCAATGCCCGGAACCGGCCACTCGTCGGACGAATTTCGTATATTTAATCTATATGTTAGCCTTTAGCGGGATGGAGTTCACCCTCACCTTCCTGGCCGTCGAGCGCTTCGGCTTCAGCCCCGCACAGAATGGAGGCATGTTTGTGTTTATCGGCCTCATTCTGGTGCTGGTGCAAGGTGGCATCGTGCGCCGCCTCGCCACACCGGTCGGCGAAAAACGCCTCGCCTTGGCCGGCTTGGTCTGCGGCGTCACGGCATTTCTGCTGATCGCCATCGGCCACGGCTATGGTCTATTTTTCACAGGCTTGGCACTGATGGCCTGCTCGATCGGACTCGCGTCTCCGACACTGAGCGCGCTGGTATCACTCTACTCCAATGAATCCGATCAAGGTGCCAACCTGGGCATCTTCCGCTCGGCCGGCTCGCTGGCACGCGCCATCGGCCCACTGCTAGCCGCCTTCACTTACTTCGCATACGGCTCTCAGAATGCGTATTTATTTGGTGCTCTGGTCGTGCTGGTCCCCCTGAGCATGGCAATTAAGCTACCTAAGCCTGTGAAGGGAAAGGAGTGATTTCGTCGCGCGAATCACTCCTCTTCGCTATTATCCCCGCTCTGACGCTCCTTCGCGACATTCACCACTAACTGACGTCCTGCCAACTCTTGTCCATCGAGTTGACGGATCGCTTCTTGCCCTGCGGCTTCATCAGCCATCGTCACAAAACCAAAACCGCGGGGGCGACCACCACCTGGGCGCGTCACAATGACAGAGTCCTCCACCACACCGGTTTGTCCAAAAATCTCACGGAGATCTTCGGCAGTGGCATCGAAAGAAAGGTTACCTACATAGAGTCGGACGGACATAATATTAAGAATTAGAAATTAAGAATTTGGAAATGGGAAATGGGAAATGGGAAATGAAGATTGGGAATGATGGACTGGCAATCTAATAGCGAAGCACTAAAAACCCTAGGCCAGCCACCTGAAAACACTGCGGCATTCCACGACTGACAACCTTTTATTGTAATTTACTCAGATTCAGATTTGCCAACATCAGCCATGGGGGCTTGCTTGAGAGCTTCACAGAGTCAGCATGCCGAAGGGCTAGGCGGCTCTTGTATCGATTTAAAACTGGGGGCGTAATGTGCTATAGCACGCCCCACCGACCACTGACGCACGTGAGCAAGAAAACTAAAAAGAAAAGTACGATCCTGCGGGTCTCCGCCTACCTGTTCCGCTACAAAAGCTTATTTTGGCTGACGATCGGGCTGGCAGGCAGTATGGCAGCGATGGAAATTGCAGTGCCTATTGCAATCCAGCGCATCTTCGACGGGCTACAGGCCACCGATGCCCTCGACGGCTTACTCTACGGCGTCGGCCTGATCGCACTCCTCTACCTAGGCAGCGAGGTTTTCAATAGCCTGCGCATTCGGGTCAACAATACCCTGGAACAACGCGTATTACTGGAAATGCGCCGCGACCTACACAGTAAACTGCTACGCCTGCCGGTATCTTTTTACGACCAACGCAAGAGCGGAGAAATCTCCTCGCGTGTGATCGAAGACGTAGCCGCGGTGGAGCGCGCCCTGCTCGACGGCACCGAACAGGGCACGGGCGCCATCCTACGCATCGTCGGCATCACCACTGTGCTCTTCATCATGCAGCCCTTCTTGGCCTGGTTCGTATTTCTCCCCGTGCCCATCCTATTGCTAGTGGGCGTGCTTTACTCCAAGCGCTCGCGCAAGGTATGGAAAAGCGTGCGTGAAAGCGCTGGCGAGCTCAACAGCTTGTTGGTCGAAGACATCCAAGGCAACCGCCTGATTCAGACCTTCGGCTTGCAAAAGCGTGAATCCGCTCGCTTCGAAACCAAGGCAGAAGACCTGCGCGCCAAGACGCTCTTCGCGATGTTCCGCTGGTCGCTCTACAACCCGGCCACCTCACTGGTCACCAAGCTGGGCTTCCTCAGTATCGTCGCGGTAGGCGGCTACCTGGTGCTACAAGACACCGCCGACTTCACAATGGGCAAGCTGATCGCCTTCTTCTTGTTGGCCAACATGCTCTATCAGCCCATCTCGCAGCTACATGGGCTCAACCACTTGATCGCCGCGGGGCGCGCCTCCGGCGAACGCGTGTTTGAAGTATTGGATGCACAAGTCGAAGTCGACGAACCAGAAAAAGTGACACCACTGCCCGCGGGCCCGATCGAAGTGACTTTCGATCAGGCAGGCTTTGAATACCCGGGCCGCCCCGCCGTGCTCGACCAATTCGAGCTGACGCTGGAAGCCAACAAGGTGACCGCCATCGTCGGCCATACAGGTGCGGGTAAGTCCACCGTGGCCAACCTCGCCATGCGCACCTATGATGTGAGCACGGGCACCGTTAAACTCTCTGGCGTCGACATTCGCGAGCTCAGCCTTAGCGAGCTACACGACAAAGTCGGCCACGTCGCGCAAGATCCCTTCCTCTTCGAAGGCACCGTGCGCGACAACCTGGTGCTAGCCAAAGCAGATGCCAGCGATGCCGAAATCGTGCACGCCCTGGAACAAGCCTGCGCGTGGGAATTCGTCGATGCCCTGCCCGAAGGCCTCGACACCAATATCGGCGAAAAAGGCATTCGCCTGAGTCAAGGTGAGAAACAACGCCTCACCATTGCCCGGGTCTTACTCAAGAACCCGCCGTTCGTCATTTTGGACGAAGCCACCGCCAGTGTCGACACCATCACCGAGCGCAAAATCCAAGAGGCTCTCGACCGCTTGGTGCAACAGCGCACTGTGCTGGTGATCGCCCACCGCCTCTCCACTGTGCGTCGTGCGGATAAGATCGTCGTGATGGAGCAAGGCCAAATTATCGAATCCGGCTCCCACGAGGCACTCATCGAGCAAGGGGGCCACTATGCCGACCTCTGGCAACACCAGAGCGACCTGATTCCCGAATACTCCAGCTAAACTGCAGGTTCAACCTTCAATGTTCCAGCTTCGGTCTTCTATCTACGTTTCCCCCTTGACGATAATTTTCCAGACAGGCTTAATTAAAAATCAACAGAGTTCACAACGATTTCAGCAAAATTGGATTATTTCTTGCTAATATCAGCAGTAACTCTTTTTTAACGGCACTACACATGAGCACACCAGAAACAAGTGACAGCAGCGAATCTTTACAAAAAGAACTCGTTGTACAAAATAAGATGGGTATCCACGCCCGTCCTGCAGCCATGATCGTACGTATTGCAAACACATACGGCGGCGAAGTTTGGGTGGAAAAAGATGGCGAGCAGGTCAATGGCAAAAGCATCATGGGCCTCATGATGCTAGCAGCGGGAAAAGGCTCCAAACTCGTAGTCCGCACCGAAGGTGCCGCCCAAGACGGCGAGCGCATGCTAAACGAACTTGGCGATCTCTTTGATCGTCGCTTCGAAGAAGCTTAGGCACAACGACTAGCGAAGCTCTTAGACCTCGTTGGCCACAAGCCACTAAACACGCAGGCAACGGGCCAAGAAATCCAAGCCTACGGGGCTTAACGACGCCTGGCCGCAAGCGCGTAGCAGCTGTCTCCGCTCTTCGAACAGAGGCAAGGGTGCCAGCACACGCCGCAGCCCACACATAAAAAACGGGGCTCGCTTACGCGAACCCCGTTGAAAGTGATTTATTTCCTCAAATGGAGGAAATGGTGTGATGAAACCAGTCGGAACTAGTAGCTATCACGACCACGGCCACCACGGTCTCCGCCGCGTCCGCCACGGTCACCACCGCGTCCGCCACGATCACCGCCACGGTTAAAACCGCCACGACCACCGCCACCGTAACCGCCGCCACCTTGTGGACGTTCTTCACGGGGACGTGCTTCATTAATGGTGAGGGCACGACCGAGGAATTCCTCGCCGTTCAGGCCTTCGATTGCTGCATTCATTTCTTCTGGAGTTCCCATCGAGACGAAAGCGAAACCGCGGGGGCGGCCTGACTCACGGTCTTTGACGATGAAAACGTCGCTTACAGTTCCGTGCGCTTCGAAAAGCTCGCGGAGATCACTATCAGTAGTGTCGTAGGACAGATTGCCTACATACATCTTTGTATTCATTTATTTACCTTTATCTTTGGGCTATCCCACTTGCTTCGTTGCTTTGAGTTTCGCTTGAATGCGAATTCGACCTGACTGAATACATTTTTACTTTATCCAACTGATGCTACCCATGCTCTGAATGTTAACATGTGTTATAGAAAGTGCATCCTTATCGTGACTTTTTTTAAAATTGCAAGACGCATTTTGTGAACTAAACGTGATGATATTTGGAGCCAGTTTGAATCGAAACGGCACGATAGAGCTGCTCACACACCAGCATCCGGGCAATCTCGTGAGTGAAGGTAAGTGGCGAGAGCGCAAAGAGCGCGTCGGCGCGCTGCTTCACCGAATCACTGAGGCCATAGGCCCCCCCGATAATAAAAACAGCTGGCCGGCCCTGCAGGGCATACAGCTCATCGGCAAGCTTCTGCGAGCTGCGCGTGACGCCCTCTTCCGCCATGGCATAAATGCGGGCATCGCTACGTTTACTCAGCGCTTCTAGAATGCGCTGCCCCTCGCTCTCGACATCGCCGTCCTTCAACTCAAGTAAGTCAAAATTCCCCTGCCGCTTCAGACGCTTGCAAAAATCCTCACACAGCGCCGCCAATGGACGATTTTTCATTTTGCCAATGGCAATTACGGTGTAACGAAACATTTATAAGAATTAGGATTTAAAAATTAAGATTTAGGATTTCCGCAGTATATCCAACTCGATAAAGACAGGGCGGTGATCGCTTACATAGCTACGCAAAACCTGACTGGAACGCACTCTGTAGCTTGGCGGCACAAAGATAAAATCGAGCCCATGCATCGGCAATAGCGAAGGAAACGTACGACACTTACGCCCAGTCGGACACAGCGCATATTCGCATTGATCTTGTAAATAGCTAAACAAGTGACGCACCGCATCCCCAAGCTTACCCGAGCCACTGTTAAAATCGCCACAAACGATGGGCGAGAGGTGCGGCGTCCCCTCTACAGTATATTTCTTATCATCCAAGAATTGGATCAAACGCTCAACCTGCTCAATCCGCCGTACCCGCGAGCGAAAATCGAGGTGTAAATTAACCACGGGCAAAATACCATGCGGGGTCTCCAGCTCAGCACACATAAAGCCCTTTTCGCCTAGCGAAGCGCGACCAAACGCCTTGTGCTCGGCATGCACGATCGGGTAGCGCGACAACAGACCGTTGCCATAAGCAAGTGGCAATTTACCCGCACGACGATTGTGCACTCCCAGATAAGCATGCGCATATTCCGTCTGTGCCTGTAGCGAATCCAGCAAATGAATACGTCGATTCCAATGCGAATCTTCATCGACCTCTTGCAAGGCCACAATATCGGCGCCCACTTGATTCAACAAGTGGGCGACCCGTTTGAGACTGCGCTCGATCCCACGCGCAGAGTGAAATCCCTGATAGGTGGACAAACCTCGCCCGTGCGCTATATTCAGCGTCAGCACGCGAAGCGTATCCGAACCAGGCATCGTGTAATTACGACTCGTTAGCGTCTTTGACCGACTTAGCGTAAAGCGAGACCGACTTAAACAAGCTATCGGCAAAAGAGGCGATTGTAACGAGGATCAGTTGCAACTCCACATCGGAAAAGCTCAACGACTCGCCCTCCTTGAATACCTTACGCTCATCGACCAGCTTGCCCTGTGGCTTCTCCGAATTTGATTCGAGAATCTTAATGGTTTTCAGCTCCAGCACCAATTCACCATTTTCGTCAAGTTGTGGCTCTTTGACCACGCCCCCTTGCTGCATAAACGCCTGCATGATGAATCCCAGCGAAATGATCGAATCTTCCAGCTCGCACATAATGCCATAGTCTTGTTCCAAACGGTTAAACTTTTCGTCCAACTGCACAGGAACAAAGGCCTGCTGTGCTTTCTGAGCCTCTTGCTGCGCTTCCTGGCTGACATTGGCATTAGCCTTCGTCGCCTTAACCAAGGCCAAGAAAAAGTGCGCATTATTCATCCCCGTCACAGCAAGATTCAAGCAGTCGCCGATCACTTGGCGCACCAATAAATCGCGCGCATACGCCTGCATTTGTTCAAAATTCTGATGGCTGGGCGCCGCAGGCATAATCTTCGGGGCATTCACACGCGCATTATACGCGGCCTCCTGCACTCCCTCACGAGCGGCGAGGTTAAATGCAAGCATGTCGAAATGACGCTGCAATCCAACCATGAACTGTTGAGCAATCTGTTGTAAATTGACCTGCTGAGGCTGGCCTTGATTTGGTTGTGGGTTTTCTGACATATGCTGCTTAAACAATCAAAAGTAAGAGCTGGCACAATACTTGATTCTAAAATTAACAATTTCGTCGCACTCGCAGCCGAACTGGCATGGAATTCAACTATGTGGTCTTGGGTAAATGAACAGATAGTCGATCCGCTGATCCAACTGCTCGGGGGCAGTCTCGTCTTTGTATTCACAAATTTCACAGCCATCATCGGCTTCCTGCTCGCGGCACTCATCATCCGTCGGGTCTTTGAAGAAAAGCGCAATCCCAGCAACTTCTTTGCCTGGTTTTTTATCGTGATCTTCATGCCTATCATCGGCGTGCCTCTCTACTTTATATTCGGAGGGCGCAAGAGCCGCAAGCTGGCCCGCAACAAACTAGAAGTCACCAGTCGCGCACTCGACATCGCCCAACAAACACAGCAGCACAAACATACGATCCAGCGCACCCATAGTCAGGGCAACCATTTCGAACTGCTGCCCGACGGCGAAACCGCATTCAAACGACTCTGTCACGAGATCGAGACTGCCGAGCACACCATCCATATCGCGACCTATATACTTGGAAACGACGAAACGGGTCACGCCATTGTCGATCGCTTGGCACAACGCGCCCAAGCCGGCATCAAGGTCCGGCTATTACTCGACTCACTCGGCAGCTGGAACTGCACCCGCGCAGCTCGCTATAAAATTCGCCGTGCAGGGGGTGAGGTCGCCATGTTCATGCCCGTCCTGCCAATCCAGACACAGACCTCTTCCAACCTGCGCAATCACCGGAAAATCGCAATCTTCGACAACTACCGCGCCATCACCGGCGGCCAAAACATAGACATCCGCTTCATGGGTGCAGAGCAGACACCCGGACGCTTTACCGACTTCAGTATAGTCACTCAAGGCCCCGCCGTGGCCACTTTCACCCGCACCTTTATCGCCGACTGGGCCTTTTCCCACAAGGAATCCCCCGCAGTGCACGAGGCATTGCTCCGCTACGTGCCCGAAGAGGCAGGCAACAGCACTACCGAAATCATCACCAGTGGCCCCGATGCTCCCAACGACCCGCTCTGGGAGCAAATCGTACGTATCATTCAAGAATTCAAACAAAGCCTCACCATCATCACCCCCTACTTCATCCCCGACGAAGTGGTCTTTCGTTCACTGATAGTTAAAGCCCACACCGGCCGCCATATACGACTGATCCTACCGCTCAAATCCAATCAGCGACTGACCGACATCGCTCGCTACCACTACCTCCGCGAACTCGACCAAGCAGGCATCGACATCCAATTCTATACCCCGCGCATGATGCACGGCAAACTCATCCTAGCCGATGGGATTGTGGCCATGACAGGCTCTGCCAATATCGACATGCGCTCGCTCTTCGTCAATTTCGAGATCGGTCAGCTACACTACACTCCCTCCGACATAGCCATACTCACTCAATGGGCCGAATCGCTAGAAAAAGACTGCATCAGCTACCGCGAAGCCATCCGAGATCGCAAAATCCTGCCCAACCGCATGCTCGAAGACCTTGTGCACCTAATTGCGCCCATGCTCTAACACCCCTCCCATGCGGCATCGACTCCGCTCCACACAGCACCCTACTGCGAACAGACATCAGCTTGCTTACTTGCGTACTGTTACACCCAAAATCCTTCACCACCGTTCGACTCATCGCCATTTTTAACATAGGCTGAGTGCTATGAGTGATCACGTATATAAAAAAATCGAACTCGTTGGCTCTTCAAAGGAATCAATCGAAGCCGCCGCCCAAAATGCAGTCACCACTGCAAGCAAAACTGTGCGCAATATGCGCTGGCTGGAAGTCGGCGAAATCCGCGGCCATATCGTAGATGGCCAAGTCGAGCACTGGCAAGTCGGCGTCAAAATCGGTTTCACCTTAGACTCCGACGCATAGAGCGCTACAGCCATCGACAAAAGACGACGCCACGAAACAGTCTCCCCGCCTTTCCTCTTGCGAGACAGGCACGCGCCATTTATCGCCTAGGTGTAAATGCGCATTCAATTTCTGCCCCGTTGCTTACTCTTATTTTCTGCCCTGACAAGCGCAGCCTTCCTCGGCTGCTCCAAAAACCAAAGTAACGTCGAAAAAGGCAACGCCGAGCAAGAGCTGTACATCGGTATCGGCACCGAACCAGAGGGACTCGACCCTCACATTGTAACGGGAGTTACGGAGCATTATGTGCTACTTTCCCTCTTTGAAGGACTCACCACCGTACACCCTGAAACACTAGCGATCGAGCCCGGCGTCGCGCAATCCTGGGACATCTCCCCCGACGGCTTACGCTACACCTTCCACCTCAATCCCAGTGCGAGTTGGTCCAACGGCGATCCACTTACAGCCGAAGATTTTCTCTTCGCTTACGAACGCATCCTCACCCCCGCCATGGGTGCCCCCTACGCCTACATGCTCTACTGCATTCGCGGTGCCGAAGCCTTCAATAAAGGCGAGCTGCAAGATTTCACACAAGTAGGTCTCAGCTCCCCCGATCCCCATACGCTCATGATCGAGCTTGAAGCCCCCACCCCTTATTTACTGAGTTTACCCACTCACTACACATGGTTCCCGCTACACAAGGCCAGCGTGCTCGCCCACGGCAGCATGACCGACCGCATTTCCAAATGGACCAAACCTGGAAATCTCGTCAGCAACGGCCCCTTCCAACTGGACACCTGGCGCCTCAACCACTCCATTCACGTCACAAAAAACCCTCACTACACCGCTCGCGACAGCGTGCGACTCAATGGCATTCACTTTCTACCAATCGCCATCGACGCCGAGGAGCGCGCCTTCCGCACTCACCAACTGCACATCACCAGCACGGTGCCCATCCCACGCATCGACTGGTACCGCGAAAACCAGCCTGAGCGCATGCGTTTCGACACCTACCTCGGGGTCTACTACTACGCAATCAACACCGAACGTGGTCCACTCAAAGACCCACGCGTGCGCAAAGCACTCGCGTATTCCATCAACCGCGAAGCCCTCACCGAGCACGTGCTCAAAGGAGGACAAAAGCCCGCCTACAACTTCACCCCGCCCAACACGGCTGGCTATACCGCTAAAGTCCAATTGCCCTACGATCCCGAACTCGCACGACAACTACTGGCCGAGGCCGGCTACCCGAGAGGCGAAGGCTTCCCGACCTTTGAGCTCCTGTTCAACACCAGCGAATCCCACCGCACCGTTGCCGTTGCCATCCAACAAATGTGGAAAAAAGAACTCGGCATCGACATCGGACTCTACAACCAAGAATGGAAAGTTTATCTCGCCACCCGCAAAGCACGCGACTTCGACATCGTCAGAGCCGCCTGGATTGGCGACTACGTCGACCCCAACACCTTCCTCAGCTTAACCACCAGCGATAACGGCAATAACCACACGAACTGGGGCAGCACGCAGTATGACCAACTCATCCGCCAGGCTGCCTCCGAACAAGACCCCAGCGCACGCTACGCCCTCTTCCAAAAAGCTGAAAAAATCCTGATCGACGAGATGCCGATCATCCCCATCTACTTCTACGTACGCAGCATGCTAATCGATGAATCTGTGCAAGGTTGGCACCCCAATATTTTGGATTACCATCCCTATCAAGATGTATGGCTGGACTAGACTCCACATCCCCTCCCCCCGTGCCCCAGTCGTTGGAACCGAAGCTCAGAGCGAATCATCCAGCAGTACAAAACATTCAGCCCTCCCCCAAAATAGAGCTATAAAACTGACTCATAGTGAGTCTCTCAATACAACGCACGCCGACGCACGACCATAAACGCGGCCCCCACACCTAAGATAAAAGCAAACGCCGAAGGCTCTGGCACTGCTTGCCCATAAATATCCAGCGCAACTTCATACCCAATATCATAGAAACTCTGTAAAGTCGTGTTGCTGAGCCAAGCCTCTCCAGTCAGATATCCGGTCATCAACTCGTTATCCAGCGTCAAACCATTATTGATACTGGTATACACGATACCATCGCCAGGATCGTCTCTAGAATCGGCCTCTTCATAGGTGCCCAAATCAACTCCCATATTCCAATGGCCATTCGCCGTTCCAGCGCCTCCATCTAATTCAACAGGTATATAGCTGGCTCCAGCTTGATCGAACTCAATTTGAAAGGCAGACAGCGCAGCGGCCCCGGTATATTGCCCCGTGCCCGAACTATAGACTCCATTTAATCCCCAGAGCGTTCCAAGCCCTAATACATGGCCAAGCTCATGTCGAATCACACTGTCAAAAATCCCAGCGGCAACCAGAGAATCGATATCCACAGTATCAAACGTCATATCCCCTTCTGTCGTCTCCACAAACGTGCCACCGAAATTACCATATGTTGGCCCCGCAGAACCTAATACGCCCCCTGCCCCGTCGATTTCGGATAAATTCACATTGACCAGCACTTGAGTGGGTGCGTTCAAGCCAGTGTCGCGATAGCCAGTCAACTGCGACTCCCAGAAAGATTCTGCTGAAGAAAATGCTGCTCCATAGCTCTCAATATCCTCGGAAGAAGTGGTCCCATAATCCAAAACAATATTAATGGCGGGGTATGCTGTAGAGGCCGCACAAAAAGTCAGAATCGGTATAGAACGAAACATAGAGGGGAGCTAAACTAGAAAAAACCACTTTGATATGAGTTCTGCCCATTGGTAGTGAGCAAACACTCTAAAGAACAAATCACTAGATCAGTAAACTCCACAATTGGCAAGCCATGTAGCCTCTCCATATAGGAGAATATTGCCCCATCCCAATACCTGCGAATTCAGGACGAACGCATCACATGCGCAGACCTTCGAGCAATTTTCTCGCAGCTTTAGAAAGTTGTGTGCCACTACGGTGCAGTAAGTAAATCTTACGAGTTGGCATCGGACTGGCAAATCGCCGTAAAGCGACGTTGAGCATCTTGCGACCATTCACCGCAAGCTCTGGCACCACCGCGATGCCGAGATTAGCTGCGACCATTGCCAGCGCAGTCTCCAGTTGATCACATTGGAGCCGAGCATGACACTCGTGAAGCCCACAAGCCCGCAACACCTGATCACGTAAACAATGGCCGTCCTTTAAATGAATCAATTCGTCCGCCCGCAGTGATTGGGTCGTGGGGGCAGCACTCTGCTGCGTCAATGGATGCCCTTCATAAGTGGCGAGTAAGAGGGTCTCACTAAAGAGTTGCTGCGTCTGTAACGAATACTTCTTCAGCTCCTTATCAGCAACGTCACTCAAGATTGCAAACTCAAGCTTTCCCGAAACAATTTCCTGTATTAAAGAACTGGTGCGGTCCTCGATCACCTCAATTTCTATACTGGGGTACTCACGCTGAAACTCAGTAAAAAGACGCGGCAGTAAATAAGGTGCCAGAGTCGGAATAATTCCAAAATGAACTTTGCCCAACTGCAGCTCACTGCGCGCACGCAGCTGTTCCCGCAAGATCGACTCTTCGCGCAATAAACGCTTTGCATGACGCAGCAGCAACTCTCCCCCTGCAGTCAATTCAATCCCGCGTGGACGACGCTCCATCAGCTGCTCCCCCACCTCTTCTTCCAAGGACATAATCTGCTGACTCAGCGAGGGCTGACTGATCGAGCAGCGTTTCGCCGCAGCACTGATCGAGCCCGCTTCGGCGGCCTCTGTAAAATAACGCAACTGACGTAAATCCATGCGACGAGTAAAACATAAACAACACACATAGGCAAAACCTATATTCAGTATTTTTCAAAAATGTTTTACCTATATCAATTCACTCGCATGATCATTGTCAGTTAAACAACTCAACCCATGAATCACTATGAGTAAGACACATAAACAAATGACAACTACGGCGGGTAATCCGATCGCCGATAATCAGAATTCAATGACAGCCGGCGCACGCGGTCCGGTACTGATGCAAGACTATCAGCTATTGGAAAAGTTGGCCCACCAGAACCGTGAGCGCATTCCTGAACGCGTAGTACACGCCAAGGGTTCAGGTGCATTTGGAAAGCTCACCATCACTCACGACATCACCCAATACTCTAAAGCGGCCGTTTTCTCTGAAATCGGCAAAGAGACAGAATGCTTACTTCGTTTCTCGACTGTTGCCGGGGAACGTGGAGCCGCAGATGCCGAGCGCGATGTCCGCGGCTGGGCCTTAAAATTCTACACTGATGAAGGCAACTGGGATTTAGTGGGCAACAACACACCCGTATTTTTTGTAAGAGACCCACTCAAGTTTCCCGACTTCATTCACACCCAGAAGCGTCATCCTAAGACCAATATGCGCAGTGCCACCGCCATGTGGGACTTCTGGTCCTTGAGCCCCGAAAGCCTGCATCAAGTCACCATATTGATGTCTGACCGCGGCTTGCCCAAAAGTTACCGCCACACCAATGGATATGGCTCACATACCTACAGTTTTATCAATGCAAAGAATGAGCGTTTTTGGGTAAAGTTCCACTTCAAGACCCGTCAGGGCATTGAAACCATGACCAACGAAGAAGCCGCCAAATTAATCGGCGAAGATCGTGAATCTTCCCAGAAAGACCTCTACCAAGCGATTGAAGACGGCAATTATCCGCAATGGGACTTCAAGATTCAGGTGATGCCGGAAGCGGACGCTGAGAACTACTCAATCAATCCCTTCGACCTGACTAAAGTGTGGCCGCACGCGGATTATCCTTTAATCGATGTCGGAACTTTAGAGCTTAATCGCAATCCGGAAAATTACTTTCAGGAAATAGAGCAAGCGGCATTTTCGCCCTCTAACATCGTGCCAGGTATTAGCTTCTCACCCGATAAAATGTTGCAGGCGCGCATCTTCTCCTATGCAGACGCCCACCGCTATCGAGTCGGCACCTGGTATGAATCGCTTCCAGTCAATCGCCCGAGGTCGGCAGTCAATACCTATCACATGGACGGCTCGATGAATGCCCACACACCCGCAAGCAGCGATGCCTACTATGAGCCCAACTCCATGGGGGGCCCGACAGAAGACGCCCGCTTTGCGGAGCCGGCACTGAAGATTTCCGGTGATGCCGACCGCTACAATCATCGCGAGGGCAACGACGACTACACCCAAGCCGGCAATCTCTTCCGCTTAATGAGCGAAGATCAAAAGCAACAACTGTGCAGCAACATTGCAGCCGCCATGCAAGGCGTGCCACAACACATCGTAGAGCGACAACTCGCACACTTCGACCAGGCCGATCCAGCCTACGGAACCGGCGTGCGCGCAGCACTTAAAGCATAGAGGCTTAAGATTATGATTACCGAAACCGAAGAAAAACGATACGTAGAACTGCAACAGATCGCGCTCGACGCAGCACGCGCGGGCGATGTGGAAACATTGCGTCCAATGATCCAGGCGGGACTCCCGGTCGAGCTCAAGGACAGCAAGGGAAATAGCCTACTAATGCTGGCGGCCTATCATGGCAATGTGCAAGCCGTGCGCATGTTACTGGCCGAAGGGGCCAACCCCGATGCACGCAACGATCGCGCACAAACACCTCTGGCTGGAGTCGCCTTCAAAGGCTATCTGGAAGTCGCACAAGTGCTGGTCGAAACCGGCGCAGATGCCAACGCAGATCAAGGTGGCGGACGCACACCAGTGATGTTTGCCGCAATGTTCGGCCACCAGACAATGGTCGAGTATTTGGAATCGAAGATCGAAACGAAGCAGCAATCGCGAATTTGGGGTTTGAAAGTCGATACCTTGGCACGTTTCACAAGTGGGTTGCGTCGCCTCTTTCGCTTCGCATCTGCCTAATCGACTTTTTGCAGCTGCTTGCTTTATTACATACGGAGATAAAGCAAGCAGCTGCCCGAACTCCTGGATTATCCAAGAAACAAAAAATGGGCCACTCCTCCGAATGGAAGAGTGGCCTCTTTTTTACTAGTTGGACTTGCCCCGGCGCGAACGAAGTACGGCCGCAGACAAATCCTTATCACCCCCAGTGACAAATGTTATGCGAGTCTAGAACGACATGCCGATCCATGCGCCAACAACGAAGGCATCATCGACATTACCATTTGTGCCTCCACCTGGATCCACGATATATTGAACCGCTGGCTGGATGTAGAAGGCTGGTGTTAACTGAATTCGATGTCCCAGTTCGAAGACCATTTCGGAATCGACATCAGCAAGCGTTACGTGATCGCCGTATTCATCGCTGACTTGACCATAGGTGGCAAAGAACACCGTGTGATCGTTTTCACGTCCGGGAATCAAACCCTTCCAGTTGGCACCACCGCTGATTTGGAGAGGAATTTTAGCAGATTCCTCTTGTGGATTATAAGCACCAAAGGCGAAAAGGCGCAGGCCTTCGGCCACCTCGACTTCACCATGACCGTAGACGGTCGTCATGCTTGAAGATTCACCACCATCGAAGTCAGTGTAATCATACACAGAATGAGCGACCCCAAAATAGAAGCGTGCGGGACGGTCAAAAACGTCTGGCGTCCAGTCGTACTGCGCCATGTAAGTAACGCCGTCATCACTATCGATCCCCCAATCAGTCCCTTTCAAGTGTGTGCCAAAAGGGTTGTCATTAATCTGGTATGCACCCAATTGAAACTGATGCTCATCACTGATCTTATACTTCGCACGTGCGCCCCACAGAGCGAGTGGGAAGGAAAAGATCTGTGCATTATCCAACATCATGGAACGAATCGGACCGTTGATGGACGTGCTCAGTGAATAACGATACAAATCGCTGTTGGCGAAATCCTCATCCATGGATGTCCGACCAAATTTAATCGCCAGGTTATCGCCAAACATTTTCTCCAGCCAGACTTCATACAACCAAGTGACCTGTCCATCAGCACCGCCATTGATTGTCATCGGGTCGTAAATGCCGCCTACGTTGTGGGAAATGCCGTTACCATGACGATTGACGATGGAGATTTTCCCAGTGGTGGTGTCCCAACCAAACATTTTTTCAAAATCCAATCGTACACCTGCATAAACTTGGCCGGTGAACTGATCATCGTGTTGAATCCCTCCACTAACGCTCGCTGCGGCAATGGAATCGTAATACAGGAAGGCATCGATGCCTTTATCTTCGAGGCTGGTGCGCAAGCCGCCCCAGTCCCCAGTCACCTGCTCGCGTTCATTCCAGGCCTCACCATTTGCAAATGCGATGCTGGTTAAGCCAATTAACATTGTAGTTGTTATTATTTTCATATCGTTATTCTTTGAGGTTTTTATTGCTTATTCGTTAGTATTTCCTTCGTGCCAGATGGGAAAATATAGAAAATTAAAATTGTTGGTGACTTGTCAGCGGACGGGCCGCCAAGTGGAATCTTAGCGACGGCGTTGGAGTGCTTGATCAATCGCATCCAATAAGAGAGGGTCGACCTCTTGTTGAGAAACAGTTTGAACCGGTGTGACTGGCTCAATGGACTCAAACATTCGAACGGCATCGAGCAGCCATTCATCGGTGGTTCGAACAGAAATGATCGCAGTATTGATCACCAAGTCGAAATCAGTCGCGTCACTGTCTTTTTTGTTATAAAACAACTTCACAAATTTCTTTCGAGCTTTGTCATCCAATACGATGCGCTCTTCGACTTGCTCAGGGTCATCACATTCTTCACGTGCCATCATGCGTTGAACACGCACCGCGAGAGGCGCCTGTAAGCGAACCTTCAATACATTACTGTAATCACTCAGAGCCGCATACGCACCTCGTGCTAGAATTACGGTCCGTCCGCGATACGCCAGGGCTTTCATCGTATCGTTCAACATCGAAATAACCTGTATGTTCTTCGAGTTGGTCAGGTCCCATAGATTGGGAGTCGAATTATAGAGCTTACCAAAGCGTGTGATGCCGTATTGCTCCAAAGTTGCTTGCAAGATGGCCTTATCGACCAGATCGTATCCCAGTGCTTCGGCTAAGCGTTTTGCGATTTCGCCCGCATCACTACCAATCAATCTAGAAATTGCTATTGTCGTATTCATGACATCTACCTCCTATGGCTTGTTAGATTAAATAAAGGCTCAGCTCACCTTGCGGTGTTGTAAGCAATCAAAGGCGACAGCGATCAAAAGGACGGAACCTTTGATCACCATTTGTGTAAACTCCGTCACATTGAGCAGCACCATACCATTGCTGAGCACTCCGAGGATCAAAACACCAGCCACCACATTGGAGATGCGTCCGACACCACCAGTGACACTCACTCCCCCCAGCACACAGGCTGTCAAAATCTCGAGTTCTAACATTTTGCCTGCGGTGACAGTCGCGGAGTTAGTTCTGGAAAGAATGACAATCGCGGCCACGCCGGCAAAGAACCCCGACAAAGAATAGACAAGGTATTTGACGTTCTTGACTTTAATACCAGAGAGTTTGGCGGCCTCTTCATTACCACCGACTGCATAGAAATAACGACCAAAGTATGTCTTATTCAAAATCAAGGCACCGAGTGCCATAATCACGATCATAATAATCACCGGAATGGGAATAGGGCCGATGTAGCCTTGGCCGATTACAGCGAAGGACTCAGGAAACCCATAGATGGGCAGACCTTTACTGATCAAGAAGGCCACCCCTTCAATGATAATCATCATTGCCAGCGTCACAATCAGAGGTGGCATTCCGATGTTTGCAATGATCCAGCCGTTACCGAAACCAATCATAGTCGCCATCGCCAATGTGATCACAATCGCCATCACTGGGTGCATCCCCGCGTTCACCATAAACCAGCCACAGACAACGTTGACCAGTGTGATCACCGAACCCACCGAGAGATCAATCCCTCCCAGCAATAAGACAAATGCGAAGCCGACCGCTGCAATGCCGAGCATTGAGACTTGGCGGGCAACGTTCATCAAATTCTGACTGACGAGGAAGTTCTCCGAGGCAAAGGAGAAGAACCCAATCAGAGCGAACAACACGATATAAATGCCGTTTTGTTTTGCGAAATCAACGGCTTTAGCCGTGCTTTTTAAATTTTCTAAATGTGCCATTATAGTGTTCTCCTATTTTTGAGATGCGAAATTCATGATAGTTTCTTGATTAAAATCTTTTCGGTCCAAGCTGCCCGATATTTTGCCGTCGCATAAGACGACGATCCGGTCGGACATGCCCATCACTTCCTCCATCTCGGAGGAGATCATCAGCACGGACTTGCCGTCCTCGACCAGTGAATTGACCAGTGCGTAAATTTCCGACTTGGCCCCCACATCGATACCACGGGTGGGTTCGTCAAAAATCACCAAATCCGGCTCTGAAGCCAACCAGCGTGCAATGATCACTTTCTGTTGATTACCACCGCTCAAATTTTTAATCTTCTGCTCAATCGAAGGCGTTTTAATGCGAATCGATTCGCGGTATTGATTGGCGAGCCGCACTTCCTCCTTCTTATCGACGATGAAGAAACTGGAGATCCGCTCCAAAATTGCCATGCTCGTATTGCTACGAATAGTCATGTCTAACAAAGCCCCCTTGCCTTTGCGGTCTTCGGGAACCAGCGCAATGCCACTGTCAATGGCATCTCTTGGGCTCTTGGGGCTCACTTCATTGCCGCGAAGACGCACACTGCCACCAGTCTTCTTGGCGGCCCCGAATAGTAACTCTGCAGTCTCCGTGCGCCCCGCACCAATCAAACCAGCAAAGCCAAGCACTTCGCCCTTTTTAATTTGAAAACTAATATCGCTCACGCCGTTACCAGAGAGATTCTGCACATCCAGCATCACCTCATCTGAGATACAGGCCTTACGCTCAGGATAGGTCTCTTTTAATTCGCGCCCCACCATCAACTTTACGAGGTCATCCATATTGGTCTCGTCGGTCTTCACAGTCGCGATTTTTTGCCCATCTCTCAGCACCGTAATGCGCTCCGTCAATCGGAAGATTTCCTCCATGCGGTGCGAGATGTATATAATCGTCACTCCCTTCGCTTTCAGTTTCTCGACGACTTGATAGAGACGCTCCGCTTCGGCTGAAGTGAGCGGCGCCGAAGGCTCATCCATAATCAATACTTGCGCATTCTGGGACAAGGCTTTGGCGATTTCCACTAACTGCTGATAACCGACGGTTAAACTACTGACCAGGGCGTATGGATCGATATCAATATTGAACTGTTCAAAGATCGCAGCGGCCTCACGAGCCATCGCTTTTTTATTAATAATCAGGCCTTTGCGGATGGCTCGACCGAGAAAGATATTCTCTGCCACGGACAATTCGCCAACTAAATTAAATTCCTGATAAATAACGCCGATTCCGTGTGCTTCAGAAATCTGTGGAGTCAGTGCAGTAAAGGATTCTCCACCGATGACGATATTACCGGAATTTGGTTTCACTGCACCCGTGCAACTCTTGATCAGAGTCGATTTGCCAGCACCGTTTTCACCAACCAGGGCATGTGCTTCTCCTTTGACAAAATCGATACTGACATCGTTGAGCGCAATGACACCAGGGTATTTCTTCGTTATATTCTTTAACTCTAGAATATTCATGTCTGCTTTGTATTGGGGGGGGGGATAAGATGAGAGGAAGATAACAGGCTGGCGCTGGACACCGGTGAGGCATGCTCAGATGATAGCCCCAGCGCCAACCTGGAATTGAAGACTGCGATGTGGCTTATTTGCCTAAGTAATCATCCACATTGTCGTGGGTGACGGGGATGAACTCGCGGTAAATTTCCTTGGTCGCGATCGGTTCGCCGGATTGAAGCAAGCTCACCATTTCCCAGATTTCCTTAGCGATGTCGGTGTTGGTGCCAGTGACTGTCACAGTCATACGGATACCTTCATTGTTCTTCATCGCCGACAATTCCGGCTGCGTTGCATCGGCTGCAAAGATGCCGAAGTCATCGGTAATCTTCCCAGCAGCTTTAGCGGATTCGTTCGCACCGACCGAGCCACCGCCACCGATGGAGCAAACGACTTTAACGTTTGGATTGGATTGAAAGATCGTTTCCATCTTTGCAATACCTTCCTTGGTATCGATCGCGCTACTTTCAGCCACAATCTTCGCATTAGGAGCGAGTTTCACGATCGCATCGCGAATACCATTTCCACGCTCCAAAAGAATTGGCAATTGCGGGTAGTTCAAAATGGCGACTTCGGCACTGCCACCAAGCTTTTCATTGATCCATTTGGCAGCATGCTCACCGATGGTGTATCCCAACTCGTGATTATCAATCAACCATGCCAAGTCAGCATTCTTTAGGTTATCATCCCATGCCAACACCTTGATGCCGCTCGCACGGGCTTGCTTTAAGGCAAACTCCACGCCTTCGGGATCGGCTGGGTGAATGATGATGACATCCACACCGCTGGAGATGAAATTCTCAATTTGTGTGATCTGCTTACTCACATTACTATCGCAAGCCACATAATTAATACTTCCACCTTGAGCTTTGACCTCCTTCTCAATGGACTGACAATAACCAGCCCAGGTCGGGTTACTCAAAGACTGCACGGTCATACCAATACGGACTTTTTTCTCTCCGTTGGCAGCGCTCTCATTTTTAGGGCCACATCCGATAATCAAAAATGCCGTGGCAATGATTAGGAATCCAATTAATATTCTTCTCATAGTATTAGGGGTTTTAGTGTTCATGTTTATATATTTAGACGAAATGAAAGTTCGTGAATCACAGCTGACAAGCCGCCGACTTGATTGCTGGCCCGATCAGTTTTTCGGGTAGCGTGGGAGTCGCCCCCTTTTGGCCACAAACATAGGCAGCCACGGAATTGGCAAAAGCATTGATCTCGCTCAAAGGCCAATTCTGCAAAAGCCCGACACAGAGTGCTGCTGTAAATGAGTCGCCTGCACCAACGGAATCAACAACAGTCACTGGCAAGCCAGCATGCACATCCTGCGCATTCGCACAGCAGAGTACACTCCCCTCGTCGCCACGCGTATAAGCGACCAAGTCCAGCTTAAATAAGGCACGCAAGCCCTCAAGCTGCTCGAACACAGTTCCTTGCAGCTCAAAGGACTCGGCCAATTGCGGCAACTCCTCGTCACTTAACTTCAAGACTGTAGCGCGCTCTAAACATTCCTCGACAAGCGCCTTGGAATAATAAGATTGGCGCAAGTTAATATCAAAAATCTTAATCGTCTGCGATGGCATCAAATCCAAAAAGCCCTGAACTGCACGTCGAGCTGGCTCGCAGCGCTGCGAAAGCACTCCAAAACATACAGCGTCCACCGAGGGTGCCAACTCGGCTAATTCTTCAGTCAGTTCCAAATGATCCCATGCAACATTCTCGATAATTTCATATACTGGCTTACCATGCTCACTAAGACTTACCAATACTTGGCTAGTCGGCCAAGCCGCGGTCTCTTGCACATAAGTCAGATCGATTCCTTTTGCTTCAAGTTGACGACGCGCCGCCCGCCCTAATGCATCTGCACCCAGCGCGGAAACAGGATATGCACAGGCACCTAATTGATGACAATGATAGGCGAAATTCGCGGGCGCGCCTCCGAGACGCTTGCGTGCAGGAAACACATCCCAGACGACTTCACCAAGTCCAACGATTTTATATGAGGTATTCACGGTAGTAGGGGTTTGTCAGCGTATCGAATATTCGACGGGGGTTGCTGAGGTAAATCATCAAGCCATCACACAATATATATGTAAAACAAATAAATTACAATTGACCAAGTTAGAGCTTACATTTAACTTACATTGCAAATGACAAATGCCAAGCCACTTTATCTTCAAATCTACGACGACCTACGCATATCGATACGCAATCAAAGCTATAGCCCGGGCGATCTACTCCCGAGCGAGAAATCGATTTGCGAACGCTATAGTGCCTCTCGCCCGACCGTGGCTCGAGCACTCAAAATGTTGAGCGAAGAAAAATTAATCGAACGCCGTGCTGGATTCGGCACGCAGGTATTGGCACCCGAGCAGTCAAGCCTGACAGCGGGCCTACTCCTACCCCAAATTATGGAGACCGAAATATTCCAACCAATCGCCGCCAGCATAATTAATGCAGGTATCACATCCGAACTGCAGATTAGCAGTCCCTATGAATTAAATCGCCCACAAGATCGCAAAGCCGTCACACTCTCCCAAGCGGAACAATTCATCCACAAAAAAGTCAACGGGGTCTTTTTCGCGCCACTTGAAAATATCCCAGACCCGCAGTCCTTCAATCGCAGCGTCATCGATCGACTCACAAGTCAAGGCATACAAGTGGTGCTGCTGGATCGCGACATATATCCTTGGCCCCGCCAAACGCCCTACGATTTAATTGGCATCGATAACATCGAAGCCGGCTACACCATGGCCAATCACTTACTGGAGATGGGTTGTCACCAATTAGCCTTTGTCTCTCAGGAGAACCCGGCGATGACAGTCAAATTGCGAAAAATCGGCACCCGCGAAGCACTCATACACAATGGTTTGTCCGCCCGCAGCTTACTACGTATTCACTATGATATTGAGCAACCAGCCGAAGCGGCCAAACAACTGCTCAAGGCAAATGTAGATGGTATTCTTTGCTCCAACGACGCAACTGCCGCCTCAATTCTACGAGCCATGTTTGACCTGGGTGCCCGAATACCTGAGCAAATCAAAGTCTGTGGCTTTGATGATGTCAAATACGCCAGCCTCTTAAGCATACCTCTCACTAGTTATAAACAACCCTGCGAAGACATCGGCCGCATCGCCGTTGAAACAATGATCCACCGCATTCAGCACCCGGAGAGCCCCCCGCATCGCATTGCTCTCCAAGGTAATCTGATCGCACGCAGCTCTACCGCAAGATGCCGCCCACAATAACGCTCCATGGCGAAACACCGCTTGCCTTTATTCAGTCACTTCAAAGGCAAGCAGGGTCACATCATCCTGCTGCCCCATTCGCCCCGCATACTCCGAAACTTGCTGAAACACAGACTCCAAGCTGGCCTGAAGCGGCAGCGAGGCACAGGACGCAATCATTCGCTCAAGACGCTCAAATCCTAACTGCTGGCCCGCGGAGTTCTCGGCTTCGACCGCACCATCGGTAAAAGTGTACACACGGTCTCCCCGCTCCAATTCGATCGCACGATTCTCCGCGGCAGCGCCCCCGGGCAGCCCCATCACCATGGAGTTTGGCAAGGCGACTGACTCGATCCTTCTATTGCCAGAACGAAGCACCAGTAAATGTGGATGCCCGGTATGCGAAATCCGAAGCGTACAGGACTCCCCCACTTCACCTGGCTCAAAATGCCCAGCGATTCCAGTAATAAAGCCACCTCGCAACTGACTACTGATCTGGCTGTTCACAACATCCAAAAATGCTGCAGGCGAACGCTGATAATCGATCGCAGCCTGAGCGGTCATGTATTTCAAAAGCACTGTATAAAAAGCCGCCTGCACCCCATGCCCACAAACATCACCCATAAAAAAAAGTAGGTCGTGATTCGGGTTTCTGGGAAAATTAATAATATCGCCGCCAACGGCTCCCATCGGTTTCCACACATAGGCGAGCTCAATCCCCGCGACTTCAGGTATCCGCCCGGGGATCATCACCGTCTGCACGCGCTCGGCACTATGATAATCATCGAGCATGGTTTCGTTGGCTTCGCGCAACTGCTCTTGCATCCGGCACTGCTCCGTGACGTCGCGGGAAATACCCAGTATCCCCACCGCCTCACCAGAGTCCAAACGCAAGGGAACCTTCGACACAGAAACCCACGAAGTTCGACCATCCAGCCAGATCTCCTTCTCGACTCGATTTACGACAGGCGTGTTGCTACGTAAAATTTCCTGTTCTTCGCTATAGAAAGAATCCGCGATCTCTTTATCGTAAAAATCGAAATCGCTCATACCTTCAAGATCCGACCGATGCGCATGACCATGCACTCGTGCAAGTGCATCGCTTACAAAAACGAAACGTCCCTTAGTATCCTTAATATAGATGCGGTCGGCGATCTGCTCCATGATCGTCTCAAATAGACGCTTAAAGGAGCTTCGAATATGCGCCGCACTTTGCTGAAAATCTTGGTCTGTTTCGTTTCGCATAGGCAGCACTCACTCGGTTTGAACTTCCACAATACTGTAGCTGAAGCGCTCGACGTCAACACGAAGCATCCCCTGTCCGCCTGCCCATTGACAGCCTTGGTTGAGCAAAAATTCGCCCAAGCTACCATCGACTGCCAACGAAATCGACTGCCTGACCGCTGAAGGATTCAATGCAATCAGATAACGCAGCCCATTCAGTTCGCGCATGTAAACCATCGGATACGATTGTTCCACCGGATTCAAAATAGTATAGCTCCCCTCAGAGCCGAGTGCCGGATGACTCTTTCGAAGCCGCACCAACTCACGTACAAAATGCAATAACGAATTCGGATCCGCCTCCTGCTTCGCGACAGTTGGCCGCTCCGGATCGGAATCGATCGGCAGGTATAATTCGCTCTCACTGGCAGTGGAAAACCCGGCGTTATCAGAATCATCCCACTGCATTGGCGTACGTGTGCCTGCACGTTCCCCTAAATCCAAAGTACCGGCATTGGCAGCGGTGATCCCCTGTAGCGTCGAGCCTTCCTTTGCGGGCGCATCTTCAACATAGCGCATACCAATCTCTTCACCGTAATAGATAGTAGGCGGCCCCGCTTGCGTCATAAAAAACACCCATGCGCAACGCAACTCATCCCAGGAACGCGCCCCACAGCGCAAGCGTTGAAAATCATGATTAGCAACCGGCAGAGAAACGAAGCCCTGACCACGCGTGCCGTCGAGCTGCTCAGAATATGCTTTTCGGAAAACCTCCAAACTTCCGCGACCTTCGCGATCGAAATAACAAGGCCCCTCTTTATTCGGAATGGCACCGACTCCATTAAAAAACAAGGAGGGATAGCCTGGCACATTGAAGTGCATGATAAAATCCAGATCAAAGCCCGCATTAATGGCCTGAACTGGATGGCTCCATTCCGCGAATAAAAGTTTATCTGGATACGTCGCATCAATCCAGACACGCATTTCCTGCCACAGCCGGATCGTTTCGGCCAATGCCTGCGGATCGCTGGGTTTAACCATCGCCCCCGCCATGTCCACACGAAATCCATCACAGCCACGATCAAACCAGTAAGCCATAATCCGTCGCAACTCTGCACGATTTTTTTGAGGCCCTGGCGCATCAACAGAATCCTGCCAGGCTTCCGTGGGCACCGCGTATCCAAAATTTAGCGCAGGCTGATACCAGAAAAAGTTAGATACGAAATCTCCCTTCTTCGGTCCCAGCTTGGGGTCGAAATCGCGATTCTTCCAAATGTATCGATTAGCCTCTGGGCTTTTCGGATTCGCCGCCTCTTCCAGAAACCATGGATTATCCATCGAAGTGTGCCCTGCCACCAAGTCCAAGATCACCTTGATCCCGCGAGCGTGCGCCGCTTCCACCAAATCGGAAAGATCAGCCTCATCGCCATAGCGTGGCGCTATCTTATAAAAATCGCGAATATCGTAGCCCGCATCCCCAAACGGTGAATCGAAACAGGGATTGAGCCAGATCACATCCACTCCGAGTTCTTGAATATAATCGAGACGGCGCACCAGCCCCTGAAAATCACCAATCCCATCTCCATTGCTGTCCTGGAAAGTTTGTGGATATACTTGATAAATGATGGCGTCTTTCAGCCAAGAATTGGAGCGCATAAGGTCAATTGAGTGAATGGGGTGAAACAATGTCTGTATGATCTCACATCACGACTCTCTGCGAGCCACAATCTAATTACGAAAACAGAATTAACTTTTTTTGATCATTATAAAGCAAAAGGAGCTTCATACATACGATTTACAACATAGTGATATAGCCCGTATCGTCACACGACAAGAAAAAGAATTCATCGTTGAATAAAGTTATTGTGCTAGGCTGGGAACTTAGCTTAATTTTCCAGCTCAATCGTCCAAGCGCCCCCTAAATCATGAGTAAGATGACTGTCAAAGATTTTGGTTTTCCCTACCTCGGAAAACTCACACCGCCTCAAGCCACTAAAATAAGTTCCTCACGCCTGGGAGTCGGCTTTGAAACACTCGACCGTGACATGTGGGACGTCGCTCCGGCCTGGCCTGTATTGAATGAGTTGGGCGTCAAATGGGCACGGGTGCAGACAGGCTGGGCCAAGACAGAAAAAGTCTCAGGTGTCTACGATTTCGCGTGGTTGGACGAGATCGTGGATCAGCTGCTAGAGCGCGGCGTGCAACCGTGGCTCAGCGTCAGTTACGGCAACCCACTCTACACACCAACGGCCACAGCGGATGGCACCGGATTTCCTCCCGTCTACACAGAAGCTGAGCGTCAAGGCTGGGCCGCCTATGTCAGAGCCCTAACCCGCCACTACCGCACACGCATCCAGCACTACGAAATCTGGAACGAGCCCGATGCTGGATTTTTTAAACCCAAATCGGATGCCGCGCTCTACGTCGAGCTAGTCAAAGCGACTAGCTTGGCCATACGTGCCGAGCATCCCAACGCGTACATAATCGGTGGTGCATTAGGTGTAGCCATGCACCCCGGCGGACTTGAATTCACGCAGAAGTGCCTCGAACACGGCATGGCCGAAATGATCGATGCAATCAGTTATCACGGCTACAAGTTTCTGCCGGAACAATACGCCGATCAAGAATTCCCAGCCTACCTGCGCCTGATTCGCAGCTACAAGCCCGACATCGCCTATTGGCAAGGGGAAACGGGCTGTCCCTCAAAAGTGCCAGCGGGTAACGGACAAGCGCTTGCAGAAATGACCGTGAGCGAAGAGATTCAAGCGCGCTGGTTGACACGCCGCATCTTAGTCGAGCTTGGGTTCGATGCCGCGATTGTGAGTTATTTCAACATGGGGGACTTCACCAAGTATCTATTCGGTGGCGAACTTGGCTACACCTCGCACTATGGCCTGATCCGAATGGAAGACGGCTTACCCAAACCCGCCTACTACGCCTTACAAAGTCTGGCTGCGCTACTGCACGATCCACTGGAGGTCGCCAAGGGGCGCACCTCCTTCCGCCTTCAAACCGGAGATGACACCAATCCAATCACTCGCGAACAAGCAGCCGCCGCCTATCAAGTCAACCTCGTCCGCGGCAACGTACCCGTACACGCCTGGTGGCTACGTGAACTGGTAGAAAGTGACTGCAAATGGCAAAGTATCACCTTCTACTACTGGCTTGATCAGGCCCTTAAGCTGCCCAATCCTGTCTTAATCGATCCGATCGCTCAGGACGTATACCAACTGGAATTAAAGCGTAACTACAACATGAATGAATTCGCCAATTTACCCATTTCAAATTCACCGATGTTGCTGACTGATCGCTCTATCGTATCCTACCAAAGCTAAGATAGGTAAGAAACAGAAGCGCCGATGGGGCGCGAGCTCTCAGCTCGAAGCGTGGCCAGCAAGTAACTCGACCACCTCACCCGCGGCAAGTGTTTGCTCAATGATTGGACCACGTGGATCTTCAGGCCAGAGATTAGCGACTCGACAGATACCCGCTCGCGATGCAGTGATCCGCACCCATTCGACTCCACTTGGACCACGACGAGCACTCAGACGAAAGCCTCCTTCGACGTGTATATTCTCAAACGCGCATGTGCGCCATGCAGCGGGTACACCTTGGAAGAGATGCAACACCCCACGGCGCGAGTGCACCATGGCGTCAAGTACGGCTGTCGTCGCACACATCCCGGCATCCATTTGCATCTTCTCATCTAGAACATCGGACTTCACTGCCTCAGCGGTGCTCAAGTTCGAATTGGAAAACTGCGGATCATGCAAGGTGCCTTGCCCTTCATTGGTATAAATCGAAGACCAGTAATGCATCTGAGCGACAGCAACTTCAGGATTCCCCGCGCGATGATGCAGCATCGCTGCCCACGGAATACACCAGCCACTCCAATGTCCCATGCCCAACCGGTGCCACTGCCGAATGGATCGCTCCAAAATCGGCCTCCACTTCAGATCCTCAAAATCAAAAACATCAAACGGACACATTCCTGCTAAATGCGAATGATGCCGATGACTCTCCTCCAAAGCTAAGCCTTCCCACAGCGCCACCACGTCCCCGCCCTTTGCCGGTTCAGTCGCCACGGTTGCCAGCGGTAATTGCTCACGGATTTCTTGCCAGATAGGTGCAGGCGTCTCTTGCAAGACGTCAGCCGCAGTCTGCAGCGACTCCGCCAAGCTATGACACGCTGCAAGTTGGAAGCTGGCATCTCTACCCCAGGCATTCATCGCCGCTCCACGGTATTCAGGAGAGACACTCAAGGCCATGCTAAAGGAACCATCCCCGCGACGCTCTAGCATCGCCTCATAAACACGCATGGCTCCCTTCATGAATGGAAATGCGGTTTCACGCAAAAAGGCCTCGTCCCCCGAATAAACCCAATAATCAAACATCATCCGAGCCACCCATGCCGTGCATGCATGATCCACTGTCCCAGTCCAGAAAGCCCCGATAATACCACAGTGATCATCCACCGCATGTGGCAGCAAATAGCCATCATCGATGCCGACAAACAGACGCGCATTTTCACGCAAGATCGGCAACCAGCCCTCAATCATTCGAAAGAGTGGCAACAGGTGCTCAAACAATCCCGCTCGATAAGCAGGCCAATAGCACATTTGTACATTGATGTTGAAGTGATAATCACTCGACCACGGAGGCATCTGATAGTCTTCAATCCACGGCCCTTGTAAAGTCGCCGCAACACCACTGGGTTTAGTGAGCCCTGCAAATTTATATAGACCATAGTTCAATAAGAACTCGTAAGACTTGTCCGGAACTTCAATCGTCGGCACCCGTGCCCAATAAGCGTCCCACCATTGAGCATTCGCCTCACATGAGGCGGAAGACAAGACCTCGACGAGGTCTTCGGAAAGAGTCGCAGCGAGTTTCAAGCCCGCTCCGTCGAATGCATCCACCCACCCTACCGAAACTGTTTCATCAATAGGCGTCCGCTGCATCCATCCATCTGCGCCATGGGGCAGCGCTTCTGGGGGCGGGAAGGAAATCTCTCGCAAATAGTCACCGACAGACTCCCAAGCGGGACGTGCACTCGCCTCAGGAAGCTTGAGACCATCTACACTTTTAATCTCTAATAAGGGCGCGTCCAAGCAAAGCTCAAGTGTCACACGTGCCAGCTGACCTGCAGTATTTTGCAACTGTACAGTCGCAACCGCCGAACAAAAATCCAAGTCCACCTGCATGAGCGACCATTCAGCAGGAAAGATGAATTCCACCCGTCCAATTGGCAGCACTGAAGAGCGAGCGGGGTCGCCAGGATTGGCGGGTGCTTCTGAAAAAATCTCCCGAATCGCCGACTCGTCCCCTGCCACCAGCAAGCTGTGCAAGTTCTGGTAGTTCATCTCAGGCTTCCAGGATTTCCCACCCCGATGATCCCAGAAATCAGCCCGGCTAATTGTCAGCTTTAGGCACTGCCCACTCCCCCAAACCAGCACGCCCATACGCCCATTCCCCAGAGGCACCCCCGCATGTGGACGTACCAAAGGAAACGGCCAAGTGTGGCCTTTATTGACGGAAACTTGCTCCATGATCCAAAATGCTCTTAACCACCTGATTAGAAGGCAATTGTATTAAGCACAGCGACGCCCCAAGCCCAAGGCCAAGACCCCCAGCCCGAACCATAATGCGGAATTTGGTTCGGGGATGACAGCAAGATTCAAATCACTCATACTAGTCCCCACACGAATTTCATCCTGATAATAATTCAAGCCAGCAGAGCCATGGACATCTGTCTTCACATCAACAGCCCCCCAATCTCCATAAATATGGCTCAGGCTTTGATCCCCTAGGATCGTACCTTGAGCGCTGCTCGTCAAACTAGCAATACTCGTGGCATCTGTTGGATTAAACCAAAAATCAAATGTCTCCTTACCCGCAAGTATCGAACTCGAGGCGAACTCATCCGTAACCGTCATCCGACCGACGATCAAAGCAGTCTCTCCGGTTCCTGTCTCGCCCGCCACACCATACTGCGTGCCAACATATCCAGCAGTGGAGCCATTAAAGACAAACTGATTATCCAATAGACCGAAGCTAAAATAGGTGCTATTTCCACCATCAAACTTCATCGAAATATAATTATAGTCACCACCTGCATTGTCTGTCATTGCAACAAGTGCCGCAAACCAATACTGCGTCGTGGAGCCTAAAGCGCTATCAGCACTAAATGTCGGCGCAACCACGACTGCAGAACTAACAAAATTCGAATTGTCGACCGAAAGCGAGCCCCCGGTCTCCCCCAGCATCCCTGCATGCTCTAAACCCGTAGACCGAACGTCCACTAAATCCGAAGTGACCGAGCCACTCGTCCACCCCTGCTGCCCGACGAGATCCCCCTCCACATATGGTGGCATAGAGAAAGAATCACTCATGAGCGTAGCGGCTGATGCGTTGCAACAAAGTAAAGCAAGAGAGAATAGGGACGAAGTATGCTGTTTCATTAGTTATTTTTGAGAAAAAGAAGGTTATGTGAAACGTACATCTCTCACTTATTTTCAATTAATTCAAGGTTGAATTAACGCATTGCGCATTTTAGCTACGCCCCTAACTTTACTTAGAGCCCAAGGAGGAAACATGCAGCCTGTCTTAAGCTAAAAACGCTCCCACGACATTCCCGTCACGTCTTTTTCTTTGAAACGTTTTTCTCGACGGGCTTTTGCAGCTTCACGCTGGGCCCGTCGATCCAAACACTCTCAATCTGCACGACTTTAGGAAATTCCTGCGAGCCAAACTCATTTTTCTGAAGCTGCCCCACCACTAAATCCACGCCTGCGCTACCAACGACACGATTGTTTTGACGCATACCCGCGATATTCGCGAGGGCATCGTGCCAGTCCAGATGCACCAGCCCCAGATCTTTGGGAATACGGATACCGTCATCCTGTAAAACACTATAAAATTCGGATTTATTTGTGATCACCACGTCGGGTCTTTGCTGGCGAATGGCCTGGAGCGCCGCATGTGGATCGTCGAGATCCAATGGCACGACGGGAATCTGATCCAGCACAGATAAATGACGAGCCGCACTGTAAAAACCTGCGCTAAATTTATCTTCCAACAAGGCATCATCATGGGGCGGCACCACCAGCATAGGGCGCTTATAGCCCAGTTCTAATACCTTTCCGGTGGCACGACGAGCAGTGAGATACTGATCATTGGAAGCGCAATTCAAACGGTTATTCAAATGTGTCACTCCAATTACCGCACAGGCAAAATCATACCAAAAATCCACATAACCACGGTCAATGGTATCCGGGCTGAGCGCCGCAATCAATATCAGGCCACGAATGCCGCGCGTCTCTACGATCTGTTTGAGTCGCTGCGGACGCATATCAGGCTGTTGCAACCAAAACTCTTCGATCCCATAGCCCAGGTCTTCAGCTCGTCGCAAGACACCTTCACGCAAGCGTCGAAAGGTATGATTCTTACTCAAATCACTAATTGGAGAGCAGTTGATCAAGCCAAGATTCGCCTGAAAAGTCGGCTGACGACCAGCACGCAGCTGTGTCATCAGCGAGTCCACCACCGGATTACGCCGATAGCCCATTTCTTCAGCAATCTGCTGTATGCGCAGACGCGTCGCCTCGGGGATACGGGGATCGTTACGCAGAGCGAGGGAAACAGCAGATTTACTGACTCCAGCAGCTTGGCCGATTTGCTGCATATTAGGGCGGCGCTCAGGGGAATGGGGCATTAAAACTATTAGATGGTAGTGTCTCTCTAATCACAATCAAAGCAGCTCGTCGACCGTTGAACAAGCTTTAATTACGTTTGTTTGACTGTCGAATCGTCGGACTACTTTCGCCAGAGACAAAATCACCTAGGCTGCCTGCCAATCATCCCCGAACGGTCTACTTCGTAGGCTCCCCACCCAATGCTTTTATCCCTAAAACCGCTCACAGCCACACTACGGCTGACTGCCCTGCTACTCATAACTCTAAGCGTCCGCACGACCCTAGGCGAGGCCATGCTCCAGTATTTCAACACGGACTGGGCAGAGATCACCCGCAAGATGCCGGAGCTGGCCGAAGCGGGCTACTCCTCGCTGTGGCTGCCGCCCCCCACTAAAGGCTCGGGCGGTCTTTCCGTCGGCTACGACCTGTGGGACCCCTTCGACCTGGGCAGCAAGAACCAGCGCAACACCGTGCGTACTCGCTACGGCACAGAAGCGGAGTTGCTGGAGCTGGTCAAAACCGCTCACCGTTTTGGCATCCGGGTCTATTTTGATAACATCATGAACCACCGGGCCTTTGACATCCCGGGCTACAATGAAGACACCCCGATCGACGTCTACCCTGGCATGGTGCCGGAAGATTTCCACCTACAGACCACCCAGGAGGGCTTTTACCGCAAGTGGAACAACACCCGCGACTGGAACAGCGCCTGGCAGGTGCAAAACCTCGGCCTCGCCGATTTGATCGACATCGCCCAGGAGCCCGGCACCACCAACTACAATTTTGGCCCCACCGAAGGCAGCACTTTTCCGAAGATCAAATTCATCCGCGACCCCGATCGCCCCGAGCAATACGCTTACGATAAAGACGACAACTACATCGGCTTCGGCGGCCTGCTCCCGCTCGCCGAAGGCCTGTTAAACACTGAGGGCAACCCCACTCCCAGCGAGGCCCAAATCAAAGCCCGAGCACAGCAATACCTACAAGACAACGCCGGCTACTACGAAGAGTATGTGCAAGACTACCTCAACCGCGCGGCTCGTTGGCTAATGGATCGCACCCATGCGGACGGCCTGCGCCTCGACGCGGTGAAACACGCGCAGGCGGATTTCTTCGGCGCGACCTTTGGCGAGGACAAAGACTCCAGCAACTACGGCTACCTGGGCCAAGTGCAGGTGCAGTATAATCTCACCCGCGGCTTCTCCGATTGGAACAACCACCGCGACACCGTCTTCGACACTGAAGCGCCCCGCGACGATGCCATGGTCTTTGGCGAACACCTCGGCGAGCCTCCAGGCTATAGCGACTACTTCAGTGCGGGTATGCGACTGGTCGACAATCCCCTCCGCACGGAATTCAACAGTCGTCTCGGTAGCCCTTGGAATGGTCTCAATGGTTTCGATAACTCCGGCGCAGGCGGCTTCGACCCCGCACTCACAGTCATGCACGCGCAGAGTCACGACAACGACTACGCCTCCCGCCGCGAGCTGCAACACGCCATGTATTTCACCCGCGCCGGACTCGGCCTGCTCTACACTGATGGCAACTACCAAGCCGAAACCCTCGGCGAATCCGGCGGCGCCTTCCCTCGTCACGCCAACACCTCCTTCCTCGGCCAATGGGATGACTCTCGCGTGCCCAACATCCTCTACATCCACGAGCAATTCGCCCGTGGCTACCAACTCGGCAAATACTCCGACAGCGATGTCGTTGTTTACGAGCGCATGGATAAACGCGAAAACGGCAGCATGAGCGATGCCGACGGCGTCACCATGCTCTTTATGCTCAACGACGATTACTCGTCAGGCCACGGCGTCAATTTCGGCACCAGTTTTCCCGCTACCCCCGGCGGCAACGATGCTTACCTGTATAACTACTCCAGCTACTACGGCGGCCCTTTCTACACTTACGCGTCCAACATCGTGAATGGCTCCACCATCGTCCCCGCCGGCGGCTACTTCGTATTTGGTTGGAAAAACCCCGATCCTTCTAGCCTGTGGGCCAACTCCGGCGGCCGCCCGCTCACCATCTATCAAGGCGGCGTCGAAGTCGGCACCGTTGATGTGCTGCGCAAAGACGGCCCCAACGGCGATGCCGATTTCCACGGCGACACACTGCCGAGTTCCAGCCAACCAATCATCAGCAATCTCGAAAACAACGACTTCGCCTACACCGCCACCGTGCCCCGCATCACCGACGGCACACAGGTGCGCTTCGTCGCTCGCGTTGATGGCTCCGCCGAAAACATCCTGCTCAAACTCGACGGCGGCATCGACCTCAACGACACCAACCACGCCGGCGGCGACCCGCGCGACAATCCTCCCGCACTCGCGACCGACACCTTCCTCGGCTACGAACAAGCCACTTTTGTCGACCGCATCGGCCCCGAAAAATTCGCCGCCACGGACACCGCACGTTGCATCTTCGGCTCTGCTGGCGCGGAGACCTTCACCGCGGGCGCAGCAACCGCAAACGGCTTTGGCGACAACCCACAAGAGACGGCCGCCGCGACCTTCGTCTTTCACGATCCCACGGCCGGATTCGACAGTTGGACACCGGACGACGGCGCGCTCGCCACAGCCACCCAGCTCGACCAGACCGGCAGCTCCACCATCATTTGGGTAAAGACCAACAGCGTCGGCGCAGGCTTCAAAGCTTACGTTTATTACACCACCGATGGCAGTGCCCCCGAAGGCGCGGGCGCATGGGGCCGCGGCACCACTCAAGTCGCCGAAGCCTTCTACGTCGTGCCCAACACCGAGGACGGCGACAACTGGTGGCGCGCCGAAATCAACCCCACTCCCGCGGGCACTTTAAAATATAAGATCAGTGTTTATAAAACATTCCAGCCGAGCGTGTTCCCCAGCGGCGCGGCCGAAGTCGCCCTCAAGACGAAGATGATGACCACCTTCCAAACCTCCGAGCGCGACCTCACCACCGTCACCGTGCGTCCACACAACGACTACGGCGTCAGCGAAACCGGCCTCGAAGAAGGCATGCACATGATCGCCGCACGCACCTTCCTCGATCGCCCCGGCAAAGCCTCCATTTACAACACCTTCAAGCAAACCTTCTACTACGATGCCGAACGCCCACAAGGCGAAGTGCGCTTCCCTGAAAACAACGGCGACACCATCGGCGGCTCCAGTTACGGTATCGTCGTCCGCACCGATGCCACCGTCAAAGAAGTTTGGTATCGTATCGAAGATTCGGATACGACCAACGACGACATCAACACCGGCGGCAGTAATGGCAACGGCGTCGGCTTCGAGCCCTTCACCGACACCAATCAAAACGGCACCCGCGACGCTGGCGAAAGCTACGACGACCTCAACGGCAACGAACAGTGGGATAACAACGTCGCCGAAATCTGGGCGCTCGCCTCCGAGCAAACACCCAGCCTCAACATCACCCCCGGCGATCCTGCCTATCGTAAAGAGTGGCGCTTCAACTACGTCAACGTACCCGCCACCGGCAGCGCCGACATCAAAGTGCGCTTCCGCGAACTCTCCTCTAGCAATTACGAAGACTTTGCGCTCAGCGACGAAGCTGGCCACTTCACCACACTCACACGCACCGTCAACACCGCCGGCCCCGACGAACGTATGTTCATCGCCTTCCCCGCGCAGAATCGCCAGATCGTAGACGATAACTACGTGATGAAGGTTTACTTCACCAAATCACTGGCCGATGGCTTAACCGAACAGCAACTCATCGATCGCTTCTTGATTAACATCGGCTCGACCGAAGAGAACGACGCCGGTGAATCACAAAGCCGCGACGACTACTCGATCGTTTATAACGAGACCAGCGAATACCACGCGCTGGCCTATCAATTGCCCAATCTCTATAACGACATCAACGACTACGATCACAAGATCACCGTCACCCACGACCGCCCCACGCCCGCCACCGACTTCGAGTCGACCCGCATCGTGCGCGCGCTCCCCGTCACCACGCCACGCGTGCTGATCGTCAACCCACCGGAACTCGGCTCAGACAGCCGCCCTTACGAAATCATCCTGCCCGACGTGCCCGCCCCCACTGCCGACCAGCGCGAGTTTACCATACAAATCGCCACCAATCTGGATGCGACCAACGTGGCACTCAACTTCGTCGATTTGAAAGGCTCCAGCATCGGCACACCGACCAGCGTAGTCTCGGGCAACAGCAAACTCTGGGACTTCACCTGGTCCGCCATCGCCGAGGGCAGCTACCGCTTCACCGCCACCGTCACCGCTCCAGGTGGCACCGGCACCGCCGATCGCAACACCAAGGTCATCTTCCGCGAGCTGGTCGAGGAAGACCCCAACAACACCGACGATGATAACGACGGCCTGCTCGATGCCGATGAAAACACCGCTCAGCTCTTGCCCATCGTCAATTCGGATCAATGGACCAACGGCGACATTCACGCTTATTTCGCATTCGGCAGTTCCAATCCCTTCTCGCCCGACACCGACGGCGACGGCCTGCCCGACGGGCTCGAAGTCGGCTGGCGCAATGCCCTCAACGCCGACACCGACGCAGCCGCCGACACCGACGGTGACGGCTTCAAAAACTTTATCGGCGACCTCGACCCGCCCTTTTACAACACGGTCGACAACTATGGCAATGTGCCCAACGTCGACAGCATCAGCGCAGGCGGCGACCGCACACGCCAGTCCGCCGGCAGTGTCACCGATCCCACCAATCCCGACTCCGATTACGACGGCATTTCCGACGGGGTCGAAGACGCCAACCGCAACGGCTGGGTCGATGGCGATGGTGCCATCATCCCCGTCGACTATAATCCATGGGCAGGACGCGACTGGCCAGACGGCGTCAGACAGCCCAGCGAAACCTGGACCGAAACCGATCCCAACAACGCCGACACGGACGGCGATGGTGCCAGCGACGGCTATGGCGAAGACAGCAACTTCGATGGCGTCATCGCAGGCGACAGCAACAATGATCGCGTCTACGATGCAGGTGAAGCATGGTCCGAAACCGATCCTCTCAATCGCGACACCGACGGTGACGGACTCCCCGATGGCTGGGAAATCAACAACGGCCTCGACCCGCTCGATAACGGCACCGATTCACTGCGCACCGCCGCAGTCGACGATGGCGACACCAACCAAGGCGCCACCGGCGACCCCGATGGCGACAGCTTCAGCAATGCCACCGAATTGGTGAACGGCACACGCCCGCTGGAAGACGATAACGTGCCACCGCCCCCCGCCAACTCGATCATCATCGGCCCCGGCGCAGACGACTCCGTCGGTAGCGTGAGCAACCTCAACGAATTCACCGATTGGACCATCGACGACCTGCTCGCTCTCGACGAATACGATGGCAACGGCGGCAACAACCAGGGCTCCGATATCTATAAAGCCTACGACGGCTTCGATGAATCACGCGACATCGTGGCCTTCTACTTCCGCGACGGCGGAGCGGACGGCAAACTCTACTTCCGATTCGACTTCCAAGACCTCAAAGCCTTTGCAGAGGAAGGCAATCTCGATGCCTACATCGTCATCGACACCGGCAACACAGCCGTCGGCGAGTCCGCCCTACCCGAAGAAGTCGACACTCGCACCAACATGAAATGGGAGGCCGTCGTCGCGATCTACAATGCCGACAACGGCGCCGTTTACATCGACACCGACTCCGGCAGCAACACCACCGCCATCGGCGAGGACCTCTTCAGCAAGGGCGTCGTGCGCCGCACCCAAGCCGATGCCAACGGTTTCAAACAAGCCTACTTCAATTCCCAATTGGACGCGATGGAAGCCTCTATCAGTCGCCAAGCCTTGCTCGACGCAGGTTGGAATGGCAATGCCGACAACCTAAACTTCCAAGTCTACACCACCCGCGACGGCATCGACAACTCAGGCCCTGGCCTCGGTGATATCGGTGGCCGCAGCGACGTGCGCGACTCCATCCGCAACGACTACATCGCGTCTTCTTATTATAAAGATCAAAGCAATCTCAGCGGCGACAAGAGCATCCTCTACAGTTGGTTCAGCCGCACAGGCGACAACGACCGTGGCAAACGCGCCAAGGTCGCGCTCATCACACATGGCAATCAAGCCATCCGCTCCGCCAACGAAATGCACGACCGCATCCACGACGATGCCAGCACCGATCCCGCGGGCTACTTCCGCTTAGTCGATGCGCACGATGCCTTTGCTGCCGCGGTCAATTTGCACATCACACCAACCCTCGCCTCGGCACTGCAATGGGCCGCCGTCGATCCAAGCATCGGCAAAGCTTACCGCGACGGCCCGACGCTCAACGCGCGCATTAGCAGCCTCCTTCTCTCGGGAGAAGCCATGCTCTTTGGCACCACCTTTGCCGACCAAGTCGTGCCCTTCGCCACCACCGCATTCACGCAGGACAGTGTCAACTTATCCAACACCGTGCTCACCGAGATCTACAGCGCAGCGCCTTCCAGCACAACCTTCTGGCCCGCCGAGCGCGTGGTCGACGACGGCGTGCTCGCCACCATCCAATCAATGGGCTACAGCCACACTGTGGTGGATCAAATGCGCCACTTCTTCAAATGGTTTGGCCGCACGCAAACTCTCGGACAAGCGGGCTACCAGATCAACGAAGTCAACAACGTCGGCCTCTTCCCAATCCACGACTTCGCCAGCACCTTCCTTTTCCAAAACCAGGATCTCGGGCTCAACATCTCCCTGCGCGAACTACTCGGTCGTCGCGCCCGCAGCGGCACCCAAGATCAAGTGCTCAGCCTGCTCAGCGATTGGGAAGACTTCCGTAGCGCCGCCAACGCCGAGGCCTACGATCTGAACCTGCGCTGGATCGCCAACCGCCCGTGGATCGAACTCGTCACACTCGACGATGTCGCGCACGGCGATATCGACCTCTCGCAGCCGGCCGATGGCAGCGGCGACACATGGAGCACCGTCGACCGCGGCACCGGCCAAAGCCTGCAACGCACCGCTAAGGACTTTATCGACCACGCCACCCAAGAGAACTACGGCAACTGGTATAATGGCCAGTCCGGCCGCGAAGAAGGTCTCGCGGGTAAGACCTTTGAAGTGCGCCCGGGCGTGAACGTGCCCGCCGCCTTCGGCGAAGTAGGCGTCAGCGGTATCGCCGACGATGCCTGGGGCGACGTCGCCGCCATCAGCAACAGCAGCACCAGCCAATTGGGCCGCTCCGTCGCGCACGCGGCCATGTTTGTGACTGCCTTCCATGAGCAGCAGAACAATAACCTTAGCAAGTTCTCCACCGGCACTTACATCTATCCCGACACCGACTTCAACAACCTGGCCGAGTTCTCCAAACTGGCACAGTCGCAGTTGCGCTTTGCCGCCCTCTACCAACGAGTCGATGCCTGGGCCGCCGCCGCACCCGTCATCGCACAAACCAGCGCTGAAGACATCGACCTCGACGGCGAAGATGAATACCTGCTCTACAACGAAACCGCCTTCGCCGTCTTCGAAGCCATCGGCGGACGCTGCGTGGCCGCCTTTGCGCGCAACCCCGCCAGCGGCACCGTCTATCAAATCATCGGCACTCAGCCAAGCTACGCCGGCAACGAAACCGAAGAAGAAGGCACCGCCAATGTGGACGGCAGCAGCATCGGCGCACGCCGCACCTCCGCGTTTAAGGACTGGTATGCCGACGGCTCCGGCGGGGGCACCACCCAATACGTGAACAGCCTCTACACTGTCGCCGCCAGTGGCAGCAATGGTTGGACGTTTACCGCGCCCGGTAGCCACATCATAAAGACCATCACGCTCGACGACGTGCTCCCCGACCTGCAAGCCAACTACACCCTCAGCGGCACCAATGTCGACAAGCTCTACGTGCGTCACGGTCTCTCGCCCAATCTCTGGAACCTGATCAGCCGCGGTCAATACGACCTCGACAATCTCAGCGTATCCACCGGCCGGATACGCCTCGCCAACCGTGGCGGTGCCGAGCCCGTCGTCGCTGAAGTCACCTACGATGCCAACACAGTCTTCAACGGCGACGCGGTCGACGACCAACCCGGCACCCTCGAATGGGATTCGCCCAACATGCGCAACCAAGCACTGACGCAACAAGTCGAGTTCACCAACGTCGACGGTCAGAACAGCTTTTCGATGACCTTGAGCCTCGAAAGCGGCATGACGGATAACGACGGCGACGACCTGCCCAACTGGTGGGAGCTGGACAACGGCCTCGATCCCGACGACGCCACTGGCAGCAACGGAAAAACCGGCAACGACGACGGCGACGCCTTCACCAACTTCGAAGAATACGTGCTCGGGCTCGACCTCACAGAGGCGGAGTTCAACGGTCTACCGCAGGGCCTGATTGAAACAAACGAGAGCGGCCACTTCACTGTGACCTTCCCCGTTCTCGCGGGCCGCAGCTACCGCGTCTGGTATGTCGATGATTTGACACAAACTTGGCAACCCGCCGGCGGCCGCTTCTCCATCACCGAGGACGCCCCCGCCTACACATGGACCGACGACGGCTCCGCCACCACTCCCGATCCCGCGACAGTCGACAATCGTTTCTTCAAGATCGAGATCACCCGACCTTAGCACCCCCCTCACATGAAAGCCCCACTCACCACCACAGCACTCTTCCTTAGCGCCTCTAGTCTCGCGCAGGCCGCTGGCTATCTCGAAGTCAATGCACCCGGTTACGATTTTCGCAGTGCGGAATACACCACCACCCACGTCTTCGTCGACGAAATCGTGGGCACCTCGGTGGACATCGAGATTCTTTATAACTTGGCAGGGTTTTCAAATATCACCGACGTCGAAGTCTTTACCAATGTAAACCGCCGCGACCTCGCTCGCATTGATAAAGACAGCGACGGCTATGCCGACGGCATCCAGCCAATCGACGGCAACAGCATCACCGATTCGCCTGCAGATGTTGATCCCAGCACCGGCCATTACTACGCCCCACTCAACATGACGGACGGCGACAGTAACAACATTTGGGAGTTAACCATCCCAGCCTCCAAGACTGGAGCCTACCGCCTGACCGCTCGTTTCAAAACATCCGACGCCATTGCGGAAAACAACTACGATCCCAACAACTGGATTTGGTATGGCCTGCGCGATCACGCCGTGGTCGTCTCGCCAGTCGATGCGCGAGAAGTGCGTCTTTACGAGATCAATGTTTTCAATATCGAAGCCTCTGGCGACACCTTCGAAACACGTTCCACCTTTGAAGATCTGCACAATGCCGCCGGCGCCGCGCACAACGCCAGTAATCGCTGGGATCTCAGCTACCTGAAAAACCTCGGCATGAACTGGCTCTGGTTCCAACCGATCCACCCCAACGGCATCGACGGCCGCGAGCCCAATGATGGCTGGGGCGGCAGCGGCGATCCCTATGACCCCGGCAGCCCTTACGCCGTAAAGAACTTCTTCGAAGTGAACGAGCTGATGACGATCAACTACAACGGCGCCAATACCATCGCACAAAACCGCGCCGCCTCGATGACTGCCTTTCAAAACTTCGTCGCCGCCGCCGACACCGAAGAAGTCGGCATCATGCTCGACGCGCCCTTTAATCACACGGCCTTCGATGTCGAGCTCGCGCAAATCGGCGTCGATTTGTTTGAGCGTTCAGGCGAAACCTGGGCACCCACCGATGAGATTCGTAATCGCGACGCACGCTTCTTCTCCGCCGATGGTAACTACGGCAACCGCGCAACCGGCGCGGGAAACATCGCCGCCGGCCCCGACCGTTTTGACTTTGGCAAATGGAACGACGTCAAAGATGTGTTCTTCGGTCGCTACGATTCGCTCGTCGAATACGACTCAGAACCGGAACGCTCCAGCTATAACAGCGAAGGCGATTGGTTCGACTTCACCGACAGCGACTGGACAAACGACGACGATACAGTGGCCCCAGGTCTGCAAAATGTCACCCGCCGCGTCTGGGATTACTTTGCTGAATATGCAGTCTTCTGGCTCGATCAAACCGGCTACGTCGACGGCACCCCAAAGATCGAAGCCAACCGCCACCTCGGCATCGACGGCCTGCGTTGCGACTTTGGCCAAGGCCTCCCTCCCCGCGCCTGGGAATATATGATCAACGTCGCCCGCACCCGCAAATGGAACTTCGTGATGATGTCCGAATCCCTCGACGGTGGCGCGGTGACTTACCGTTCCAATCGACACTTCGACATTCTCAACGAGAACATCACCTTCTCGCTCAACTCTGCGAGCGATAAGGCCAGCTACCGCTCCATTTTCGATGATCGTCGCAACGCCTACGGCCAAGGCCTCGTGCTGCTCAACAACACCTCGCACGACGAAGCCACCCCCAGCGACCCATGGGAATCCGTCGTACGCACCGCAGCCGTCGGCATGATGGATGGCACCAGCATGATCTTTCCCGGCCAAGAGCTCGGCATCGCCGGCACCTTCGGTTACAGCCACTACGAAAACAATTTTGGCAAAGACATTCCACATTTCAAACGCTGGAACTCTATGATGCCGATCTGGAACGATGGCAACTTCGGCAACGATCAACTCTACCCGGTCTATTCCGGCATTCAAACCGCACGTAAAAATAGCCCCGCACTCACCAGTTCCAATCGTTGGTTCCTCGACGGTGACGGCAACAACACCAAGATCTTTGCAGCTGCCAAATACGAAACAGCCAACGCCTCGCCCGCCAGTAGCGATGTCGTGCTCGGCTTCGTCAACGTCGATCGCAACAACGCTCAAAGTGATAACTTTAAAATTCCTGAAAGTCTCGCTCCCCTGCTCGGCTTACAAGATGGACGCACCTATAACGTCAAAAATATCGCCGCCTACTTAAACGACTCCATCGGCATGAGCGGACGCCGTGACACCTGGCTCTGGGGCAGCGGCATCACCGGCGCCGACCTCAAGGACAGCGGTTTCTTCGTCAGCCTCAACAAAGTGCCGACCACCGATGGCGACTGGAGCAGTGCTCCTTACGAAGCGCAATACCTCAAAGTTTACGACGTCACCGCACCGACAACGATGCCGGCCACTCCGGACATGCCGAATAATTACGCCTACGAAATCGGCACCGAGGCCACCTTCGACTGGGAAGACGTGGCTCCGGATTCGGCAGGCATTGTGCCCGACTACGAAGTCACCGTGATTATCAACAGCGGCGATCCCACCACCTACATCACCTCTGAAAGCGAATACACCGTCAGCGCCTCTGAGGGTCAGCAAGTCTCCATCTCGGTCCGAGCGGTCAATCCAAACGCCACCGAAAACAAAGGCCCCACCAGTTCGCAGAGCCAGTTCGTCAAACTGCTTTCCGCAAACGGCGACGAAGACCACGACGGCCTCTCCAATGCCAACGAAAAAATCGCAGGCACCAACCCGCTGGATAATAGTTCGAGATTCGTCATCGGCGACCAGACAGTAGCAAGCAACGGCGACTTCACCCTCACCTGGGATCCAGTTGCCGGGAAGACGTACACCATTCAATCCCGCGTCGACTTAGTCGCAGGCGATTGGATCAACGACGCCACCGGCCAAAGCTCCGGCAGCTGGACCGACACCAACCCCGATCTAGAAAAGAAATTCTATCGCATCGTAGTGGAATAAAGCTTCAAACGTAGGGGCGCGACTTGTGAAGACCGCCGCAGCCCAGTCCTCCAAGCCATGCCTACGACGGCGCTTCACAAGTGAAGGCCCTACGATCCACCTCGTGTCCATCAATATTCGTGTTTATCTCAGAAGTCCGTGCTAAAAAAATTCACTCACCTCCTGCAATTATCCTCTTTCCTCGCTGCGTCATTAAACGTCACGCAGGCCGCCCCCGATTGGGCGAAGGACATAATCTGGTATCAAATCTTCCCGGAGCGCTTTAACAACGGTGATCCCAGCAACGATCCCACCCGTGCCTCACTGGACGACCCGCGCAATGTTTCGCCCAAGTGGGAAATCACCCCGTGGGATTCCGAATGGTTCGACCGCGCGGATTGGGAAAAGGAGATGAGCTATCATTTCCCCGATACCCTACAACACCGCCGTTATGGTGGCGACCTGCAAGGTGTCATCGACAAGCTCGACTACTTGAAAGAGCTCGGCATCACTGGCATTTATTTCAACCCGATCTTTTACGCCAACTCTCTGCATAAATACGACGGCAACAGCTTTCACCACATCGATCCGCACTTCGGCCCCGACCCCGCAGGTGACCTCGCACTGATCGCCGAAGAATCCAGCAATCCGCGCAGCTGGCAATGGACCGCCGCCGACAAGCTTTTCCTCAAGCTGCTAGCAGAAGCCAAAGCGCGCGGCATCCGTATCATCATCGACGGCGTCTGGAACCATACCGGGCGCGACTTCTTCGCCTTCGCCGACATTCGCACCACCTTTCAAAAGTCCCGCTACGCGCGCTGGTATCACATCAAAGAGTTCGACGATCCCCGCACCGCGCGCAACGAGTTCGACTACCACGGCTGGTATGGTTTCAAGAGCCTACCCGAATTTGCCAACGATCCCAGCGGCAACAACCTCGCCCCTGGCCCCAAGCGCTACATTTTCAACGCAACGAAGCGCTGGATGGACCCCAACAACGACGGCGATCCCAGCGACGGCATCGCCGGCTGGCGCCTCGACGTGGCCGAAGAAGTGCCAGCCGGATTTTGGAAGGAATGGCACGCCTACATCCGCGAGATCAACCCCGAGGTCTTCACCTCTGCCGAGATCTGGGGCAGCGCGGCGAACTATCTAAAAGACACCCACTTCGCCTCTGCCATGAATTACCGCGGCTTCGCCATCCCCGTCAAAGGCTGGCTGATCGACGGAAAAATTACCGCCAGTGAATTCGCCGCACGGCTCGACCAAGAGCGCAACAGCCACCAAGGCGACACCGCCTATATTCTGCAAAATCTAGTCGATTCGCACGACACCCAACGCGTCGCTTCCGCCATCGCCAACCGCGACAGTTTCCCCGAATACAAAAACGCCGACTGGTTCGACTACGACGACGGCGAACGCGTGCACGCCCGCACCCACGGCTACAACAACGGCCCCCCCGACGCCGATGGACGCCGTATCTGGAAAATGCTCACCCTCTGTCAAGCCACCTACGTCGGTGCGCCCATGATCTACTACGGCAGCGAAGTCGGCATGTGGGGCGCCGACGACCCCGAAGACCGCATGCCCACCTGGTGGCATCGCTTCGATCCAGAAATCCACGACAGCTATCAAAGCGCGTTCAAATTACGTCACGCCCAGCCCGCATTGCGCCGAGGAGATTTCAAAGTGCTCGAAACTCGCGACGGCAGCCAACTCTTCGCCTTCGAGCGCACCCTCGGCGACCAGCGCCTAGTGATCGTCCTCAATCGCGGCAAAGGCGATGTCACCCTCGACGGCGATTACCTCGACGGTTTAAAAGTCATCCACAGCACCGATCCCGCAGCCAACACCCGTCGCCTCCCCCCGCTCAGCGCCGCGGTGTTTGGCAAGTAGCGTCGTAGCAAGGTTGGCTCTGCCGCCTGGCCTCTGGGCAGCCACTCCTACGAAGCGGGCGCCCCATGCTTCGCTCTGCGAGCTACACAGTCTACACCTATTCAGTCGGTTTCCCCTTAAAACGCAGAACGTCTGCCTGTGCGGAAACAAACAAATCACTCCACGGTTGCACCGCTGCAATCGTAGCCGGTACGGCATCTATCTGAGTGTTCAACACGCCAATCACAGCAATGCTCTCTTTGCGATTAAACATTCGCAAGCGCAGTCCCAGCTCATCCAGCATAGGCTTGAGCTCGGTAACATCGACGCCTTGCGCCAAATAAATGCAAATCTGATCCGCCGCCATAAAACTGAATTCACCGCTCGCAACTGATTCGACCGCGCGCACATAAGGGTAGCTCTCCTCAAAGTTCAGCAGCCACACACGCTGTTCAGGCTGCTCCGCATTGGGCAAATAGCCGAAATCGATAATCTGGCCCTGATGAATCGCCGCAGGCATCGCACTCGGTAAAGGCTCCGCTCCAGCCGCCACCATCTCGGCATTATGCGCCACCCATGGATCCACTGCCGCTTCTTCCCTTTGCGTGCGCCGCGACAGCAGCATGGAAACAAGTAACATACCAATTAGGAAGCCGACGCCATAGACGATAATACGATCTGAAGTTTTCATAAAGCGTCTACTGTTCTGATTCCCCGTGTCGCTGCAAGTATTCCTTACGTGCCCGCATCACACAGAGCACAATCGCCAAGCCACCAGCCCAGACGCCTCCATAGGTCAATCCATTGGTAAAACCAAAGGCCGCCAAGAACCCGTAGTCCGGGCCATCCATGAAACAAAGCCCAAACAACAGATGCGAGAGCACCCCGAGCATGGCCCCTATAAAACAGATGATCAGCACAAAATAGAGCCAAGTCAGCAACCAGTGGAAAATTTGAAGTAAGATTCGAAGCATTATCCCCGAAACTTGGAAGCCTCCGCCTAAGCTGGCAAGTCATTCATCTACTTTGCCGATTTGAGTTTAGACTCCTTAAGCTCCTGCTTAAACAGCTTAAGAAAGTTCTTTGAGCGCCGCTCCAATTCACCCTGAGCAGTCTCGCCGCGCGTACTGGCCAACGATAAATCCACATCCGCCGCCAACAAAACACGAACCAGTTGACGGTATTCTCCACAGCTGTCCGCAGCCACGTGCAGTGGCGTGCGCCCCTGACTATCCTGAACATTAGGATTCGCCCCCGCAGCAAGGAGTAACTTCAAAATCTCCAACTCACTCTTAAGAATCGCCGCATAGATCGGCGTGCGCATTCGCTCATTCACATTACACGTATCGGGAGAAGCCCCTGCCGCCAACAATGCCTTCACCATCTCCAAATTCCCCAGCGAAGCTGCCTGATAGAGCGGCGTTCGCCCAAGAGGGTTATACACATCATCGACCGCCACCCCATCCAACTGAAGGGCCGCGACATTCCCCTCACGAATCGCGCTAAAAAGCGCATCCTCCAACAACGGCTCAAAGTAATTCCCAGAATAAACCTTTATCATTCGCTCCTCACTCTTCGCAACGGTGAGCCGTCCAGGCTCATAATCCAGAACGAGCCCCACATAGTGATCTTTCTTAACATTCGTCTTTGGTAAGCGGTGAAACTGCCCCTCACGCAATTCGTAGCTCGCATCATAAATAGTTGAAGTCCCCTCGTTTGAAGCCAGCTGGAAGCCCACCGTACGGTAAAGACCGGGAGAGGTCCTCCGATAACGAAAAAGTCGTTGATCACTGAGTGACGCACGCCGCACACCGGCGGCTTCCAGTTTCGGACTCAAACGTATTTCCAACATCCGCTGCGGGAATTTCAATGAATGCGCCACCCAAATGCCATCCTTCAGAGATGGCTCCACGGCTATTTGCTGTGGATCAAGCGTCGAGCAACCAAACTGATTAAGGCATGCAAAAATAAAAATGAAGGGTATTATTGGCGTAAAGACAGAGCGCATATCTAACGATTATTAATTTAGATACACGCAGTCAAACGAATATTAAAAGGACACTTTGACCGGCTCGCGCTCCACGGGATCAACCTCAAAGAACTCTTCCGCCTCCGCCGGAAAGCCAAACATATTGGCTACGATATTACTGGGAAAAGACTGCGCCTTGTTGCGGTAATCCCGCACGTTGCCGTTGTAAAAGCGACGCGCTGCTTGTATGCGGTCTTCGGTATTCACCAGCTCTGATTGCAGTTGGAGGAAATTTGTGTTCGCCTTGAGGTCGGGGTAATTCTCTGCTAGTGCAAAAAGACCATTCAGACTAGAAACCAGCAGCTTCTCAGTCGTCGCCTGCTGGCCGGGCGAACCGGTGTTGGCTCGGCACTGATTCCGCAACGCAATGACTTTTTCCAAGGTCTCGCTCTCGTGCTTGGCGTAGGCCTTCGTCGTTTTCACGAGGTTCGGGATCAAGTCGTAACGACGCTTCAATTCCGTATCGATATTGGCCCATGCATCACGGATATGGTTCCGAATCGCGACCAATCCATTGTAGGTAAGCACCAGATAGAGCAGTGGAATACCTAAGAAAACGGCGAGGACAATGAGCGTCGGAATCATAATACTATATTATTCGAAAAGATAGTTGGGCATGAGTGAGCGAATCTTCAACAAGCGATTTATATTCGGCCGTATCGCTTCAATTGAAAGCTTACCTCGAAAAGTCAGCGCCAAGGTATTGCCATCCACTTCGATAATCAAATCCTGCTGACCGAGCAAATAATCAATCATCTGTGCGTTGCAAAAATCGTACGCAAATTTTTTATCACGTGACTTCACTTTATAGCGCTTGGAAAACTCAAGCGACTCAAAGTCGATGTCATCAAAGCCCAGAGCTTGACCGATCTTAGAGAAAAAACCTTCGCGCTCGATATTCAGCTCAGGAAAGCTAACCGGTAGGCTCAAGGTAAAGATGGAAAAGTAATGGTGATGCGTGCTCCGGCGCCCCTTGCTATCACGAGAATACGTCTCGTAGTGGTAATCGAATACATGCACTCCCTGCCCCTCGATCTCGCCCGAGATTCGGTTGAAAACATAGCGACGGCTCCCATCATCCATGTTCTCCAAAAATCCATAACGTCGAGCAAAAGAGCTGTCCTTCTGTGGGTAGAAACGAAACCCCAAGTCCGACGCAATCCGTTCAAATGCCTCACGACGCTTCTTGGCCTGTAAATGCCCGAAATACGCGATCACTCCGACCAAGATGATAAATCCAATAAATAGTAAGATCTGTGGTTCCACCGAGATAGAAAGTAAAATCATAACGTGAATGACCAGATAAAACTCAAAATGACTGGAACCGTGAATTACGTGAATTTCCGTTAATTTAAAAGACGCATAGTTGATGCTACCTGGTACGATGCAGACGCTATTGGCATAGCGTCGCTACAACCAACGATCCCCCGACGACTCCCAACTGTAGCGATACCGCGCTAGCGGCGTCTCCGGAACTCGCTCACCGCAGACGCTATTAGCATAGCGTCGCTACACCCAACGATCCCCGACGACTCCCGACTGTAGCGATACCGCGCTAGCGGCGTCTCCGACACTTGCCCACCGCAGACGCTATTGGCATAGCGTCGCTACACCCAACGATCCCCGACGACTCCCGACTGTAGCGATGCCGCGCTAGCGGCGTCTCCGACACTTGCCCACCGCAGACGCTATTGGCATAGCGTCGCTACAACCAACGATCCCCCGACGACTCCCGACTGTAGCGATGCCGCGCTAGCGGCGTCTCCAGAACTCGCCCACAGCGACGCTATTAGCATAGCGTCGCTACAACCCTGACGATGCCTGACGCTCCCCAATGATACCGTGCTCGCGACTATTTAACTCCAACTAATTTCACCTTCTGCGCTTTTGTCAGACGCTTAATACGTCGTTCCTCAATGGTGGCTTCCGACCGCGTACCTATTTCTTTGGTATAGATCAATTCCAGTGGCGCGCGCCCACGTACGTATTTCGCTGACTTGGGACTGCCGCTCGCATGCTCTTCAAAACGCCGTGCCACATCGGTGGAAATTCCGGTGTAGAAAGAACCATCCCCACAGCGAATCATGTAGACCCACCACTGACTCACAGCGCTTGGTCGTCAATGACTCCATCCAAATAATACCATTGCCCGGCATGCCGCTTGAAACGCGACTTTTCGTGATGAATCGCACGCTGCCCCGCCTGCACGTAACTGGCCTTGAACTCGACTTTTCCAATTTTGTCGTTCTTGCCACCTTGAAAAGTGCTCACGACTTCCAAACCCATCCATTGAATACTTTCCGCAGTCGAGCGGTAGCCCGCAGCCAGGTCGGGCTGGCGCTCAGTGGGATGCGTGGTCGCGAGTAAATAATCGATTTCGCCTAATACATAAGCGGCGTAGCGCGAGCGCATCAACGCCTCCGCCGTAGGCGCAGTGCCAGGCTTCGCATGGTAGGCTTGGCAGCATAGGGAATATTCCAATCCACTCTCACAAGGGCATTTCATAGATCGCCGATAAAAAGCCTCCGAAATCTGAACCGCAATAATGAAGCGTTAAAAACACGTCCCGCTCCCCATCCTAAGTCTAAGTTTGGATTTACATCGAGTGACGATTCGGCATTACTGCGCCTCATGCGCCCTTTCTTTACCCTGATTCTAACTGCTGCTCTCTGCTTTGTCGCTGGCTATACGATCGGCAAAAAACACAAGCCCTACCCGATAGCTCCAGCCATTGAGCAAGCCGCAGCTGTGCCAGTAAGCGAGCCAGCGCCCATCCCCGCACCCATTCCGGAGACAAGACAACCAACAGCCCCCGAGGTGATCCCCCAAAAGCCCACCGAACCGGAACGATTTGCGGCCCGCGCACTACAAGCCGAGATTACCCTGACGGACTCCATCGCACGCTCGCTGGTCTGTGAACTACTCACCGCCACCGAAAAACACCTCAAAGTGCGTAGAAAATCAGATAACCGCATCGTCGAAGTGCCAGTCACCATGCTCAGCCAAGAGGATCAAGCCTTCGCCGCCTATTTATATAAAGTTGAACAGGAGAAACAGCTGCCGGCTTCGATCAGCGATGCGGATAAAATTTGGGACGAACTGCTTAAAGGGATGTAGGCTTTTGCCAATTATGGAGTTTGCGTGATTTGTAGACGCAAGAAGATCTGTGCCACGGAAGCTTCCAAACGAAGCGTCAATTCACTCGCATCGTCTGTTGTGATACTGGCTCCGCTGACTTCGCTCGGAGATTTCCAATCTTCATTCAAGTCTGTGGTCACCTGAATCAGATAACTCACATCCGTTGCTCCACTGCGCTTACTCACGCTGAAGACACGAGAACCATCCGGATTCGCCTCCAAACGGGGAAAGTTTTCGTGATCAATGCTGCTTGCGGACATGCCGGCCACCGCATACTCGATTAGATTCACAATGCCATCGTGGTCGTCATCATCATTGGCTGCACCAACTAATTCGTTCTCATAAGCCCACAAGGCATAGCCAGATAGAGCGACTGGTTGATAGTCAAACTTCGTATTCAAACCACCTGCGATCACAATCGATGTCGTAAAAGTCTCCAGCCCATCGCCAGAAAACGTCACCGTGTAGTTACCATCTTCGGACACCGGAATGGCATAGGCACCTGAGCTGGTGCTCAGGGTATAAAGAGCACTGCCTTCGACATCGATGCGCACGCCCCCGTAACCTTCATGCTCAGTATGATTGGTCACCGTGTAAAAGCCATCCTCATTGGTATCATTATAGACAAGTCCAGTGATATAAGTCACACCGCTCGCAATTCCTAAATCTTGAGTGACCAGCTGTGGTCCAACAGAGCCATTGCTGCCATTGACCACACCGATGCCCGCTTCGTTAAATGACGCGTTGTGGATATTCATACGGTGCCCCGCAGGATTCTGCATGCCCTGCCCCACGAAGTCTGCGTTATAATTAGCTGCCCCGGTGTCGACAGTATTTCCCCAGTCCACGTCAAAGCCCGCGTGCCCGTGCTCCACTGAATCCGCATAGGAATACACATTCTCGCCCGCGCCCCCGAGTAGCCGACTCGATTCAAACGCGTGCCAAAGCTATCACCCGCCTGAAAGGGCGCAATCGGATTACTCGAACTATCGTGCCCCTGAAATTGGTTTAGATACATATCTTGACTGTGCTTAGTCGCCGTCTCCATAAGAAGCGCGTTGAAGGCTAAAGGTTGCGCACTGGCCGCAAAATAGCCGTTGTTAATCGAGGTCTGAAACTGACTGATAATGTCGGATGGATTGACACTAAAGTAAGTGTACGCATTCGTCACATCCAGATCAGTCAAGGCCGCAAGACGCGCGGCTTCAGCCATCGCATCCGCACGCGAGCGATTGAGGAATTCCAAATACAGCACCTCATCGGGCGTGGGATCCCCAATCACCCACTCGGTTTTCTGTAGTTCACCACCGATCTGAATGTCATCGATCAACCAGCCGACATGAACACCAGAGCCATTGTAATAACTGCCAAACTCATAATCATAATAAAAGCGAATGCGGATCTGCTGATTCTCATATAGACTGCCCAGATCCACCTGTCTCAGCGTAAACACCCCTTCACCACTATCACTCAAACCGGCCTGCGAATAAATAGTATCCGGCCAGCTACTGCCTCCGTCATGCGAAACCTGCACTTTGGCAATTTGGCCACTAGCCGCATACTGCAAGCGAGATTGAAAAAATAACTGGGTATCCGCCAGCACGTCAATATCCACATCCAATTCAAACCAGTTGTCGTTAAAAGACGGATGAGCCAGATGAAAGGCGTAGCTCCCTTTCGCGACACGCTCCGACTGGATCAAGTCATAATCTGCATCACTAAAATCAGAAACATCCGTCAACCCATTCTCAGCACCTTCCTCCCAATGACTCACGCCCGCTCCGAAGAGTGCAGCCGATGGTGCATCCAATGGCTGCTCACTGCTTCGCACCTGACTCCTCGCAGAGAAATCTAACTCGTTCTCCCGCAAGTCAACCGGTGCCTCTGTAACAACGGGCACCTCCGGCTGGTAAAAGACAGGCGGCGGTGCCGCACGCTCCTGCGCCGTCAAAGCGAGTGAGGTGAATAGAAAAAGAAAACAACCCACTCCACCGAGGCGGAAACAACTCTTAATAAGCACGACTACTCGCATTCATAAGACGATGACCATTTTGATTCATTCGGCAAGCACTACCGCCTACCAGAAGCACCCATCCCCCATTTAATCAGCCTTCAGCGTCAATTCAGACTTTGCTTTGACATTAATTTCACCCAGAACTAAGGATACCCCGCATCCAGATGCATAGCCAACTAGAACTCACACCGCACGGAGTCGTCATCGCGCAGCGCCCCGTGGCGGCGTCACTCGAGGCCTTTAGCGACTCCGAGTCGGCCGGGCTGTTTCAGATTGCGGGACATAAACTCCCCAGCGACCTAGATGCCTCGGTCCATTTTTGGAAAGCCTTCACGGAATCTTTTATCCGCGCAATTTGTCACCTACCAGAGACAACAAGCACTACGGTCAATATTCCCGCCCCGGATCCAAGCACACTGACCGAGCGCATACTCACCGCGCCGCCCATGCGGGGGGCGGAATACCTCTCGAGCGACTGTCTATTGGCGATTTGGCAACGGCTGAACGACTGGGCCGCAGCGCAAATCGCCCGCGATGGGCTGGCTCCTTTTCTAGCCGAGCATGCGCCGCGCTGGGCACGTGTCGGGCGGGTCACCCTACACCTCGCCGAGAACAAGAGCGACCCCGAGTATCCTTTCGCATTTATGGCCTCCTACGCCTCGGGGCTCACTGCTTCGGGACAAGTGCAACAGCTCCCGCTCGGCAAAGCGCTGCAAGAATACGCAGGCGCGCAAGATAAGGGCGCACTGTTAAAGCTGCTCTCACCGCTACATGCGGCCGCGCAGCAGTGCGACTTCCTCAACGAATTAATCGAGACGGGCGACATTTTCCACCCGCTGGTCTGGCTACCGGAAGAGGCCTTCCGCTTTCTGAAAAATGCGCCCATCTACGAAGATGCAGGCCTGCTGGTGCGCCTACCGAACTGGTGGAAAAAGCGCGGCAAGCGGCCTCAAGTGAGCGCGACGCTGGGACAAAAAAAGCGCAGCTCCGTCGGCAAAGACGCGCTGTTGGATTTCAAATTGGAGGTCGTAATCGATGGCGTGCCACTCTCGGCAGCGGAAATAGAACAGCTGCTCGCCGGCGAAGATGGTCTGGTGCTATTGAGTGGGCAGTGGATCGAAGTCGACCGCGCCAAACTGCAGCAAGCCCTCGAGCACTGGCAGGCAGTCGCAGCACAAGGTGGCCTCTCCTTAATCGAGGGCATGCGTCTATTGGCAGGCGCGCCCGCCGACCTGAGTCCGGAAGCGGACAAGGAAGACAGCCAAGAATGGGCCTTCGCCCAGGCGGGCGACTGGCTTCAGAAAACACTTGATCAGTTACGCAATCCGGAGCGAACGGCACCACCTGAAACCTTGCAGGCCACCTTACGCCCCTATCAGGAAAAAGGGCTCAACTGGCTCTGGTTCTGTGCACAGACAGGTCTGGGTGCCTGCTTGGCCGACGACATGGGACTGGGAAAGACCATTCAAGTGCTGGCCGCCCTGCTGCGCAAACAGGCCGAGCTGCCCGACACGCCCCCGAGCCTACTGGTGGTTCCCGCCTCTCTGATTGGGAACTGGCAACGCGAAGCACAGAAATTTGCACCCTCGTTGCGAATCGGCGTCGCCCACCGCTCTTCCGCAGCCAGCGACACGATGCGACACTCCGCCGAAGGACTCGCCGACGGCGCATACGATTTGATCATCACCACCTACGGCATGCTCTCGCGCCTCGATTGGCTCAGCAAAGTCGCATGGCACTGGGTGGTATTGGACGAAGCGCAGGCAATTAAAAACCACAGCACACGTCAGAGCAAAGCCGTGCGCCAACTGCAGGCCCACGCGCGCTTCGCCCTCACCGGCACGCCGATCGAGAACCACCTCGGCGACCTCTGGTCACTCTTCGACTTCCTCAATCCCGGCCTGCTCGGCAACGCCAACCAATTTAAACGGTTCGCCAAATCCCTAGCTTCCGGCGACGGCGAGAACTACGCCCCGCTACGCCGGCTGGTGGCTCCGTATATTCTGCGTCGGCTCAAAACTGACAAAAGTATCATCAGCGACCTGCCCGATAAGACCGAGATGAAGGTCTTCTGCGGCCTCTCCACGAAGCAGGCCAAACTCTACCAGCAGACAGCCAAAACTTTAGAGACGGAACTCAAAAGCACCGAGGGCATCCAGCGCAAGGGCCTGGTGCTCGCTTACCTGATGCGCTTCAAGCAGATCTGCAACCACCCCGACCAACTCACTAAGACCGGCGATTACACGCCCAAAGACAGCGCAAAATTCACCCGACTCGCCGAGCTTTGCAGTGAGATTGAATCGCGCGGCGAAAAAGTTCTCATTTTCACACAGTTCAAAGAAATCACCGATCCACTCGAAGCCTGCTTGGCCGAGGTCTTCGGCCGCAACGGACTCATTCTGCATGGCGGCACCCCGATTACAGAGCGCCCAAGCATGGTCGAGCGCTTTCAACGCGAAGACGGCCCGCCCTTTTTCATACTCTCTCTCAAAGCCGGCGGCACGGGGCTCAATCTGACAGCTGCCTCACATGTCATTCACTTCGACCGCTGGTGGAACCCCGCCATTGAAAACCAGGCCACCGACCGCGCTTTTCGCATTGGCCAACGGCGCAACGTCTTGGTGCATAAGTTCATTACCACAGGCACGCTGGAAGAAAGAATCGACAAACTGATCTCTGGAAAACAAAACACTGCCAATCAGATCTTGACCAGCGGCAGTGCAGAAAAAGCATTCACTGATATGAACAACGATGAGCTAATGGACTTCGTCCGCCTCGACCTGAGCCAATCCCAATCATGAGCTGGGACGACGAATCCCCCCGCTATCTGAGCGTCGCAGAGCGCAAGCGCCTCGCGGCCCAAAAAGCGAAAGAACTGGCAGAAGAAGGCTACCAGCTAAAGCCCTTGGGCGAGCTCAAGAGCCGCCAAAAAATCGCCAGCAGCTTCTGGGGGCGCAGCTGGTGCCGCCATTTGGAGTCCTTTAGCGACTACGACAGCCGCCTGCCACGCGGCCGCAGCTACCTGCGCAACGGCGCCATTCTGCACCTCTCCATCGAGCCTGGCAGGATCGAAGCCATGGTGCACGGCTCCGAGCTCTACGAACTCAGCATCGAGATCGCCCCCCTGCCCCCCGAACAATGGACCGCGGTCAAGCAGGCCTGCCAAGGTAAGATCGCCAGCCTGATCGAATTGCTACAGGGCAAGCTATCCGACGAGATTATGCGCGTAGTGACCCATCCCGGCAGCGGGCTCTTCCCCCAGCCAGAGCAGATTCATTTCAACTGCAACTGCCCCGACTGGGCCGACATGTGCAAACACGTGGCCGCCGTGCTCTACGGCGTGGGCGCACGACTCGACGACTGCCCCGAGCTACTCTTCAAACTCCGGGGCGTCGATCAGAGCGAGCTGATCCACTTGGACAGCGCGCAATCAGGCATCGCGCGCGGAAGCCGCCGTTCTCGCCGCCGCACCTTGTCCGACGACGCCGTCAGCGATGTCTTCGGCCTGAGCGCGGAAGACCCAGAACTGGACTGATCACTCCACCCTGCCCCTAAAGCACGGTCAACTCGCCCACCTCGTAAAATATTAGAGAGGCCGCTTGCCTGATTGAATTTGGAACTTATAGTCGACGTAGTCTACTAAGGTCTCAAATACTAGATAAACTATGTTTCTTCCAAAAATAATTCAAGGCGGTATGGGTGCGGGTGTATCTGACTGGAAACTCGCAAATTCAGTTGCAGCCGCCGGACAACTAGGCGTGATCTCTGGCACAGCCTTAGACTCTGTCATGGTGCGACGTTTACAACTGGGTGACATTGGCGGTCACATGCGACGTGGCTTGGCCGCCTTCCCCGTGCCTGCAGTCGCCGAGCGCATTTTAGCCCGTTACTTTAGATCGGAAGCGGAACAAAACGATAAACCACTCCGTCTCATCTCGGGCTTCCGGATCGATCCCAACGAACATGTCGTGGACCTGGCGATCGCGGCGAACTTCGTCGAAGTTTTCCTCGCCAAAGAAGGGCACGATGGCCATGTCGGCGTGAATTATTTGGAAAAGATTCAACTGCCCAATTTGACCTCCATGTTTGGCGCCATGCTCGCGGGCGTGGACAACGTCCTGATGGGAGCCGGCATTCCTCGCACGATTCCTGGTATTTTGGACTCGCTAGCAGAGTGGAAGCCAGTGGAGATGCGTATCAACGTAGAAGACGCCGACAAAGAGGATGCTTACTATACCCGTTTCGATCCGCTCCAGTGGATTCGCTCTCACTTGCCACATTTCGAGCTGCCGCAGCTCAAGCGGCCCGATTTCTTTCCCATTATTTCCTCCAATGTATTAGCCCTCACTTTGGCTAAAAAATCGACGGGGAAAGTCAACGGCTTCATCGTCGAGCGCCACATCGCTGGCGGCCACAATGCGCCGCCACGCGGCGGCATGAAATTGGACGAAAATGACGAACCGATCTATGGCCCCAAGGACGAAGCCAACCTGGCTCAGCTCAGCAAGATGGGCATCCCCTTTTGGCTCGCAGGCGGCGGCTCCTCCGAAACGGGGCTAAAAGATGCATTGGCCGCTGGTGCGGCCGGCATCCAAGTCGGCACAGCCTTCGCCTATTGTGATGAGTCTGGCTTTGATGCATCCATCAAGAAACGTGTGCTCGAAAAAGTGAAAAACGGTGAAGCCAAGATATTCACCGACTCACGCGGCTCGCCGACAGGTTTCCCATTTAAAGTCGTCAACTTGGAGGGCACCCTCTTCGAGCCCGAGGTCTATGAATCGCGCAAGCGTATTTGCGACCTATGCTACCTGCGTCATCCTTACAAAAAAGCCGATGCCACCATCGGCTATCGCTGCCCCTCCGAACCGGTCAAAGACTACATCAAAAAGGGCGGCAAAGAAGAAGATACGGTCGGTCGCAAATGCCTGTGCAATGGCTTGATGGCAGCCATCGGCATGCCACAAAAATATAAAGACGGCGGCGAGGAGCCAGCCATGGTGACCAGTGGTGATGATGTCACCAAGCTCAGCCGTTTTGTGAATTGGGACACTATGAGTTACTCTTCACAGGATGTGATCAAAGAACTGCTCAGCCAGATATAGTCTGTCTGGATCTGACGCGGACGACGAGCAAGGAAACTCAAACGTGAATCCAATCAAGAATACAGATGAGCGCTGACTAGCTTCTGTTGCCTGATCTCTGATCTCTGACTCAAGGATGAATAACTTTATCACAAGTTTCGCCCGGAATACTTGGGACATGGTGGCCGAAATGGCCCCCTATCTATTGTTCGGCTTCGCCTTTGCGGGACTGCTGCATATCTTGATACGCAAGGACTTCGTGCAACATTGGCTGGGAAAACCTGGACTGGGCGGCGTCATCAAAGCCAGTGTGTTAGGTGTGCCGATGCCCCTGTGCTCCTGCGCAGTCATTCCAGTCGCCGCTTCCTTGCGCAAAAGTGGAGCCACTCGCGGGGCCACCGCCTCTTTCCTCAGCTCCACCCCGCAGACGGGCATCGACAGCATTCTGGCAACTTACGCCCTGCTCGGTGGACTCTTCACCATGGTGCGCATCGCTGTCGCCTTTGTAACAGGAATCGTAACGGGCTACATCATTGAGCTCTTTTGTAAAGATACGCCCAGCACCCCCGCCGCCTCAATAAAGCCTGTGGTGGTGCCGAACAGTGCAAATTTTGCCGCCCTCTCACTGGCGCCCCCCACGCACACCCCGACCATGGGACTGCCCACCGGCCCCTTAATCAGGACCGCCCCCGAAGACCAAACTGACACCACTGCCAAGCCAGACACATGTTGCTGCAGTCGCCCCGCTCCCAAGCGCAAGCCGATAGATGCACTCCGCTACGGCTTCGTCACCTTGCCCTCCGACTTAGCCACATCCTTGATCATCGGTCTAGTGCTGGCTGGCTTGATCACCACCCTGCTGCCGACCGACCTACTGAGTGGCTCCTTTAGCACTGGCCCGCTGGCCTTTTTACTCGCGACAGCGATCAGCCTACCACTCTACGTATGTGCGACCGCCTCCATCCCGATGGCCTATGCACTCATGGCAGCGGGGCTTTCGCCCGGCGCAGCCTTGGTATTTCTGATTGCAGGCCCTGCAACGAATACCGCCACCATCGTCACCGTATGGAAGATGCTCGGCCGGCGCGCCACCGCGATCTACCTACTCTGCCTCTTGCTGATCTCTTGGCTGGCTGGCTGGTTATTAAACTCTGCCCTCAAGCAAGATGCCGATGCCAGCGCCATGCACGCGCACGGCAGCATGCACCCCAGCCTCTGGCAACATGCCACCGGTATATTGCTGATCGGCTTGCTGGTTTTCTCGTATTGGAAAAGCCGCCAGCAGACCACAAAGTCTTGCTGTGCAGGCTAAGACCTAGGGGCTTCATTGATGAAGCCCCTGGAAATGAATAATTATTTGCGATTCACGTATCCACGACACAGCTTGGCGGATTGGAATATTTACACACAAAGATCGCTGAATTCGCGGGAGACTGGACTCCTTGGACTTTGCTTGCGCTCTATACTCTTAGCTCAGGGCTCATTCTGTGGCGTCTGCATGCGATGGCGCAACGCGGCCGCAGTAGTGCCGTCCTGAGTGCCGGTTTACTGCCCTATGCCACGGGATGGGGAAACCTATGCTTAGTCTGGCTGCTGCTCCGAATCGACGGCCCCACCGAAGCCATCCCCCTCAACCTATGGACAAATAATCTCACGAGTCTCAGCCTCATGCTGGCCTTACCCGCGCTCATCTGGGGGCTTAAACTCATTCCGGACTCACAAAGCAAAAAATCGTCGCCAGCATCCCCCGCAATCCGCGGCCCGTTCATACTGAATTGTGTCACGTTCATACTCTTAAGCCTGGCCACCTGGCAGCTGGGGCAAGATGGCGAGATCGATCGTAACGAAGGCTTCGCTCTACTAGGTCTATTTGCCCTGTGGCAATGCCTACAAATCTTTCAAGCGCTCAAACGAACACCTGCTGCAAGCACTGTAAGTATCCCTCTGAGCTTGCTCGATGGCCTACTCATTTTAGTCGGTGGCTTTATCAGCCTACTCGCCGTCGATGGTATCGTCACGACGCTCATGGCACAAGAAACAGGCTTCTTCAGCATCCTGCAGCTAGGCCTGCTCACGGGAGCACTCATGCTATTGCCCAATGCAATGCTAGCCTGGCACTACGCGCGCCAACAACGTGCGGACGCGGTCTACCACTCGCAACTGAGCGACGCTCATATCTGCATGCCGCTTTGCCTCGCTCTGTGCGCGATCTTCAAACCTCTGGCATTGCCGACTTTTTTACTAGACGGCCTGCTATTCCTATCCGCGCTCGCACTGGTGCACCTGCTCTGCCTACAACTACTCAAGGAATTACCCAAATTAGTGGCGGCCGGACTACTCGCCGTCTATGCGTATGCGCTCTTTATACAGTTTTCGCTATGACAACAAACTCCCCCATCATTGATGTGCTTTGCGTGGGCTACGCCTGTGTCGACATTAACTTCACAGCGCCCCACCACCCCGGAACGGACGAAAAAGTGCGTGCTTTGTCGATGCATAGCTGCGGTGGCGGCCCCGCCTCCAACGCGGCCGTGGCGATCGCACGCCTGGGAGGCAATGCCGCTTTTGCCGGCTATTTAGGCAGCGACGCTTTTGGTGAAGCCCACCTGCGAGAGCTGATCGAAGCAGGCGTCCAAAGCAGCGGCATCCATCGCGCCGCCGCCCCCACCCCAGTGGCTGCTGTCACCATTAAGCCAGACGGCCAACGCTCGATTATAGATTATCGTGCACCCAGTGCACTCGCCCCCGATGACAGCATAAGCCTGCACAGCAGCCCCGCCCGTGTCTTATTGGTCGATGGTCACCAACCACTCCTCTCATTAAAGCTGGTAGACGAGGCACGGAGTCTGGGCATACCCAGTGTGTTGGATGCCGGCTCGATTAACGACGGCACTCAACTGCTCTATAACAAGGTCGACTACTTGATCACTTCAGAGAAATTTGCCCGTCAGTTTAGTGGAGAAGACGCGCCACGCTCGGCACTGGCCTCACTGGACGGTGCGGCACCGTTCACCGCAGTGACTTGGGGCGCTGAGGGTGTTTATTGGCAAGATGAGGAGGGCCAGCACCACATGCCGGCCTTCGACATCGAAGCCGTCGACACCACCGGAGCAGGCGATGCCTTTCACGGCGCCTTCGCACTAGGACTCGCACAAGGCATGCCGCTACGCGAAAATCTCAGACGCGCCTGCGCCACCGCAGCTTTGACCTGCCTAAAAACAGGTGCACGCGACGCACTGCCGAAGCGACAGCAAGTGGACGCACTTTGCGGGCTGTGAATTTCACCCCGCACCGACTCAGAAGCTACGAGGTCTGAATGCCCAGTGACTTTGTTAGGATTCCAAACAGCTCATAATTTCGAACAAATGCAGGCACAGTCTCCGAACCGGGACCGAAGGCAAACAGCTCCACACACTCCGAAGTGTGATTCCCCGAAGTCCAACCGACTGCAGTCATCGCTTGAAGCTGCGCACCAAAGGCTTCGATAAAGGCGCCACTTAAATATTTCGCTTTTGCTTTAATCGCACGTTGAACGATGGCCGCCTGCTCGGGAGTCGCATCGATGCCGAAGGCCATTTTGACATACTTAGGATCAAACTTCTTTGCCTCCATCAGACGTGAATGCAGCCATTCGAAGCTGTATTTCAGTTGATTGATTCGGTCCAGTGCGGGGCCACTATCTTTATAACCAGCCCCCGCGCCGTTCAGCTGACAACCTGCGGTGCCATGATCTGTCGTAATCACCAACATCGTGTCTGGGTGCGCATCAATATACTCCAATGCAAGAGGAATGCAGGCATCAAACTCCAAAAACTCATGTAATATGGCTCCTGCATCATTGGCGTGCCCGGCATGATCCACACGCCCTCCTTCGACTTGTAGCACAAAACCATCTTTAGCCCGATCCAGCCGGGCTAACGCGACGCGAAACATATCGACCAAGCTAGGCGTGTCCTCGCGTGGCTGCTGATTTTCACGATCAATTGCATAAGGTATGTGACTCTTTGCAAATAAACCGATCAAAGGCCCCTGCCCCGCAGCGGCCTCGGTCAGCTCTGTGCGGTTTCTCACATACGTGTAGCCCTTATCCACAAAGCGTGGGATATATTGAATCACACTGCCATCTTCACGCTTCTGGGTGAAATGACGTGCCCCGCCACCGAGAATAACATCGACCTCGCGCTCTAAATATTGCTGAGCGATCTCATCTTCCATGTTACGTTCAGGCACATTGGCCGCAAAACCTGCCGGCGTGGCATGCGTGACACGACAAGTCGTCACCAGTCCAGTCGCCTTACCCGCCTCCTTCGCGTAGCTAAAGATAGGCTTCAGCGATTCCCCGGCTGCGTCTACATTGACCGCGCCGTTGTCAATGCGCTGACCACAGCCCCAGGAGCTGGCGGCCGCCGAAGAGTCCGTAACTGGCGAACTCGCCGAAGCAGTATCCTGATACGCACGCTGCAGATCTTCGCGTTCAAACAGCTGCATCCAATTTAATGGCGTCTGCTGGTGTCGCAATTTCCAATGGTGAGCCAGGCCCACAGTGCCATTAGACAAGCCATCCACCACTAGAAAAATGACGTTTTTTGCCTGTCCTGACGAGTGCTCCGCACCTCGCCCCGCAGTCGACGCTGAAGCGACCGCAGCAGAGCTCGATAAAAATGAAGCCGCACCAGCAAGTCCGGACAGTTTTAAAAATTGGCGACGAGAGGCTGGAGTTAAATTTTCCATGCCACAAGAGCTATCAGTAAAACGTCGCTGCGAAAGCCGGAAATTAAAATTATAGGCTTATTCACCAAAATATAAAAAACGCCGTCCCCGGAACAGGAACGACGTTGAAAGATCAGCGTGCTGCTGAAGACTAGTCACGGTAGCCTTCAATATTGCCAGACTTGTAACGCTCCATCAGTAGCCCCGACCCCGTCGAGCCCTCATATGCGGTCTTTTGCGTCGCACCGTCATTGCCCATGGTCGAAGAACCTGTAGCAGGCGCAGCTTCTTCAGTCATGGATGCGTTATCGTTCGACGCGCAGCCAGAAAAGAAGAGTGCAGCGATGAGAAGTGTAATAATGTGTGATAGTTTCATAATATATAATGAGTTGCAGTCTTACGCTCAGCCATTTTTTCAATGATTGCAACACTCTTGAGGTTTATTCTTCAATTCAATTAGGGTCTCGCCTAAAATATTGGGCAGGATTCTATGTTAAAAGTCAGCATGGAGACGGGCTCTGGCTTGCTTAAAGGCCTGAACCCACACATGGTCCCAAAATCTATAGATGATGAGCACAGCTAATACGACACACACACATCCCCGTTTTCCTTATTTTAACCGCGAACTGAGTTGGTTGGCCTTCAATCGGCGTGTGCTGGAACAAGCTGAGTCGACTGAATATCCACTGCTGGAAAGAATGAAGTTCCTGGCCTTCGTCAGCTCGAACCTCGACGAATTCTTCGAAATCCGGGTCGCAGGCCTACTCCAGCAAGTCAAATCCGGCGCAATCGAACGCGGTCCCGACGGTCTCGGCCCTAAAGAGCAAATTCGCCGTATCCATAGTATTTGTAAGCGTCTGGTCGCGGATCAGTACGATTGCTGGGAGCAGCAAATCGTCCCAGGTCTAAAGAAATCCGACATTTTATTCTCCAGTATCGACGAATTAACCCGCAACGAGAAGAAATGGGTGGAGACCTACTTCGAGGAACAGATCTTCCCCGTGCTCACACCACTGGCGATCGACCCCGCTCACCCATTCCCGCAGCTGACCAATAAGGCGCTCTACATTCTCGCCTCCATCGACGACCCAGAAACACGTATCATCGAGCGCATGATGGCGATCATTCCCATCCCTCGGGTGCTGCCCCGAATTATCAAAGTCGGCGTCACTCGCCGTGGTAAGCCCGAAGTTTATGTATTTCTCAGCGATATCGTGCAGCGCTTCATTAAGCGCCTGTTCCCTGGCTATCGTGTGACCTCCTCCGTGCCCTTCCGCATCACTCGCAACAGCGATCTCTATATCGACGAAGAAGAAGTCGAAAACCTCCTGCGCAAGATCGAAGAAGAATTAATGAACATGCACAAGGGAGCTGCCGTGCGTTTGGAGATCGCTAAAGGGGCCGATCCGGCACTCATGCAAGAGTTCCTCGAAGCGATCAAGCTACAGCCGGAAAACGTATACACCATCGAAGGCCCACTCAATTTCTTCCGCCTAATGAGCGCCTACGACCTAATCGATCGTCCTGACCTAAAATTCCCCCACCACACGCCCTACGTACCCAAGGAACTCGAGAATCCGGAACGCATCTTCGAGCAAATCGCAACCAAGGACATACTTCTGCACCATCCTTACGAGAGCTTTCAGCCCTTTATTGATTTTCTCAATCAAGCCGCACGCGATCCCCATGTGTTTGCCATCAAGCAGACTCTCTATCGCACATCGGGTGACTCTCCAATTATTAAAGCTCTCATCGATGCTTCCCGCCGCGGCAAGCAAGTCACCGTGCTGGTCGAAATCAAAGCACGCTTCGATGAAGCCAATAACATCCAATGGGCACGCCAGCTCGAAGATGTCGGCGTCCACGTGGTCTACGGCCTCGTCGGCCTCAAAACCCACTGTAAGACCTGCATGGTCGTTCGCCGCGAAGATACCATTCTACGTCGTTACGTCCACCTCGGCACCGGTAACTACAATCCCAAAACCGCCCGCCTCTACACCGATCTCAGCTTTTTTACATGTAAGGAAGACATCACCAGTGAGGTCGCCGGCCTCTTTAACACCCTCACCGGCTTCTCTCTCACTCCGAGTTTCAAGAAGCTTCTCGTCGCACCTTTCACCCTGCATAGTAACATGCAGAAACACATTCGCGCCGAAACGCGTAACGCCAAGGCAGGCAAGCCCGCACGCATCATTGTGCAGACCAATAGCCTCGTAGACCAAGAGACCATCGACAATCTTTACCGTGCCTCACAAGCCGGCGTAAAAATCGACCTCATCGTACGTGGCATTTGCAACCTGGTGCCGAACATCAAAGGCGTCAGCGACAACATCCGCGTACGCAGCATCCTCGGGCGCTACCTCGAGCACAGCCGAATCTTCTACTTCGAAAACAGCAGCGGCAACCAACCACATATTTTTGCCGGTAGCGCCGACTGGATGCCACGCAACTTCTACCGCCGCATCGAGGCCATCTTCCCAATCGAAGACCCCGATCATCGCGCCCGCATACTCGACCTGCTTGAAACCTATCTCAAAGATACGCGTAACGCCCGAATCCTGCGCTCCAACGGCTCCTATCATAAGCCCTCGCGTAAGAATGATGCCCAACTCTTCAGCGCTCAAGAAGCCTTCTTCAAGCATTTCGAAGCCAAACGCACTGCACAGGCCCAAGAACTGACCGAAGATCCTAAAATCATGCCAGTCACGGAAGTGATCGAGCCTGCATAAGCGCCCCGGCAGCTGCCTAGAATTGTCATCACCAGCGGCCCCAGCACTTCTGATTTTCACACTTTCAATTTCCGCCAACTTTCATATCCACAAATAAATGTCCGCCGAATATAACGAAGATAGTATCAAATCCCTCGACTGGAAACAACACATCCGCCTCCGCCCCGGTATGTACATCGGGAAACTGGGCGATGGTTCCTCCTCCGACGACGGTATTTATATCCTCCTCAAAGAAGTCATCGACAACTCGATCGATGAATTCGTGATGGGCAACGGCAAGGTGATCGAAGTCAACATCGATGGCACCCACGTCGCCGTCCGCGACTACGGACGCGGCATCCCCCTCGGCAAACTCAAAGACTGCGCTTCCAAAATCAACACCGGTGCGAAGTACGACTCCGAAGCTTTCAAAAAGTCTGTCGGCCTCAACGGCGTCGGTATCAAGGCCGTTAACGCCCTCTCTTCCGAATTCGAAATCCAAGCCTACCGCGACGGTAAAACTCGTTGCGTCAGCTTTTCACAAGGCGAAGTCGTCTCCGAAGATCTCAAAGACCGCGACGACAGCGAGTCTAAAGACGGCACCGCACTACGCTTCGACGCCGATCCAGAAATTTTCGGTGCCGTACGCTTCCGCGACGACTACGTCGAAAACATGCTCTGGAACTACGCCTATCTAAACAGTGGCCTGACCATCGTCTACAACGGCAAAAAATTTAAGTCCGACAAAGGCCTTCACGACCTACTGGACAATAAAATCGATGGCGAGCCCATGTATCCCATCATCCATCTCAAAGACACCGACATCGAGATCGCCTTCACCCACAACGATTCCTACGGCGAAGACTACTACTCCTTTGTCAACGGCCAGCACACCACCATGGGCGGCACCCACCTCGCCGCTTTCCGCGAGGCCTTAGCCAAGACCATCAAAGACTTTTATAAAAAGGACTTCGACGCCGTCGACATCCGCACCTCAATCTGCGCCGCAGTCAGCGTAAAAGTCGAAGAGCCCGTCTTTGAGTCACAGACCAAGACCAAACTCGGCTCCACCGACATGGGCCCCAAAGGTCCCACTGTCCGCACCTTCATGAGTAATTTCATGAAACAGGCGCTCGACAACTACCTACACCGCAATCCCGAAACCGCCGAAATTCTAGGTAAAAAAATTCAGGAGTCCGAACGTAACCGCAAGGAACTCAAAGGCATCCAAAAGCTCGCCCGCGAACGCGCACGCAAGGCCAAAGTGCACAATAAAAAACTGCGCGACTGCCGTATCCACCTCGACAGCAAAAAGGACGGCCGCCTCGACTCCACCCTCTTTATTACCGAGGGCGATTCCGCTTCCGGCTCCATCACCAAGGCGCGCGACGTCAACTCTCAGGCCGTCTTCTCACTAAAAGGCAAGCCGCTCAACTCCTTCGGACTGACGAAGAAAGTCGTCTACGAAAACGAAGAGTTCAACCTCTTGCAAGATGCACTCAACATCGAGAACGGCCTCGACGACTTACGCTACAACAACGTCGTCATTGCCACCGATGCCGACGTCGACGGCATGCACATCCGCCTGTTACTGATCACCTTCTTCCTCCAGTTCTTTCCCGAACTGATCAAACAAGGGCATCTGCATATTTTGCAAACACCCCTCTTCCGCGTGCGTAATAAGAAGGTCACCCGCTACTGCTATACCGACGAAGAGCGCCGCGCCGCGATGGAAGAGTGCAAACCCAAGCCAGAGATCACGCGCTTCAAAGGGCTCGGTGAAATTTCCCCCGACGAGTTTCAACACTTCATCGGCAAAAACATTCGCCTCGACCCCGTAATCATCCCCAAGGGCATGACGATTAAGGAAATGCTCACCTTCTACATGGGCAAAAACACACCCGAACGCCAAGAGTTCATCATCGACAACCTCAAGGTCGAAAAAGACGCAGCCGAAGCAATTCCTGCCTGATCCACCTGAACAGAAGACCTCGCTAGCGCGAGGTCGCTACAAAGTCCGAAGGTATCCTCGGTTCTATGAACCGGGGTCCGTTGCCGGAGACCAACATAATTCTTCGCGCAATGGTAAGAGCCTACCTTCAACATTGAAGCCACGATTCACCAGAAGACCTCGCTAGCGCGAGGTCACTACAAAGTCCGAGGGTATCCTCGGTTCTATGAACCGGGGCCGTTGCCGGAGACCAAAATAATTCTTCGCGCAATGGTAAGAGCCTACCTTCAACATTGAAGCCATGATTCGCCAGAAGACCTCGCTAGCGCGAGGTCGCTACAAAGTCCGACGGTATCCTCGGTTCTATGAACCGGGGTCCGTTGCCGGAGACCAACATAATTCTTCGCGCAATGGTAAGAGCCTACCTTCAACATTGAAGCCACGATTCACCAGAAGACCTCGCTAGCGCGAGGTCACTACAAAGTCCGAAGGTATCCTCGGTTCTATGAACCGGGGCCGTTGCCGGAGACCAAAATAATTCTTCGCGCAATGGTAAGAGCCTACCTTCAACATTGAAGCCGCGATTCACCCAAAGACCTCGCTAGCGCGAGGTCGCTACAAAGACCGAAGGTATCCTCGGTTCTATGAACCGGGGCCGTGCGGCCGGAGACCAACATGATTCTTCATGCAATGGTAAGAGCCAACCTTCAAAATTGAAGCCACGATTCGCCAAAAGACCTCGCTAGCGCGAGGTCGCGACAAAGTCCGAAGGTATCCTCGGTTCTATGAACCGGGGTCCTTTGCCGGAGACCTGCATGATTCTGGCAGAAGCGCCGCGCCAAACATAACGTTAATTAAACAAGAGTAACTCTTCCAACATTGAGGAAAGGTGACGACCTGTCTTGGCGTTTTGACAATGTCGCAGGGCTGTAACTGTGTTCCCGTAAATTTACATGTGAACGTTTGTTTTTTGTGCGTAAGCGACTTTGGATCGATTTCGCAGGGACCTCCCTGCCTCATTCAGGCAGCTCTAAATATAAAAATATAACTATACTACTGAACAGCTACGCATGCGCTACAAATCATTCATCTCTCATTCGAGCATCGATGCTTTTCCTGCCGGGAAAATTCGAATGTCTCGTCTCTCAGGCGATAGGAAACTATCACTCTCCAGCATCGGTCTGGCTACACTTTCTCTGTCGCTTGGTGCACTAACTGCCTCGGCTGAATCCTGGAGCTATGGGGTGATGACGGATACCCAGGGGGCCGCCGCTTATCCGGATGTCTCCACGCGCTTAATGGCTCCGGTGGTGGATCAGTTCGTAAATGTCCACGGTGTCGATATGATTATAAGTGTCGGCGATTTGACGGACACGGGGACGGTTGAAGAAAATGCGCTGTGGCTAAGCGTGGCACAGCCGATCTACGACGCGGGCATTCCGATCTATATTCAGCGTGGCAATCACGATGTTAAAACGGAATCCACCAGCGCGGTGAACGATCCTCTGTTTGGACCGGTCGAACTCAACGATAGCACCATCTGGGACGCGCAGTTTCCTCTGCCGACGAATCCTTTATTAGTCGAGGGACCTGGCACTTGCTACTATTTCACATTCAACAATATGTTTGTGATCTCGATGGATCTATATGGCGTGGCTCCAAGCGAGTTGATCGGTTGGTTGCAATCGGTCGCATTGCCGGCAGCGGCCGCATCCGGGGCAGACCACCGCGTGCTGGTGCAGCACGCGCCTTATTTTGGAAAGGGGCGCGATGGCATCTTTCAAGGCGCCAGTGGTGATCCTGAATTCGAATTGCAGTTACTAAAAGGAATGGCGCAAGCGGGCGTCGATACCATCTTAGTGGGCCACGATCATCAATACAGTCGTAGTGTTGCACTGGATACAGAGGGCGAAGTGCTGCTCAACCATATTCTGGTGGGCTCCAATAGTGAGAAATATTACAACTTCGAAATGCCGGAGGGCGATAATGAGGGGCAGGTCGTACAAATGAACGGTCGTGTCAGTTATTGCGTGGTTGAAGTGGACGGACCACAAATTGTGTTTAACCATTACAGCAGCGAGGCCCCAGATCCTTACACCACCGATGCATGGATTCCGAACTGGGTGCTGTCGGATCGGTTGGTGTATTCCACGGAAGGGGATCGTTTCTTCGTCGAACCAAACGCGGACTATGCCGGGCTCACCAGCACCTCGCCGAATGGAACTCAGGTTGAAATCGTATCCGGCACTAATGACGTTTTTGAAAGTCAAATGACTGTGCCAGACGCGGGCGTCACACCTGAACTGGTGGAGTTCGGTGCGCTGGTTGATTTCAGCTGGCTGGATGGCACATCGGACCCACAGGTGCTTGGAGACATCCTCGTATTGGATGGTCTGGCGAATACACCTGATGGTGAAGAAAGTGAACTCTACCGGTTGGAAATGACCTATGCGGAAACTGTGGGCATCGATGAGTCGACTTTGACGCTTGCTGTTTACGATCCCGTATCCGGCACATGGATGGATGCGCGCTTGGCTAATATTTATGACAGCCCCACCGCAGCGGCCGCACTTGCAAGTGCAGGCGTGGATACCACTCAAAACAAAGTCTGGGCCGAGTTGAATCACAATGCCGATGGCGCGCGCTTCGCGGTCGTCAGCAATGCTGCTTCGCTCAATAGCCCCGTTCGCATGACTCGCTTGGGCTCTTACGAATCGGGCATCTTCGATGGCTCGGCCACTGAGATCCCCGCCTACGATGCCGCGACACAACGTGTATTCGTCACCAACGCCCACGATCACTCCGTAGATGTGATCGATTTATCCAATCCAGCCACTCCAGTTAAAATCGGAAGCTTGAGTTTCGCCGATATCGATGGCCAGGCTTACAGTCCTAACAGCGTTGCAGTTAAGAACGGCATTGTAGCTGTGGCCCTGCAAGCGGACACCGTCTACGAAACTGGGATCGTCGCATTCTACGACGCAGCCGCGAGCTTGGACGAAGGTCCGGTGGCCCCGGTCGCAACCGCTGATGCGGGCTACCTGCCCGATATGCTGACCTTCACCCCCGACGGGCTCAAGGTGCTGGTCGCCAATGAAGGAGAGGCCTCGGATAACTTAACGGGTGGCGGCACTCCTGATTTTAACCCCGAAGGTTCTGTCACGATCATTCCCATCAATGGAGCGGGCGCTTCGGTGACACCGGGCACACCCGTTCAACTTGACTTCAGCGTATTCGAGCCAGGTGGTTCACTGGCGCTGGGAGCGAGCCTGGCCGAGATTAAAGCACCGGTCGATTTGAGCACAACAGCTAAGGTGCGCATTCACCCGAATGCCGCATCGGTCGCACAGGACCTCGAGCCTGAATATATCGCAGTCGCACCTGATGGTGGCACCGCATACGTTGGCCTACAGGAAAACAATGCGATCCTGTCCATCGACCTTGCGACAGATACCATTACGGGAATTTTCCCGCTGGGTGCGAAGAATCACTCACTGCTAGTCAATGCGCTGGATGCCGAGAAAAACGATGATGCGGTGCACATCGTTCCTCAGCCTTTCTTTGGTCTCTATATGCCCGATGCGATGTCGGCCTACACAGTCAATGGTCAGACCTACATCGTGACCGCCAATGAAGGCGATGGTCGTGATCCAGAGTTGTTCGGTGATTACCCGGGCAATGGCCTGGGCGATGAGGCGGATCTACAAGATGCGATTCTCGATGAAACCATCTTCCCGAATCGCGACATCCTCACGGATGGTTCGGGCCTCGGTGATGTCGGCACCTTCTCCTTTGGTGGCGACTTGGACAATGACGGCGACGTGGATCAGATACAAATTGCAGGCGCGCGTTCCTTTTCGATCTGGAATGCATCGACCGGAGAACTGGTCTTTGATTCCGGCGGCGATTTTGAACGTATCACAGCTCAATTCCTGCCCGATCATTTCAATGCCAGCAATGATGACAACGCAATTGATGATCGTTCGGACAATAAGGGCCCAGAACCTGAAGCCGTTCAAATAGCTGAAATCGGCGGACGTCAGATCGCCTTTGTCGCACTTGAGCGTGTGGGTGGCGTGATGATCTACGACATCACAGACCCAACTTCGCCGCTCTTTATCGATTACGTCAACGACCGTGATTTCACAGTCGATGCGGAACAGTCCAGCGACATCGGTCCAGAAGGCTTCGCCTTTGTGCCTGCGGCTGAAAGTCCAAATGGTCATGCACTGCTACTGGTCGCAAGCGAAGTGAGCGGATCGCTCACCGCCTATCAAATCGATTTGGAAGCCGACAGCACTTGGAATCTCACACTCTTACACCACAACGATGGTGAGTCCAAGCTGCCGGAATACTCCAGTTCGTTCCCTGACTACGGCAATGTAGCTCGAATGAAGACTGCAATCGATGCCCACCGTAGCTTCTACCAATCCGTCGATCACGGCGTGGTTGTAGTCTATGCCGGCGATAGCTTCCTCGCGGGGAAGCAGTTTCAAGCCAGCGTTGATAGCGAGCCACAGGTTTATTACGACGCACTGGCTCTGAGTCATATCGGTTACGACGCCATTGCAATTGGTAATCATGAGTTTGACTTCGGTCCCGAAGTGCTGGCCGCATTCATCGAAGATGCACAAACCACCAACGCGGTGCCTTACTTGAGCGCTAACTTGGATTTCACGGGCGAGCCTGCGCTGCAAGCCTTGGTCAACACTGGTGATATTGTGAAAAGTAAAACCATCACCGTCAGCACCGCTCAGGGCGATAAGGTCATCGGGCTCATCGGTGCCACCACCGTAAACCTTCCCTTCATTAGTTCACCCGGAGCAGTGATTGCTTCTGAAGTGGCCGCAGCTGTGAACGCCGAGGCAGCCGCACTGGCGAGCAGCACCGACGCCATCATCCTGATCTCACACTTGCAGGGTGTGGCCGAAGACGAGGCACTCGCCTCACTGCTCTCTGCCGATGTCAATGCGATCATCGCCGGCGGCGGTGACGAGATTCTGGGCTCGACTGCGCTCTTGTCACCACGAGCAGTTTACGGAGCCTCCGCTCCGGGCAATGCGGCCGACAGTGGTCTGGTGCCCAGTGACAGTTATAACGAAGTGGGCCTGAGCTATCCGACTTACGCCAATGGTATCCCGATTGCAACGACTGGTGGTAACTACGGCTACCTAGGGCGCCTCACGCTACGCTTCGATGCAGACAATCACTTCCTCGGCGTCGATCTAAGCTCTGGCCCCGCAGTGATTGTGGCCGACAGCGTCGATGCGGAAAATGGTTATGCACTCGATCCCACTATCGAAAGCGAAGTCATCGATAAAGTCGTCGCCTTCACCCATGCGATCGATAGTGAAATCATTGGCTCCACCGACAGTCTGATTGTTGGCGGCACAGATACAGACCTCATTCGCTCGCAAGAGCAAAATGGGGGCAACCTGGTCGCCGACGCACTGCTGGCTGCAGCCCAAGAACGTGCTGCCAGTTTCGATGTCAACCTGCCACAGATTGCGATCGCCAATGGCGGTGGCATTCGCTCCGACATCGCCGTTGGCGCTATCAGCGTGGGCGATACCTTCGATGTTTCACCCTTCGGAAATTTCGTCTCGGTGGTGGAAAATGTCACGACGGCGGACCTCAAGCTAGTGCTTGAAAATGCCCTCTCGCGCACCATCGACAACGATCCCGGCACCGGGGTGGATCCGCTACGTGTCGGTGATGGCACCGGCCGTTTCCCCCAACTTGCAGGTATGACGGTGACCTACGACATTACCCGTCAGCCATTGGTATTGGACGGCGAGAATGAAGTCATCACTCAGCAAGGGCAACGCGTCATCGAAGCTCGCCTCAACGATGGCACAGCACTCATCATCGCAGGCATTCCCGTTCCCGGCACCACAGTGGATCTAGTCTTACCGTCTTTTAATGCAGACGGAGGCGATCAGTATTTCCGCTACGGCTTCGGTGCAGCTTCCTACACCAGTCAGGATTACATCAAAACCACGCTCGGCATCACCGACCAGCAGGCCTTGCAAAACTATATTGCAAGCTTCGGAATGGCCAAAGTCGATAGTGACACTCGCTATGATTCGATTCCCGACGGCCGTGTGCTTGCGGTTTCCGACCGTGACAACGACGGCCTATCGGACGCCGAAGAAGCGCTCATCGGCACCAATCCCGACATCGCGGATCAAAGCGGCCCCGTCGCGGAGACCTACACCCAAGCCGGCAAGGATGCAGTGACCAGCAATCCCAGCCAGTATGACCTGTTCACACAGAGCGAGCTCAACGCGAATTACACCGCCGGCGAACAAAGCGTGCTCAGCGATCCCAGCGCATATGGCTTAAGCGATGTGCCCGTCGCAGGCTTACGGATTGACGGTCAAGTCATGCAGCTCAACTCCGAGAACCAGAGTGCAACCTTCGAAGTGCAGGTGCAAAGCACCACCGATCTGACTCAGCCCTTCACCAACGCAGGTGATACGGCAACCGTCACACTCGACTTCTCCGTAGGCAGTCAGTTCATCCGCGTGCAAGCGGTCGAACAAGCTCCTTAGTCCAGTTCCAATTAAGCAGCTTCAGCACCATTCAAGCCCCCGCCACCGCGGGGGCTTTTTTTTGCGTACGTCTGAATCAATCTGACATAGTTAGGTTAGCGCCTCGAGCAGCTCAATTAGAATGAGGCAATTGAAAGCGATATCCCCCTCGCTTCGGGGCTAATTGAAGGCCCTCATTGGGCACCTTTCAAAAAAAGACTCCAAATATCCCGCAATCGGTGGAACACTCATAACCTGCAAAAAGTGAAAGTAATACTGCGCGAAGTCACTGGATGCTACCGAATGTAATTACACCCGATCAGCGCTTAAAACAGATAGTGATCTTTTAGTAAGGTGGATCCTCAAGCGCGATAAGCGATGCGGATACTACAATACTACAAGACAAAGCCAAACTCAGTAAATATGAAATCTCAGATTAAGTTAGAAACGCATATGACTCATCAGACATAATCTAGAAGATATCGACGTTCATATGTGCCGATCGAAGATAATCCTCACTCAACTTCAAATCTTTCTTCACATCGATCTCCCCGATTTTTGTCACGATATCGACCTCGGTATCATGTGGCACCAGTCTAGCCTCAGCGCCTTTCCATGTTACGGCATATTTTCGATCGGGCTCAGAACCAGCATGGATCTCAACGTCCTCAAACAACTCTCTGTCTCTCACTACCTCCAACGGTGACACTTCAGCACCAGACGGCTTGAAAACATGCCCCGTATAATCACTCGCTAACATTTGGCCGTATCGTGAAGACAATATCGCGATAGATCGTTGAATTTCATTTGATCGATACGCAGCCACGTATTGCTGTGTCGATGCGTGCTTGATGTTTGCTTCAGATAAAATGGCACCCACGTACAATTCTGCAGCATTTCTATCAGCAGCATCTTCGATAGTGGCGACGTGTAGATTCAGAGCACTGATATCCTCTTCAAAAGACTTTGAGAGTTCAAAATCTGATTTTCTTTATTCTTAATAAGCTTAGTCAGTCGGGTAGTCAACTTAGCTTCAAACCAATTATTAATTGATGCATATTCAGATTCTTTTATCTCAAGTGAGTCGGCATAAACCGTCGTCTTCAACACATCCTTCTTCACTACAAAAATCCTAAAGAGTGAATCTTCGCCTTCTAGCTCGATCCTAGAAATTACAATCATTTTCACATCCTCTTTGTCAGTTCCATTGACCATGTCTATAAGCCGCTGGCTCTCGACGTCGATGAATTTCAATGCTACCGCGTAGTAGAACTTACCGATCCAACCTGAGTTTTCGTGAGTCAGTACTAACGTTCGGTCACTCGCAGACAGAAGGGAAAAGACAAAAGCGAAGAAACAAATATAGGTTATCTTTAATAAATTCATTATTACTCTATAGACCTGTGTTTAATTTAAACTAGAGCTTATCTCTAAGTATTCGGAATTCCGATGAGCAGAGACTGGCACTCTTTTGTCCCGATCATCTCCGCTAAATTTTAATTTAAATGTTTTAGAAGTTTCATTCGGATTATAACGAATGGCAAAGCCCAACAAATCGTTATTCGAATCCAGTATCCGACACCACTCAACGCCTCTTTCCGTAGATTCTATTGTGGTCGATGAAACGAGCTTATACTCAACACCATCATATATAATTGACTCAAACAAGAATGGCTTCCACTCGACTGGATGCGGCATCATTCTATTCAAAAATAAAAATAGAGCTACCGTGACCGCCAATGGGCCGACGAAGCGTAAACCCAGTTTAAAGTCAACTTTGGTGTCTGTGGGATGCGGATAAAGAACAAATGAGAATATGCCCAGCGAAATGGATACACAGAGAATCACCAGTCCCCTACCTATAGGTGAAAAAATAGTATTCTGCCAAAGCAGACTACCGAACAATACGAAAAATGTAAGGAACAAGTTTAGAACAGCAATTTGCACCACCAACCATCGAGGCATAATGCTAGTCAAGTTTGTCGCTGGGTCTGATTCGGGCATTATAATTTCAGACAGGTTTGAGGAGGATGATGCAAAAGCACTCTATCAACCACATTAGAGATCACCAGTTTCAACCTCGGCATCAAAGGCACTCACACGCGTAGCATCCCAGCCATTCGGGTTATTTGGATCACCTGGCGTGCCATTAAATCGACGTATGATTGCAATGTCTTCATCTTGCCATCCTCCAGCCGTCAAAAGGTCGGCCAATCTAGTGTTCTTATCGTTTACGGTAGTTGCATTGTCTGGCTTGAACATATCTAATATTTTTGGTGTTATTATTTCATAAAGAGAGATAAATAATGCCTCACCGCAGCATTTATTGAAGGATCAGACTTAATGCGTGCAATTATATCAGCATGTAACTTTTCTTGTTTTAATACTTCAGCTTCAAGTGCCGCTTTTGAATTCAGGACCGCGCTTCCACTATAAGTATAAGTCGAAGGTGCAGCTAACGATGTCTTCAAGCTCTGTATTGAAGAGCGCAGAGAGGATTCATAATTTATGATTCGGTTGAAGCTATCCGGGTTACGGACAACCTTACCAGTCTGCTTATGCACAACCTTAGAAAGCGTAGTTGGCCCAGATAATTCATAGGCATCAAAGTCGTATACTCTCGGGTAATGATTCGCTAAGTCATCGAGTGCCTCAACTTGAGCTTGAGCATCTTTGGAATCCTTCAGATTAACACTTAACACCGTATAGATGTCCTTAAGAGCATGAACGACAGGAGCGGTTCCAATATTATCAAACCCTTTTTCTGTATTAGCTTCGAACTGTTCAAGCGCGTCTTCTGCAGCACCACCCATTGACTGAAACATCGCCTTTCGAATATACTCTTGCTGCGACAATAAATTTGCGGAATCACCTACTGCAAAAAATTGTACTGATTTAGCGTCAGTCGTTTGCACACCTGCGATTTTCGAACCTGTATCGAGTGTCGCGAGCAATGAAGCCTGCTTCATTTTATAAGATGCTTGTGCCCCACCAGAAGCTGCGGTTTGTGTCATAGATATAGGAAGTATACCAATCTCTTTCCGATTATAACCAGCATTCACCGAATCTGGGAGAGTGGCAGTTAGGCCAGACCACGACACCTTTACCCCTAAGCTTGTTTCAGTCGCAAAAAACACAGGCCTGACTTTGACAGTATTATCTACTTCATTCTTTTGAAACTCAGTCTTCAACAAGCCAAAAAATAGGCCAGGAATTATGGGTTTGTAAGTCAGAGTTCGACTACTATCAAAATCTGGATCATCTCTCTGGATGTCTTCAACTCGACTTGTAGGCGTACCAGGCGTCGGATCCGCAAACAGTGCAGACATTGCTACTGCTGCGTCACCAGTAGCAAATGTTGAACCCGCAGCAGGCGAGAACAGGTTTTTCGCACTCCCTTTAAAACTAGCCATTGCCGGAAGTACCTCACCATCTTGAAACTGCGGAGTAACGACACCTTCAGTTCGATTCACACTGAGCGCTGCAGTCGGCGGCGTCGTCGAGAACTCCAACCCCGCGTTCGTCTTTGTGACCAGCATCGTGCTATCATAGCCTACTGCGCATCCAGACAATAATAAAGTGACGCTAGTTACAATACCTAACGCAATCGGTGTTTTATGGTTCATATTCATGAGTTAATTTTGATTAAAAAAAGTGACTATTCAGACTTTTTTGATACAACTTCATACTGGTAATAAATCGGTTTTGGCATCTTCGCTCCAACTCGAACGCTGAAAAAGTCTGCCTCAGGCCATTCGACTCTGAACTGTGCGTCTTCATTAAGAATAATTGTTTTATGGTTCTTAAACCAGCCCAGAGCCGCAAATGCGCCGCTTTGGGTAGTACCAATGGAGGCGCCATAAGATTCAGTCCCCGCAATCAATGCTTGGCGACCTTCATGCGGCTCTTGAACTTTCATCCTCATATGCCCAAAGCCCCAAACATTCTCAACACCCGCTTCCTTATCGAAGTAGTGGATCGCACAACCGGACAGCAATGCAGTGCCAGTGATTGAAAGTGAAATCATGATAAGACGAACAGTTAGAATCATACCGAATAAACAATCTCCCGGCAGGGATAGTTGGAACCTTCGAAATACCACTCCGCGCGATAAGCGTCGTCGTCCTGAGGCAGGAGGCTGAGCCAATTGCGCTCCCACACGTAGCGGGCAGTTTTGGAGCTGGCGCCATTTGTACCAATTGCGACCTGAAGCGGCAACATCCGCGCGCTCATCGTAGGGTTGATGACCTCCGCGGCATCGCCCTGCCATTCGACCAGTTTCTCCACGACGGGATTGCCAGCCTTATTCATGATGGGAGACGAAATCAGTTGGTGAATACGGTTCGTGCGAGTGTGATCGCCCTGACCGTCCTTAAGTTCCACCACTCCATGCGCAGCTACGTGCACGTCGCCGGAAATAATGGTGACGCGACAAGCACTCTCTTTCGAATAGGCGAACAGATCTTTGAGCAAGCGTTCGCGGCAGACTTGATGCGGCACACTGCGCCAATGGTCGCGCAAGTCATCTTCAATTCCCTGGTCAAAAGGAATGAGCCGAAGAATCTTCTCTATGGTTTCAAAGTCGGCATAGACCATAGGCACACTAACACACAGGAAGAGATGCTTGAGTTCAGTATTACTTTCACGCCATTGTGCGAACTTCTCCCAATTTTTCTCAGACATGACTTGGTGTTGCGTTCGCTCACTTCGTGTATCGAGATGCACGACTCCAAGCGATCCCATCACGTGTCCAGTCGAGAAATTATTACGCGTGCCTAAAGAGCCTCCAGGTTTTTCATTAGGCTTGCAGTGATGCTGAAACAGCAAAAAAGCACGCCGCGCTTCGGGGAAAACTCCCTCTTTGAATACAGGCCATTTTTCACGCTCATCCTCGTAAGAGCCCCATCCATCCATGATGTCATGATCGTCCCACATCATCAACGAGGGACAGGTCGAAAGCATTTTCTTCATTTCCGGGTTACGCCCCCAACTATTGACATACATATCGGTGTATAAATCTCGCAGAGCTTCCACTTCACCTGCAGTTAAGCTGCGCGCTTTGCGCTCTGATCGAGTCGTATGCCAGGACCATTTCAATACATGATCCTCAAATCCCTCCAGCGCAATGTCAGAGTAGATCTGATCGCCACCAAGTATACATACATTATAGCGCCTCGAGCTATGATACTGCAGCATATTACGCCAGCGTTCGGTGGCTTTCATCGCATTGCCTTTTCCACCCTCGACGAATTCCTTCAATATTTTCTGACTGTGAAATCCATTACAGGACCCATAGCAAACCTTAGGCATACGATGGAGCTCAGGCACATGAAAGCTATAGCGCTTTCCCCCAACCTTGTAATCCACCCGTGTATGACTGGCCCTTAGCGGCACCTCAAAACGAACTCTAAAGTAAGTAAGCTCTCCTCTTGTCTCAAGTAACTCCATCTCCGCCAGCTGATAACTCCCCTCACTAGGAAGCTTATACGAAAACGAAGGAGGCGCTTCCCCTATCTTACCATACAACACGCTAATTTCCCACTCGTCATGAGAACTCGACCAAAGCTTAAGATGAGGACCGAAGCTATTCATAGTATATTCTACAGAAGTGGAGATGTAAGTTAGACACAAAACCACAAATCAGATTTACTAATAATTACAAATAGATGCACTAATCAATCATAAAAACTAACCGTTCACACTTTTGAACAAAGACCTTACCTATTATAAATGATACACCCCATCCAAGCGCGGCTACGGAGAAAATTCATATAAACATGTAAAGTAAACTTGACCGACCGGTCGGTATTCATTTCTTACACAGGTATGACCAAGCCCCAAAACAGCCTATCCAAGCGGGACGAAATCATCGAAGTGGCCTCCAAGCTCTTCTATGAACAAGGCTACCATTGTACCGGCATCCAACAAATCATCCAGGAAGCAGGTGCTGCTAAAGGCACATTTTATTCTCACTTCAAATCCAAGGAAGAACTGGGCATCGCATGGCTGAAAGCACGTCACGCCACTTGGAACCACTGGCTCCTCCAGTTCATCAACCCAAAGAAAACTCCTAAATCCAAAATAGTCGGCATCTTCGATTTCCTCGGCCAGTGGATGCAGGATGCCAACTTCCGCGGCTGTGCCTTTCTCAACACCATGTGCGAGACCCCCGACTGCGAAAATGCGCTGCGTCTTGAAATTTCTAATCATAAGCGGGAATTATTTGAACTCTTTCGTGCTCTTACCGCCGAACACCACGCTACGAAGACTAAGATCGAACAGGAACAAATCGCCACGACCCTATTCATTCTCTTCGAAGGCACCCTCATCCAACTACAGAACTTCCAAGACCTTTCGTTTCTCCAAGTCGCCAAGAAACAAGTCACGGCACTTCTGTAATTTCAGCCAAATTAATTTTTCAAACTTTTCCTATAACCACATGCAGACCGACCGGTCGGTTATCCTAAAAGAACAAAGCATCTCTTTTTTTCACATAAGCTGACCGACCAGTCGGTTTATAATCATAAAAACACACAACTAAAAAACACAATGAGCCGTATCCACACACTCGAATCCGAAAACGCATCGCAAGAAGTCGCCGCACTCTACGATGCCGTCAAACAAAAGCTGGGCCTGGTCCCAAACATGGTCAAAGCCCTCGGCAACAGCCAGGCAGCCCTCGAAGGCTATCTGGGCCTAAGCGGAGCGGTCTCGGGCGACAGTCTGAGCCCTCAAACACGGGAGAAGATCGCTCTTCTCTCCGCCCAACTAAACGACTGCGACTACTGTCTTCGCGCCCATACCGCCATCGGCAGCCTGATGAAGATTCCGTCCGACGAGCTGAAAGCCGCGCGCCATGCAGAGTCTACAGACCTCAAGGAGCAAGCCATCCTCACCCTGACCAAAGCAATTATTGAGACCAAGGGCCAGGTGCCTGAGTCGACACAAATTGCCGTCAAGTCCGCCGGAGTCACCGAAGCCGAAGCCGCCGAGGTCGTCGCGAACGTAGCCGTCAATCTCTACACGAACTACTTCAACCGCTACGCACAAACAGAATGCGAATTCCCGGAAGTGGAAGCCGCCCAGTGCAGCTGCTGCTAAGGCGACTCGCTAGCGTTCCCAAATCCAATCCTGCGATGGGGGCCCACAGCCTCCATCGCTCACCCTCCAGCAATGATGCATACAGAACAACGTTCCCCGCTTCCACCCTTCACCGAAGCCAGCGCGCGCCTAAAGGTACAACTCGCCGAAGACGCCTGGAACTCCCAAGACCCCGAACGGGTGGCTCAGGCCTACACCGAAGATTCCGAATGGCGCAACCGTGCCGATTTCATCAATGGTCGCGCCGAGATCGTCGACTTTCTCCGCCGCAAGTGGGCCAAAGAGCATGAGTACAAACTAAAAAAGACGCTCTGGGCCTTCAGCGACAACCGCATCGCGGTGCGCTTCGAATACGAATGGCGCGACGACTCCGGCCAATGGTTTCGCGCCCACGGAAATGAAAATTGGGAGTTCGACGCCAACGGACTCATGGCCCGCCGCTTCGCATCGATCAACGACCAAGCCATCGACGCATCCGAGCGCCGTCTCTGAGAACAAACACATCCACCACCCATCGCAACATGAACACATCCATCACCACCGATCTAACACAACAGGCGCCACGCAGCCCACGCGTACGTCTGGGCGGATTCGCCCACCTTCCACGACTCATCGACAAGGCCCGCGCCACTGTAAACGACCGCGCCGGCGTCTACATCTATGGTCGCGAAAGCCTCCTCGACCTCCAGTTCTTCAAGTTCACCGGCATCACTCCAGACGAGCTCCTGGCCAAAGTCAGCGAAGGGCTGGGCGATTTCGAGATCCTTGAATGGATCCACACGCAGACGCCCTACCAGCTCCTGCCTCATCAAATCGATTCCTGGAGCGCATGGATCGAAAAGCTCCCCGGCCTAAACCCTCAAGTCCGTGCCTGGATCGCAGAGTTTTCCCTCGCGCAGTCTCCTCCGCGGACAGACGTCGGCACGCTCTTCGAATACCTCGACCTCGACGACTATGTCCGCTTCGGCGGCCAAGCCTAATCCCTCTCCTCCAATAAAAAAACAAACCAAAGAAAGAAACTACCATGAAAATCAACTGGATCAAAGCCGGCATCGCCGGCGTCATCGGCACACTGCTCTTCGATATCGTCGGGCTTCTCTTCACCGGAACCTGGTGGGACATCCCCGGAGTCCTCGCTCAAGCCGTGGGGCTCCCCTTCCCGATCGCATTGCTCATGCACTATGGCAACGGCATCGCGCTCGCGGCAATCTACGCGGCCCTCGCGCCTTCACTCTTCGGACCGGGATGGTTTCGCGCACTACTCTTTACTACTCTGGAGACCGTCATGCTGGTTTGGTTTCTCCTCTTTCCTTTGCTCGGTCTTGGTATCGCAGGGACAGCAGGCGGACTGATCTTCCCGGTTCTTTCGATGACACGTCACTGGGCCTATGCACTACCACTCGCCTACTACTTCCCCATTCTAAATGCAGGGAAAGACGAGTCTGACATCCACCTCGCTCATTCGTCTCTGACCTAAGCGCACATCACCAACCGCACCGATACGACAATGATTGGTCCGCAAACTTCCCAAATCACCATGAAGCCGCAAACACTCACTTACGCACATGATGGGCAAGTTCTTGCCGATCATTTCGAACAAATCGTATCCGACTATCAACAGTCGCTCTACCGCTTCGCCTACAGCCTGGCGAAGAGCACGCACGAAGCCGACGACATCGTCCAACAAACCTTCTACATCTACGCAAGCAAAGGCAGTAGCTTACGCGATCCAAGCAAAATAAAATCCTGGCTCTTCACTACGCTCTACCGCGAGTTCCTGCGTCGTAAACGCGACCGGAACCGCCTCGAAAGCCGTGATCCGGAAATTCTCGAGGCGATCGCAGGATCCACTGAAACGGACGTACACCGTCGCCTCGACGCACAACTCGCGGTCGAAGCCTTACAGGAAGTCGATCCCACCTACCGAGCGCCACTCGCGCTCTTCTATCTGAACGACCTCTCTTACCAGGAGATCGCAAACTCACTGAGCATTCCAATCGGAACCGTCATGTCACGCCTCTCACGCGGCAAATCACGACTGCGCGAAGTCTTTCAGCAGAAGACCTCAACCGCGGCATGTTTTACCCACAGCAGTTAAACGCCCTTTAAACCCTTCTCGGCACGATCTGCCACGAAACAATAATAACCATAAATAAGTAATACAAAATAAAAACAGAAATGAAAAGCATCAGACACATCATCAACATCAGCATCCTCATCTTCGCCAGCGCACTGACCGCGTCAGCGATCGACGCAGACCAGTATGACCTCCCCGCAGTGGGTGGATACGACCTCGTCAGCTACCATCAGGAATCAGGCCCCATCCGCGGCACTGGTTTTCAAGCCGCGCAACACGAAGGGGTCACTTATCTCTTCGCGAACGAGGCCAACAAAGCTGCCTTCGAGGCCAACCCGGAGAAATATCTCCCAGCCTACAACGGCTACTGCGCCTACGGACTCGCGTTGGGTAAGAAGTTCAACAGCAACCCGACGGTCTATGAGTTCATCGACGGCACGCTCTACCTCAACCTCGACGGCGACATTCAGAAAGAATGGGCCAAAGACATCCAAGGCAACATCCGAAAGGCCAATGCCAACTGGAAATCGATCCGCTAATCTCCAAACCACAACTCAAATCAATCCAATAGCGAAAAAAATCACAATGAAACCATACATCCCACACAGACTCGCGATTCTTGGCTTACTCCTGTTCGGTTCATCAGTACTTTCAGCGAACACTGCTGGCACGATCAATCGTGCTCGAAGTGACACCAGTCACACGCACTGCCACACATGGGAAAAGCTCCAGCATCGCCCCGCCAAGAACCTCACGAAGAAGCGAACCCCCTTCTCGATTAACCACGCCCGAAGCGCGTCAGCTGCACAATCTCGCGAGTATACAAAGAAGGTGCCCACGCACGTGATCAGTAGTTCGCAACAACGCACGCCTAGCCAGCTCAACAGACTGCGCCACAACAGAAGCTAACCCAGGAATGGACATTCAAGATGAAAAACATCCATCACATACAATCCGCCTCCGAACTGGATACAATTATCCAACACTCGACCCAACCGGTTGTCGTCGATTACTGGGCTCCCTGGTGCGGCCCCTGCAAGGCACTGAATCCCATCCTTGAATCCGCCGCCGATGAGCTCGGCGACGAAGCCATCATCGCCAAAGTCAACATCGACGAACACCCGCAACTCGCCCGCAAGAACGACGTCGGCTCGATCCCGACACTCTTCTACTTCAACAAGGGTAGAATCCGCCACCGATCGACTGGTATCACCGACCGCTCAGGCATCGTCACCCGCGTGCGCAGCTATGCCACGGCCAGCGAACCGCAAGCCGTCTAATCCCACCTGCTCCTGGAACAAACGACACACAAGAAACGTCGCCCGCCAACATTGCGGGCGGCGTTCACCTGAACCACCATGGACCAAAACTTCACCCACTACGCATTCACTGACTCCGTCAAGGCGGTCCAATCCGCACAAGGGTCCCGCAAAGCCTACGCTCGTGCCGAGTGCAGCGGTGACCGCTACCGACTCAGTGCCGACGAGATCCATTTCGTAGAAATGCGAGACAGCTTCTACCTGAGCTCTGTCGGAGAAAACGGCTGGCCTTATGTACAATTCCGAGGCGGCCCTCCGGGATTCCTCAAAGTCATTAATCCGGAAACGCTCGCCATGCCTGATTTCAGCGGCAACCGCCAATACATCAGCACTGGCAATATTAATGCCATCGGCAAAGTGATGCTCTTCCTCATCGACTACCCCACCCGCCAGCGACTCAAGATCTGGGCAACCGCCGATGTGCTACAGCTCGAGCACTACCCCGAACTCGAAGCACATCTCAAACTCCCCAAATACCGCGCACGCGTCGAACGCCTACTGCGCTTCCGCATCCAGGCATTCGACTGGAACTGCCAACAACACATCACCCCTCGCTTCACGATCGAAGAAATCAATGCACTCGATCTCTAAGACTGGCACGCCTGCCGGTGACTAATTTCACCCACAACATAAATACAAATAACCAACCAAATAAAATGAGTCACATTACAACTTTACACAACATCGAGAGCGCACCGGCTGCCAGTAAGCCGCTGCTCGAAAACTCGGTCAAAGCCTTTGGCATGATCCCTAACTTGCACGCCGCCGCTGCCGAAGCTCCGGGACTACTGGAAGCCTACCAACGCCTGCACGAACTATTTCAAGAAAGCTCTTTCAACGAAGAGGAACTCACCGTCGTCTGGCAAACAATCAACGTCGAGCATGCTTGCCACTACTGTGTGCCAGCTCACACCTACATTGCCAATGCAATGGGAGTGGATCCCTCGATCACCGAAGCCCTACGCAATCAAACACGATTGGAAAACGACAAGCTGCAAGCACTCCACGAAACGACACTCGCGATCGTTCGTAATCGTGGACATCTGAGCGAAGACGAAGCGCGCGCGTTCTTTGACGCCGGCTACGGCCCGCGCCAGCTCTTGGAAATCGTGCTCGGTCTCTCACAGAAGGTGATCAGCAACTATGTCAATCACTTGGCCGAAACACCCATCGATGCCCCCTTCCAACGCTTCGCCTGGAAACCATCGGCTTAATTACTAAAATATCAAACGGCCACCCGTGTCGCAGTTCGGGTGGCCGTTTCAGCTCAAGAATCCAGCTCGGACAAAACGAAGCCGGGCGCCCAACTCTCTCCAAATCAAACGCAACAATTGCTCCATCCCTATGAAGAATCAGACAAATCTCTTGGTGATCAACGGCAGCGCCCGTTCTTCACGCTCTCTTTCCAGAATGCTCACGCAAAGATTTCTAGACAGCTGGCACTCGGCTGGCCTCACCGGCGAAATCACACAACGAGATGTGGGCAAGAATCCACCTCCGTTCATCAGCGAAGAATGGATCGCGTCAGCCTTTACACCAGAGGCCGAACGAAGTGAGCAAGATCACCGAGTCCTGGAATATTCGGATCAAGCCATCGCCGAGCTATCGCAAGCGGATGTAATCGTCATCGCGACGCCGATGTATAACTATGGTCTACCCGCTGCGGTGAAGGCATGGTTCGATCAGGTCATCCGCGTAGGCAAAACCTTTTCATTTGATCTGGCGCGCGGAGATACGCCCTTGGAACCGATCTTATCAGGCAAGCGACTCGTTACGCTCTCCGCCTCCGGTGAGTTTGGTTTTGATCCGGGAGGTGTTCGTGCCTCCATGAACCACTTGCACCCCCACATCCAAACCATGTCGAAATACCTCGGAGTGTCCCAGTCATGGAATGTATCGATCGAGTATCAGGAATTTGGCGACGAACGATTCGAAAAGTCGAAACATGAAGCCATCGAAAAAATAGAACCCGTCGTTCGTGAACTGACCAGATCATTCGTGCAGGCATAGGAGAGGGGCGTTGCTCAATTCAATGAAACCAACAGACGACAGCAGCCGAAATCCTTCTGTGTGGTAAAAAACAGCCACAAAAAGGACTTCTGCGACAAGAACACAGCACACGCAGCAAAAACACAAAAGTTGAATTTCAGAGACTTAGTAACTGGGTGAAATTCTATGGTACTCAGGGAGGGATTTGAACCCTCACGCCCTTGCGGGCACCACGACCTGAACGTGGCGTGTCTGCCGTTCCACCACCTGAGCATCTTTCGAAGCTGCGTATCTCATAGATTAAATAATGCCTGTCAATGATTTCATTGCTGTGAATTGCGTGCATCCGTGTAAAATTGGTTAAATCCGCAATCGAAACGCAACCTCGACTGCGTGTGAGAAACTGAAACTCAAGTCAATCCGCTACGAAAGCTGGATTGACTTGTTGTATGCTAACGCTATTCTGAGTTCTGATGTCAAAAGCGCCTGCCAGCCCCGAGCAAGCGTATCCCCCGCGCCGCATCTTCGGTATGACGCTGGTAGGCTTCGCGCTGGCCATCGCAGCAGGCTCCCTACTTGGCTTGGGCGGTTACACCTTTAAATACGGAGAGGGACTGTCCTACTTCAGTAAAGATCCCGCGGCTTGTGTGAATTGCCATATCATGCAGCCACAGTTTGATTCATGGCAAAAAGCGAGCCATCACACCGTAGCCACCTGCGTGGACTGCCACCTACCACACGATTTCATCGGCAAATACATCGCTAAAGCGGAGAATGGCTACCTCCACTCGAAGGGCTTCACATTACAAGATTTCCCCGAACCAATCGTCATTCGTGATAAAGCGGCACGCATCCTACAGAAAAATTGCATTCTCTGTCATCAGGATTTCCTACACGAGCTCCTAAGCGATGCCACGACCGCAGCCGACTCGGTTCAATGCGTGCACTGTCACCGCACAGTAGGACACGGCGAACGCGTGGGACTCGGAAAATTCGAAGATATATCACAACTCACCAAGGAACGAAAATGAATGCTTCCAACCCCCACCGCACTCGTGGCGCGACCGCCTATATAATTACCTTTCTATTGGCCACGATCGCCATCGCGCTCATCGCCGCACTGTTATTAAATATCTTCGAGCGCAAATCCGAAGCCAAGAACCCCTATATACGTCTGGTCGAAGTCGATGAGGACAGTACCGATCCCGAGCAATGGGGCATCAACTGGCCCAAACAATACGAAAGCTATCTACTCACCGCCGAGACCACCCGCACCCGCTTCGGCGGCCATGGCGGCAGCGAAGCCCTGCCAGAGGAAAAAATCGACCGTGATCCTTGGCTCAAGCGTATGTTTAAAGGCTACGCCTTTTCTATCGATTATCGCGATCGCCGCGGCCACGCCTACATGCTGGAAGACCAAGAACAGACCGAACGCCTTTCCAAACCACAAAGTGGCTCTTGCTTACACTGCCACGCATCCATCATGCCTGTCTATCGTGAACTCGGCGATGGCGATGCCATGGCAGGCTTTGAAGCAACACATAAAATGTCCTACCAAGAGCTGAATAAAATAGTCCACGACATGGGACACGGGCACCCAGTCAGTTGCGTAGATTGCCACGACTCCGCAACCATGAAACTACGCGTAACGCGCCCGGGATTTATTCTAGGCATTCAAGCACTCGCAGAGTCCGATGCTCCCTTGCCACAAATGCCTTCAATCGAGCGCTGGCGTAAAGGAAGTCGCGACCAAGCTTACGATCCCAACCGTTTGGCCAGTCGCACCGAAATGCGCTCATTTGCCTGCGCGCAATGTCACGTCGAATACTACTGCTCCAGTGCCATGCCGCTCGAATTTCCCTGGAGCAAAGGCCTGCGCGTTGAGGATCAAGAAGCGCACTGGAACGCAACCACCTTCGAAGATGGCAAACGTTTCTATGACTATATCCATACCGAGTCTGGCGCCGAAATTTTAAAAGCACAACACCCCGAATTTGAGCTCTGGTCGCAAGGCATTCACTCCCGTGCAGGCGTCGCTTGCGCCGATTGCCATATGCCCTACCAACGCGATGGCGCGACCAAGGTTTCTGATCACTGGGTACGTAGCCCACTACTCAACGTCAACCGTGCCTGCCAGACTTGTCACCACGTGGAAGAAAAAGAAATTTTGGCGCGCGTGGATGCCATTCAAGATCGTAACTTCAAACTACTCCAACGCGGCGGCACCGCATTGATGGCACTGCTCGACGCCATAGCCGACGCGAAGGAAGCCGGCGCAACTCAAGCTGAGCTCAAAGAGGCCCTTGAATTTCAACGTAAAGCACAGTGGCGCCTCGACTTCATCGCCGCCGAAAACTCAATGGGCTTCCATGCGCCTCAAGAAGCGGCCCGCATTCTAGGCGAAGCCGCCGACTATGCCCGCCAAGGCCAGGTCGCCGCCCTCAAAGCCATGGCGACTGCGAAAGAGTCAGCAAGTTCTACTCCGCAGCGCTAAATGCCTCAAAGAGGCTTAATGGAGTCGTGCCTTTAAGTAAAAGACTTTCATTGGCTTCGATGACATATGTGATGCGCGCATCTAAATCATCGAAGGCCGCAGGCATTGACTCTCCTGCAACGCTGGCGCCCATCTGCATCATCGAAGCAAAATTAATCACCCCGAGGAGGCGTGTATTCGAATGGATGCGAAGTGGAGGATTAGCCCCCCCGGGACTGGCGAATGCGGACTCTAACTCGCCCTCGGTGGCCATATAGATACGGTCCCCGACCAGAACCATTTCATATACGACCTGCCCATTCTTAAAAAACTGCTCCATCACTGCTTGCTGCTCAGGCATCTGCATCGAAGGGTGCTCGGGATTGATAGTCATCTCAATACGATCCACGGAATGTCCGTTAAATGTCCGAACGTCCCGTTCGATCTTAATGTCGGAATAGTAAGACATCGCAGGCCCCTCACCGAGCCCCGCTGCTGTTGTAATTTCTAGCCATTGATCATACACCTCAGCACTCGACGCATCCATGATCTCACAAAAGCCTGAAAACGTCATACCGTGCTGAAAAGAGATATTATATACGCCTTTGAACGGCAGTGTCGCCTGCATGACTTCAGTCCATTCAGCTGCAGCCTGTCCTTCCAAACCATAAAGCGGCATGATGCTCTGCATGGAAGCGTCGATCAATGGTTGCCATGCGGCGGGCAGGTCTCCCATGCCGACGACCATCGCCATATCCGAAGTCCAATCCACCGCAGTGGCGAGGTCGGTGATATCGACATTCTGCGAAGATACGAAATCCGCAAATCCAGAGCCAGCCACAGGCTCCACATCTAACGAAAAGGACAAATCACCGTCATCGACATCCATGCGTAACTCCAGACGCTCAGTCTCCATCAGCATCGTTTGGTAGAACGAGAAATAACTTTCCATCATCTCTTGCATCATCTCGGGAGACATTCCTGTGGTATCGACACCCGGCTGATCAAAGGCCGACAGCATTTGAGCCTTCGACATCTCGATCGCTGCCGTCGCGGCGGTACGTAGTTCATCGTCGAGTTTCAAACCGACTTCGATTGTTTCTTTGGGCGCGAGTGTCAACGCCGAGCAATACGCATCGATTTTTGCATTCAAGCCATCTGGGACAATCGCTCCCGGAGTGCTACCAAAAAGGACCACCCGATCTCCCGCATCCAAATACTGCGCCCCTAACATAGCGAGCATGCTGGCCTGTGCTGCAGCTTGAAAAGCCTCGAAATCAGCAACTGGTAGAACAATCGAAATTACAGGCGACTGGTCCAAGCGATCCATCCAGACTCCAACTTGCCATGGCTGAGTCGTATCGATCAAGCTGACGATTTGCGCACCGAGCATGCCTTCCAACTGAAGCTGGGCCATGGAAGCATCCTGCCCCACGGCAGCCATCAGCGCCCCCGCATCCGCGAGCAATGACTCATAGCTCTCGATATCCACGGTGACCAACGGCTCACTTCGCTCCGCGAAACTAGTGGCGCTACAGGCTAAGACGAGGCTTGTAAGCCTAAGAAAATCAGAAATTTTGGGCATAATGAACAGTTGGGTGAAAAGCTGCAAGCTCACCCATCTCTCGATATAGGTCAACGCGAAAGACTCACGCTCACGAAACAGGTCATCACCTCCGGATGCATTAACAGCTTTATAACATCCGCCGGAGGAGCTCTCTGAGACTGTGCGGACGCACGGGCTTTGAAATATAATCATCCATGCCCGCTTGCAACGCGCGTTCGCGATCGCCTTTGATCGCGTCTGCAGTGACAGCCGCAATTTTAAGCGGCTGTATTTTAAGAGGTGCGTGCGCCATCAACTGCGCCTCGGCCTGACGAATGCGTTGGGTGGTATCCAATCCATTCAAACGTGGCATTTGCAGATCCATCAGAACGAGGTCGTAGTGCTTGGCGCGGAGTGCTTCAAGACAACGCTCACCGTCGATCACATAGTCCGGCGCATAGCCCATCTTCCTCAACTGCCGGAGGAGCACATCCCGATTGGCAGAATTGTCCTCGACGACGAGTATCTGCCCTGGATGTCGCTCAGCAAAATCAGGTTCACGCTCGACCACACTAGGCGGCTGCTGAACAAAAGTTTCCATTAGAGCGTCCAGCAGCTGAGATTGGCGGATCGGATTCTGCAAAATACGAACAGGTAAGTCCAAGCAAGCACTGGGGCAACCATACGAGCTGACCAAAATTAAAGGTGCAGGTAGCTGCCCCTCAGCATCGCGTAGCGGGTCCAACACCTCCAAGCCAACATCATCAGGATCCATTCCGTATATAATTAAATCACTGCCCTCTTCTTCCTGCGCCTGCTGTATGCTGTCGATATTGGCGTGCTCGCTGACGATCAGCCCAAGACGACGAAGCTGACAGGACAAAACCTTACGTAGCGTACCTTTACCATCTAATAGAAGCACACGCCTCCCCTGCATTATTCGATGGTCGGCAGTATACTTAGGCTCGAGCGGCTCCGAATCGACCGCATTCAGCGGCAGGTAAAAAGTGAAAGTGCTCCCCTTACCGACTTCGCTGGAGACACTGATTTCGCCCCCCATCGCCTCCACTAATTTACGACAGATTGCCAGTCCTAGTCCCGTGCCTCCAAAACGGCGAGTCGTGGAACTATCGGCTTGGCTAAAAGGGCGAAAGAGCTCTTCTTGCTGCAACTCACTGATACCAATCCCCGTATCACTCACAGCACAAACCAGCTGATCGACTTGCCCGGAATCCCGATCCGGCCAAACCTTTAAAGTCACATTTCCGCGATCAGTAAACTTAATCGCATTCCCCAACAGGTTAATCAGAATCTGCCGCAAGCGATATTCATCACCAAGCACGATTCGGGGCAGCTGACTGGAAAAATTATCCCGTAAATCAATCTGATTCTCATCCGCACGCGGACGCAACAAATGCACAGTCTCCTGCAAACAGTTGTGAAGATCGAAAGCACGCGTCTCCACGGTAAGCTCACCGGCTTCAATTTTAGAAAAGTCCAGAATATCGTTAATTAAATTCAACAAAAGCTCACTGTGACTAGTAATCGTTTCAAGAAAGCTGCGTTGCTCCGAATCAATGCCTGAATCCGCTAGGATGTCGGCATATCCGATGATCGCATTCATCGGTGTGCGAATTTCGTGACTCATCATCGCAAGAAAGCTACTCTTAGCCCGGTCGGCAGCTTCCGCTCGTTCGCGCGCCTCATGCAACTCCACTTCATATTGCTTTTGTGCACATATATCTCGTATTTGTGCGATAAAATACTTCGGCAATCCATGCTCATTCGGGACCCCAGACACGGCCAAATGAACCCAGATGATGTGCCCGTCCTGATGGAAATAACGCTTTTCCATCTCATAATATTTAATCTCCCCCGCAACCATCTGATGTAAATATCCAACATCGCGGTCCAAATCCTCAGGATGCGTGATATCCTGAAAAGTAAGCGAGAGCAACTGGGGCCCGGAATAGCCGGTGATTCTTGAAAAAGACTCATTGAGCCTAAGAAATTCCCCCGTCGTAGAGACCAAGGCCATACCACTGGCTGCGTGCTCAAAAGCACTCCACAACTGCTCTTCTGCATGCAACTTAGCCTCTTCAATCTCTTTGCGGGCAGTCACATCTGTATGCGTGCCGACAATGCGCACTGGCCGCCCATTTTCATCTCTCTGAGCAACTTTACCGCGCCCCAGAATCCAACGGTATTTCCCATCTTTATGCCGCAAACGATATTCATTCACATAGGCCTCTGTTTCGCCCTCCGCATGCCGACGTAAACGCTCCAGTGTAATCGCCAAATCGTCTGGATGTATACGACTCTCCCACTCACTAAAACGATTTTCCAACTCATGATCCTCGTAGCCAATCATCGCTTTCCACTGCGGTGAATAATACGCCTCATTGGTCAGGGCATTCCAATCCCACAAGCCATCCTCGGCACACTCCAGAGCGAGTTGCCATCGATTCTGACTCCGCTCCCCGGGAATATAAGACTGTGCTGCCAAATTAGTGTCCTCGTTTCATTTTAAAAATCTGAATCAATCTACTGGTATAAACCACTTTAATGCTGTCAAACACAAGGACCCCATAACTAATCAAATGTTACAAATCAGCTAGCTAGCTGCGCGAAACTCAGCCGAAAACGCCCACATATTACGCGGCCTTCAACAAGTCCAGCAGGCCAGGGAAATAATCCTCGAAGGCCTCCATCCGCACTGAATTAAGACATTTAGTGCCTTCCACGCGAGTCAAGATCAAGCCCGCATCGCGCAGCACCGCCATATGATGCGATAACGTAGCCTTGGCCACTGTAACCGGTAGCGCATTACAGGCGAGCTCCTCCTCCGCCATGAGAGCCTGCATGATGGAGATACGACAAGGATCTGACAGCGCTTGCATCACTTGTGGGAGTGACACTTGTTCGAGGTCTGGATGCGTGTAGGCTTTCATCCGAATCAGACTACGCCCTTTGTTCGATAAAATGCGAACTATTAATTGACTTCCAAAATAAAAGGCTCACTTGTTCGATCAAACTAGAACAAGAAGAATTATGACAACAGCAGCCCAGCTCTCCGAATCCAAGCTCCTCAGCCCGATCCAAATCGGCGCTTGGGAATTAAGCAATCGTATGATCATGGCACCGCTCACCCGCTGCCGCGCCAGCGAAGGTCGCGTGCCAAATGCGATGATGGCCGAGTATTATGCACAGCGCGCCAGCGCAGGATTAATTATAAGTGAAGCCACATCAGTGGACCCCATGGGGGTCGGCTACCCCGACACACCGGGTATCTGGTCGGACGAGCAAGTCGCAGGCTGGAAGATGGTCACTGAGGCCGTGCACGCCAAGGGCGGAACAATAGTTTTACAGCTCTGGCATGTGGGCCGCATTTCGGACCCGATCTATTTAGATGGGGCGCTTCCAGTGGCCCCCAGCGCGATTGCCGCGGAGGGCCATGTCAGCCTAGTGCGTCCGATCAAGGCCTTTGAAACGCCGCGCGCCCTAGAACTGGATGAGATTGCCGGTATCGTCGAAGCCTATCGCAAAGGCGCTGAAAATGCCCAACTCGCCGGCTTCGATGGCGTGGAACTACACGGCGCCAACGGCTACCTATTGGATCAATTTTTACAGGATTCCACCAACAAACGGACCGATGAATACGGTGGCCCAACTGAAAATCGCGCGCGCTTGATGCTGGAAGCCGTGGATGCTGCGATTTCTGTTTGGGGTGCAGATCGCGTTGGCCTGCACATTGCACCACGCTGCGATTCACACGACATGGGCGACTCCGATCCCGAAGCAACTTTTGGCTACGTGGCCGATGCGATGAAAGCGCGTGGCATCGCGTTCATCTTTGCTCGCGAATCACAAGAGGCGCCACGACTCGGCCCCAAGCTCAAAGAGCGTTTTGGCGGTGCCTTTATCGCCAACCAACAATTGGATCAAACCACAGCGGAAGCACTTCTCGCAAAGGGTGAAGCCGATGCCATCGCATGGGGCCAACAGTTTATAGCCAACCCTGATTTAGTGCACCGCTTCGAGCAAGGCCTCGCACTGAATGAGCCCCGCGCAGATCACTTTTACGCAGGCGGCGCGGAAGGTTATACCGACTACCCCTTCGCAGAGTAAGTCCCCCAGGCCCATAGGCTCCCAGCAAGGAAGCCAAGCAAATGCGCAAGGGGCAAGGGCACCACGCCGGGGCCGAGATCGCTCACGAACAGTGTGGTCCCGCTGAGCAGCTCAAAGAGAACTTTGCCCAAAAATCCGAGCAAAGGCAGCCAAGCAAAGAGCACCCGCTGCCAGCGCTCGCCTAGGCGGCAGAGCCCCCAACAGACACGGGCATAGAGCATACTATCCAAGGCAGACAAACCGCGATACTCTGTGAGCGTAGGATCCAAATAGAACAATAAAATCGAAAGCAAGGGAGCGACCAATAAGAGCCAAGCCCACAAGCACCACCTCTCTTCGCGCCACAATAGTAAAGCCAGGAAAGCAAACATCACCGCGTCCCAAAGAAAATGATCATAGGTAAAATGCAGTAAATGCCCCGTCCACAATTGATACCATGCGCCAACAGTGAAGCTCTCTGATGTCAGACGCAAGCCGTCTGCATCTTGCAAAAAGAAGAACGCCAAGGCTGGAACCAAGAGGCAGAGAACCCACCCCAAAGCGTCACTTTTTCGAGCGAAAGGAGAAAGTATAGGATGCTTTTTCATACAGATAAAAAGACGTTAAAAACGTAGCGCGCAGTCGGATGGTATTAAATATTTCGAAGTCCATCATTTAAATAAGTTCAATAGATTGGCTTACGACCTAAGACAGACACTTGTCTGCCTCTACCATCTGCCCATTGCTGACAGGCGGGGCGCCTGTCCTACATTCTCCAACAAAACGCTCTCCCCACCGAAGGCACCCGCAAGGAGAGAATCTCCCTGCGGGCACGTTAGAACTAAACTCAGCGACGACGCAATAAGGCGCCGGCTCCAAGGAATACGATAATCCCAATCACCTCCAAGCCCATGGCACCGCCACCGCCTCCACCGCCGCCGATGCGTGGAGCGGGCATTTTAAACATGGGTTGCTTGCTATCGACACGCGTCGAGCTCACACTGGTTTGGCGCTGGGATTGTGCGACTCGCTCGCGCTCGATACGCTCTTGATTGTTACGCTCGATACCATGGCGTTGAAAGCCTTCTTCAGCCATCACGATCATCGAAGTCTCGTCAGTCACCAATTGATAGGCCACCCCGAGGTCGCGAATGCTCTCTTTGGACTCCTGCCCGGAAACTTTTCCGATGCTTTGTAGCAATTCGATCTGCTCAATCCGGCTCATGGCCCACAGACGTTCGAGTTCGGGATACTCGACGCTCTGCTCCAGAAACTGAATGCGGGTTTGGTAATCCAAATCGCCAGTGGTTTTGCGAGCTTGCAAGCGCAACTCAGCCTCACCGCCTTGTGTGTAACGACCAAAGGTGACGAGTTGCTGTCCGCGAAATACTTTGCCGCTAAAGTCCTTAGTGAGTTCGCTGGTACGGACACCGTCGATCTTGACGTCGACATCCAGCAAGGACTCATAAGCGATCTTTTCTTTAGCGACCAGGACCTTACCCACGATGTCATCGGCATTGGAAACGCTGGAATAGAAACCGTCGGAGGCGTCGCATATTGCACGCATCAATGGCCAGTTCGCACTATTGCCCATCAAGAAGCCAAATAGACGCACATCATGTTGTTTGAGCAAGGCATGGAAGTCCGCAGGATCGAGCGAGCCTTGATTCGTCACGGCGTCGGTAATCAAAACCACACTGGTCGGACGGTCGTCATCAATTTGCTTCAAGCCGAGGCGCAGGCCGTCGTAGAGATTGGTACTGCCGCCCGCAGTTAGCCCAGACACTTGTTGAATCAGGCCAGCGGCATTGTCCGATGAAAGTGTCACCCAATCACGCGTGAGTTTACGTGCCTTGTCCGAGAACGTAACGACGTGCACACGGTCTTCAGGACGCAATTTGCCGAGCGCTTTTTCCACGCCAGAAGTGAGCGTGGCCATTTTACCATTCATACTGCCCGATAGATCGAGAATGAATAAATAGTCCGTGCCTTGGGTGATCGGCTGTAGATCCACACCGGGGGTCAGCGTCAACATGAAGTAACCTGGTTCGGCATCGCTGGGCTTGTAACTGAGCAAATCCACACGACCTGGCAGGTCTTGAGCCAAACGATAATATACCACTAGATCCTGATTCAGCGTGCCGCCCGGACTGTCGAAGCGCCAAGTGTAATGGTTGGCGTCCTCTTGCACAGGAGTGCCGGGAAAGCCTTTGACGCGCAAGTCATCCAGCGGGTAGCTGGAACGCACCGAGACCTCGGCCGAAAAAGAGCGTGCCACGCGCTCGTTACGCGTCCAAAACGATTCACTCTCTTCATCGGTGCCGCCCTCCTCGATCGGATAGACATAGCGCCCGACCCCAAGATCGATTTTTAAAGGCTGATAATAAACCACCTCGATCTGAGTCTCCACGCCGGGACGAATCGGGAAGACACGAAACTCATAGCGTTGATAACTTTCTTTCGAGCCGAGACCGACATCGTTCCCTTGCGCCTTCTCCTCCTGGTAGATCCGCTCAGCCTCGGCGCGCGCAATCACTTCGCCCTCCAGCACAGTCTCGCCCGAGTGAATCGTGATCTCCGAAAGACTGGCCGACTCTGGCACAGGAAAGGCGTAAATCGCTTCCACCTCGTGCGGGTTGGGATTACTAAAAGTCTGCTGAATCAAGGTGCGAGCAAAGCCATCCGTGATGCGCACATCGACATGGTGATCCTGAATTTCGACCGCCTGATCGGCGGAGTTCACCGGAGTCAAGATGCCCGCCGCATATGATTGCGAAACAGCCAACAGGCTAGAGACCGCACAGAGCAATCCCGAGAAAAGGCCGCGGCCTCTGAGTATTGTAGATATTCGTGTTTTGTTTTTCATAACAAAACATCACTTAACAACTCCCATGCCAAGAATCCCCAAAAACACGCTAACACCTACTGATCAACGAATTACAAATTATATAAATTATAAAATCAATTTCACTCAAAAATATAGTTACATTATACGTATAGCTTGATTACATTTTGTGTAACATGACTCGTTCCCAAATTGAATACGTGCTCACCGAGATCCGTCAACTCACCTTCGACAACCCCTTCGGTCCTGAGCGAGCGCAACGTATCGAGCGCATGCTCAAGCAGCTCGGCACGCCTAACGGTGAGGCACATCCACTGCAGCTCGCGTCTGCAAACTTCCGCAAGCTGCTACCATGGATACGCAGCACTGAACAAGCGCTCTTGAAACAGCTAGCGACGCGGCCACTGCCCGAGGCATGGAAAGATCGTGCGTCTTGTTTTGCCTTTTTCGCGCTCTACCACGAGGTCGCCAACGCACTCGACCAACTCATTCGCAACCGAGCCGCCGACAGTCATCAAAACCGACAAGTCTACACAAAGATCCAGCAAGGCGTAGCGGAGCGTCACCGCCTGATCGAGGGCATGACGGATCGTATCTGGAATCAGCCCGAGCACCTATTCGCCTGTTTCTATCAATTGCGCCGCGCCTTTCACCACATTCACCATGAGATCATCGGCGACAGCACGCCGATTCAGCGCCTACGGATGCAAGTGTGGGAAAGCGTCTTCACCAAGGACATGATGAGTTACCAACAGTGGATGTATGAAGCCGTCGGCCGCTTCCCCACCCTGATCCTCGGTCCCTCAGGCTCGGGTAAAGAAATCGTCGCACGCGCGATTGGCCTCTCGCGCTTCATTCCCTACCAAGTCAAAGCAGGCACATTCGAAGCCTCGGCCCCCGATAGTTTTCACCCCGTCAACCTATCCGCACTGTCAGAAACGCTGATCGAGTCGGAGTTATTCGGACACCGCAAAGGCGCGTTTACCGGTGCCAACCAAGACCGCGCGGGGCTCTTTGCTAGCGCAGGCGCCTACGGCACCGTGTTTTTGGATGAGATCGGCGACGTCAGCGAGTCCACACAGGTCAAACTACTGCGCCTGCTCCAATCCGGCGAATACCAAGCCGTGGGCGACAATCAGACACAACACTACTCGGGTAAAATACTAGCCGCGACGCACAAGGATCTACATGCCGAGATGCAGGCTGGGCGCTTCCGCGAAGACTTCTTTTACCGCCTCTGCGGCGATCAAGTGCAAACCGTCTCTTTAAATGAAATCCTGAAAGATCGCCCCGAAGAACTGGACAACTCCGTGCACTACATCTGTCGCAAATTATTTGGCACAGATGGGGCCGAGCAGCTCAGCCCACGCATCGTCAGCACCCTGCAAAGCCAAGTGCCAGTCGATTACGACTGGCCCGGCAACTTCCGCGAACTCGAGCAAGCGGTGCGCAACATCGTGGTCCGCAACGAGTATCAAGCAGTCAGGCGCCCGCCATCGCAGAGCCCCACACAGCAAATCAGCCAAGCCTATCAGCGCAGCAGTATGACCATGGCCGAATGGATGCAGGCCTATGCGAAGCAGGCCTACCAACAGCTCGGCAGCTACAAAAAGGCCGCCGAACGTCTGCAGGTCGACCAGCGCACAATCAAGAAATGGGTGGACTCATGAGACCGCGATGCAAGGTCGCCGAATGTTTAGTCAGCTAATTTCCAAGATCGAACGATCCGTCAATAACAACGGAGAGTTCGAGATCGGGAGATTTGCAAACTCATTCATATTATAGTTACGCTTCAGATCGAGCTGATAAACCTCCCCAGTCGCTGGATTGATTAATACCGGATCTTCAAGTTTCAAGCCCTGCTCCAGCCAGTAATACATAGTAATACTCTTCCACTCCGTCTCCTGTTCCACTGATTCGCGTAACCACCAAGCATGAACGGGCACATCGCCACGCACCAGATTCACCTGATAAGCCGCAGCAGCCTGCTCGCGAGTGATCGCATGATCATCATCACCGGTTTGCAGTCGAAACGAAGTTCGACCATTCGCGACTTCCAACGGATCATGCAGTAAACTCGCCAAAGTCTGCAGTGCAAAATAAGCAGGTTTGCGACTACCATCTTCCAAACGAAGTAGGCCTTTGTGTGAAGAAAAACCAAGATCTCCCCCCAGCAGATACTTACCAAAGTCACCCATGGTAAAATAGTTAATCATTTGAGCATCCAAGCCTAGCTCTAACAGGACGCGGCGCAACAACCACTTTACCTGAATAGCTTCACTCACCTTCATCTCGTTGAGCGCCATAGTGTTGCCCGGGGGGTTCTTCGAAGGACAACCGGTCTCGCCCTGCCAATACCCCAACGATGGCTTATACTTCTTCAATAAAGCGATAAACGCAGGAAACTCCTGCTCAATATACTGTTCAGGTAAAAACTTGTAGCCATGATAACTAATAATATCACAGAATTCTGCCATCCCGTGCTCAAAGCAGGTCTCTAAAAATGCCAAACCACCTGGATTCATCGCAGAGCCGAACGCCCCCCCAATAATCACAGAATCGGCATGCACTGCCTTGATCGCAGGCACCGTGAGTCGTACAAGGTCGGCATACAAAACTGGATCGACCTGGGGCTTAAAAAAGCCACTGCAATCCGGCTCGTTCCAAATTTCGAAATGCGTCACACGATCCTTATAGTGCAATGCCAATGCCTTTACATAATTAATCCAGGCCTGCCTTTCAAGCTCCGTGTAAATAGGCGGAAAGCCCGCCCCATCCGGTGTCGCATCAGCCGTGTATAGGGAATTACCATAACTCACGCTCAACCATGGTTGCACTCCACGCTTCAGCAAGTTGTCGACAATTTCATCAAGCCATTTAAAGTCATAAATCCCTCGCTCGCGCTCGGTCTTCGCCCAACCACTCTGCACTCTCGCCCACTTCACCCCGAGCTCATTCAAGACTGGCCACGCTTGATTGACGTCCCACATGTCACGATCAAGCGTTTCAAAGCCAATGCCTAGGCGGGAGGAATTAATATCGACGCTACACTTAGAAGCAAGCTGCCCAAGCGCACAAAAACCAAAGTCTTCTATTCTCATAACTATTTCTTAAAATTCTCTTTGAATCACAACGCCCTCAAGGTGAAATCCCCCAGCTAACACCGCACACACACAAGCTGTAGCGGAACAATTACTGTCAGCATAATCTCCGACCGTTCAATTCAATGTCGAATTAACTTAAGATTAGAAAGACTGTCAAGAGCTTCTAGGATCCTCTCAAACAATCTGCTAACTCCCCATCCAAAGATAAGAGCGAGCGCGATTGCGCTTCGACAGCAATCTACTAGCTGCCGAAGCGCATCGAAATGTGCTCATCCGCAAATTTAGCAAACAGCGAACTAACTAGGCCTCCGCGCCGATGTTGGCGTGGAAGTTGTTGCCGGCAGTGGTCGCTTGAACATAGCCCTTGCGGATGGTGAAATCGCCGAAGCGTTCGCCCTCTTCGCGCTCTTTGGCGTATGCAAGTAGGATCGGCTTGAGCTCATCGATGATCTGCTGGTGGGTGACGGATGTGCGGTAGAGCTTATTTAAACGCTCACCGTCGAAACCGGCACCGAGGTAAAGGTTGTATTTACCAGGCACCTTGCCCACGAGGCCGATCTCACCCAAATACGGGCGACCACAACCATTGGGGCAACCGGTGGAGCGAATCACGATCTCGTCGTTTTGCAGACCCGCTTCTTCGAGGATCACTTCCAAGTCGGAAACCAGTGTCGGCAAATAACGCTCCGACTCTGCCAGCGCGAGACCGCAAGTGGGCAGCGCCACACAGGCAATCTGACTGCGACGCATGCCGGACGCGCTCTTGTAGCCATCCAGACCGTATTGCTCGACCATCGCATCGATGGTCGCCTTGTCTTCGGCCGCGACGTTGCTGATGATCAAATTCTGATTGGCAGTCAGGCGGAATTCGCCCTTGTGCACTTTCGCGATCTCCAGCAAGCCGGTCTTAAGCGGCTTATCTGCGAGGTCGACGACACGCCCACCTTCGATGAAGAGACCGAGGTGCCATTTGCCATCCGCACCTTCAGTCCAACCATAGCGGTCGCAATTACTGACAAATTTGTATTCGCGAGCCTCTTCCAGCTTATAGCCGAGACGGTTTTCCAACTCTTCGCGAATCCACTCCTTACCGAGGCGCTCCACGGTGTATTTGAAACGGGCGTTGGCGCGGTCTTCGCGGTTACCATGGTCGCGCTGAATCGTGACGATCTTTTCGGCCACAGCGACAACTTGCTCCGGTGTGCAGAAAGCGATGACTTCCCCCAAGCGCGGGAAGGTCTTTTCGTTACCATGAGTCATGCCCATGCCACCACCTACGCTGACGTTGAAACCGAGCAGTTTGCCATCTTCAACAATCGCGATGAACCCGAGGCAATGCGCAAAGACGTCGACGTCATTGTATGGAGGAATCGCGATCGCGATCTTAAATTTACGCGGCAAATAAGTCGGCCCATAAAGTGGCTCAACCTCATCGCCCTTGCAGTCCTGCGAGCGCTCCGCAGCCTGCGGCACAGTCAGCTGGATCGGCTTACCGTCCAACCACATTTCAGAAAATGCAGGTGTCTGCGGCTTCAAATGCGCATCCACCTCGAGCGCCACTTGCTGCACCGCCGCATGCACTTCGGAAGCAAAAGGGTTGGGATTGCACATTACGTTGCGATTCACATCACCACAGGCGGCCAAGGTCGTCATCGCCACCTCGTTGCAAGAATTGATCACATTCTTGAGGTTCCCCTTCAAGATGCCGTGCAATTGAAAAGCCTGACGCGTGGTGATCTTAAGCGTGTTAAAAGCGCAATAATTCGCCAGGTCATCCATCACGATCCACTGTTCGGGCGTGCACACGCCACCCGGCAAGCAAATACGAGCAAGAAAGGAGTAGGCTTTGTCCAGCTTATGCTTACGGCGATTCGCGCGCACATCGCGGTCGTCCTGCTGATAAATACCATGGAACTTGGAAACCTGCTGGTCATCAGCAGAAATGGAGCCCGTGGATACATCGGCCAGACCTTCAAGGATCGTGCCACGCAGATAGTTACTGCGAGTCTTGATACCCTCATTTTTGTGGAGTTGCGGAGCTGATTGGCTGTCAGAAATCATAATAAACCTCTTAGTAAGTGTCTCCCGTTCAGTGTTGCAAACGTAGAAACACCGCCAGGGAAAAAGAAATCTACTCGTAAACTGATTCTTTTCTTAGGTTTGTCACTCAAAAACCTAAGAAAAGACCGAAAAAGCAGAAAAAGTCTAGCATTTCGGTCGATGCGTGGTTTCATACCAGCTTTTCAAAAAGCAGAAATATGAGCACCACCGATCCAGTCGTTCCGCAAACAGCGCCGCTTGCCCCTGAGCAAGTCGCCTCGTTGAACAGCCTCCTCAAGGGCCTCCAAGCCGACCAGTTACTCTGGATAGAGGGCTTCATCAGCGGCCTACGCGCCGGAAGTGGCAGCGCGACGCCTGCCACAGTAGCACCGGCTGCGGCCCCCGTAGCCACACCAGAACTGACCGTGCTCTATGGCACCGAGTCTGGCAACTCCGAGAGTTTGGCCGATCTGACTGTGAAAGCAGCCAAGGCAGCAGGCTTCAAATCCAAAGCGGTCAACATGGCCGACCTCAAGCTCGGCAAGCTCAAAGACATTCAAAACTTGCTCGTCATCGTGAGCACCTGGGGCGAGGGCGATCCCCCCGAAACAGCAGCCGATTTCTACGAAGCATTCATGAGCGATAAAGCGCCCAAGCTCGCCGACACCCGCTTCTCGGTAATGGGCCTCGGCGACACCAGCTACGAGGACTTTTGCAAAATGGGCAAAGACTTCGACGCGCGCCTGGAAGCACTGGGCGGCAAGCGAATCGCAGACCGCGTCGACGCGGATGTGGACTACGACGACGACTTCGCCAAATGGCACAAAGCGGCGCTTAAAGCGCTTAAAGCCGCCGCCCCAGCCAGCGCCCCAGCACCGGCAGCCCAGCCGGCCGCCCCCATCAAATACTCTCGCAAGAACCCCTTCCCTGCCGAGCTCAACGAACGCGTGATGCTCAACGGCGAAGGTTCGGCCAAGGAAACCATCCACCTCGAATTCAGCCTGGAAGGCTCCGGCCTCGAATACCAGGCTGGCGACGCACTCGCCGTGGTTCCCCACAATGCGGAAGATGTGGTCGAGGACTTCATTCAGACCGCCCGACTCGACCCCGAGGGCCCCGTCCTAATTAAGGAGCGCGAATTCACACTGCGCGAAGCACTCACCAGTCAGCTGGACATCACTTCCCTCTCGATGCCCGTCATCAAGCGCTACAACGAGATCGCCAAGGACCCGAAGCTCACTGAGCTGCTAGATCCAAGCAACAAGTCAGAGCTACAGAGCTACATTTACGGCCGCGAGATCATCGATCTCTTACACGAGTTTCCTGCCAAGGAAATCAGTGCCGATGCACTCGTCGGCATCATGCGCAAGCTACCACCACGCCTCTACTCGATCGCATCCAGCCCCAAGGCACACCCGGGCGAAGTGCACCTGACTGTCGGCGTGGTTCGCTACGATGCTCACGGCCGCAACCGCAAGGGCGTCTGCTCCACCTACTTGGCGGAACGGATCGCTGAGGGCGAAAAGGCCGACGTCTTCGTCACCCCCAACAAGCACTTCAAGGTGCCCGCCGACAACGACCTGCCGATGATCATGGTCGGCCCCGGCACTGGCATCGCTCCCTTCCGCGCCTTCATCGAAGAGCGCAAGGAACTCGGCGCCAAGGGCGACAACTGGCTCTTCTTCGGCGATCAACACTACTTGACCGACTTCCTGTATCAGACCGAGTGGCAGGACTACCTCGCCGACGGCATTTTGACTAAGCTCGACCTGGCCTTCTCACGCGACCAAAAGGAAAAAGTCTACGTGCAAGACCGCATGCGCGAGAACAGCAAAGAGCTCTACGCTTGGCTGGAAAAAGGCGCTTACTTCTACGTCTGCGGCGATGCCAGCCGCATGGCGACCGACGTCGACGTTGCGCTGCACGACATCCTCCAACAAGAAGGTGGCCTCAGCGAAGACGATGCCAAGGCCTACGTCAAAAAGCTTAAAGACGACAAGCGCTACCTACGCGACGTTTACTAGCACGGGTTTTTCGCCCCGCCTGGCAATGGAGCATGGTTCATTGCCAGGCAGGCCCTAAGATCGAAGGCCATGCGCGAACTTAGTCTCATACAGGAGAGCAAGTTCGCCGAGCGCTCGCCTATCAGAATTGAACGAATCGACGATCCATCCCAACCGATAGAGTTAGACAAATTTATCGCAGAATACTCTGGAAAACAAACGGCTAAAGCCGTCACTCTTACCTTACATAGAATGTGGTAAGAGTGAGCGCTTCAGCGCTTAATGGTAACCTCACTCGGACTACTCGTGATACCACGCTTCAACCAGCGCTTTCACCGCTTCGGGTGACTCCGCGACCTCAAAGCTCAGCGAGGCCGAATTGATGCAGTAACGCAGTCCGGTCGGCTTCGGCCCGTCGGGAAAGACGTGTCCCTGATGCGAGCCACAGACATTGCAGTGCACTTCGACACGCACCATCCCGTAGCTCACATCGCGGGTCTCGCCCAGTGTGCGCTCATCGATCGGACGCACAAAACTCGGCCAGCCCGTGCCGGAGTCAAACTTATCGGTGCTACTGAACAGCGGCGTATCGCAGCCGATGCAACGGTAGAGCCCGGTTTGCTTATTCGAATTGTAAGGATTTTGGAAAGGACGCTCCGTCCCCTGCTCACGCGCGACATGATACTGCAGATCCGTCAGGCGCTCCTTCCACTCTGCCTCCGTGCGTTGCACCGGATACTCACCGCTGGTCAAATCCACATGCGAAGGTAGGCCGCAGGCCGACGCACATTCGTTGACATTCACATCAGTCGTTGCGGGAGGAGTATTATTATCAGGCATAGCAAAAGAAAAGAGTGCACCGGCCAACAAAAGAAGAAGGACCACAGGGCCGACACTGCGGAATTTAAGATTCATATTCATAAAACCTAAGAGCCCCCAAGCTAGCCAGTATTCCCACGAATGCAAATCACGAAGCCAGCGTAAGACAGGCGCCTCGCCTGTCACTCAGATAAGCAGCCCCGCCGCTCGCCTAGAGCGTTTCTAAAAAGTAATGACGTAAATCGTATTATGAAATGAAGAAATCTAAATAAACCGCCTCATGCCCCAAAGCGCTGAAGCGCTCACTCATACCTAAGGATACACAGTCAAAGGTAAGAGTAACGGCTTAAGCCGTTAAGCATATTCTAAATTCTTATGTTGTAGTATAAGCGCAAAGACTTTTGAGAAACGCTCTAAGCAAGTGTCCATCCAATGCGAAATAAACTTGAAGAATACGCAGCACTAAGACTTATGTACGCGCATGTCTAAAGTTATTATCATCGGTGCCGGGGGTGTAGGTAATGTAGTTGCGCAAAAATGCGCCCAACTCACAGATATTTTCACCGAAATCGTGCTCGCTTCGCGCACAGTCTCTAAATGCGATGCCATCGCAGCCGATGTGCTCGCCAAGACGGGCGTCACCATTCGCACCGCCGCCATCGATGCCGACAACGTCGCCGAGACCACCACTTTCCTCCAGGCCGAAAAGCCAGAGCTACTGATCAATGTCGCGCTGCCCTATCAAGACCTGACACTCATGGACGCCTGCCTCGCAGCTGGCGTGCACTACATGGACACCGCCAACTACGAGCCCTTGGACGAAGCCAAGTTCGAATACAAGTGGCAGTGGGCCTACCAGGACCGTTTCAAAGAAGCAGGGCTCACCGCCCTACTCGGCTCCGGCTTCGATCCCGGCGTGACCAATGTCTTCTGCGCCTACGCACAAAAACACCTCTTCGACGAGATCGAGACCATCGACATCCTCGACGCCAACGCAGGCGATCACGGCTACCACTTTGCCACCAACTTCAACCCCGAGATCAACATCCGCGAGATCACCGCCAACGGCCGCTACTGGGAAGAAGGCGAGTGGAAGGAGGTCGAGCCCATGAGCGTGCACCAGGTCTACGACTTCCCCGTCGTCGGCGAACAAGATGCCTACCTGCTCTACCACGAAGAGATGGAATCGCTGTGCCAGAACATTAAGGGCCTCAAGCGCATTCGTTTCTGGATGACTTTCTCACAAAAGTACCTCACGCACCTACGGGTGTTGGAAAACGTCGGCATGACCTCGATCGAGCCAATTGATTTCCAAGGCCAGCAGATCAAGCCCATCGAATTCCTCAAAGCCGTGCTGCCCGACCCAGCCAGCCTCGGCCCCCGCACCAAGGGCAAGACTTGCATCGGTTGCGACATCGTCGGCATCAAAGACGGCCAAAAGAAACGCGTCTTCATTTACAACACCTGCGATCACCAAGAGTGCTACCAAGAGGTATCCAGCCAAGCGATCAGCTACACCACCGGCGTGCCTGCGATGATCGGCGCACAAATGATCTTAAAAGGCCTGTGGCAAGAGCCCGGCGTTTGGAACATGGAGCAACGCGATCCCGATCCCTTCATGGAAGAGCTCAACCTGCGCGGCCTCCCCTGGCAGGTGATTGATCTGCCCTTGGAAGGATAATCCCTCCACGCCCAGATATAAAGCTGGTAGCAAAAATTCCACCTTTTGTACGAAAGGCCTAAACACCTCGTACATTGAGCGCTCAGTCCTTAATGGCGGCTTAAACATGCCTTCGCCAATAGGCAAAGCGCTCAGCAGACACGCTGTCGAGTTCAGCTCTACCGTCCCAGGTCGTTTGCCATATACGAGCGCCAACTTAGAGCGTAGCTCAGAATTTTGCTGGGAGGTTAACGTATGATTTTCGTTAAATTCCGGACTCGCGAAGCGATTTCGAGTTGTGGCAGCGCTACCACTGTCGGTCGAAACGGCTTCGCCGACCCACGACACCACAGAGCTCTTATCAGCTTTTCCTGAATAGAGCTCTTAGCGCATGGATGCATTGGTCATAGGCAGAGCTGCAGATAGTGATGCCCGCCGCTCCACAGCAGCCAGAACAATGCGGGCGCGACTACTTGCGGCCCTCCCCTTCCAATGCACAGCCCCCGCATTTCATAGGCTGTAGAGCATAAAAAAGGCCTCCGAAGTGATCGGAGGCCTTTAAGAAAATGGAGTGAGTGAAGAGGTTCGAACTCTCGACATCTACCTTGGCAAGGTAGTGCTCTACCAACTGAGCTACACTCACTTTTTGTTGAAGAAGTCGGTAGAATCTATAACAAACTCCTTATGTCAATGCGTTTTTAGAAAAAAATCAAAAAAACTTTTTAAGCCCAATTATTCCAGATCCAGATCAATTAAAAGCTTACGACGGACCGTGTCAGGAAGCGCAATCAGATCATTCGAACGGAGGCTCTCAGCCACTTCATCATCAAATAATTCACGGATCACTTTGCGCAGCTTTTCAGCATCCCGCTTGTTATATGCGATATAAAACGAGAGCCGAATGGGATAGTCTCCATAATGCACATTGTCATCCGAAGGGCCAAATGCAGGCGCATCAGAATCGGAGCCAGACGATACCATTAACACCTTGACGCCACTCTTCGTTGGCATGCGAGATAGAATGGCAATCGAGGCAGCATCAGAACGCAATAGATCCTCAATTTCTGTATCCTTCACCATAGCCACACTGGGCTTCATGGCGCCTCCTTTGAAAACGGAGTATTTAAACAATTCCAGTGCGATACTCTCTTCACTTGTCCCCGCAAGCGGTTTGATATTACGACTGCCCCAGCCGGAAAGTCCCAATTCTCCCCAGGTATTGAAGTTAAATTCTTCGTTGGCACCAAAGATACCGCCTAAGTGCGAAAGACTAATCTCATCGATAGGATTACTTTCATTGACCGCGACAACCGCGACATCGTAAGCGAAAGGATATATGCTGAACTCCTCACGTGGCACTTCTGTGCCTTCAGGCACTGCAACAATGGCCAAATCAATCTCATCTGAGCGCAAGCGGTCGAGCGCCGGCAGGCTACCGATGCTATTAATCGCAAATGTCATATCATACTCGCTGCCGTAGGCTTCAAGTGGTGCTTCAATATACTCAGCGAGCAAATCGGATGCAGCGATACGAATTTCTTCAGCCTGCACAGAAGCAAGCAGTGTCAGGGGTAGTAATAGAAGCGTTTTGCCAAAATTCATGGTCAATCGTCGTTAAAATATCTATGGTTTGTATAAGAAACTATGCCTCCTTTGTGAATGCTACTCATAGAGAGTCAAACTATAAGCGGAGTGCTTATTTATGCACATCAAGTTCTGGCCACTGTATCAGCTTTCGATGCAAGGTACGGCGGCTAATTCCCATCAGTTCGGCGGCGTGAGTACGATTTCCGTTAGCCTTGATTAGTGCATTTCGAAGCAAGCGTTTCTCATTCTCCTCCTTACTTAAGGTCGGACTGCTGGAAAGTGTGGGCGTCTCCATCGCCACCGCTACAGCTTGGTTGTGGTATTTGGGGTCGAGGTCATACTCCGTCACTTGGTTGCCACGCTTGAGCACCACCGTGTTTTCACAAAAATTACGCAACTCACGAATATTCCCCGGCCAACGATATGCACGCAGCAGGCGCAGCGCTCCCTCGCTCAGCTCCGGCGGCTCCAATTCGTTTTCCTCGGCAAAATAATCGATATAGTGATTGAGCAATACCGGCAGGTCTTCCTGTCGCTCGCGCAATGGCGGCAAATGAATAGTGACGACATTGAGCCGGTACAACAAGTCTTCTCTAAATTCTCCCCGCTTGGCCATTTCGGCAAGATTACGATTTGTCGCGCAAACCAGACGCACGTCCACACTCACAGACTTGGAGCTGCCTAGCCGCTCAAAGCTTCGGGTTTCAAGAAAACGGAGCAGTTTGACCTGAGTAGAGGCATCGATTTCACCGATTTCATCCAGAAAAAGTGTGCCGCCATCTGCCGCTTCAAAACGCCCGATTCTCCGCTCGGTCGCTCCCGTATAAGCTCCCTTTTCATGCCCAAAAAGCTCGCTCTCCAGCAAATTTGCAGCGAGCGCGGCACAGTGTATCGGCACGAAAGCCTGCCGTGCACGTTGACTATTCTGGTGAATGGCTTGAGCGATCAGCTCCTTACCCGTACCGGTTTCTCCTTCCAATAGGACGGTCGCCTTAGAGGGAGCGACGAGTTTGACCTTATCCAGCACATCAGTGAGCCCAGGCGAATTCCCCACGATGCCGTCAAAACTGTATTTCTTATCCAAGCGCTCATGCAAAACAACGTTTTCCTCCTCGATATGACGGCTTTGCAACGCACGCTTAATTAAAATTTCCAGCTTCTCCAGACTCACGGGCTTCGTCAGAAAGTCGAATGCACCACGCCGCATCGCTTCGACCGCAGTTTCCACACTGCCGTAAGCCGTCATCATGATACAAATGGGGCGATTGGGCAGTGCAATCGCTCGATCGATCACCTTAAGCCCTGACTTTCCCGCCATTCTAAGGTCGGTCAAAACTACATCAAAAACCTCCGCATCCATCAGGTTAAATGCTTCCTCCGCGCCCGAAGCCATATAGACTTCATACTCCTCCTCGAGTGCTAGAGCGAGACCTTCACGGGTGTTTTTCTCATCATCGACAATTAATATAGTTGCTGGCATGTGAGACAATTAGACACATTGAGCGAAACAATGCAATATTCTGATTGCAATGAAACCTCTCGTTTTCTCCTTTGTCAGTTTATACCTCGAAAACGTTTCTGCAAAAAAAAGACTACTAGTTAAATGAGCCAAGATTCACACGCACCTATAGAAGATAAACTCAAATCGGCAATCCAATGGATTCCTACACTGCGCGAAGAAATCGGACGCGTCATCGTCGGTCAGCACTACTTAGTGGATCGGCTACTGGTGGGTTTACTCGCCAATGGACACGTATTACTGGAAGGTGTGCCCGGTCTGGCCAAGACCTTAAGTATTCGTACACTCGCGACAGCGACTGCAGCCGATTTCAAACGAATCCAGTTCACACCAGACCTGCTACCAGCCGACATCATTGGCACACTCATCTACAGTCCGAAAGAAAACACTTTTCACACTCGCAAAGGCCCCATTTTTGCAAACTTAATTTTGGCTGACGAAATCAACCGCGCCCCAGCCAAGGTGCAGAGCGCCCTACTCGAAGCGATGCAGGAGCATCAAGTCACTATCGGCGATGAAACCTACCCATTGCCAGAGCCATTTCTTGTATTAGCCACAGAAAACCCGATCGACCAAGAAGGCACTTACCCACTTCCAGAAGCTCAGGTGGACCGCTTCATGCTCAAGCTCAAAGTCGGCTATCCGAGCAAAGCTGACGAACGGGCCATCCTGGATCGCATGTCCTCCACCGCACCCAATTTAAATGTCAACGCGGTCACAACCCTCACGGCAATCAGTGAAGCACGCACCCTGGTCAACGAAGTCTATGTCGACCCAAAGATTCGCGACTACATCGTCGACCTCATTCTCGCCACGCGTGATCCAGCCACATACAATCTCAAACTCGGCCAATACATCCAATTCGGAGCCAGCCCTCGCGCCACCATCAGCCTCACACTAGCCGCAAAGGCTTGGGCCCTTATGCAAGGTCGCGCATACGTCATCCCTCAAGATATCAAGGAGATCGGCATGGACGTATTGCGACACCGCGTAATCCCATCCTACGAGGCAGAAGCCGAGGAAATTACAAGCGAAGATCTCGTCAGCTCCATTTTCGACGCCGTCCCCGTGCCTTAAGCCTAAATCACTGATCAGTCATCACTCATCCCCCATCCATAGTGACTCCATCCGACATCATCAAAAAAGTCCGTCGCCTAGAAATCCGCACGCGGCGTCTAGTCACCGACTCGGTGACTGGAGCTTACTATAGCTCTTTCAAAGGCCGTGGCATGGATTTCGAAGAAGTGCGCGAATACGCGATCGGCGATGACGTGCGCACAATCGACTGGAATGTCTCGGCTAAAATGGATCGCCCTTTTGTCAAAGTCTTTCGCGAAGAACGAGAACTCACCTTAATGCTCTTGGTCGACTTGAGCGCCTCCGGTATTTTCGGCTCGGTCGATCAAAGTAAGCGCGAACGTGCCGCCGAAATCGCCAGCGTCATCGCATTCTCAGCCTCCCAAAATAATGACAAAGTCGGCCTCTTAATCTATACCGACGAAGTCGAACACTACCTTCCACCCAAAAAAGGACGGCGCCATATACTTCGCGTCATCCGAGAACTACTCTTCTACCAAGCCAAGGGTAAAGGCACGAACCACAAAGCCGCCCTCGACTACCTCAACCGAGTGCAGCACCGCAAGTGCGTCGTCTTCCTCATTTCCGATTTTTTAGAAAATGAGACCGCCCCCCCACAAGATCGCCCACTTTTCACCACCCTGGCACTCACCCATCAACGCCACGACTTAGTCAGCATCGCACTGAGCGATCCGCGTGAATATGAACTCCCCCAGGTGGGTCTCATTACTCTTGAGGACGCGGAGACTGGTGAAATGGTTGAAGTTGACACCAGTAGTCGTCACGTGCGCGAGCGCTACCGCGAACACGCTCGACAGCGACATGAAAACTTCAAACTAGGCATGCGCAAAAAGGGCCTCGACTGGGTAGAAGCCCGCACAGATGAGCCCTACCTCCCCGCCCTCCGCCAACTATTCGCCCGCCGTGCCAGCCGACATTAGGCAATCGATCTCCCCTCTTATGTTTCTCGCTCAATTGCCAGCAAGCGCCCCCAAACTACCGGCCCTCCCAGAGGGACCAACGTTTGAGCGCGTACGTGGACCGATCGAAATCCCAAGCTACGAACCGTGGCAAATCACACTGGCGATCCTCGCGACAATCTTCTTTTTAGCGATCCTCACTTGGCAAATATTACGAAATCGACGCAAGACAAGCACACCCACACCGCCCTACCAAGTAGCACTAGCCGAACTAGAAACGGCCGAACAACTCACCGACAACGACGACGAACGATTCGCCATCCTCTGTTCCCAAGCCCTCCGCCGCTACCTGGAAGATGCCCTACACTTGCACAGTCGCGCACGAACCAGCCAAGAATTCCTGCACAACTTGAAAGGCAACCCTCACTTGGATCAAAACTTTCAGGACACACTCGCCGAGACGCTTACCCAGTTTGATCAAATAAAATTCGCACAAAAACCAGTGAGTCAGGAAGTGCGTATTCATATCTCGACTACGGTGCGTCAACTAATCGAACAAGCGCATACCATCACTCAAGAGGAAGGAACACACAAATGACTTTCTTCCAGTTCGACGACCCCGCATTTTTCTTTCTACTTCTACTGCTACCGATTTTGGCATGGTGGGCTGGACGCATGGGGCCGGAAGCCGCGATTCGTTTTTCCAGCACCGCTTTGGTCAAAAACATTAGCCAGAATCGCCATAGCCGCCCAGGAAAGTTTTTATTCGGCCTACGGCTGTTGGCTTTGGGCACATTGATCACCGCACTCGCTCGTCCGCAAATCGGCCGAATGAACGATAGCACCGAAGCCGAAGGCATTGACATCGTCGTGACACTTGACCTCTCAGGCTCAATGCGGGCACTCGACCTCTCCACTCGTGACGACATCGTTACCCGCCTCGACGCCGCCAAGCGCGTGGTCGACAGCTTTATTGACAAGCGCACATACGATCGCATCGGTCTGGTAGCCTTCGCAGCCAACGCATACGTAGTCAGCCCACTCACCCTCAACCACGATTGGCTCAAGCGCAACCTGAGACGCCTCGAACTCGGCGAAATCGACGGCGGCGGCACCGCCATCGGCACCGCGCTCGGCGCCAGCGCCAATCGCTTGCGCGATCACGAAGCACGCAGCCGCATCATCATTCTTTTAACTGATGGTGAAAACAATGCAGGCACGCTTTCGCCAATCGCCGCCGCGGAAGTCGCCAAGACCATGGGAGTGAAAATCTACACCATCGCAACTGGTAAAAAAGGCCGCGTTCCGATCCCTGAAACGGATCGCAACGGCCGCATCGTCCGAGACAACAAAGGGGCCCCCGTCTATCGTGGACGCAGCGACATATCCAACTACGATGAAACAGAACTCACCCAAATCGCAGAGCTCACGGGGGGACGCTTTTTCAACGCAACTGAAGATGGAGACCTGGAACGAATCTACGACGAAATTGACCAACTGGAAACCACCGAAATCGAGCTGCGCTCCTACGCCACATTCACCGAACTGTTCGTATGGCCTGCCAGCCTCGGTCTGCTACTCCTCGCACTAGAACAACTCCTTCGTAACACACGCTACCGCCGCCTGCCATGAGTTTCCAAGAACCAGTCTGGCTCACCCTCATACCGATCCTACTCCTCATATTCGGCGGTATGTTAACGTACGGTTTTCGACGCCGCGACGCACTACTCAGCCGCTTTGCAGCGGGCCGTCTATTGGAGCAACTCACCGAACAAGCCAGTCTAAGCCGAACCTGGATCAAAGCAGCATGTATTCTATTAGCAGTCGTCGCGATTGGGGTCGCCCTTGCTCGCCCCCAGTTTGGAGTCGAGTGGTCTGAGCGCAAGGCCCGCGGCCTCGACATCGTATTCGTGCTCGACAGTTCCAAAAGTATGCTCGCTACCGATCTGCGCCCCACTCGCCTCGATCGAGCGAAACTCGCCATCATCGATTTAGTCGAACGCCTCGAAAGTGACCGCATTGGCCTCGTCGCCTTTGCAGGACAAGCCTTTCTACAAACTCCACCCACCCTCGACTATTCCGCCTTCCGCGAAAGTCTCGACGCAGTCGACCCATCCATTATGACCAGCGGTGGAAGTGATTTAGGTAATGCCATCAAAGAAGCCGCCGAAGCCTTCCCCACGGAGAGCAATGTTAAAGTCGTCGTCCTGCTAACCGACGGCGAAGATCTGGGTGGACACGCAAGCCAAGCAGCCACAGCTGCCCGCGAAGATGGCATCCAAATTTTCGCCATTGGTATCGGCACCCCCGAAGGCGAATACCTAAAAATCCGCAATTCCCAAGGCATCGAAGAATTTGTTCGCGACGCAGAAGGTCAACCCGTACGTAGCCAACTCGACGAGAGCACCTTACAACAAATCGCAAAAGCCACCGGCGGCAGCTACAGTCGCCTCAGTAACGCATCGCTGGATCAACTCTACCGTTCCGTAATCGCAACACTACCACGCGAAGAGCGCGAATCCGAACTACAAGAGATACACATTGAACGCTTCCAATGGGCCCTCTCCACTGCGATATGCTTACTCGTATTGGAAATCCTCATACGTCGCCGACGCAGCGCAGCCATCCACGCGAGCTTACTATTACTCGCCGTATTTGTTGCTAGCCCAACAGAGTCCCAAGCGCAATCCGAGCCCACCGACGAGGCTCAAGCCCTATCAGAAACAACATTGCCAAACGACGCCCGCAGCAGCTATAACGCCGCCTACGAAGCACTCAGTTCAGGCGACTACGAAACTGCCATCCAAGGCTACGAAGCCGCAATCGCTCAGTCCGACGATTTTACACTACAACGTGATGCCCTCTACAACCTTGGCTACGCCACTTACCAACAAGGCCGTGGCAGCTACGAAACAGGCGATCCACAAACGGCCCTCGAACAAATCCAAAAGGCGGAAGCGCTTTACAAGTCAGCCCAAGAAATCGATCCCAACGACACGTCCATTCAACAAGACCTGGAGAAAGTGACAGCAGTTCGCGAAGTAATTGAGAAATTAATCGAAGAACAAAAAAAACAGGATCCACAGCAACAAGATCAATCCCAGGACTCCGACAACTCCGACCAACAAAACGAGCAATCTCCAGAGAACCAAAACTCGGATCAAAATCAGGAACAAAACCAAAACGAATCACAGCAAGGCGACGAACAGGAACAAAACAAAGGCGAACAATCGGAAGACTCCAAGCAAGACCAACAAGGGGATCAGTCGCAGCAAAATGAACAAGGGGAATCGGGGGATCAAAGCTCCGAAGAACAACAGCAAGCACAAAACGGAGCCGAAAGCGAAGACGACCATTCTCAAAACAGTGCCTCTGAAAGTGAGACACAAGAATCCACTCAGGACCCCGTCGACGACATTCCGCAACCCGCTGAGGAAAACGAAGCCACCTCCGAATCCCAGCAACCAAGCGGCATGCCTGAACCAAGCGAAGACCAGACCAGCCCAGAAGCTCCAGGCGCAGCCAGCGGCACGATCAGTGAACCCGTCGAAGGTATGAGTCCAGAAGAAGCAGCCGCGCTACTCGACTCGCTTCAAGGCAAAGAAACTCTTCTCCCATTTATCGATCAATCCCGCCGAGGGCGCCAAAGCGACCTCCGCGACTGGTAATCTAACTGCTATGCATCGACTCTACTTACTGATTCCACTCTGCTTTGCACTACTCGCAACCTCTGCCTCTGCAGCGGTCCAAGTGACCGCGATCTTTAATCCACCGCGCATCGCGATGGGCGACAAGTCGCAGTACATCGTTGAAATCAAAGAAACCGACACCAGTAAGCTACCCGATCCTGAACGCGTCACCAGCCTTCCCATCCCCCAATCTGGCGGCCTCGAACTCACCAATGGCCGTACCTCCACCAGTCAACAAACCAGTATTATAAACGGTGCTGCCGAATACAGCATCACTCAGCAACTCATCATCGATGCCAAACCTCCACGCGTCGGTAAATTCACAATTCCCAGCTACGTCTTCCAATACAAAGGAGAAACCTACCGCGTCCCCGCTGCCACCCTGGAAACAGTCGAACGCCCCGCCGATGCAGGCCCCACTACCGACGAATTAATCTTTCTAAAAACCGACACTCCCGAACAGCTCTACGTCGGCCAGACCACCCCCATCCAACTAAAGCTTTATATTTCGGAAAACATAAGGCTCAGCAGCCTCAATAGTTTCGACCGTAGCGCAGACGGTTTCACGATAAGCGAACTTCCCGACAGCCAAGAAAGCACCGAAATCGTCAAAGGTCGCCGCTACCGCGTTCTCACTTGGCCGCTCACAATCACCCCCATTCAAACAGGCGAACAAGATCTCAGTTTCCAATTTACCGTATCAGCCAATGTGCCAGGCCAGAACAACCGTCGCGATCCCTTTGGTCGTCGAGGCTTAGGCGGCAGCCTATTTGACGACCTATTCGGCCAAACAGAACGCTTCACCGTTTACACCGAACCGACAAAAGTCGACGTACTCAGTTTGCCCAACGACGGGAAACCAGACAGTTTCACAGGTGCCATCGGAGACTTCAGCATGAAAGTTTATACCGACCGGGACGAAACCCAAACAGGCGAACCCATTATGCTGTCCGTGGAGATTACCGGCAATGGCAACTTCGACCGTATCAATGGCCCCATCATTCCCCAGATCGACGAATGGCGCACCTACGCTCCTGAATCGCAATTCCAACCACACTCAGCAGAGAGCACCTTACGCGGCACGAAACGTTTCGACTACGTAATGATTCCAAATCACGACGGAAACATCCAAATTCCATCAATAGCATTCGCCTATTTCGATGCGAAAAACAAACGCTACACGGAGCTCAGCTCGCCAGCGATCCCAATCAAAGTCACACCATCCAGTAAACAGGCAGCGCCCCCGACAGTCAGCAATCTTCCCACCAACACTCAAACAATCACAACAGCCCCCCCCTTACAAAAAGAACTCAGCATGGAGGATGCCCTACTCACACTCGACTATCGTCCAACACCCAGCAAACACTCAAATTCCAAAGCCCTAAAAGACCCATCCATCTGGATCATCAACCTATCCCTAGCAGTCATCCTAACAATCAGCAGCTTATGGTTACGCCATAAACGACGCCTCAAAGAAGACTCCGCTTACGCCGATCAACAAGCCGCCAAACACGAATTGCGCGCAATTACAAATTCTGCACAGCATGCTAAAGACGCCGAAAGCTTCTATGCCCAAGCCCAGAGCGCGATACGCCTGGCCATCACCTGTCGGACACATAAAAACCATCGTACCGCCAACATCAACGAACTCGAGAGCGCTCTCGAAAAAGCCAAAGTAGCCGAAGAAACAATTAGCCAAACACGCGAACTCTTCCAAACAGCCGACGCACAACGCTTCGCCGGTAATACAGCTCCCAGCGATCTCTCCAGCGCAAAATCACAACTGGAAAGGATATTGAAAGCGATATGAACTTACCAAGCCCCCAAGGGAAGATAGAAACATCTCACAAAGCACCACATAGAATACAACAATTCTTGAAATTCTCTCGGCGAATTCCCCTCTATCTAGTCACAATCCTGGCCAGCATATTGACCGCTCAGGCAGACGACTTTACAGACGGCCTTGAAGCCTACCATGAATCCAAGTATGCAGAGTCGGCCGCCGCATTCGAGCGCAGCCTCGAGCAAGGCGAAAGCGCCGCAACCCACCACAACCTGGCGCTCAGCCTCTTCCAGCAAGGCAAACTCGCCCAAGCAGTCTGGCAGCTAGAACGCGCCGTCCGACTCGCCCCCACCAATCAAACCTATCTTTACAAACTCGGGGCACTACGCCAGCAGCTCGGGCTCTATAAGCTTCCCACCACCTGGTGGCAAAGCGCCGCCAATTTTCAACCTCAGCGCACATGGATGAGCATCGCATCCATATGTTTTTGGATCATCGCCGCGGCCCTCATAGGACCACGCGTCGGAGGCTTCAGGCGCCCCATCCTGCTAAAGCTTTCGCTCAGCTTCGCAGTAATCGTCCTAACAATCAGCACTGCAGCCCTCATCATTCAAAGCACCCAGCAAGCTTCCGGAGTCATCATTTCAGAAGAACCCACGCCCCTGCACCACGCTCCTGCCAGCGCAGCCCCCGAAGCAGGAATCGCCCGCCCCGGCGAACGTGCCCGCATCCTCGATCAGCACAACCAATTCTTAAAAATCAAAACCGAGGCCAAACTCAGCGGCTGGATACCAGCCCAAGCCTTCCGCAAACTTTAAGCTCAAGCATAGCAATCCACACACTCAACAATCCAAAGAATAAATACCCTGCGTATTTATTCTTGATTAATTTTAAGATTTAATTCAACTTATAGGCATGAATCGCCGACGCTTGATTATCCCCGAGAGCACTACGGCTTATCACTTAATCTGCCGAACGGCTTGCCAAGCCTACCTGTTTGGGGATCAAGAAAAAGAGGTTTTTGTCCGTCTATTACTACAACAAGCGCGCTTTGCGGGGATAGAAATCTTATCCTACTGCATCATGTCGAATCATGTGCACCTGCTCGTTCGTATTTCTCCAATCGAGTCCTTGCCGGATCGAGAACTGCTACACCGCTACCGGAGTTATTATGGGGCGGAGAAGGTTCCGCAGTCGACCTATTCAGTGGAAGAACTGCAAACTCTTCTCCGAATCGGAGGGCCGGATGCCGAAGTGGCTCGCCGACGTGTTCTAGCGCGCATGGGAGACTTGTCGGCTTTTATGCGCGAACTGAAACAACGCTTTACTATCTGGTATAATCATAAGCACGACAATCAGGGCACGATCTGGGCTTCTCGCTATAAGAGCTTGATTGTGGAAAACGCCTCTGAAAGTTTGGCTAAGGTCGCGGCTTACATCGACTTAAATCCAATTAGAGCGGAAATGGTGGATGACCCCAAAGATTATCGCTGGTGCGGATATGCGGCTGCCATGGCCGGGCGTAAAGCGCAGAAGGATGCGATCATAAAACTTTTCTCCGAAGAGGACACATTCTCACAAGCCATCGCAAATTATCGCTTGATTCTATTTGGAAAGGGATACATCAGCAAAGGCTCAGCCACTAAAGACCAAGGGTCTATCTCTCCTGCAGCTTTAGAAAAGGTCATCGCCGACAAGGGACATGTTTCAACTCACGAATTACTACGGATGCGAGTGCGCTATTTTGCAGATGGCACGGCGATCGGCTCAAAGGTATTTGTTGAAGACATTGTGCATCGCAATCGAGCGGCCTTTGGCCTTAAAAGGAAGAAGACGAGCACCGCCCTCCCCCCGCAGATCTGGGGCGACTTGCATGTTTTAAGAGATCTAAAGAGGGACGTCTACACACAGCCTCGAACTGAATAGGCGACATAAAGCGCGGGCACTAGTCCCCAACAGGGACACTAATGATATTTAGAATAATTCCAATTATTGCTTGAGTTTGAGCGCACCTGGGCTTTATTGCTAATTGGTCTCATTATCCACGGGACTATTAAAAGCGACTAATCAGGCCTACCACTCACCATGCGACTCGAACCACAGTATAAAGATCTGCTAGATCACGCCCTCGAAGGCAGCGGTCAACGCGCAACCAAGCAGCGTGAGCATGTCTATGCACTCCTACTAGAGAAGCGCGATCACCCGACCGCGGACGAGGTTTACGCCCGCGCACGGGCTGACATGCCGACCATTTCCTTGGCCACCGTCTATAATTGCCTCGAAACTTTGGTCGAAACAAAACTGATTCGCCAAGTCAACTTCGAGCGCGAACCTACGCGCTACTGCCCGAATCTCACCCAACATGCGCACTTCTACTGCCGTGAAAGCGGCGAAATCATAGACATCGACCTGTCGGATGAATTGGTTCAGGCACTCATGAAAGTGCTGCCGGAAGGCTTTTCCGCTCAACACATCGACATCGCCTACGACGGCAAATGCAACGGCTGCCATGACTAGCGAGCGCTCCCAAGCCAGCCACAGCTCCGAACGCGACAGTAACTTCCCATCACTCAACTCTTAATTAGAAAACTAAAAACCACTCGGATCACGCTAAACGAAAAACGTATCCCGCATCACAATGAACACACTCGAAATCAAAAACCTTAATGTCTCCATCGATGGCCAAGCTATCCTAAAAGACTTCAGCTTGACCATCCCTAAGGGCGAAGTACACGCACTGATGGGCCCCAACGGCACAGGTAAAAGCACTCTGGCCAAAGTCATGGCCGGCCACGAGGACTACACAGTCGAGAGCGGCGAGATCCTGCTTGATGGCGAAAACATTTTGGGCAAGGAAGCCGACGAAATTTCCCACGCAGGCTTGTTTTTGGCCTTCCAATATCCGATGGAAATACCTGGCGTGAGCATCGCTAACTTCATCCGCGCCGCTCGCCAAGCACGTCTCCCCGAAGGCGAAGACATAAATGCGGTCGAATACTACAAAGAGCTCTACGCGAAAATGGATTCGCTCAAGATGGATCGTAAGTTCACTGCACGTTCGTTGAACGAAGGTTTCTCGGGCGGTGAGAAGAAGCGCTGCGAGATCTTACAAATGGCGATGCTGGACCCGAAGTATTGCGTGATGGACGAAACCGACTCCGGCCTCGACATCGATGCACTCCGCATCGTTTCCGAAGGTGTGAACCACATGCGCAGCGAGGAGCGCGGTTTCCTCGTGATCACTCACTACCAGCGCTTGCTCGACTACATCGTGCCTGACGTCGTGCACGTAATGTATGACGGCCGCATCGTCCACAGTGGCGATAAAGAACTGGCCAAAGAGCTCGAAAGCAAAGGCTACGACTGGGTCAAAGAAGAATTCGCCGGCGCCAGCGCGTAAGCGAGGTACAATTCTGACTCCTAAATTCTAACAAGTTTCAAATATGAGCGATACAGATTTACAAGACCAGGCCATACAGGTCGATACCGAGAAGGGCAACTTCAGCTATCCAGAAGATTACGCCTTCGATGCGGGCGTGGGGCTCAACGAAGAGACCGTCAAATACATTTCCAAGGTCAAAAACGAAGACCCATGGGTGCTCGACTTTCGCCTCAAGGCCCTCGAAATCTTCAATAAAAAGCCTATGCCGACCAAATGGGCAGACGAAGATCTGGAGAACATTGAGTTCGAAAAGATTCGCTACTACCTATCCAAGGGACAAGGACCCGCGCGCTCATGGGACGACGTGCCCGACGACGTGAAGGAAACCTTCGAGCGCCTCGGCATCCCCGAGCAGGAGCGCAAGTTCCTCGCAGGCGTGGAAGCTCAGTTTGACTCGGAAGCCTCCTACTCCCGCATGAAGGAGGACTTGGAAAAAGAGGGCGTCATTTTTGTCGGCTCAACCGAGGGCTTGGCCAAATATCCCGAAATTTTCAAACCTTACTTCGGCAAGGTCATCCCGACCTCGGACAACAAATTTTCCGCACTCAATAGCGCGACCTTCTCGGGCGGCAGCTTCATTTACGTGCCCAAGGGCGTAAAGCTCAAGCAGCCACTGCAAGCCTACTTCCGTATCAATGCGGAAAACTTCGGTCAGTTCGAGCGCACACTCATCATCGCCGATGAAGGTGCCGAGATCACCTACATGGAAGGCTGCACCGCACCCAAGTTCGAAACCGCCACCTTGCACAGCGCGGTGGTTGAGCTGGTCGCACTGAAAAACGCCAAGATTCAATACATCACAGTTCAGAACTGGTCATCCAACGTCTTCAACCTCGTCACCAAGCGTGGCATGGCCGACGAGGGCGCGGAAGTCAAATGGATCGACTGCAACATCGGCTCACGCCTCACCATGAAGTATCCAGGCGTCGTGCTCAAGGGCAAAGGCGCTCGCGGCGAAGTGCTCTCCATCGCACTCGCCAATGACGGCCAGCACCAGGACACCGGGGCAAAAATGATGCACTTGGCGGACAACACCACCAGTAACATCATCTCGAAGTCGATCTCGATCGGCAAGGGCCGCTCCACCTACCGCGGTCAGGTCCACATGCCCAAGCACCTCAAAAATTGCAAAAACAATACCGAGTGCGACGCCTTGCTGATCAACACCAACAGTCGGACCGACACCTACCCCGCGATCACAACTCGCGGCCAAAACAACACCGTGCAGCACGAAGCCAGTGTCTCCAAAGTCAGCGCCGAGCAAATCTTCTACATGATGCAACGCGGACTCTCCGAAGGCGAAGCCATGAGCCTGGCAGTGAACGGCTTCGTAAATGATCTAATGAAAGCTTTCCCGATGGAGTATTCCGTCGAGCTAAAGCGCCTCATCGACATGGAAATGGAAGGAAGCGTCGGCTAACGCCGCGACCCCGGTGATATCACCGGGGAAACGGAGGTCGAACATTGAACGTCCAACTTTGAACATCGAATGACAACAATTTCAGAACAACCCATGCCTACAAGCATCACCGACGAACCGACTTGGCTCGCAAAACGCCGCGCCACAGGTGTGGATCTATTTAAGAGCCTCGCCATGCCCACCGCCCGCGACGAAGATTGGCGCTTTGCCAGCGTCGGCAAGCTCAGCATCGACGACTTCGCGCCAGTTGAAGCTCCTGCAAACGCCACACTCGACGCCCTCACAGAGCGCTCGAACTTGGTATCAACACGTGCCGGCCGCAGCGTCTACGTGGACGATGCACCCGCCAACTTCGAAGGCGTCAGCCAAGAACTCGCCGAGCAAGGCGTGATCTATCTGCCGCTGGCCGAAGCGATCGCACAGCATCCAGAGCTCTTGGAGAAATACTTCCTGCAGGAGTCCACCGAGCTAGGTTCACAAAAATTCTTCGGTCTACACGCGGCCACCGTAAAGGCCGGCGCCGTGCTCTATGTGCCCAAGGGGGTCGAGATCGCCGATCCATTTGTTAATTACTACTGGACCAGCGGTGCTCGCTCAGCCGTGTTCCCGCACACCTTGGTGATCGCAGAGGACAACTCTAAGATATCCGTCGTCGATCTCTTCTTCTCCGAAACTACGGAAAACGAAGCGCTGAACATCTCCGTGTCGAACATCCACGCCGGTGCCAATGCCCACGTCTTCCGCAAAATCGTGCAAGACTGGAACGAAAAGACAGTCTCCTTCCAGCTCGACACCACGGTAGCCGAGCGAGATGCCCAAGTGCAAAACGTCGCCGTCAATATCGGTGCCGAACGCGCACGCTTCGAAAGCCAGACCCGCATCGAAGGTCCCGGCGCTGACGTGAAGATGTATTCACTCACCGTCGCCGAAGAGTCACAAGAGTTCGACCAACGCACTTACCAGACGCACAACGCAGGTAACGCCGTATCCGACCTACTGTATAAGAATGCACTGCTCGATAACAGTCGCACCATCTTCTCCGGCCTGATCAAAGTCGCCGAAGGGGCGCAACAAACCGACGCTTACCAGACCAACCGCAACTTGTTGCTCGATCCCACCGCCGATGCCAACGCGCTGCCCGGCCTAGAGATCCTAGCCAATGACGTGCGCTGCTCCCACGGCGCCACCACTGGCAACGTCGACGAAGCAGAGCTCTTCTACATGATGCAACGCGGGATTTCGCGTCGCGTCGCCATGCAGCTCATGGTATTCGGCTTCTTCGAAGAGGTCATCGAAAAGATCGACAGCGACGAGCTGGCCGAAAATGTCCGCCAATTAATTCACAACAAATTTGAATCGAAGATCAAATAACACAATTTGTTGAAGTCCCGCCCTTGGGCGGTCATAAAAGCACCGAAACCGCCTGAAGGCGGGACTCCAACCTCAGCCACCATGGACGAACAACGCACACTCACTCGCGAAGTCGAGGCCACACTCATCCCCCAAGGCACGCCCATGAGCTTGCCCGAGGGAGAAATGGTGACCATCACCCACCGCCTCGGCGGCAACTTCACCGTCATGACTCACAACGGCATGTTCCGTATCAAAGGCGTCGATGGCGACGCCCTCGGCGAGGACGTGACCGAAGCGGCACAGAGCGAGCACGACCACGACGGCCCCCCCGAGCAAGACGCGCTCTGGGAATCCCTCAAAAAGGTCTTCGATCCCGAGATCCCCGTCAATATCGTCGATCTAGGTCTCGTGTCCTCACTCGAAACCAAAGAACGGCTTGAAGGCGGTCACAAAGTCGACATGGACATGACTTTGACAGCCCCTGGCTGTGGCATGGGCCCCGCAATCGCTGAAGACGCCAAAGGCCAACTCGAACGCGTGCCTGGCGTAAGCGAAGCCGAAGTCAACATCGTCTGGGACCCACCCTGGAATCAAGATATGATCACCGAAGAGGGCAAAATGGTGCTCGGGCTGGTTTAAAAAGCCTCAAGTTGACAGAATCGTCACTAAAATGCGGTTCAATTGTAATTAATTTAGCATAATATTATGTTATTGCCAATTGGCACTGATCCTGCATAGTCCAAATTACGCCTACCAACATATAATCAACAACCCGATTCGACTAATGAAATTAACTCAAACACTCCTCTCCGCCGCGGCGATCAGCTGCTTTGCTCTTTCGGCTTCAGCCGCAGATTTTGTTTTTTCCGACGATTCAACTACTATTGGAAGCGCGCTAGACGGAACGACAGGTGGAGCCTTCACAGTTGACACAATCGAGATCACAATAGCTACGTTGAATGGAGATTTCAATGGAACAAGCAATGAATTTGGAGTTAATGGCCCCGAAAGCGGGGACGATACAGATGGCTTTAATATCGCAGAATCAGAAGGCCCCGGTCCTGCGGAGGGATTCACCTTCTACTTTGATCAAGACGTATATTTAAACGACTTCTCAGTTTCAAGTTTTGGAGACAGTGATGTAATCTCAATCACTGATACCAGTACACTAAATACAACAATTACTAGCACTGGAACCACTTCCCTTGGAGATTATTTGCTAACTAGTGGCTCTGTCGTAACGGTCCTAACAACTGGAGGCAGTGCCTATACCAACGGTTGGACCCTAGAATCGATCTCAGTCTCCGCCGTCCCCGAGCCAGGCACTTTCGCGCTGCTCTCCGGCTTCGCGGCTTTGACTTTTGTCATGCTACGCCGTCGCTCAGCTTAGTCAGTTAACTGAGCTACATACATTTTCTAAAGGCCACTCTTCGGAGTGGCCTTTTTTTGTGTAGACTTACAGCAAGCAGCCTATGCAAAGCTTACGAATACACTTTCCATAAGAAATGCGAGCCCCCTCCATCAACAGAATGACTGCTTCAGGTTTGCTGCAGGAGCTTCACTGGTGAAGACCGCAGTTTTTGTTGGCTCAGAATCGGCGGTCTTCACAAGTGAAGCCCCTACGATCTATCGCATTCGATCAAATTAATCCGTGACTCTGCCACCTACTGGTCTGCTCTGGGATGGTAGAGCGCATGCTCATCGAGCAGTCGCTGCGATTTCTACCGAAGTGTTAAAAACAACAAGAGAATGGAAACCGTCCATTACAATTCCTCACAGCAGGAACAAAACCAAGAGTAACATTACGACGACAAGGATCGCCGCATAGGTCCGAAAACGGTTGGCGAGATTCCAGCTTTCCTCGAAGTGCTCACGTGCCTGCCGGATCGTATCTTCCCCGGATTCCGCGACCACGATCGTCTGCAGCTGATTATTGAGCGGTACATTGATGCCGAAAGTGGGCAACTGAACACCGCTGATATAGAGCAGATTGGCCGACAAGAGTAGCCATTTTGGCAGCCCCTCCAGTTGCCAGAGGCCGAGGATCGAGACCGCGCATAATGACAGGATCGACCCCAGCCAAACCAAGCCAAAGATCGGCTGACCGTTTTGTATAATGCCATCGATCACTTGAAAGGCGCGAACGAAACCGCGATCATCGAGCTTAGCGATCCCCGGCATGATGATGACCGCAAAGGTAAAAACGAGCCCCGCCACCAAAGCTGTACTAAGCGTAGCGAAGCCTAGCAACAATGAGAATACACTTGGATGGATCATAATTTTGTCTTTTATTCTAAATGTTCTAGAGCGCACCACAATGGACAGGAGAATGGACACTCCTGTCCATTGCAGAGCATGAACTCGCTAGGCGTCCCACGCCCTGCTCGCATGGGCGTCCGCAACGAAATCGCTGAAGTCGCGTGGTTCACGCCCCAGCGCGCGCTGGACTCCATCGCCGAGGCTCTCGTTGCGCCCATCGAGAACTTGCGTGAAGAGGTATTGGATCAGTTCAACCATCCCATCCGGCAGGTCCGCCGCGCGCAGGCCGGCGACGAAATCTTCCATGGGGATTTCCACAAAGCGGACTTCCCTTCCGGTATGCACAGCGATCTCTTGAGCGACCTCGGCAAAGTTCATCAGTCGTGGACCGGTGATCTCGTAGATCTCACCGGCATGCCCGTCTTCCGTCAGTGCGGCCACCGCCACATCGGCGATGTCATTCACATCGACAAAGGGTTCGCGCACCGTGCTCACCGGCAGTGCAATCGTGCCATCGACCACCATCCCGCGGAGGAAGGACTCGCTAAAGTTTTGGTTGAACCAACTGCAACGGACAACCGTCGCGGGCACGCCTGAGTGCATGACAATACGTTCGCAGAGCTGAGCTTCTTCTTCGCCTCGCCCGGACAGTAGGACAATTCGACGAACAGCCTTCTCCTTTGCCAGGGCGACCAATTCCCGGATGTGTTCGGAAGCACCGGGCACTGCGAGGTCGGGATGATACGCGACATACATCTCGCTAACGCCCTCGAGGACTTCGCCCCAGTTACTTGAATCGTTCCAATCGAAACTCGGCGAGGCCGAGCGTGAGCCAATCCGAACCTTGCGCCCCTGAGCATGCAGTGCTTCGACAACGCGTCGTCCGGTTTTTCCATTGCCGCCAAGGACAAGGGTGGCAGTTGTAGTTTGTGTGGATGTGTGGTGTTTTTGTGTTTTCATCAGCACCATACTAGCGGAGTTAATCGGCGGTTTATATGGCACTTAGTCCTCATAAATTGACATTTCGTCCAGAAAGCCGGATTCTGGAGCATCATGAGCATCGATACCTTGGAAACTGCCTTCCGTGCTGTGGATCCTCTGGGTGAGGCACTGCACTCACTCCACATGAGCGGCACCTTCTACAGCCGTTCCGAACTGACGGCTCCCTGGGGGATCGATCTGCCCGCGATGCCGGAATGCCTGATGTTTCATGTTGTCACCAAAGGGCGCTGCTGGATTGAGTTTCCCAATGGGGAGACGCAAGTGCTCAACAGCGGCGATTTCGCGCTCATACCACACGGACAAGGTCACACGATCGTGGACAATCCGGAGAGCAAAGCGATCAACATCTTCGAGCTCGATCGGGAACAGATCAGCCCTCGATATGAATTATTGAAGCACGGCGGCGGCGGCGAGCTCGCACGTATCATCTGTGGCGCCGTAGCGGTTAAAGACCCCGCCGCGCAACGCGTCGTGAGTCTCTTGCCGAAGATTATCGTGATGCAAACGAACACGCCGGAGAATGATTGGCTGCTCGGAACGATTCGAATGATGATGAACGAAGCCGAAACGCTCAAGCCCGGCGGCGATACGATCATCACGCGCGTTTCGGACATCCTCGTCGTCCAGGCGATTCGCCATTGGCTGGAAAAGGAACCGCTCGCCAAAACTGGCTGGCTGGGCGCACTCCACGACGAACAGATCGGCAAAGCCATCGCGCGGATTCACCGTCAACCGACGCATCCATGGTCCGTCGAGGCACTGGCCGAACAAGTCGGCATGTCACGGTCCAGCTTTGCAAAACGCTTCATGGACATGGTCGGCCAATCGCCCATGCAATACGTACGCCAATGGCGCTTTCAAGTCGCCAGTAACTGGCTTCGCGAGACCGACCTACCACTCGCAGAGATCGCAGAAAAGTTAAGCTACGAATCCGAGGCCTCCTTCAACCGCAGCTTTAAGAAGTTTACCGGACAAACTCCCGGCAGCCTGCGACGCACTCGAAGCAGAAACTAGCCCCCCCCCCCCTATCTCAGTGAGACTGGACACCCCGCCTAAGCTTCTTCGTTGTAAATCACAGGCATCTGCCCTTTCCAGTGATCCCATAGCTCGGCGTCCTCAATAAGGCACGACATAAAGTCGGCCACGTTGATCCGACTGGTCTTACCCGCATCAAAGATCGCACTGCGGGTCGGCGAAGGATGCAGTGTATACGCACTGACTTCGGCCGCATCGATCAGACCATCCGGCCGAACAGCCACCCACTCGATCATGGCATCGTCTTGCCCGACTTGAGCCCGAAGAAATTCCGCGGCCTGCTCATTGTCGGGATGCGGTGGCAAAAGCAAGCGTAACAAGCCGATCACACAATGCTGGGCGAATGAGATCGGCTCTGCCAGATCACGATTCCGGTTGCCCGTGGTATTCATCAACAGAAACTTCACTGGCTTCTGTGGCGAGTGAACGCGTATCGCAGCGCACAGGCGACGGGTCGCCTCCGTCACCAGACGACGGGGTTGCCCATAAATCCCTTTCAAGGAAAGATTGTGCCCCAAGCAAAGCGCCACCGCATCGCAATCACGCACCTGCTGCGCCAACTCGGCATCGCTCAGATCAAACAAAGCAGCCTCCGTCACATTAACACGTGTTTGCCCCAGTAACGAATCCGGCAAACGCTCCGCAGAACGCACGACCACATTCAAATCATGGCCCTGGGCATACAAACTTTTAGATAATAGGCGTCCCGTGGCACCCGTGGCTCCTGCTATGAAAATTTTCATCAAGGAAGCACTACATGCCCTCGAACAAAAGCCGAGTCGAAACGTGATCAAACAAAGCGCAACACTTCATCAACCGGACGTCGTATCTTCTGCGGCCAATTCCCCGCGGCCGCGCGACCGACGGTGACTAACATGACCGGAATGGCATCAGCAGACAGGGCAAAGGCCTTGCATACAGCAGCCGCATCAAAACCACCGAGCACCCCGGTATCGAGGCCCCTTTCCCGGGCGGCCACGATCAGCGACATCGTCGCCAAAGAAGCCGAACGAATCGCCTCGTCGCGCTGCAGTGCCACATTGCCTTCGTGCGATCCGGTCGCCATATCGACCCAGGTTTGCTGTGTCGCGGCATCGATGATCCCAGAGTCCACCGACGGCTGTAAACGCTCGGCTAATGATTCATAAGCACACACATGCCCCGCGACAATAAAAGTCACCGCGGCATCACGCACCTGTCGCTGCCCATAGGATAGATCCATTAATTGTTGCTTCGCGGCATCGGAGTGCACCGCGGTGAAGCTCCAGTTCTGCAAATGAAAGGCGGAGGGTGCCTGCGTGGCCAAACGAACGAGTTCGCGGATGCTCGTGCTGTCGAGTGTCGCACTCGGATCAAAACGCCCGGTAGTGACACGATTTTCAAGGATGGATGGACTGAGTTCTATCATAATATTTCCTGGTTGAGGTTGGAGGATTGGTGAAAATTCGATTTAAGCGGCCTTTACTTTCAGTATCCTTCGACTGTCGCCCTTCGGCGTCACTCGCCGCTGCCACTGCAGCGCGAACACCGAAGCAAGCACGATCAGGATGCCGAGGATTTCGCGCAGTCGCATCGTTTCGCCGAGCATGAGCCAGCCCAAGAGAATGGCAGTCACTGGACTGAGTAATCCGAGCGCGGAGACAGCCACAGAGGACAAACGGGCAATTCCACGAAACCACAAGGCATAGGCAAACAACGTGCCAAGGATACTGAGGTAGGTATAGCCAACGATATTCGTCATGGATAAACTGGCGAGCGGGGGCTCGATGAATATTGCCAAGGGCAATAATAGCAGGCCACCGAGTGCCAGTTGCCAACCAGTGAACGCCAGTAGCGGCATGTCCGATTTCCAGCGCCGCGACAGAAATATACCAGCCGCCATACTAACCGAAGCAGTCAAGGCTGCGCAGATCCCAACAAGATCCCATTTCGCTTCAGGCGACAAAATCAGCAGAGCCATTCCGGCCACTGCACACAATGCAGTGCCCACAGCGCTTCCTGACGGCCGAATCTGGTCGACACCCCAAGCCAAGGCCAGGATTATCAACGGCTGCAAAGCACCAGCGATCGCGGCGATGCCACCGGGCAAGCGATACGCAGCCACAAATAACAATGCCTGAAAGGCAGAAATGTTCAGCGCCGACAACAGCAACAAACGGCCCCACGAAATAGAGTGCACACGCTGACGCGTATAGGCAATAAGCAGCAAGCCAGCTGGCAAGGTGCGAATCACAGCCGCCCACAAAGGACGCCCTTCAGGCAAATATTCGGTGGCCACGAGATAAGTGGTCCCCCAAAGAATGGGCGCGAGCGCGGTCAGCAAGACACTCCCAAGCGCGAACGGAAACATCGGCCTGCTCATCCTTTCCCCTTTCCGAATGAAGGGCTTAAACGATCAACCACGTATCGATCCAGTGAATACAAACCACCGCCGGATCCGACCAGTGCAATTGCTGCCCCGATAAACAACAGCGTAAACTGAATGCCCTCACCCGCTTGGGTGCCCGACCAGTTCATAAAAAATCCATGCGGCCATTGCACCATGACCATCGCGCCCAACATCACGGCAGCCAAAGCCGCCGAAGCCACGCGTGTGCCAAGCCCCAGCAAGAGCATGAGCGGGGCAAAGAATTCCACCAAGATGACGCCCAAAGCAATCGGAGCAGGTATGCCCAAACTCTCAGTGAAAAATGCCATCGTACCAGACAAACCATAGCCTCCAAACCAGCCAAAGAGCTTTTGCGCACCGTGCGGCCACATCACCACGGCCAGGCTGATGCGAAGTGGAAGTGTGTGAACCGCAGCCGTGGTTGCCAGCAGACTGCGAATCAAGGAGAGTTTCGTGCTATTCTTTTCGTTTTTCATGTCCCTATTATAGCAGCCAATCCTCCGGCTGACTAATACCGCGGGCTTGCCTTTGTTATGCACTTTCTGCATACCCACTCCTATGTTGGATCGAATACGGAGTTTTCTCGCCGTGCTGGAAGCGGGCAGCGTCAACCGCGCGGCCGGGCAGCTCGGCATCGCCCAGCCGACGCTTTCCCGCCACATTCAGAGTCTGGAGCAAGAAATCGGCGGGCCGCTCTTTGAACGGGACAATAAAGGCATGCTCCCGACTGATCTGGGCTTTCACCTGCGCGACAGCTTTGAACCGATCATTAAAAACTACGACCTCGCGCTGGCGGATGTCTGCGCCTTTGCGCAAGGACGACAGCAACAATTACGCGTCGGCTATCTGGGGATGGCGGCCTCCAAATTTCTAAATCCTGCGCTCAGCAAATTGAAGGCAGCCCATCCCGACATCCAACTACTCCTCTTCGATCAAACGCCTGCGGAGCAGCTACAAGCCCTACAAGCGGGCAAACTCGACGTGGCACTCATCGGACAAGAAGGTGCCGCACAAACCAACGACTTTTATAAACGGCGCGCCGCAAAACTGGGCGTTTGCGCCGCCCTTCCCTCAGAGCATCCTCTTGCCGCAGAACCCGAGCTTTCTTTAGCCCAGCTCAAGGGCGAGCGCTTCATCGGCGTCACCCCCAAGGATGTGCCTGGGCGTAATCACTGGATGACCGAACTTTGCAGTCAGGCAGGCTTCAAGCCGCGCTTTATCAAAAATAGCGAAAGCGTGACCGAGACCTTCACCCTCATCGCTGGTGAGAATGCCGTCACCCTTTTACCCGACTACATCAGCAGCCCGCCACCACCGGGCGTCGTATTCTGCAGACTCACCGACAAATGGGCGCATTGGGAACTCTTTGTACTACGCCAACGCGGACGCGGCTCTGCACCCGCCCGCCAACTCGTCGACTGGATCGGCATATAGAACAATTCCCCCCCTAACGTCGCATGCGTAAATTTTCCGCAGTGGCTGCAACCATCACTAAAAGGCAACCTATCAGTGTGCGCGGGGCGGGCACTTCGTCCAAGAAAAACAGGCCGAGTACAATCCCATAGGGCACCATCAAACTGGTGATGATTAAAACACTTTTCGCCTCCAGTTCGCGCAAGGCGGAGACGTTGAGGAAGTGTGGGATTGCGGTAAAAAAAACGCCTAAAAGTAATAGATTGACCCAATTGTCTTTCAAATCGTCCTGTGGAATGCCGACGCCTGCATACGCAAACAGAACTGCGATCCCGATCAATTGATAGAATAAGAGCACTAAGCTGGAGGAATTTTTCGCCCGACTGCGGTGATGCAGGTTTTGTCGCAGCGCGAGAAAGAGCGCGGAGATCACACCTAGCACCACGCCTTTGAGGTAGCCACTGTTCCAATCAAAGTTCGGAATCAGGCACAGCACCCCTAGAAAGACGACTCCACAAAGTAATAAGTCCACCACATCCGGCCACTCTCGACGCATGACAGCCTCAATCAATACAGAGAGCACAGGCGCCACAAAGAGCGAGGTAATGCCGATCGCCACCGTCGACACTTGAATGGATGCATAATAGGTGGCCCAATGGATGCCAAACATAGCACCGAGTCCGATCTGATAATACACGTCGCGCCGACGCTCAAGCTTCATGGAGCGCCCGGTCAGGCGACAAAGTAGCCACATCACAAACATGGCCACAACAGTGCGCCAAAATGTGATCACATCGGCAGCGAGTGGAATCAACTTCGCAAACAGTGCCGTGCCCCCAAACAGCAGCGCAGCCAGATGAGCGTGTAGTATTCCTTGTTTTCGAGTGGCAATCACGCTGCGCACCATTCAGCAGGCTTGCACTAGGTCAACTCAGGAGCGAATAAAGACTGATTATTTCCACTTGTGATCACGCAATCCGCCTTCCAGAACGTAGAACAGCGTCGTAAGCGAACGCCTTCACTCTTTTTTCTCGCTGGCGTAGATCGTAATGTCTGCCGACTTCTCACCTGTAATTTCCTGAGCGCGTTTCAGCGCATCACGGGTGGAAATGGTCGGATTTTCCGGATGATAGCGAAAGAAGTTACTTTCTCCCAAAGTCGCTAATAATCCGGAATTCTTAAAAACACGTTCTACATAGGGATGCGCCCCACTGACAATGACATCGCGCCCGTTCGAACGCGCGAAGACCACCAATTCCTTAATCGTCAGTGCCACCGAGGCATCGAGATTATGTGCATTGCGTAGTCGCAGAATAATGACACTGAGGGCGGGATGCGTGACCACGTGTCGCATTTGATCCAGAAAAACATCGCTAGATGCAAAAAACAGGTCTCCCTCCACATGCACAATTGCAATTTCCGGACGCTCTTTACGCTCTTGCTGCAACTGTTGCTCAACTAACTTACCACTGTCATCAAACGAAACTTCCATCAACCCCGGCTTAGCTGCTTTATGTAAAAAGAGGCCGATCGACGCGGCAGTGCCGATATATATCGCAGTGTCCAAGGATAAAAAAAGCCCTCCAATAAAGGTCACCAAAAATACCGTCGCATCACTGCGAGTGGTCTTCAGCATCACCGCAATGTTCGCTCGGTTGATCAAAGAAATTCCAACCAAGATAACCAGCATCGCCAGGGCTGGCTTCGGAATGTAGCCAATCAAGCGCCCCAGAGCAAAAAGTCCGATCACCAAAAAGATACCATTAAAAATACTCGAAACGGCGGTCTGCGCACCGCTTTTAAAATTGAGCACCGAACGCGTTAAAGACCCGGAAACAACCATTCCACCGCCAAAGGCACAGGCAGCACTGGCTGCGCCCATACTCAGCATTTGTTGATTCAAATCAACCCGGTCTCCTGATTGCGCAGCCAGAGTTTTGGCAATTGAGGAACTCTCCAACAGCGATAAAAACGCTACCGCTAAAGCTCCATTCGCAAGCACCGCCAGATCCCCAAACCTCAATTCAGGTAATCCAAATTGCCACGAACTGACGCTCACAGGACTCAGCATTTCCGCATGAATACCGTAATGCCCCATCACAGCCGCTAAGCCACCAACGATCAATAAACTCAAGGCCACCGTCGGCAGGCCTTTTGCCCATCGCTTGAGCGGCAAGTAGACCAAGATAGTCAATGAGGCCACAGCCAATGCCTCCCACTGCGTCTCTCCGATTCCCAGTATCAACAGTTTTAAAGATTCCGCAAAGGTGCCCGCTCTCGGCACGTGTAGCCCCAGCACCGTCTTCAATTGATTCACTATAATTAAAAAAGCAGCTGCGGTGATATAGCCCACAACTACGGCTCGCGAGACGTACTGCGTAAGATTTGCAATGCCGATAAAGGCGCCCACAACCATAAAGATGGCGACCAAAATCAGTAACACGGGCAACGCAAGCATTGCCTGCTCAGGCGCATAGCCCAGCGTCAGAAAAGTACTCAGTAGCATGACGGCGGTCGCATTTGAGGGACCGATCATCACGAAACGGGAACTGGCAAACATAGGCGCCGTCACACTCGATAGAGCCGAACAAAAAATCCCCATCTGCACAGGAAGTCCCGCAATTAAAGCGTATGCCATACTCTGGGGAAAATCGAGCAAGGAGACATTCATCCCGGCACGCATATCCGCCAGTGCTTTTCGAAAGGTATAGTTACGCAGCGTATTAAAAAGTGGAAAGGGATGCAGACCACTTTGACGAAACCAATTCAAGACTTTACCTAACATCGGAAATAAAAGTTAAGTCACAATGAGGCAGCCTCCGCATATCACTGTCAACCTCACACTCTCCAGCAAAAAAGGTTCTGTAACTCAAGCACCTAGGCTCTGAGTCGCTCATGCGCCCTGACTCGTCAGCAACACGCAGTCATAGAGCATGCCTGTCATACATGAGCAAGCATCAACGCGCACTCCGCATCTTTGCCTTTTCTTCGTTAAACTTCGCGCGATTACAATTACAGTGCGGGCAAAGTGGCGTATTATACAGCAAGACGAATTTCTCCCCCAACTTAAGAGGGCGCTGTTGCCCCAGCTCCACCATACGCATCGCAGGGCCACAACTCGGAACCATCGCACCGACGGCATCAAAAAACACATCAATGGCGGAACGTTTCCCTTTCTTTGGCTTAGGTGAATGACTCATGAACATTAGATAGAGCAGAGTTTCACGATTTTCCAATCGTCCTCTGTCTTTTTTTGTAGCAAACCCCTTATCCATGCTTCTTCGCACTCTCATTTTCGGCCTACTCTTGAACCTGACTGGCCTCTATTTATGCGCAGTCCCCCAAACCGACCGTATCGAGTTCTACTACGGCATCGCCGAAGGTAACTATCTGATCGGTGATCTGCAAGGGGCTGAACGCGGTATAGAGCAGATGCTACGCCTGAACCCCGACCACCTACCTGCGCTCACCCTGCAGGCTCGCGTGATGCTCGACCAAGGCAAAGCCGAACAAGCCCTGGCCGCAGCCGAGCGCGCCATCGCCCTCGCCCCCAACAACCACGAACACAAACTACTGAAAGCACTCATACTTGGCAATATGCAACGCCGCGACGCAGCCAGCGCCCTCATACAAGAAGTGATCGCGCAAGCCCCCACCACCAGCGACGACGCGCGCGCAGCCAACCAATTGCTCGGCCTACTACGCATGGCTGCAGGCGAATGGGACCAAGCTGCCGAGGCTTTTAACAACATCTACTTGGCCGATCCTGCCAGCGCAGGCAGCAGTCTGCGCCTCAGCAGCGAAGCCTATCTGGAAAAAGCCCGCGCCAGTATGGCCGCCGGCGAACACGATGCCGCCGTCGCCGCCATCGACCAAGCCATCGGCGTCTACCAACACCAAACTGGGCAAGAAGCCCTGGAACAACGCACCACGCTACGCCTCATTCGCGCCCGCCTGCTATCCCAACTCGGCCGCTTCGAAGCCGCCATCAAAGACTTACAAGTCCTCACCGGCCAACAACCTGAAAACTACGAAGCTCTCATCACCCTCGCATCGCTTTACGCCAGTGTCGAGCGTTGGGACTCCCTCGAAGCCATCATCCGCCCCATCGCCCAACAACCACAACTCAAAGACGTCGCACTCTACCTCGAAGGCCGCGCCGCACTGGCCAAAAACCGAGTCGGCACCGCACGCGCCAAATTCGAAGCCGCCATCGACGCCCTGCCCAAAGAAGCCGACCTGCTACGCCGCTCGCTCTATTTCTACCGCGGGATCTGCCTGCAAAAGCTTGACCGTCCGGCAGAAGCGGAGACCGCCCTACTCGCCGCCATCGACGCAGGCTTCCGCCCTGAAACCAGCGAAGAAGCCCTCATCGCCAGCCGCACTCTGCTACGCGCTCAACGCCCCGGCGATGCCATTCCAATACTGGAGGCCATCACCTTAAATCGTATCGCGCCCGATGCCGCGGTCTGGGCAATGCTCGGGCGCGCACATCTTGCAGCCGACACCCCGGCTCTAGCACTCAGCGCCTTTAACGAATCTTTGCTGATAGACCCTGAACAAGTCGACACCCGTGCCCTGCGCGGCTCGCTCCTACGCAAAATCGGCGATCTCGCAGGCGCCCTCAGCGACTACCAAGTAGCCCGTCGCTTGGCCCCGGAAAATGCATCTATCGCCTATGCCAGCGGACTCGTTCACTTACAGCTCGGAGAGATCCCCCAAGCCGAACAAGTCATCGCCGGAGCGGCTCAGCAACTCCCCGACAACGCGGGCATCCAATTGCTACATGCACTCCTCGCCCACACCACCAGCCAGCCCGACGCGGCCATTGCATCGCTGCGCAGGTATCAAACAAAGGTCACAGAAAACCCAAACCCCACAGCACTCTACCTCGACTTCCTGCTCGATTCGCAAGATTTGAAAAAGTTAAACGACGATGAAGTCAGCCGTTATTTCAAAGGAGAATACACACGCAAACAAGCACTGGACGCCTCCGGAAAAGCCGAAACGCCCGAACAAGCCCGCAGGCAGATCTGCTCGACCGCCTTTTGGCTAGCGCAATTTGAACACGCTCAAGGCAAGGACACGAGCAGCCAAGAGTTACTCAAGATCGCGCTCGAAGCCGGCAATTCCGATCTAACAGAATTCCAACTAGCCAAATGGCAGCTCGGGAAAGATTAAACTGCCCCCTCCCCGTATCCTCGGTTCTATGAACCGGGGCCGTATCCTCGGTTCTCAGAACCGGGGCCCGCCACAGCAAAACACCACACACTACTTCAAATCAAAACGTGCGCCGGGCTCACTCGCTCCGACTTCAGCTTCGGCGAGGCTTAAGCGCTCTGGATCAATGCCTTGCGCAGTGATCAGATGCTCACGAATGGCGCGGGCTCGTACCGCAGCCAATGACACGCGTTCCGCATCCGCCAACTGGATACCAGGCAGCAATGCAGTCACCATTTTCTTGAGTCCGAGCGCGTCATCGACCTGAGTCACTTCGTCAGGAGTGCCCGCTGCTTCCATTGCTTCGCGGTAGCGTTGAGCGAGACGCTTACGGTATAATTGCTCGTCACTAAGATCCACCTCTCCAAGTAAGTCGACGCGCAGTTGATCTTCAGCCAGCTGCACTTCATCAGCGGTCGATATCTGTGGCGTGATCGCGAGTTTCAATCCAGGCCGCTCCTTGAGCGCGGAGGCCAATGTATTGATACGCGTGATCATCGCAGGCGACAGCGCGGCAGAGCCTGCATCAAAATTCACGACTGAGAGATCTTCCTCCGCACCGACAAGACCAGACAATAACTTAAAGGGCGATGTCGCCACATTAGTAATTAAGCCAACAATCGCGGTCCGCACAATTTGCCCGATCCCAACTTTCGGATCGTTCAAATCCCCGGACAAGGGCAAGGATAAATCCATCACACCATTCGGCCCGGTGAGCAAAGTCACCGCAAGATCGAGCGGTAGGCTCACGGCATGCTCACTGTCGACCTTGTCACCGAATTCCAGTTGTTCGATACGTATCTGATTGCTCGCCTTGAGTTGGCTCGCCTCAATCGTCCAATCGGACTCTAAATTAAACGTGCCATTCGCGATACGTCGTCCAACGGCTTGCCCCGAATAGCTGGAAAACGCTGGCAGCGAAAGACCAGTGAGTGAAGCCTTTAACTGAGTCGACTCTTTTAGTTGACTGGTATTGAGCGCCCCATGCAATTCAAAGGCACTGCCATTGATATGGGCATTCAAGTCAAGTTTCGCCGGCTGACTGCCCGCCAGATCCAAGTCGCGAAGAATCAGCCCCAAAGAGTCTATTTCGATCTGGGACACTGCTTGCATACTTTCATCAACGAAAGTGACGCGCCCCTGAGAAATGCTCAATAAGTCGACACGGATCGGAGGCATGGGGGAACTCCCTGAAACATTTGGAGTCTCGACCACATCGGCGACGACATCGGCTTCCTCTACCATCTCTTCACTCACTTCAGATACAGCCTTGGTCCACACGACTTCAGGTTGATCCAACACCGCAGATTCCAGCGCCAGCGAAAAAGGAGCCAAATCCATGCGCAAGCCTCCGACGTCGAGCCCCACCCATTTGGCTTTCAGATTATCAGCGTAAACAAATGTGAGTCCTCGAACCGAAGCATCGCCAACAAGCAATTGTTCACCTGTCGCGGCATATTGAAAGCGACCATCGAAACTAAAAGTGCCACTCTCGATCTCGGTCTCCCCAAAACTCTGTGCATATGGCGAGAGCAGATGCAGCGGCACGCCCTCGATTTGCATCGAAAGATCCAGCACCGGCTCAGCTGGCACGATTCGACCGTCGATCTGTGCGGTTCCAGAATCCCCGATTTGATAATTAGCGGAGAATTGAATCGGTGCATCAAGGTCCGACGACACGGCCGAAAGTTCAAGATTAGGGATTTCAACCGTCAAATTCGCCAAGCCAGCAGTCAAAGCTTCCTCCCATACAATACGATAATCCGTGAGTCGGACCTTTTCGATACGATAGCTGAACTCAGGCAGCGAACTTTCACTCGTCGCAACTTCGGCTGCGGGCTCCCCGCTCGCCGCAGGCAAGACGAGTAACTGCGCTAAATTGATTTGCCCATCCGCATCACGAAAAATCCGAGTGGCCCCATTCGTCACTGCAAGGCTGGCAACCTCGAGCGCCATATCTGGAAAACGGAAACCGATCCCCTCCAGCGAGACAGAGTCCACGGAGATGAGCTGATCATCTTGCTCGATCGGCTCACAGAGCACTTCGGTGAGTGACATTTGGCCATTCTCAATTTGAAAGAGATTTTCCAAATCTGAGAGATCCAGTTGATAATCGAATCCAAGCCCAAAGACTGCCCGCTTCAGGTGGAAGCGGATATACGGATTATAATACGGCGATAAATCATTCACCACCAATCCGTTTAAGCTCAAAGAGCCAGAACTACGAATTGGTTGGCTTTTCAAGTCCCCCTCCCACCGAAGCACCGCCCCATCGTCCATATCTGCGATAAATCGCATGCTCGTGTCGCCCTCAACCACCGTCGTGAAATCGCGCAGGGTAAAATCAATCGGATCCATCACCTTTTTATAGGTCGTCGCGGCCGTCTGATCGACAAATTCGATCCGCCCCTCAGAGACTTCTAATAAATCCACTCTCATCTGTGGGATCTCGGTCAAGTTCAAATCTTTGACCAAGTCGCGCCAGTCACCGCCAGCGCTCGGCTCACTCACTTTTGACACTTCAACTGCCTGACTCGGCCTTTTTTCAAAACGAATATCCGCCCCGGCCAGCCGCAGCGCATCCACGACTGGATAAAATTTGAACAAACTCGCGGCACTAATGTTCAGCTCCGCCGCCTGCCATTCCACCGACCAAGCCCCCGCGAGGTCCGCCAGCTTCAAACCTTCCACTCGAAAAGAGCCCGCAAACGGATTGATACGCACCTGTGCAATGCTCGAATCCGGACTAAAGCGCGCCTGCAGTTGCTGCTCGCCAAAGTGCCGGATCAGAGCTGGAGCGATCCAAAACCCGATTAAGGCATACCAAATAACCAACGCGGCGAAGATGACCAAGGTCTTCGAATATCGATTCATGCACATATAACTAACACTCGAGCAGCCCAAAGCAACCGCTGAGTCGAAATGGGGCACGGAGACCAAGCGGAATAAAATAAAACCGAGCGCAGCTTGCACTGAGGCGCAACAAGCAGAATTAGATGCCAAATCAGCTCGCTCTAAACGTATTTCTGCACAATACGTGTATATATGTTAGCCATTCGATTAGATCAGGAAGTCGAAAACCGTCTAGCTTCTTTAGCCAAGAAGACCGGACGGACCAAGACTGACTATGCACGGGAAGCGATCCTCCAACACCTTGAAGATATGGAGGATTACTACCTAGCCGTCGAGGCGATCCAGAATCCGAGCAAGCTCTATACCCCCGAAGAAGCTAAACGTGAGTTAGGATTATAAGATTTCAGAGAGGGCTCTAAAGCAGCTCAAAAAACTGGAATGACTCTTCTATCCGTGATTTCTCAATTCGCGCAAGGTTGGAGCGAGGGGCTTTGGAGATTTTCCCAGGTGATGCGCCGGAACAATCGGTTTAAGTTGCACGCAGTTCCGATCAGGTGATTTTGCAGACTCACTTTTGCCAGTCCACGATAGCGCGCTTTGCGTAGTCCGTAAGCTCTGATCAGTTCGCTTTGTGTGCCTTCGATTCCGTTGCGCCGCTCCATTAGAATCAACTTCGTCACAGCTTCCTCGGTTGTAAATGGGCAGGCCTTCGACCGGCGACTGTGATCAGCCAAACCTGCCCTGCCATCAGTCTCATACCACTTCTAAGAATATATGATCTATAAGCTTGGCCTTTGCGTAGCCTCGAAACTTTGTTTCGGGGGACGATCGGCATCGCCCCGGTTCCGAGAACCGAGGTTACAAAAGACATATCTATTAGGACCAAACTTTTTTCGAATGGGTATCATAACGACGCAGATACTTATGCCCAGTCTTGCGACTGATGCCGAAGTCGGTACATAGCATACGGTAGTAGCAACTACATTATGCTAAGTTTATTTATCTATCCACACGGCCTAGGCTTCTGCCGTCGGATTACGGTGGCGGGTCAGAGTAGCGTAAAGGGACAAAAAAGTTCATCTGTTCACTCTCCGTTAAGTTTCAGTTTGGCATCATGCATGTCATGAGTATATTCTTTTCAACAACCAACCGCTCCCGATCTCTGGTCTGTGCGATCATTGTCTTGGCTTTCGGCAAAAGTTTTGCTAACATCAATGTTACGAATCTGATGGATAGTGGCGCAGGATCCTTGCGTGATGCGATTAACCAAGCCGAAGCCTCTGCAGGGGCGGATCAGATCAATTTCCAAATTGGGGGAACGCTTAATTTTTCCGGAGTCCTTCCTACGATTAACAGTGGTATTTCCATTAGCAGCAATGGGTTCAGTGTCACTTTCGACGGGACCGGGGCAAGTGACCGCGCTTTCCTAGTTTCCTCCACCGGAAGTCTCACGCTTTCCGGCTTATCAATCCAGAGTTTTTCTTCCGGTGCGAGTAGTGGCGGGGCGATTCGTGTAGAAGGCGGGAACCTTGAGTTGATTGACAGCAGCTTGACTGGTAATGCTTCCGAAGGCGCAGGTGGGGCGATTCTTCTTCTAAATAGCGGTTCGGCTGTTATCCAAAAAAGCACTTTAACGGGCAATAATGGCTTGCAGGGGGGCGCAATAGCAATGTCGACGGGTTCGTTGCAGCTTAGAGACTCGCAAATTACAAATAATACAGCGTCCCTTGGCTCGTCCGGAACCACCGGATTAGCGGGAGGTATTTTGGGTTTAAGTAGTCCGACGATCACGATCGAAAATTCCAGCATTTCCAACAATACAGCTGAGAATTACAACGGAGGAATCTACCATGCAGGCGGCACGCTCGACATCAGCGGTTCCTCCATCAACGGAAACTCCGCCGAAGAAGCGGGCCGTGATGGCGCAGGCTTGCTCGTCGGTGCAGGTGCCCAGGTTACCATTACGGATAGCGAGATCAATGGCAACACAGCTGCAACGGACGGTAGCCGAGGGGGAGGTATCAATGCTCAGGGCGAGACTACGTCCGTGACAATCGAGCGAACGACCATCGACGGTAACTCCGCTGAAGGGGGTGGCGGAATCAGCGCGTTAGACGCCACCGTCAAGGTAGTGGATTCGACGATCAGTAACAACGAGGCGACCGGTGCGGGCGGCGGCGGCATCAGTGCCAATAGGGGCCAGGAAATCATCATTGAAAACAGCACGATCACTGGAAACACGAGTGCGACTGGTGGCGGAGGCCTGGTGCTTGTGGCCGGAGTTTCCGGACGGGTCATCAATAGGTACCATCGCTTTCAATGAATCCGGGTCCGAGGGAGCCGCTCTCGTTTTCACTTCCGATGAGGGAAGCACCTTCGAGGTCGGGAACTCGATTTTTAGCGATAATCTCTCAAACGGGAGCCCCAGCACGATCTCGGGAACCGTCGACTCGCTCGGATACAATCTCTTTGATGATGCCGGCGGGGGTATCGTTGCTTCGGCTATGGGAGACCAGTTTAATGCCTTCGCCGACCTTGGACTTCTGGCTGATAATGGAGGGCCCACCTTCACCCACGCGCTCGGAAGTTCCAGCGATGCCATTGATGCCGGAATGACCGATCTAACGACCGATCAACGCGGTTTTTTCCGTCTGGCGGGCTTGGCCGATGACATCGGTGCCTATGAACTCGGTGCCATTCCCGAGCCGGAGACCTTCGCCCTCATCGCCGCCCTTGGCGCACTGGGGCTAGTCATGACGAAACGGCGACGCTAACAAAAATAGTGAGCCGTCTCCGATTGAGGGAGAGGCGAACTTTAGTCGCCGCCTGTAAGCTTCCCAGAGAAGTCCGAAAAAGTCAGGGTATTCTCCACAGCGGCAGCTCAAGGCTTCGCAGTGACCGTTCGGGTAGGGATTTCGTTCATGCTTCGATTTTCATCTAAGCTGAACATGTTGAGCCTTTTCAAAATGTTTAGTCCAAAATTTAACTCCATGAACAACAGGGGATTAATTATTTTCAATAATGTGCCCTGAGTCAGGAATCGAGGGGGAATATGAATCCTGGCGTAAAGCCAGTCGCTACGATCCATGGCCTAACCGTCTTTATAGATTCTCCAGAAAAATGTATGCTTAAACCATTTTTCATGAGTCATCGGCAAACAAGATAGATCCTAAAGTTGAACCACAATAAGTAAGGGCGCGAGTATTTTGGAACGAACTGAATCGCGGTCGGCCTACAGAGATTAGCAGCATTTGTGGCTACAGCGGCAGGCGAATGCTAAACTTGGTTTCAACTCCCGACTGGCTGGAAACATGGATACTCCCTCCGTGCGCTTCAACGATTGCTTTCGAAATAGCCAGGCCCAACCCGACATTTATTGCTCTCCCATTTGCACTGTGCGATGGGTCTTCCCGGTAAAACCGGTCAAACAATTTATCGATATTTTCCGCTTGGATTCCTTTCCCGTTATCCACGGCTTCGATCTTTACCCAGTCTCTCTCAAGTGCGCAGTGGATACCGATTTTGATCGGCTGCGAGTTGTGCTGCAAGGCGTTATTGACCAGGTTCGTCACCACCTGCTCTAAGCGAAACGGATCACAGCAAAGCCTCACCGGTTTCAAATCCATTTCCAGGAGGCTTCCATTTCTCTCGATGTGCGGCCGTAAGTCTTCGCATAAATCCTGTAGCAACGAGTCTAGCGGCATCGGCTCCAGATCAAGCCTGACCTCGCCTGAGTCGAGCCGCGAAAGTTCTAATAGATCATCGGTGATTCGTTGAATGCGTGTGGCGGAGCGTTTGCAGGTCGCAAAAAGTTTGACATATTCCTCCGGGCTGCGGACACGATCAAGCCCAAGGTCGATGTGCGAAACCAGCGCTGTCAACGGCGTTCGCAGCTCGTGCGATGCGTCGGAGGTAAACTGCACCTGACGGTGGTAAAGCTGTGAAAGCGTTTCGAAGGTAGTATTCAAGTCACGTGAAAGCAGCCGAATTTCATTCGTGGAGCTATCTGTAGACTTGTGTATCCGTGCTTTAACGTCGCCTTTGGAAATGGCAGAAGCGGTGCGACGGATTTCTTCTAAGGGCGCGACGGAGCGGAAGACGAGAATTCCCCCGAGAATCAAGCTGAGAACATAGACCGAAACGGTCCCACCCGTAATTTGCAGCTTTAGGTGCCCGAGCTCCTCCTGGAGCGCGTCGAGATGATATCCGGTGAGCAGCGCGGTCGAGGGTGAGGCGTGGTAGAGTTCGCGGTAACGGCCTTCTCGTGTGCGTAGGTGATAGCCGGGAGGCATTTGAGTTGGGAAGTCCAGCTCAGGAGCACCCTCCGATTTGAATACCAACTCACCAGTCTTTCGACTGAAAGCGTAAGCGTAGTGTCCACTCCGTGCGAGTTGATCATTAAAATAAGCGAAGGCATCCTGCTTGAAATCTTTCCGTCTCGATTGGTTAAATTCATCAATCGGCAAGGTGCGGCGCACCCACCCCCCTCCGGGCTCCAATCCAGGCTGCGGGGCAAACGCCGAGGATTTATTTCGCGGCGGGCCGCGGGGCCCGTCCGGGAGCTTCCTTTCGGCTTCAAACAGGATCGGCCCCATCTTTTGATCGAGCATCGCATCGACCTGCCCCAACCGGTGTGCTTTTTCGTAGTGATAAAAACCGATACCAAAGTGGCCAAGCACGACGGCAAGCACCAAGGCGTACCAGGCCTGTATTTTCCATTTAAGCGAGAGCGTCATCGTCTAATCATCTTCGGGCTTTATTCAGCTATCGCGATCCAAAGGAAATACGTGAGCGGGCAAAGCACCCTCTTCAGCACGCGGAATATAGTAGCCTTGTCCGCGTTTGTTGCGGATGAAATGCTTGCCGAGTTTTTTCGAATCCTGTAGATTTGTACATCCAGAACGTTGGAAAACCCTTCTTCGTTTCTCGTTGAGAGGACGTCCGACAATAAACCATGACTCACGGTGTTTCCTGCTCTAATAGCCAAATGGGTGACAATTTTTATCTGATCCGCCGTCAAATCAACAGTTTGACCATCAAGTAGTACATCCTGAGCATCCAGGTTGATCGTGACTCGCCCGATCTCGATGCAATTAGCGGCTTGTCCCGCAGAGCGGCGAATCAGTGCTTGGAGGCGCGCAACCAACTCGCGAGCATCGAAAGGTTTCACCATGTAGTCATCAGCTCCGGTTTGAAGGCCCCGGACTCGATCATGGATCTCTCCGCGGGCAGTCAACATTAGGACAGGTGTTTTCTTCTCGCGGCGAATTGCTTCCAGGACCGTCCATCCGTTCATCTCGGGAAGCATCACGTCGAGAACGATCGCGTCGAAATCCCAATAACGTGCTCGATAAAGGCCCTCGGCCCCGTTGTCGACCGCTTCCACAGAGAACTCGGAATCCATCAAAGCCTGAGTGAGCCCGTGGCGCACGTCTTCGTCATCTTCCACTACGAGGATTTTCATGAAATTGTAAGTAACCATTAGGCACAGGGTAGCAAAACGAAAGTTAATCAGGAATGAACGCAGAACAATTAACGTATTCTCCAAAGAGCCGTAGATAAGAGCATCCGCATTTTGAGAAAGTTTCGGAGCCATTCATTCTTGGTTAAGTTTTCAACTGATAAACTCCTGTTTCAAATGACCCCGACTAGACTCCCTAAAGGTAAGTCCTGCAGCGGGAACAAAATTTTCACACTCACTATCACTATGATAGCAATAATCGCTTCCATATTTTTTGGCCTCGCACTTGTCGTTCTGCCTAGTGCAAATGCTGTCGTGAATTTCAAGGTCATCGGCACCAGAACCGAAGCCTCCGGCACTGCTTTTACTGTGGGCGAGCAGGTCACGGTAAACTTAACCACGATTAACGGGCTCGGTGCTCCCCCAGAGAATACCTTCATCAACGATGTCTACACTGATTTTAGCGGGTCGCCAAATATAGATCTCGTCTCGGAGAATTACGCCAACAGCTACTCAGCGTCTGTCACCTCACTTCATTCAGATCACGGGAGCCGTGCCCGAGTCTGCCACAGCAGCTTTTCTCATGTCCGCCTTAGCGGGAGGAGTTGTTTTCCTGCGCCGCAACCGCAGAAAAAACAACCATAAATAGGTCTCTCTGACGCCAAAACCTTCAAAAAGAAACCTCATTATGAAAACAACCAGTATACTCACCACTATTTCCTTCATCGGTCTAAGTCTTTCAACAGCCTCGGGTACGATACAAATCATCAACACGCTCGACACTATCGACTACCAGTGGATCGAGGACACTTCATCGACCTATAGTTACGGACATTCGGAATATAAGGTGACCGCCTCGGTCGAAAACCCGATTGATCTCGATTTCCGCACGCTTGGTGAAGAAACCCTTGAGATCATCTGGCAGGGCCAATAAAGATGACATGGGAGGAGTTGCCAGTGGTGATTAATCACTAAACTGACACTTCAGCCATGAAGAATACAAAATCACTCACTCCCATATCAGACAAACAGACTGAGACGAAAGCCGAAGTCCTCAAGCTTGGAATCGACATTCACAAGCGAGAATATGTGGTTGTCCATCAACTGGACAACCAATCGCCGAAGTCTCCACAGAAGTTCAGCCCAGACGCGTTCCTTACGTGGATTGCAGGGCAGCGCGATCGAGCCATACGGATCGTTACCTGCTACGAAGCTGGTTGCTTTGGATACGTTTTGCATCGGCAGCTAGAATCAATGGGGATCGAGAACTTCGTAGTGCGTCCGCGAAACTGGGACGACTATGGATCCAAGGTCAAAACTGACGCTCGTGATGCACGAGAACTCTGCAGCCACTTAGATCGCTTTCTAGCAGGCAATGAACGAGCATTGAGCGTTGTCCGAGTGCCCACCGAAGAACAAGAACGCTCTCGCAGTCTGAGCCGCCAACGCGACACCTTATCGAAGGAACTCAAGCGGCTACAAAACGTAGGTATTAGTAATGCGCGCTACTATGGATACGAGTTGCAGATGAGCTGGTGGAAGTCATGTAACTTTAAGAAACTACTTGAAGAGTTGCCAGACTACTTGATTGCGATCCTTCAACCATTCCAGGCAGTGCTAGCGGCAATCGATAAACAGTTCCGTGAAACCACTGCACGTGAAGAGCGCTCCGCAAATCGGAAACTCCCTGTGGGCTTAGGCGCACTGACTGCATCCATTTTAGATAATGAGTTTCGTGATTACACACGTTTCAAGAATCGTCGAGAAGTTGCCAGTTATACCGGCTTATGTCCAGGCGAAGCCTCTAGCGGCGGCACTCGCAAGCAAGGTAGTATCAATAAGCACGGAAACCCACGCATACGTCACAATCTAGTAGAAGCTGTTTGGCGCTTCCTACAGTTCCAACCAGACTACGAACCGATCAAGTATTGGAAGCAACGAATGTGCAATGAACCCTTTGGTAAGGCGAAGAAGAAAATGACCGTAGCGATTGCTCGACGCTTTGCCGTGGACTGGTGGCGAATCAATACGGGGCAAATTGAACCTGAAGCAGTTGGCTTGAGAGTGGCCTATCCTACTGCTTACTCAACACGGGCATTACGTGAAGGACGAGTTGCTAAGGTGAACGCGAAAACGATGTAACGAATAAATTTACCGAATTTGGAACGGAGGCCTGCGCGTTTTGACCCCTGGATTTTTGAAGATCCGACTTAAAGGTTGCGCGGCCTTTGTTCCTCCTGCCGATTGAATAGATCAACTTGCACCGCCGAGAACGGTGAGTGCGGATAGCAGGTTATGCACGGCAGTTTGCCGACTGCATCCAGCAGAGGAAACGTTTCAAATTACAATCATCAATACTGATAACTTACACATCATGATTTAGCCAAATCTAAACCGCTTGACAATATCTCCCATAGCAGGGGTCATTCCGTATTTTTCGATATTTATAATTGCCCAGATCACCTTCTTTCTCCATAAGCTTACCAATCATGCCACGCAGTCTACGGATCGAACGCGAGAACGGAGTTTATCACGTGATCAATCGTGGGAACTACCAACAGGATTTGTTCATCAATGAGGGGGCGCACCGGTCTTTCGAAAAGTGCTTGTTTGAGGCATGCAAAAAGTGCGGCTGGATACTGGAGGGGTTTTGCGTGATGACCAATCACTTCCATCTGGTGATCCGCACTCCCAAAGGGAACCTCGTCTATGGGATGAAATGGCTGCAATCGACCTTTGCGAATCGTTACCACAAGTTCAGGCAAGTACATGGCAAACTGTTCCAGGGGCGCTACAAGAGTCTCATTGTTGAAGAGGATACTTACCTCGGGGCGCTGTTGCACTACGTCGCATTGAACCCTGTCAGGGCGGGCATCTGCGATGTGGAGGGGCTACACAACTACCGCTGGTCGAGCTATTGGTATCTGCGAAACCCGGCTTCAAGACCCGAATTCCTGGATCCAACGGGTGCACTCAGAGCGGCTGGCAATCTATCGGATACAGCGCAAGGACATCGCAGCTACCAGGCCTACCTCCTATGGCTAAGCGAGGATCAGACGGCGCGTAAGGATATGGCTTTTGACAAAATGTGCCGGGGTTGGGCACTGGGGACCAAAGAGTTCAAACGGGAACTTCTCCAGAGCGAAGGGCTTTTGAAAGACGGAACGTCTGAGCGCTTGCGCATGGAGGGCAAAGACTTGGCCGAGGCCAATGAGTTAATCTGGGAGGATACACTACAAAGAGGCATGCAGGCGGTGAGCAGAACGGATGTAGATATTGCCAACGATCGGAAATCCGCGGCCTGGAAAGTATGGATCGCCGCTGAACTCAAGCGCCACACCAGCGCGCCCAGCACTTGGATTGCGCACAAGCTAAACATGGGCTCTCCTCAACTCGTGGGTGTCTATGCGAAACGCTTGGAGCGAGAGATCGAGCAGAAACCGAACCCGGAATACCAAGATTTTATATCGAAATATACGGAATGACCCGTTTTTCACGGAATGACCCGTTTTTAAACCCCAACCCGAAGTCTTCAACTCCATCTTCTCGTCCATGTGATGGGCCGTCGTCACCCTGACCACCGTCGGCTACGGCGATGTCTATCCAATCACCGCCGGCGGACGCATCTTTACAACCCTCATCCTCATCGTAGGCCTCGGCGTCGTCGCCGTGCCCACCGGCTTGTTTGCTTCGACTTTGAGCAAACTGAAGGAAGAGTCACGCACCTAGAAGTTTCGCGGATGCCTCGACTGCAGACTTAACCGTAGAGACGGCTCCTACTTTTGAAACGTATAATAACTCATTGAGCCCGGACAGGCTCTTTAGGTGAACGGAATCATATTCAGCGATCGGTAACTCTTTATTATCTTTGAAGCGCCGATCTGGTCCGCCCTTCTTATTCACATACCTCCAAGTTCGATCAACAACTTGAGAATCACGAGGCACACCTTCGTCTTCAATAAAACGAACAGGTGAACGCTCGATAATTAAGTTGGAAAAGGACAAACCACCGACACCCGAATTATCAAATATTAGAATCTTATCCGGAAAGAAATAGATCTGCTGTGTCCCAACCGAAAAATTAGGCGTCGGCACGTTGGTTTTCACGAATTTGGGGTTTGTAAATGACACGGAAACCAATTTCCGAGTCACCAAACGACTAGCTCCAGCGTGATACTTTGAATCATGAACATTCCCAGCAGAAGGTATATGCCAAATCTTCTTACATCTCTTGAATTGTTCGAAGCTGTCATAGAGCGACTTAAAGACTCCCTCAGAAACTTCATCCATCTCATAGAAGACAACTGTAGTCTTCCGATTACGATCAAGAATCACGAAGAAGATTAGTATTGGAATTGCGACGATGAGGGTCAGGGCAAATAGCCCCCCTGTGCTTTCATTTAACAAGGAGACAAATCCCAATATTCCAAGTGCCACTGCAACTAGAGGCGTATATCTTGTTTTCTTACGTTTAAGCGTCAGTTCTTCGACTAGATCGCTGGATGAAGAATCAACAATCTGACCAACATCGCCACTGTCGATTTCATCCATGACAATATCGCCAGGTAAACTAGGCTGGACCTGCTCGTGAGAATCAACTGCTTGCTGCTTCGACCCTGAAGTTCCATTGCGGCCAGCGGGTAAAGTCTTCCGGTAGTAAACGCCACCTCGCCCCATATGGACGTAGTTGCCTCTCGGTCCAGAACCAACTCGAAATCCCTTGATCCCAGCAGATACACCTACGCCCGACTTCGACAAATTAAATCGGACGGGGCCAAAACGAAGACTCTTTCTTAAGTAAAAGCCCACAATAAAACCCTCAAGCTATCGAAACGATTGTATCTTTAAACTCTTTGATGATTCCACCTGCACCCGGGAGGACTAGATCAGCGCATTTTAATATCGAATCCAAAGTCGCATCAATAGCAGTAACGAGTTTCTTAAACCACTCTCTTAGACCAAACCAATTTCTAACTACCTTCTTAAATGACTTTGAATCTAGTTCGTCGGAAGCAAAGTCCGGAAGAAAAGATGTCAACTCACGGTCTAATTGCGCGATTACACTAAACTTAAATCGCAGTGGAGACCCGATTAAACCATGTCTATTCAAGGGCAATGGATCCAGATCCATAATAACTGAATCGATCTCTAGACCCGGCCCTTCTACTATGAAGTTCTGATAGGTGTTATAGGCTTGTTCTCTCAAGCCCTGATAGTCCATCCATAGCCACCAAAATCTGTCATCCTTAACTACATCACCAAGGAATCGGCGCGTTTGCTCTACAAAAAGCAATAGTTCTTTCGCACCAGGATTTTCAATTTTTTCTAGCTCATCAAACCACATAACCGTTATTTTGATTGTATCGATAGATAATACAAGGAAAAGGAAGGACAACACTTGAAATAGAAAGCTATAAAGGGTCCGGGAACTCAAAAGGGTCAGTCCAATTTTTCATGTTTTAGTAGGCTCTTCCATTCTGGGACCCAAAAGCTGACATGGGGAATTTCGTATTTCTTTGAATTAAAGGCCTAAAAAGCGGCCAAACGTAGGATCTAAAAATCTCCCCGTAAAAACAGTTATCGCTTCGAGCTGAAATTCAAAGCCCAGGCGCCACTGCCCAAACCCAGAAAAACCGTCATCGCTTCGATTTCGATTTCCAATGCAGGGCGAAATTTCAATGGGCTTGCGGGTTCACTGACGTATCCGATCTCTATCTAGAGCCGCTCATCGATCACCTTGGCATTTGCCCAAGCGATTACCTGTTCCTGCCAGTGCAATGGCATGGCATAGTAGCCCCGCTCACGTTTGGATGCGGGGACGTAAGCCTCAAAGCGGTAGCTCCAGCCCCACAGCTGCTCAAAGCGTTGACGGTTCCGAACGAGCGGATCAAAGGTTCACTTCATAGCGGGTGCTGCGTCCGCCTCCGATCGAGGTGAGCACTCCCTGTTGCAAGAGCTCCTGCAGGTCGCGGGTCGCGGTTGGTTTCGAGACACCCGTGAGTCGCTGATACTTACTTGCGTTGACGCCACCTTCGAAACCAGCTGGTCCTGCATCCAGCATCCGCCGAACGACTTTAAGTTGACGCTCCGAAAGTGCTTCGCGGTATCGGTCAAAGAATCGGGCCTTCTTCAGCACAAAGTCGATGCGCGCCTGCGATTCGTCTAAGGCTCGCAACAGCAGATCGACAAAGTAACGTAGCCAGTCGGTCACCTCGTTGCTACGTTGTGCGCGTTGCAATGCCGTATAATAACTCGTTTTGTCGGCTTCAATTGCCTGAGAAAGACTCATTAACAACGGACGCCCCGCTCCCTGAAACAAGGCCTTTTCTGCCACTGCGCGCCCGACCCGACCATTGCCATCCTCGAAAGGATGGATCGACTCAAAATAAAGGTGAGCCAGCCCTGCGCGTATCGGTGCATGACGAATCTGATCGCGACTCGTATTAAACCATTCCACAAAGCCTTTGATTTCAGCGGGCACTAAGTCTGAAGGGGGCGCTTCGTAGAGCACTCTCGGCTCCCCTAAGGTCAATTCAACGACCTGCATCGGCTCCACATGCGAGCGCCACTGGCCGATCGCCATATTGTTTGCGCCCTGCATTAATACACGGTGCCAATCCAGTAAAACGGAGCCTGAGAGATCCGCAGCCCAGTCGGAGCGCACTGCCAGCATCAATTCTGCCGCACCTGCCGAAGCTCGATCACGCACAGGCTGATGCGGGTAATTGAGCCCCAAGCCATTACGAATCGAAGACGCCACATCGGGGCGACTTAGGACGGCTCCCTCAATCTCAGAAGTCTTTAGAGCCTCCACAATCATCAGATCCGCGATGGCATTGTTTTGCTCGCTTTCGGGCAAAGCCTGGACAGAGCCACTTACGAGGCCCGCACGATCCACAAAATCGAGCAAAGACGCTTCCAACTCGCCCAATTCGTAGCGAAATTCCGGCCAGTCTGGCAGTTGCCAATGATACTCCATGAGCTGAATATGGCACTTATTCGGCTCATGTAAACTACAATAATGAGCCGAATATACACACTAATCGGCTCATTAGAACCAAGCCGATAGGCACAAGCGATGAATTTCCTGAACACCATGCCAACCAAAACACCGATGCGCCGCGAGACGCGGCTGCGCTACCTGAAATTCAGAGCCCAGACGCCACTTTGCAAACCCAGGAAATTCGTCATCGCTTCGATTTCGGCTTCCAATGCACGGCGAAATTTCAATGAGCTTGTCGGTTCACTGACGTATCCGATCTCTACCTGAAGCCGCTCATCGACCACCTTGGCATTTGCCCAACCGATTACCTTTTCCCTCCAAAGCAATGGCATGGCATAGTAGCCCCGTTCACGTTTGGATGCGGGGACGTAAGCCTCAAAGCGGTAGCTCCAGCCCCACAGCTGCTCGAAGCGTTGACGGTTCCGAACGAGCGGATCAAAGGGAGCGAGAATCCGCACCCTGTCGGGGACTGCATCCGACTGCCAATGGTCGGGCTGCAAAAGATACCTGAGCCCGTCCACCTCGACCTCGGCGAGCTGCCCCGAGGCGACCAGTTGATCGACGATCCCTTCCCTCTCTTTACGCTTGGGCACGAGGTGCGTGAGGCTTTTAAGTTCCGAGAGTAAAAAGGACTTCGTCGTTGGGCCAAAGACCTGAGCCGTCGTCATGGCTAAGCGCGCATAGCGAGCCTCCGGATTCGCTTCTTTTGGGCGCGAGTGCTCAGCCGCTGCGTAAATCCTGACGCCTTTCTGGCGGCGACTGATTCGCAAATGCCCCTCGTCGTGCAAGTCCTCCAAAACGCGCTTGGTCGCTTGCGATTGACCGCCCCAATAATTGGTCACCGAACGCGACCCGAAACTTTCAGCTAGTGCCCGAGGGTGAACCTCTCCGTGCTTTTTAACGAAGGCCAGCACTTGGCGCTCCAGCGCTTTCAACTTCCCGACTGGTGGCTTGGTGTGGAGATCCTGCCAAACCTTTGGCTGCATAAACCCATAGGCAAAGAGATAGCCCTCTTCGGCATCTAACTGAGGATACGTTTCTTCCAAGTCACCGGAGACATACGCATCCACTCGATGGCGGAGCATCAAATCTTGCGCCCGCGCAGGCGACCGGATCGGATCCGCCTGCACAAAACGCAATCCGCGAAGGCCCGCGGCCAAATCTGAATACTGCGGAAAGGATCCGGCGACGACTCGACGCCGGAACGCCTGTAGCTGAATTTTGAGAGGGCTCATTTTTGGAAGCGGGTGTTGTCGATGGTGTGGTAAATCATAAGCCAATCTAACCTAAAAGGTTAAGTTAAGCCACTAATGAACATTAACGGGAAAGAAAACTAAAGGCCAAGCTGCCGCACTTTGTCAGCACGAAATCAATCGCTCCCCTTTTCCATGAATGCGTCAGGCGATAGCCCCATCCAAGGAAAATCGCGACCAGCATGAATGCCTCGACGATGAATGCGAGGGCGAGCTAGAGCACTCAACACTGGCGCAGGGCATCACACGCGCACGCCCACCGGAAATGCTAAAACAATCACCCCACTTTTTTCCTTGCACCGAGCCTCCGAACTTACATCTTCCTGCCCTTCAGCGTTAGAGCGCGCTCTGCGAAGAGCCCGTTCCTCGACTTCTCTCTCCTCCGCACGGACGGGAGAGTTCAACGGTTCAAACGGCTCAGTGGCGGTTTGAACGGTTTCGACAACTCGAAGCCCGCAAGTCGTGATCACAAAAATCAAAATACTATGTCAAAATCAGCACCCGTCGGGGATACAACAATCGATAAAGCAGCGATCATCAAAGAGTTCGGTCTTAAAGAAGGCGACACCGGTTCATCCGAGGTCCAAATCGCGCTGCTCACAGCACGTGTGAAGCACCTAACCGAGCACCTTCGCGAAAACCGCAAAGATTACCACTCACGCCGTGGCCTAATCGCCATGACAGCTCGCCGCCGTAAGCTACTCGACTACCTCAAGCGCACCGAGTTCAACCGCTACACCGCGATCCTCGAAAAGCTGGGTCTTCGCCGATAGCCAATCACTTTTCCAATGCCGGACTTCCTCGATGGAGGTCCGGCATTTTACTTTAGATCCCCAGTCCCCAAGCCATCACCGGCAAAGCCCGCTAAAATCCCTGTTCTTTCACTCCACTGCCCTTTTTGTTCTTAATCATAATCTTAATCGTAATCCTCCAGTAGTCGGGTTGGCTTCGCCGCCCGACAATCAAGCAGGGCGGCAAAGCCAACCCTGCTACGAAAAAAGAGGATTACGATTAGGAGTAAGATTAAGAGCTGAAGGTCACATACCTCACCAAAATCATAATTCAATATTGGACGTTCAGTGTTCGGCATTGAACGTTCCCAGCCTCCCATAAATTTTCATCCGAGCGACTCAACCGATTTGAGCCGCGAGCGACATAGTAAGGTCCGATCCCAGAACAGTCGTTTTGAATGCATAAAGCAAAATACAAGACAAAGATATGAAACAAAAACATAACGTAAAAGTTGAAGGACTCGATATCGAGTTCGCAACAGGTACCCTCGCAGGCCTCGCAAGTGGCGCTGTCACCATCCGCTCCGGCGAAACAGAGCTCTTCGTTTCGACTACCGCAGCCTCCGCACTCCGCCCCGGACAAGACTTTTTCCCCCTAACTGTGGACTACCGCGAGAAGTTCTCCGCCGGTGGTAAATTCCCAGGTGGCTACTTCAAACGTGAAGGCAAGCCTTCTGAAAAAGAAATCCTGACATCGCGCCTCTGCGACCGTCCCCTTCGTCCGCTCTTCCCTAAGGGCTTCATGAACGAAGTTCAAGTCATCGGCCTGCTGCTCTCCACCGACCAACTCAACGAGCCGGATGTGCTCATGGTCAACGCCGCATCTGCTGCCACTCTGATCTCCGACATCCCCTGGAATGGCCCTGTCGGCTGTGTGCGCGTCGGTCAAATCGACGGTGAGTTTGTCACCAACCCGAACCACGATGAGATGCTCGACTCCGACCTCGACCTCATCTACGTCGGCTCCGAAACCGAAATGTTGATGATCGAAGGTTCTGCTGAGTTCATCTCCGACGAGCGTTTCTACGAAGCTCTTGAATACGGCCAAAAGGCCATCCAGCCCATCATCGCCGCTCAACGTGAGCTCGCGAAGCTAGCCGGCAAGGAAAAGAAGGAATTCCCACTCATCATCACTCCTAAGGAAGTGACTGACTTCTGCGAAGAACACGCAGCAGACAAGGTAAAGGAAGCCCTCGGCCACGACAGCTACACCGAGCGCAAGCTTGCGATCGAAGCCATCGCCAAGGAAACCACTGCGGCTCTCGAAGCCAAGCTTGGCGCTGAAAACGTAAAGGGCGACGACGTCGCTCGCGCTTTCGACGAAATCCAAGAAAAGCTCTACCGTCAAAACATCCTCGACACAGGCAAGCGCGTCGATGGTCGTGGCGCGAAGGATCTTCGCACCATCTCTTGTGACACTGGCGTGCTCCCTCGCGTGCACGGCTCCGCCATCTTCAACCGCGGTGAAACACAAGCCCTCGTCATCTCGACACTCGGCACCAGCCGTGACACACAAGACATCGACGGTCTTACAGGCGGCGCCACTAGCAAGTCTTTCATCCTGCACTACAACTTCCCTCCGTTCTCCACGGGTGAAGCGGGTCGCTTCGGATTCACCGGTCGCCGCGAAATCGGTCACGGTGCCCTTGCAGAGCGTTCACTCCTGCCGATCCTTCCTCCTGAAGACGAGTTCCCATACGCCATCCGCGTAGTGTCTGAAGTGATGAGCTCCAACGGCTCCACTTCGATGGCTTCCATCTGTGGCGGTTGCTTGTCTCTCATGGATGCTGGTGTGCCGATCACCGCACCTTGTGCTGGTATCTCCACTGGTCTCGTGACTGAAAAGGACGAAAACGGTAAGATCACCAAGAGCGTCATCCTGACCGACATCCTCGGTGCAGAAGACCACTTCGGTGACATGGACTTCAAGATCGCTGGTACTCCAGACGGTATCACAGGCTTCCAACTCGACCTCAAGATCAGCGGCCTGCCCTTCGACATCACACTCGAAGCGATCAAGCAAAACCGCGACGCTCGTATGAAGATCCTCGCGATCATGTCCGAGCACATGCCTGAGTCCCGCAAGGATCTACGTGAGCACGCACCACGCATCCACACCATCAAGATCTCTCCCGAGAAGATCGGTGCTCTCATCGGCCCCGGTGGTAAAAACATCCGCCGCATCACTGAAGTTTCCGGCGCCCAAGTCGACATCAACGACGAAGGCCAAGTGCTCATCTTCGCAACCGACAAAGAATCCATGGACCGCGCGATCATGGAAGTCGATGCCTGCACTGCAGAAATCGAAGTCGGCAAGACCTACCGTGGCATCGTTCGCGGCGTAAAGGACTTCGGCGCATTCGTCGAATGCCTACCTGGTAAAGAAGGCCTGGTGCACATCTCCGAGCTGGCTGACTTCCGCGTCAAAAAGACCGAAGACATCTGCAAGCTGGGCGACGAAATGGTCGTCAAGTGCATCGGCGTTGAAAAGGGCAAGGTTCGCCTCTCCCGCAAGGCTGCACTCGAAGAAGCTAAGGAAGCTGCCGAAGGCGAAGCTGAAGAAGCCACTGAAGCAGAAGCTCCAGCCGCTGAAGACACAAAAGCAGCGGAATAGCGGATCAGCGGTCTCCACCGCTCACACGATTCATTCTACTCAAAGCGGTCGCCGAAAGGCGGCCGCTTTTTATTTTGTAGCAGAGGTAGAAAGAGAACGACTTGGGAATTGGCCTTTAACAAAAATTCACTTTGTTTAACCGGATGACACACGTTTCTTCATCTGAAGGTCTCAACATACAAGGTTTCGATGCCTCACACACTGCGGTTTACAAGGTGGTTGATGGCCACTCGCTTAAGTTGCATGTCTTTCTGCCGCCAGATCATGCGTCCACAGATCAACGCACCGCGATTCTTTTCTTCTTTGGAGGCGGTTGGATGATAGGAAACCCCAGCCAGTTTTTTCCACACTGCGCCTACTTGGCATCGCGTGGCATGGTTGCCGTTTCCGCCGAATACCGCGTGCAGAAACAGCACGGAACCAGTCCGCAGGAGTGCGTCAAAGATGGTAAATCGGCGATGCGCTGGCTACGTGCCCATGCGGCAGAATGGGGCATCGATCCGGATAAAATCCTCGCTGGAGGCGGCTCTGCGGGGGGCCATGTGGCCGCCGCGACGGCGACGCTTGAAGATTTCAACGAAAGCGAGGATGACTGCTCGATCAGTTGCAAGCCCGCAGCCTTGGTGCTCTTTAACCCCGTATTTAATAACGGCCCCGAGAGCTATGGCTATGATCGAGTCAAAGATTACTGGCAGTCCTTCTCGCCGGCCCACAACCTGAGCACAGAGCCCCCCCCCACGCTCGTATTGTTCGGCACTCAGGATGTTCATGTTCCGGTCACGATGGCAGAGGATTACAAGCAGCAAATGGAAGCCCTCGGCCGACGCTGCGACCTGCATTTCTACGAAGGGCAGCCGCATGGATTTTTCAACTACACCGAAGCGCAGATGCCCTATTATAGAGCAACCGTGCGAGTGATGGACCGATTCTTAGCTTCCTTAAACTATCTGGACGGCGAACCAACCATCGAAGACTGAGCGGGGCCCTGCAAGAATGGATCCGATACAAGTGCAAGGGATGCTAGAATACTGGGACTACTTAGGCACCTTTGTCTTCTGCGTCTCGGGGGCCATCGCAGGACGACAACACCAAATGGACTGGTTCGGCATGTTCATCGTCGCACTCGTGACTGGCACGGGAGGCGGCTTATTACGAAGTATCATGTTGGGCGACTTGCCTCCCGCATTTCTAACCAACCCCGCCTATTTTATACTAGCCGTCAGCGCGGTCATGGTGGCCTTACATGGCACCAATAGTTGGCAAAAAATCACTCGTATCGTCTCCATAATAGATGCATTAGGGCTCGGCATCTTTCTCGTCACTGGCATGCGAATTGCCCAAAGTTATGGGCTCGCAGGGTGGGCCGCCATCGCGATCGGTGTGGTGAGTGCCACCTTTGGTGGCCTCTTGCGCGACGTGCTTCGTAACGAAGTACCACTGGTGCTGCGCAAAGAAATCTATGCCACCGCCTGTATCATCGGCGGGCTCGCCCTGCTCGGCTTCGACTATGCAAACTTCAATGAGACCGTCTCACTCCTACTCACCAGCCTCATTGTAGTCGTCATTCGCCTCGTCGCCATTCACTATGCGATCAATCTCCCGCGCTAGAAGCCACGCGGATTGCGGCCATTGCCACGCACACGCTGCTGCTTAACAGGGGGCGGATTCTCCAAATAGAGACTGTACCATTCATCCCCCAATCCTGCATTAGAGAAACTCTTTACACGATCATTGGACAGGTGTTCCCAATTCCGGGCAAAGGTATCGACGCCCGTGGACTCTTTGGCCTTCAACAGCACCCGGCGTGCCTCATCGGGCTCGCCAACCTTAACGTAGATCCACGACATTAAGCCATACAACAAAGCACCGCGGTCCCCCCGAAACCACATAATATGGCGCTTGAAGACCTTTTTCGCCCCCTCCAGATCATTCTTCTTATAACAACGCGCCATCCTCATGGCCACCGACATAGGTTCCATCATCAGCGGGCCCCTTAAAAAACCGCAGGTGGCGAGGATCTCATCAACCTTGTCGAACTCCTTGAGCTGGTAGTGAAACTGCAGGCGCATGGTCGCAATCTGACGCCCCGTGAGCAAAGACCACTTCCGGAAGGGCTCAAGCCCCTTGGTGAGCTCCAAGCCCTGCTTAAACATGGCCTGTTGATCCATTTCGAGCTGACGTTGTATCTGCTTAACATTGCCGCCCGGCTTGTTTTGGAACTGCTGCACCTTCCGCTGCATACGCCTCTGAGCGGTTTCCATGCTCTCCTGAAGCGCAGCTTGAGCCTTGGACATTCTTTTCCGGACCAGGAATCCGATCAGGAAAAACGTGCCAGCAAATCCGGCGATACTAAAGAAGACCGTCGTCCCCGTACGATATTGCAAAGCGTTCGAGGCACTAGCCAATGCGATAGCGACCAGCGCTGAAATGAGAAGTGAAAGCATACTTTGAGACTATTTGTTGAATAAATTTAATCGGTATTTTGATTTTTCGACAGATATGACATGAGCAACAGAAAGGCGTCAAAGGCCAATTTAAACTGCCGCTCCCTTTCAAAAAGTTCATCTCGCCCCCTCGGGCCAATCACGGAGCGCGGATCGTTCCAACTGACTGACACGGATGCCTTTGAAATCCGCGACCGCGACATCCGTATTATTTTTTTTTTGCAAGGTCGATTGAGGGCCAGTGTCACGATTGGTAACACGAGTGCTTTTAGCGATTTAAGAGAAGCATCTAGCGAAATCACACCAAACTGGGAACAAAAAACAATATCCCGTAAACTCACAAAGCAAAAATCCTCACCAAATTTTACTTTGCAAGAGTTCACACAAACAGCTTTTATCTATGAATTACCACTCAAAGATCGTCTCCTGATTCACATGTCCGTCTCCCAACCAGAACTACAGGCTCGCCAACACATTGACGGGCAGCTCTCCGCTGCTGGCTGGGTGGTCCAAGATATAAAGTCCATCAACCTTGCGGCTCAATGTGGCGTCGCCGTTCGCGAGTTCCCAACGGCCACTGGCCCAGCCGACTACATGCTCTTCGCAGATGGCAAAGCGATCGGTATCGTCGAAGCTAAAAAGGAAGGCGTCACACTCAGTGCAGTCCACATGCAAGCAGCCGAATATGGCACCGCCGCAACCAGGCACATTCAGCGCTGGGCCGACCCGCTACCGTTCATCTACGAGACCACTGGCCTCGAGACGCTGTTCACCGACGAGCGTGAACCCGACGCCCGTGCGCGCAAAGTATTCGCCTTTCATCGCCCTGAAGAGCTACTGGCCCGCGTGCGCCAGCCCGACACACTGCGCGATCGGCTCAAGACCTTCCCCACTCTCATCACCGCGCCACTGCGGGACTGCCAGATCGATGCCATTTCCAAGCTAGAAACCTCGCTAGCCGACAACCGCCCTCGTTCGCTCATTCAAATGGCAACCGGATCAGGCAAAACCTACACCGCAGCCACCACTTGCTATCGACTCATCAAGCACGCGGGAGCCAAGCGCATTCTCTTCCTAGTCGACCGTGGCAACCTTGGCCGCCAAACCGTCAACGAATTCCAGCAATTCACCACACCCGACGATGGCCGCAAATTCACCGAGCTCTACAATGTGCAGATGCTCGGCCCCGCTGGCATTGATCCCGTCGCCAAGGTCACCGTCTCCACTATTCAGCGCCTCTACTCACAGCTTGCTGGCAAAGAGATGGAAGAAGATCTCGACGAGCATTCCGGCTACGAGCTCGCCGCAACTCAGGCCGACGACAACAAGGAGCCTAAGGCGATCAGCTACAATCCACAGATCCCCATTGAAGAGTTCGATTTCGTGATCGTCGATGAGTGCCACCGCTCGATCTACAATCTTTGGAAGCAAGTCATCGAATATTTCGACGCCTTCTTGATCGGTCTCACCGCCACTCCTTCCAAACACAACCTCGGTTTCTTTAACCAAAACCTCGTCACTGAATACCCCCACGTGCAAGCCGTCGCCGATGGCGTCAACGTCGGTTACGACATCTACCGTATCAAGACCCAGATCACCGAGGGCGGCAGCACGCTCGAATCTGGTTTCGACTACAAGAAGCGCGACCGTCTCACCCGCACCGAGCGCTGGAAGCTGCAAGACGAGGCCGAAGACTACACGGGAAAAGACCTTGACCGCAGCGTCATCGCACCTGACCAGATACGCACCGTCATTCGCACCTTTCGCAACAAACTCTTTACCGACCTCTTCCCCAGCCGCCCCGCACGTGCCAAGGCGCTCGGCTATCCCGAGCCATGGGTGCCCAAGACACTCATTTTCGCCAAAGACGACAACCACGCCGAAGAGATTGTGCACCTCGTCCGCGAGGAATTTGGCAAGGGCAACGACTTCTGCCAGAAGATCACCTACCGCGCGGGTGCCAAGCCCGAGGATTTAATCAAAGCCTTCCGCACCGCGCCCGAGTTTCGCATCGCCGTCACCGTCGACATGATCGCCACCGGCACCGACATCAAGCCACTGGAGTGCCTCATCTTTATGCGCGACGTTCGCAGCCAGCTCTACTTTGAGCAAATGAAAGGTCGTGGCACCCGCACCATCGACCCCACCGACTTTCAGAGCGTCACACCCGACGGCGGCAACAAGACACACTTCGTCCTCGTCGATGCCGTTGGCGTGACCGAATCCGACAAGACCGACTCCCGCCCACTCGAGCGCAAGCCCACCGTCGCCTTTGACAAGCTCTTGCTCGGCATCGCCATGGGCGACCGTGATCCCGACACCCTCGCCAGCGCAGCCAATCGATTGGCACGCCTCGATTGCAATCTCACCGAGAGCGACCGCCAAACTGTCCGCGAACTCAGCGGCGGGCTCAGCGTCAAACAAATCGCCGCCAGCCTGCTCCGCGCCACCGATCCCGACGTCATCGCCGACCACGCCGCAGGCCATACTGATGCCTCTGCCGACGAAGTCACTCCCGAGGCACTACAACTCGCGACCGACACCTTGGCCGACGAAGCTGCCAAGCCCATTGCCGCCAATCCCGCACTGCGCGAATTCTTAGAGCAAAAGCGCCGCGATACCGAGGTCACTATTGATCATACCTCTTCCGACACCGTCCTCTTCGCCGGTTACGATACCGAAAAAGCCGAAGGTCTAATCGATAGCTGGAAACAATTCATCGAGGACACCAAAGACGAACTCACCGCCTTACAGTTCATCTACAACCTGCCGCACAAAGACCGGCACCTCAACTACAGCCATATCAAGCAACTCGCGGCCGCCGTCACCAAGCCTCCGTATAACATCGCCCCTGAGGAAGTCTGGCGCGCCTACGAAAACCTCGAAGGCCGCAAGCCCAGTGAAGCGCCCCTGCGCACCTTAACCAATCTCATCACCCTCGTCCGTCACAGCATACAGCCCGAAAGCATCCCCCTCGTCCCTTATGCCGAGATCGTCGATCAACGCTTTGCCGCCTGGCTCGACGAGCAGAACTCCAGCGCATCGCAAGACACCGAACCAGCGCGCAATGCCGATGGATCGATCACTGCCGCCGAGCCACGCCCGAGCGCCTTCGGCACCAACCCGTTTAGCAGCACCCACCTCGAATGGCTCCACATGATCAAAGATCACATCGCCAGCAGCGCCGCCATCGAGCCCGACGACTTTGAAGACGTCCCCTTCAATCAAAAGGGCGGCCTCGCCAAAGCCCGAAAACTCTTCGGCAAGGATTTCAAATCCGTTCTCGAAGACCTCAACACCGCCTTAGTCGGGTAATTCATATATGGGTCAAACAACCATAGCTATGGACAACAAAGAATTAGAGGTCACAAACAACAGTTCGCATCCCAATGGGATACAAAATATGTTTGACGTGAAGACTGGTTACGCGGCACACTACATCCATCAACACCTCCCACACCTCTCTACGATGTGCACCACGGGAGGTTTCTTTTTGCCCAAATCCCAGAAAGTGCGTGCCGCATGAACAAGCCTCCACTCACTTATGTAGCGCAGCTTCAACTGCTTAAAGACCGAGGGCTCACGGTAGACGACGAGGCGTATGCCCTGCACTGCCTCGCAAATTATAACTATTATCGCCTCTCAATCTACTGGCGCTGTTTCACAGATCCCACGAATCACGACCGATTTCATGCGGGCACTACTTTTGAGCAAATTTGGCAGCTCTACGACTTCGACCGCGAACTTCGTAAACTCGTGAATGAAGCCTGCAAACGCCTAGAAATTTCAGCGCGCTCACGCTGGGCGTATGAACTTGGGCAGGCATACGGATGCCAAGCCTATGAAGATCCTGCTGCCTTTAGCCACGTCCCCGCACATACAAAACTACTCGCATGGTTTGACGACTGCTTTGAGGCTAGCAAAGAAATATTCGTCCAACACTACAAAACGAAGCCCTGCCACCGGCCCGAGATCTGGGTCGCCATCGAACTCCTTGAATTTGGTAAATTCTGCCGATTCTATCGCTTAACCAAGCAAGCGCAACTACGTGAGTGTATCGCGGACCATTATCATTTAAACGAAAGCAGCTTTAGCTCACTGCTCACTCAATGTAATTATATCCGTAACATTTGTGCGCACCACAGCCGCCTCTGGAATCGACGCCTAACAATCAAACTGAGCGTGCCGAAAAAGAAACCGATTCCTCTCGCACAAGCACTTGAGCATTATCCGAAATCAGAGGAGATCGAGAGCCGTAAGCTCTACAACACACTCACTCTTTTAATTCACTGCGTGCAAGTCATCGAGCCACGCGGCGACTGGCCGCAGCGACTCGTCACGCACCTGCAAACCTTACCCGCGAACTTGATCCCCCACATGGGCTTCCCTGCCGACTGGCAAACCCGCCCGATCTGGGCTGCTGTCCATTAACAGTCTCTTCCTAGCCGCCAACGAAGTGCAAAAGCTCAATTCGATACAACTACAGACCCTATATACATTATGAGTGTTTTCGGAAAAATCCCTAAAACGGCGCGAAACGACGTCCTAGAAACATTGCTCGACAACTACGTTGAGCGACAAGGCCTCGGAGCCATGCCCAAAGCCGACTTCGACGCACTGCTCATCCACACCTTCCTGAAGCATTCGAAGGAACCCTTCGACTCATTCACTCTAAGTGAACTATTCAAGATCAAGGAGTCGCGACTGAAGGCCTTACTTGAAACCGCTGCCGTCAAATTTGAAGAGGACACCATCGAAACCATTTGGATGGACATCCTCAAACAATGGAAAACAACGATTACCGAAGTGAATCGAATCGAGTCAGGTGAAGTGCGCTTTAAATTAGAAAATCCAGCTTACTTCCGCTACGTTCAACGTGAAGTGCGCATCGCTGAAGGCACCGTCAAATACGATAAGAACTCCGAAGCCATCGTCGTATCCCTGAGCACACTATTCAAAGTGCTAGACCATGTGCATGGCGTGATTTTCAAAGATCTCACAGGGCACCAAGCACTCATAAAGGATTTGATTGAGAAAATTAAGAAAGACTTGATTGGAGAAAATGAGCTTAAGAAGATGAAAGATGATAAGGAGAAGAAATTAAAACTGACTCAGATCATCTCAACCGCCTCATCACTCAGCTCCATTGGAGGACTCATCCAAACCATTTTCTTTCCAGCATGAGCGTAACCTTGCATCATTACTTCGCATTTCGCCCCGTCGGGCAAGGGCTCTTCGCTCATGGTTCATTGGCCCGTCGTGAGGGAAAGATAAAGCCATTTAACTGGCTCTACGACTGCGGTATATCTGGAAAATTCTCAATTCTCCAAAATCAGATTCAACAATACCTGAAGACCGAGGGGAACGAGATCGATTTAGCGATGCTATCGCACTACGATCAAGATCACGTCAACGGCGTCGTGGAGCTGATTAAGCATGGCGGTCAAATACGAACACTAGTTCTTCCCTATCTATACCCCGCTCAGAGGCTACGTTTACTCATGGACGCATCCGGCTCTGCAAATTGGTATTTAAGATTTCTGACTTCTCCCGCACAATACCTGCAATCACTGGAAGCCGAAGGAAGCGTCGAACAAGTTCTATTTATAAGCCCTGGGGGCGACGAATACCCCCAAGAGCCGGAATCCAATACTCCAGAGCCGGACTTTCCTCCTAAAGAAAATAAAAAACCACGTCGAAACCTAGACATGGGGGATGAAAAGACCTCCACTCAGCCAATCGATGGATTTTCAGCAGAGGAGGATTCAGACTTCAATCATCGCACATTGCTACAAAACTCATCTCAGCCCTTCACTGCTTTAGGTCTATGGGAGTTCTGCTTCTATAATCGACCGCAAGAGTTGAAGGATCTGCAGCAATGGTGGCAGGATGCTGAACCGCATTGGCGTCAGTTCCAATCAAGCAATAAAACGCCGAAAGATTACGAACACCTCATTCGAGACATGCAGGCAGCAACTGTGAATAATCCAGCACTCCCCAAAAGTGCTTTCGATGCAAATGAGGTCTCACTACAAGTGTATGCTGGACCTTTAACAAGAAACCTAAGTCGTGCTGATCGTTTCAATGGTATTCTCACAACCACTGAATTCATTCACCTGCCACTCGCACCAAACCATTTAATGCTGCGACACCGACACCCCTCTACAAATAGCATCCGAGAGAATGGTGGTTTCCTATTCACTGGTGACATCACAATGGATGCACCAACGTCCAAATTGATTGAAGACAAATTCCTAGGACAAGGCAGATGGCAACGGCTCAGTTATCTGCAAGTGCCACATCATGGAGCAAGTAAGTCATGGAGACCGAAAGTTTATAAAAATTGGCATCATCAATTTAGTATCTTTAGTGCACGCTGCATTGGCGGTTATGGACACCCACACAAGGACGTCGTCGATGACCTCGTAAAGCGCAACCCAATCATGGTGAATGCTTATCAGGGCTTCGTCGGTTATGAAAACTACCGCTTCAACTAGGCTCTTAAAAACACTTTCCCACTTTCCCACTTTCTCACCTTCCGACTTCCTCCTCCGTGTCTTTCCTAAAAAAACTCTTTGGCTCCAAAAAGCAGCCGGCCTCAAACGCGTCCAAACCTGCCGCAACCCCCTCTGTCAATCTCGACGAGACGATCACCGCGCATGACAAATACGGCCGCGAGATGCAGATCACTAAACGTGACTGGCTCAACAATGTCCTGCTCGGCAATCTGAAAAAGGCGTGGAGTAATCCCGACGAACTTTACGGCCTCATCGTCAGCGCCTATCAAGATGGCTTCTTTGCCGAGATCGAAGACGCCGTCCAGCAACTCGCCAAGATCGACCCCACTCCCGAGCGCGGCGACACCACACTCGGCATCCTCTATCTACAGACCGATCGCGCAACCGACGCGCAGCGTGTCCTCTCGCAACATATCGCCACCCATGGCGAAAGCGCTGTCGTGCTCACCAATTTAGCCAAAGCACAATCCGCGCTCGGCGACGAGGCGCTGTCACTGCAAACACTCTGGCACGCACTGGAGCTCGACCCAAATCAGGACAACGCCCTGATCTGGTATGAATCCATCCACCGCGATCAAGACGGCAAAGCCGCCGGACTTGCCGCCTTTGAGCGTGTGGCCGCTCTCCCTGGCAGCTGGCGCGCTCAACTGTGGATCGCACGCGCCCGACTCGCACAAGGCGAACTCGATGCGGCCATGAGGCTCTACTGCGAAAGCCTCAGCCGTGCCGAAACTCCCATCCCCACCGATCTACTCATGCAGATCAGCGGCGACCTCGGCAACCAAGGCCACTTGCCACAAATCATCGAGCTCGTCGCCCCCCGCTACGACCTCAGCGTGCATGGCATCCAAGTCGGCAACAATTTGATCAAAGCCAATCTCGACACCGGTCAGCTCGAAGCCGCCCGCGTATTGCTGAAGCAACTACAAGCCCAGCAACGACCCGACTGGGTGCAAACTCTCAACTATTGGGAAGACGCCCTCGCTAAAGCCGATACCGACAGCGCCGCCCCGATCAAAAACGAAGAGCTACGCGTCGGCTTGCTCAAGCTCGAAGGCCCCCTCTGGCTACGTAATCAACACCCCTTCACCGATCTCTTTCCGCCCAAAGCAGCCGACGCCCCGCGCATCAGCTTCGTCGGCAATACTGTGAAGAAGGTTAAAAAGGTCGACGCCATCACCATGCAAAAGACCGACAACCCCGGCCGGATGAGCCGTGCCCTCCCGCTCTTGCTGAGTGAGCATGTCGCGCTACAAAGCGAAGCGCAGACCACCACCTACATCTTCTGGGTGCAAAACGGCAACGGCGGCTTCATGCTCTCTGGAGTCAAAGCCGACGACAACACCATCGCTCAATACAGCCGCCAAGGCACCGACGCCGTGCCCGAGGCAACCGCCGCCGAGTTCACCGTCTATACCCACCTCATCACTCAAGGCGAAAACTGGACCCTGCAACTACGCCTGATCCGCACGATCGACGCCAAGTGCCTTGTCGAGTTCAGCTACGACTTCCCCGAACACGGCTTCCACAAGATCGCCGAGCAAGTCCTAGCCGACCTCGACCAAGCCTTAGAAGCCGAAACCGACTTAGTATTCAACTCTCCACTCCCCACTTCCCACTCCTCACTAACTGGCTCCGCTCTAGACCATTATCTACTCCGCTTGGAGCAATGCCTTGCCGTTCGCTGCGATACCCTCAATAAGACAGGCACCAGCCTCAGTAATCCCACCGAAATCATCGACGGCACCATCCATCTCTGCTTGCAAAATCCAAAACACCTCCCGAGCCGCTTGCTCCTCACCCGCACACTCAACGGTATCCATAAAAAAGATCCCAAACTCGCCGCCGCATTTTCTGAAAAAGTGAACAACCTTCAAACCGAGTTTCCGATTGAGGGAATTGCCAGCCAAGCGCTCGCCCAAGAATTTGAGGAGGCTTTGAACGTATGAGGAGTGCAACTAATTCAACGACTTTATCACATGTTACACTTGGCAATATTGCAGAGGTTAAGCTAGGTAAAATGTTGGATCGATCAAAACACAAATTAGGACGCTCACTGCCCTATTTACGAAACATCAATGTCAGATGGGGAACTTTCGACACTTCAAGCCTACTTGAAATGTTTTTTAAAGATGAGAAAGAGGAAGCAAAATTTTCGATCAAGAAAAACGACGTGCTTGTTTGTGAAGGCGGTGAACCTGGAAGAGCTGCAGTTTGGACGCGAGAAGACACAGATCTAAAATTCCAAAAGGCACTACACCGTGTCCGTTTCATTGAACCTTACGAACCCAAGCTTCTAGTCTATTTCTTAGAATTGGCTGCAACCAGAGGCGAACTAGAAAAGCACTTTACAGGGAGCACAATTAAGCACTTCACCAAGCAGGCATTTGTCCAACTCAAAGTCCCAAATCCGCCACTCCCCGAGCAACGCCGGATCGTCGCCAAGATTGAGGAACTCTTTTCCAAACTCGACGCCGGCGTCGACGCCCTCAAAAAGGCCAAAGCCCAACTCAAACGCTACCGCCAATCCGTCCTCGCCGCCGCCGTCACCGGCGAACTCACCAAAGAATGGAGGGAAGCCAATCCCGACACCGAACCCGCTTCGGAATTGCTGGAGCGGATTCTCAAGCAAAGACGTGAGCAGTGGAATGGAAAAAGGAAATACAAGGAACCTACTCCGCCAGTAGTCGAGAACCTCTCAAAGCTCCCAACCTTTTGGACTTGGGCATCGCCGGATCAACTTTCTGCGGCTGAGGACTACTCACTCGCAATCGGACCATTTGGCAGCAATCTAAAAGTCTCAGATTACACAGACTCCGGAGTTCCGCTCGTTTTTGTCCGACATATCCGCTCCAACAACTACGACCTCACTGAGAAGTTTGTCAGCCATCAAAAGGCAATTGAATTAAAAGCTCATTCGGTCGATCCGGGCGATCTGCTAATCACAAAGATGGGAGAACCACCTGGCGACGCTGCACTCTATCCAGAAGATCGACCGCACGCGATCATCACAGCCGATTGCATCAAGCTTCGCCTCACTAGTGCAATTACTTGCAAGTCATTCTTTGTAAACGCGATTAATTCCAAACTAATAGCGGAACAAATCACGCCAAGAACACGAGGCGTCGCGCAGAAGAAAATCAGTTTAGATCGATTTCGTGACGTAGCATTCCCCCTCCCTCCACTGATAGAACAACAGCAAATTATCGCCGAAACAGAAGCCCGCCTAACCTCCATTGACCACGTCGAAAGTGAACTCGACCAACAACTCCTCCGCGCCTCTAAACTACGGCAGTCGATACTATCGAACGCCTTTAACGCTAAAATATGATTAGTCCCGAAGAATTCAAAAAAGCATGCGGTAAGTTTGACCTTAAAAAATGTAAATCCTTATTGGATGGTGTATCTATAGATGAAAAAACATTAATCCCTACTTTCATAGAAAAACATGTCCGTCTATCTGGTTGTTTAATTAAAAAGAGTCACTCTAAGGAAAAACAAGCCCTACAACAAAAGTTTATTACGTATTGCCGCTCGGAAATTTCAAAGAGCAATGACTCTAAGTTAATTTCGCGATTCGATCAGCATATTATTGAGGCAGCAATTGTTGAACGCGGATATCAGGAGATCCTAAAAACATTAAAAGAAACACCCGCGGGAAAACTACCTCCAAATGATCAAGTTTGGGCCGCAATAGGTCGCGCCGTCCGAGAGATCCAACTCGTGCTAGAACAAAGCACAGGAGCCTTCTCAGCTAACGAAGGCATACTTGACGTCATGTCACCTGTAATAACTGGGGCAGATGGCGAAAGACACAACCCTGATTCAATAATAAACAATGTAACTCATGCGCTAGGCGATACGATTTTAATGCTCGCATACGAAAATGGCTGGATAAGTAACCAAAAGTTAGTTATCCCAAACATTGTAATGAGTGATGAAGATTCACTCTTAAAATCAGGAACGACCGCTTACTTAGGCATGGTTTGGAAAGTATTAAAAACCAGTGAAGAGCAACTTAGATACTTTGGTGGAGAACTAAATCCAGGAAGGATAAAAGCACTCGATCACAAACAGACGCAACAGGACATCGAAGCATTTATTTTCGATCTGGAATCTGAAGATGCTTTGATCGAGGAGATTGCCAATGAGCGCTTAAAAAGAGCTCAACTAAGTTATGCCATGTCACTAGAATTTGAGACTGATGCTTACGATAAAATTTCAAAATCAACATCAAAAGTTCCCCTAGCGCCAAATGGTTACATTTCCAGAGACGAAATTCTGACGTTTCTCACTATAGGTGATTTATTCTGCTATCCAGTTGAAAGTGATAAAGAAATATTCAATGGATTATCCTTAAAACACTGGATTCGAGGTTATGCAGTGTTGAAAGAAAAACTGCTCAAAAAGGATGAGTCATCACCATTAGAGTTAAGAACATTTACAACCACTGAACTAACGGAGGTTCTTGAACAATATGGCCTTTCATCCAAACAAGCCAATAACTTCATTGAAACCCTAAGATTTTCACCTAGTCGCAATGATCTGTTTAATACTCCTCTACTGCGAGGTTCAGACGACGCATGGCACTTCTTCGCACCAGCTTATGTCGGTGCCAACTTGAGTGAAATAATAATATCTCTCCTGTCTGCGAATGGAATACAGATAAAATCCAAAGGGAAACAATTTGAAAAAAACACCTTAGATCTCCTAACCGAGCATGGGTTGAATGCTAAGACCTTTAATTACACTTTAGGCGATGAACAATTTGAATGTGATGCAGTGTTTATATGGAATGAAAAGCTGTTTGTTGTTGAATGCAAAAACTACGGCTTATCGGGAATGAATACGATATCTTCATATTATTTTTCATTAAAAATGAAAGATGCGAGAAAACAAGTTCAACGAATTAGTCGGCAACTCAATGAGAATTCGGAAATTGTAAAACGCCACCTTGGTGAGAATGCTAAATGGTCCGAAACGGTATCTATCGTCCTAAACGCGATGCCATGGTCAGTTGGAAAAGTTGACGGAACATATTTTTATGACTCATCCGCGCTTAGGAAGTTTTTTAACGAAGGTCATGTATCCTTCGAAATGCCAATTCGGCTTAACGACAAAGTAGTAGTCAAGCGAAGGCACAAAGTCAGCTTATGGGCTGGAGAAGAACCAACTTCTCATGATTTTTTGCATCAACTAAATAACCCGATTCAAGTAGAAGCACTGAAAGGCGAATGGGAGTGGGGATTTGATCCACAACTCCCGTTATTATCAAAAAACCTAGCGATCGTGCGCCCATTTTGGAAACGCAAAGACCCTGATCACAGGCGCACTTTAAAAGCATATGGTTTGAGCGATCAGGAAATTTCGGATCTACTAGAAAATTTCAATGAAGTGCATGCAAATGCAATGAAATTGAAAGCCAAGTATTCCGATGAGTGCAAAAAGGACGGGGAAGAATGAGTATATTTCCTGAAAGTAACAAACGTCTACTGCCCCACCATTAAACACACATATATTTCGAAACATGTCCCAAGACCCCTCACAAAACATCGTCTCCAAAGTCTGGAACTACGCGCACGTGCTCAAAAACGCGGGCGTCGGCTATGGCGACTACGTGGAGCAAATCACCTATCTGCTCTTCCTCAAACTCGCGGAAGAGCGCAAAGAGTTGGGCTATGACAACCCGATCCCGGACGACTACCAATGGCCGCAATTGACGCAGCGCAGCGGTGACGATCTGGAAGTCCACTATCGGCACACACTTGAATCGCTCGGCAAAGAAGCGGGCCTCGTCGGCGTGATCTTTCGCAAGGCACAGAATGAACCAAAATGGGGTCACGTCGTTACCTTTGCAGTCACGCCCATTAAGTAAGCTAAGAACCAAAATGGGGTCACGTCGTTACCTTTGCAGTCACGCCCATTAAGTAAGCTAAAATAAATCCGATTAACAGCCATAGAACTCAATCACTGACCAAACACCCTGCCATTGAAAGCACACTCACAACGCGCACAGATAGCAGCTCGCCTAGAAGGACGGGTGAGCGACTTAGTCTCTACTTTCGACGCGGAGGTGTATCGTTTTGTGCAGCCGAAATACACTTCGGTCGCTGACATGTTTGCGGGCAAAGGGCCACTGTATGCAAATGGGCGTTGGCTAGCGAAAGGAACCAAATTAGCAACTTACACTGCCCTCGCACCCGAAGTCGCATTAGCAGAAGCTTTGGCCGCGACGCGTTACTATGGATTTCCTGACAGTCGTGCGGCTCCACTTGTGTTTGTCACGGCACAGGCCAAATTAAAAAAGGTGATCGACCTGCGCGATGGTTCGATTCGCCAACGCCTCCGACTCTCAAACTCAACGATTACCGAACTCGATTGGCGGTTTGAAAATACCAAAGGACGGGAATCCATCACGCAAGCATTTGGTTGGGCCCTGCAGGCTACTGGAGTCGAAGGCTTCCTCTGCCCCAGCGCAGCACTCTCGGACGGCACCAACTTGATCGTCTTTCCTCAAAATCTAAAGCGCCCCACCTCGCTACGCATCCTAAGCGAGGTGAAATGGTCATAAATACAAAACCTGCAATTTTGCAGGTTTTACTTGAAGTTCCATCCATCTTCGCTACATTGATAACTACATGAGCACGACAACCCTAGACAAACCCACCACAAAGCGCAGCAAAATCAGCAGCGGCAGCGCCTTAATGACTTGGCGCAAGCAACGTGGCATCTCAAGGAAGCTCTTCGCGCAGATGGCTGACTGCTCCGAACGAAAGCTGGCAACGTATGAAGCCGCTCCAAAGCTGCCACCAAAAATTAAGCGCCCGGTCAACGAAACCGTCCGCCTCATCCAAGCATTACGCGAATTAGCTGGCGACGATATCGAACTCAAAGACTGGCTCAATCGTCCCAACCCCGCCTTCGGCAAGAAGACACCATTGACGCTCATCACACAGGGCGAATCCGATTTGCTCTGGGAAATGGTCTATCAACTCCGCCAAGGAGCCTTTGCTTAAGTCGAACGCTGATATCGTCGACACCGCCCCTTTTTGAATCACACCTGTCAAATTAAGACATTCGAATATTCCTAAAACTTGAGCCAATTTCACCCCATGAACCAAATGATCATGCTGCGGGAATCCCGCTCGAAGCACACGTTGGGGAGCTACAAAGCCGCCGCGAAGCAACTGTGCGCCTTTAGGACGGTTCTACCTATTTCCGAGAAGAACACGAAATCCTCAAGCAATACACGGGTGAAAAAGGCCGTTACAGTGCATATAGACCGGAAACAATAGATCACACACACGACCACGAATCAATTGTGGTTAGACGATGCGAATGCCGCATTCATCAAGCCACTTATAGAATCCACTACGCTCAGCAAAGCAGTCCATTCACTGTATCCAGACTTCCCACTTTTCAACCTTTCAACTTTTCAAAACCGCGTGAGACGAAGTCTTTTACGCGGCCACTTCTTTTAATGTCCAACGATCCCTCACAAAACATCGTCTCCAAAGTCTGGAACTACGCGCACGTGCTCAAGAACGCGGGCGTCGGTTACGGCGACTACGTGGAGCAGATCACTTATCTCCTTTTCCTCAAACTCGCGGAAGAACGCGAAGAGTTGGGCTATGACAATCCGATCCCGGACGACTACCAATGGCCGCAGTTGACGCAGCGTAGTGGCGACGACTTGGAAGTCCACTATCGGCACACACTGGAATCGCTCGGCAAAGAAGCGGGCCTCGTCGGCGTGATCTTTCGCAAGGCGCAGAACAAGATTTCCAACCCCTCCGATCTGGAGCGTGTGATCAAGATGATCGACGATGAGGATTGGTCCGCGATGGACGTCGATATCAAGGGCGCGATCTATGAAGGCCTGTTGGAAAAGACCGCCTCGTCGTCCGACAAGGGAGCAGGTCAGTATTTCACGCCACGCCCGTTGATCCGCGCGATTGTCGACGTGATGCAGCCCAAGCCAATGCAGACCATCGCCGACCCTGCCAGCGGCACAGGCGGCTTCCTCCTCGCTGCGCACGACTACATCGTTAAGCACCACAAACTCGACAAGGACGAGAAGAAGCACCTCAAGACCAAGGCACTGCACGGCACCGACATCGTCGATAGCGTGACCCGCCTGTGCGCGATGAATCTCTACCTGCACGGCATCGGCTCCGCCGAAGGCAAACCACCGGTCGAGTCCCGCGACGCCTTGGCAAGCCCACCAACCGACAAGGTCGATATGATTTTAGCCAATCCACCCTTCGGTAAAAAAGGCGGCTACACCATCGTCGGCGACGACGGCAAAGTCAGCACCGAGAAGCACAGCTACGAGCGCGACGACTTTTGGGCGACCACCAGCAATAAGCAGCTCAACTTTCTGCAGCACATTGTCAGCATGCTCAACATCAACGGCAGCGCAGCCGTCGTCCTGCCCGACAACGTCCTGTTCGAAGGCGGCGCGGGTGAGACCATCCGCCGCAACCTCCTCCAACGCTGCGACCTCCACACCATCCTCCGCCTCCCCACGGGGCTCTTCTACGCCCAAGGCGTGAAGGCCAACGTGCTCTTCTTCGACCGCAAACCCGCCAGCGAAAAGCCCTGGACCAAAAACCTCTGGATCTACGACCTCCGCACCAACCTGCACTTCACCCTCAAGACGAATCCGCTGAGCCCCAAAGACCTCGCGGACTTCGTGAAATGTTATAAAAGTAGAAGCGGCGTCCCGCCGCTTTCCACAGGAACAAAGCGGCAAGATGCCACTTCCACTGTCGAGACCGAGCGCTTCAAAAAATTCACCTACGAGGAAGTCATCGCCAGAGACAAAGCCAACCTAGACATTTTCTGGCTCAAAGACGACACATTGGAGGACAGCGAAAACCTCCCCGCCCCCGCCATTCTAGCCGCCGAGATCGTCGAGAGTTTACAGACCGCCTTGGAGGAATTCCAAGGCGTGGAAGAGAGTTTACAATCAGCCGAAAGTTAAAAGACCATTTCAGCTAGTGATGATTGATTTTAAAATCGTAGGTGATTGGAGTGATGAACGGTTCGATGTCATTTACAATGAGCAGTGTGCTGGTTATCAAAATTTCATAATTCAAGACGATGGTCAGATTCACCTAGCAGATCTAATCATCTACGAAACAGTCCGCCCCGTTCATCGTTCATGGCTACAAAAAATCGTGAATCCATTTTATAAGCCGCCAGTACCAACTCCACTTCGTCAGAATGGCATTGGCCAGGCACTGCTCTCCAGACTCATAAGACTGGCAAAAGAAAACAAAGCGCGAACGATCTGCGGAAGCATCACAGAAGACGATGAGAAGCGCTCCCCATTACTAGTTCGATGGTATCAAAAAAATGGATTTATAATTGGTCCTCCAATTGAGACTCACTTAGTGCCGGGGAAGCATTCGATTCTATTAAATTTATAAGAATTTGAAGAACAATTTAGCCTACTTAAGATGTAATCGCTCACGCACACTATGGACCTAAAAACCTCAGTCGATGAAGTGCTCCGCAAAATTGGTCGGAACATGCTGCTCTTTCAGCAACTTGAGGGCTTGTTGAAATTCACCCTATCAGGTAATAAACTATCGGGGGTTTCGAGCCAACTGGAGCGGAAGCAAGCTAAACACGTGGCATCGACCCAAAAACAGACACTTGGTATACTCGTAGGGCAATATGTTGAGGAGATCCTAGGTCCTGAGACAGATGACGAAGGGCCAGATCTAGATAAGATCACAGAGCCCCACTTTTCCTACAAATTTCGCTTAGGCCATAATGAAGCATTCTATGAAGAAATTAAGACGTGGCTCGCTCAACTAGTTGATGACCGAAATGAGCTGGTTCACCACTTACTGCCCCAGCTCGATACCACTTCTGCAGCAAGTTGCGAAGAGACCGGACAGAAACTGGATATCCAAGCTGATACGATCCGCCAAGCAATTCGAAACATGCAGTCGATTGCCAAAGCAATGACAGAGACAAAAAAGGAGGTGGTAGCTCTGCTTCAATCACTTGAGGGAAAATCGATGCTGTTCCCAGATGAGCAGCCCAAAACATCGGCGTTGAATAAATGAAAAAATCAGAATGGAGACATGCCGTCGCCTTGACATCGCAACATCACATAAGCCTGCATCCGAATTCCTTAAACCTGCACACCAACCATGAAACTCCCCAAGCGACTGATTTACTTAATTGAAGCGATCCTAGTGATCTTCATTGGCTGGGCGATCTTTGGGGTGCTGACACACTCGAGTAGTCTCGAATCGGTGACGGTGACACTCACGCCTGGGGGTGTGGAATATCATGATAAAACCGTCTTTGGCGTGGGGGCGAATGATCGGGCGGCGGACTATTGGCTACGCGTCCACACGACGGAAGGCACGCGCGATCTGGGGATTTTTGCGAATACTGAAATTGGCGACGGCCTGACGTTTACGCCGCAAAGCAACATCCCGATGGAAGAGATCGTCGACCTTCAATTGCTGGATAAAGACAAATTTGAGAATGATGTGTTGGAGCAATTCCCTTACGAAACAGAGCAACACGTGGGCGTGAATTATACTTTAGAAATAAGCTCTACGATGAAGCTGGAATCCGGCTTTGCTTGGTTCTTTAAGACCCCTGTCGGAATCGCCCTTTTAACCGGCCTCATGCTGGGAATCGTGATCGTAGTCATTGGCAACGGTGGCTTTAGCATTTAATACCAGTTCTGGCAAAGTGGGATCCATTAGAAATAAAAGTGGTCGCGCAGGTCCGTTATGACGCCCTCGGTTACTCGGACTGCACCGAACGTTCGAGACCAATCGTCGACACGGCACAGATGCGCACGGAGACGGTGCGGCCCCGTATGAATAGTCACCGGCAGGCGTTACCACAGGGCGAACGGCGGTTTTGGCAAAACCGCCCTACCATATAGACCTCAAAAGATGGGTAAAACCGTTAATCCTAGAAAGAGTAGTCAAAAGACAGATCCCAAAGACCAGATTTGAATATCAATAAGTTATGGCACTTCCAGTATCGCAAAAATGGCGATCACTCTGATTCACGTCCATTAACGGTTTAAGAAATCACGTATACTGAAGCTGACGAATTTAGGTCAAAAAAGTTCATCCCAATCGCGGATCGATCCAATTTATGGAGTGATCCCACGCTGGCGGGTGCGAAACGCGCTAGGCGACTCTCCCATGTTGGCGCGAAACCATAAGGAGAACTGGCTGAGGTGATCGAAGCCTGTTTCATAGGCGACCTCTTTGGCCTGTCGATCTTCCTGCAAAAGTGCACAGGCCGCCTGCAGACGTCGCCAATTCCAAAAGCGTTTTGGGGTTTGCTCCAACTCACGCATCCAAAGGCGATCCAATTGACTGGCACTGACGCCGACCGTTTGCGCCAGTTGCTCCCGTGAAAAGCCATCCCTCAGGTCGACCTGATTGAGACGGCGATAGCTTTCTCGCACTCGAGCATCCTGCATAGAGGCGACTTCATAACGCATACCAAGCGGTCGCAACAGTTGCACCAGCCTACGAAAAAATGCAGTTAAGCACTCCTTTAGCTCTAAAATGTCCTCTAATGTCGTGAGCTCTCCTTCAGGGTGCAAGCGCCCCTGCTGACTCAAATGCTTCAATAACGAAGTCCGACGCAAACGATGCAGCAAACGATCGAGCTCGGCATCATGCTCAAAGACAACCACCGGATTACCCACCCACCGAGCCGCTCCTGCAGGACATTCGACCTGTAGGTGAAGCGACAACAGGCGCGCAGAATCACTAAACGCCTGATGACGTTTCCCCGGATGACAGACAATCCAATCACCAGCTTGAGCATGCTCAACACAATTCCCCTTACTCAATGTCAGCTCACCGGCTTTCAGCTTCCAGACGGTCAATACCACACCAGTGAATTGACCGACCTGCCCAATAGGCTCTCCCTCCCAAAATCGCTGCAACGAGAGCTTTAAGTCAGCCCAATGACTCTCTTCCGCAGCTTCCATAGTCGTATCTTGCTCCACTCGCATGCGCATTTTTGATAACAAGACTCACAACTTTGTAAAGCCAATCCACTTGTCGTCGTGAGTCCTGCATTCACACAATCAATCCATGCTTAAAACCACAACTCCCCCATCCAGCGCCTCTATTCATAATACCGCCTCAGCAGGCGTCAGTATTCGTCGTGAAAGTACAGTGATCCCAACTTACGCACCGTTTCCAGCCGACAAGAATCCGATGTTTCTTGAAAAGCGTGTGTATCAAGGCAGCAGCGGACGCGTCTACCCCCTCCCCTGCGTCGAGCGCTTTGAGGAAACAAAATCCGATCGTGCCTACGATACGATCACCATCGAGAATGAGTATATCGAAGTCACCATACTCCCCGAGCTCGGCGGACGCATCCACGGTGCACGCGATAAAACAAATGACTACGACTTCGTCTACCGCAATGGCGTGATTAAACCTGCTCTGATTGCGCTATCTGGGTCTTGGATATCCGGCGGCATTGAGTTCAACTGGCCACAGCATCACCGTCCATCCACTTTCATGCCCTGCGACGTGGAAATCGAAGAACACGCCGATGGTTCTAAAACCGTCTGGATGAGTGAGCACGATCCACTCAATCGAATGAAGGGCATGCATGGAATCTGTCTATACCCCGATCGTGCCGTCATCGAATTAAAAGTGCGCGCACATAATCGAACTCCGTTCGTTCAAACCTTTCTATGGTGGGCCAACGTTGCCGTCACTGCCAACGAAGGCTACCAATCATTCCTACCAACAGATGTCACTCACGTGGCCGACCACGCCAAAGGAAGCACCTCGACTTTTCCACTATGCACGGATGTGTATTACGGCATCGATTATGCCCAACGTGCCCAAGAGGGCGTCCCCATTGCTGACCGTCCGCCACAGTTTGTCCCCCCCAGTTGTATCGACGATCCCAAGGACATCCCGCCCCAATTGGCCGAGATCGCCCAAGCGGGCGGCTACGCGGCCAACGACCTGTCTTGGTATTCCAACATTCCGGTGCCGACCTCCTACATGTGTCTGGGCACTCAGGAAGATTTCTTTGGCGGCTACGATCATCTGCGTGGTGCCGGTATCGTGCATGTGGCCAACCACCACATCTCTCCCGGTAAAAAGCAATGGGTCTGGGGCAACCATAATTTCGGCTACGCATGGGACCGCAACTTGTGCGACGACGAAGTGCCTTACGTGGAGCTAATGGCCGGCGTCTACACCGATAATCAACCCGACTTCAGCTTCCTGCAACCTGGAGAAACAAAAACATGGAGCCAATTCTGGTATCCGATACAGGACATCGGCCCCGCTCAAAAGGCCAGCACCGAGGCGGCACTCAGCCTAATACAACGCAACAATAAAGCTCAGCTGGGTGCAATGACAACCCGGCCCAGAAGCCATGCCGTAGTGCAACTCACCAATACAGAATCTGGAAAAGTCTATTACAGCGCAAATGTAGAGCTAGCTCCCAACGCACCCCATCTAGCCCAACTGGACGTGCCGCCGCACACACCCCTCACCTCGCTAAAGCTCAGCATCATTACCAGCGAGGGGCACGAATTGCTCGCCTACCAGCCAGCACAGCCACCAGCAAACGAGCCTGAAGCTGCCACTGAACCGCCCAATCCATCCGAAATTGAAAGCATTGAAGAACTCTATATTACCGGACAGCACCTAGCTCAATACCGACACCCGACACGAATGCCCGAACCATATTGGGAAGAAGCCCTACGTCGCGATCCTTCCGATGCACGCACCAATAATGCCGTCGGCTTACTCTGCTTAACCAATGGAGAATTCGACAAAGCAGAACAACATTTTCGCACCGCGATCGCACGCCTAACCCGCCGCAATCCCAACCCTTACGACGGTGAGCCCTACTACAACCTCGGCCTCACCCTGCGCTATCAAGCTGATGCAATTGTGGCCACTGATACCACTCAAGCCACCAAACTGCTGGAAGCGGCCTATGCTGCACTCTATAAGTCCACCTGGAATCAAGCCTGGCAATCTGCCGCCTATCACGCGCTGGCTGAAATCGATTGCCGCCGACAGAATTGGCACAATGCTCTCGATCATCTGGACCGCTCGCTACGCGTCAACACTGACAACCTCGGTGCCCGCAATCTACGCGCACGGGTGCTGCAATGCCTCGATCGTCATGACGAAGCCGAAGCACAGGTCCTAGCCACACACAGACTTGATCCACTCGACTGGTGGGCCCGCCATTTGATGGGGCACGATTTAAGCTGCGACACAAAAACACGCTTGGACCTGGCCCATGATCACGCCCGTGCAGGCTTCCTAGACGAAGCACTTGCACTCATCGCACCGGAAACCATTGCCACATCACTTGCAAACCGTCCCGAACCCACCAGCGGCACAGGTCCGATGCTCGCCTATACCCGCGCATGGCTACAACAACAGCTCGGCTCTCCCGTATCAGCCCAACGCGAGCTCGAAACTGCACGTACGACGCCGCGCGACTACTGCTTCCCCTCTCGCATCGAAGATATCAATATACTCCAATGGGCCATCCAGCAAAACAACAAGGACGCCCATGCCCCATACTATCTAGGCAATCTCTTCTACGACCGCAAACGCCACCACGATGCCATCGCCAACTGGGAACTCGCCACGCAAATCGACCCTAACGGCAACCCCACAGTCTGGCGCAACTTGGGAATCGCTTATTACAACGTACTCGAAGCACATGAATCAGCACGTGATGCATACGAACGCGCTTACGAGTTAACCCTCAGCGCGGGCGAAAGAGACGCCCGTCTACTCTTCGAGCGCGACCTCTTATGGAAGCGCCTAGGGCGGCCCAGTTCCCAACGTCTAGCCGCGCTGAAAAAACACCTACCTGAAGTCCAGAGCCGAGACGACTTGTCCGTTGAATATCTGGATCTACTCAATCAAGAAGGACGCCACCAAGACGCGCTAGCCTATCTCAACTCACGCAACTTTCAACCTTGGGAAGGCGGCGAAGGCCTGGCACGCAGTCAACACGTTCGCACGCACCTGGCACTCGGGCGCAAAGCACTCACTGCAGGAGATGCCCACACCGCGCGTCAATACTTTGAAGCCGCACTGGAATCGCCCCGCAATCTAGGTGAATCCAAGCACCTACTCGCCAATCAAAGCAACACCTACTACTGGCTGGGATGCGCCCTCGAAGCTCAAGCCGGCGAGGCCAACCTGAGCCGCGCTCGCGAGTTATGGACGGCCGCGTCTAATTTCCAAGGCGACTTTCTAGAACGCGCCGTGCAGAGCTATTCCGAAATGACCTATTATTCAGCACTGTCACTAGATAAACTCGGCCAGCATGATAAAGCGCAACAATTATTCACTCAGTTAAAAGCACATGCCAAACGTCTGTTTAATCAGGAAGCTAAAGTTTACTATTTCGCTACGTCCCTGCCAGCTCGTCTGCTTTTTGAGAATCTTCAACGCCGCCAGGAAACCACCGCTCTGCTCATTGAAGCTCAAGCTGAACTGGGGCTCGGAAATACTCACAGCGCACGCAAACTGCTAGAAGCTGTGCTCGCGAGGGACCCCGCACGGGCCCTCGCCAAAGACTTGCTATCCGGGCTAGAGCCAAATTCAGAGCAAAGCTGAGCACCGACGTAATAGTTCACAACGCTAATACCTGAACTGATAGCTTAAGAAAAAGCGAGAGTCCCCGCGCTCGGTCAGGCGGGCATCCTCACCGGCGACTGCGAATGAGGCAGTTACATTCATGTTCTTAAGCAGCCCTACCTGAGCCTGTAGACCGTAGTCCCAGATGCGTGCATTGCCGCCGCGTTCGAAATCGCTCCATCCAGCCTCAATGAAAGTTGAGGCCGCCACTTGGTCCACCCACTTGCCGAAGAGGCCTAGATGATCACCTGCGATTGGTCTAAAGTGTAAGAACTGGAGTGCATAGAATCCATTGTCCCCACTCACTTCGCTGGACTGATACGCACGTAAGGCATTCGCACCACCAATGGCGAAGTTATCGCTCCCGGCGAGCTCATCACTGGTGATTTGCCAGGAGAGTTGCGTCTCGGTGGACCATCCTTCGAGTGCGCTGATAAACGGCCCCAGTTGTTGAACGCGCGCATAGTTCAAAATGTAATGCGTGGTCTGGGCTTCGCCTGTTGCGGAATTATAGAACTGTCGAAAATTTTGATCCGAGTTATTATCAGTCAGTCCTGCAAAACTAAAGACGACCCCCACTACGAACTGATTCGACGCGGTTGCCTCCTGAATGTTAAAGGTGTTATTGAGTGAGAGTTGAACCGAATCAAACTCAGCTCCCCCCACAACAACAGAGCCAAACAAACTCTCACGCTCAAATTGTTTATACGCACCCAGTGCACTGAAATTCCACTGCACACTTTGGTGGCTCCAAACGGGTAGCTCATACTTTAAAGTAGATTGCATGGTGGTGCTGGCCGAACCGATACCTGGAATCGTGCTCGAAGCTGTATCCGAGTAATTGAAACTCGCCGTCAGTTTGTGCCCCCAACGGTTGGGTATCGTGTAGGTAACTACGTAGTTTTCAAACTCGTTCATCCGAGTGCCCACAGTGGCATTGGCCGAAAGTTGGTGGTCTTCAAAGGGAAGATTGCCGAGACTGCCACCGATGAAAAAACGGTCCTCGCCGGAGGACTCGCTGGCGTGGTTGTTGTAGCCAGCCTGCACCGTCCAGGGGCGCTGTTCATCGATCTGAATATTGGCAAAGGTTTCCCCCATGTTCTGGCCCGGCTCAAAGACAACCCGCGCGGTGCGGAAGGGGTTTTGGTTGATCGCCTTAACCTTTTTATCGAATGCCTCTTGCGACAAGATCGGTTCCGCGAGCAATGGATTGAGCTGCTTCTCAAGACGGGCTTCATCACTCCAGCGTGAATGATCGGCACTGTAATTCCCCTCCTCGTCGGCAAACTGGGTCGTGTAACCGGCGAGCCGGAACTCGTTGATCTGCACCTTCAGGGAACCATTGTGGATCTCTTGCGGGGGCACGACCACAGACATCAGCGGATAGCCATTCGCTTTATAGGCATCGCTAATGTCCTGCTGGATGAAACGGATATCGCCCAGTGTCAGCGGAAGGTCGCGGTAAACGGCCAGCGCCTCGTCGAGGCTGACATACAGGGCCGCCCGATTTGCAGCCGCTCGCGACTCGCCGCGGATTTGGATAAATTCACTCAATGCCTGTCCTCCGCTGGTGCCGACGATCTCAATTTCCAAGCGCGCGACAGCAGGCATGATCTGCGCGCTATCGTTGGCGCCCGGCGCATTGATCATACTCGGAAAGTCGATCAACACCTCACCGGACTCCGACTCTACGACGGGAGCTTGGTATTGCTCGATCACTGATTGCGGCCCGACGACGGTGGCCTGTTGAGCGGATACCGAAAGGACGCAGACATTTAGCGTGCATGCACACATCAATAAGTAATTAGGAAATGGCTTCATTGTAGGATAAGTTGATTGAAGGATGCGGTAGGATTTCGGGAGCTCGATCATCCCCCCACTCCTGTCTCACTGAACGCGACGAGCTTGGCTTTTTCGTGCTGGATCGACTCTTCATACTGCGCGATTTGCTCGGCTTTTGAATCGTTGATGGCTTCGGCACGCGCGGCTTCTTGGTCAATTGCGGCCTCCATGTAGAGATCCAGAGTCATTTCATTAAGGGCCGCCGAGCGCTGCCTTTCGATCTCACTGGGGCTGAGTGTCATAGCCAGTTCAGCTTGGGTTTCATCCTTGCGCCTTTCCGCTACCAAGACGGAGCGAACCGTTTCCAGTTGCGCATCGCGGGCCTGGACGGCGGCTTGCCGGTCTTTTTCCAGTCCGACCAGTGCGCCGCCGAGTTCGAGCAGTTGGTCTTTGCGTACTTGTGCGAGCCTTGCCTGCTCCGCTGCAGCATCTTCACCGCCGCCACCTCCTGTGTATGCATTAATGGCACCGCTGAAGCCTGCTTCGAGCACTTTGCCAACATTGGAAACGGTTTCGACGCCAAACTCAGCGGGATTAGTCATCAGCTTGATATATTGATCGGCCATCGCGTCGACCGCGTCATCGGGACTCCCCAGCAATGCGCCAAAGTCACCATTGGCAAGATTCGCGGCCATTCCTCCGGGATCGATTCCATACTGCACCGCCAATTCACCGAGCGCCTCCCCGACAAAGGCTTGAACGCCAGGGATATCACCGATGCCGTATTTATCGTATTTCTCAAAGAGGGCCATCGTCACGAGCTGCATACTGGTGTCATCCATCGCCTCTTGTGCGGCCAAGTTCGGGTCCATGCCCTGTTCGATCAATGCTTGCTTGGCATTGGCCATCGTTTGCATGGCCTCCTGTAACTCCAGTTGCTGGGTCACGGGCAAGCTAGCGAGCGCGGGATTCGAAAATCTGGGAAGGATACCGTAGCGTTGCATCTCCGACTTAATAGCAACATCCGCCACCTCATCAAAGGCGATGGGCTGATCGATATCTGCCAGACCGCGCTGGGTCGTGCCGGAGTTATCCAACTGATCTGCAAGCGCCCCGCGGATGTCACGCTCCGGGCCAAACAAGCCCGTGACCGCACCCAGCGCATCCATGGCTGCGTCGAGGCGATCGGCGGCGCTGGCAAGATCACGAATCGGCGCCGAGGTGCTAGGTAGCAAGTCTCGGTCTGGGATATTGAGCGTCGTCATGTCCATCGAAGCGATGTCTTCGCTGCTCAACTGCATCTTATTGAGCGCATTCTCTTGTGAACTGGCGACCGAGAACATTCGATCATTCGCCTGCTTCAACTTATCCAGCTCTGCGACGCGCTGGTTTTGTTCTTCATTCAGTGCGTTCCATTCGGCGACCTGAGTATCAAACTTGGCATTCTCTGCGTCCAGTTTGTCTAACTGCTGCGTCGAGAGTTCCACCTCTGTTTGCCTTCTAAAGTCAGCGACACTCATGCCTTCGTATTTACTTTTAACAACTTCTTGGTAATCAACCAACTCTGCTTTCAAACTCGCGAGGTTCTCTTCTCTGTTCTCAAGCTTCTGACGAGCGATTTGTTCGCCTTCGGCACGGGCGGCTTCAAGACTGGCGAGTGCCTCGTTTGCTTGAGCTTTGGCCGAGGCGGTCGCCGTTTGCAGGCTCAAGATACTCGCCTCTGCCTCGTCATATTGCGCCTGCAGTGTCTGCGCGCGCTCGATCTTAGCCTGATTTTCTGCAAGGCGTGCCTCTGCCTCGCCTTTCTCTGCCAGCATCTTCTTGAGCGCGGCCTTGAGCTCAAGCTCCTTAGACAACACCGCTTCAGACTCGGCCAACATCGCTTGGTATTGAGCGACCTCGGCACCGCGCCCGAGGCGAGTCGCTTCGGCAATTTTGTCCTTCAAGCCGGCAATGCTCTGTTTAGCGACTTCAACCATTCGGAGATTTTCTTCGAGCTGTGAAATGGCCTCGTCTGTGCCAGCCAGTTGTTCGCGCAAGGTCGCCGACATGGCATTGGCAACGGCCGCGTCACTTTGGGCGACCTTTAGGTTTTGCGCCAGTTCTTTGAACTCGCGAGTCGCCGCGCGTAGCCCGATGGCATAGCCTTCGTAATTAGCGTAGGCAGCCTGTGCCGTTTCGGCGGCAGCAAGATAATTGGCCACTTCTGGATCCCGTGGATCGAGACGACGTATGGCTGGATTGATGCTTGGAACGGGAAGCCCAGCGGTGAGACTTGATGTCAGTGCCTGGTAGTCGACTGGCGTTATTTTGCTCGCCGCGGCCTCCGCCAACTGATGCAGCTCTGCCTGTTGCGCAGCACGTGCTTCCGCCGCTTGTGCACGAAGCACTTCTGCGGGCACCACATCGACAATTTCTTCCAGTAATGGCAATATACTACCAGTCGCTTGGAGATCCGGATCAATTTGATAATTGTCGGCATCGGTCCCGCTCAATTCGAATCCACTCACCGTTACAGGCTTATCCGTCGCGACATCGGGATCCAGAAACTCAGCAGCAGCGTTGGTGGTGACCAAATCGACAGCATCGCCTGGGATAAAGCCATCGAGTGTGCCACCGCTGACCGTTCCCGCAGTAGTGCCGTCGAAGAATTTATCAGCAATCTCGATGCCGAAGATATCGAGTATTTTACGCGCAATGGTAACGGTGACGTAATCTGGCTGAAGCACTGAGTAGTTGCTGGCATCCGCACCCGTCAAGGCATAGCCTGAAGCCGTCACGTCCTTATCCACTCCGGCATCCTTGGTCGCCATGATCCCCTGTGCATTGCTGGTGTTCAGGCTGACGGCATCATTGAGTAGAACGCCGTCCAAGCTTCCACCTGTCAGCGCAACGTCGAGCGTGGCGTCGTATTCGCGATCCACAGCATCGACGCCGAGGATGTTAACCTGCTTCGGTGTCACGTCTGCGGTCAGATCAAAAGGCAGCGATTGTGTATAATTATCTGCGTCCACTCCCGTTAGGCCATAGCCACTGAGCGATACTGCTTTATCAGACGCCGCATGCTTGTTTTCGAAATGACCAGCAATGCGATCCAGATCGAAAGCGATATCATCCCCTGCAACGGTGTTGCCCAAAGAGGCAGTTCCAGTGAGTTCGGCAACGGTCGTGCCATCATAAATACGGCTCAATGCGCCGATCCCGCTAACTGAAAGAACGCGCGGAATGATGTCGGCAAACAAGCTGGGAAGAACAAAGCTATAGTTGCCTGCATCCACACCTGAAAGGCTAAGACCTGCGATCATCACCTCACGGTTTTCTCCGACATTCTTATCGGCAAAAGTCGCCGAGGGTGCGCCGGCAATCGTCACTTGATCCGTGCCGAGTGGCGTAATTTGAAGCGTGCCGCTAAGCGGTGCCACATTGCTTCCATCGTAAGTCTTATCATTCGCGGTCACGCCGAATAAAGTCAGCACGGCTTGACTGATACTCGCCGTCAGGGTCGTCGGAGTGATTAAGTTGTAATTGGCCGCATCCGCGCCGCTGAGGGTGTATCCGGTGATGGCGACGGGCTTATCTTCGCCGACGTTTTTATTATCAAATGTCGCCGCAAGGCTACCGCCGAGCAACACCGTATCGCCGCTCAGTGCGCTCACGCTACCGGAGTTGGTGATCGTGGCGGTGTCAGTGGCATCATAGACCTTATTGCTAATCTGAGTGCCAGTGATCGCAAGGTTTGCGGGCGTGACATCGGCAGTCAAATCCGTCGGCAGCACCAGCGTGTAGTTCCCCGCGTCGGCTCCTGCGAGGCTGGCCCCCACTAGCGTTAAAGGCTTGTTCAGCTCGGCATTCTTGTTGGCAAACAAGCCGCTCAAGTCGCCGGTCAAACTTACATCTTCCGAAGCATCGAACACACCGGCCAGCGAGCCAAACTCCAGATTTCCAGTGCCGGCGATTTCGGCAGTCATGGTTGTGTCGTAAATACGATCCACGCCGCTCAAACCGCTAATACCGACGTTGGCTGGCGTGATACTAGCCAATAATGTCGGCGCGAGCAGATTGTAATTGAGTGCATCGGTGCTGCTAAGGCTGAGACCATTGACACGCACCGTTTTTTCGATGCCGACGTTCTTATCATCAAAGGCACCCGAGCGGCTAGACTCGTCGAGCATAACCGAGTCTGTGCCAATGATGCCTTGTAAGCTTCCGTTACCGCTGATCGTGGCAACATCCGTGCGGTCATAGACTTTATCCTGCGCCGCAAGACCATCAACCGTGAGGTCCTTTTTGAAGATCGTTGCAGTAATGCCCACTGGAGTTGCGGCGGTATAATTGTCGGCATCCGCGCCGGAAAGCGTCACACCTGAGAGTGCTATCGCTTTGTTCTCACCAGCGTTCTTATCGGCAAAGGTCACGTCGATATTGCCAACGTCCACTGCGAGGTCATCCCCAGCAATGGCGCCGCCAAAAGTGCCAGTGCCGGAGATTTCGCCGATAGTCGTGCCGTCGTAAATCTTATCGGCAATGGTCAAGCCAGACACTGTGATCCCTCGACGGGCGATTTCGCCAAGTAAACCCATGGGCTGACTTAAATCATAGTTCAGTGCGTCTACCCCACCCAACCCGAAGAGCCCGGAGATTGTGATCGGTTTATTTGCGCCCGCGTTTTTATCGGCATAGGTGGCCGACACCGCACTGTCATCGATACTAACCACATCGCTGCCGATCACCGCATCCAGTCCATTATGAGTCAGTGGCGCGTTGACGGTTTGATCGTAAATTTTGTCACCATTCAGCCCGACGATTTGTAAGGAGGCCTTTGAGATGGTAGCAGTCAATCCTGTGGGCTGTGCCACCAGATAGTTGCCAGCGTCGCTTCCGCTGGCGGTATAGCCTTGTGCCGTGACGGCGCGATCGACACCAGCATGCTTATCGGCGAGCTCACCGCGCGCGGATGAACTATCGATCGTCACGTTGTCACTCAGTAAGATGCCATCCAACGAACCACCGGCTAAATCTACACTAGTATCACCATTGTAGATACGATCCGCGGCAATCACCCCAGTCACGGTCAAAGTCGCGGGTGTGATATCCGCAACAAAGCCTACAGCTGAATCCGCAGTGTAATTGAACGCATCCGCCCCACTGAGTGTGATTCCGGATATAATAAATGACTTAGCGCCCCCGACATTCTTATCGGCAAAAACATAATCGAACCCACTGCCATCAATGACCACAGTATCTCCACCTAAAATACCGCCAAAAATAGCCGTTCCCGTGCCTGTCGCAGCTGTCGTGGCATCGTAAATCTTATCATCTGGGGTGAGCCCCGTAATGGTGATTGGTCTTGGGGTGATGTCGGCAGTCAAGCCAGCGGGTTGCTGCACCTGATAGTTACCCGCATCGGCACCTCCGAGAGTGAAGCCACTCACAGCAACCAGTTTATCGTTCTGCACATTTTTATTCGCAAATTCAGCGGTTCCTACGTCCTGAATAATTACTTCATCCGCACCGATTGGGCTCACGCTTGCGGTGCCAAGCAAGGTGACATCTGTAGTGGCATCATAAATACGGTCTACGGCAGTGACGCCAGTGACGACCAATTCGGCCGGAGTCACATCTGCAGTCAGGTTCGTCGGCAGGACCAAATTATAATTACCCGCGTCCCCGCCAGTGAGACTGACACCGGATACCGAAACCGCCTTGGCAGTGCCCACGTTTTTATTGTCAAAACGACCGACGGCGCTGCCGGTAAGATCGACGTTGTCGCCACTGATCGGACTAACTTTGGCTGTGCCCGATAGGGTGGCATCCGTCGTCGTATCGTAAACCCGGCTTTCCGCAATCAAACCCGTGAGGTCGAGATCGAGCTGAAAAATTTCAGCCACCAAATTTGTTCCCGCCGCCAAGACATAGTTGAATGCATCCGATCCTGTCAGGGAAAGACCACTAACCGAAACAGCCTTGTCCGCTCCGACATTCTTATCGGCATAGCTGCCGACAGCTGTGCCTGAGAGAGCAACAACATCACTGCCCAGAGCGGTAACCGCGGCAGTGCCCTCTAAGGTAGCTGCGATCGTGCGGTCATAGGTCTTATCCGCTGCAGTGATTCCTTCGAGCTCGAGCGTCGCTGGAGTGACGTTGGCAGTCACATCCGTTGGCAGCACCAGATTGTAATTCCCCGCACTCGTTCCACTGAGTGAGAATCCGGAAAAGCTCATGGCCTTATCGTCGGCGACATTCTTATCTGCAAACGCTGCCGTTGCAGTGAGCCCGCCGACCACTGCGACGTCGTCACCTGTAAGCGCATTGATCGAAGCCGTTCCGGTAAATAATGCATTCGTAGTGGCATCATAGATACGATCCACGCCCATAAGGCCGGAGAGCAGCAAGTCACGCGCGGTGATGGTCAGTAGCCCCGTGCCAGTGGGATTGAAGAGGTAGTTATGATCGAAGCCCCCCGTCGCCGTCAGGGCGTAGCCACCAACATTAGAGCGCTCGACTGCTGCCGTGGCTACCGTCATCGGCGTGTCCAGATCACTGATACTATCGCCAGTAACAAAGCCAGTATAGTCGATGGTGAATACGGGATTGGCTTCCCCGTAGGTTTTGGTGAAATCGTCCGGGCGCACGTTAAGCGTCGCCTTGTTGACCGTAAGGTCGCCGGGTGCGCCCGTAGTCACCGCTAGGCCATAAAGACTGCCGCTGTTGACCGTTGATTTGGCGGTCGCGGTCAGGCCGCCGGTATAGATGCCTGCATTGGCAAAACCACCGGCGGAGGTCGGAACCGATGCCGCGAGACCGAAGTCGACTAAGTTCGTTAAAGCACCTTCCGTAATCCCGAAGGTGGCTAAGTCGATCGCATTGCCGACGAGCGTCGCGCTATCAAGAGTCAGGTTGGCAGTCAGCGTATCGCCATAGATGATCGTATCGTTCCCCAAGTTGACGACAACCGTTGGCTGCACGCTATAGACGAATCCGCTGCCGGCAGGCATCCCACTGGGACGTGGGTCATTCACATCAAAGCTCGTATTGTATTGCACGAAGTCGCGTCCCGTCGTGGAGAGGTCGGCGAGCAGGTTACCCGCGTCGGGAGCACCGGTGTGATCCGGCGTGTTGGCATAGACGAGGAAGCTGCCGGGCGTCGTGGCATCGAAGATAAAGGGAGACGCACTGCCCGAACGATTCTCAAAGGAATCGCCTGCGCTGATCAAAAGGTCGCCGGTGCCAAGGGTGAGTTTTACACTCTGATTCAAGGCATCGCGTCCGATGACTACCGCGGAGTCGCCCGCATCGCGATAGCTTGAATTCGCACGCGCGTCGTTGGCGATCAGTGTCAGGTCGCCGTTATCGGTATTGATACTGGCATTGACGAGAATGTTGCGGCCCGCGTTAAGGCTGAGCGAGCCGCCATCGCCATCTGGATTATCAGTGAGGAGGGCTTCGTTAATAGTGATATCATTATTCGCCTGCAGTGTGATGTCGGTGCCGAGGCTCAGCGATTGGGTGAGCGCCGCGGCGGCGATACCAATCGAATCACCAGGGCGATTGCTAAAGGTATTGAGGCCCGTGTAGTCGAACGGCCCTTTAACTAGCAGTGCCTGACGATTAAACTCGGCGCTTGTTAGCATCGGGACGACCAGAGTGTCATCGGAGAGATCGATCTCCACGCCGCGAATTGAAATATTTGGCGTAAAGGTAGAGACCAAATTCACAGCACCGTCCTGCCATCCGGATTGGCGCTCAAAAAATGAGAATGCCCCCGAACCGCCCGTGCCGTATACCACAACCGTGTCATCATCTACCGCGACACGACCGCCCCAACCACTAATACGAGTATCCGTTAAACGGGCGGTAGGTGCCGTCGCGGAGGCCCAATCACTGGTGCGCTCAAAGACGTAAACTGATTCCGTATTGGTGCCGCCAGTATCCGAGCCCACAACAATCGTATCCCCCGAGAGATCGAACACCGAACCGAAACTGACATCTGATAAAACACTCGGCATCAGCTCCGTGCGAACCGGGGTCTGCGACCAATCATTGGCAGTGTTTTCAAACACAACCAGCGGATCGAAATGCTCAGAGGCGCTCAGGTTGTAACTGCTCTGCGGCGAATACACTGCGATGGTGTCGCCATCCATTTGGATGCGATTATTGTAATCTCCGGCTCCCATGGGCCGCGTTTCAAAACTGTAGCTAGGGCCCCCGTTAATAGTGGTTTGCCAATCCCCCACTGTATTTTCCCAAACAAGCAAATCGGTGCTCCCATCATAGTCGCGGGCAATCACACTGAGCGCATGACCACTCACCGCAATATCGGAAAAGTCCCCCAAAGCGTCGCGAGCGATCCATGCGGTGCGATTTGCGGTGCCATTCATCCATGCTGAACCTCGCTCGAAGATATGTGCCAGTGGCACCGTGGAATTATTAATAAAATCAGAGCTACGGTAATTTAGAACTGCCAGCGTATCGCCACTCAAATCGATCCGAGAACCGAAGTTTGAGGTGCTGCTCATATTACTCTCGACCACCGCTGCGAGTGCGTCGTTTTCATAGATGTAGACGTAGCCGTAATTGTCCTGATACAGGACATTCCCAAGCCCCGAGTCGGCAATGGCGATGGTATTGCCGTCGACGGCAACATCTGTGCCGAAAGTGCTCCCCGTCTCCACGGCTGCAGGGCCGATCGGGTTGCCGACCAAGACCGTGCCCCCTGTCCCCCAGCTATTTAAGCTTTCGAGCAAGCGAACCGATCCGGTGCCTGCCTGGCTGGTCGACCCGGTCGGACTACCATTGGGATCACCGACTGCAGCAAAGTCGCCACTGATCGCCACGCTCTGTCCAAAGGTCGAACTCGCATCAAATACTTCGTAGATTTGGCCCCCACCGAGATCAGTAACGGATACACGATTCAGCGTCTGCCCCGTCGTAGTGTTTAAATAATTGCCTTGCCCGACAATGATGCGGTCACCCTCCACATCCAATGACTGGATGGTGCCGGAACCGTTCCCGAAGCTCAGTGTGTTATTCGGCCCTCCGACGTGTTGAGTGTATCGCACAGCAGTTCGAGGGTAACTACCAGTCACGATCAGAACTTCGCCAGATGCGTAAAACTCCTGAAGTGGGATGAACGAGCCAAAACTTCCCAACCCGTTATGATTCCCCGTGATAATATTTTGGTAATGATAAGAACTGTTATAGGATGCGCTACTCGCGCTCCAGCCAGCGTAAATCCAACCGTCGGATGCCGCGAGCCCTGTCCCATAGCCGCCACCAGCCAGCGCGGTGGTGTCGATTCCGGGAATGGCATCGGGCGTTTGCTTGAAACTTCCGCCTGCTGAGTTCACCCAATAAACGGCCCCCATATCGACGACCCCGTTATGATCATGGGAAGGGGCTGCGACGTAAAATTGCCCCCCATCGGCCGCAAGATGTGTCCCAAAACTGGTATCATTCGCTTGAGGATTCAGAAAGGTCGCCGTCAGGTTGCTCGATCCATTGGTCCAACCGCTGCCCTCAGTATAGATATGCAGGGCACCTTGCCCGCCTAAGCCGTTACTTTGTAAACTCATCACCCCAACAATGCCATTCGTCAGAGCCACCTGAGTCCCGAAATCAATGGCGTTGGAGCCGGCAGCAGTCAAACGAGCCGCAATGCTACCATTTTCATAAACATAAGCCGCCTGGGAGCCCGGAGCCCCGACCAGGAGTGTCGTGCCCTCCAGATCGACCGCGCTGCCGAAATTAGCCCCGCCGTCGCGATCTGTGGGGTAGCCTCCTTCGTCGGACTCCACGATCCGTTGAAACTCCGAAAATGAATCGGTGACCGTGCCGATCGTGATGTTCTTCGGATCGAGCAGCCATTGCCCGTTCGCGCCATAAGCAGCACGGGCACTGGCATCGACGGTGCCATCGACACCGAGACCTTCAAGCCCGGACGTTTCGACCAGGCCGCCATCGCCACCATTCATACCACCACGCGCAAAGATCGATCCGGCAAATTGAGTGACGCCGTCCGACCAGGCGACGACTGTGCCGCCCTTGCCCAAGGTGCCTGCATCAGCGCTCAGCACGGAGCCAGTGCCGATGTATGTGCTCTGCGAATTACTCACCTCCAGCAGCGCCTCCGCCGCATCCCAAATCGAAGCGCCCTGGTAGCCCCCGCCGACATAGATCTGGCCACCGAGTGGCCCGCCGTTGGCAGAGACTTGCGCTCCGAGCAGCGAAACATTCTCTCCCCAAAGACTGACTTGCCCGCCTTCCAGCTGACCGTTGGCTTTGACCGTTCCGGATAAAATCATGCGCCCGTCACCCGCATCGATGGCAATTGCGCCGCCATTGGCCGAACCGCTCGCATCCATCAGTCCGCCCGAAGTGATGAGCACCTCGTCATTGGCCTCGATCGTCAATGTGCCGCCGTCCCCATTCGTTCCAAGCGCCCGCATGGTGGTATCGCTAATAATCGTATCAGTCGTGATCCGAATCGTGCCGCCTTGCTCGCCGGAAACGTCCTGCACGCCGCCGTAGTTGTGCACCAGCGCCGCATCGATTTCGATCTGGCCGCCGCTGCCACCATTCTCGGCGACGATACTACCGCTACTCTCGACCAGCCCATTTTCGGCAACGAGGATCACGCGGCCGCCTTCGTTGCGGACACCCGTCGCGTGGATCAGGCCCTCGTTATTACCTGCAAGGGCATAAATATTGCCATTGTGCGTGCGCAACTCGGCGACCATCGCTTCGATACGCCCCTCATTGGTCACATCGTTGCCGCGCTCGCCGAGGCTCACACCGTAGGCGCCGTAGAGCCAACTGGCATCGGTCAATACATCGATCCGCGTGCCCGCCGTCAAGGCGACGCGTCCATTGGCGGCTTCGATCACACCTGAATTTTTCACCGTGTAACCCGCCAGCAAGACGTTGCCGCCAGTGGAGGAAATCTGCCCCAAGTTAGTCACTTCAAAAGGGCTGTTGCCAAACAGTGTAAAGTTGCCCCCGTTCAGGAAATCCTCATTGGCCATTTCCAATGTCGAGGCCACGAAGTCGCCCCCCGTCAGCACCTGACCGTCCGCTCCGATGATGATGCCGTTCGGATTTAACAGGTAGAGACTGCCCGTCGCGCTCAGCGTGCCATGAATCGACGAGGCCCCCAATCCAGTGACCCGATTCAGCGTGGCGCCGCTACCGTTATTGAAATGCACTCCATAGCCGCTGCCGACATTAAACGAATCCCAATCGGCGATACCATACTGCCCGCTCTGGTGGATCTGCATATTTTGCCCCGACTGCTGCACCGTTAAGTCGCCATGCACCACGGTCAGCCCGCCTGGCAAATTCCCCGCCAACGCCATATGACCCGATAAAAAGCAAACCACACCTAGACGGAAGGCCGTTTGGATTTGAGCGAGTGGCGGCGACATAAGACAGGGGCGATCGAGTGCTTCATAGTTCGAAAGATCGGTAGGCGAGCGCTACCAGCAACTCGTCAAGGGATAAAGGGGTATTTACAAATTATTAACTAATAGCTAATTCGTACTGACTCCAGCAGCTATTGTAAAGGTATCTTGTGCACCGACGAAGGATTAACTAGTTACACCCAATAAAGAGCACTCAATACTGGGTGCACAGCAACTTCCGCTGCCATACTTTCGACAAGCATTATGAAAAAGTTTAACAATGATTTCCGCTGCTTAGAGGTTGCAGAATGGACAAAACTCCCCAACAACTACTAAGCAATTCTACCCACTGTCCATTAGTAATGTGAATCACCTAAAATACCACTACCTACTGTGCCTTTACCTAGCCGCCGGTCTGTCTGCCTTCGGTCAATCGCCACCAGTCGACCTGATCGATTTGAGCCTGGGAGACCTACTGAACGCTAAAATCATCCGCTCTCAATCCAATCAGATGACGCCAGCATCGCTGGATGCTAGCAGTGTTGCCTCTGCACCTGGCCATTTTGAATCGAATCGCTTCCACTTCAGTCTCAGCTATATCGATGTCAAATTCGAGACATACAAAGATGGCAGCGACGATTTGTCGACCAGTGACGTACTCTGGTCGGGAGCTGGATCGGGCGAAGTTCGTACAGATGACAACTTCCCGGTCGTGCCGACCAAAATCTACCAACAGGCCATGCAGTTTAAAGGTGCCTACGACATTTCCGAGGAGTTTAGCTTCAGTCTTAGTATTCCTTTCATCAGACAGGAAACAGAGCATATCAGCAGTGTGCCCGGCTTTAGCGACTTCATTATCGTAAGTGAAGGCCTAGGCGACATCGAAGCAGCCATATCATGGTTAACATGGTCGAATCATCACAACAGCTTACTCTTTAGCTTAGGCTTGAGTATACCCACCGGATCTATCGACGAGAAAGGACGCACCCCGCGTGATGCGACTCAGGACACTCAACTGCCATACACGATGCAACTGGGCTCAGGCACCTACGACATCAAACCCTCAATTGCATATACGGGTAAAACTGGCGCGTGGAACTACGGAGCGGGCTTGAATCTAACCCTACGCACAGCTGAAAACTCACGTGATTATCGCCTCGGCAATGTGTATCAAGGTAGTATTTGGACACGTTACGAACTTGCCGAATGGATCCAGCCATCCTTCCGCATCAATGGCATTGTCTGGGATCGTATCAGTGGGCAAGATGATGAGATCACCGTGCCCGGCGCCTTCCCCTACCCCGCCGCAGTCACCAACCCGGACTACTTCGGTGGCACTAAACTCTTGGCGCAGTTCGGATTACGCTTACGAGACCCCAATGGCTGGCTCAAAAACTCTTTTCTAGAGCTCGAAGCGGGTGCCCCCTTCTATCAGAAACTAAATGGCCCACAGCCATCAGAAAACTGGCGTTTCTCAGCAAGCCTAGTGCTTAACTTTTGAAGGATGTCAGCCAAGCAGCCCATAACAATCAGTCTGATCTGTGCCATATACTTGGCCCTATCAACAAACGTGGGCACTGCGTCTAATGACAGAGCGATTATAGAGGAAAACGATGGTAAAGCACTGCTCATTTACAATATTGCCAAGTTCACAGTATGGCCCTCCGAAGGAAGCAATCAGTCCGCTCCATTTATCTTTACTCTATGGAATGACCATGCACTCAGCGACGCATTCCGGAATATTGAAGGCCTACAGGCTCAAGGCCGTCCGATTCGAATCAATCACCATGAACAGGATCGCGCACCGATTGATTGCAAAGTCCTCGTGATACCCGGTCATCAGCTACAGGCATTCATACAGTCCAAAGAGCTGCTCCTCATAAGGCCAGTGCTCACAGTCACCACAGATACAAGCGTATTCGAAGCAGGTGCGATGGTGCTCATCGAAGTGCTGGACGACCATCTGTCTTTTTCGGTCAATCTGGCAGCCCTCAAAGCAAGCGGGCTCGAAATCAGCGGCAACCTGCTGCGCCATGCGAGAAAGGTGAACTTCTAACAGATCATGCCCAAGCGCTTCTCACAACTTCCCGTAAGAAACAAGCTGACGCTGATCATTACCTGCGCCGCACTCTTCGCGGTGAGCTTGAGCGGCATGATTACGATCATCACACAAGCTCAAGCCGTGAACAATGGCTTGCAACGCGAAATCGAGACGACAACTGAACTTCTCGCTTCAAACGTAGCCGCATCTCTTTACTTCAATTCGATATCTGAAGCCGAAAAAACACTGTCCGCACTTAGATTCAAAAAACATATAGAAGCGGCCGCTCTATATACCAAAGAAGGTAAAATCTTTGCCGTATATACTCACGCAGACCATCACCACCGACACGACGTATTACCGTCCCCCGAAGAGCGCAGCCCCTTCTCCCCGTGCCTCGCGGTCAAACAAACCGTCTACTTGGACGGAGAAGCCATTGGCCATGTCACAGTCGTGGCATCCAGAAGCCCGGTATTATCCGCCATTCTCAAGTCTGCCACGATAGCAATACTCACGACGATTCTGAGCACCGCTTTAGCGATCACACTCGCGCTACGATATCTGCGCAGTGTGTCCGCGCCTGTTGAAGAACTCGCGAAGATTGCAGACGAAGTCTCTCAAACAGAAAACTACAGCCTGCGTTCGCAGTATAATAGCAAAGACGAGCTCGGACAATTGTCACAGGCATTCAATCATATGTTGGCGCGTATCCAAGAATCTGATGCGCGCCTGCGCCTGACCACTGACGAACTCTCCAAACGAGTAGAAGAGCTCAACAACGAAAAAGAAGAGCGAGCTCAGGCTCAGGATCGCGAACGACGCTTGCAGGAGCGACTGACAGAGGCGCAAAAGCTGAAATCCCAAAGCTTGCGTGAAGCTAAAGAAGCCGCCGAACAGGCAAGCCGCATTAAATCAGAATTTCTCGCCTCCATGAGTCATGAAATACGAACTCCCATGAACGGCGTGATCGGATTCGCTTCACTGCTGAGCGACACTGAAATGACTGAAGAACAGCAAGATTACGTCGAAGTCATAAACAATAGTGGCAATACACTCTTACGACTTTTGGATGACATATTGGACTTTTCAAAAATCGAAGCCGGGCGATTGGAAATCGAAAAACGTATCTTTAATATCCATGAACTCGTCAACGAAGTGATCAAACTGCTACATGCCAAATTGAGCAATAAGGCAGTTGAGATTATCATTAATATTGATGCACGCACCCCTAGTTTCGTGGAAACCGATCCAAACCGCATCCGGCAAATACTCCTCAATCTCATCGGAAATGCGATCAAATTCACGAATGAGGGCAGTATAGAAATCCGTATCTCATTTATAAGCTTCAACGAAAAAAGCAAACCGCACGGCTACATGGGCGTGCTTGAGTGCTCAGTCACAGACACCGGCATCGGCATCTCTGAACACGACCAAAAACGCCTGTTTGAAGTATTCACACAGGTAGACTCATCCGCCACCAGAAAATACGATGGCGTAGGCCTCGGCTTAGCGATCACCAAACGCTTATGTGAAATACTCGGCGGCTCCATCAAATTGAAAAGTGCGCCGGGTGTTGGCTCTACCTTTTACTTTTCCATACCTGTATTTTCCTACACAGAATTTGAATCTACCACCCCATCGGAATCCCCAACTCCATCGACTAGCATATCGAAGGATCGCGACCTGAGAATACTGATCGTCGAAGATAATCAAGTCAACGCACGGCTACTCGCGGCTATGCTGAGCAAAACAGCGGACTCCTGCGATATCGCATACACTTCGACTGAATGTATACAATACATGAACCAGCGGCAGTATGATATCATCTTCATGGACTTGAACATGCCCGACATGGACGGGTTCGAACTGACCGCTCGTATTCGCGAGCAAGAATGTGATGCCGACCAAGCCAATACAGCTCGATCAATTATAATCGCAGTCACCGCCTGGGCCATGAAAGGCATGAAAGAACGTTGCATGGAGGCCGGAATGAATGGCTATTTATCCAAACCGGTCATTCGCGAAGAACTCACGGATTTAATTGAAAGACTTTGCAGCGAGAAGAGTCAAAACGGCTAATTTCCTATACTTTGCGAGGCGCTTCACATAGCCTATCGCTCAATGTATACTCTCAGATCATACCAACAGAAAGCGGTCAACAGCACCCTTCAATACTTCAGGAAGCAGCGTCATCCTGCCGTCATCGTGCTGCCGACCGGGGCTGGCAAAAGTTTAGTCATCGCAGAGTTAGCTAAAATTGCTAAAGGCAGAGTCTTAGTGCTCGCCCATGTTAAAGAGCTGGTGGAGCAAAACCATTTGAAGTATGAAAGCTATGGCCTGCAGGCGGGCATCTATTCCGCGGGCTTAAATCAAAAGGACCACTCTCAAAAGGTCATATTCGGCAGTATTCAGTCTGTAGCCAAAGCAAAAGATACTTTTTTTAGCGATTTCACACTATTGGTCATCGACGAGTGCCACCGCGTAAGCATGGAGCCAGAAAGCCAATACGCAAAAGTCATCCAACAGCTCAAGCGAAACAATCCCCGTATCTGTATTCTGGGGTTAACCGCCACTCCCTATCGCTTAGGACACGGCTGGATCTATAACTACGCACTCCGCGGGGAAATTAAAACGCAAGAACTTCGCTTCTTTAAGCACTGTATCTACGAGCTACCGCTGGAGTATATGATCCGAAACAAATTTCTGACGCCCCCGGTGAAAGTCGACATTCCTGTCACTTCGTATGACTTCTCCGAACTCACCGAAACAGGCCAAAGCTATACCATGGCTCAACTCGAAGAAGTGCTACAACGCCAGAGACGGCTCACCCCACTGATCATAAAGAACATCATCGACATTACCGAGCGCGACCAGCGCCAAGGCGTCATGATTTTCAGCTCCACAGTGAAACACGCACAGGAGATTATGGACCACCTGCCCGCGGGGCAGGCCAGATTGGTAGTCGGCACCACCGAACTCAGCGAACGCGATCAAATCGTGGATGATTTCAAACGAAAAGCGTTTAAATACTTAGTCAATGTATCCGTGTTAACGACTGGTTTCGATGCCGCTCATGTCGATGTGATCGCGATTCTACGCCCTACAGAATCAATCAGCTTGTATCAACAAATCATCGGGCGCGGCCTGCGATTGGAAACCGGCAAAAAGGATTGCTTGGTCTTAGATTACACGGGAATGGGACATAGCATCTTTAGTCCAGAAATTGGAGACAAGAAGCCCGCATCCGAGTCAGTTCCGGTGCAAATCCCCTGCCCCGAATGCGGCTTTGTAAATGATTTCTGGGGCATCGTCGACGAAGCGGGGAATGTGCTGGAGCACTTTGGACGCAAGTGTCGCGGAGGAAAGTTGAACCCACACAGCTACGAATTCACCCCTTGCGGCTATCGTTTCCGCTTTAAAATTTGCGAACAATGCGGCGCACAAAATGACATCACCGCCCGCGATTGTAGCACCTGTGGCAGCGTGCTAATCGATCCTGACGTAAAACTCAAAGAAGCGAAACTCTCTAAAGACGCTCACGTGCTCACACCCGACTCGATTGAAATGTTAGAGCGCGTCGACAAAAAAGGGACTCCATATCTTCAGGTAAAATACTACGATTACGACGCCAACTTCGTTGCTGAAATACACTACCTCAGTAATCCAAACAGTCTGAAGAAATTTAGTATCAACTTCTTAAGATCGCATCTGCGAAAGCCGGAATCGAAGCTTAACATCCGCTCCGTCAGCGAAGTCGTACAAATACAATCCCAGTTGAGAATGCCAGCCTTCGTAATCGCCCGTAAACAGGGCAAATTCTGGAAGATTACAGAAAAGATCTTCAGCGAAGAGCTCTAGGATACGTGCAAGCTTTTTGAGTGTTTATAATCCTCCAGATGAACGGCCAATCAAGAATCAACCATCCTAGTAGCACCCCCACCCACACACATGGTTCGATCTGCAATAATCCCGTGCTCATGACTTGAAAAAACAAAATAGGCTGCATACTACTCAGCGCTTTTTACACACAATGAGCGAACCTACTGCACAAACCACCCACCAAGGTTGGATCTTCCGAAAGATCGTCGATTCGCAGCTATTCTCATCCTTCATAATTGTTGTGATTGTTTTCGCGGGGATCTTAGTCGGCATAGAGACCTTTCCCTCCATTGTAGACCGCCACAACAAACTGCTGCATTTTTTAGACAATGTCGTATTGGCAATCTTCACATTAGAAGTCATTCTGAAGATGGCCGCCGAAAAAAGGCAGCCTTGGCGCTACTTTAAAGATGGCTGGAATATCTTCGACTTCAGCATCGTAGCTGTCTGCTTTCTCCCACTCGGAGGCAGCTATGTCGCAGTGCTGCGCCTCTTCCGACTACTTCGAGTCTTTCGTCTCATTTCAGTCATTCCGAAGCTGCAGCTTCTAGTCACCGCGCTACTTCGCAGCTTACCATCCATGTTCTATGTCTGCCTGTTGCTCTTTTTACTTTTTTACGTCTATGCGGTGATAGGTGTCATGCTCTTCAGTGGTAATGATCCAATTCACTTCGGTAACCTCTGGAGCTCCTTTCTATCACTCTTTCGTATCGTCACACTGGAGGACTGGACGGATGTAATGTATCTGCAGATGTATGGCTCGGACGTCTACCAAGGCTACAATCAAGCCCTGAACGGCCTAGAATTCACCCCTAAAGCAATGCCCATAATCGGAGCCTTCTACTTCGTATCTTTCGTCACCATCGGCACGATGATCATGCTCAACCTCGTGATCGGCGTCATCATCAACGGCATGGATGAAGCTCAGAAAGAAATCGCCGATCGCAACCTACACGACATGCTCACACACGAAAACTCGTACGACCAAACACGTGAACAGAAAATAACCCGCCTAAAACAACAACTAGATAAGGTATCGAAAGAGCTCTCGGACCTCATTTAGAATTGCAGTGCCAGAATCGAATTACCGATTCATAAATCACCGACTAGGATTGAATAACCAGCACCCAATCGTTTCCCTCTGCGATATCCGCTGGCGGTCTAAAGCGATGTATCCCACTCATGGCAGGAAGCTTTGCCAATGGGATTCGTGTCGCGTTACGCGGATTGAACCAGTAGCCAACGCTGGGGACCTCTGAAAGTTTAAGGGAGAAATGTGCTCCAAAAGGAGTGTAAGCGACGACGATATTCCCATCCAAACTTGCAGCGACACGGATCGTATCCGGACCTTCTTTAGGTCCTTCGATTAGTATGGACTCTGTGGGTCTAAGCTCTGTCCATGGTAGAGCACAGAAAAAAGCCTTCATGTATCCCATCTCATAGGCTCCCGGATAAAATAAAGCTTCGGACCAAGGGGTTCGAGGCTGTATCGCACCAGGAATTTCAGGCGTCCACATTTGCCATATACTATGATGCCCATATGTATGGCCCAGTGCGCCCGCGAGGACTGACCAATATGCTGCACGACGTATATCAAATGCATCGAAATAACCGTTCTGCTTTTTAAATGCGATAGCAATATCTTCGTAGCAAGGCTCGCCATCTAAGGCAGGCTTAGCTGGTTCTCGCTGGACATCTGCAAGCGTGGCTTTGAAATTGGGATAAGCTTTTTGGTGGTGCCCGCTTTGGTGCATGTTAAAATCAAGCCAGTCGGCGTCATGAAAAAAGTTGGAGGAACTCTGCCCTCCATATGGATGATATGTCATTAAATGCCGGCCGCCATCGCCCGCTTGTAAACCTTGGACCATCGCTTCAATAATAGCGGTATGTTCAGGAGTTTCCGGAATACGATCACCGCCGAGCACCCATACCACAGAGGCTTCTTTATAGCGCTGGCCAAGAAAATGACCAAAAGCTTCCGAATTATCGATATTAAAAATTTCCGGCCCACCGCCCCACTTCAAATTAAATTTATCGCCCCAAGTGGGCAGCAAGGCGACCTGTATCCCTAATTCGTTCGCATATTCTACCACACGATCCACATGTTGAAAATACGCCTCGTTCGGCTGGCGGGGATCCAGCTCGTAAAGCGGTAAGTCCCCGTTGCAATTAGGCACCTGCAAACCGTCTAATTCAGCTAAAATGACAGTTTGCACCACGTTAAACCCTTGGTCACGGCGAGTTTTCAAATAATGCACGGACTCCGCATAATCCAATCGGTGTAAGAGTTCCCAAGCCGTATCGGCCATCCAAAAAAATGATTCCCCCCAGAGGTCTGCAGATATCTTTGATCCGAACTGACTTGTAGCAGAGGAGCGCGCAATTGATTGGAGCTTTTCATTATTCAACACTAAATACGGAATCATCCCTGCAGGAAACGACGAGGCAACCTGTTGCCATCATTCCCGAAATGCCCTTAGGCATCTAAACTGCTTCAGTCATGAATCGATTGGTTAATTTCCTACATCGGCAAGTTCGACCTCATTTACACAGATCGACGATGACTTCTAAAACGATTTCCAGATACAACGCGAGCCCTTTATATCGCCACGCACCTGCCTCGCGGGGTAGACGCTTCCTCCATCGAATGGCCCTCCGCATCACACGGACTTAAAGTTTTGCATTGGCCTCAAATCCACCTTCAACTAACGACAGTATTATGAATGAACAAGGACTAAAAAAGACACTGCTCTCTCAAGAAGAGATCTCCGAAATAGTGACACGACTGGGCAGTGAGATTACTGAACACTACAAAAACTCCGATAAGGAGCTAATCGTAATTGGCCTCCTCCGCGGCTCTTTCGTATTCATGGCCGATCTTGTGCGTGAAATTAAACACCCAATGATCACAGACTTTATGACTATCTCCAGTTATGGTGATGGCACTGAAAGCACCGGTGATGTTAAAATAGTGATGGACCTGGACGAATCCATCACTGATCGCGATGTACTGCTAGTAGAAGACATCATCGACACGGGCAACACCTTCAGTAAAGTAATCCGCCTGATCGAAGGCCGTGGCCCCGCATCCCTACGGATCTGCACCTTACTCAGCAAACCCTCTCGCAGACAGGTCGAAGTAGACATAGACTTTTGTGGCATAGAGATTCCAGACGAATTTGTCTGCGGCTACGGACTCGATTTCGCTCAAAAATTCCGGAACGTCCCCTACATCGGCATCTACGAAGGCCCCGTTGATTAAACAAAACACCCACAATCCATTATAGATCAAGGTCTAACCAAACACTCGCGTTCGCAGGCCTTGAATCACCGCAAGATCCCCCCAATCCGCGCCCTTAAGAGCATGCGCCTTTGGAGCACGTTTTAGCCGTCGTTCAGCTTGCAAGGTGCCGGAAAAGCCCCTCACAAACTCAGCCGTGCCCAAGATAGCGCCATCTGTGAAGTAACGCACACGACACCGCAGAATCGTCGATTTAGGCAGACAGCCATCCTCCTGCTCCAAAACTTTCAAGGCAGTGCCCCTCGCCTGTTCACTTAACTGCACATCCGAAGCACGTTGACCAAAAATCAACCTACGATGCACTCTAAGAGCCGAATCGATCCGCTTCGCTCCATGGTCACTCCAGATACGAATTAAGCCTCGCTTCGCCGCGACCTCCCCAACGACCGCCTCTGCATAACCGCAAAAGCGGTAATCCTTCGGATCATTTACCAGCCCAGCCCGAACAGGATTCAGATCGATATAAGCAGCCATCGTCTGCAAGGGGTTCCCCGCACCTTCAACCAACACTGACTTAAAGCGCTCCGCCCACAAAGTGCCGTAGCGCTGATGAGAGCGATTATACCAAACTGAAAAGCGCTGTTTCACCCCCTTCATAAACTCAGAAACGTCCCCCATTCGGGCCAACAATTTGCGACGTATCGCGTCCGCATCCTCGCCCCCGGACTGCAGAAGCTTAAACATCTCATCCGCCGTCGCCTGCTGATATTTCGTCGGTTTTGGATAAAGCACTTTGTAGCGACGCTTCAATTCTACATCTGAAACAGAATCCACATTCGGCACACGCACAAGCACATGAAAGTGGTTCGACATTATACAATAAGTCAGCACTTCCACTCCACAGAAGTCCGCCACCTGACGGATCATCTTACGCAAGACCTCCTTCTCTCGATCCTTAAACAGAAGCTCCCCATTCACAGTGCGAGTCATGCAATGATACACCGCATCCCTACCCCCTACTTTCAATCGACGCGTTCTCATTACCAAATGAAGTATGCCACACACCTTGCCTGCGTCAATTATTATTTTTAGTCTGTCCCTTTTATTCCTATCCCTTTTATTCCTCCGGAACTCCTGATCGAGAACTGATGCTCCCAACAAAAAACTTGATAAATTGCCCCTGCGTAGAGCCCCTCATAAAGAACCAACAACTCACCAATATGGCGTGAGGTGCCCTGACTCCAAGATACTCCCTCTAAAAAAAATAATGACTTCACCGAAGAAGTTATCTATTAGTAATCACCTGAAGGCATTTTTCTGATGCTGTACCCACTTAACCAACAATTCTTATGCTAAATTTCAAGAAAACGTCTATCCTACTCGCTGGCGTAGCATTGTCTGCAGTCTCGGCACAGGCTTACATCGTTGTTAACTTTACAGGCGATATGAATCTAAACGTTCCGGGAGGAAACGCTGATTTCTATGATGGTTCAACTTGGGTTTATAGTTTAGAATTCAGTGCTACTGAGTATCAAGCAATTGGTGATTTCGTTGGCATTGTCTCGAACTCAGCAACTTTAACTATTAGCGGAGCCAGTGATCCGATGTATGATGGGACCATCAACATTGTTGATGTCCTACATTCAGACTTTGCGATTCTTCCCAACGTAGGTGGAAGCATTTACGGACTGGTATCGGCGGGCCTAACAAACGGTGAATTCGAGTTGGACGATCCTGTGCCATACCTATCTGGTTTAACTCCTTCTGGAGCATCGGTTCTAGAAGCGGCTCCGAATATAGGCGATCCTGTCCTCGCCGAACATTTCGACGGCATTACAGGACTGGAAAGCAACGCTGTTTATATTGCAACCGCTTCAGGGCCGGGGGCGAGTGAATATACCTTCGGCAATGTTTCGATTAGCGTCGTGCCAGAACCTTCCAGCTACGCACTAATCACGGGTGTTCTGGTCCTAGCGGTATCGATGCGGCGCCACAGATAGATGACTTTGATTCATGCCAAATCCAGACCTTGGAGCTAAAAAGCCCCCAAAGGGGGCACAGCCTCCCATGTCATCTTTTCGAGTCTTTAGAGTCCCCTTGGGCAAACAACCCCTAACGACATGCCCCCTGACTGAAGCAGATGAAACTAAGCTCCGTAGCAGGGTTGGCTCTGCCGCCCTGCCAATGACGATTGGCAATGCCACGAAATAAAAGCACTCGAGAAGATCCCAACAAAAACAAGATAAATTGGACTGGTGCTTTTTGAAGCCGTGAGCCCAATGATGGGCTAAGATAAAGTGTCTAATAGAGTGCGCAATGGCTTCGCAGAATCACCTTTATGCCAAGCAACGATTAAATCCCAAGTGGCCCCCTCATCGCAAACTGGTATGATCACCATACCTGGTCGCTTCTGGTCTCGGAGAAATGCCGGCATCACCACGACAAATCCTTCATTAGCAACCGCCGTAAAAGCATCGGATAGGTCCTCGGAAGTGCCTGAAATTTTCGGCCTGAATTTCCCGAAAGTCTGACACAACTGAGTCATCCGACGACGTAAGCCGAAATGCTCCGAGTCGGAGGCGATGAGGAAGGTCTCGTCCTTTAATTCAGCAAGCGCTATCGTCTGCCGGGAAGCCAGAGGATGTTCAGATGCAAGGCAAACAACGCTACTGACCTCAGCGACCTTCTTCGTGTGAAAATCCCGCCCCAGCAGGTTTCCGAGTTCCAAAGTCAAAGCCATATCCAGATTCCCTCGACGCAATTCGATGATCTGTTCACTCGGAAAGAGATCGATTAATTTTACTTTGGTTTCAGGTTTCAGTCGGCTAAATGCCTCTAATGCAGGTGCAAAGTGATCCTCAAATGCGGATCCAAGATAACCGATTCGCAATTCCTGATCATCACCCCTAATAATTCGGCGAACATCACGAAGGTTTGCGTCGTAGCTCTCAAGCAGTTGCTGCGTCCGTTCAGCAAGCGCTCGCCCGCCCGGAGTTGCCTGAACTCCCGTTGAACTCCGATTAAGAAGGGCGCCACCGACTTCATGCTCAAGTGCCTGCATCTGACGCGAGAGCGCAGACTGCGAAATATTTAGCCGGTCCGCAGCGCGATGCAGACTACCTTCTTCGAGGACTGCCAAAAAGGAGCGAAGCTGCGGAATCATACATGCTACCGTGATGCGCAAAACGCATCACCGCAATGCTAAAGAAACGCTACCGGAATCGTATATTCTGAGGTAGAATATACGCCATCAGTAATACGTGATCCGATCTGGAGCCGCTGACCTTACACTTCGACCAATAAAAAATGACACATATCGTTAAATCCGAATCCAAAGCAAAAAACATTACCCTATGGATCTTACAAGCATTCGTCGCTCTCGCCTTTCTCGGGGCTGGTTTTGCTAAACTATCTGGGCAAGCAACCATGGTAGAGACATTCAACCAAATCGGCGTGGGACAATGGTTTCGCTATCTAACTGGCAGCATTGAAGTGCTCGCGGCTATTATGTTGCTCATTCCCCGAGTGATACCAATCGGGGCGATTTTGCTGGTTTGCACGATGGCAGGAGCCGTTCTGACTCATCTGCTAATCATCGGTGGAACTCCTGTGCCTCCAATAGTCCTGCTTATTCTTGCAGCTGTCATCATCTGGGGACGAAAGCAAATGCTGTTATCACTGATAAAGAAACAACGATAGTTACGAAACCGCCGCCAAGCCCAGCAAATACAAAAAATGGGGTTGCCTATGTCCTGGTGCCGAACCGTCGAAAAGCCGAACGGGGTCATGTCAAAATGGCACGCACTTAAGCGGCTTCATCGAGAATATCAGCAAGTGACGATGCATGTAAAACGTAGCTGCCACTTGTGGCACGCCGCATAGAATCTAGCTGCCGAGCCACTTCTCAGACGCGGTCTTCACAAGTGAAGCCCCTACAATTTTAGCTACAAGCCAAATGGGGGCACAAGCCAAATGGGGTCATGTCGTTATCTTTGCAATTGACAAAATCCCCTCTCTGTGAACTCATAAAACAATGCCACGCAGCCTACGCATTGAGAAAGAGAATGGAGTCTATCACATCATCAACCGCGGAAACTACCGCCAGGATGTGTTTATCAACGAAGGCGCTCACGTATCCTTCGAGCAGTGCCTGTTTGAAACCTGCGAGAAGTGCGGGTGGATACTTGAAGGTTTTTGTGTGATGACCAATCACTTCCACCTGGTCGTGCGCACGCCGAAGGGCAACTTGATCTATGGTATGAAGTGGCTGCAATCCACCTTTGCGAATCGCTACCACAAGTTTCGGAAAGTGCACGGCAAACTATTCCAAGGACGCTACAAGAGCTTAATCGTCGAAGAAGACGGCTATCTGGGTGCCCTCCTTCACTACACACACTTGAATCCTGTGCGAGCAGGCATGACCGATGTCGCTGGACTGCGTCATTACCGCTGGTCGAGCTATTGGTATCTAAACCACCCAGCGAAGCGACCGGCCTTTATGGATTGCTCCGGAGCGCTACTCGCCGCCGGCGGATTGGCTGACACTAGCTATGGCCGACGTAAATATGCGGACTACCTCAATTGGCTCGCGAGCAACAAAACAGCACAAGACGAAATGGCTTTTGATAAAATGTGTCGAGGGTGGGCATTAGGCACTAAAGACTTCAAGAAAGCCCTCATCGCAGAAGCCACAGACACCAGTGAAAGTGACGATGAAGACGACGAACCAACCAAGAAAGTCCCGCGCTACGACGGGGCCACACTTCAAGAAGCCAATGAGCTCAGGTGGGAACTAGTGCTCGAGCAATGCATGCAGACACTGAATAAAACGGATGATGATGCGACCAAAGAAATGAAGTCAGCAGATTGGAAGATACTCATTGCCGCTGTCCTAAAATGCAAAACCAGCGCAAGCAATGTATGGATTGCAGATCAGCTTAACATGGGAGTCCCCCACGCGGTCAGTCGCTATGTCGGCGTATTCAAACAGAATGGAAATCACAATGAGGCGACATTCCTACAGCTCATTGCAAACATAACGACATGACCCTTTTTTTTTGAGCCGAGAATAGATAGAGCTCGGTTGCTCAGGTAAATCTCCCTGCCTAGAATACAAAAAAAGCAACTGAGATAAGATAAGAGGTCTATCTAGTAAATCTTCACTCGGGAACTGCTTAACAGTATCCAAAAATCCGTCAAAGCGATCTCCCAACCAAGCCCGTCCGATCAATTCAATTTGTGGTGAATCCAAGGGTAGGATTTCTATAACATCGAAGTGTTCGAAAGTCTTATCATAATCACCACTTCGACAAGAGGCTACAATCGATGGATTGGATAATAAGCCAGCAAGTGAGGATAGCTCATTTTTATAATTACTAAAATTCAGTAAACCAGTCTCATCCAATCCATCGACAAGGAGAACACACCCAGTTTTATTCATAAAACTGGCAACCTGATTAATCACTGGCTTTCCCGATAAAGTTAAGAACTCATACCTCTTCCGCTTTTTCAGGTCTGAGACGTCGTTTTTGAGAAATTTCGTGAGACCAATTTTTCCAATTACATGCTCAGATATTGTTTCGTCTTCACCTATATCTTTCATCCGTATTAATAACGGACAGTTAAATTTATCTTCCTCTGATTTGCTGGGCGAGAGTAAGCGAATCGCTAATCGTTTAATTGTAGTCGTCTTACCCGCTCCTGGATCTCCCAAAATCAAAATGTTAGATTGTCCACATAAGAGTTGAGATTCGTCGGAAACGGCCTCATCTAACAATTTCCCCCTAAACCTTCGAGGAGTTGTATGGAAATGCAAAGGCACACTCGTCCCATCAGTATCCATAGCTGACGCCATACCAAAAAATTGGATGCGCGACGCCCAATTACTAACCTCACGTAAATGCTGTTCTAAGCTCGACTGGATATCAACATCTTCAATATCGAACTCTTTTTCTCCGCTTTGAGCCTTAATAATATCGCGGACTATTGGCACCAATGTGATCGCGACCTTAACGTATTCGAGCATACATATTTAAAATCCTATGGGGTTTGGATAAGAGAAAGAAAAGGGCCGCCCTCCTGGGCGGCCCTTGTCGTTAATTTATTGGCAGGCTTCGCACTCTTCGCCGTTCATCATGGCTTCGAGGGAGCAGGCTTTTTGCTCGGCGGCAGTGAACTCCTTTTTAGGAGCGTCAACTGCCGGAGAGGCTTGGCCGGCGCGTCCCCTCACCTCTTTCTTTACGCTGGTAGTCGCTTTCTCAATGTTGGAAGCGCCTAGGCTGCGGAGGTAGTAAGTGGTCTTGAGGCCTTTGCGCCAGGCGTCGCGATACATGTGGGACAGGGTCTTGATGTCGGGCGATGCGATGAAGAGGTTGACCGATTGGGATTGGTCGATCCACTTCTGGCGACGGGCGGCGGCGTCGACGAAGTATTTATACTCGATGCCGAAGGCGGTGCGGTATTTTTCGCGTAGGTCTTGTGGCACGCCCTCGATGGAGTCGAGCTCGCCGTCGAAGTATTTGACTTGGTCGAGCATGTTCGCAGTCCAGAGGCCGCGCTTCTTGAGGTCGCGGACGAGCTCGCTGTTGAGCACGATGAAGTCGCCGGAGAGATTGCTCTTCACGAAGAGGTTCTTATAGGTGGGCTCGATGCAGGGCGTGGTGCCCATGATGTTCGAGATGGTGGCGGTGGGTGCGATGGCGAGGACGTTGGAGTTGCGCATGCCGTTCTTGGCGATCTTCTCGCGCAGTGGCATCCAGTCCATCTTGCCGGCGCGGGGCACTTCGACTTTTTCGCCGCGCTCTTGTTCGAGCAGGTCGAGGGTGTCTTGTGGCATCAGGCCGCGATCCCACTTGGAACCTTTGTAAGTGCTGTAGGTGCCGTGCTCGGCTGCGAGCTCGGAGGAGGCTTCGTAGGCGTAGTAAGCGATGGCTTCCATGAACTCGTCGTTGAACTCAACGGCGGCTGGGGAAGCGAAGGCGATGTCTTTCTTATAGAGTGCGTTTTGCAGCCCCATAACGCCGAGACCGATCGGGCGGTGACGGCTGTTGGCTGTCTTGGCGGATTCGGTTGGGTAGAAGTTGATGTCGATGACATTGTCCAAGGCACGCACGGCGATGCTAATCGTCTCACGTAGCTTGGCGTGGTCGAGGTTGCCATCGGCGTCGAGGTGGGAGTCGAGCACGACGGAGCCGAGGTTACAGACAGCGGTCTCTTCGGCGCTGGTGTTGAGCGTGATCTCGGTGCAGAGATTGGAGCTGTGGATGACGCCGCAGTGGTCTTGCGGGCTGCGAATGTTGCAGGGATCTTTGAATGTGATCCATGGGTGACCGGTCTCGAAGAGCATGCGGAGCATGACTTTCCAGAGGTCAATCGCGGGGCGCTTCTGGCCGAAAATTTCGCCGCGCTCGGCCATGGCTTCGTATTCGCAGTAGCGCTCTTCGAAGGCTTTGCCGTAGAGGTCGTGCAGGTCGGGGCATTCGTTGGAGCGGAAGAGTGTCCAGTGCTGACGAGCTTCCATGCGCTTCATGAATAGGTCGGGAATCCAGTTGGCCGTATTCATGTCGTGGGTACGACGACGGTCGTCTCCGGTGTTCTTACGCAACTCGAGGAAGTCGTCGACGTCGTTGTGCCATGTTTCGAGGTAGGCGCAACCGGAGCCGCGACGTTTGCCACCTTGGTTGACGGCGACCAGTTGGTCATTGTGCAATTTGAGGAATGGGATGACGCCTTGTGACTCGCCGTTGGTGCCTTTGATGAAACCGCCGGTGCCACGCACTGCGGTCCAGGAGCCTCCGAGACCGCCGGCCCACTTGGAGAGGAAGGCGTTGTCGGCGATGCCGCGGTGCATGATGGACTCGATGCTGTCGTCGACCTTGTAGAGGTAGCAGGACGAGAGCTGCGAGTGCAGTGTGCCGGAGTTAAAGAGTGTGGGCGTGGAGGAGCAGAAGCGGCGGCTCTTGTAGAGATTGTAGAGGCGCAGGGCGTAGCCTTCGCGGTCGTCCTTCTCATGGTGGAAGAGGCCCATGGCGACGCGAATCCAGAAGTATTGTGGCACTTCCAGGCGGCGGTGCTGCTTGGCAGTCTTATCGACGATCAGGTAGCGGTCGTACATGGTCTGCACACCGAGGTAATCGAAATCCAAGTCCGCGGAGGGATCGAGTGAGGATGCGATCTGATCGATATCGAAGTCGAGCAGCTTGGGATTGACGCGATCGATCTCGATCGCGCGCTTCAGGTAAGGCTTGAAGCCGCGGCGGTGCGCTTCCTTGAGGCTGTCGACACCATCGCGGACGATTTCCCAATCGAGAACTTCTTCGTAAATGTAAGTAAGCAGGATGCGGCCGGCGAATTTGGCGAAGTCGGCATCCTTCTCGATCATGCTCTTGGCATTGAGAATGATGGTCTTTTGCAGATCGGCGCGCTTCATCTCTGGATAGAGTGAGCGGCGAAGCTCTTTTTCGATCACGTCGGAGGCGATATTCAGATCCAGACCGATCGTGGCGAACTCGATACGGCGCTTGAGGTCGACCCCGTCCCAGAAAGTATTTTCACCGTTGGCTTCGGTGACGACAATCATGGACTCTTGCTGCGACTCGGGTGCGGGTGCGATTCCCTCTTCTTCGCGGACGCGGGAGCGATGGGCACGGTAGAGGATGTAGGACTCGGCGACCTTGAAGTGGCCCTGACGCATCATTTCCTCTTGCACGGCGTCTTGCACGTCTTCGATGTTGATGAAAGCTTGTCCACTGGCGACCAGACGATCCGTCACCGCGCGGGCGATCTCGACGGCTGGATCGGAGTCGAGGTGCAAAGCTAGGAAGGACTTGCGCACCGCGATCTCGATCTTGGCTTCGCTCCAGGGCACCACTTGACCATTACGACGGATCAAGCGGATAGATACGGGCTCGCGCTCGACACTTTGCGCGGAGGTATTACGGCCGAACATGAGGCTGCGAGCCACATCGTGCGCGTCGTTTTCGATCAGCGCCTTTTCGATCAGCAAGTGCACATCATGGGTAGAGAGCTTGAGCGCCCTGCCCTGCTCGATCGAAGTAGCCAGCACAGAGCCGACGCTCTTGGCGACGTTGGCCACAAACTTGCGGTTCACTTCCGTGAAAATTTCATCTTCCTGACGCGAGAGCAACAGGTCGGTCAGCGCGTTACCAATGGTATCGGCAATCTCGGCGAGATCGAAATCACGCTCGGAGCCGCCGGCATCCACTTTGATTTCCGGGCGTTGTAGTCGGTCCTCGCCGAGCACGGAGCCCCACTCGAAACGAGGCTTCTTTTCTTTAGGTGTGGAGGCGAAGCGTTTAAGCTCCAGATCTTCTTCGAAGGAGAGTTTATGTATCATGAAACAGTATGTATAGAGAGATAAGCAGGCGTGAAGAGGCCCGTGCCAGGCATCATATTATGTCTTTGGGAAACAGAGCCTGCTGGATGAATGCAGGCTCCGTGCAGTAGGATTTTCTATCGAAAGAAATTACAGCTCGTCATCGTCGACCGAACCAAGCGCGGAGGCCTTTTGATATTCGGTGACGCGACCTTCGAAGAAGTTTTGCTCCTTCTTAATATCCATCATTTCGGCCAACCACGGGAACGGATTCTCGGTGCCGGAGCTGATCGCTTTCAGGCCCACGTCTTCTAGGCGGCGATCGGCGATGTAATCAATATATTGGCAAAACTCGTCCGCGCTCAGGCCAACTGAGTTCACAGGCAGGCAGTCGCGAATAAATTCCTTTTCCAGCGAGACTGCCTCACGCATGAGGTCGCGCAGCTCTTCCTTAAACTCGGGTGTCCAGACATCCTCGTTCTCTTCGATCAGGTCCATGATCAAATTGCGGAATACTTCGATGTGATTGGACTCATCGCGCAGGGTGTAGCGGAACATTTGGCCGATGCCAGGGAACTTGTTCTGACGATAGAGCGAGAGCACCATGCCGAAGAGACCGTAGAACTGCGTGCCTTCCATGCATTGCCCAAAGAGGAAGAGGTTTTTAGTGAAAGCCTGCTTATCCTCGGTGGTGGTCAAATCCATGTCGCGACGCAGCGCGCGCGAATTGCTGACCACGAAATTGGTCTTTTTCTCGATAGTGGGAATGTCTTCGAACATCGCCTCACACTCGTGCGGGTTAATTCCGAGCGAGCTGATCATATAGACCAAGGAGTCGGCGTGGATATTTTCCTCATGAGCGTGACGGCCCAGCAAGAGCTTGAGCTCTGGAGCGGTGACCAACTCGCGCGTGACATGCTGCACATTATCCCCGACAATGCCTTCGGCCGCGGAAAAGTAACCGATCGCCATCTTAATAATCCAGCGTTCAGCGTCGGAGAGGTCAGCACTGCGCCAAAGCTCCACATCCTTCTGCATAGGAATATCCTCCGGCTCCCAGTGATTATTCTTCATCGTCTTGTACAGATCGTAGGCCCACTGGTATTTGAGCGGCAGGATATTAAAGAACATGGTATCCTTACCATTAATGATCTTTTTGGCCGCAAAAGCCTCTTCAGCTTTGGCTTGGTCGAGGACGAAGGTTTTATCACCGATTGTGTAGGTTTTTTCCATGGATAATATGCGTAGTTCTGGAGATGAGATTTAGAAAAAAGTGCTGGCGAAAAATCCCTCGAAGTGGAGACAGCTGACGCCGTGACTGAAGATGTTGCAAGGTAACAAGATAGTGCGCCCGAGGCAGCGAGCGGCACCGAAATGAAGCGCGGAGCATGAGAGCTCTAGATTCCCATGTCAACAAAAGGCACACAAGATATTGTAACTTTTCAGAAATACACCACTATATCTAGTGAATGCCCCTTATTTGGCTGCTATCAGCATGTGAGCAAGTCTTAAGCCGCAAGCAAGCCAGAGATGCAAATTCAGCGAATAATTTTTCAAGCAAACTCGCTCGTAAAAGCAGATCTGATTGATTTATAAAAGCATAGCGACCACGAGCCATCCACAGGCTCGAAATTCGCTGCAACTTTCTAAGAGCAAGGACGATTTAATCTCTACACATGGCATCTACTCTTACAAGTTTCAAACCGTCCGAATGGGTCGAACAACTCGCCCCACGCCCACGGCACATGCACACAAGTTCAACAGCCCCCAGCCAGCCCGTCGAAGATATCGACAGCGCGTGCCTACGTGCACTCGCTGAAGGTGATCGCGCCGCCTTTGCGCAAATCGTCGAGCGCTGGCAGACGCGCCTGATTAATTTCTTTTATCGAGCCACAGGCAATCGTGCCGACGCCGAAGACCTCGCACAAGAAACCTTCATCGAGCTCAACCGGGCAGCGCCTCGCTACCAAGCACAGGGCACCTTCAACGCATTTATCTTCACCCTCGCCCGCCGCCGACTGATCGACGGCTACCGAAAAAAAGCCCGCCGCCCACTCGAATTTGTCGATCCCGGCGAGTATTTCATGCAGAGCCAGCCTGAAGAGATCGACCAAAGCCGCGAAATCGAAGAAGCCTTCCACCGCGCACTGGCCACACTCCCCGACAATCAACGCAACGCAATTCTCATGCTGCAACAACAAGGCCTCAGCTACGAAGAGATCGCGCAAGCGCTCGACGCCACTGTCAGCGCTGTAAAAACCTGGATCCACCGCGCCCGCACACACCTGCGCCACGAACTGAAAGACATCCACCAGCAAGATTAAACAAGCGCTAACAATTTAAACCTCCCACATCACCATGAAACCGAACCACCACAGCGATCCGCTCGACCGACAAATCGACGCCCTCCTCGCCAGCCGCCCGCTCAAACCGAGCGACGACTTTGCCGCACGCGTGCTCGCACAGGCCGAGGCCGAGACTGCCACGCAACACGCAAAACGCCCACTCAGCAAGCTCATCAAGTTCACCCTACCACTCGCCGCAGCCTTCGCGCTCACACTGAGCTTACTACAGCTCAAATCTGGCCCCAAGGAAGGCACACTCACCGCCCACACAAACAGCGCGAATAGCGCCACCGACACAGCTACGAGCTTAAACACAGCAGAAGCGCAGGAAATCTTCATCCTTGAAGAAAGCCTCGCCAATCTAGCCACGCTCAGCACTACCGACTTCGGCACCAAGAACCTACTCAGCACCCTGGATGCCCTTTACCTGGAGATCTAACCAATGAAGACCATCATCACATTGCTATCACTCACACTCGTCTGCCTAGCACCACTCCAAGCAGACCCGCAACGCGGAGAAGGCCCGCCCCAAGGCAGACAAAACGAAACACGCATGCTCCACCACTTACTAGAAATGGAGCAAGAAGACCTCACCGCGCTACGAAAAACCATCGAACGCATCGAGCGCATGACGCCCGAAGAAAAGGCATTACTACGCGAACGGATCAGTAAACTAGAGCGAATGAAACCTGAGCGTCTGGAGGCCATGCGCAAACATTTCGACTCGATTGACCCCGAAACACGCGAGGCCATGCACCAGCGCTGGCTGGAAATGACCTCCGAAGAGCGTCGCAATTGGCGCAAAAAGCTACACGAGATTCCCGAAGAAGAGCGCATCAACCTATTTAAAGAGCAGGGATTCCTCCCCACTCCCGGTAAGCCGCCCAAGGGACCAAGACCCCTCCGTACAGAAGACGAATAATTAATTTAAAAAAAATAAATCGATGGCTTGACAGAGCGGACTTCAGTAACAGTCTCCGCATCTTCGTTAGCGATTAACGTCACTGACACACCTGCTGGATTAGCTCAATTGGTAGAGCAGTTGACTCTTAATCAATTGGTTCGGGGTTCGAGTCCCCGATCCAGTAGGCACAGTTTTTATACCAGGCCACCTTAGCTCAGTTGGTAGAGCAGTTGATTTGTAATCATCAGGTCGTCAGTTCGACTCTGACAGGTGGCTCCATTTGAAGCCGCTCTACTACTGGTAGAGCGGCTTTTTTGTTGCTAAATTCGGGAATGTCGCAAGATGGCAAAAACGACATGACTCGACCAGATACACGGGCGAATAGCGGGCGACACGACGCAAACAACGGCTCTCGCCGTCATCCTACGTAAAGAAGTCGCTTGCCTTGGTATTACCGAAATACGTACGGCCTAAATAGAGAGCGTGCCTTTGGTGCTGGGCAGGGCGTCGGCCATTCGGGGGTCGACCGAAGTCGCGACATCGAGCGCGCGTGCAAAGGCTTTAAAAATAGCCTCGGCGATGTGATGCGGCTCTTCACCATACTCTAGGTTGATGTGCAGGTTGCAGGCGGCCTCGTTGGCAAAGGCTTGGAAAAACTCTTTGACGAGCACGATATTGAAATCGCGCACCATCGGGAATTGATAGGCAACCTTATAGACGAAGGCCTGGCGATTGGAAAGATCCAGCACGACACGCGCGAGCGACTCGTCCATCGGCAAGAGGAAGAAACCGTAGCGGCGAATGCCACGCTTGTCGCCGAGTGCCTTTTTGACGAGCTGCCCCAGCACGATGCCCGTATCTTCTACCATGTGGTGGTAGTCCACATCAAGATCGCCAGTGGCTTTGACCTTGAGATCGAAGAGCCCGTGCTTGGCAAAGAGCGTGAGCATGTGATCGAAAAACGGGATCCCGGTATCAATTTCTGATACGCCGGAGCCATCGACATTCAGCTCCATTTGGATCTGAGTCTCTTTCGTGTTGCGGGTGAGTTGTGCTATGCGTGGTTCGGCCATGATTCGACGGCGGTTAAGAATGCCTTCATTTCTGCATCTGTTCCTATGCTGACTCGAATGAAAGCGCAAGTTAAAGGATGCGAGGGGAAATAGCGCACGAGCACGCGCTGTGATTTGAGATGCTCGAACAGATCGGCGGCCACTTCGGCGTTGGACTCTCCCGCGGCGTTTTTAGGCTCGGTAAACAGGAAATTGGTCGCGGAGGGATAGGTGAACCAACCATAGGCATCCAACTGTGCACGCGTCGCTTCGCGGGTGGCCATCACCTTCTGGCGCTGCACTTCGAAGTAATCGACATCCTCGAAAGCAGCCAAGGCGGCGGCTTGCGCCACGCGATCGAGATTATAGGCATCGCGCACGCGGTCAAGTATACCAATGATCGGCGCCGCAGCCATAGCGAAACCGACGCGCATGCCCGCGAGGCCGTAGGACTTGGAAAAGGTGCGCACCACCACCAGATTTTCATAATCCTTGAGCAGCGTGACCGCGGACTCGCCGCCGAAATCGACATAGGCTTCGTCCACGACTAAGAGGCCATCAATCGCCTGAAGGGCTGCTTCGATCTGCGACAGTGGAAAAGCGACACCTGTCGGCGCGTTGGGATTGGTCAGAAAAAAGACTTTTGCCTGCGTCGCTGCCATCGCGTCGACATCCAGCTGCATGGAACGATCAAAATTGACATCCAATAGGCCCTGCCCCGACATCCCGGCCACCACGGGATAGAGTGAATAACTCGGCACAGTGTGCCCTGCGCCCGGAGCCGAAGCAAAGCAGCGGGTGATCAAATCCAGGATATTATCGGAGCCGTTGCCAATAATGACATTGGCCTGCTCCAGCCCAAAGCGCTGCCCAATCGCTGCGCGTAATTTGGCACTGATCGGCTCTGGATACTTACGTAGATCCGCAAGCTGGGCAGCAATCGCATCGGCCACCTTCGGTGAAGGCGCATACGGGTTTTCATTGGTATTGAGCTTCACCCAGCCCTCCCCTTGTGGCTGTTCGCCGGGCACGTAGGCGTGCAAATCTTGTATGTGCGGCAGCGCACGGTCCAGGGCATCAAAAGTCTTCTTCATTAGATGATAGATAGAAGAACTATTCGCCGCGGAGATTCAATCGGAATATCCATCTTCCAGTGCGAAATACACCGCAGGAGCCCAGAATAATCTACTAGGTTTGAATTGTCAGGCACACGCGCGGCACTTATCACCCTCATTGATGCAAGCAACTCTCTTACTACTCGCGGCCGGAATGGGCTCCCGCTACGGCGGACTGAAACAACTCGATGCCATGGGGCCATCGGGCCAGACCATGGTCGACTACGCGGTGCAAGATGCGGTTCGCGCGGGCTTTAGCAAAGTGGTGTTTGTCATTCGAAAGGACTTTGAAGACGCCTTTCGCACGCAAGTGGGTGAGAAGCATACGGATACAATCGAAGTCTGCTATGCCTTTCAGGACCTCAACGACCTCCCGGGCGACTATCGTGCGCCGGAAGGCCGCAGCAAGCCATGGGGCACCGCCCACGCGGTGCGAGCAGCGCGCGACTGCATCCAAGAGCCCTTCGCGGTGATCAATGCGGACGACTTTTACGGGCGCGAAGCCTACGCGCAAATGGCCGCACAACTGAAAGCGACCGACCCCAAGCAACTCAGCGCCAGCATGGTCGGCTACATTCTGCGCAATACGCTCTCACCACACGGCACCGTGAACCGCGGGATCTGCTCACTCGACGGCGACAATTTACAAGGTGTCGAAGAATACACAGCGATCGGCCACGACGCCGACGGCGAGCTACGCGGCATCAACCTAGCCGACGAACGCGTGTCGCTGTCACCGGAAGCTGTCGTTTCGATGAATTTCTGGGGCTTCACACCTGCGATCTTCGAACACTTGGAAGCCGGCTTTGAAGCCTTTTTACAAGCGCGTGGTCACGAAGAGAAATCGGAGTATTACCTACCCAGCCTAGTCGACAGCCTGATTCAAGAGGGCGCGATCCGCTGCCCGGTCTTACAGACCGAGAGCCCCTGGTTCGGCGTCACCTACCCCGACGACAAGGCCCGCGTAGTTGCCAGCATTCAAAAGCTCACCGACGACGGCGTTTACGAAAACTAGCTCAGACCCGCAAGGGCTGAAATTCGAGGTCTGGAATGAACTGATAGTGCTTAATGTTCGATGAACAAAGTACGCGGTTATTTTCGACAGCAGTGGCTGCGATCAGGGCATCCCCTGCTCGCAAGCCATGCGAAAGACTGTATTGGTCAATATAGACGCTGGCTCGATGCCCGATATTTTCCGTCAGAGGAAGCACTTCGATTTGCAAGTCCCGAATAAAAGCCTTAGCACGCTTTTGCTGCTGCTTGTCTTTTGCACATTGCAACAACTCGAGATAGGTCTGTAGAGAAATCGCGCGAGTCTCAGCCGCATCCAAATGACGAGCCGCCTTTAAATTTCCCCGTTCGATCCAGATTAAGACATCGGTATCGAATACCACTAGTAACGTCCTCCGCGCAGTTCCTCCATCACCTCTTCAACCGAGCCTTCAGCCTGAGACGAAGCAAAAAATGCGTGAGCTTCGGCTTTCACATTTTCATCATGCCCACGCTCAGGAATAATACGTCCTTTGGTTTTACCACGATAGAGTAGACGCACCTCTTCATTGCGATCCAAGGCGCGCAAGACCTCTTTGGTCTTATAACGAAGATCTACGACACTCGCTTCCATAATGTCTAAACAAACTAGACATTTCGCAAAATGTCAAACTCTACGAGGATGGCTAGTCTACAGATAAAAATGGAAGCGATCGAAATCGACCTAAAGCCGAATCGTTAGCGACTTGCCGTGCGCGTCGAGTTTTTCCAGACGTGCGAAGGTCTCCACCACCGGCGCGGCATTGGCTAGGCTTTTAGCATTGTAACGCACGGTGCTGGAACGACGCATAAAATCAGTGGCTTGCAAGCCGCTGAAAAAGCGTCCGACACGGCCGGTCGGCAGCGTGTGGCTGGGACCCGCCGTAAAGTCCCCCAATACGGTCGGTGTTAAATAGCCCTGTAAGATGGCTCCCGCAGTCGTGATTTGCTTACTCAGCGGCTCGATGGATTTGTCAGCAACCTGCAGCTCCAAGTGCTCGGGGGCAATATAGTTGGCCACCTCAGCGGCTTGAGACAATTTCTTACAAGTGACCGCCAGGCAGCGACCGTCCAGCACCTTGGCACATTTCTCCGCATGCGTCAGCGACGGCATTTGTTGCGCAATGGCTTTCTCTACCTTCTTGAGCAGCGCTTTGCTGGTGGTGGCGAAATAAATGATCTCCTTGCCGCTCCCGTGCTCCGCTTGCGCCAGCAAATCGGCCGCAACATGCTGCGGATTGGCTCCGGAATCCGCGATAATCATCACTTCACTGGGCCCTGGTAATAAATCGATCCCGATGGTGCCCAACACCTGACGCTTGGCCTCCATCACGAAGGCATTGCCCGGCCCAAACACTTTATCCACAGCCGGAATCGTCTGAGTGCCGTACGCCATAGCACCAATCGCTTGAATGCCCCCTACTTTATAAACCTCGTCGATCCCGATCATGGAAAGCGCCGCCAACATCGCAGGTGCAATTTGCCCCTCCGCATCCGGCGGCGTGCAGACCGCAATCTCCGGGCACTTGACCAACTTGGCCAAGACAGCCGTCATCACGACCGTCGACACCAGTGGCACATTTCCGCCAGGAATATAGAGGCCGACACGTTGGATCGGATAAAAGCGTTCGCCGACGATCCCGCCTTGTGCGTTTCTGGCTTTCCAGTTTTTGGGCAGTGTTTTCTTATGAAATTCCTTAACCAGCGCGATCGACTCGCGAATCGCCTTACGATCGGCTGGACTCAGAGATTTGACCGAAGCCTTGAGCTCCTCATCTGAGACTCGCATTTGCTTGGCCGCCAATTGAGCACCGTCGAATTTTTCGGTGTATTCGAGCACGGCGGCATCCCCACGCTGACGCACCTCAGCCAAAACAGCAGAAACCACATCAGTCACGTCCCCCGCGACGATCGCCTGCTCGCAGAATGTTCTGAGGGCTTGTTGAAATTTGGGCGTATCGGAAAATTCGATCTTTTGCATAATCACGTGAGAGGAACACTTCGATCCCAAGATCGCAAGAATTCAGATCAACAAAATCTGATGACGCCCTCAGCAGCATAGCTCCGCCCCCGACCTGCAAAGATCCCGAAATAGGCCGAAATAAAGATATGGAGCTTTTTTACTCCGTGACGGAGTAGTTTTTCAACGACCCGATATGCTAACTTATTGTTTTGCATCGCAATCCTCCTACCAGCGGAGCGACGCAATCCTAGAAACATAAAGTTAAATATCATGACTACACATATACTCAAACTATCGGCCATACTGATACTCGCAGCGAGCAGCGCACATGCGATCAATACAATTCCAACCACCGTTGGAGATCCCTCAGACATCTCCGCATTCAACAGCGCCGACGGTGAATACGAAGGCTGGGAAAATCTAAACTCCAGCAATACTGATATCGCTGGCTACGGCGGCAGCTATCCCGGCTATACCGCATGGCCCGATGCGATTGACTCCAACACCAGTGGCTCGACAGGTAACGGAGCTTATAATAAAACTGCGGGCGCCGGCTATGTGGGCAACACTAGTATCTATTCTTCGGATACCGGCAGCTTCAGCATTAGCAGCTCCGTCGATAGCTTGGACGACGTGAACACAGTCATCTTCCAATTCGATGCAGGCCTACAAGATGACTGGACAAATTACGTCGCCACACTCAGCTACAACGGCGGCAGCCAATCACTCACGGCCGACTACACTGCACTTACAAACGGAAGCTTTACCAATGAGTTTGGAGGCGAAACCATTTACTCCTCCAACATACTCTTCCAGTGGGACCTCAGTAGTATCGGCGATACCATTAGCGAATACGTCATCAGCTATGATGTCGCCGCGCACACACAGACCTACGCACTGCAACTCGACAGTAGCGAAGCCATCTTATCCGGCTCGGTCATCCCAGAGCCCAGCAGCTTTGCGCTGCTGGCAGGGCTGGTGGCATTCACCGGCTGCGCGACACGGCGCCGCCACCTGAAATAGCCCCACAACAGAGTTTTCTTCAGCACTGAAGCATCGGATCGAAAGGTCCGGTGTTTCTTCGCTATTCCGACACCTCCGAGTGAGGCGCTCAACACTCATTGCAACGAAACGCTACGATGCTCAACTCTCTCTACACTCGATTCATCCTTATTACTGTTGCCTTCGCAACTCAGGCATTACAAGCGCAGTGGACTGGCTTTAGTGATCCGGCATACGATGGCATCACTCAATACTCCGAATGGGAGCATTTCATCACCACCAACAACGCCACACCCGATGTCGCCAACGGAACCAACGGCAGCCTAAGTGAAACCACGGGAGCTGGCTTCCCCTCCTCGACACTTAATATTTACAGCTATTCGCTGGATACCCAATTTTCAATTTATGGCAGTTCTACCAATGATCTGGGACAGCTCAATTTACAGTTCGTCATCTGGGGCAGCGAAGACTTCCTCAATCTAGAGCCGCTGCTCCAAGTGACTGGTAGCAAAACGGGAATCGCAGCCGATAGCTCCAACCATGCCTCGGATGGCACGATCTATATCGAAGGACAAGGTGACATCGAGATCACAGTCTTTAGCTTCTTCTGGGATCTGAGCGAATACATCGTCACCGATTATCAGATCGACTTCGGTTTGGCCGTGCACACCAGCTTGGACAAAGTTCGTATCGATACCAGGACCGGCACATTGGTAACAGAGCCGGAGCCCATCGTCCCAATCGAGGTCACCACGTCCATCGTGGACGACGACATCGCACTCAATTTCCCGACCTATTCGGGCAATTACTACCAAATCAAATGGACCGACGACCTGACTAGCGCTGGAACCGTTAACAACTGGAACGACCTCGGCACACTCATCGCAGGCAACGGTGCCGTCCAGCAGATCATCGACCCAGACAGCAGCGAAGACGAACAACGCTTCTATTCGATCATCATCACCAACTAAGCGCAATCAAGTAGGCAAACATATGATGCATCGCACGACCTTCGCCCTACTCTTCGGCACGCTGTCACTCTTGGCAGCCAGCGAGCCCACGGAGCCAGAACTGCCCTTACAGCAACTCAGAGAAACCACGCTACTGGCCACCCGCAGTGAGCGCGAGTTAATGAAAACTCCGGGCAGTATCACTTCCATCAATTATGACACCTTTGCGCGTGAAGGCGTCAACAATGCGGGCGACGTGGCACGCTATCAAACCGGGATTTCGATTCCCTTTGAATTCAGCGGGGGCGATTCACTGGTGCCTTACCGTGGCAGCGGATTCACCAACTATCGTATGCGTGGAGTCGAAGGCAATCGCGTGCTGTTGATGATCGACGGCATTCGACAACCCGCTCAAATCGATGGTGCCGGCGGCAACGGGCGAGACTACTTCGATCCCGGAATCTTTGAACGGGTTGAAATCCTTCGCGGCTCAGGCTCCAGCCTCTATGGCAGCGACGCGATGGGCGGCGTGGTTAGTTTTGAAACACGCTCGCTCGAAGAGGAGCTGGAAGCCTCCGAACGGCCCTGGCTACTCAATAACCGCTTAGCTTACCAAAGTGCCAACAACGAATTCAGCCACGTGCTCAACGCCGGCCTGCGCGAAGGCCCCTGGTATGTGACACTCAGCAACGCTCTGCGCAGCGGAGAGGAAACAGAAAACGACAAAGGTGAAATCGCAGCCAATCCCCTCGACTCATGGAGTAACCACCTGCTGGGCAAGATTAGCTATCACATGGACGAGGCACAACAACTGACCTTCACCGCAGAGCATTTCAACCGTGAGCAAGATACCGATTTAGACAGTCTCAAATCCAACGGCGATGGCGTGAGTTCACTCCAAACCGTATTGGCAGAAACCATCGCCGACGACAACCGCACGCGCTACAGCATCGAATACCAGGACAGCAATGCCCATGCGCTTTGGGACCAACTCTCAGTCAAGCTCTACTACCAGTATTCCGAAACCAACACCGAGACCAATACCCAAACTCGCTTTGCCAACATCCTCTCCCGCGACCGGACCGACGACATCCAATTTGCGCAAAGCGCTCTCGGCCTGGCGACTCAGTTTACCAAAGAGTACCAAAGCTTCGGCATGGAGCACAGTTTCATCTATGGCATCGAGAGCTCGACCGAAAATGCCCAAAACACTTTCACCCGCACAGACCGAGCCCTGGGCGGTAGCGACCCGGTCGAGCGTCCCGCCTTCGACGAAGCCGACCTACGTCGCTACGACCTGTTTTTCCAGAACTTGACGACGAAGGACCGCTGGCTCTTTCAAGCAGGCCTGCGACTGGGCTACTACGAAATCCTACCGGCCAATAGCGACGACTTTCTGAACCAAACGAATGCCCCCGAAGCATCGTCCGACTATAGCAAGTTTTCCATCTCACCAAGTGCCTCCATCCAATACGAACTCAACGATGCAACCGTGCTCTGGGCCCGCTATGCCAAAGGCATCCGCAACCCCAGTGCAGAAGATTATGTGGGCTTCTTCAATCACTCTGCCACTGGCGCCTATTTCAGCCAAATCCCAAATCCCAACTTAGAAGAAGAAACCAGCGATTCCTTCGATCTAGGCATCAAATACGCCAGTGAATCACTTGAATTGGAGCTCACCACCTACTACACGCTCTATGATGGCTTTATCTCGCTGGAGACCATCGGACAAGAAGCGGGGCCACCCGTGACTGAAATCCAGCAAGCACGCAACATCGGGGAAGTGGAAATCTACGGCATCGACCTACGTGCCGACTATCAGTTAGGCGCTATCAGCGATGCCTTTAGCGGCTATAGCACAGGATTGAACTTAAGCTGGGCCGACGGACACAATAAAACCACCGACGACAATGTAAATACCGTCGATCCCTTCGAAGCCGTACTGCATTTCGGCTACGACTCAATCGACTCCGAAACTCCCTGGGGGCTCCGACTCTACGGCACCTATCGCGCCGAAAAAAAAGACACCACACGTGACTACGCATACTACGTGCCGCCCGCCTCCTTCGTGCTCGACCTCACTGGCTATTGGAGCCTCTCCGAAAACATCAGCCTCAACTTCGGCCTACGCAACCTGACCGATGAGCGCTACTGGATCTGGAGCAGTTCCAGCAGCACGGACCACGAATCTCTGACTTCCGAATACAGCGTGCAGCCAGGCCTTAACGGCTTCCTCTCCCTCAATATCAAACTGTAAATAACAGATACAAAAAAAAACAATGAAAGCATCCACATTTAAAAAGATCAGCTGTCAGCTGTTCGCACTCACACTCACCGCAGCAGCGCTATCTGCGGAGTCCACTGCCCGTATCGTCACAGTCGGCGGCGCAGCCACCGAAATCGTATTTGCACTCAACCGAGGTGACGACGTCGTCGGAGTCGACCTCTCCAGCACTTACCCCCAAGCCGCGACAAAGTTACCACAGGTTGGCTATGTGCGTAGCATATCCGCAGAAGGCGTGCTCGCACTGGAGCCCACTCACATCGTCGGCACTAGCGATATCGGTCCGGCCAATGCCCTCGATCAAATCAAAGCCAGCGGAGTGCCCACCAGCGTGATCCCCTCCCCCAGCTCTCCCGAAGATTTATACCAAGCCATCCAAGTGCTCGGAAAGGAACTGGAGCAAACAGAAGCTGCCACTCAATTAAAATCTAAAATAGAATCGCAACTCGCTAGTATTCAAAAACTGGAGACAAAACCAAAAGTGGTATTTTTCATGAGCAGCCCCGGACTCGGCCATCTAAATGCCGCAGGGCGCGGAACCAAAGCCACCGCCATGATTGAGCTGGCAGGCGGCGAAAATGTCATTCGCAGTCACCCCGGCTACAAGGGTATCTCGCATGAAGCACTGGTCGCCCTACAGCCCGACATCATTCTCATCGGCCTCGCTGAAGGCATGCCGCACAACGAAACACGCATCCTCGATGGCGTGCTCCACAACGCGGCCTGGCAAAACGTGCCCGCGGTGCGCGAAAAACAGGTGCACACAGTGCCACTCGGACGCACCGTGAGTTTTGGTGTGCGCGTAGGAGAGGCTGCCCTCGAACTTAACCAACTGTTTGCCGAGACAGTTTCGAACTAGATGCAGCCCAGCCCCACCAAGCGAATCTGGCAACAGCCCGGAGTGGTGCTCGGCTTGATTGCCCTGGGCCTGCTGCTGGCGATGTTTGTGAGCGCCGCCTTGGGCGATAAATCCATTCCGCCCACAACGGTCGTGCACGCTCTCCTGAATATGGAAGCACCCGATGATGCCATCAATGGCATCATCGTGCGCGACATACGTGTCCCGCGCATACTGACTGCGGTATTGGTGGGGGCGACGCTGGCGATCGCAGGTGCAGTGCTGCAGGCCATCTTCCGCAATCCGCTGGCCGACCCGGGACTCATCGGTGTCTCTGCCGGCGGAGCCGCAGGTGCGATCAGCTTTATCGTATTCGGCAGTTGGCTGATTCCAGCCAGCTGGACCGTGCTACACGAATTAGGCATCAGTTGCTTCACCATGGCGGGGGGCATCGGAGTGACCTTACTGGTTTATCGACTCGCACTGCATGAAGGCCGCATCCACGTAACAACCATGCTGCTAATCGGGCTGGCGATGAATGCACTGGTCGGCGCCTTGATCGGATACGCCGTTTTTTTCTCCAACGACGATCAACTGCGCGACTACACCTTCTGGTCCTTAGGCAGCCTAGCCCGCGCCAACTGGAACGTATTGAGTTGGTTAGCCCCCATCATTGTGCTACTGATCAGCGCCCTGCTCCGCTATCGCCGTCAACTGAACTTATTACTGCTCGGTGAATACGAAGCCGTTCACCTCGGGCTCAATGTAGAAAAGCTGCGTCGGCGCCTCATATTGTTCACCGCGGGCGGGGTGGGATTGACTGTCGCCCTATGCGGCATGATCGGCTTTGTCGGCCTCATCACACCGCACCTGTGTCGGCTCATGCTGGGGCCGGATCACCGCTGGCTACTGCCCGCTTCGGCCTTGATGGGAGCGACGACTCTTGTCATTGCCGACCTACTGGCCCGCATCAGCATACAATACTCCGAGCTTCCCGTGGGCGTGCTCACCGCCACAGTCGGAGCACCTTTTTTCCTATACTTAATCGTTCGAGCCAAGCGCCGGGCCAGCTTCTAACATGTTACGCTGCGACAACATCACCGTCAAACGCGGCAGCCGTGCCGTGCTACGCCAACTACACTTCGATCTACAAGCTGCGGAGCTCATCGCTGTGATCGGCCCCAATGGTTCGGGCAAATCCACACTGCTCAAAGCCCTGACAGGCGAACTCGCCCTCGCCCGTGGCACGGTCGAACTGAATGGCCAGTCCTTGGCCACGCAGATGCAACGCCCACAAGACATCGCACGCTGGCGCGCGGTGCTCCCCCAGCAAAGCGAGCTCGCGTTCAACTTCCCCGTGATCGATGTCGTGATGATGGGACGCAGCCCGCATCTCGCTCAGGTGGAACAGGCGCGCAATTTGGAAATCTGCGAAGCCGCACTCGAGCAAGTCGACTGCCTGGCCTTAAAAGACCGCCAGTATCAACACCTCTCAGGAGGTGAACGGCAGCGTGTGCACTTAGCCCGCGTGTTGGCTCAGCTGCACGAAGGCCTCAACTCAGACGGCCCCACACTACTCTTTCTGGACGAACCCGCCGCCAATCTCGACCTGAAGCATCAAATACAAATCCTCCAACTGGCCCGCCAATGTGCCGATCGCGGCGCGGCTGTCTTTCTGGTATTGCACGACCTGCAACAAGCACGTGCTTATGCCGACCGTGTGCTCATGCTCAAAGCCGGCCGTTCTGTTGCCTTCGGCAAAGCAGCCTCAGTGCTCTCCGCCAAACGAATTGAACGCGTATTCGACATTCCAGTGGAATGGGTACACCACGAAGGTGATGCGCTTTTAAAAATCAAAAATCCTAACTCAAACACTACCAATACAACAACATGACCGAAAACAAAGATACCATACCACAAAGCGCCCACACTGGCTACGCTTCGCTCCTTTCCGGATTTCAGTCCATTCAACTTGGCACCGTGTCGACTAGCGGCACCCCCGAAGCCAGCTACGCGCCCGCCGTGCTCACCGAGTCACGCGACTTTTACGTGCATGTGAGCGAGCTCTCAGCACACACCGCTAACTTGCGCGACACACAAAAAGCCTCCGTGCTACTGATCGAAGACGAAGAAACCTGCGAGCAAATCTTCGCCCGCAAGCGTGTCACCTACGCTTGCACCACCGCAGAAGTCGAGCGCGATTCCGCCGAATGGAAGGACGCGATGGAGCGCTTTAGCGAAAAATTTGGTGGCATTATGAACCACTTAAAAGGCATGCAAGATTTTCACCTGATCCGCTTGAGCCCCAAGTCTGGTCGATTGGTCGTCGGTTTTGGACAAGCCTACGACATCAGTGGCGAGCAAATGGAAACACTCAGCCACGTGCGCGGCTTCAATGGCAAAGGCCACCGCAACGAACCCGCCACCGCCCACGCAAAATAAAAGATCATGAGCACACCTGAAAGCCCACTTAGCAGTCAAGACATTGCCCGCATCATCAGTCACATGAACGAGGATCATGCCGACTCGGTACTCGCCTACGCGCAGTATTTTGGTCGCTTAACCGAAGCGAGCGAGGCCCAAATCCTCGCACTCGACACGCTCACACTCACGATTCAAGCCAAAGTCGCCCAAAAAGTACGCCAGATCAAGATCCCCTTTCACCATCCACTGGAATCCGCACACGATGCTCACATCAGCATGGTCCAAATGTCGAAAGCCGCGAAACGCGCATTGGCGAACGAGGAATCACACTAAGGCTTATATAATCATCGATGGTTTAACACCAGTCGCGTTTCAGCCGATTGATTGGGTGGGACTCACTGCGTATCGCCTTGAGGGATATCGAAGATACCAGCGGTGAGCGGCTGATTGACCTTAAGCTCGTGGACCAGAATGGTGTGCAACTTGCGCTCACCTTCATAGTATTCGATCTCTTTAGGAAATTTAATACCACCTACGGTCATCGAGCCGCGGCCTATACTCTCGACACCATTTTCTGTGATAGTCGATACAAGCGTATCGTCGGCCACTGAAAAATAACGAATTGTTTTAAGCCCACCTGGGTATTCGTAGTGGAGCTTGTAGCAACGTTGACCACGGTACGTTTCGGTTCCCACTAGGTGGACTTTTTCCCCGTTTTTAAAGTCCGGCCGGAAAAAGTTAAAAAACTGCCGCGTGCTGTAACTAACGCGCTCCAGTTCCGAGCCAATCAAATCGCGCATTTGCGAAGCACCGGCATTGAGATTGGAACGAATGATACAGCCTTTCTTACAATCCAGTATGGTGGTTTCAACAATGTCATCGACCTTGATTTCCAATCGCTGCGAAAGCGGCTTACGAGCGATAATCAACAATGTGGCCGAGGGCATATCCGGGTCCGCGGGCTCGAGAGTGCCAATGATTTGCAAAGTCACCAAACCATCCAGAGCCGCCTCGGTGCCGACTGTGGCACGTGCGCGGTCAATCACTTCGCTCTCACTGACCTCTTGCGCATAAACAGAGGCAGCCACCAAACATAAGAAACAAGTACGCAGCAGTGTCTTCATATCCATACATGGACCGTCACGACGGCAATTTGTTCACACTACTCCCACTCAATTGTGCTAGGTGGCTTGGAACTGATATCGAGGACCACTCGGTTACAACCGGAAACTTCGTTGATAATGCGGCTGGAGATCGTACGGAGCACTTCGTATGGCACACGCGCCCAGTCAGCTGTCATGGCATCGACACTCTCGACGATACGTAGCGCAACGACGTTCTCATAGGTGCGCTCATCCCCCATCACACCCACTGTTTTGACGGGAAGGAAAACACAGAAAGATTGCCAGACCTTGTAGTAAAGATCAGCAGCCAACATTTCTTCTTGTAGGATCGCATCGGCCTTGCGCAACACGACCAAATCTTCGCGCTTGATCGGCCCCATCACGCGGACGCCCAAACCGGGTCCGGGGAATGGCTGACGCCAGACCACTTCCTTAGGCAGGCCCAACTGAGTGCCGAGCTCGCGCACCTCATCCTTAAATAGCTCGCGCAGTGGCTCGAGCAATTTGAGGTTCATCTTCTCAGGCAAGCCGCCCACATTGTGGTGGCTCTTAATCAGCGCTGCTGGATTGCCATCAATGGCGACGGATTCAATCACGTCGGGATAGAGTGTGCCTTGAGCTAAGAAAGTGTAATTGCCGCGCTCCTTGAGTTCAGTGACCGCTTCGTCAAATACTTCAACGAAGGCGTTACCGATAATCTTACGCTTGGTTTCGGGGTCGGAAACGCCAGCGAGGCGATCCAGGAAAAAGTCGGATTTATCCGCGACTCGCACATCAAGGTCGAAATGATCCCCATAGAGTTTTTCAACCTGCTCACGTTCGTGCAGGCGCAAGAGACCATTATCCACAAAGACGCAGGTTAATTGCTTCCCGATCGCCTTATGGATCAATGCCGCGGCGACTGATGAATCCACCCCACCGGAAAGACCCAGAATCACGCGCTCATCTCCCACGGTGTCCTTAATTTTCTGCACACTTTCTTCGATGTAATTGGCCATCGACCAATCGGCAGCACAGCCACAAATCTTAAATAGGAAGTTGGCAATCACCTCAGTGCCCATTTCAGAGTGCGCCACCTCCGGGTGAAACTGCATGCCGTAGAAATTACGCTCGGCATTTTGAATGGTGGCATAGGGCGAATTTTCTGTGGAAGCCACAGCTTCAAACCCTTCAGGCAAAGCCTCTAAGCGGTCGCCGTGGGAATTCCAGACTCGTAGCGAATCAGGCAGACCTTCGAACAGTTTGCCCTTAATCTCAATATTCAGGGTGCCGTGGCCAAACTCCCGCTCCTCACTCTTGCCGACGCGGCCGCCCAACATGTGAGCCATCAACTGCTCGCCATAACAAATGCCCAACACTGGCAGCCCCAGTTCAAAAACTTGCGCATCGGGCCGCGGCGAGCCTTCGATCAATACTGAAGAGGGCCCCCCGGAAAGGATGATGCCCTTCGCACCAGCTTCTTTGAGCACACTGGCTTGCGTATTATAAGGATAAATACGTGAAAGCACATTGGCTTCACGAATACGGCGAGCGATAACTTGCGTGTATTGTGAACCAAAGTCGAGAACGGCGATATGATCTGGCATAAGAGAAATAGAGATTAAGAAATAGGAATTAGGAAAATTAGATTCTGATTTTAAAATCTAAGTCGACCATTGGTAAAACCGCATTCGGGGCAATCGCATTCTTCGCTGAGATACGGCCCCGTGTAGATTTGGCTACATTTGATGCAATGATAAATGACCTTCGAGCGCTGTGCATCATGAATATGCCCATCTCGCCAATCATAGTAGAACCACAAGCCAAAGAGCAGAAAAAATCCCGCCCCAAGATAGAGCAGAAAAAAAATATCCACATCGAGCCCGACCACAGTCTTTGACTAGAAGCCTTTGATGTCAAAGAGGCCCGTGACACTCTCGTTATCGTGAATGCGACGAATCCCCTCACCGAGTAGATCGGCAACACTGAGCACAGTAATCGGCACTCCAGGGCGCGTTTGCACCGGCGTGGTATTCGTAGTGATGAGCTGATCGATCATTCCACCAGCGAGGCGCTCGTAGCCCATCTCGTTCAAAACACCATGGCTGACGGCGGCCATGACGCTCTTGGCACCGTGCTCCTTGAGCAACTTAGCCGCCGCGCATAGCGTGCCGGCAGTCTCGGTCATATCATCGACCAGCAGGATGTCGCGCCCCTCCGTCTCACCAACCAGCGAAGTGGCCTCAACGGTTTCGGCACTGGTGCGCCGTTTGGCGATGAATCCGAGTGGCACATTGAGCATACTCGCATATGCAGAGGCCATCTTCATACCGCCGACGTCGGGCGAAAAGAGCGTTAAATTCTTAGTATCAATGTCTTTCAGATACTGAAAGAGAACGGGCGAGGCATAAAGATGGTCGACCGGAATGTCGAAAAAGCCCTGAATCTGCTGCGCGTGGAGGTCCACAGTGAGCACGCGATCAGTGCCCGCCGAAACGAGCAAATTGGCCACCAGCTTCGAAGTGATCGGCACACGTGGTTGATCCTTGCGATCCTGACGTGCATAGCCGTAAAACGGAATGACTGCCGTGATACGATTCGCCGAAGCACGACGTGCCGCATCGATCATGATGAACAGCTCCATCAAGTTCTGATTGGCTGGGTTACACGTAGACTGGATGATAAAGACATCGGCACCACGCACATTCTCGTTAATACGAACAAAACTTTCACCATCAGGGAAACTGATGACATCAGCTTCCGCCAGCGGCACACCGAGAGATTTGCATATCTCTTTCGCTAGAGCGGGATTGGAATTGCCGCTAAATATTTTAAGGGAGCTATCTTTCATCATCATGATTCGTTCAGTTACTTAGACTCGGGAGCGAGACACTTCACCGTTTTTTCGAGTTGATCAAACCTTTTGAAAAGATCGGGCAACTTTCGTTGTAGAACTGCCATCCGATTAAAGAGCATCATCGGCATGGCTGGGTAGCCGCGTACTTTTAACTGTGGCTCAATATCGCTGACCACAGCGGTGCCACCTGCAATCATCGCACCGGAACCAATTTTTAAATGCCCCGCGAGCCCGGCTTGACCACCGACGACGACTCCATCCCCCAGCACCGTGCTGCCACTGATGCCGACTTGAGCGACGATCAAGCAGTGCTGCCCAACCCTGACATTGTGCGCAATCTGCACCTGATTATCAATCTTAGTGCCTGCACCAATCTGCGTAGAGCCGAAACGGGCGCGATCGATCGTGGAATTGGCCCCCACATCGACGTCCGCCGCTATCACAACATTGCCAATCTGTGGCACCCGCTGATGGGCCCCGTCAAAATATTCGTAGCCGTAGCCGTCGGAGCCGATCACGCAGCCCGGTAAGAGTCGGTTACGCTCCCCGATGACACAATAATCCCCCACGGAGACCCGTGCACCAATCTGCACCTCATCTTTAATCTGAGCGCTGCGCCCCACCGAGACATGGCTCGCCAGAACGGCCGCTCCCACCTTGGCACCGGAGCCAATATAGCAGAAAGCACCGATACTGGCTTCGGGAGAGACTTCCGCGTCTGCTTCCACGACGGCACTCGGATGAATGCCCGCAGGCGGCTTGGGCAGAAGCGTCAACTCGATGTCGCGGCAAATTAAAGCCAGTGCGAAAGAGGGGTTCTCTAACTTCAAGTGCAGCTGCCCAGGCTTAGGTGCCTGCTCATAGTCCTTCGGCACCAGTAGCACAGATGCCTGGGAGTCTGCCACCGCCGCGCGGTATTTAGGGTTTCCGAGAAATGAAAGATCGCCCGCCTGCGCCTCAGCCAGCGACGCGATGCCCTGGATCGTGCCCTCGTATGCGCCGACTGCTTCGCAATCGTTACCGAGAATTTCGAGAATTCGTTGTGTGGAATAAGCTAGTGCCATAATGGGTAGAAAACAAAAAACCCTGCTCTACGCGAGAACAGGGTTTTTGAAAATTTGAAAAATTAAACAATTAGTTGCCTGCGTTCAGCACGGCAATCACAGCATCAGAGATTTCGAGTGCGTCAGAGGAATAGATCACGGTGTTCTTTGGAATCACCAGATCGATGCCCTTATCTTCAGCAACTGTCGTCACAGCTTCAACAGCCTTGGCTTGAAGTGGTGCCAGCTCTTCTTGTTGGCCTTGTTTCGCCAGTTGTTGTGCTTGCTGGCGGAACTGCTGAAGTTCGCCCTGAGCTTGTTGCAGCTTTTGCTGAAGTTGGCCCACTTGAGCTTGAGCTTCAGCGCGCGCTTCGTCGCTGGCAGCCGGGTTCTTGGCTTTTGTTTCGATGCTACGACCTTCACTCACGATCGCCTCGATGTTTGCCTGCATCTTCTTCATTTCTTCTTCCACCGGAGCGACAGAGCCCTTTACCTTTTCAACGGCAGCCTGAAAGTCGGCATAATCAGCGAGCACGCGCTGCACGTCGACGACGCCGACCACGGGAGTCTTTTGCGCGAATAAGCCTGTAGTGACTACAAGCGAGGCAAGAATAAGAGTAGTGATTTTTTTCATATAATATGTATTATGGGTTTGAGACGTTAGAGTTAAGCAGCACTAGAAGCGTGTGCCAAAGGAAAAATTAAACTGTGTGCCACCACCAGCACCCTCGGGGGATGTAATGGGAATACCGAGATCCAGCTTGAGCGGTGAGCCCATAAGCATAATGCGCGCACCAATCCCCCAGTTATCGGCGTAGTCTGACATGCTGAAATCCAAATCATCTGTATTAACAAATCCCCAGTCATAGAACACGACTAGCCCTAAAGGTTCCGCAACTCGGAAAGCATATTCAAAAGAAATCATGGAATACGAGTTACCCCCCACCGATTCATCTTCGTCATCCGGGTCACGCGGGCCCACTTCGCGGTAATCAAATCCACGGAGTGTGTCCGGTCCACCGAGATAGAAACGGTCATAAAAAGGAACGATCTCGCTTTGACCAAATGGCGTCACGCTGCCGACCCGGGCAAGAATCGATAAGGACTGCTTCATCGTATCGAAGGTCGGGATAAAGTGAGCCGTGCGCCCCTCAAACTTGTAGTAGTTTACATCGCCCCCCACGCCCGCGTACTCGAAACTCAAGCTAGAGCGATTGCCCTTGCGCGTAAAAATCAAAGTCTCGCGTGTATCACGTAAGAATGTGAGCCCGACCTTGGAAACAAGCTCCTCACCTTCAGCACGCTGAAACACGTCTGCAATACCGTCACCCGTAATAGAGCCGTCCCCATTATCAACGCCAGTGCCACGATCCACATCGAAAATCTCGACCAGTTCTAGGCGGTAGGAAAGACGCGCTTCAACCAGCTCGAACAGGCGGCGACGCAAGTAGAGCTCGAAGCCTGTGCGAAGTTCATTATAATCGGAGCTATTATAATCGGACTCTGTGCGGTAGAGCTCCACGCCGAATGCAAGGCGCTGCTCAAAGAGCCAAGGCTCCTCAAAGGCGATCAAGATCTGATTACTGCTGGTACCGAGCGAGGCACGGAAGCGGAACTTCTGCCCATCCCCTTGAAATCCATCGCGCCAATTAAAGAGGTCGAAGTTACCCTGCGACATTTCAAAGTAGACCACTGCACTTTCCACCGAGCCGAAACCAGCACCAAAAGTAAAGTTACCTGTACGACCTTCACGAACAGTAATGCCCAAATCTTTACGCCCTGGCACATTTGTGGGCTCGGGGTTCAGGCGCACATCTTCGAAGAAACTGGTATTTTCCAAACGACGCTGGCTCACCTCCATGCGCTTGCGGTCAAACACATCCCCAGGGCTTAGCGCTAATTCGCGCACGATCACCCGCGCTTTGGACTTGGTATTGCCCTCGATCTTAATCGACTCTACGTAAAATTTTTCGCTTTCACTGACACGGAAGACCACGTCAATCTGGCGAGTCTCCATGTTTGGCACCCGCTCAGCGCGCACCCGTGTCTCCAAATAGCCATTGGAGGTGTAGTATTCACGAATCGCGGTTGCCGCGTCATCCACTTCTTGTGGAGAAAATGGACTATTCGTCTCTAATCGCACCGAATTCAATAATTCCGCAGAGGTGTAGATCGTCGCACCTTCGACCGAGAACTCCCCCAGGTAGTAAAGCTGCCCTTCGACCACCGGAATCGTAATCACGATCTCATCGGACTCGATAAAATCGATTTCAACCTGATCTTCGTTGATCTCACAATCGAGATAACCGGAATCACGATAGTATTTACGCAGAATTTTGAGGTCTTCTTTGAATTTCTTTTCGTCGAACTTCCCCGAACCGAGCAACCATGAAAGCCAATTATGCTTCCGTGTATCGAGTTGCTTACGAAGCGTCTTGGAGCTGATCGCATCATTCCCCACAAAGTTAATCTCCTCGATACGCACCTTCCCCCCCTCATCGATGTCGTAATTGACCACCGCATAGCCGGTTGTCTCATCGCGCTGAATTCGGTAATCGACCTCGACATCTGGATAGCCCTTCTCGACGTAATACTCGGCAATCGCGTCTGCACCCACACTGATGCCATACTCATCCAGCGGCATGCCACTCTCGATTTCGGTCTTAGAAGCCAAGCGGGAATCGGAATAAGCCTCATTCCCGGAAAACCGGATGCGCTCGATGGTGTATTTGGAAACCAATTCAAAGACTAAATCGACTTTCTGATCTTGCGCCTTATCCACACGCACTTCCACAAACTCGAAGTGCCCCGTGCTATACAGCGTGCGAATGGATTGATCCAACAGCGCCGGATTGTAATTCATCCCCGGACGCAACTGAATATTGCCAAAGATATACTGATCGCTGACCGAACGAAAGCCGTCGAACTCAGTCACAATGCGGTTGATGACCGGATACGTTTCGGCCTCCTGAGCCACCGAAGTATTAAACGGAAAACCGAGCACGAGCAAGCTAGTGACAGCAAGGAGAAGAGTCTGAATGATTCGCATCTGATCTATTAAGAAAGAATGGCTCGTAGCCTTTAACGGTGGAAATTCTCGTAGCGTGTATAACGGCGGACAAATGTCAGGTCTATTTCACCTACGGGGCCATTCCGCTGCTTTGCAACGATTAATTTAATGTGCTCATGCTCATTATAGAGTCCGCCCCCTTCGACGGTCTCGTCATCGTCGCTCTTTTTGGGCCGGTGCAACAGCATCACCACGTCGGCGTCCTGCTCGATCGAACCGGACTCACGCAAGTCAGATAGGCGCGGATCACGATTCTCTTTCTCCGACTCACGATTGAGCTGACTCAAAACAACCACGGGCACATTCAGCTCTTTGGCCATGCCCTTCATACCGCGAGAAATATCGGCGATCTGCTGCTCACGTTGCATACGGCTATCCGTGCCCTTAATCAGCTGCAAATAGTCGACCACAACCAAGCCCAGCGGGTTCTTCGTATGCAAACGACGCGCTTTGGCTCGAATATCGAGAATGGTGGAGGTCGAGCCGTCATCAATCCACAGCGGCGCTTCCTTCAACTCCTTCACAGTGGTGGCGATGTCGGCCGAATCTTGCTTCGAAATCACGCGATCCCGAATACGCTTCATATCCACACGGGCACGGCTACAAATCAGGCGCATCGCGAGCTGCGCCGCCGTCATTTCCAAACTAAATACAATCACCCCTGCTGGCTTACGGCCACCATCCGGAATCATGGCGTGCTCCGCAAAGTTCATCGCCAAACTGGTTTTACCCACCGAAGGACGCGCAGCGAGCACGATCATCTGCCCGGGGTGGAAGCCGTAGGTCATGCCATCGAGATCGCGGAAGCCGGAGAGCACCCCGTCCGCATCATCGCGCCCATTCAAGAGCGCATGAATATCGGCGACTGCCTCATCCAACGACTGCCGGATGGGAATCGCCGCATCCGTAATACGGTCACGACTGATTTCGAAAATATCCTGCTCGATCTTCTCGATGAAGGTCGTCATGTCCTCCTGCTGCTCATAGCAGGCCTCAATCGCCTCGCGGGAAGTGCGAATCAAACGGCGCAGGAGATACTTCTCGTGTGCACGATTTTCGCAAAATACCGCGCGTGCGCCGCGGTCTCGATACGATCCTGGATCGCATAAATGGTGGCAATACCACCGACCTCTTCTTCGAGGCCATTCTTGCGCAAGTAGTCTAGCAGCAGAATCTCGTCAATCGGATCCCCTGTGGCATAAAGCGCAAGCAGCGCACGAAAAATCTCTTCGTGCGCTGTCTTGTAAAAAAACTCAGGAACAATCTTGGACTCGATACACTCGGTCAAGATCTCACGTCCGCCATCCAGTAGACAAGCGGCAATGAGCCCCTCCTCGGCTTCAATACTATGAGGCTGCACGCGCACGCCATCGTCTTTCGACTCCGACTTACGCTTGCCTTTGTAGTCTCGACCCGAGCGATTCCGATCGAACTTAGAGTTAGAATCAGGCGGCATCGTATTTGAATGTGTCTATACGACAGTGCCTGTTAATTACTCGTCGTCTTCGGCGGCATCTTCAGAATCCGCACCGTCTTCGATCGGATTCTCAGAGACGACTTCAAACTTCAGCTCGGTCTCGATGTCAGCGTGCAACTTAACGGCAGCTGTGTGCGAGCCAAGTTCCTTGATAGGAGCCGCGAGTTGGAGCTGCTTCTTGCTCAGTTCGATGCCTTCTTCCTTGAGGCGCTCCAACAGATCGTTGGCTGTAACTGCACCGAACATCTTACCGCCCTCGCCAGTCTTCACTGCGATGGCAATGCTGGTCTTCTCAACGCGCTCGCTCAATGTGCGTGCGTCTTCGAATTCTTTTTGCTCGCGAGCTTCACGCGCTTTTAGCAGTGACTCGACATGTTTCTTATTCGCTTGCGTGATAGGCAAAGCCAGCTTGCGAGGAAGCAGAAAATTGCGGGCGTAGCCTGCTTTTACGGTGACTGTGTCGCCTTCGGCGCCGAGTCCAGTGATGGGTTGTAAGAGGAGAACCTGATTGTTGGCCATGATACGTTCTTTGATTTAAATGAGTGATTGAAAGAGTAAGAGAAGTTGCAGCTTAGGGTCGCTTAAAAGGGGACGTCTTCATCCAAAGTGTCACCTTCGGCAGAGAAGTCTTGGCTGGCAGCGGGTTTGGACTCGCGCCGTGGGGGCGAGCTCTGCTCGTAACCACCTCCGCTGCCGGAACCACCGCTAGAGTCGTTGTCATCACGACCACCGACAAATTGGAAATTTTCCAAGACAACACCGAGCTTACTACGCTTTTGCCCATCATTGGTCTCCCATTGATCGAGCTTCAGACGCCCCTCCACCATGAGTGGACGCCCCTTGCGCATATATTTAGTGATGACTTCGGCTTGCTTTCCAAATGCGTCAATATCCACAAAAGTGGTTTCTTCGCGACGCTCACCGTCTTTGGTCGAATAGACCCGTGAGACGGCCATGCCCAACTTACAAATCGTGTTGCCATTGACCGTGACGCGAGTTTCTGGGTCGCGCGTTAAGTTTCCAAGAAGGATGACTTTATTAAAGGAGGCCATGGCAATCGGTAAGCTACAGAATTAGAGAGCTTCAGTGAAGATACGATTGACCCGCTTATCGAGCTTCAGCTTCTCGTTAAGAGTCGCAGGCACATCGCCCGTCGCTGCAAAGTAGATTTCGACGTAGTGGCCTTGAGTATAGCGGCGGTCTGCAGCGCGTGCAAACTCACGCATACCGAGGTCTTCGCTGTCAGAAGGCTCCGCTCCGATGGACTTGAGGATTTCGTTAAGATCAGCCATCACCTTCGCGGAATCGTCTTCAGATTCGCGTAGGTCGAGGATGAAAGTGGCTTTGTAGTTATTTTTTGTCGTTGCGCTCATGCGATATAGCTTTGCGTTGGTTAATGATGTTCATGGCGGGTTCGATGCCGTCGCTCAAGATCAACTGTATCTGATCCAGATAGATCGAAGTGCGATCCGCCAAAATGTTTTGTTCGTCCTTGGTAAACTGGCCAAGAACGTAATCTGCGAGGTCCATCTCTTTATGCGGCTTAGCACCGATTCCGACACGATAGCGAGCGAAGCCTGACCCGACCTGAGCGAGCAAATCGGCAATACCATTGTGACCGCCAGCACTACCGTTTACACTCAACTTAGTGCGCCCCAAATCCAAGGTGAGATCGTCGTAAACGACGAGCATCGCCTCAGCAGAAAGCTTACGGTAACGTAAGGCAGCTCCCAATGAGCGCCCGCTGGCATTCATAAAAGTCTGCGGCTTGAGCAACATGAGCTTACGCCCCTGATATACGATAACCGCGACTTCAGCTTCAAATCGTGCCTCATGTTTCCACGTCGCGCCGAATTTAGCAGCCAGCGACTCAACAAGGACAAAGCCTATATTGTGCCGGGTGTTGCGGTATTTAGAGCCCGGATTTCCGAGACCGGCAATGACCGCGATGGACATTTGTAAAAGAACGTTTTCAGGCAAGCCGAACAGCTCGCCTGGAATTAAAATTGACGACTAGTCGGAAGACTCAGCTTCGCTGACCTTAGTAGCAGGAACCTCATCGGCAGCCACCGAAGCGTCATCGCTAGTCTCCACAGCAACTGTGGGTGCTTGGCAAGATACGATTACCTGAGCAGGCTCGCCGAGGTATTCGACATCCTCGATAACTGGAAGATCCGCAATATGAATCGCTTCACCCACAGCAAGACCAGAGACATCTGCATTCACGTGATCGGGAAGCTTGGAAGGACGGCAGCGAATTTCGATTTCATGCGACTTGTGATCGATGATACCGCCTTCATTACGAACGCCGACACAATCTTCTTCACCTACAAGATGCACCGGCACCTTCGTTGTAAACGAGTGACCACGCTCAACTTCTTGAAAATCAATGTGAGTCACAGTGCTCTTAACTGCATGATACTGAACATCCTGCACGAGGCAAAGAGCCGACTCACCCTTTTCGTCGGTCAACTCGACGAGTGCCGCACCGCCGCCAATCTCACGATTCAGCGTGCGAAAATCAACCGCAGAAACGGTGATCGAGCGAGCATTACCCTGACCATACAGCGAGGCAGGAATTTTACCCTCCGCACGAAGGCGGCGAGCTACACCGCGACCGGTGTTTTCACGATTGGTAATATTAAGTGTATGTTGCATGTCTGAAATCTGTTGAAAAATGCCGCTTGGGAAACGGCTTGAATCTGAGAAAACCGCGCAGAGTAAAAGAGAGAAAGCGAAAAGCAACCCTAACTTTGTGGATTTTTCAAATCCAGCCAATTCTCCTCAGAGGCCGTGCCCAGATCGCAATGGCAAGGCGGATACATCAACCATAAAAAAATCGCACAGCCGCCAAGCTGCACGATTCGTAATTAACAAGAGCCAGAATCAGCCTACTGCGCGGAAGCGACAATCTCCTGAATGTGCTCCACATACTGCTCCGCTCCGCCACGACGATAGCCCGTCTTCTCAATCAACTTCCCCTCTGGAGAAAGCACCAGGATCGTCGGAAAGCCGCGAATCCCATATTTTTTAGCCAAAGCCTCATTTTGAGCCTTCAATTCTGCCGACTGAGGCTTCGAACGTGGAAAATCAAGCTCCACCAGCACCAGCGCATCTTCCGCATATTGCTTAAAAGCAGCCTGACTAAAGACCTCCTTGTCTAGCTTGATGCACCATCCGCACCAATCAGATCCAGTAAAATCAACCAGCAGAGGCTTATTCTCCGCAACAGCCTTGGCTTTCGCTGCGTCAAAATCAGTCATCCACCCCTCGCCCGCGCTCAGTGATGCTTGCAGACCTAGAAGTGTAAAAAGTGCAGTAATCAGTATTTTTCTCATAATGTAGTATCAATCGTGGTTTGTAGTTTGGATTCGTATTGTAAGATGACAAGGAATCGAAACTATTCCCCACAAATTTACCTTAAATTCCAAGTTTACTAAAATTGCTCACCAATGCTTGAGAATCTATGGAACTGGAATTGCTATTTAGGTTCCAAAGATAAACACAACTACCATGCCACCACTATTAATATACATACTGATACCAATGGTCATAGGCCTTTGGGCTCAAATGAAAGTCAAAAGCGCCTACGGCAAATATAGCCAAGTCCCCTCGCGTGGACGCATCACCGGCCGCGAAGCGGCGCAAGCCGTCATGGCCAGCGCAGGCATCCACGACGTCGAAATTGTCGAGTGCCACGGCACATTGACCGACCATTACGACCCCACTCATAAGCGTCTCGCGCTCAGCCACGACAACTATCGCGGGCACAGCTTAGCCGCGCTGGGGGTCGCCGCCCACGAAGCCGGCCACGCCATCCAGCACAAGCAAGAGTACGCACCACTCAACCTGCGCATGTCGCTGGTGCCGATCACCAACTTTGCCTCGCAAATGCTCCCGATTGCGATGTTCGGCGGCTTCTTCCTCTTCCACAGCCCGATCTTCATCAACCTCGGCATAGCTATCTACATTGTGTTGACGGTCTTTCAACTTGTTACGCTGCCAGTTGAATTCGACGCCAGCAAGCGGGCCAAAGCGCAACTCGTCGGCCTCGGCATCGTTGACCAAGACGAACTGGTGGGGGTCAACAAGACCCTCGACGCCGCCGCCTACACCTACGTGGCTGCCTTTGTCAGCAGCCTGGGCTGGCTACTCTACTTGCTGGCCTCACGGCGCTAGTCCCTCACAGCAATGATTGACCACAGCCCGACTCGCAAGAGTCGGGCTGTTTCATTTCACGAGTTCTTTACTCTTATACAATTGATACCAAGCCCGCAGCGCCTACAATCCCCCATCCAACGATAGATCAAATGCTTGCGAAAACATCCCTCATCAGTATCAGCTTCATTTATGGCACACAATTATCCTTTGCAGCCTACAAAGAGAGTGTCCGCCATACTGAACTCGCAAATGAATTAAGCCTTCGAGGAGTCAACATTCCCACTGGTGCAGGGGTGAGTGTCACACAGGTAGAAGCCCCAGAAGCCACGGACGAGTATGTCCCCAACACAACAAACTCTGAATTCGCGAATGTAACGATCGTCGATGAAACAGGCACAGGGCTCACATCCAGTCACGCCACACAAGTGGGGCTCAATTTATATGGAAGTAGCACCTCCATCTCCCCCGGCATCAGCAATGTCTCCGTCTACAGCGCAAATGACTTTATCAATAGCGGATGGTTCTCCGGAACGCCGACCACTGAAAACAACCCCCTGCAAAACCATAGTTGGGTCTACTGGTCCGCAAGCGATCAGGCTAGCTTACGAATGGACTACGCGGCAAATCGCGACGAATTCCTACCAATCGCAGGGCTTTACAACTCCGATTACGGAGATCAGAACATAGCCTATGACATTCCAGATACTTATGGGAGCATTTATAATGGTATCACTGTAGGCGTCAGCGATGGAACGCATCGCTATGGAGTCACAAGCTATGATGGCATAGGCCGCACAAAACCAGAAATTGTTGCCCCCTCCGCATACACCAGCTACGCCACCCCAATGATCACCTCCGCAGCGGCCTTATTGATCGAATCAGCAAACGAAGACAGCAACGCACTCCAGCCCATCACGCTCAAAGCAATTCTATTGGCCGGAGCCGACAAATCTATTTCAGAAAGCTGGGATCAGACCACCACACGTCCCATCGACGAAGTCTATGGGGCAGGCGAACTCGACATTTACGAAAGCTACTTCATCCAGCAAGCAGGCCAACAGGTAGCTGGCAACAGTATCGACGAACGAGGCTGGAATCTAAGTAGCGTCTCCAGTAACAGCAGCGATATATATAGCATCAATGTCCCGGTGGGCTTTGAACTACGAAACCTCTCCGCGCTGATCACCTGGAACCGAACCGTCACACAAACAGCAAGTAGAAGAGGTCCATCCATTCAATACACATACACCTCCACCCTCGCCAACCTATCACTCTCCCTAACTGGCAACGCCTCGCAGACCAGCGATAGCGCCGTCGACAACATCGAGCACATCTGGCGCGATAGTAGCCATGCCCTTGCAAGCGGCGACTACACACTAACCGTCGCATCGACCAGTTCAACTAGCACCGACTATGCCATCGCTTGGCGCAGTCAACTTTATCAAGACTATAGCTTATGGACCAATGCCTCCTTCACCGAAGCCACTTCCACTGAACTACGCGATGCCGACGACGACCCCGACGGCGATGGTATCGAAAATCTACTCGAACAAGCCTTTGGAGGAGACCCTGAAGTCAACGACATCAGCATCCTACCAATCAGCGAAACCATCGAGGACAACGGTCAACGCTATTTACAGATCAGCTACCGCAAACCTAATTTCGAGAATGCTCTCACCTACACAGTCGAGACCGTGACCGACCTCAACGACACATGGAGCAGTCAGAACAGCGAAGTGGAGCTGATCAGCATCGCCACTGAATCAGGTAACTTTGATCGCTATACCTATCGCCGCGTCGAGCCCATTTCAGCCAGCGACCAAGCCTTCCTTAGAGTTTCCATCACCGAATAGCATTAAGGGCTTGACGCTACGAAATTCAAAAGCATCGTTCGCAATCTTTCATAAGTCGGGCCGTAGCGCAGTCTGGTAGCGCACTTCGCTGGGGGTGAAGGGGTCGCAGGTTCAAATCCTGTCGGCCCGACCATTTGAAATAATATGAGGCTCAGTTCCCCCCAACTGAGCCTTTATTGTGCCTAAATACCAAAGGCCAATGTCGAACCTGCCCATCCAATAGGTTCTGCGCTTTCTTGCAGTAAGCAAGCACCTCTCACGTAGTGGCAAGCTTCCAACTTGCCCCCAACTACAATCAACAAGCTGGAAGCTTATCATTACACTAAACCTTGCCACTTAAACACGGCATCCACAAATGGTAACAGACAACGGCAACGCTACGTAAGGCGAATCGAATTCACAGCTCCCCAGCAGCAACAGCGCTAATAGATTGCTTTAACGAAACTGGAACATGAGGCTAAGCTCCTCCACGACTCGTACGCGGGCATGTATATTGCTACCTCACTTCAATATGTGCATCTTTCTTAAAGTGATCTTCTGCATTCTGCTTTCGCTCTATCTGGGCGCTTGCTCGGGTGAGCGCACGCAGTCAGCAGCGGATACGCAAACGCTGACGATCCATGCAGCCGTGAGCTTGAGCGCGATGGTGCGCGAGTTGGGCGCGCAATTCGCCGAGGATCATGGGCTGACTTTACATTATAATTTTGCCAGTTCCGGGGCCTTGGCACGTCAACTAATCGCCGCCCCCCGGGGCGAGATCTATCTGAGTGCTAACCAACAGTGGATGCAACGCGCACGTGAAGCCCATGCAGTGCAGCCTGCCACGGTGAGCGTCCTATTTGCCAACCAACTGGCCATGGTGGCGCACCCGGAAAATCCGATCCAAGCGATTGACTCGACAGAGATCTGCTCATTGCCACTGACGCAACTCTCGATAGGCGACCCAGACTACGTGCCTGCGGGCTTATATGCCCGCAGCTGGCTACAAAGTCTCCATTGCGGCGATCACAGCGCATGGGATGCCTTTAAAGACAAAGTGATACCTGCCACTGATGCGCATGCGGCTCTTGCCAGAGTGCAGGCCAGCCGTCAGATGGTGGGCATCGTGTATAAGACCGACTACCTGGCACAGGCAGACTCTTTACGATTGATCTACAGCGTGCCTCAGACAGCCACAGCGCCCATTCACTACTACGGGGCGGTCGTTTCCGGAAGCGCACATTCCGATGTCGCCGCCGACTTTCTGGAATACATAGGCTCGGAAGCCAGCCAAGCGATTGTGGAAAAATACGGTTTTACACCTGTCAAAGCCGCAGCTAGGCTGACTCCCTAGGCATCATGTCAACCACTTTGGAAATTATTACAACGACTGTGTTGTGGGCGATCACCGCAACCTGCCTGGTTGCCGCACCGGGTCTGCCCATCGCCTATTTACTGGCACGTCACCAGTTTCCGGGGCATCGTATTCTTTCAACCTTATTAAGTTTACCAATGGTGCTACCTCCGACAGCTGTCGGCTTTTTACTGCTGCAGCTATTGGCCGACCGCGGCCTGCTGGGCAGGGAACAGCTAGGCATCGATCTTGACATCCTCTATACTTGGAAGGCAGTGGTGCTGGCCTGTAGCGTGATGGCCGCGCCATTGGTGATACGGACGGCACGTGTGAGTTTCGAAGAGGTCGACCCGGAGCTTGAACAGATGGCACGCACCTTAGGATACAGCCGTTTGAAAAGTTTCATACGCGTCACCCTGCCCCTAGCTTGGAAGGGGCTACTCGCTGCTGTGCTACTAGGCTTCACGCGTTCATTAGGTGAATTTGGAGCGACAGTCATGATCGCGGGTAACATTCCTGGAAAGACGCAAACCCTGGCTTCAGCAATCTACAGCGCGCAGCAATCGGGCAAAGATGAGCGCGCATTACTCTTGGTCGCCGTCGCGCTTCTGGTCGGATTTGTGGCAATTTTCCTAACTGAGATTTGCCTACGTCCCAATACAAAGAGCAAGGGGCTAACACGATGAAGCCTTTTTACGAATTCGACTTTCAACTGCCTCTGGGAGCGTTTGATCTGCACCTCAAATGCCAATCTCAGGCGACCATCCTGGGCTTGTTTGGAGCTTCCGGCTGTGGTAAAAGCAGCAGCCTCAAAGCAATTGCCGGTCTGCACAAAGCCTCCGGCACCATTCGCTGTGGCTCCCATGTGCTGCTCGACAGCAATCTGGGCATCGACTTGGACCCGGCGGAGCGCGCGATCGGCTACGTGCCACAGAATCACTGCCTCTTCCCTCATTGGAACGTAAAGCGTAATCTACTTGCGGGCCAACGACCAGCACAGTGCGATGCACCCGCACGTAAGCAACGCTTCGAAGAAGCGGTCGCAATCCTGGAACTCGCCCCGCTGCTGACGCGCCGTATCCATCAACTATCCGGAGGTGAGCGACAACGAATTGCACTCGGACGCGCGCTATGCACCATGCCGGATCTACTGCTACTGGACGAGCCAATGGCCTCATTGGACGCCTCGCTGAAACAACGCATCCTCCCCTTTTTACTGCGCGTGCGCGAAGAACTCGGCATGCCCATGATCATCGTCTCACACAACCCCATCGAACTACAATTACTTTGCGAAGAAGTGATCGTCGTCGAGCGCGGCCAGGCCACGACTCAAGGGAGTCCACTGGAAGTCTTTACCCAGGCTCAAATTTATCCGGGCATCGCCACCGCCTTCGAAAATATTTTAGAGCTCAACATCATCGAACAAAATCCAGAACAAACGCTAGCCTGTCTACAGGACGCAAACCCAGCACAACCGATCGTTCTAGCACCGATCCCCGGCCCCAGCAGAAGTCATATCCGGATTGGCCTCGCCGCCAGCGATCTGCTCATAGCGCTAACACCACCAGTCGGCATCTCCGCGCGCAATATTATAGCCTGCCGAATCAATCGTATTCAAAACCTGCCAACAGCCTGCCTGGTCATTGTGCAGTTACAGACGACCACTCCCACAGAAATCGCGGCCGAGCTCACATCCAGCGCCGTGCAGGAACTCGGCCTAACTCCCGGCATGGATACTTATATTGTATTCAAGAGCAATGCCGCTCGCCTCTACTTATAACGGCTCAGCTCAATATCGTATTTCTTCACTCGCAGCCCCATCTTACGTTCAGTCAACCCAAGACGACGCGCCGCCTCTGCCATATTGCTACCGGTATCCTTAAGCGCATCGATGATCATCTCTCGCTCCAGCGCGACCATCGCATCCTCCAAAGTACAGACCTCCCTGGTTTCCTTCGCCGATTTCTTTTGCAGTGTCGGTGGTAGATGGTGCGCTTTGATCGACTGCCCCTTAGCCAATAACACAGCGCGTTCCATACAGTTTTCAATCTCCCGCACATTACCTGGCCAATGGTAACTGACCAACAAATCAATCGCCGCAGAGGAGATGCGCATCGCTTTGACTCCTTGCCGTTTGGCATATTTCTCAATAAAATAGTCGGCTAGAAGCATCACATCACATTTCCGGTCGCGCAGCGCAGGCATGTAAATGGGGAAAACATTTAAGCGGTAATACAAATCCTCACGAAAGCTTCCATCGGCGATCATCTCTTCCAGATTTCGACTGGTGGCTGCAATCACTCGCACATCGACCTGCATGGTCTCCTGACTACCAACGCGCTCAAACTCGCGCTCTTGTAAGACACGCAGTAATTTCACCTGGGTTGCGGCTGAGATATCCCCAATTTCATCCAGGAAAATCGTGCCCCCATTGGCCAACTCAAAGCGCCCTTTTCGCATGGATAGCGCGCCGGTGAAAGCTCCTTTTTCGTGCCCAAACAGTTCACTCTCGATGATTGAATCTGGCAAAGCTGCACAGTTCACTTTCACAAAGGACTTATGCTTACGGTCACTTTTCTCATGCAGCGCTTTGGCCACTAGCTCCTTGCCCGTCCCGCTTTCACCGCGGATCAATACGGTGGTGGTGCTCTGCGCCACTTGCTCGATATGATAATAGACGGTGCGCATCGAATCCGCGGTCCCGATCATATTTTTCGGGCGAAAATCCTGGGCCATCGCCTCCTGCAGGCGTGTATTTTCGCGACGTAAGCTCTGGATTTGCTCTGCAGCATCTTGTCGCAGGCGCGCCGCTTGCGCGATCACGGATGCGATCATTGTCAACAAACGAAGATCCGCCTCCCAACCTTGCCGTGAGTTGCGCGGCCGCTCGACACTCAGCGTGCCGATGACTTTCTCGCCAAACTTGAGCGGCACACTGATCAACCCGGTGCCGGCATCAATCTGTAGGCCATCCGACAACTGCGGCCGTGCCGCATCCTCAGCGATCCATTCACGAAAGTTCGGCGTCACCACTGGCGCCACCTTGTCTACTGTGCGTTGAAGCAAAGGGTGGATCAATTCGAAGTACTGCGAGGCGGGCACCGTGCGCGGCACTCCGATCGCATCAGAGAGCAATATCTGCCCATCATCTCGATTCAAAATCGCAATCATCCCTCGCTCCATTCCCATCATATCGCGTAGACGGCGCAGCAAGGGCTTCACTATTTCCGACAGATCGAAGCTTTTATCCAGGGTCTGACTGACGGCAAACAGTAAGCTTAACTCCTGCACCGAGCGACAGTGCACACCGAAACTTCGATCCAACATCTCAAATGACGGTCCATCGACCGCTAGATCGCAGTCTTTACCTCTACATTTTGTAGTTAAACTCATTCACAGAATCACAGCTTAAAGGATGCCTGACTGCCGAGAATGCACGCCTTTATCCATGCTTTTCGACAGTTTTACATATCAATTAGAAGCGCTAAGCCAACCGATAATAGCCCCTTTTGAAAAACGGTCAGCAATCCAATACCGCGAATCCTACATTTACGTAGGATTAATGACTACCGCACTACCTAAATGTAGGAAAAGCAGAGGCTGCAGAATGCCCTCGGAACGGAAAAATCGAGCCAGAAAAACTAAAAAAATACATCACTTTCATAAACAGCAACTTACAAGACACATAAAATTATTGGCACGCAGCCTGTTAAGAGTGTTTCCGAGTCACAATCACTCATCACTCAAAACAAATATATACTATGGTCACTACACTTGAAGAACCCACGGCAGAAAAAGTTGTTGAAAAAGCTATGCGCAAAGTCGCCATCTACGGGAAAGGTGGTATCGGTAAATCCACTACAACACAAAACACGGTCGCCGCTCTTGCTGAAATGGGCAAGAAGGTGATGGTCGTCGGATGTGATCCGAAAGCGGACTCCACCCGATTACTGCTCGGCGGCCTGGCGCAACGCTCCGTGCTCGATACGCTGCGTGAAGAAGGCGAAGACGTGGAACTGGAAGACATCCGCTCGGGAGGCTTCTGCAACAGCCTCTGCGTTGAATCCGGCGGACCTGAACCCGGTGTTGGCTGTGCCGGCCGCGGCATCATCACCTCCATCAACATGCTCGAACAGCTCGGCGCTTACGACGCAGAAAACGAGCTCGATTACGTCTTCTACGATGTGCTCGGCAACGTGGTCTGCGGCGGTTTCGCCATGCCGATCCGTGAAGGTAAAGCGGAAGAAATCTATATCGTCTGCTCCGGTGAAATGATGGCGATGTATGCAGCCAATAATATCTGTAAGGGTATTCTCAAGTTTGCAGAGACGGGTGTCGTCCGCTTGGGCGGCCTGATCTGCAATAGTCGCAACTGCGACCGCGAAGCGGAAATGATCGAGGAATTTGCGAAGCGCCTCGGCACCCAGATGATTCACTTCGTCCCACGTGACAACGATGTGCAACGCGCGGAAATCAATCGCAAGACTGTGATCGATTGGAATCCGGACTGCGGGCAGGCCAGCGAGTATCGCACCCTCGCGGAGAATATCGACAAAAACACGATGCGCGTGATCCCCAGCCCGCTCGAAATCGAAGAATTGGAACAGCTCCTCATGGAGTACGGGCTCTTTAGCTAGGGCGCCATACGAGGGGGCGGGTGAATCCTCCCTGCCATGAAGTGTGCCCGGCCCCCTTTTTCCATTCAAATAATCCATCATCTCTCATTTCCACATTATCATGTCCGAAGAAAGCAATTCAAGCACACCGCCCATGGGCCCCACTGGCCCGAGTGCGGCTGAGGCTCGCGAGCAAATGCTCGACATCTATCCGAAGAAGACCTTGCGCAAACGTAGCAAGCAAATCCTCGTCAACGAAACTCCCGGCACTCCCGCAGAGATCGGAGCCAATAGCCGCACAGTGCCAGGCATCATCACCCAACGGGGTTGTTCATACGCCGGCTGTAAGGGTGTGGTCATCGGCCCGATCTACGACGTCCTCCACATCACCCACGGCCCCATCGGCTGTGGCTGGTATAGCTGGCTCTCCCGCCGGAATATGAATAAGATCCGCAAGGAGGGGGAAACGAATTATCTGCAATACAGTATGTCCACTGACATGCAGGAAGACCACATCGTCTTCGGCGGAGAGAAGCAACTGGAGCAAGCGATTCAAGAAGCCTACGACGAATTTAAGCCCAAGGCCATCAGTGTCTATGCCACCTGCCCGGTGGGGCTGATCGGTGACGACATCCACTCGGTCTGCCGCAAGATGAAGGAAAAGCTCGGCATCAATGTCTTCGGCTTCTCTTGCGAAGGTTATAAGGGTGTCAGCCAATCCGCCGGTCACCACATCGCCAACAACGGTGTGTTCAAACACATGATCGGTCACGACGACACGCCTGTTGATTTTAAATACAAGATCAATATCCTCGGTGAATATAATATCGGCGGGGACGCATGGGAGATCGACCGCATCTTCGCGCTCTGCGGGATCAAGATCATCGGAACTCTCTCCGGGGGCGTTAGCTACGACGACATCACAAATTGCCACATGGCGGATCTCAACGTGGTCATGTGCCACCGCTCGATCAACTACATGGCGGAGATGATGGAGACCAAGTTCGGCATCCCATGGTTCAAGGTCAACTTCATCGGCATCGAAGGCACCAAGAAGTCGCTGCGCAAGATCGCCGAATACTTTGGTGACAAAGCACTGATCGACAAAGTCGAGGAAGTCATCGCCAAGGAAATGTCCGAAGTGCGCCCTGTGCTTGAAGACGTGACCACACGCACGCAAGGCAAGACAGCCGCCCTCTTCGTCGGTGGCAGCCGCGCACACCACTATCAGGATCTGTTCAACGACATGGGTATGCAAGTCATTGCCGCCGGTTACGAATTCGCCCACCGGGACGACTACGAAGGTCGCGATGTATTACCCAGCATCAAAGTCGATGCCGACAGTCGTAATATTGAAGAACTCAAAATCGAAGCCGATCCCGAACGCTACAACGCCAGCCATGCGGAACGTAAGAAGTCGCTGGAAGAGGCCGGATTCACCTTCGAAGATTACGAGGGCATGATGCGACAAATGGCCAAGGACACCCTGGTCATCGACGACATCTCACACCACGAATTGGAAAAGCTGATCGAGCTCTATAAGCCCGACGTGATCGGCTCCGGCGTGAAGGACAAATACGTCATCGAGAAGATGGGGGTACCTTTAAGCAACTCCACTCCTATGACTACGGAGGCCCCTACGCGGGCTTCAAGGGCGCGATCAATTTCTACAAGGAGATCGACCGCATGACCTCGTCCAAGGTCTGGCAACTCACACGCGCTCCCTGGCATGAGGCTGGTGACGCGCCTGCCACGGAAACTGCCGAAGTTCCCGTCGGTGCATAAACTGAAACCGATCACTCAACACCAGGAGAACTTATACTATGTTAGAAGGAACCACTGCAGAAATCCGCGAGCGCAAAGCACTTCGCGTCAACCCGGCAAAGACCTGCCAACCCATCGGCGCGATGTATGCCGCCCTCGGGATCAACAAGTGCATGCCGCACTCACACGGCTCGCAAGGTTGCTGCGCCTATCACCGCAGTCATTTGACCCGCCACTACAAGGAACCGATCGTCGCCACGACAAGTTCCTTCACTGAGGGCGCCTCCGTCTTCGGCGGGCTCGCCAACTTGAAGACCGCCTTGAGTAATATCTTCACCATCTATCAACCGGATATCGTCGCGGTGCATACCACCTGCCTATCCGAAGTGATCGGTGACGACATTCCAACCATCATCAAGAAGTCCAAGGTCGAAGGCATCATCCCTGAGGGCAAGATCGTCATCCATGCCAATACTCCGAGCTTCGTGGGCAGCCATGTGACTGGCTTCGCCAATCAATGCGAAGCCTTTGTCAAATATCTGGCAGAATCCAGCGAAGAGACAAAGAATGTGATGAACCTCTTCCCCGGCTGGGTGGAACCGGCCGACATGCGCGAGCTCAAACGCCTCGCTTCCTTGGTCGGAGTCGAGTTCATCATGGCGCCCGACACCTCAGACGTGCTCGACTCTGCCATGGATGGCAAATACGAGATGTATCCAGACGGTGGCACTACAGTGGCTGACCTCAAGGCCATGGGCGACAGCTTCCTAACACTGGCACTCGGCCCACTGGCCAGCACACCGGCGGCCACGACCTTGGAGAAAAAGTGCAATGTGCCGCACAAAGTATTGGAGCTACCGATCGGGGTCAGCGCGACCGATGCCTACATCGATGCGCTCCGCCTCGCCGGCGACACCAGTGTGCCCAAGGAGCTGGAGCGCGAGCGTGGCCGCCTGATCGATATGATCAGCGACATGTCGCAATACCTCCACAAGAAGAAGGTCGCCATCTTCGGCGATCCGGACCACATCACCAGCATGGTGAGCTTCCTGGTCGAGATCGGCATGGAGCCCGCCATCATCGTCACCGGCACTCCGGGCAAGAAGTGGGAGGCAAAGATCAAAGAGATCTGCAAGCCAGTCAACGAAGACGTCGTCGTGCACGCCTTCAGCGATATCCACTTTCTCCACCAATGGGTCAAAGCCAACCCGGTCGACCTGCTCATGGGCAACACCTACGGCAAGTTCGTCGCGAAGTCAGAGAACCTTCCATTCGTCCGCTTCGGCTTTCCGATCCTCGACCGTGTCGGCCACCGAGCCTTCCCAACACTGGGTTACACGGGCGCCATGCGACTGATTGAGAAAATAACGGATGCCTTCTTTGACAAGCGCGACCGCGAAGATGCCGATCAAGACATCGAACTGGTACTCTAAATCAGCGCTCAAGACATCCACTCAAAACGAGATTCAACTTAATATGAACAATACCGAACTCACCAAAGCTCTCAACGTCATGCTGGCTGATATGCACATCATGATCGCGAAGCTGCATAACTATCACTGGAACGTCTATGGCATGCAGTTCTATACGATCCACGAAATCACGGAGGGTTACTATGACTACTTCTTTGGACTATTCGACGACGTCGCCGAACGCCTGCTGCAACTGGAAGCCAAACCGGTCGCCACAGTCAGTGGTTATTTGGAATTAGCCACACTCGAAGATGAAAGCGGAGACCATTTCAAACCTGGTTTCGTGATGGAAAGCCTGATCAAGGACTTCCAGCATTTCATCGCAGCCGCGAAAAAAGCGGATGGCCTCGCCGAGGGCGACATCCCGACTCAAGACATGCTAAGTGGCCTGATCATCAAACTCGAAAAGGAGATTTGGCTAATCAAATCTACACTAGGTAAATAAATTAAAACGGCATTTCGGATGCCCCGGGTTCAATGACGTGCCAATAAAATCACTCATGACACGAAAAAAACACGTCATCGGGCCCGGTTCATCCCACTCATAATAACCGTCACAAGAAATTGTTGAAATGAATCCTTCCATCCAAGCCGCCCTCACCGATCAAGCCAACCACGAGCTTTACGCTGCTCACGCCTATCGTGCCATGGCAATCTGGTGCGACGATCAAGACTACAACGGCTTCGCCAAGTTCTTCTTTACACAAGCCGCCGAAGAACTGGAGCACGCAGACAAATTTATCCGCCACTTATTGGACCGTGGTGTGATGCCCAAACTCACTGCGCTGGAGGCACCCACCGTCGAGTTCACCAAACTAATTGAAGTCGCGCAACTGGCCGAAACGCTTGAACAACGCAACAGCGCCAACATCCACCAATGCTACGCCATTGCTCAAGAGGTGCAGGACTTCGCCTCCTTTCCACTGCTGCTTTCGCTGATTGAAGAGCAAGTCGAAGAAGAGTCTTGGGCAGCCACCATGCTCACGCTGACAAAGCGCGCCGAATGCTCCGGAGCAATTTACAATCTCGATCGTCATATCGTTAAAGAATTAAGCGCTACGAACGCAGCGTAGGGGCTTCACTTGTGAAGACCGCCGATACCAAGTCGTAGCTCAGACGAAACCAACAAGACAGCGGACGTCACAAGTGACGCCCCTACAATCCAAAACGAATTCCATAAAACAATGAATACCGTCACGACAGGCGACTCCATCCACGTTCTTGACGACAGGGCGGCTCAAGTCTGGACCAAAGGCTCCAGCAAGGAGTTTGCTTGTGACCGCAAGAGCACTGCCGGCGCCGTCACGCAACGCGCCTGCGCATTCTGCGGCTCACGTGTCGTGCTCTACCCCATCGCCGATGCACTGCATATCGTGCATGGCCCGATCGGTTGCGCCGTTTATAATTGGGACATACGCGGAGCCCTCTCCTCGGGACCGCAATTACATCGCAACAGTTTCTCTACCGATCTTGCAGAAAAGGAAGTGATCTTCGGCGGCGAAAAGAAACTCAAAGCCTCGCTGATCGAGTTGATCGAGTTTTATAAGCCTAAAGCCGCCTTTGTGTATTCGACTTGCATTGTCGGTTTGATCGGTGACGACGTCGAAGCCATTTGCAAACAAGTCACGCAAATGACTGGCATCGACTGCATCCCCGTCGACTCTCCAGGTTTTAAAGGCACCAAAAAAAGCGGCTACCAAGCCGCCTGCGAAGCTGCTTATAAACTGGTCGGCACCGCTAAGACGGATGGCATAAAAAAGCACAGCATTAACCTGATGGGCGAATTCAACATCGCAGGTGAGGCCTGGATGATACGCAAATACTTTGAACGCATCGGCGTGCAAGTCGTGGCCACTATCACCGGTGATGGCCGGGTCGATGACCTGCGTCGCTGTCATGGAGCCTCGCTCAATCTAGTGCAATGCTCTGGTTCCATGACGCACCTGTCCAAACTACTGGAAGACAAGCACGGGATTCCCATGAAGCGTGTCTCCTTCTTCGGCTTCGAAGACACCGCTCAAGCACTTTATGATACCGCAGAACATTTCGGCGATTCCGAGATGATGGATAAAGCCGAGGCACTGGTGCGCGAAGAAATCGCCAAGTATGCGCCCAGGATCAAAGCCTATAAAAAGCAACTGAAGGGAAAGAAAGCAGCACTCTATGTCGGAGGCGCTTTCAAGGCCTTTTCCCTAGTGCTGGCACTGCGCGCACTAGGCATGCAAACCGTGCTAGCCGGCACGCAAACCGGCAATGCCGAAGATTACGAGCAACTCAAAGAGATTTGCGATCCCGGCACCGTCATCGTCGATGACTCCAATCCACTCGAACTGGCCAAATTCGTATTGGAGAAGGACGTCGATCTCTTCATCGGAGGCGTCAAAGAGCGCCCCATCGCCTACAAGCTGGGCGTTGCATTCTGCGACCATAACCACGAGCGCAAGATCCCACTGGCCGGCTTCGAGGGCATGTTGCACTTCGCCGACGAGGTCGCCCGCAGCGTGCTCAGCCCCGTTTGGAAATTTGCTCCGCGCCGGAGCCTCCACATGAAAACGAACCTAAACCCAGGCAACGATTGATCGCAACGAATACAGATTGCACCACCACCGCAGGCACACCTGCCCTCGGCCCTGAGCCCGAAGCCGCCACTCGTAACGCCTGCAAACTCTGCGCCCCACTGGGTGCGGCCATGGTGTTCAAAGGCATCCGCGGCTGCCTCCCCTTTCTACACGGCAGCCAAGGCTGCGCCACCTATATCCGTCGCTACATGATCAGCCACTTTCGCGAGCCGGTCGATATCGCCTCTTCCAGCTTTAGCGAAGACGACGCGATCTTCGGAGGTGCCCGCAATTTTGAATTGGGGATCGAAAACGTCATCAGCCAATACCAGCCCGAACTGATCGGCGTCGCCACCACCTGCCTCTCTGAAACCATCGGGGATCACATGCTCGGCATGATCAAGACCTATCAGGATAATCACCAAGCGGAGGGTCCCCCACTGGTGCATGTATCCACACCGGCTTACAGCGGCACCCATAGCGACGGCTACTTTGCCACCACGCTGGCGATCGTTAAAAAATTCGCACTACCGTCCAATTTCCGCCTGTCCCATCGTGTCAACATCATCCCGGCCATGATGTCCTGCGCCGACCTGCGCCATATACGCGAGCTCTGCGAGCGCTACGGGCTCAGCAGCACACTGTTACCAGACTACAACGCCACCCTGGAAGGCGGCAGTTGGGACGCCTACCACCGCATCTCCCCCGGCGGCACTTCGCTGGAAGAGATCGAGGAAATGGGCGCCTCCACCGCCACACTGGAGCTCAGCCACAGCCAAGCGAATGTGAAACAAAGCGCGGGCAGCTATCTGAAAAGTGCCTGTGGCGTGCCGCTCCATTCACTCGGCTGGCCGATCGGCATTCGACTCAGCGATCAACTATTCACTTCATTATCCGAGATCTCCGGTCGCGAAATGCCCTCGGAGATCGCCGATGAACGCGCCCGTCTGGTGGATGCCTACGTCGACGCCCATAAATACGTATCTGGAAAAACGGCCGCCCTCTATGGCGAACCGGACTTTGTGATTGGGATGGCCGCCTTCCTCAGCGAGATCGGCGTCCGCCCCATCCTCTGCGCCACAGGCTCCAAAACACCACAATGGAAAGAGCTGCTCCACAACGAAATCGAAGGCGGCATGGCCGATGTCGAGGCACTCGCTGGAGTCGACCATGCCAAACTTGCGAGCCGGGCCCGCGAGCGCAAGCCAGACCTCTTAATCGGCTCCAGCAAGGGCTACCCTCTCGCGCGTGAATTAGGCATTCCGCTGCTGCGCTGCGGCTTCCCTATTCACGACCGCATCGGCGGCCAGCGCCAACTCTATGTCGGCTACCGCGGCACTCAGCAAATATTCGACCGCGTGGTCAACGCCTTCCTCGAAGCTAAACAGGAGTATTCAAAAACTGGATACAGCTACCTATAACCATCACTCATAAAAAGCATTTATACCATGAGCACAAACGACGCACCGAAACCTTCAGAAATTAATTTAGACAACCATCCTTGCTTCAACAAGGAGGCTTGTTCGACTCACGGGCGCATTCACCTGCCCGTCGCTCCGAAGTGCAACATTCAGTGCAACTACTGCAACCGCGACTTTGATTGCGTCAACGAGAGCCGCCCCGGTGTCACCTCTACGATCCTATCCCCCGGTCAAGCGCTCGCCTATCTCGAAAAGATCATGGAGAAGCGGGACGACATTGCTGTGGTCGGCATCGCCGGGCCTGGAGATCCTTTCGCCAATGCAGAGGCCACCATGGAAACGTTTCGTCTAGTGCGTGAGGCCTTCCCGGAAATCATCCTATGCCTATCCACCAACGGGCTGGGCTTAACCGAAGACTACGTCAAGCAACTCGCAGAGCTACAAGTCAGCCATGTCACGATCACCATGAATGGCACCGACCCCGAAGTCGCGGGCAAGATCTACGCTTGGGCTCGTGACAACACCCGCATCTACCGCGGCACAGCTGCTGGCGAGCTAATGATCGAGAAGCAACTGCAAGCTATCCGCTGGATCAAACAATACGGCATGATTGCCAAGATCAACTCGATCATCGTCCCTGGCGTCAACGACGAGCACATTCCGGAAATTGCCAAACAAGTCTCTGGCATGGGGGCCGACATCATGAACTGCATTCCGCTGCTCCCCACCAAGGACACCGCGTTTGAAAATTTGACCGAGCCCGACGCCAAGATGCGCTTCGCACTACGCCTGAAGTGTGGCGACTACGTCAACCAAATGACACACTGCGCGCGCTGCCGCGCCGATGCGATTGGTAAGCTCAGTGAGCCAATGTCTGAAGACATCCACGAACTCATCCAATCGTGCTCACGCCTCCCCATTAATCCCAAGGAGAACCGCCCTTACGTGGCAGTGGCCACCCGCGAAGGCATGTTGGTCAACCAACACCTCGGTGAGGCTCGCGAGTTCACCATCTTCGGCATCGATCCAGAAGACGAAGAAGAATTCATCCAAATCGAGACCCGACCCGCACCGGCTCCTGGCGGACGTGACAACCGCTGGGGAGCGCTCTCCGACAGCCTCAAGGATTGCCGCGCGATTCTCGTCAACGCAGCGGGCACCTCACCGAAAACCGCACTCACCCAAGCGGGCATTCAAGTCATCGAAATGGCCGGCATAATCGATAACGGCCTCAGCCATATTTTCCACGCACAGCCCCTCGCCCCCTCTCTGCGCCGCGAATTCAAATCCTGCGGTGCTGGCGTCACCTGCGGCGGCGACGGCACCGGCTGCGGCTAAATACAAGGTAGGGGCTTCACTTGTGAAGACCGCCGATCCTAAGCCAAAGCGAATCATCCAAATACAATCCAAAACCAGCAGCACCACGGGCGTGACAAGTCGCGCCCCTACGAAAAGCAAACCACTCATCATTCATCAGTCATTAATCATCATTCATCAGTCATCAGTCATCCAACCATGAACAAACCAGAACACCACCTATTCATCTGCGGAAGCGCCCGCGCCACTGGCGAACTCAAGGGCGTCTGCTGCAACAAAGAATCCGTCGCCCTGCTCTCTTACACCCAGGGCGAAATCCAAGACCGCATGCTCGACGGCGTTGAGGTCTCCATGACCGGTTGCCTCAACATGTGCACCCGCGGCCCGGTCGTGATCGACTACCCGGGCGGCCACTTTTACGAGCACGCGACCGAAGAGTTGATCGACGAAATACTCGACTCGATTGAAGACGGCGAACTCTGCGAAACCAATCTCATCGCTGATTAGAACCATTGAATCTTGCCACGACCTGCGGACATGCCACCGAAAGCTCCCTATTTAATCGACACGACACTACGCGACGGCGAACAAGCCGCCGGCGTCGTTTTCGCGCTCTCTGAAAAGCTCCAGATCGCGCGCGAGCTGGATGCACTCGGCTTACCCGAATTGGAAGTCGGAATTCCTGCGATGGGGGCCAGTGAACGCGCACACATCCGCATGATCGCCAGCAGCGGGCTACATTGCAAAATCCTGACCTGGGGACGCGCCACGGTCGAAGACTTACGCGCCGCCATGGGCTCCGGCGCCGACGGATTTCACTTCTCCCTGCCCGCCAGCGAACTACATCAGCGCATTTGGAAAAAAGATGCCGCATGGGTATTCAAAACAATGGAGTCGATCAGCCGCCTCGCAGCGGATCATTTCGAGTATTTCACCATAGGTGCGCAAGACGCCTCCCGCGCCGACAGTGAGTTTCTCAAATACTTCATGCATGCAGCACAAAACTTAGGCGCAAAACGTATTCGCTATGCGGATACAACAGGACGCCTCAACCCTTTGCAAACACAGCAAGTCATTCAAAACCTGCGATCGCACGGAGATATCGAAATCGAGTTCCACGGTCACAATGACCTGGGCATGGCCACTGCCAACAGCGTCACCGCCCTGCTGGCAGGCGCCGACTGCGCCAGCGTCACCGTCAACGGGCTAGGCGAACGTGCGGGCAATGCACCGCTCGAAGAAGTCGCCACCGCACTATTATGCTCCTCACGAATCGACCTCGGGCTCGACATCAGCCGCCTCGCATCGCTCAGCGACTTAGTCGCCCACGCCTCCGACCGCCGACTCAAATGGGACAAACCGGTCACAGGTAAAGGCAGCTTCACCCACGAGTCCGGCATCCATTGCAGCGGCCAGATGCAAGACAAGTCCAGCTACGAAGTCCTCAACCCCGAAGCCGTTGGGCACACACGCCCCCCACATGTCATCGGTCGCCACTCCAGTTGCCGCGCATTGATCGAAGCAGCGGCTCAAATGGGCTGGCAGCTCGAGCAATGCCAAGCGGAGCAATTACTGCCCCAAGTGCGTGAAACCGCCACCCAACTCGGCCGCGCACTCGAACAAAACGAACTCAGGCAAATTATCCACACACTCAACATAAAGAAAGCATCCTAATATTATGGCATTCTGGCTCTACGCAAAAAACGGCTCTACTTACGAGCGGATTCAATCCATCAAGTTAACCGGTAAGGCTGGCATCCTGGCGCGCTTTTTACAATCGCACGCAAGCGATGACACTCCCTTCACCTGGGAGCTGACACCAGCCGCACTGGTCGAACTAGTCGACCCTTCACTGGACAGCGCCAGTCATGAGATCGTCATCGACATGCTGCCCGAGGGCTTAACCGAGGTCAGTCTCTATCGAATGACCTCTCTGCGCGGGAGTTCGGAGTATGATGAATCCGATCTCGTGATGGCCTTCAAGCTACTCCAGCAGGGCCCGATCGCGGCCTCAGCCAACGAGTTCAAGAATCGCTTTGTCTGCAACACCCCACCCAACGGCCGCCAAATGGTCGAAGCCTTCCATCTCACCGGCGGCGTAGCCACCGGCAGCTACTACTGGAGCAAACCCAAGATGGATATCGGTGCCGCGATTTGTCCGGCCACAGCTAAAACATCTAAAATCAACTAGAAAGCAGAACATGAAACTCACGGTATTCTACGGAACTGAAACAGGCAACGCCAAGGGATTGGCTCAAAAGGTCGCCAAAAAAGGCGAAAAGAACGGGGTCGAAGTCGACATTGTCGACCTGGCCAGCAGCGAGGTCTCTGTCCTCGAAAGTATCGATCATCCCTTTGTCGTCATCATCTCCACCTGGGACGACGGCGCGCCCCCACCGAAATGTGTGCCCTTCTGCAAAGCTTTGGCGGAAACCGATCTCTCACTGACGGGAAAGCAATACACCGTGCTCGCTCTCGGTGATACAGAATATCCGCTCTTCTGTGAGTGTGGCAAACAAGTCGACGCCCGCCTCTCAGCTCTAGGCGCCGAAGCAGTCATGCCACGCACCGACCTCGGTGCCGACTTCATGGTCAGCTATATCGGCTGGTCTAAGAACTTTTGGAAGACCATGGCCAAGGTCTATGGCGTCAAAAAGTAAAAACTAAAACGTAGGGGCGCGACTTGTCACGCCCGCGTATGCAAAGCCATCCGAGCCTAAGCCACCGAGCCGCCAATTCGGCCGAACCGAAAAGCCAACAACCACTGCGGGCGTTCACAAGTGAAGCCCCTACATCTTTATGAAAAATAACGAAACAAAGCGCATCACACTTGATGCTAACGAAGCCGTCGCACGGGTCGCCTACCGGATGAGCGAATTGATCTCGATCTATCCGATCACTCCCTCCACCTCGATGGCGGAGCTCTGCGACGAATGGGCCGCAGCCGATAAGCCCAATCTCTGGGGCGAAGTGCCCAAGGTGATGCAAATGCAAAGTGAAGGCGGTGCCGCGGGCACCTTACACGGCACCGCAATGGGGGGCGCACTCAGCACTACTTTTACCGCTTCGCAAGGCCTGCTACTTATGATCCCGATTCTCTACAAGCTGGCTGGTGAATTAACCCCCAGCGTGTTTCACGTCTCCGCCCGCGCCATTGCCACCAATTCACTGTCGATCTTTGGCGACCACAGCGATGTCATGGCCTGCCGCCAAACCGGCGTGGCACAGCTGGTCTCCAACTCGGTGCAAGAAGCTCAGGATATGGCCGCCATCGCCCACGCAGCGAGCCTCGCCACCCGTCTACCCTTCATGCACTTCTTCGACGGCTTTCGCACCTCGCATGAATACAATTCCCTCGACACACTGCCTGACCAAGTGATCGATAGCTTGATCGATCCAGAATCGCTGGCCGCCTTCTATGACCGTGCCCTCAGCCCCGACAAGCCAAGCGTGCGCGGCACTGCTCAAAATCCAGACACCTATTTCCAGACCCGCGAAGCGGTCAACAGCTTCGTCAAAAAGACGCCCGCCATCGTGCAAGCTCTGATGGAGAAGTTTGCCCTGCTCACCGGCCGCGAGTATAAACTCTTTGAGTATTACGGACATCCCGAAGCGGAACAGGTCATCGTCATGATGGGCTCAGGCGTTGAAACGGCAGCGCAAACTGCAGAATACCTGAACGCCAATAGCGGCAGCAAATATGGGGTCGTCGCCGTCCGACTGTATCGTCCGTTCTTCACCCATGCCTTTATGCACGGAGCACTGCCGCAATCCGTCAAATCGATTGCCGTGCTCGACCGCACTAAGGAGCCGGGCTCCATCGGAGAACCGCTCTATCTCGATGTTTCGTTAGCCTGCCGCAAGGCCAGCCGCTGCCCGAACCAATGCCGTAGCATTGACCCTCTGGTCGTCGGCGGCCGCTACGGTCTGGGCTCGAAGGAGTTCACTCCTGCGATGGCGAAGGCTGTATTCGAAAATCTACTACAAGAACGCCCCAAGGATCACTTCACAATCGGCATCCGCGACGACGTCACCGAACAATCGCTGGACTTCGACCCAAGTTTTACGTTAGAGGACAAAGGCACCAAATCGGCGATGTTCTATGGACTAGGCTCGGATGGCACTGTGGGTGCCAACAAGAATACTATCAAGATCATCGGTGAGGCCACCACGCTCAACACACAGGCTTACTTCGTTTACGACTCCAAGAAATCCGGTGGCTTGACCACCTCCCACCTGCGCTTCGGCGAAAAGCCCATCCAAGCGCCCTACCTCATCGACGAGGCCGACTTTATCGGCTGCCACCAACCGCAGTTCCTCGGCCGGGTGGATATGCTGAGCCAACTCAAGTCTGGAGGCACTTTCTTGATCAATACGCCCTGCGCCGCCAGCGACATATGGGGGCGCCTGCCTCACGAAGTGCAAGCAGCACTCATTGCCAAAGAAGCCAAGCTCTACGTCATCGACGCCTACAAGGTCGCTGCTGAGGTCGGCATGGGCCGCCGCATTAATACCATCATGCAGGTGGCTTTCTTTGCACTGAGCGACGTCATTCCCACCGACGAAGCGATCCGCCGAATCAAGGGAGCCATCGAAAAAACCTATGGGCGCAAGGGGCCCAAGATTGTCGAAATGAACTGCGCCGCCGTGGATGCCGCGCTCGCCTACCTGCAAGCCGTCGAGATCCCGGCGGAGACCACCGCCCGCCCTGAAGCGGTCAAGTGGGTGCCCGACGAAGCGCCCGACTTTGTGCAAAGAGTCACCGCTCGTCTGCTGGCAGGCCAAGGCGACCTGCTCCCCGTCAGTGCATTCCCTGTCGACGGCACCTGGCCCAGTGGCACTTCACAATATGAAAAGCGTAAGATTGCCACCGAGATCCCGGTCTGGAACTCAGCCACTTGCACCCAGTGTAATAAGTGCGCCATGTTCTGTCCCCACGCCGCCATTCGTCCCGCCGTCTACGACAAGTCCGCGCTGGCGATGGCACCGGACGGCTTCCCACATGCAGATTACAAGGGAACGGATGGCCCCGGCAAAGCCTACACGCTGCAGGTTTTCCCCGAGGATTGCACGGGCTGTAATGCCTGCGTCGAGCTCTGCCCTGCACGCGATGCTGAAGGCAAACGCGCGATTGAGATGACACCGATCGACGCGCTATTGGAGAAAGAAAAAGAAAAGTTAGCCTTCTTCCAAAGCCTGCCCACCCACGAGATCGACGACGCCAAACTGACAGCCAAGAACCTGCCCCTGCGCAAGCCGCTCTTTGAGTTCTCAGGCGCCTGTTCCGGTTGCACACAAACACCCTATGTGCGCAGCCTAACACAACTCTTCGGCGACCGCCTACTAGTGGCCAATGCCACTGGTTGTTCTTCCATCTATGGCGGCAACTTGCCCACCACGCCCTACTGCACCAACAGCTCAGGCCAGGGTCCCGCATGGGCCAATTCACTCTTCGAGGACAATGCCGAATTCGGCCTCGGCCTTTACCTCTCGGCCAAACACCGGACAGAGAGTGCCCGCCGCTTACTGCTGAAATGCAGCGAACTCATCGGCAGCGACACCATCGACGCCATACTCGACTCCAGCGACAGCACACGCGCACAGACACGTGAACTGATCACAGAGCTAAAAACAAAACTCGCCTCCGCCACCGAAGCGCCGGCCAAACGCCTCCTGCAACAAATCGATTATCTGGTGCCCAAGAGCACTTGGATCGTCGGCGGCGATGGCTGGGCCTACGACATCGGCTTCGGCGGTCTGGACCACGTGCTGGCCAGCGGTGAAAACATCAATGTGCTCGTGCTGGATACCGAAGTCTATTCCAACACAGGCGGCCAATCCAGCAAGTCCACCCCCACCGGGGCGATCGCCAAATTTGCCGCAGCGGGCAAGACTCAGCCCAAGAAGGATCTGGCGCAAATCGCCATGAGTTACGGCGGCATCTACGTCGCCCAAATCGCCCTGGGTGCCAACGAACAACAAGCGATCGAAGTCATCCGTGAAGCGGAAGCCTATGAGGGCCCCTCGCTGATTCTCGCCTACGGCCCCTGCCTCGCGCACGGCATTGATATGGCACTGGGACCGGAGCGTCAAAAGGCCGCAGTCGACAGTGGTTACTGGCCGATCTACCGCTACGATCCACGCAAGACCGAGCAAGGCCTGCCCGCCTTCCGCCTCGATTCCTTCGAGCCCTCCGTGCCGGTGGCTGAGTTCATGCGCAAAGAAAACCGCTTCCGCTCGCTGGAACGCAGTTCTCCGGAACGCGCCGCGGAACTCTTCGCAGCCGCTCAGCAGCAAGTTGATTCCCGCTGGAGTCGATTGGAAAAACTAGCCGCCGCGCAATTGGAGGACGACGACGATGACGACGACGGCTGGGGCTGAGCCGCCCAGAATACGTCATCGAATGAACCTCTGCAATCTTCCGGCATGGGCCGTGGCATCTGTCAGCTTTAACCAAGCACCGACGCCACTGCACATCGCCGGAGTGCGCGAGTCCAACCGCCGACTATTTGAAAAGCTCGACAGCATCCATGCCCCCAGTGAGCGCGCTAAAGTTTTCCACGACTACTTGTGTGTGAAATTTGCCCTGCACCACTGGAAGGCCTTCACGGGCGATAGCCGCAGCAGCTTACGCAACAGCTACCTGCGATTTCTCAATGGTTGGGGCATGGATAGCAACGGCATCGAAGGTGCAGTATTGAAAAGTTGGATACAGAGTCGTTTCGGAGTCTCTCCCACCTATCATCGTGGCATCCTAAAGGACGAAGCATCGGGCGAAGAGGACAACCGCTACGCCTACGATCGTATGCGTGGTCGAGCTCGCACCAATGCCATCGATTCGCAACTCGATCTGCTCTACGAATATTGCCAATACGAACAAGCCCGACGGGCCCCCGAGACCACAACGCTCACTCTGTTTCGAGGCACCAACGATCCAGAAGAGCACTTTGTCCGTCGCATCCAAAACAAGCGCCGTGCCATCGTGCGCCTCAATAACCTCGTCTCTTTTACCGCAGACAGGGAACGCGCATGGGAATTCGGGTCCACCGTCTGGAAGACCACCGTCGCCATCGCCAAGGTCGTCTTTTTTAGCAGCTTGCTCGGAGGCAGTGTCCTGTGTGGCGAAGCCGAATACCTGGTCATCGGCGGCGACTACGAAGTCGAGGAACTACTCTATTGAATAACGAACATTCAGCATCCAAGGCTCCACAGCAAAACCTCGCAGCGACCCGTGATCCGGTGCGTGATGGCATGCTGGGCCTACTGGTGGGCGATGCCTGTGGCGTCCCTTACGAATTTCGCGATCCACGCGATTTACCGCCCTTCGAACAATTGGAGATGCAGCCCCCCAAACGATTCGCGCGCAGCTATGCCCATGTCAAACTAGGCACTTGGTCCGACGACGGCGCACAGGCACTCTGCCTGTATGCCTCGATGCGTGAATGCGGCATGTATCACGCTCAGGACTACGCCGCCCGGCTCATCAAATGGCACGACCGCGGCTATATGGCCATCGACCACTACGTCTTCGACATCGGCAATCAAACCAGCGCCGCCATCGGTCGGCTCAAGCAAGGCACCCCCACCCGCTACTCGGGACTCAGCGGTGAACGCAACAACGGCAACGGCGCACTCATGCGTTGCCTCCCACTCGCCCTCCTGCATCAGGGCAATGACGTCGCCCTGGTCTACGAAGCCCACGCGCAGGCGCGCCTAACCCACGCTCACATACGCTCACAAGTCTGTTGCGCACTCTACTGCCTATGGGCACGCCGCGAAATGCAGCAACACACATCCCCCTGGGAAAGCGCCATCGCCACACTGCGCGCCATCTACCGCCGCGATCCTCCAGCACTCCACGAACTCGACACACACATCCGACCCGAGCGCCGCGCAGACGGCAAAGGCACCGGCTACGTGCTCGACAGTTTGCATAGCGCCCGCTGGGCCTGTCTGGGGCCGAACTACGAAACCATCATTAAGCGCGCCATCTCCCTGGGCAACGACACCGACACCACCGCATGCATCGCGGGCGGCATCGCCGGCCTGCGCCACGGGGCGCAAGGCATCCCCGCCCGTTGGCTCGAACTCCTGCGCGGTAAAGAAGAACTTAAGCGATTGGGCATCTGGCATGACTCATCTCATACCCCCAATGGCCTCCACCAACATCAACCAAGCACCACTCATGTCTGAAGCTAATGTAGAAAAACTCCTCCTCGCCGGAGGCTCCGATAAAAACCTGCGCGCTCGCTACAACGTAATCGAAACGAAGGAAAAGTTCGTCGAGACCGCCTGCGCCGAGGGCTACGAATTCACCCTCGAAGAACTCGAAGCGGTCCTCAAAGAAGAGGAACTGTCCTTCGAATCATCCGGCAACCCACGCTCCCGCGCGATTTGGCTGCGCTAGCGAGCCTTTCGTAGTAACGAGCTTCCAGCCTGTTGTTCTCCCAAACCGACAAGCTGGAAGCTTGTCACTACGCGACGCTCCGCATCATGCACTGAGCTCAGCCATGGGGCTGTGATCGGTTTCCACAGGACGGGCAAAAGCGCTGAGGGCATTCTCCTGAGCTTTCATTTCGGCCAATGAGAGCAAGAAGGCCAACGTGGATTCTGCACCTTGATTGTAATTGAGTCGGTCGACATGCAGACCGTCACGGCAACCACCGGTAGAGGCATCATAGACGGGCACGCCGAGCTTATTAGTCCCGAGGAACCAGTCAAATGCCTGCCAGGCTTGATAAAGCCACTTGTCGTTCTTCGTGACCAAGAAGGCCTCAAGACAGGCAGAGATGGTAACATTGGCTTCGATCGGCTGCTGATCGAAAGTGGCCTTGGCTTGACCTTTGGGGTAGAAGCCTTCGCTACCGATGGGTGCGAAATACCCGCGCTCGTCCACTTGTTGCTGCATCAACCAATCCAAGCTGCTCAGGCCGACTTGCAGCATCTCGTCGTCGTGGAGCCCACGCCCGGACACGATCAGAGCATGCGGCAGGCGTGCGTTGCAGTAGGAAAGTATCGGCTCAAACCACGGCCAATCATCGCTGGCTTGCTCGCGATAGAGTTTGAGTAAGCGCTGCGCCAACTCGGAGCGGGCATCTGAAATCGCGCGCACTCCAGACAAGCGACGCTGATACTCGTGCAGTCCGATCAAGGCAAAGGCCCAGGCGCGGGGCGAGCCCATGCTGAGCACCGCGGGTAACGCGCTTTCAAATAAACGGGCGGCCCAATTTTGCAGGTTGATATCGTGCGAACGTCCAACGCAGGCGCCCAAGGCCCAAAGTGAGCGGGCGTGCGAGTCGTCGGAACCCGCCTCTTCGATCCACCTGCGATCGAAGCTCATAAAGTTGCGAAAGCGCCCGTTCTCCACATTGAAGGCATGCTGCAGAAAGGCCGCGTAGGTCTGAGCTAAGTGTCGATAGCTTTCATTCCATGCGTCGCCGGCATGTATATTGTCGAGCATGGAAGTTAAGACCAACGCGCGCGCATTATCATCGACACAGTACCCCTCATCGAAATTGGGAAAGGAAAAAACTGCATGCTGAAACAGTCCGGTCGAATCAGTCATATTGTGCAGATGCCGGAGATTCAACTTCGGTAATTCAAAATTCTTCCACCACTCTTCAGTCGGACCACGACGCAGGCTGGCGTGCTTGCGCTGCACTTGTTCTGGCGTCACCCCCGCATCGATTCGTGCTTGTCGAAAAACATCTGCATAGGACTGCGCAACGCGGCTCCACACCATACGGCGCCCATCCAGATATGCATGCTTACGCATGGCGGCCAATTTACCTTCGTCGCTGAATAAACCATTTACCGCGGTGGCAATAGCCTTGGCATCTCTGAATGGGACTAGACTACCTCGACCATCGGCCAGTAGCTCTTCGGCGTGCCAGTAAGGCGTAGAGACCACAGCCTTACCGCTGCCGTAGGTATATGCCAGGGTGCCAGAGGTGATCTGCATCTGATTCAAATAAGGCGTCAGATACACATCGCAGGCACCGATAAACTCTTTGAGCTCTTCGATTTCTACGAAGCGGTTGAAAAATAAAACGTTCTTCTCGACTCCCAGATCACGGGTCAACTGTTGTAGGCGGTGCCGATAACTCTCTCCTTCCTGTCGGACCAGATTGGGGTGTGTCGCGCCAAGGATAATATACACGGCATCCGGATGTTCCGCGATAATATCAGGCATGGCTTCGATGGCATATTCCAAACCTTTGCCAGGTGAAAGTAGACCGAAGGTGAGTAAGACCTTTTTCCCTTCCACCCCGAACTGATCTTTAAAGAAGGTCGGATCCACAAACGGCATATCCGGAATGCCGTGCGGGATCAGCGAGATTTTATCTTCAGACACATCATAGGTATCACGTAAGATACTGACGCCCTTTTCACTCATAGTCACCACACGCTGGGACAAACGCACCAGCTCTTCAAAAACGCGGCGTTGATTGGGATTGGGCTCCGTCAGAATGGTGTGAAAAGTCGTGACCACAGGCAAACCGGCCTCACGTAGGAAGGTTAGCAAATGCCCCCCTTCGACACCGCCGTATACGCCGAACTCATGCTGCACACAAATGGTCTCCACATTGTGGAAACGCAAAAACTGAGCGGCGCGACGATAATCATCCAAGTTCTGCTCGTTGACCTCAAACTTCACTTCCGGCGGATACAAGTAATCCTCCTTCGGGTCCGTGACGGCGACGACCAGGCATTCAGTATCCGGTAGATGTGCCGCTACGGATTGTCGCAAGTCGTGAGTAAAGGTGGCAATTCCGCACTTGCGTGGCAGGTAATCCCCAACGAATGCTACTTTGTTTAATTCTGTAATCGGTTTCATCATAATACAAATCATTCAAGCCTCAGCGCGGATTTCCGGCCTGCTTGAGTTCTGTCAGCAATTCTTCTAAATCAAAGGTCGCAAAGCTAGTGCACTGATCACTCAAAGCATATGGAAGTATCAAGCGACCGGCGTGCACCAAGGCGCCACAGCTATACACGACATTCGGCACGTAGCCTTCACGCTCCCGTGCATCGGGCGCCAGCAAGGGACGTTTCAAACGGCCAATCACACGTGAAGGATCGTCCAAATCAAGTAAGACTGCGCCGATGGCATATTTGCGCATAAATCCAACACCGTGGGTCAGCAGCAACCACCCTTCGGAAGTTTCAATCGGCGAACCACAATTGCCTAACTGCACATATTCCCATGGAAATGTCGGGCGCAAAAGCAAGGTCTTCTCATACCAGAAGTGCAACATGTTGGAATACATCAGATAGACGTTCTCATTATCCTGCCGCGAAATCATCGCGTAGCGTCCATTGATCTTACGCGGGAAGAGCGCCATTCCTTTGTTTTGCACTTCGGGCCCGTTGAGGGTATTAATGCTGAACTCACAGAAATTCTTGGTCGCAAGCAGTTGCGGTAAAAAGGCATGCCCGTTGTAGGCCGTATAGGTCGCGTAATAAATCGATTGCCCATCCTCCTCTTCAAAATGGACAAAACGTGCGTCTTCAATCCCACGCGTTTCGGTCGAGGAATAAGGAAAGATCACGCGCTCACTCAAATCACCGGTAGGGTTAAAATCCAATTCGTAATTCGCCCGTGCCAGCGATAAGAGCGCATCGGCATTTTCCCGCTCGATCGCGGGGCTAAAACGATTACGAGCCAAGGCCCGCAGCACCACCGCCTCCAATTGCAGCAAGGTAAAGGAGTCCTCCAACTCTTCCATAATCTCCCGCGACCACGGTGTATCCAGCCCCAGTTCATGCAACTTGCGCAGAAATAACGCTCGGTCATAAGACGGGTCCGCCTCTACGGTCCCACTATTCACCAATGGAGAGGCCGGATCGACGGTCACACGGCCCTGGGCATCGATCCGCCCGGTGCGAAATGTTATCGAGGAAATATGCCCCTCACCTGTCGCCCGCAGGCTCATGATATAACGAAGTTCCCCCTGCGTAAGCCCACTCTGATCGGGATGCGGCACAATGGATGGATTAAACAGAGCCGCTGCTTCCAAAGCATATTCTTGTAAGAAATAGCCACCGATCAATAGCTTCCGATCCTCCGTCATCGGCATATCCGTAAGCAGGAACTCTTTGACCTGATTAAAACGGTCCAGGAAAATGGCGCGCGGATTCGTATGCCGATCTCCAAACTCATCGAGCAAGCGCTTCGCTTGATCCCGTGCGCGCCGCTCACTGAGGGAAAAGACGCGTCCAATGATTTTAGCAATGCGCTCGCGATTGTGTAACTCAAAAGGACGGATCACGACTCTGGATGGATCCGGCTGTAACAGGATGGGCGTTCGATTTCGCTTCATATCATAAATAGCAAGAACAGTCTATTGAAGACATCTAAACAAGGGACGGCGCGCGCGATACCGGGCTCAGTTATCCAAATATTGAACCTTAATTTTGCGTGCCTTGGCTTGCTCAGTTTTGGGGAGTGTCAATTTCAACACGCCTCGCCGGTATTTAGCCACCGTGCGCGCTTGATCCACTTCGCAGGGTAACTCGACCACGCGCGAGAAGGCTCCGAATCGCAGTTCAGAAATATGCGCATGCCCTCTCACCTTCTCCCGACTCTCTTCCTTCTGGCCATGAATTCTCAACAGGCGACCGTCCAGATCGACATGAATCTCATCCTGACGCATATCAGGCAGTTCTGCGGTCACGACGAGCTCATCATCATTCTCCTGAACATTCATCCGTGGCCCATTGAAGGCAGGTAAGAATGACTCATTCCAGAAGTCTGTCGTGAGCGCCTGTGCTCCCTGCGCGCGGTCTTCAGGCTTCAGTCGCTGTAGCCAGCGATCCACACAATGAGCGATATCTTCTCGAAGCTCATCTAAAGATGAGCGCCATGATTGCGGAATAATTGAACCTTTCATAAGCTAACACCTCTTCCATCTAACGTATGATTGAACTATTCTATTTTACATGTTCAAAGGGCTAAGCCCTCGGAACGAAACGACAGTGTAATGCATCCCAAAATAATTGCACTCCCCACGGAGAGATAAGTCATCTACTTATACCCCGATCGGCCTGAGCTAATCTCAGCAACAAGCCTATAGTGAAAAGTTATGCCAATATCATTTCGTTTCATATCTGAACAAAACCTTCGCCCGCATTACCTGCACATAATATGCCAAAAATTCAACCAGCGAACCGGCAATCAAAGCCAGAACCGGGCCTCAACAGAATCTCAGTATTTATCTAAGTTCGCACAGTATTGAATCTTAATGGACGCAATAGTAGCCATAAAATGACAGGCGACACTGCCTTATGACACTGAGACAAAAAGAACTGTTTGAACGACTCAAATGAGACAAAATAACTCAAGGCTAGGATTCCAAACTCGCCAGCAAATCATCCAACGAAACACGCGCAGCGCAAGTCACCCGATCCGTAGCCCCATAGTAGATCTCCAGCTGTCCCTGCCCCAAATCAATGGTTCCATTATGAAAGACCACCTCCGGCATGAAGCCCTCGCATTCATAAGAAGCCTCGGGAGAAAAGAAGGGCTGCCGCGAACGCCGGATCACCTGCCACGGTTTTTCTAAGTCCAGTAGCAGCAGTCCCAGACAGTAGCGTGATTGATGATTACATCCATGATAGAACGTCAACCAGCCTTGCGACGTTTTGATTGGCGGACTCCCGGCGCCGATACGCTCGCAGTCCCAGTGAGCAGAACGCGGCCCAGCTACAAATCGGTGGTGGCCCCAGTCTAACAAATTCTCAGAAGATGCGGTCCAGATGGAAGCTTGCCCCGCGTGAACCACCGCAGGACGATGCAAGACCTGATAGCGCCCATTGATTTTCTCAGGAAACAAGGCACAGTCTTTATTATCCGGTGCAAATATAATGCCCCGTCGCTGAAACGATTTAAAGTCTGCCGTCTCTGCCAGCACAGTGACCACTCCCCGCTCGGACACGGCTGAATAATTAATATAATAGCGCCCCTCCAGCTGTGTGATCCGCGCATCTTCGATCCCATAGGTCTCGTATGCCGTCTCCGGATAAAGAACTGGCTCTGCCCCGATGGAAAAGTGCTGCCCATCCTCCGAAGTCGCCACGCGGAAGTGGCTGAGGCTCGTCAGATAGATCTGATGCTTGTAAGTAAAAAAGCGAGGATCTGTATAGTTCAGCTTCGGATCATCCAAACGAAACTGATGAATACGAACCTCTCCAGCCTCCAGATCCAGGACGGGCGAGGCAATACAGCCCCGCTCGGCGATGGCTTTTTCTGCAACACGAATCAAAAGCAGACGCTTACCTTGAAATAAGGTCGCAGCAGGATTGAACACACACATCACTTCAAGCCCTGCTTGCGATGGCCGAAGCTCTGACGGCGTAAATATAGGATTATTAAGAAAACGAGTAAGTACAGACGACGCATTCATTTCTATTTGTGACTCCAAGTATACTTCTCCAACATGCCCCCAAAGCATGAAAAAATCAACCCCAGCAGGCACGGCACAGAGCCCCGATTTCACCCCCAGCTGGAGCCAGGTGGCTCCTCTCTTTGAACGTCGCGGACTGATGCTCGACATCAGCCGCAACCGGGTGCCCACAATGGAGACACTGCGCCGACTCATCGATGCTCTGGCGGCATTGCAGTATAATGAACTACAGCTCTATACCGAGCACACCTTCGCCTACACCCAACACAAAACGGTCTGGCAACACGCCTCTCCCATGACAGCGGAGGAAATCCGTGAGATCGATCGCTACTGCGCGGAGCGCGGCATCGAGCTGGTGCCCAATCAAAACTCCTTCGGACACATGGAACGTTGGCTGCGGCATGAAGCTTATAAACCGCTGGCAGAATGCCCCGACGGCTTCGAGCATCCCTGGGCAGGCTGGCGTGAATTTGGCAGCACGCTCTATCCAGACGCACGCAGTGCCGACTTTATGGATGACCTCTACTCCGAGCTACTGCCCAACTTCACTTCACGGCAAATCCACATCGGCGGCAACGAGCCCTGGGAGCTCGGCAAAGGCCGCAGCGCGGCACGCGTCGCCAGCGAAGGCAAGCACCGCGTATATCTTGACTTTATGAAGCAACTCTTCGCGCTGACGGCGAAGCATGGGCACACGCCACAGTTCTGGTCCGACATTATCATGGAGCGCCCGGACCTGGTGCCAGAGTTACCCAAAGATGTCATCCCCGTGATATGGGGCTACGAAGCCGACTCCCCCTTTGCCGAACAATGCCGCATCGTCGCCGAAGCCGGCTTTCGCAATCAGTTCTATGTCGCGCCCGGTGCGGGCAATTGGAACTCCTTTAGTGGACGTCTGGATGTGGCCGAAACTAACATTCAACTGGCGGCCCAGCAGGGGCATGCCCACGGCGCCCGTGGTCTGCTACTGACTACCTGGGGAGACAACGGACACCATCAACCCTGGCTCACACTCTATCCCGCCCTGGTGATCGCCGCAGCCGCGACCCATGGTCAAGAATTGGAAGCATCCGAATTGATTGAAACCATCGACAAGCTCTTTTATCCAGATCAGCCCGCGGGCCATGGCGCAGCCATTTGTGCCTTAGGACGCATCGACCACATGCTAACATCGCCCTCGCCCAACGATAGCACCTTGCACAGCGCATTTTTCGCCAGTGATACCAAACTCGCGGAAAGCATTCTTCCCCACACCAGCAAAGACGAATTAACGCAATGTGCCGACGCACTGAATGCAATCTCTACCGAGGGGCTCGATCCCGAAATCGAGCTCAGCGTACGACTCAATCGCGCCGCACTGGAGCGCTGCCTCGGCGAAGCCCCAAGTGAAGAACGAGCTTCGCTACTAAAGAATTTTACAGCCCAATGGCGACGCCACAGCCGCGAAGGCGGCCTCGCCGAAAGCTTAGCGCGTATGTGAACTGATAAATACGAACAAAGTCGGTTGCCAACTGTCAGCGGAGAAGACTACTCTGCTTGACCTATGCTTCAAAGACTTTGCTTACTCACCCTCTTCCTATGCGGCATCTCTCTATTCGCTCAAAACCGCGAACTCTTAGGTGAATATAAAATCGGGTTCATCGGACGCGACCTCGATGACGCCATTTATCAAGCCGCTCACGAAGGCGCTCAAGCAGCCGTGCTGGAACTCAGCCGCAAATATTCGATCGATGTCGAACTGGTAATTCTAACACCCAATGTAGCGCAAGGCGGCAGCCAAGTGAGCGCACTCGCCGAGCTTTTCATCGAAGACGCCGACGGGCTCATCATCAGTCCTGACGATAGCGAGGCAGTCCGTAACTCGATCGAATTCGCCATCAAGCAAGGTCAAGAGCTCATATATTTTGAAAGCCAACTCCCCGGGATTCCCGTGCTCGCATCCATCCTAGCCGACGAAGTCGAGGCAGGACGCATGGCAGCGCGCGAGATTTTAAAGAAACTGCCCACCAAAGGACGCGTCGCCCTACTCACAAGCGATCACCCGGGCCCCGAGCTCGAACAGCGCATGCGAGGGCTGCGCGAAGTGCTAGGCTATCGTCGCATTGAAACCACAGTGACAACTGCGCCGGACTATCAATCTGCCATCGCTGCGATCGTCGCGGCGGAAGAGGCTGATCGCAACGACTTGATCAAGGGCTGGGTCTTTCTAGAAGATTGGCCATTACTGGGCATGCCCGCGCTCCCATGGAAACCCAAGCAACTCCCAGTCGTCGCGATTCAGTCTTCGCCATCGGCCTTCATGTATGTCGACCAGGGCTACCTCGACGCGCTAGTCGTGCACCCCTACTACGACTGGGGCGTTCAGAGCGTCGAGGCCATGATTGAAAAACTACATAACAATCAAGCACCCGCAGCGCCCGTCTTACGCACAACCCCACGGCTAGTCGATTGGCGCAACGCCGAAGCCTACCGCGACAACTGGAAGAAGTGGCTCAAGTAAGAATCACTCCCCGCAAGGATTTACATGCGGATGCTTCACTTCAGGCGATGTGGGCTGGAGTAAGATTTTACCCAAACGCGGCTGGCCATCATGCTCGATCGCAGCCTTGTATTCGGCGAACGAATACGTCTTCTCGATCGGCAATTTCAAGCGCCCATCTGCCATCATCGCATACACCTCTGTCATGACTTCACGTACCGCTTCGACCCCATGACGTTTGCCATACTGATCCCACCAGAAACCAGTGAGTCGCACATCATTAAAGATAAGAAAGCGTGTCGGAAAACGAACTTTATCGCCCACCATGCCACCGAAAGTGACTTGTGTGCCCCCTTCTCCCAAGGCTTTGATCTGATCGATCGCGCTCTCTCCCCCAATCGAATTCAAGGCTAGGCGAACAGGGGCACCAGCTGTCAGTTCAGCGATTCCCTTGGCCCAGCCAGAACCTTCAATCACAACATGGTCAGCTCCCATCGCTTTGAGTGGCTCAACTAATTCTTCGCGTCGGACTTGGCTAATCGTCTTGAGGCCAAAGGCCTTGGCCATCTGGATCACTGATAGCCCCACCGCAGAGTTACCCGCGTTTTGCACCACCCAATCACCTGCTTGCAGGTCCACGACCTTCCTAAGTAGGCAATACGCGGTGGGCGGATTGATGAATGAGATCGCGGCCTGTTCGACCGGCACTTCGGAGGGCACCACCAATAAATCTTCGGCGGCCACACAAGCCGAAGCTTGCCACGCACCGTCCTCGCCGGGGAAGCGCACCCGCGTGCCAATCTCAAGCCCCGTCACTCCCGAGCCGAGTGCTTCGACCACGCCGACGCCTTCGCGGCCAGCCACTGCCGGTAGTTCGCGCAGGCTACCATAGCTCCCACCAATCATCCCATAATCCGAGGGATTGATGGTCGCCAATTCGAGGCGCACACGCACTTCGCCTGCCTGAGGTTCCGGCTGGGCGATTTGTTCCAGTTGCAAGACTTCGAGAGGCTTCCCAAAGCTGTGATGTCGTATCGCGATTTGTTGCATAAATTAAGACTTAAGGAGAAAATAAAATTATGCCACCACAGGAGACAAAATATAATCAATCACATCGTTTGCTGAATAGCTGGACTGATTGGCATCGAGTATGGAATCAAGAAAACGCATATCCTCGCCCCAGGTCACCAAGGGTTGCACAGGAGTGCCGCGGCGCACAGTGCCCATACCAATTGTAGCCAGCAGACCATTGCAAAGACACTGTTTACCTTCGGCCTCCTCAGCAGTGCCTCCTTTGTTCACAAAAGGCTTACGGGGGCTGGCGGGGCACCGGTAGCCCAATGTGCCATCGTCCTTGGCATATACGTGACGCAAATAACCGAGATCGCAGGCGCGACAAGCATCGCGTGTGCTGTTCGCTTCGACTTCCACCCGTTTAAACGGATAGCCCGTGGGCGAAGCTTTAAAATCAGTGATCACCTGCAGTGTGCCATCACGGTGTTTTTGAATAATCTCCGATTTAATTTTTGCGGTAATGCCGGATTCTTCACTGCAGGCAAACGCTGTGCCGACTTGCACACCGCAAGCTCCGGCAGCCTTCGCTGCGGCTAAAGCTTCGGGTGTCGAACAGCCGCCCGCCAGCCAAAAAGGCATGCCAAGCGCAGCCACCTTTTCGATGGAACAAACATCGCGCTCAGTGTATTCACCACCACGACGTGGAGGTGCATTGTGCCCGCCCGCCCGGTGATGCTCGATCACAAAGCCATCGACCCGGCCACTGGCCTTTTTCATCAGAGTCTTGGCCAGTACATCGGAAGAAATGACAGCAAAAAACAAGGGACGCTTGAGTGTCTTCTGCACCGCCGAAACGTGAGTGCCTGGGTGGAAAGAACTGGTATACTCCTGCGAGCGGTCCGTCGTGACCACATGGAGCTTCATTTCAACGGGCTGGAGTTGCGACATTTTATCAAGCGCACCGGGAATCCCCAGCGGAATACCTCCGCCCATGCACACCACATCCACATCCGCCAGCATCGCTCCGAACAACGATGGCAGCGTCGGCAACTGAATTTTTTCGAGTAAATTGATACCGACCATGCCCGAGTGCCCTTCTTTGGCTAAATAAACTTCCACAAAGTTGGCCACAATCAGCAACTCCTCATCCTCACGCAGCATATCGACTGTGGGCATCGGCTTAAGCTTGTAAGCTTCATCGGCTTGCTTGCCGCCCTCGATGTACCACTTGTCCAGGATCGTCCGCACCATTTCAGGATATGGGAACGCCTCAAGCGCACGACGCATATGCCCGCCCGGATCGCCAAGCTGAAGCCGACGAATCAAAATCGTATCGAGTGCAGTGCCCGAAATCACACCGAGCTGCCCGCGCCTGGCGACCGCATTGGCCAAACGCCAATTGGAGACGCCTGCCCCCATGCCGCCTTGGATAATTTCTGGATAGGCCGTGGCCTGAGAGGAATCTAAAGTGTTCAACATAAGCTCACTTAATGGTGCTCGAAATTAAAATAAGTCGAAGCTAATGCGAACAGGGCGGCCTGTTATAATTCCGCCTGCTGCATTCCATTAAAAACACCCATGTTAGGACAGGTAAATCACTTCGATGACCAGACCCCCATGCTCAACAATTGCTTTTCAGCCTGCGCCGCCCAACCACGATTCGCAGCAGGACTCGCGGGGCTGGGATGCAAAACGCGCCCCACATTCAGCTCGTAGCCGAGCAAAGCCTCTTTCGCACGCGACTCGGCAAAGGCCCCCACACCGATCACCCACTCTGGCTGCAACACATCCACCAAGTCACGCAGATGCTGATCGCAGACAGCATATAAATCTGCCAGTTCTGCCACGGGTAGTTTATCTGGCGTGCGATTCTTGCCACTTGCCTCCATGAATACCAGTGGGCAATAATTAGCCACGAAATGCTCCGCAAAAAAGTCCTCCGCCACGGGATATTTTTCCGCAAAAAGCCCCCATAACCGGCGTCCACTCACCTCACTGCGCTGACATGCAAAGCCCTCGATCGGACGCTTCGGGTGTACATTCTCAGGCGGCAGTATAGTCTCCTCCACTCCAACCCAATCCCGCACTAAGGCAACTTCACCAAAGGGCACTCCTGTTTGTGCCATACCGAAAGGACCGGGATTCATCCCCATGAAAATAACCTTTTTCCTCGAAGCCGCGTGTTGCTCCAAGTAACTGCGATGCCCTGTCCATGCGTAGCGCAGAGGATTATAAATATGCGTCGTCGGCGCGGCAAAATGTAGCGCGTCCACACCATCAGCTAAACGCTCGGCGGCCGCGATGGCTTGTTGCGCAATTTCAGCGGACATCTGTTTGCCTTTCAACACGGTCACTATGCCCCAAATCACGCTCCGGTGCGATGTGGTCACGCACGCGTTGCTTCAATTCTTTCATTTCTGGAAAACGGCCCTCGATCTTACGCTCCCAGAGCAGGTGCTCGTCGACTGTCACACGAAACGTTCCGCTACTATCAGAAGGTCGCAGCGTCACCGCGCCCAGCTCCGCCTCGAAGGTGGTTAAGAGTTCCTGCGCCGTCCATGCAGCTCGTAGCAGCCAGCGACAGCCAGGACAGTATTCGATTTCAATTTGTGGCTTCATTTGTCTCAAAGATTAGGCGTTTAAACTCAGGGGATGCAGCGTCAACCCCTCTTTGGATAAAGTGGCTGCCAGATCGGCAACGCGTTGACCACGGATCCGCAGCTCGGGCGCAATGGCATGGAGCGGGTGCACCACAAAGTCGCGCTCCGCGATACGCGGGTGCGGCACATGCAATCGCTCACATTCAATCGTCGCCTCCCCATAGGCGATCACATCGAGATCAATCGTGCGAGGTGCCCATTGACCCGTGCGCACGCGCCCGAGCTCTGTTTCCACCGCTAAACAACGATCCAAAAGCTCCAGTGGGGCCAAGCTGGTCTCCACCTCCGCAATCGCGTTGAGAAAGTCGTCGACCGCCCCCATTCCCACTGCACGATTCTCGTAAACAGGGCTCACCTGAACCACCTGCAAACACTCGTCGCCCGCTAAACGCACCAACGCCGATTGCATCTGTCCCAAGCGATCGCCGAGGTTACTCCCGAGCGCGATATAAGCGCGAACTAGCGGCATCGTGTCACCTCCGCAGCGAAGTAGTCGCAAATACAATCGACTGGAACGGCAGGCTTTTTGACCCTGACCGTGACCGAAATCACTTTCGCGAAACGCTCGAGAATCGTCGCCGCAATGCGATCTGCCGCCGCCTCGATCATATTAAAGCGCTGCTCGGTAAATACCTCCTTCACCGCCTGATACAACTCGACGTAATTGACCGTCGACTCTGGCGTATCCTGCGAAAGATCCAGCGAGGAATCGAGCGTCGCCAGCACATCCACCCGAAAACGTTGCCCCAAGACGGCCTCCTCTTCGAGAAGTCCATGCCGGGCAAAAAACACCAATTCCTTAAGCTCAATCTTAGCAGTCTGCATCCGCGCAGTAAAAGCTCCCAAGCCAAGAATGGAAAGAACACAATTCTGTAGATGGCACCCACGAGATAAATACCACACACATTTGCTTAAAAGATTGATTCAAACCACTCTTAAAGTTCGTATTCACCTTTCGACTATCTCCAATTGACACTCTATACTCCATGCGTCCTGAAATTCACTGGCTCCTTCATTTTTGCTCCGATAACGAACTTTTAACAACTGCCCAAATTACCGGCATGGCGGCCAATCTCGATCCCGAGACCGACATCCACTCCGTCGCCAAACTGTTGACCAACACTGGCTGGGTCACCGACAGCGAATTCCTACAAGGCGCTGTCGACGCCGCACTGCAAAACGTGCAAGAAGGATTCGAACTGCCGGAAATCCCAGGCATCTCTGCCGAAATCGAATCCACCGCCGAAGGCTTCCCCACCTTCTCCTCCTTCGAGGAAATGTCAGACGCCGAGCTGCTGCTTGCACTGAAAAAGCTATTCATACAATGCCAGAAAATCGGTGCCAGTGACTTACATATTACCGGTGGTGCACGCCCGCGCATTCGCCACCACCGACGTATCGTTTACCTCAGTAACACCCCACTCTCAGACGAGCTGGCACGCCGCATGAATCTAATCCTGCTCAACGACGCCCAGCGCAAACAGTTCGAGACCGACTGGGATCTCGACTATGCACTCACGATCGACAACGAAGACACAGCGAGTGGCATGCGATTTCGCGCCAACCTAATGGAGCAAAAAAACGGAATCTCAGGCGTGTATCGCGTCGTCGCCGATCACATCATGAGCCTCGAAGAACTTGGTTTCCCCAATGCCCCCGACATTCGAAAACTGCTCGCCTACCACAACGGCATCATTCTGGTGACCGGCCCCGCGGGTAGCGGCAAAACCACCACCCTGGCCAGCTTGGTCAATGAACTGAACCAATCACGCCAGGAGCACATCATCACGGTCGAAGATCCGATCGAGGTCATGCAGGAATCTGCCAATAGCATCGTCACACAGCGACAAATCGGCGATCACACCCAATCCTTTAATTCCGCGCTCAAGTCCGCCTTGCGGGAAGATCCCGACATCATCGTGATCGGAGAAATGCGCGACCTGGAAACCATCGAAATGGCCATCACCGCGGCCGAAACCGGCCACCTGGTCATCGCCACCATGCATACCCGCGATGCCAGCTCGACCCTAAATCGACTCCTCGACGTCTTTCCCCCACGACAGCAAAACCAGATCCGCGCCATGGCCGCCGGCTCCCTACGCGGCATCCTCTGCCAACGCCTCCTCCCCAGCGTCGACGACGAAGTCGTGCTCGCCTGCGAGCTGCTGGTCAACACCAACGCCGTCGCCAACATCATCCGCGACGGCAAGGACTCCGGGCTGAACAACGCGATGCAATCTGGCAAAAAACATGGCATGCGCACCATGAACGACTCCGTAAAAGAGCTACTCGAACAAGGCAAAATCTCCCCTGAGACCGCAGCCGAGCACACCGACAACGCCGAAGACTAAAACCAGCACTCCCACACACCCCCATAGTATGAACGATTTAGATACACTACTCACTGACATGCTGGAACGTGGCGGATCCGACCTCCATCTCTCCGTCGGCGCCCCCCCAAAAACACGCATTGATGGCATCATCCACCCGCTCAACGATCAGCCCATTCAAGCCAACGAAATTGAGGCCATGCTACAAGCAGTCACTCCCAAGCACCGCTGGGACTCATTCCTCAAAACCCACGATACAGATATCGCACATGAGATCCCCGGCCGGGCACGTTTCCGAATGAATCTCTTCAGAAACAGCAAAGGCATGGCCACCGTGTTACGTCAGATCCCCTCGCGCATCGCAAGTATCGACGAGTTGGGACTGCCCGTAGCGCTCAAAAACATTGCCAGCTACACAGAAGGCCTAGTGCTCGTAACCGGCCCAACCGGTAGTGGAAAATCCACTACATTGGCAGCGATCATCGACCAGATCAACAGCAGCTACGAACGCCAGATCATCACCCTCGAAGATCCCGTCGAATTCTCACACATCGACAAAAAGAGCACGATCTTACACCGTGAAGTCGGTGAGCACTCACATTCGTTTGCGGCTGGCCTCAGAGGTGCCATGCGCGCCGACCCCGACGTCATACTCATCGGCGAGATGCGCGACATGGAGACCATACGGCTAGCCCTAAATTGCGCCGCCATGGGCACACTCGTCTTCGCGACCTTACACACCAATAGCGCCACCAAGACCATCGATCGGATCGTCGATGCCTTTCCTTCCGACGAACAAAACCAAGCCCGCATCATGCTGGCAGAGACTCTACGCGGCATCGTCTCGCAGCTACTCTGCAAACGCAAAGATGGCGGCCGCATCGCAGCGCACGAGATCCTACTCAAGCATGGCTCACTGCCCAATTGCATACGCAACAGTGCCCTCTCCAGCATACGCAATATCATCGACCAGAACCGCAGCACCGGAATGATCTCGATGGACACCTCCCTGCGAAAACTACTCGAGGACGGCATCATCACGCAAGAAGAAGCCTACATGAAAGCGATCGACAAAGCGCAATTTCAGCTAAGCTAACGCACACAGAGGACAGAGGACAGAGGACAGAGGACAGAGGACAGAGGACAGAGGACAGAGGACAGAGGACAGAGGACAGAGGACAGAGGACAGAGGACAGAGGACAGAGGACAGAGGACAGAGGACAGAGGACAGAGGACAGAGGACAGAGGACAGAGGACAGAGGACAGTCTCCCCGGTTCAAAGAACCGAGGCCACAAGAAAAAAAATCATTCTGCCTACAATAATTCTGCCCCAAAAATTCAATATTGGACGTTGGACGTTCAATGTTCGACGTTCCCAATCCCCGCCGCTCCCCGGTTCAAAGAACCGAGGCCACAAGAAGAAAATCATTCTGCCTACAATCATTCTGCCCAAAAATTCAACATTGGGCGTTGGACGTTCGACGTTCCCAACGTTCCCAATCTCCGCCGCTCCTACTTCAACAAAGCCTTAATATCGTCGAGGTTCACTTTGGCATTGGCGGCTTTGCTCTCGTCGAAGAGTTCCTGTAGAATTTCGGCTTTCTTAGCCTGCAATTCCAGAACTTTTTCCTCCACGGTGTTGGCGGCGATCAGCTTGATGCTGGTCACGACTTTGGTCTGACCGATACGGTGCGCCCGGTCGGTGGCTTGGGCTTCGGCCGCGGGATTCCACCAAGGGTCGTAGTGCAACACGGTGTCGGCTCCGGTGAGATTCAGACCAGTGCCCCCGGCTTTGAGCGAGATCAAGAATACCGGGATGCTCTCGTCTTGATTAAACTCATCCACGAGCGCCAGTCGGTTCTTGGTCTTACCATCCAAGTAACAGAATTTGTGACCTTTCTTCTCCAGATGCTCAGCCAACAATTGGAGCGCGGTCACGAAACTGGAAAAGACCAGGATGCGACTGCCGGCGTCGAGACACTCATCCAGCACTTCGTCAAAAGCGGCGAGCTTGGCGGAGTCTTTCTCCGGGAATTCTTCGTCGATGATGCGTGGATCGACACAGGCTTGACGCAAACGCAGCAACTCGGTGAAGGCGGCAAACTGCACGCGACCGGCGTTGGCACCGGACATTTCTAAATTGAAAATATCGCGACGAGTTTTTTCCAAGGTATCCTGGTAGAAGCGCTGCTGCTTGGCACCGAGTTCACAGAAGAATGTTTTCTCGATCTTATCGGGCAGCTCCGGCGCAACTTCCTTCTTAGTGCGGCGCAGGATGTAGGCCGCCGCGCGCTCGGCTTGGCGTTTATTATGCCAGGCTTTGTTGTCCTGCGAGATTTTACCAGTGGGCTTTTGCAAATAGCCGGGCATCAGAAAGCTGAACAATGAGAGCAAGTCATCCAATGAGTTTTCGACCGGGGTACCTGTCAGCAAAAAGCGTCCTTCAGCGTGCAGACTGGTGAGGGTCTTCGCATTCTGACTGCGGCGGTTCTTAATGTGCTGCGCTTCGTCCCCAATCACCACACACCAATCCATGGTGCCGAGCAGTTCGGCGTCTTGGCGTAAAGTGCCATAGGATGTAATGACGAGATCGTATTCCTCCAAGACCACAGGCTCCTTGGCGCGTTTCGGCCCGTGGTGTTTAAGTGTTTTAAGATTGGGTGTAAAACGAGCGGATTCCCGCTGCCAGTTTTCCACCAAACTGGCAGGGCACACGACGAGCGCGGGATGCTTCGCAAGCGGAGTTGCGCCCGCTCCATTCGCCTTCTCATTTCGGATACACTCAATCAAGGCCAGCGCTTGCAAGGTTTTACCAAGCCCCATTTCATCGGCTAAAATGCCGCCGAGTTGATGACGATAGAGGTGCCAGAGCCAAGCGACACCGATGCGTTGATACGTGCGCAAAATGGCGTCAAAACCAGGGCGGATGGGCGCGGCTTCCAGCGCACCGACTTCTTTTAAAGCACGGCTGCGAGACTGCCATGCTTGGGGCGGTTGCCAGCCTTCACAGAGCTCGTCGAGTAAATCTTCGACATCGATCAAATCTTGAGTTTCAAGGCGCTTGGAAAACGTAGGTGTAAAGGGACGGTCCGCTTGACCGCTGACTGAACGTTCCAGCTGGTGCAATTGTTCGACGGAATGGCGATCCAGTAAGGTGATGGCGCCATCTTCGGCTTCGACATAATTCTTGCCACTGGCAAGGGCGCGTCGCAGCTCCATTTCGTCGGTGTGCTGACTGAGACTGACCTCCAGCGCAAATTTCCCGCCATCCTCCTTGGCCTCCACTTGAAGTGCCGACACTTCGACCGACTTTAGTTTGGATTCAAAGTTCTTAGTAAACTCTGCCTGCCATTCATTCTTAAGCGCGGCCCAGTGCCCCGCGAGAAAGTTAAGTACTTTATGACGGTCGCGAAGCCACCATTTGCGGTTGCTGGGTTCGAGCATAAAGCCCTCGGCCTTCAATAAACTACGCAAGGGTTGCACGGAAGCGCTATCCCCGGAAGGCAAACGAATGGCGATATAATGAATCGAGCCATCCACAACCACACTCTTATGTGAAAAGCCCTCCATACTCGCGGCCGCCTCACTGGCCACGGGGTAATCGGCCTTGCGGGCCTGCCACAATTTCGCGCCCTTGGATTCGGCGATACGGCGCAGGTTGGGTTTGGACTTTTCGCGCAGACTAAGATTTGCAGGAAAACTCCGCGGCTTGACTGGCTCGGGGTCCAGCACGACGGGCTCCGGCTGAGCTGGCTCAGGCTCCGCGGCTGCGGACTCCCCGAGAAATTCATACACGCCAGGCAATGCACCGTCGACCCAATCAATAGGCGCATTGGGCTTCTTGACCCAATAGACGATAGGCTCTCCCCGAACCGCATCCAGTAATTGACGCAATTGCGCCCCAGAGAGCTGCAACAGGCTGGAGAGTTTGCCACCGCACCAGGATTCGACCAGCTTAAGCACCGCAACTTGCTTCGGCGCCACCTTGTATTTTTGACGCGGGTTGAGCTTATTCAGCGGCAGAATTTCGCGCCCTGCCGCGGCATCGAGCTTAAGCACAATGGCTCCCCGCTCGGCCGCAGCTTCCAGATTGGGCGGCAAAAAAATCAAAACGCGCAACAACAAACCATCTTCCCCCATCCGAATAGAACGCACTCGCGGCAGCTTGGCCGGTTTCACAGGCGCAGCAACGGGCTCCGGCTCGGGTGCGGCCGCCAAAGTTTCGGCGACTTTGGCATTTTTAGCCTCTTCTTTTAATGCCTGGTAGTGAAGCGCCGTCGCCAACACATGCACGCAGACTTTACGCCGACGCCCTTCCAGACAATTACAGCTACTTTCGGCAAACACGGTAGAGCGCAGATTGAGCTCGGGCGTATAGATGCCATCCCCCCCATCCACCAAACCTTTCAATACCGGGCTCTCCCACTCAGCCGACTCGACGGCATGCGATTCAAAGAGCTTTTCAGCTTGGCGATAGAGAATACCACCTCCCAATTCAATTAGGAAGCCACGGTCGAAAGTCGGTGCGGGTTTCGGAGAAAGTGCCATAGAGCGCGAGAATCGGACAAAATATCGCGCAAGAGGCAACCCCGCAAAAAAAATTCCTATTTCCAGAATTGCAGGAATGCGCCGAATATCTATCGATGTGCGCATGAAAACCAAGGTTGCTCTTATACTCTCAGGCTGTGGCGTTTATGACGGTGCCGAAATCCATGAATCCGTACTCACACTCTTGGCACTGGCCAAGGCCGGGACACAGACAAGCTGCATCGCGCCCGACATCACCCAACGCCACGTAATCGACCATGCCACAGGAGAAGAGCTCGAAGACGAAGACCGCAATGTGATGTCCGAAGCGGCACGTATCTCGCGCGGCGAGATTCTACCACTCGACAATATCAAAGCGGAAAATTACGACGCATTTATCTATGTAGGTGGCTTTGGCGTGGCTAAAAACCTCTCTAGTTACGCCTTCGACGGAGCGGACTACGATGTGGACCCAGCCGTCATCGACCTCATTCAAGCGGCTCACGAAGCCGGAAAAGCTCAGGGCTTCATGTGCATCGCCCCCGTATTGGCCGCACGCGCGCTGGGAGAAAAGCATGTGCAACTCACAATCGGCAACGACCCCGACACCGCCGCAGCACTCGTCGCCAAAGGTGCTCAGCACATCGCCTGCCCAGTCGACTCCATCGTAGTGGACGAAGCCAACCGCGTAGTCAGCACACCGGCGTATATGCTCGCAAAATCAATCACGGAAGCGGAGAGTGGGATCAACCAACTCGTCACCGCAGTGCTTAAATTCTGCTAGCCACGTGAAATTTATGCAGATTGAGTACTTGACGACGCGTCTTTGAAACCTTTAATCCGCGCATTCCAAACGAGCCTAGCTCTAAAACATTTAATCTAAGACACACATCCCATGGGACAGCCAAAACGCAAACAATCCAAGCAACGCAGCCGTAAACGCCGCGGAGCCACTACTTTCGCACTGCCACAATTGTCAAAAGACTCTCAAGATGGCACACTGTTCCGCCCACACCGCGTGAACCCTGCCAACGGCATGTATCGTGGCCGCCAGGTGCTCGACGTCGAAGTCTAAGCACTCGGACGCCTCATAACTTTCTAATTTGACTTCCTATATGGGCGCACCCGGCGGTAAATGCACCATCGCGGTCGACACCATGGGGAGCGACCTCGGGCCCACGGAATTTATCCGTGGGCTTTTGTATGCAACTGAAGAGCTCGATCTCGACTGCAACTTTACCCTAGTCGGTAAAGGCCGTCTGATCGAACGCTTGTTAAAGGTCCGCAAGTCCTCAATCGACCCAGCCAGAATCAATATCCATCACGCCAGCGAAGTCGTCGGCATGGATGAAAAACCGATTCAGGCACTGCGAAAGAAAAAAGACTCTTCGATGTCGCAAGCCATCGAGCAACTACGTGACGGCAAAGCCGACGCGGTCGTCAGCTGCGGCAACACGGGCGCACTGATGGCTGGTGGCACTCTGCGACTGCGCCCACTGGACGGTGTCGATCGGCCCGCGCTCGGCATTATTATTCCCAGCAAGCGTAAGCCCTTTGTGCTGATCGATGTCGGTGCAAATCCCGAGTCGACTGCGCTCAACCTCGTACAGAATGCAGTATTGGGTGCCAACTACGCCAAGGCCGCACTCGGCTGCGCCAGCCCACGTGTCGCCCTACTCACCATTGGCACCGAAGAAGGCAAGGGCAACAGCCTGATCAACGCCACCCACACGGATCTACAGAAAATCCATGGCAAAGTGATCAACTATGTAGGCCCCATCGAAGGCTTCCAGCTATTCGATGGCGACGTGGATGTAGTCGTTTGCGACGGCTTCGTCGGCAATATCGTTTTAAAATCCAGCGAAGCGCTATTCGGCTTCATCGGAGCCACCATCAAAGAAGAACTGGTGCGCAATCCCAAACGTATACTCGGTGCCGCGCTCTCCAAGTCAGCCTTCCGCGACATGAAAGTGCGCCTCAGCCCCGACCAGCACGCGGGCGCCCCACTACTGGGGCTCAAAGGTAACATTTTGAAATCGCACGGCTCCTCCAATTATATTGCAATTGCCAATGCTTTAAGGATCGCCCGCGAGGTGGTGATGCATGATATGATTGACTCAATCGGTTCAGATATCAATCAAGTGAGTGACCTGATCTAAACTTTCTGCCGCTGCGCTACAGCAGAGCGGCAGATTCAAATACGATCGTTCACGTAGAATCCAATTTTTTCAATGTCTCAGCCTACTCAATCCGTTATCATTACCGGCACAGGTGCGTATGCACCCGATCATATAGTGACCAATGATGATATGGCCAAAATCGTGGAGACGTCGGACGAATGGATTCGCACGCGCTCCGGCATCAGTGAGCGCCGCTTTGCTGCCAAAGACGAAACCACCAGCGACATGGCGCAGCTGGCCGCGGAAAAAGCAATCGCCGCCGCTGGCATCGACCGCAACGAGATCGACCTCATCATCGTTGCCACCATGACGCCGGACATGCCCTTTCCTTCGACCGCATGCTTACTCCAAAGCAAGCTCGGACTCAACAACATCACTGCCTTCGACATACAGGCAGCCTGCTCTGGTTTTATTTACGCACTCAACACCGGCTCCAATATGCTGCGCTCCGGTGCTTATAAAAAAGCCCTCATCATCGGTGCCGAAAAAATGAGCTCGATCTTAGACTTTGAAGACCGCACCACTTGCGTGCTCTTCGGCGATGGTGCCAGCGCAGTCATTTTAGAGACCTCAGAGACTGCTGCCGTGGGCGTACTCGACACGATCACTGGTTCCGACGGGTCCGATCCCAGCCTGCTCTACCAAGCCGCTGGCGGCTCCGCAATTCCCGCAAGTGTCGAATCTATCAACGCACGCCAGCACTTCATCAAGATGAACGGCAAGGAGATATTCAAGCTCGCCGTCCGCGTCATGGGCCAAGTGAGCCAAGATGTGCTGGAGCGTAACGACTACAGCACCGACCAAGTCGACCTGCTCATTCCACACCAGGCCAACATGCGTATCATCGACAGCCTCGCCAAACGAATGAAGCTGCCGATGGAACAATTTCACAACAATCTTGACCGCTATGGGAACACCTCCGGTGCATCTGTCGGGATCGCCCTGGACGAAGCCTTCCGCAATGGCCGCATAAAGTCCGGCGACTTAGTGCTACTGGTCGCCTTCGGGGCAGGCTTGACCTGGGGAGCCTCACTGATCAAATGGCAGTAATCTGGCACTAAACAATATGCAACGCAACGCTTTCACTCTTCTCGCAATCTGGTTTCTCCTCCTCTCCTCCTTACAAGTTGAAGCAGGACTCAATCCATTCAGCTGGTTCGCAGGCGACGACGAGGAAGACGTCATCGCACTTAAAATTGCCAGTCCCGCCGATGAAGCCGCAGCCGCCTCGCTACTGGAGACTGGCATGGCCAAACTAGAAGACGGCAACACAGGCTCCGCCAACCGCACCTTCAAGAAAATCATCAAAAAATATTCGACTGCCAAAGCCGCAGCCGATGCCCGCTACTATCGCGGACAAATTCTCACCACCAAAGGCAAATGGGTGAAAGCCTTTGCCAGCTTCCAGGAAGTCATCTCTAAACACCCCAACTACGAAAGCTTCGACCAAGTGATCGGCGCACAATTTGAATGCGCGACCGCACTCATGGAAGGTGCCCGCGGACGCATCCTATGGATCATTCCAGGCTTTAGACAATATGGCGAAGCCACCCGCGAATTTGAACAAATCGTTCGCAACGCCCCCTACAGCGATTATGCACCGCTCTCGTTGATGAACATCGCGATCGTCTCGGAAATGCAAGAAAAGCCCGAAGATGCCATTGATGCGCTCGATCGCTTGATCAACTACTACCCACAGAGCATGCTCGCCCCCGACGCCTACTATAACATGGCCGAGACCTACTCGAACCTCGTCAAAGGCGCTCAATACGACCAAGGCTCCACCCGCCAAGCCATCAGTTACTACGAAGATTTCCTGATCCTCTTCCCCAAGAGTAACTACCTGGGCGAGGTCGAAAGTAATCTGGCCGCGATGGAAGATCTACTGGCCCGTAGTCGACTCAGCCTGGGTGACTTCTTCTATAATTTCCGCTCCAACAACACCGCGGCACTGGTCTTTTACAACGAAACCATCACCATCGCCCCCGAATCCGAAGCGGCTGCAGAAGCACGCCTCCGCATCGCCGACATCGAAGCAGGCGTCAAGCCGACATCCGGCGCCAGTATCCTGCGCAAGATCCTGACAGACTAATCAACATAAATACCGGCGGCCCCAGTCCACTTAGCTTAAATCATGAAGATGCTCCCAAACGCCCTCCGCACCCCCCTGCTCGCTATGCTCACCGTGCTGGCCGCGATCCTGATTAGCGGTTGTCAATCCTATCAATGGGGCAACCCGGCGGAGCTCCCCTTCAAGTCGATCTACATCAAACCTGTCTCCAACGACAGCTTCGCACCACAAGCACAAGCACTACTCAGCGGACAGATACGGGATGCCTTCATTCGTGATGGACGCACCCTGCTCGTCACCAGCGAAGAAGACGCCGATGCGGTACTACTGGTCAATCTGACCAACTACAAACGAAGAGCCGCGGCCCTCAGTAGTCAAGATACCGCCACCGCTGCCGATTTTGATCTCACACTCGTGGCCGAGCTCTCTCTATATAACCAAAATCAAGGGGATTACTTTTTTGAAGGACGCGTCATCGAAGAAACTTCCAACGCCTACGTCAACAACCCCTACCTGGCGTCCACAGCGACATCCAACACACAGAGCTTCCTCCAATCCGAGGACCAAGCCATGTCACTGCTGACCCGCGATCTCGCTCGAAGAATAAGCAACGAAGTGCTCAGCCCTTGGGAACCCAAGCAGTAATCCCCGTCCAGCGCCCTTTTTAAACGCCGACGCAGGTCGGCGTTTTTTTGTGTAAGCTGCAGTACAAACACGATCAGCAATGTGAATGAGATCCAGTATCAAAGATTATATTGACAGCGAGTAAATTGAGCTATTGGGACTCATCCTCCCGTCAAACAAACCTAACAATAAACAAATGAAAAAACACCCTATCCTCGCGCTGGTCATCCTTGGCCTTGCAGCCTTCGCATCGACGCTGCGTGCAGCTGAAGAAACCACAACCTCCATGCCTTCGCGTGAAGTCATGTGGGAAATGTTGCAGCAACAACAAAAGCAAATCGCCGAACTCACCGCACTGGTAAAGGCCAACCAATCCAGCACAGTCGAAACACGCCTCGAACTCGCGCAGGCCAAAGCAGCCGCCTCCAATGCTCAAGCTGAAGCCAACAACACTCGTAAAGCGCTGGCATCGACTCAAGCTCAGCTCGAAGCCACCACTCTCGCGGTCGAAGAATCTGGCAGCAGCTTCGGATCTGCCGGCTGGTGGGAAAAGACCTCTGTGGGCGGCTACGGCGAACTACATGCAAACTTCTATGAAAATGCGGACAATGAAATCGATTTCCACCGCTTCGTACTCTTCGTCAACCATGAGTATAACGACTGGATCACCCTCTATACCGAACTGGAGCTAGAACACTCCCTCGCTGGTGACGGTGCGAGCAAACCAGGTGAAGTGGAACTCGAACAAGCCTTCGTCCGCATGGACTGGACCGAACGCTTCAGCACCGATGCGGGTCTCTTCCTGATGCCTGTTGGCATTACCAATGAAACACACGAGCCCAATACATTCTACGGAGTCGAGCGCAACAACATTGAGTCCCGCATTATCCCCTCCACATGGTGGGAAGCCGGCCTCAAAGGCACCTACCGCTTCAATAACGGCATCGCCGTCGATGCTGGCATCACTTCCGGTCTGGATATGACCACAGATGGCGTCATACGTGGTGCACGTCAAAAAGTCGCTGAGGCCATCAACAACGAAGCTGCCTTCGTCGGTCGTGTAAAATACACCGGCATCGCAGGGCTCGAACTAGGCGCTTCAGCCTTCTATCAAGATGAAATGAAACAATCCGTAGGCGGCGATGTTTCCGGTCTATTGACAGAAGTCCATGCCGACTACAGCTATCAAAACTTCCGTCTGCGTGCCCTCTATGCCCGTTGGGACTTAAGCGGCACCATCGACGCCGATGCCGAAAATCAATACGGCTTCTACATCGAGCCCTCCTACCGCTGGCAAGTGAGTGAAAAATATGGCGAGCTCGGCGTCTACTTCCGCTACAGCAACTACGAGTATTACACAGGCACGCTGCTCAGCGAAAACGACATTTACGAGCTCGGCCTCAACTACTGGCCACACCCGAATGTCGTCTTCAAAGCCGACTTACAAGAAATATCCGAGTCCGACCAGTACAGCGCCAATGGCGACACCGTCTTTAACCTAGGCGTCGGCTACCAATTCTAATTGTCAAAACCTTGGCCTGCGCTTGCTCTTTCAGCCAGCGCAGGCCTTTTTGGTATCTATGCACTTTCGCCTCAGTACATTCAGCTTACTCCTCCCCCTGTTCCTAGTGGTCAAGGTCGGCTTGCAAGCGAAAGAGGACATCTACCTGGAGCCTGACAGCTTCATCCAACAGAGCTTCGAAGGCACGCCCGAACAAAAAGTGCTGTGGTTAACGAAAGAAACCAAGGCCCGCATCAAAGCAGTTTTCGGTAGCGACTATCCTGGCCTGCGCATCCGCTACTGGCAACAGGGCCCGCGCACCGCATGGATTCTCGAAGAAATCGGTAAGGTCAAGCCCATCACTACCGGCTTTCTCATCGAAGGCGATGCCATGCTACAAATGCGCGTGCTCATCTATCGCGAAAGTCATGGCTGGGAAGTGCGCTACCCCTTTTTCACCGATCAATTCACAGGGCTGCAATTATCCCCGGAGCAAAAGCTTAATAAGAAGATCGACGGCATCAGCGGCGCCACCCTCTCAGTCAACGCCCTCACCCGCCTCTCAAAACTAGCGCTCTTCCTACACCAGGAGGTAACACAGTGAATTTCCCGCGCAAACGTGTAATCTTAGCCTGGCACCGCTGGATGGGCCTAGTCTCGGCCTTGTTTCTAGTCGTGCTCTCCATCACTGGTCTGGCGCTCAACCATACCGAGCGGCTGGGTTTAGATACGATACAAATCAACAACCGTTTCATCCTCAGTCGCTACGGCATGGCCGCCGGCTCTGAAATCCACGCCTACCGCATCCACGGCTCCCACACCTTGGCACACCTGAATGGACAACTTTTCTACGACGGCCAAGCACTCACTCACGGCGACCTCCCCCTCGGCATCGTCGAAGGCGATCCCATCAGCGTCGTCGCCACTGCCACTCAACTCATTTATCTAAGCGGCGATGGCGAGTTAATCGAGACGATTCACCACAGCCAGCTGCCCTACGATAAACTCATCGCCGTCGGGCGCAGTGGCGACGATCGCCCGGTACTCATCGCTGAAGAGGGATGCTGGAGCCCCGACGCTAATTGGCTCGATTTCGACACGTATCAGGCTGGCTACAATGTGAGCCCACTGATACAAACCGAGCTCAGCGATGCCAGTGCCGCAACAATTCTAGACGCCTTTCAAGGCAGTGGAGTTTCCCTATATCGTGTAATGCTCGATCTACATGCGGGACGCCTATTCGGTTGGGGCGGACGCACACTAATGGATCTAACTGCCATCGCGATCCTACTACTGGTCAGCTCCGGCATCGGCGGTTGGCTGCGCAAATCACGCCGAAAAACACCGTCCATTTCCTGATGCAACGTCGACGCTTCATTCAAATTATGGCGAGCTCCATCGCGGGCTTAGGCCTCGGGCAAACACTTTCTGCACGTTCACTACAGCCCGTGAGTTGGCAAGGCTACGCACTCGGTAGCGAAGGCCAATTTACGCTCTACACAGAGCAGCCCACACAAGCCAGACGCATACTCGACACTTGCTTAGCTGAAATCCGCCACCTCGAATCGCGCTTTAGTCTATACGACAGTCAATCCGAACTCTGTCAGCTCAACCGCAACGGCTCACTCAGCAATCCCGCCCCCGAGTGGCAGCCTCTACTACGCGCGATCGACCAAGCCTACCAACAAACAAACGGTCTATTTGACCCCACAATTCAACCCATTTGGAAGCACTATCAAGCACATTTTGCAGCGCAGCCTCAGGCCACGACTGTGCCCGATGAAGGCACATTACAAGCGGCCCTCGCTCGCACCGGTTGGCAACACGTGCAGCACAATGAGAGCGGCGTCCACTTCAAGCAGCCCAGCATGTCACTCACCCTCAACGGCATCGCCCAAGGCTACATCACCGACCGCATCGCAGAAATCCTACAGGCCGCCGGCTACGGACAAGTACTCATCGAACTGGGTGAGACACGCGGACTGGGACAACATCCAGAGCAACGCCCTTGGCAAATCGGCATCCAAGACGCCAACAACCGCCAAAACATCTACCGAATCGCTGAGCTGGAAAACCAAGCCCTCGCCACCAGTGGTGGCTACGGTAGTCCCTTCTCTCAAGACGGCACATACCACCACCTGATCCACCCGCAGACAGGCCGCCCCACCACACAATGGAAAAGCCTAAGTGTGATTGCCCCCTCCGCCACCCAAGCCGATGCCCTCTCGACCGGACTCTCATTTGCCAGCCCAAGCCAGATCCAGCAATTCCAACAAACACACGACCAAGTCCAAATACTCACACAGGCCTAATAGACGTAGAGTGCGAAGATTGTGAAGCCCCTACAGAAAACACGTCTGCATAGTAATGATTCTGCAAAAATACGTCATCGCCGAATTCGGCCTCAGGTAATGTAAGCAATCAAGTTTCATCGCATGAGTCACACTGCGGCGTACCATGCTCTAGCCATCCATTGCCCCCCTCACCCCACTAAACAAGTTCGGTGTCGTGTTGAACCTTAGAAAGCTTAGTCTGGTCGGACGGCCACACCGCAGCGCTCGCCCATCTTGGCGTACACCTCGCGCCCAGCCGCGGCTTGTTCCAGTAAATCGGCATCGAGCCGTAACGCGCCTGACTGATAGATCGTCGTCACACAGGAGCCACCAAAAGAAAAATAGCCCTTGTCCGCGCCCTTCTGCACCACTCCGGGCTGAAAGGTCGAGTGCATGCCCCCCACACAGGTCGCCCCCACTTCCATCACGATCACTTTGCCAAACTCAGGCGAATCCACCAAGGTGCGCGCACGTCGGTTTTCCCACAAAATCGATAAATTGCGCCGCAAGGCCAAGGGACTCACCGAGCGCAAACTTCCTGCCAGGATGTCCACCGGCCCGGCCTGCCCCGCAACCGGGAAATGATAGCGGTGGTAATCCACTGGACACAGCCGCGAGATCACCATCGAGCCCCCTTCAAACTCACGCGCCAGCGCGGCGTCCCCAACAAAGGCTTCCAAATCAAAACGCTGCCCTTTGATATAAAAACTGTCTGCCAAACTAACATTCTCGATCCCCAGGTGCCTGCCATCGGCTGGGAAAACCGCTACCGCCGGATCGGCATCCACAGGACGCGCGCTCGGCTTCAACTTGCGGTAAAAGAATTCATTAAAACTCGAGTAGCTCTCAACAGAATCCGCAAATTCATCCACATCGACCCCATAGTCCCAAATAAAAGGTGCCACCTTGGCGCGACTCTTCGGGGAATCCATCCGCCAGCCATACCACTTCGAGAACCACAAGCGCTTCACCGCCACCGCTACCGTCAAGCGGCCCAACGGATTCCCATACGCCCAGCGTAAAAAGCCCTCCCCATAGACATCCTCCGTCTCCACTTCGCCACTGTGGCGATTGTAAAACTCGATGGCTGCGTTATATTCTGCGTCCTGACTCATACGGCTGTGCTAATCAATTTTTCCGTCCATAGCGACGGCGCGTGCTTTTAATTTCTCTTAAAGTCGACTCTTCTGGCTCACTGGTGTGAAACTTCGATACAGCCACCCGCTGCGACTGGTAAATCCCCGTGTGCCCACTACAATAATAGGCAACAAAACAAGCGACGGCATAGTACACCGCATTCTCCGCCCCAAACAGCTCGATCCCCATCATGGTGCAAGCCAGCGGCGTATTCGTCGCGCCCGCAAAGACTGCGATAAAACCGAGCCCGGCTAATAAATCCACGGGAGCCCCCAATAGCATCGCCAGCGAGTTCCCCAAGGTGGCACCGATAAAAAACAATGGCGTCACTTCCCCGCCCTTAAAACCTAAGCTCAAGGTAATCGCCGTCAGCAGTAGCTTCCAAAACCAACTAAATGGCTCCGCCCCGCCCGCCGTAAATGCGGATACGATGCTCACCCCCTCCGGATCTGGCGAACGCACCCCCAACCCTAAATAATCATAGCTGCCAATCAGCACACTGATGCCCAACACCAAGAGGCCGCCAATCACCGGTATCAGCCACTTGCGCGCCACCAGTGCCTGCGAAGTGGACTTGAGCCAGTGTGATAACTCCGCAAAGGCATAACTCGCCAGCCCAAAGCAGGCTCCCGCCAGCACAACCTTTAGCAGCAAAACCAGATCCAAAGAAAAGTACCCGATCGCCGCCTTGGCCGAATACGCGATATGATACTGCGTGTGGTGGATGGGAAAGGCATGACAGGTCACATCCGCCAACAAACTCGCGATCAAACAAGGCAACAGGGCATCGTATTTGATCCGCCCGATTGCCAACACTTCTAGCGCAAAGATCGCCCCCGTCACCGGCGTGCCAAAGACCGCACCAAAGCCGGCCGCCATTCCCGACATCAATAAAATGCGCCGATCCTCCCGCGAGAGCCCAAAGCGCTGGCCTAAATACTCCGCAATACTGCCCCCCATTTGCACCGCAGTGCCCTCGCGCCCAGCCGAGCCACCGAAGAGATGCGTCACCACCGTCGTGAGCAAAACCAAGGGCGCCATGCGAAAAGGAATCCCCCCGCCAGGCGCATGAATCTCATCCATGATCAGATTATTGCCCGCCTCTGAGTTTTTGCCCCAGTAGCGATAGAGCGCGTAAATGCCGACTCCTGCCAGCGGCAACAGCCAAATCAACCACATGTGCGCCTGCCGTGTCTGCGTCGCCTGCTCCAATAGCCATAGAAATAAGGCCACCATCGCCCCCACCGACACCGCCACCGGCACCACTAAAAGCGACCACCACACGACATGCCGCGCGATCCGAAACGGCTCAAAACTATGTCCTGCATTCGCCATTGTTAAAATAAAGCGCAGACTCGGCTTTTTCGTACTGTTTCGGCATTTTGCATATATATTGCTTGGCGGGAATCACGCCCCCTGTAAAGCCTACCATTTCACACCTTTTTTCTTATGACCGACACGATGACCGAATTTGACAGCATTCTCGAGGCACTCCACCAAGCAATCGAGAAGACCGACGCCGCCGCCGCAATCAAGACGCTGCAACAAGCCGATCACGATGAAACTGCCAAACTAATCGACCGTCTGTCCGCCGAAGATCGCCAGGCCCTCTTCGGCCTGCTCACACCGGAACAAGGTGCCGAAGTCCTCGAACGCGTCTACTACTTTCAAGGTGCCGACATCATCGAAGAACTCTCGGCCGAAGTCGCCGCCCCCTTCGTGGCTGAACTCGATAGCGACGACCGCGCCGACCTGATGAACGAGCTCGATCAGGCCGACTCCGAGGCGATTCTGGAAGAACTCGACGAAGATCTCGCCCACGAAACACGCCGTTTCATGGCCTACCCCGATGGCACCGCCGGCGCCATTATGTACAGCGAGTTCGTCTCCTTTCAGGCCGATATGACGGTTGAAGAAATCCTAAACGACATCCAAACCAACCGTAAAAAATACATCGAGTTCGGCGTCCAATACGCCTACGTGCTCAGCCAGGACAAACAACTCCTCGGCGTCCTGCCCGTGCGCAACCTACTCTTCGCCAGCCGCAGCCAACAGGCCAGCGAGATCATGATTCCCAACCCCACCACCGTGCACGCCTACGACACAATCGAGGAGCTGGAAGACATTTTCGAAGAGCACAACTACCTCGGCCTACCCGTCATCAACAAAGACGGCTGCCTCATCGGCATCATCGACCGCGAATCCACCACCGAAGCGCTGCAAGAAGCCGCCACCGAAGATCTGCTCAAATTCCAGGGCTTGATGGGTAAAGAAGAGCTCCGCTCCATGCCACTCAAAGTCCGCAGCGGGCGCCGCCTCTCCTGGCTCAGTATCAATGTCGTGCTCAACCTCATCTCCGCCAGCGTGATCGCCATGCACCAGGATACCCTCGAAGCCGTCATCGCGCTCGCGGTCTTCCTCCCCATCATTTCCGACATGTCCGGCTGCTCCGGTAATCAGGCCGTCGCCGTCTCCATGCGCGAACTTTCCCTCGAACTCATCAGTCCCAAGGAGTTTCGCCGTGTCTTTTTCAAAGAATCCAGCGTCGGCCTCATCAACGGCGCCTGCCTCGGCCTGCTGATAGGCGGCCTCGCATGGCTGTGGAAAGGCAACGCCGTGCTGGGCCTGGTGGTCGGCACCGCCCTCGCACTCAACACCACCGTCGCCGTCTGCGTAGGCGGCCTAGTCCCCCTCGCACTCAAAGCCTGCCGACAAGACCCCGCACTCGCCTCCGGCCCCATCCTCACCACCGTCACCGATATGTGCGGCTTCATGCTCATCCTAGGCCTCGCCTCCCTGTGCCTCCCGTATTTGGTATAATGGCGGAGGAATGATGATTGATGGTGGATATGTCATAAATCATCAGAAAGCGCAGATCCGCTATCCGCCATCATTCATCCGCCATCTAAAAATTATCCCGATTAGGCCTTGATCTTTGCGAGGTGGGGGCATTTATTCCTCCGCTTTCACTTTTAACAAGGAGTCCTACTATGTCACAACACAACAGTTTCAAAGCCGCCGGTGGTGGTGGTAAAAAGAATCGCACCGTCCTCAAGCGCTTCGAGCGCGTGGACTTGCTCCGCAAGCGCGGACAATGGGAAGACGGCCAACGCGTGATTGGTCTGAAAAAGACCAAGCCCGAAGAATAAGCCCCTCGGTCAACTATTTACAAAAGCCCTTTTCTCTAATTGAAAAGGGCTTTTTTATGCTGCCATATTCTGTTAAAAATCAGTAGTGACATTCCACAGAGCTTTCCCAGTATGCATCAGAGCGTCACCACAAAACTACGGTATATCACCTACTCACTCTAAGCACCTGCACCAGGAAGACCTGTTAATACATCAATGTTACCTTACCTGCACATATTGATTCGCGTAGAAGACGACGGCTCCCTCCACGCGCTAGGTGCATTTACCAGCAAAGAGAAACAGCTCGCCTACCAAAAAGACAGCGGGCTCAAAGACAGCCAGGTGCGGCTCGACTTCTACAACGGCCCCTTCGACGAAGACATCAGCGTCATCTATGCCGGCCACCGCCGCTGGAACATGGACCTGTTTCAACTCGGCGGCTACTTCAAAAGCGAAGGTGAAGCCTGGACCTGGGTGACCCAAGAAGGCTACGTCAGCGTACTACGCATCGACACCACTTACGAAGAAGAAAAAGCACTCCAACAGGACGCACTCGAACGCTACGCCAAACTACAACGTCGCTGGCGCCTCGCCACCTACGAAGAACTCGTCAGCCGGGAAGGTGCCGACAAAGCACGCGCCAACATCAAGCTTCGCTTCTACGAAGACGCCCTCGAGTCCTTCAAACCCAAGACTCGACGCGACCTCCGCGCCCTCTACGCTTTCGCCATTTTAATTCTTTGCCTACCACTAGCCATCTTCTACTTCCTCAGCCGAGGCCCCGAATATGGCGAAAATGTCGACTCCGTCGGATGGCTCCCCAGCTATACCAGCGACATCTCCTACTACCGCTCGAAACAAGTGCAGGTTTTCGAGTTCAAAGTCAGCAGCACAGACTTTAAGCGCTGGGCCGAAAGCCGCGGCATGAGCGTTCGCCGACTCGTGAATAAAGAGATTATCAGCCGCTACAAAGCTTACATCCCCACTCCCAGCAGTCAATCCAGTGCCCCCGCCACTCCAGGCGGCGTCCTAACCGTCGAACAATTTGAGTCCTGGCAAGACGACATCAGCGCTAAAGTAGAGCAAGGGCTCATCGCCGAAAGCCCGCTCAAGGATATTGCCATCTACGATAATCAAACAAAAAAAGCCTACTACGAGTACCTAATTAACTTCTAAAAAAATTGCTAAAAGCAACAAGTACCCCACCAGTTCAACTGTTGAATAGCGCTCCATCCCCCTACACTTGAATCAATACTTTGACACCTGCATGATAGTTTGTAACGTCAGACAAGAAATGAGGAATTTCGGATAATCATGCAGGCGAAACACCCTAGAGCATTTTCATTGATAGAACTTATGGTCGTGGTCACGACCATAGGTATTTTAGCGCTGCTCGCCACCCCGGGCATCCGCAACGCTGTAGAACGCACCGAAGCCACAGTCACAGCAAACGACATACGGATATTCGCCGAGGCCATCGAATTCTACAGTACCGCCGAGGGCAGCTATCCCGAGGCCATGACCTATACACGCATGCCCAACGAGATCGCCAGCTACCTCGCGACTCCATGGAAAAACGGCAGTTACAGTTGGTTTTACGTCAACACAGAGAACTTAACCTATGTGTACGTATACAATTTAAACTTCACAGCTGAACAAGCCGTACGTCTCGACAGCATGATCGACGATGGCAACATTGCCACCGGCGGCATACGGATGGCCTACAACGGCAGCGGCTTAGTTTATTTATTCCGCTATAATCCATAAGATCCCGCACGCCCGGGCATTCAGGGCAAAACAAGAATCGCGCTTGCAATTTTCAAACAAATCGCGAGCTTAAGCGAGTTCTTTGAAAGAAGCATCCGCAAATGCGGACACAATTCTTTCCGTATTAGGCTTTTTAAATTATAGAAGGCCTCATTCATAATTCCTAATTTTAATTCTTAATTGAATATCAAGGGGGGTGTCACGGATTCGACCTTGTGTCGTAGTGCGAGGCTGCATGTCGGAGATGATGGAGGCTCCGTATCAATCCATTACAAAAATTAATTGGCGAAGAACAATTCGCACTTGCTGCTTAATGCGGCAACGTTTCTACCCTGACACCTGCTAAGGAATAGAAGCGTCGACTAGCAGGCATAGCTCGATAAGTTGGCTTCCGCTTATCAGCTGTATTCAGGAAGCCTGGAAACTGAAGAGTCTGCTTAGAGACGCTTCAGCGACGACAACAAATTCTAAGCTAAGCATGTAGATGCCACGTGTGAAAGCACGAGGGACGCGGGTTCGACTCCCGCCACCTCCACCATTTGACCACCCTCGACAGGGCGCGACAGAAGTGGACTATACACCTCACAATCAACAACTTCCAACACACCATTGGAAGTTTTTTTGTGGACAGAGTTCGACACGTTTTGACCCGTTTTCCCAGAAATCTGTGCGCGTATGTGTGACACCTCACCCAATTGAGGCAACCCGCGCACCGCCTCACGGAGTGGCAATAAAGCAGCATCCGTATAAACAACATTCGTCAGCCGCCGATCGCTGTGACGCATCAATGACATTGCCGTGCGTTCGTCCACACCAGCACGCTGCAAATACGTTGCCCACGTCTTGCGGAAGCTATGAAACACGGCCACATGCCCCCGTTCATCGACTTCGGGAATACCTGCCGCCTTTAAATCAACCTTCAATGTCCTAGAGCGAGGAACCCCCTTCCTGAAAACCTTATCTGTCGGTTTTGCAGATTCAGGAATGTAAGCCCGTAACGCCTGCTCAAGTTCAGGCAATAAAGGAAGCGTAGCGCTTTTCTTGTTTTTCGTAGTGCTCGCCCTGACTTGGATTCGCGAGTGATCACCGTCGAAAATCACATCACCGCATAGAAGCTGTTGAAGCTCCTGAAAGCGTAGGCCAGTAAAAGCGGCAGTTTGGTAGGCGATCCGTCGATATTCGGGAGCGACCTCAAAGATTGCTTTTAACTCAACATCTGAGAACGCCCTCTTAACCGTCTCATCATCTTCGGTCTTATCGACCTTAGACACATGTTTAAGCGGATTAGTTTTGATACGTTCGTGCCGCTCCAGCCAATTCAAGAAAGTAATCATTTCAGCTAGGTAATGATTCAAAGTGCCTGGCTTCATTTCGGTCTGGCGAGAACGCCAGCTGGTGAAGCTATCAGCTGAAATACTAATCAGAAACTGCCAGCCGCAGTCTTCAGAAATCCGTAAGATTCGGCTTTCAGTCTGCTTCAAACCTTTACCGTTTCGCCCAGTCTTACCCCGCCTCTCCAGATCGGCGCAGTAGTCCTTGAGATGCTCTGCAATGGGTTTCTTAGCACCCTCACGAATAGACTTAGGCATTAAAATCCCCGCTTGTTCTGCCTCAATTTCAGCGCGGAAATCGTTTGCGAGTTTTTGAGCCGCTTCAAGTGTCGACACCCCCAAAGACTTCCAACGATCTGCCAGCATATCGCCGAACCGATAACGCAAGTAATAGCACTTAGACAAGACCCGCTTACCATTCACACGCTTAGGACGCTTTTGAACTTTAAAGATCATGCCTCAACGCCCCCGATCAGCTGTACAATTTCACTCTTTCTGATACGCACACAACCACGCACACGGACGCGCTGAAGCTCTCCGTTTACAATCATACGATCAATCGTGCGCTCAGAAACGCCAAGGCGCTCACTTGCTTGCTTCTTGGTTAATAGAATATCAGTCTTCATTTTCATCATTCTCCGTTGTTGGTTTAGACCAGAGCAAAAGACGCTCGGCCACTTGTTGAATCTCGTCCGTAATCCCCTCCATCACTGGCTCAGGAGTACGAGCAAACTCATCGTTATAGAAGTCTCTCAACTTAGTATGAGAGACACTGACGCCCCGCTCTCCCAGCCATGCGGCAATATTACGCCAGCTCATGTCTCTGAGCCTTAGCGCATACACCACTTTGAAATAAGGTGCGAGTTCAGGAAACTTAGGAGCACGCAGTGCTTGCTCTAAAAGTTCGTCGGGATTTGGCATGTTTTCATTATCCATATTCAATTTACATGTTCAATTTACACCGACTAGTCAAGTCGTTTACAGACAAATAGTGGACAGTCTAGTCCACACTCGACCGACACAGACGAAAAGACCGTAAGAAGCAGTAGGTTCCCTGTTATGTCGCGAAGACTAAAGGACGCGACCGCGTGGCAGGTGCCACGCGCTTCGGAACTCGCACGCAACACCTGCCACACGCCCCACACATACGCAGTAAGACGCAATGGCTTTAGATGGGGGTTCAGCTCACAAATCGAAGCATACCGAAGCTAGCCGCTGCGAAAGCCGAGGAACTCCGCAAGCCCCAAAGGCAGCTAATGGCGCTTCAATCCCGCGCGGGATTAAGACGATCCGGTCGCTTCGCGCTGCGGATCTTGCAGGACGGTTAAGCATGGAGATGTAGAGCACAAGTCAATTTGCTAATCTTGTATGTCTAAAATCAATTGTCTGAAATGCTCTTTAAGTTTATCATATGTATCAATCATGAATTGCCCGCCACAAAACACATAGGACCAATCATCTCCAATTCTGTATGCATATGGACAATGTAAACAGTCATCAAAAACATTTGCATATGACTTCCCCCTCCAAATTCGAACGCCTTGCGGGCAATAATCTACGTGCCTAGCCATCCCCCTCTTAACTATCGATCGCCTTGTCGCAGTGCTAAAGAATCGCTCTTTGATACGATTCGCATGAGCATTATATAACCATTCTTTGTTCTCAACATTTCCGACAATTAACTCACGCAACAGATCCTCGGTAAGCTCACGATCTCCTTTTGAGAGATCTATTTCGATAGTGGAAAGACCTAGACGTTTAATCTTCTTAAGCTTCCGTTCATCGACCTCGTGAGTGACCTTAATTTCAATTAGGAGTTTAGATTCCCCCTTTATGGCAATGATATCTGGAACGATGTCTTCGGTTTTTCGTTCTTCAATAACTTGGTCAAATTCAATCGTTTGCTCTCCTGCGAGAACAACATGTTCAGCATATGAATCGAATTTTAGAATTACCGCTGGAATTACTATTTTCTTTTCTTTCGATAAGATTTTTTTTGCAGCTAAGTGAAGTGCTGTTTCGAGTGCAGTTGCACATTCGCCACCACGATAATGAGCAAAGTGGTGCATCGTTTTCTCCCCCTTCTTGGCAACCAAAGGATGCCCGCAACTAGGGCATGTGCAATTACACGAAAGCCCTTTGTCGACCTTCGAGATATGAATTAGCTCTTCGTCTAAAATTCCGAATGGAAGCTTGAGATTCATGTTGTCTAACGTGAAGACATATCGACAGAGCAAAAACAGAACCGCAACGAAATAGATACTGCGATTTTTTTTAACCAAAGGACTCAACCCGGAGAGCTGCAGCCACCCGCCCCCAAAACATCGACCATCTTTGCCTGATTTTCTGCCCTTGCCGCTTCGATCTCCTCCTGACTGTTCTCGAGTCCAGCCAAATATTGAAATAAGCGCTGCTGAGTTTTCTCATTCATAAAAACCGTCATACTCTGCCTTTTTTTATGGGCTTTTTTGCGCTTCAAGTAACGCCGAAGAATCCGCCTCAAACGATGCTCTGTATCTGGTTCAAGATGTCCCAAACTCTCAATTTGCTGATACTTCTTTAACTGCGCCTCTCCGATCGTCCCCCACCATCGACCGACCGAAATATCTGGCGCCTGATTTCCCTTCTGCGCGTGCAAAGCCAAATACCAGCTAGCGCGGCCAGCTTCCCGCCTTGTGACCTTCAATGCATACTGATGAGTGTTCCCCGAACGTTCAGCCCACCACTTTTTCAATTGAATCTCTTGCTCCTCGGATAGATCAGACATCAGGCAATGAAAATGAGCGGCACGCCGAAAACGTGACAGATAAGCCATTTGAGCGGCCGAAATCAAAGAGCATTTAGTAAGCAAATCGACACAGACTTGCCGTCTCTCTTGAAACTCCAAACGCCAAAAGCCGAACAAACCACGACGCAGGAACCACTTGCCCAGCTGCTTACAGTCCTCTTTCCAATAAGTGCCCGTTTGCTCAGGTTCAAGTTGCCCGTAGGTCAAAGTGATATGCGCAGGCTGCATTGGCCACTTAGTCGAAGCCAAAGCACGCCCAAAGTTTAGCCGAGCTTTCTTTGAAAATCCGTTAATTGCTTGCTTCTGGCCACCACCAGGAGGAACTGCCCCCTGCCTGATTGGCAACTTCTCAAGGGTGATCTTGAGAAGTGAGCCTGCTGTTTGAAGTTCTGCCCGTTGCGGATAGTCCCCGCAGGTCATTATTCTTTACCCTCCGCCCCATTTGGCAACCCAGACAAAGCGAGAATGGCCGCTTTAATGTGCTGAGGTAAAGAAGGCCAAGATTCGACCAGGTGAACCAGATCTTGCCTATCCTTGCCTTGAATCTGTGCGCTTATCTGTGCTACCAACCCACAGCCAGCACGACAAGCACATTGATTATTAGCTACTTGCAAATCTCGGGAGCATTCTTCGACTCCCGCCACCTCCACCAATTTTGTCCAAGCTTGCTTGGCAACAAAATTGAGTGCCCGGCGTAGCTCGACAGAGCGAAGACGGGCGACACCTCAAATAACAAAGAGGCGCTCAAACCAACGATCGTCGCACGCATTCAAAACACCAATTTTGTCCAAGCTTGCTTGGCCTCGGGATTGGAGCCGTCGGCAGGCGTGAGGCAGATCGCCCTTCCCCCACTCCCCGGTTCGGAGAACCGAGGCTACGTATCTTCAATCCTCGGGATTGGAGCTGTCGGCAGGCGCGGGGCAGATCCCCCTTCCCGCACTCCCCGGTTCGGAGAACCGAGGCCACGTATCTTTAATCCTCGGGATTGGAGCTGTCAGTAGGCGCCGGGCAGATCGCTCTTTCCGCACTCCCCGGTTCAGAGAACCGAGGCTACGAATCTTCAATCCTCGGGATTGGAGACGTCGGCAGGCATGAGGCAGATCGCCCTTCCCCCACTCCCCGGTTCGGAGAACCGAGGCTACGTATCTTCAATCCTCGGGATTGGAGCCGTCGGCAGGCGCGAGGCAGATCGCGCTTCCCGCACTCCCCGGTTCGGAGAACCGAGGCTACGAATCTTCAATCCTCGGGATTGGAGCTGTCAGTAGGCGCGGGGCAGATCGCTCTTCCCCCACTCCCCGGTTCGGAGGACCGAGGCCACGTATCTTTAATCCTCGGGATTGGAGCTGTCAGTAGGCGCCGGGCAGATCGCTCTTTCCGCACTCCCCGGTTCAGAGAACCGAGGCCACGTATCTTCAATCCTCGGGATTGGAGCCGTCGGCAGGCGCGGGGCAGATCGCTCATCCCGCACTCCCCGGTTCGGAAAACCGAGGCTACGTATCTTCAATCCTCGGGATTGGAGCCGTCGGCAGGCGCGAGGCAGATCGCGCTTCCCCCACTCCCCGGTTCGGAGAACCGAGGCTACGTATCTTCAATCCTCGGGATTGGAGCTGTCGGCAGACGCGAGGCAGATCGCTCTTTCCGCACTCCCCGGTTCGGAGAACCGAGGCTACGAATCTTCAATCCTCGGGATTGGAGACGTCGGCAGGCGTGAGGCAGATCGCCCTTCCCCCACTCCCCGGTTCGGAGAACCGAGGCTACGAATCTTCAATCCTCGGGATTGGAGCCGTCGGCAGGCGCGAGGCAGATCGCGCTTCCCCCACTCCCCGGTTCGGAGAACCGAGGCTACGTATCTTCAGAAGCCAGCTACTGTTAATCAGTTGGTTATGAAAATCACGACATGCGCCAATTGGGCGAAATGGGAAGTCGCATAACTTATTGATATTTATATCTGGCTTCTGACACCTGTCTGCTCTTTCTAGAATAACAGAGCGGACCCGAAAAAAATTAAGCCGCAGCGCCAGTTGAACTCGCGATGCGACTGAAAAGCGCGCATGGTCCATGAGAACCGAGCTGAAATCGCTTAAAGCGGCCGTGCGAGGAAATTGACGCGGCGAATGAACACATCTCCGTGCTCGCGGACAACATCATCAACATGATTGTAGCCGCTCCCTGCTAGATTCTCTAAAATAGACAAACCTTCATCGGAAAGCACTGTTAGGCGTATTTCTGCATACAGCAGCGGGTTTGTAATCAATTCTGCTTGAGCTGAGTCACCTCCATAGGCAAAAGCACCATTTGTCCCTGCCAGCAGATCTCCAGTGCTCGCATCCCAATTGACAGGATTCGGCGTATCCGTGCCATCATCTTCGTAAAGAATGACTTTGAAATCGACAATATTTCCAGCAAGGTAGTTTTCGTCGATTTCTACATCTGCCTTATCCCAAAAGCTATTCGCAGTGAGATCTAGCTGCGGACTGTCCGTATCCGATGAAGATCCCATCAATGAATTAAAAGTAGTATCAGGACGAGCAATTGCACGGTACAGAGCATACACTTCGTCTTCAGCATTTTCATATGCTTCTCGATACGAAAGACGATAGGCAATCGCGCAAATATCACCTGCTGAAGAATCATCACGATCTAGCGCAGGTGAAAATAACTTTAGAGCAACAGTTTGATCGTTATAAGGACCTAAAGGATTCTCGGGCGACTCGACGCGCAACCACTGCTGTCCATTACTCCTGAAAACTGCGGTCTCCAAATCTTGTGTCAGCAAATCCATCGCAATGCGTGCTTCAGAATTGGCAGAAAGCTTGCCGGAAGAACGGTTCCAAACTTTCAAGACTTCACTGGTGATCTGAATAACCAAGCCCACCAAAATCACCATGATGACGGTGGCCACCATGATTTCAATTAGAGTAAATCCCTTTTTTACGACGCCCCCTCTGAATTCCTTATTCTTCAAACTTTTCATATTTAGTAAGATACGCAGTATTTCTTAGCGTACGATTGCGGTGTTATATGTAAATAGCGGCTGTTTATCATTGAGAGCGCTTAAAGATGCGTCTTCAGCGGTTTCACCAGGATTTGCAGGCAACTTAGCACCATCAAAGGTCGGCGATGCATTCTCGACATAGATACGGACTTCCATGGCGAAATAACCTTCAAGATAGTTATCAATATTCGCACTCTGCAGGCTATATACTCCAGTATCAGAATCTCGCACAGTGCTGCTTAAGTAGGTATCGGGCGTCACTGAAGAGGGAGTCAACACAACGCGATAAATCGGCCCTGCAGCGAGGACTGTTGAACCAGTTGTGATATCTGAATTATCCACTGTCGCGCTGGTTTCACCGAAAAAACCAATTTTCAGCGAAACATCGTCACTGTTAGCACTGGCATACTTACGGAAAACGAAAATCGTCGCGTAACCATCTCCGGCTACAGCATTAAAAATTGTTTCGAATTTAGATTCATCTGCATTCGCAATTTCTGGTGAATTTTGTAGAAACGCGTTGACCGTATTCACAACCGAAGCGACCTCGTCCGTTTTCTCGACTTCATCCACCGATTGAAGTGTCGGCCCCAACAATCCGACAAGAGCCAGTACAGTCACGAGAAAGATACCAATCGCTAAAACTACCTCAATCAGGCTAAATCCTGTCTGGCGACGTGTTCTATGTGGCGTAAAAAGTGCGTTGTGTTGAGAGTGCATGTTGGACTAAATTGAAGGCTTCTGTTAATTAATTTTTGTGGGATCGTCAACCAGGGTAGTCGTGCCGACTCGACGAAAAATGAGTGCTGTTTTTAAGCCGGATTGCTCACTATTGGCGTCATAATCCTGCAGCGTGCCGCTGGCATCATACTGCCCCGCGCGAAGTGCAAGCCATTGGTTCGCATTCTCAGAATTCCCATTGGATTTAAAACCATACCAATAGTAAGAAGTCGAACCTCCGCCACTGGCGGAAGTGTTTGCACCAACAGACTTGCGTGGATAATCGAGAGTCATCGTATCCGCAGTATAATTCTTACTCAAGGTCGGATCAAAATAAATACCCTCTGGCAAATAAGTGCCCTGAGTCGCCGCTTTCCAGCCTGGAAGGCCGTCTGGAGTCCCGTCAGCCTTATAGTCCTGGCCCCAATACACGACACCAATAAATCTGCGATATTTCTCCGGATCAGAGGGGTCATTATTAATAATCAAACGCGTTTCTGCATTTTTTAAAATAGCCTGTCCGCGTGCTCCTTGCGCAATGCCAGCAATAATCCGCTGAGACGAACTCAACTTAGCTCCCGCTCCCCCATTTCCGCCAATGAATATAATCGACGAAGCAATCAGAATGATACTGATGACGACAAGCAGCTCAATCAAAGTAAAGCCTGCCTGCGCACGAGCGAAATTGGATTGGTTTCGATATATCATTTAATTATTGAGGTAATAATCAGGCTCTTCTTCGTCTGTAGTGCTGGGGTTATCCAATGCATATGCAGTGACACCAGCTTTGACTTGAGACTGTCCGGGCACGTCAAGACGACCATCTCCGTTTGAATCAATTAAGATTGTAATATTTGTATTATTAAAACGGTCCGCTAACTGAGTGGAACTGACAACGGCAGTCGCTTCGTCGTAGTAGAATTCAGATTCACCGAAGCTGTGAAATGCCACCATCTTTCGATTGCCGCCAAATGCGACTTTAGTATTACTAGTCGAAGACGGATCGCGTCCTGATAGAGTTTTAATAAATGCCAAACTGTCTGTACTCAAGTTTACAGAATCATCTGTAGTGGACGATGTTGAAAATGGATAGTAACCATACTCTCCTTTAAACATCGTAATCGCAGTCACGTAGTTAGATAATTGCGCCTTAGAAGCAGCAATATTGGCTTGTTTTTTAACAGCTCCAACAGTGGGGATCAAAATACCAGCAAGTATGCCGATGATAGCGATCACCATCAAGAGCTCGATGAGCGTAAAACCTTTAGATGTATCTTTATTCATAGTGATTATTGGCCTGCGTAAATATTATCGACATTTGCAGCAACTGTTTGATCTTGGATGCCTTCGCTATCCGCAGCGACATGATCACCATCAGGACCACGCGAATATAGAACATAGCCAAAGTTATCCCAGCTGGTGGTATTCGGTCCGATGTAATCATACACATATGGATTCCCCCACGGGTCCAAAGGCCAGAGTACTGTCGGAACCTTATCGGGAGTATATGTGTCGTTAAAAGAAAATTGCTTCATATCGAGATACGATTTCCCACGAGCCTTGGCAGGTGAAAAATCTGGCCGATATTTCAAATCTGCTGGAGTTGAGCCGCTATTGTATTCCCAATCCATCCAGCCGTCCAAGGCCAACAGCAAACGACTTCCATTGGTCTGAATCTGAGCGTCTGACAAAGCTTGATTATTTACCCATGGGTAATCTCCATAATCTCCCTTAAATTGCTCTAGCGCTTGCGCCAGAACAGCCAGATCCGCCTTGGCTCTGGCCCTGGCCTGAGCATTTTGCACACCACGGGAAATACCGAAGGTGATGCCAGCGAGGATCAAAATAATAGCAATCACGACTAGCAACTCGATCAGGGTAAAGCCCTGCTGCTTCGAGCGCTGTCGAACGGAAATGGGGGGATGAAATAACATGGGGAGAATGTCTAATCTCTGTATTTTACAGAATAAGCATGGAAATATCGTGTTTCCACGAGGCGCTGTCAACACTGTGTGTCAATGCGGACGGGGGTTTTCAATGATTCTTTTCCAAAGCGCAAGCGATAGAGCACGAAAACCATGAACATGGTGAAGGCAAAATACCAGGGAAAGCACTGTAGCGAATCGACGAAAACGGATTCGCGCGCGACCTCGCCATCGGCCTGCGCTTTAATCCACACGATCAAGCCTGAATACATCAAGGAGACAGCACCATAGCTGAAGTTGGTCGACAGCCCGCGAAAACTGAGCACGGTGGCCCGCTGCTCGGAAGGCGCAGCTTCATTTAAATAGCGGCTGACAAAGAAACCGGTCAGTTGAATGGAGGCATAGAGTAAAATAGCCGGCAGGATGCCCCAGATCGGCACGGCAAAGCCTAGCCCCAGCAAGCCAAGAAAGACCGCGGCCCCGGTGAGTAGAAAGTTTTTAAGCGGCGTGCCCTTTTCGGTCAGCAGACGTGCCAGGCGTGGCACCAACAAGCCCATCAGCGCCATGCCGGAGCCGATCAGGCCGTAACTGGCGATCGGCAGCTCGATGACGTGCCAGTATTCACTGGCGAGTGTGAGAAATTGGCGCACCGCACTATCGATCACCATGGCAGCCAAAATAATGGCAAATGGCAGCGGCGTGGCCCAAATCCAGCGGGCGGCGGCGCCGGTCTGCCGCCAGCTTTGTGCCAGAGTCTCACGCACACTGCGCTCGCTGACTGTCGCAGCTTCTCGCATGCGCAAGGCCATCCACAACACCACGACTCCAGAAAAAAGTGTGAGTAAAATGGGCAATTTAATGAGCTGCGCCTGCTCCACGACGATCGACAGACCCAAAAACTGTAGCCATGCGTTGACCATCTCGGGATCATAAACGGCGGCACCGATCATCATGGCAAAAAAGAAGGCCAGCGAGGTATCGCGTTGCACGCGTTCCAGCACATGGCCCCAGCGCTCTTCCAATCCCGCGGCTTTGAGCGAATCATACACGAGGGCCTCATCGGCGCCACTGGCAGCGGCCTCCGCCGCGCCACTGAGCAATCGATTGCACACAAAGAAGGCAAAAAGCCAGCCGCTCGGGCCGATGGGAACAATCAGCAGCACCAGCATTTCCAGCAACATGCAAACGCCCGCCACCCAAAGTAAATTACGCCGACCGATGGTGTCTGCCAGCGCCCCCGAAGGCACCTCCAGCAGGACGATGGTCGCGGCCCAGATACCATTGAGCACACCGAACTGACCGAGTGTGAGCCCGTAGTCCAAAAACAGCAAGGCATAGACCGGATAGTAGAAACGCGCCGAGAAAAACATACGAAACAGCGTAAAGCTGCGCACATTGCGCCAGGCGATGGTTTCTAGGTTTGCAGTGTCCATAATAGAAAGTAGTGACAAACTTCCAGCTTGTCGGAATAACAGCAAGGCAAGCTGGAGGCTTGTCACTACAATAAATCGACTAAAATAAGAATTGGTATTTTAATCCGTCGCATCTACTTGCTTTCAGGTTTGCAAGCCTCTGAGAAAAGCACACAAGCTTTCGGCTCCGTTTTAACTTAATCCGAAAATCATTATGTCCGATCCAAAACCTGTTAAAAAAGTTGCTCTTCTCACTGCGGGTGGTCTCGCGCCTTGCCTCTCGTCCGCTATCGGCGGTCTGATTGAACGCTACACGGAGCTGTATCCGGACATCGAGATCATCTGCTACCGCGGCGGCTATAAGGGCTTGTTGCAAGGCGACAGCATCACGGTGACCGAATCGATCCGCGCGACTGCGGGCACTTTGCACGCGCACGGCGGCAGCCCGATCGGCAACAGCCGGGTAAAATTGACCAACGTGAAGGACTGCATTAAGCGCGGCCTAGTCCAAGAGGGCGAAGACCCGCTGAAAGTGGCGGCCGACCAGTTGACAAAGGACAATGTGGACGTGCTCCACACCATCGGGGGCGACGACACCAACACCACGGCGGCGGACCTGGCTGCATTCTTGGCTGAAAACGACTACGACCTGACCGTAGTCGGCCTGCCCAAGACGATCGATAACGATGTCTTCCCGATCGCTCAAAGCTTGGGTGCATGGACCGCGGCTGAAGAAGGTGCGAAATATTTTGAAAATGTGGTGGCGGAGCACAATGCCAACCCACGCATGCTAATCATCCACGAAGTGATGGGCCGCAACTGTGGCTGGCTGACTGCGGCCACTGCGGATGCCTACCGCAAGCGCTTAGACAATTTGGAATGGGCGGAAGAAATCGGCCTCAGTGCCGCACGCAAAGAAGTGCACGCCATCTTTATTCCAGAAATGGAAATCGACATCCAAGCGGAAGCCAAGCGCCTCAAAGCCGTCATGGACGAGCATGACAACGTCAACATCTTCATCTCCGAAGGCGCAGGCGTAGAGACCATCATTAAAGAGATGGAAGCCGCGGGTGAAGAAGTGCCACGCGACGCCTTCGGCCACGTCAAGCTGGATGCCGTCAACCCAGGTAAGTGGTTTGGTGAGCAATTCGCCAAGATGCTGGATGCGGAAAAAGTGTTGGTGCAAAAGAGCGGCTATTTCGCTCGCGCGGCACCAGCCAATGTGGAAGACATTCGCCTGATCAAGAGCTGCACCGACCTCGCAGTCGACTGCGCAGTGGTGCGTGAAAGCGGCGTAATCGGCCACGATGAAGACGACCGCAACATTTTGCGGGCGATCGAGTTTCCACGCATCGCGGGTGGTAAGCCTTTCAACATCGACACTCCATGGTTCGAAGAACTCCTGGATGCGATCGGCCAAGCCAAGGGCGCCAACATCGCTCAAGCGGGGCATTAATTAAGAGAGCACTCACTGCGTGTCCGAATCTCCGCATCCATCCAGGCGCGCTTGGCATCCGCTCATCGCGCCTGCGATGGCTGCGTTTTCGACCTATTGGCCCGCGATCTTGCTCATCCAACTCGTGGCACTGGCAGTGGTGCTCAGCTACTACCTGGTCGACCGCGCAGGCGGGCTCTTTGCGACTGTGGCCGACTGGAAACAAGCAGGCGGGCTCTACTTCGCGGCGGGCTCGACGATAGTGAGCGGAGGGATCTTGCCCGAGCTGATCAAGCGACGCTTTCGGCCCGCTGGCGTGAAAGCGCCCGGGCTGGGCGAGCTTTGCCATCAATTTATAATGTGGGCGACGCTCGGCATCGTAGTCGACTTAATGTATCGACTACAGAGCCACTGGTTCGGTGATGGCAAGGACCCTGCGACGCTCCTGACAAAGGTATTTGTCGATCAGTTTGTATTCACCCCCCTGATCAGCCTGCCCGGCATCGCACTCTGGTTTGCGCTGCGCGAGGTGAACTATTCGCCAAAAGCCTTTGCGGGCTGCCTGCGCTTTCGAAATTTAAGCGCGCGCGTCTTACCGCTCTGGACCACCTCGCTGTGCTTTTGGCCGGTCATGCTCTGCATCGTGTTTTCGCTGCCGACGCCCTTACAATTCCCACTTTTCCTACTAGGCAACGCAGCCTATAGCATACTGATGATCTTCATAGTGCGCCATCAAGCGCCGCTGCAGACCACGTAGCCGAGTGCTGCGGGCTCGGTTCTGGCGGGACGGGCTCCCGACCCGACGCAAATGTAAACCGCAGAGTTCGCGGAGAACGCAGAGGCGATGGGGAGCGCGCCGCCACTCACACGATGCGAAACGGGGTCTAAAGTCCCCCGCTACTGAATTCCGCGACTCATTCAACATTCGACGTTGGACGTTCAATGTTCAATGTTCCCACCTTCTCTTCGCCCGCGCGTGCGAGGCTAGGCTCAAAAATCGAGCTTAGTGCTCGCCCCTACTGAAAAAGTCATATTTCACGGGGCAGTGAACACGCCTTTAATGACTCCACCTCTACCGATTCCAGTTAATGAGACTGCGCCCAATTGGCGTAAGATCGTTAAAAAATACCAGCAACCTTGCCTGAAGAAGAGCTCGTGGCAGATCGTCAATTCAATGGGTCCTTACATCGCCTTGTGGGGGGTGATGTACTTTACAGTCTCGTTTTCGTGGCCGCTCACACTGGCACTGGCCACACTGGCAGGGCTCTTTTTGGTGCGGGTTTTTATCATTTTTCACGACTGCGGACACGGCTCGTTTTTTCGAAATAAAAAAGCAAACAAGACGGTGGGCTTCATCTCGGGGCTGATGACGCTCACGCCCTTCCGCCACTGGACCTGGCAACACGCGGTGCATCATGGCACTTCCGGCAATCTGGATCACCGGGGGGTGGGCGATGTCTGGACGATGACAGTGAAGGAATACCAGGCGGCTCCCTTGTGGCTACGGGTTCAATACCGTCTGACGCGTAATCCTTTTATCCTGTTCGTGCTCGGCCCGCTGGGGCTGTTTATCGTGTATCAACGCTTCGCCTACAAAATCGCCAGCCGCCGCGACCGTATGGACGTGTATAAGATGAATGCATGCATCGCGCTCTACGCAGTGGCGATGAGCCTGATATTTGGTTTTTGGAATTTCCTATGGATTCAACTGCTGATCACGACGGTTTCCGGAGGGGCGGGCATTTGGCTATTTTATGTGCAGCACCAGTTCGAAGACACCTACTGGCGCACGGGTGATGAGTGGGACTATACCGACTCGGCCATGCAGGGCAGCTCCTTTTATCGCTTACCTGCGATTTTAAACTGGTTCTCTGGCAACATCGGCTACCACCACATTCACCACTTGAGCTCGCGCATTCCGAATTATAATTTAAAGGCCTGCCACGAGTCGGAGCCCTTCTTTCAACAAGTGCCGGAGTTGACACTGCGTAGCAGTATTCGATCGATCCAGCTGCGGCTGTGGGATGAGGAAGCGGGCAAACTCGTCGGCTACGATGTGCTGAAAAAATCCGCCCACTAGTTGCGTGGCTACAAATATTCAGCGATCACCGCTTGTAGGGCTGGGCGCATCGCATCGGCAAGCTCGGGATTGGCATAGGCGGCCCAACTCACTGGCGTAGTGGTATCCAGCGGGCAATCCAAGGGCTGGCCATCGGGCTTTTCGACCACACAGCCCGCCTCTTGCAGAATGAGCGCGGTCGCGACATCGTAGGGGTGGCAAGCAAGATTGGACAAAATGCCGAGCTTGGCAAAGGCCTCCGGACGCAGGTCCGCGACAAAGCGATCATGCCCGGCCAGGATCTCGTAAAACTGACCACCACTGGAGATATATTGATCATTAAAAACCAATGGTGACGGCGAATCCGGCTGTCCATAGAGTCGATCCCACAACGCTTCTTCGACTCGACTCAGGAGCGCCAAGCCTGCGGAAAAAAAGCGACTGACGGTGCCGAAGGCATGGCGCACTTCATGGGCACGGCTCGGTTGCAGTCGGAGTGCTTGACTACTAAAGCCGTCGCGCACGTCGATCGCCACGGCACGCACGCCGCAGCCGCGGATGGCGCTGACTTGATCGGCCCGCCACTGCCGGGTGGTGGGGATCTCCGTCATCACGGCGACTTCAATATCGGCTAGGCTAGTGTCCGCGCCGCGCTGCGCGGCCACCCCGGCAAGGATCCAAGCGGCACGCTTATCATACATAATACCCCGTGTGCCGTCAATCGGGTCGATGATGCATTTCAGCCGGGTCTCGCCCACAGGAGTACCGAGGGGATAGGTCAACACTGCGTCATCTTCCAGACCCTCCATCACAATTTCCACCGGCTGATCGCTCGGCCAATGCGCGCAAAACCAGCTATGAATCGTCGTCTCTGCTACACGATCGATCGCGTAGATGGTATCAGCCGCGGTCTCCTGCGACACCGCTGCCAGTGCCTCAACAGTGCTCCGTGCACGCTCGGCCAGAATTGCTTTTAAAATCGCCTGCTGCAGCTCGCAAAGCAGCGTGCGGATGCTTTCTTGGTTTTCTATCACAGAAAAGAGATGGCCCAAAGCCCCCAGGCTTGGCAAGGCAATCCCAGCCCCATTATCTGGTTGTCGCCGCGCGGTGAACCCGTTCCTACTGTGTGCGCCTCTCTTCTTCTGAGGTCAGAAGTCATCTGACTCCCCTTTCCAGGCTCATGGACTTACTCTCACATACCATTACTTTTCGTCATGCCCTCGCTCAGTGGTATGCCACCGCCCAGCGGCCCTTGCCCTGGCGCACACAACCGAGCCTCTATCGAACCGTGGTGTCCGAGCTGATGGCGCAGCAGACACAAATCAAGACCATGCTGCCCTACTTTGAGCGCTGGATGCAGCGCTTCCCCGACTTTGCCGCACTGGCCGAGGCGCCCGCCGAGGATGTGCTCAAGCACTGGGAGGGACTGGGCTACTACAGCCGCGCGCGCAACCTCCACAAGTTGGCCAAGGAATATGTCGCGCTGGAGCCCAAACCACGCAGCCGCGAAGATTGGCAACAACTGCCCGGCATCGGCCCCTACACCTCGGCCGCGATCAGCTCGATCGCGCTGGGCGAACCCGCGGCAGTGGTCGATGGCAATGTGGTGCGCATTCTCGCGCGGCTGACGGACGATGCCCGCGTGTTTAAAAACAATGGCGAAGCCGTCAAAGCTTTCACTCCCACCGCCGAAGCCGTGCTGGACCAGGGCAATGCCGGCGAGCACAATCAAGCGATGATGGAGCTCGGCGCCACAGTGTGCCTCAAGCATAAGCCACTCTGCACGGTCTGTCCCGTGCTGGCCTATTGCGCAGCCAGCCGCAAGGGCAGCCAAGAGGCGCGCCCCAAGATCGAGCGCAAAGCCACGGTAAAAGTCGAAGTCGAGCGGGCCTGGGTATTGCAAGCGGGCAAGCTACTGCTCCACCGTATCGCGGAAGACTCCGGCCAACTGGCCGGGCAGTACGAGCTGCCCCGATTAGAGACAGTGGCCAGCCCGCGCAGTGCCAAGCAGCTGCTGGCCAGCAAATCGCGCTCGATCACGCACCGCCGCATCAAAGAACACATTTACCAAGTCAAAGCCAAGCCCAGGATCGACGCCTCACTGGAGTGGGTGCGCGTCGAAGACATCGAGCGCATCACACTATCGGGCCCCCATCGCCGCTGGATCGGCGAACTGTTGGCCCGCTAGTCGGAGGACTGAGGGCGGAGGACAGAGGACAGAGGACAGAGGACAGAGGACAGAGGACAGAGGACAGAGGACAGAGGACAGAGGACAGAGGACAGAGGACAGAGGACAGAGGACAGAGGACAGAGGACAGAGGACAGAGGACAGAGGACAGAGGACAGAGGACAGAGGACAGAGGACAGAGGACAGAGGACAGAGGACAGAGGACAGAGGACAGAGGACAGAGGACAGAGGACAATTTCAATAGTTATAGCCCTTCCTGTCTCGCCAAAATACGCATACCGTGTTTTTTTATAACTAACTTACAATAAGCGACTTGCTCTTAATTTCAAAGCTCCGACTAATGAATTAAGGTTCAAAGAACCGAGGCCACGAGAGAACCCCCGCAACACACCCGTTCATGCCCCAAGACTGAACTAGCTCAGCCACGCCAAGCATGCAGAAGGAAAAATCATTCTGCCTCCAATTATTCTGCCCTCCTATTCAAAATTGGACGTTGGACGTTGGACGTTCGACGTCCCCCCTCGCCGCTCCCCGGTTCAGAGAACCGAGGCCACGTGAGAAATCTCGCTCTGCGGCGGCCAGTATCCATTAGCGAACAATTTGCCGCAACCTTTTACATAAATGCTCGATTCTAAGTTGGACCTTCCGCCCGTGACGCCACTACTTTGCTCCGCAACATGCCAAAGCCCAAAAAATGGACTGCTGACGACTTCGAGATCCGCACCTCTACTATCGAGGGCGCGGGCATGGGACTCTTTGCCAAACACAGTATCGCGGAAGAAGATACGATCGGCTACTACACCGGCGAGGTAATCACCGAAAAAGAGTTTCACGACCCGGAGCGCCCCTTTTCCGCATACGTGATGTGGGTCTGCCGCACGCATATCATCGTGGGCGAAGGCCCCAAGGCCAACTACACCCGCTACATTAATCACAGTGATGAGCCAAACGCCTTTCTAATCGTTTCCAGCCGCTGGAAGACTGCACGCTTCGAAGCGCTGCGCGACATACAGCCTGGTGAAGAAATCTTTTTCAATTACGGAGACGACTACTGGGAATAATTGACCTAGGAACAATCCCACTCCATTTAGATCAAAGCTCACAATTATGAATATCGACCCCATCTACTCAGGCCTCGACGAGGAACAACGCAGCACAGTGACTGGCCTGCCACGTGGCGATCGTTTGATCGAGTTGTCCACACTACGCAACCGACCGACGCGCGAGATGATGACCGAACTGGCCGAGCTGGCCGAGCTGCCGGTGGTGCAAAATTTCGAACTGATCGAAAACCCCACCGCCACCCTGCCCCTGCGCATGATCCACGAGTATCAGTGCATCCCGATCAAAACGGAAGCTGACGAGGATCGAGCATTTAGCGACGACCTGGCCGCCGAAACAGACCAGAGCGCTCCCATCGCCCTAGCCACCCTATGGCCGCCCGACGAGACAATGAACCGCTGGATCTACGCCGTCAGTGGGCGCAATGCCCAATGGTTCATGGGCGATCCGGAACAGATCACCGAAACCATCACCCAAAACTTCGGCGTCGGCTCCGGCAGCTTGGATGAGTCGGACCTGGTGACCGATGTCGCCGATGCCGATGAGGCAGAGGACGAAGATGCGGCCGTGATCCGCTTCGTAAATGAAGTGGTGCAGAAGGCTGTCAGCGATCGCGCGACCGATATCCACTTCGAGCCGCACCGCGACGAACTACAGATCCGCTACCGCATCGACGGCGAACTGGTGCCCGTCCGTGTGCCCGACAATTTGATCCGCTTCCAGGGGGCCATTATTTCGCGCCTCAAAATCATGGCCAAGCTCAACATTTCGGAGAAGCGCCGCCCACAGGACGGCCGTATCTCCTTCGGCGCCGGCAACTCGGAACTCGACATCCGTATTTCCACCTTCCCGACGATGTATGCCGAAAGCGTCTCGCTGCGTCTGCTGAATCAAAAGTCGAAGCCACTCTCGATGCGCGAGCTGGGCCTTGCAGACGATGAGGAGAAAAAGCTGACTCAGTCGCTGGCCACGCCGCACGGCATCATTCTAGTAACGGGTCCCACCGGCTCGGGTAAATCCACCTCCTTGACTGCCTTCATTCGCCTGATCAACAAGCCCGAGCGGCGCATCATTACCGTAGAGGACCCGATCGAGTATGAAGTGCCCGGGGTCAACCAGACACAGGTGCACCCCGAGATTGGCCTGACTTTTGCCCAATCACTCCGTGCCGTGCTACGGCAAGACCCCGACGTAATCATGGTGGGTGAGATTCGCGACCGCGAGACCGCCGACATCGCGATCCGCGCCTCGCTGACTGGGCACTTGGTGCTCAGCACGCTCCACACCAACGATGCCCCCGGTGCCCTCACCCGCTTGGTCGACATGGACATCGAGCCCTTCTTGATCGCCTCTTCGGTGGAGATGATCATCGCGCAACGCCTGGTGCGCCGCCTCTGCCCCAACTGCGCGCAGCCGGCCAATTACGATCCACGTCAAGTCGCCAGCTTTTTACACACCATGCGCATCGACCCCAGCGAAGTGCAATACGCTCCACTGGCCAAAGCCCCCTGCGGTTGCGAGCGCTGTCGCAAACTCGGCTTCCGTGGCCGTGTGGGCATGTTTGAAATCCTACGGGTGACCGAAGAGATCCACGAACACATCGTCAAGCGCGACTCCGCCCGCATGATTCGCCAGACAGCGGTCTCGCAAGACATGCGCACACTGATGCAAAGCGGCTGGGCCCACGTCAAAGGAGGCACCACCACATTAGAAGAAGTCATGCGCTTCGCCGAACTCGAGAGTGACGAAGAGTAAGGCTCTCGCCTCTGCAACAGCCGGCAAGCCCGTGCACAAATGGAAATCGAATGTTCGCAGTGAATGTCTCTGACTACGTCCCCCCCTTCGGTTTTCGAAATGCGCATCTACAAACCGTCTACCCGACTCTGTTCAGGCGAGTGCCGGTAGTCACCGTCCAACGCGAACGAATCGCCACTCCCGATGGCGACTTTATCGATATAGATTGGAGCGCCAGGCAGAGTAACAAGCGCCTGGTTGTCATCACACACGGTCTCGAAGGGCATTCGCGCAGCCACTACTGCCAAGGCATGGCCGCCGCCTGCCAACAAGCAGGCTGGGACGTCCTGGCATGGAACTTCCGAGGTTGCAGCGGAGAGCCCAACCATCAGTTACAAAGTTACCACAGCGGTGCCACCGGAGAGCTGCAAATTGTGCTGGAACACATATTTGCAAACACTGCATATGAACAACTGGCGCTCATCGGCTTCAGCTTGGGCGGCAATTTAACACTTAAATATATCGGCGAACACGGAACCTCAATCGATCCACGTATCAGCGGCGCGGTCACCTTCAGCGTGCCCTGCGATCTAGCCAGCAGCGCGCAGCGACTCGAACACTGGCAAAACCGCATCTACATGGCGCGCTTCATGCGAACTTTACGTCAAAAAGTAAGAGAAAAGGCGCAACGCTTCCCCGATCAACTGTGCTTGGACGGCCTGGCGACCATGCGCACCTTTGCCGAGTTTGACGACAAATACACCGCCCCGATCCACGGCTTTACCGACGCGAACGATTACTGGACGCAGTGCAGTTGTCGTCACCTGTTAGACAAAATCGCACTGCCCACGCTACTGGTCAACGCGCTCGACGACCCCTTTCTAACACCCGCATGCTACCCACATCAAGCCGCAGCGATAAACCCAAAATTCACACTTGAAACACCCCCACACGGAGGCCACATCGGCTTCGTTACATTCGCAGATCGGGGCAGATATTGGTCCGAAAAACGAGCCGTCGCCTTTCTCAACCTGATTTCATAAGTCAGCCATCACGAGGCCAACTCGACCTGCCGCATCATCGGCAATATCGGAAAACCAATAAAAAGCGCAGTCACTCCCAAAGCCCTAGCCCTCGCTACGAAACTGAGTCGGCGACATGCCGGTGATACGCTTAAAGGAGCGATTGAACTGCGAAATGGAGTCGAAGCCTGTCTCAAAGGCAATCTCGCTCACGCGGAGATGCGGATTTTGCAATAGGTGCTTGGCCTTCTCCACGCGGGTGCGCGCCAAATAATCGGTAAAAGTAATGCCTGTGGCTTGCTTGAACACCTTGCAAAAATGACGCGTGCTGGCATTCACGGCCTGCGCGGCTTCGTCCAAGCTGATGCGCTCATTGAAACGCTCGCTGATATATTTCTTGGCACGGCTCACCACTTGATCTTCTGGATCGGCCGCGGCGATCGACTGCTCGGGCTCGATACTATTACTGATAGTCGCGAGGTGCTCGGCAAAGGTCGACAACAGCCGCAACATGGCATCGTACTGCTCCGGATTGAAGACCTTGGTCTGAAAATAAGCTTCTTCCAAGGCCTTTAAATTCACCTCACTCCCCCAGGCGAGCAACTGCTTGGTGGTGCGGGTAAACTCCTGCTGATTCGGTTGGTGCAAGAGAATTTGCCCGGTCTGCAGGAATGCAATCAACTCACCGCCGACCCGAATCGGCACCGCACTATCGCATAGACCGGCAAAACAATGCAGCGATTTAGGCTCCATGCCGGCCTTCTGCTCCAAGTCGGCCTGCATCTTAATGCAATTCGCACAACCGGCATTGGTCTGCGCCAGCAACATACAAAATGGGTTCCCGCCCTCGCGACTCTTCAATGCATTCTCATAGGCCTTTACCGGACGAATCGCCAAGGGCAGCCCGGTGGCCGCTCGAAAGGCCTGCTCGTAGTCTCGATAGAGTTGCGATTCACTCAACCGGTCGACCACAGAACGACCTGCACCACAGGGCGCGCAGGTTGAATCAGAATCGGAATGACAGGTTTCGGTGAGCATATCAGGAGAAAAAAGTGTTTTTTGCAGAATATGCGCAGTCTTATGCGCAATATGCTGAGACAGCCTAGCCCCTGATCTGTAATAATCAAGCCATGCATGCACGCTTGGTCAGCTACCTTCGTGATAACCGTGATCAAATCATTGAAAACTGGTTAACCGAAGTGGACATCCCAGCCCCCATCGAATCGAAGGGGCTGGAAAGCGGTGTTGTGCCCTATGAGTTCTTTACCAAGGCGCTGGATGCAGTTCTCGATTTGATAGAAAACGGGCCTGATGCAGGCAATAACCCTCAGGTGCTCCATCTCAGCAAGTTTCTCGGCGTGAGCTGCGACTGTCGCGAGCGCTGCTTCGGCGGACGGGTCTGCTTGGAACTACAGGATGCAGGCTTACACGCCTTCATGTCTGTCTTCGACGATGAGTGGGACGCGGAACACGAATTTAGCCCCTTTGATCGCGAGTGCTCCAAAGGCCTGATCAACCACGCGCTCTCTATTTTCTTCAGTAAAGAAATTAAACTCTGCCAACAAAGAACCTTCCGCAGCGACTGCCCATTTGCTGCCTACAACTAAATACTTCCATGAACGTCCTCATACTCACCGTCTTCCTGAGCCTACTACTCGCTTCGCTCTTTCTACTCTTCTTCGTTCGCGAACGACGCACACAGGGCCTCGGCTCGCCGGAGCAGGATGCCCTGCGCCCATTCGACTCTGAAATCCCTAAAAACGCCCTCCACCGCTAAACTCACAGCGACGACTTACATTTAACGCAGATGAATACAAACAACACAAAAACCACGACTGTCGTCTACGATGACGACTCCGTAAGGAAGTTCATGATCGCCTCCATTTTCTGGGGCCTGGTCGGCATGGGCGCAGGCGTCTTGATCGCCACCCAATTGAACTACTGGCAAATGAACGGAAAGTTCCTCGAATGGATCACATTCGGGTGGCTCAAAAGTGAGGGCGTGGAGTTCCTGACTTTCGGACGTCTACGTCCACTGCATACCAATGCTGCGATTTTCGCCTTCGTGGGTAATATGATGTTTGCCGGCATCTACTACTCGACTCAGCGACTCTGCCGTGTGCGCATGGCATCCGACCTGCTCACCAAGATCAACCTCTGGGGCTGGCAATTTATCATTGTCTGCGCCGCCATCACCCTGCCCGCGGGCTACACTCGGGGTAAAGAATACGCGGAACTGATCTGGCCAATCAACATTTTGGTCGCTGTCATCTGGCTGGTCTTCGCCGCCAATTTCTTTTGGACGCTGGCAAAGCGCAATGAGAAGTCGCTCTACGTGGGGCTCTGGTTCTACATCGCGACCATCGTAACGATCACCATGCTTTATGTGGTCAATCACCTCTCGATCCCAACCAGCTTCACTCACAGCTACCCGATCTTTGGAGGCGTGCAAGACGCGCTGGTCCAGTGGTGGTATGGGCACAACGCGGTGGCGTTCTTCCTCACCACGCCGATGCTGGGCATCATGTATTACTTCGTGCCCAAGGCAGCGAATCGTCCGGTCTACTCCTATCGTCTGTCGATCATCCACTTCTGGTCACTGGTATTCATCTACATCTGGGCTGGTCCGCACCACTTGCTCAACACTGCCCTGCCCGAGTGGCTACAATCACTAGGCATGATTTTCTCACTCATGCTATGGGCGCCCTCTTGGGCCGGCATGCTCAATGGTCTGCTCACCCTGCGGGGCGCATGGGACAAGCTACTGACCGATCCGATCATTAAATTCTTTGCCGCAGCCGTCACCTTCTACGGCATGGCCACCTTCGAAGGCCCCCTGCTTTCGATCAAAGCTGTCAATGCCCTATCGCACTATACCGACTGGACCGTCGGACACGTGCACGCCGGCACCCTCGGTTGGAACGGCTTCCTCGCTGCAGGTATGTTCTACTGGCTGGCACCACGCCTGTGGAATACCAAACTCTATTCCACGACATTGGCCAACGCTCACTTCTGGCTCGGCATGGTGGGCATCCTACTCTACGTGGCTTCGATGTGGGTCTCTGGTATCACACAGGGCCTCATGCTCAACGCCACCACAGAGGGCGGCACCGTCCTGCAGTATCCTAATTTCCTGGACACCTTACAAGCGATCCGCCCGGTCATGCTCTTCCGCGCCATCGGTGGCGGCCTCTACTTGATCGGCTTCTTTATGTTGGCCTACAACATCTGGAAAACCGCCCGCAGTGGTCAAGCTGTCAACGGCACCGTGGAAGTCGCCACTCAAACTGAGTCCGACACCGACAAGCGTTTCTCGACCTTCCTCTCGGCTCCTGTCATTTACTCTGGCCTGATCATCTTCTCGGTCTGCCTATCCATCTTCAGCAATGGAGCGCTCTTCATCTTTGGCATGTTCTTGACCATCGTCTTTATCATTGTGGCCATCGCCCACTTTGAAGTGTCCAAGGCGAGCTGGAACGACTGGTTCGAAGAGCTCCTCAGCCATAGCTTTGGCTTTAGTGTCTTGACGATCATTGCTGCAGCCATTGGTGGAGCGATCCAAATCATCCCGACTGTTACTGTGCAACGCGCGGACAACATCGAAGGCCGTATTCAAGTGCCCTATACACCACTCGAACTCGCCGGTCGTGATATCTACGTCAGCGAAGGCTGCTATAACTGCCACTCACAAATGATCCGCACCCTGGTGCCCGATGTCATGCGCTATGGCAACAGTGGTCAAGGGGGCGGCTACTCTCACCTGGGCGAGTCGATCTACAACTTCCCTTATCAATGGGGCTCCAAACGCACGGGTCCTGACCTCGCCCGCGAAGGCAGCCACCGCTCTGACGACTGGCACTACTGGCACATGCTAAATCCGCGTGACATCTCACCGGGCTCCAACATGCCCAACTACCCATGGCTCTTCGAAAAGCCAATCAAGGTCAGCCAATTGCCCAATAAAATCCATGCCATGCGCATGCTAGGGGTGCCTTACCCGATCGATCTCTCCGAAGAGGAAATCCAGGCCCAGGTCGATGAACAAGCCGCTGGCATCGTCGAACGCCTGGCAGAAAAGGGCGCCTTCACCGAACCTGACCGCGAAATCGTCGCCCTCATCGCCTACCTACAAAAACTGGGCACCTACACAGAAACGGGCGATTCCGCAGAATAGTCCGCCCATTCACTCATTCGTAAGTATTAGTTACTAATTCCAAATTCTAAAAGTCATGTTTAAACGAATCATCTACGACGATTGGACCAGCATCGTACCACTCATCTCCTTCTGGCTCACCTTTGGCGTCTTCCTCGCCATCGTTGTGCGAGCCTTGCTCCTTAAAAAGACCACCGTTCACCACATGGAGAACCTCCCGCTCGAAGACGGAGACAACGCGAACACTCAAGTAGCTAGCAAATGAGCACAGACGACCATAAAGACTCTCACCTCGTCAAACAAGAGGACCTGCCCGAAGGGGTCATTCTGCGCGACCACGTAGTCGACGGCATCCAGGAGTATGATCAACGCCTCCCCTTCTGGTGGCTGTGCATCCTCTTCGGTGTGATCGCCTTCTCCATTGTTTATTGGCTGGTGCTGGATGATCGCAGTTTTAACGGCAGCGCGCACCAAGAGCTCGAAGCGCAACTACAAGCGGTCGCGGCCAAGCGCCTGGCGAATTCGATCGACGTCACCAACGACGATCTCTTCTTCGAGATGGCAGGCACCGCACAATTCGTCAGCGCGGGTGAAAACACCTTCATGACCAACTGCGTGGCCTGTCATGGCAAGGAGCTACAAGGCGGCATCGGCTTCAACCTAGTCGACGAGGAGTGGGTGCACGGCTCCAAACCCTCCGAAATCTATAATACGATTGCTCATGGCGTGCCTGAAAAAGGCATGCAAGCCTGGGAGAGCCAACTGGGCCAAAAGCGTATCGCCGAAGTGGTCGCTTTTGTCTTGAGCAAAAACCCCGGGCTGAAGCCATAAAGAAGATCGAACACTCAAAACCGAACATTGAACATCGAATAAGTCCTCTCAGACAAGCTCTGCATTCAAAATTGGATATTGGACCTTCGATGTTCGATGTTCACCCCATATCATGAAGCCCAATCAGCCATCACGTGCCACGCCAACAACCATCAACCAGGATGGTTCGCGCAAGTTTCTGCATCCAGCCGACGTTAAGGGTTTCTTCACCACCTACCGTCGCATCTTCGCGCTGCTACTGATCGGCATCTACGTATCCCTTCCATGGATACCGATCAATGGTCACCCGGCCGTGTTCCTGGATGTGCTCAATCGCCGCTTCCACCTATTCGGCCTTAGCTTCGCAGCTCAAGACTTGTGGATGGCGTTCTTCTTCATCACGGGCCTGGGCTTCACACTCTTCTTCATCACAGCACTGCTCGGTCGCGTATGGTGTGGTTGGGCCTGCCCGCAAACGGTCTTCTTGGAACACGTCTATCGCCGCATCGAACGCTGGATTGAGGGCGACGCAGCTGCTCGCAAGAAATTGGACAAGCAAGCATGGGATAACGAAAAGATCATCAAACGTGTCGTAAAGAATGGCATCTTCTTCGCCTTCTCGGCGCTGATCGCGCACCTCTTCCTCGCCTACTTCATTTCGATTCCCGAGCTCTATCACTGGATGACGAGCAGCCCGAAAGAGCACTGGGGCGCCTTCTTATTTGTCTTCATCGCTAGCAGCATAATCTTTGTCAATTTCGCTTGGTTCCGCGAACAGCTATGCCTGGTCATCTGCCCTTACGGTCGCCTGCAATCCGCCTTGATCGACGATGACACACTCATTATCGGCTACGATGAAAAGCGCGGCGAACCCCGCGGTTCAGCGAAAAAGAAAGACATCGGCGACTGCGTGGATTGCACCCGCTGTGTGCAGGTCTGCCCCACGGGCATCGACATCCGCCAGGGCCTGCAAATGGAATGCATCGGCTGCGCCAACTGTATCGACGCTTGTGATACAATCATGGCCAAGCTGAACCGTCCCAAAGGTCTGATCCGCTACGACTCACAAAATGGCCTCGCAGGCCAAAAGCGGCGCTACTTACGCCCACGCACTTTTATCTACGCCGCACTGATGCTCATCGGGGCAGCAGCCTTTACACTCTCCGCCATGCAACTGCGCAGCGCTAATATGAATGTCGTGCGCATGTCCGGCGCCCCCTACTTCCTAAGCGATGCGGGCGTGCGCAATCAATACATGGTGCGGGTGATCAATAAGACCAACGAAACCAAGACCTATCGCATAATCAGCGCCGCTGAAGGCCAGACCTATACAATGGAAGGCAACGAAGACGGCATCACTGTGCCGCCTATGGGCGAAGAAGTGCGCCCGGTCATCATATCTGTCCCACGCGCGCACTACAGCGGACAGTTTCCCTTAACGCTCTCTCTACTCGCGCCTGACGGGGAGACAGTCATAATGACTCGCGAAGCGGAATTCCTAGGTCCCAATGCACGACTTTGGAAAGAACACTCAGCAGCAAAATGAGCACGCCCAAGAAAAAGAAATTTGCCTGGTCCCTGTGGATTCCTGTGACCCTCGCCTTCATTCTGGTCATCATCGCATGGACGATCCTGATCAAAATAGCTAAAGAAAATCCCGTTGAAACGATTGAAATCGAAAGAACCACCACACCGTAGCCACCACAGCTTGGAGTCCCGCCTTTAGGCGGCCAGCTCGACCAGGCTTGGCATACGCAACCGCCTAAAGGCGGAACTTCAACATTTATAAATGTCCACCGCCACCAAAGCTATTTGTGCCCACTGCGGCACGCCCTTCACTCCTCGGGCGAAGGAAAGCTACTGCTGCCATGGCTGCGAATATGTCGCGCAAGTGCTGAGCGAAAACGACCTGACTCGTTTCTATGAACTCAAGGGAAACACCGCGGTGCCGCCCGTCGGCTCCAAGGCATTCACCGAAGCTGAGGTCGCGCCCTTAATCGCTGAGCTCAAACGCGTCGAAGCCAACTGCGGAAAACCTGTCGCGCACACTCGCTTCTGTCTGGAAGGCATTAGTTGCATCGGTTGCGTGTGGTTAATTGAAGCCATCTTCCAACGTCAACCAGGCAGTGCCCGTGTTCGAATCGATCCACGTGCCAGCGCCATCGAGATGTATTGGCAACGCGGGCATTTCAATGTGGCGGACTTTGCACAGGAAATCCAAAAAATCGGTTATCGGCTCACCCTCTACACTGAAGATCCTCAAGCGAATACGGGCAGTCGTCAAATCATCCACCGTCTCGGGCTCTGCGGCTTCTTTCTCCTCAACACCATGCTGTTTACCCTGCCGGCCTATCTCGGCATGGGCGGTGACTTTTTTCTAGCCCCACTCTTTCAACTCCTGGGGGCGACCTTTGCCACCCTCAGCCTCATCACCGGCGGCGGCTACTTCATCCAACGCGCATGGCAGGCCGCACGTAACCGGGTGCTGCACATCGATCTGCCCATCGCTGCGGGTTTACTGGCGGGCTACATCGGCTCCCTGCTGGGCTGGGCAACCGGCTATGTAAACCTAATCTATTTCGATTTCGTAGCCACCTTCGTCTTCCTCATGCTACTGGGACGTTGGCTACAGGAATACGCGCTGGAAAAAAACCGCTCGCACCTGCAACGCCAAAAAGCAGGCCCGCGCAATGTTACTCTCATCGGTGGCGCCCAAGACGGGCAAAGTATTCCAGCCAGTCAAATCACCGCAGAGCTGCAATACAGCGTCGCCCCCGGCGAAATCAATCCTGTCGCAGCCGATCCCTTGGATGCGCAAGGCAGCCTCAGCTTAGAATGGATCAATGGCGAAGCCGACCCTGTCACGTGGCCACAGAATCGCACCGCCCCGGCGGGCGCGATCAACGTCGGCTTACACAGCCTACGCTTCCGCGCTCGCGAGGCTTGGGACGACAGCCTCCTGGCTCAGCTACTGGAGCGCCCTGAAGATGGCTTTCAGGAAAGACGCTTACAGACGGTGCTAAAATATTATATCGCATCCGTCCTGGTGGTCGCGGCCATCGGCAGCTTGAGCTGGCTACTCACATCCGGCGATTGGCTCAAGTCCACCCAAGTGCTCATCTCCGTGCTCATTGTCTCCTGCCCCTGCGCGCTCGGCGTCGCCCTGCCGATGTGCGACGAATTTGCAAATGCCCGCCTCCGTCGCAGTGGGCTGTTTATCAAAAGCGCACAGATCTGGGAGCGCCTGCGTCAAGTCCGCACCGTGGTGTTTGATAAAACCGGCACCCTGACGATGGATATCCCTCGCCTACTCAATACAGCTGCGATCAAAGAGCTCGATTCACTGGCTGCGCAAGCACTTCAGCAGCTCGTCGAGCACAACCGACACCCCATCGCACGCTCGCTGCGCGAAGCACTACTGGCCGCATTCCCCAAGCTTCGCAGCGACAACAGCGCAGCCTTGGTTGAGGAAACCATCGGTCAAGGTGTGGCGTGGAAAGACGCCGGCGGCAACGAATGGACCCTCGGTAAGCCTGATTGGCGGACTGCCAAGCTTCCAGCTGGTCGCAGTGAATACCAGCAAGCTGGAAGCTCGCCACTCCGCCCACACACTTGCCTGCGCCAAAACGGTTTACTCGTGGCAGGGTTCAACTTCCAAGAAGACGTGCGGGATGATGCCCGTGAAGCCATCGACCATATACGTAGTCGTCAAATGGATACAGCCATCCTCAGCGGCGACGCGCCCGAGCGCGTGCAAACCATCGCCACCCAACTCGGCATCGAATGCAAAGCTCAGTGTAGCCCACGCGACAAAGCCAACTGGATCGAAGCCCGTGCGCCCCAGCAAGCACTGATGATCGGCGATGGGGCCAACGATAGCCTCGCATTCGACGCAGCCATCTGCCGCGGCACCCCCGTAGTCGATAAAAGCATCCTCGAAGCCAGCGCCGATTTTTTCTTTTTCGGCCGCAGCTTACGCAGCCTCCCGCAGCTCTTCCAAGTCGCCGCCAGCCGCCGCCTGACCATCACCACCATCTTCACAGTCGCCGTGCTCTACAATATCAGTGCAGTCGGCATCTGCCTAGCCGGACACATGCACCCACTCATGGCTGCCATCCTCATGCCACTCAGCTCGCTAGTCACACTCGGCCTAGCTTGGCTAGGGCTCGGTAGACAAACTCAAAAAACGTAGGATCATAACTTACCACGCCCTCGTTGATCAGGCGGACGTGACAAGTCACGCCTCTACAAAAAAATTTATGCAAACAGAACTTCTCGCTCCCGCAGGCTGCTATGCCTCCCTTCAAGCCGCCATCGATGCCGGTGCCGACGCCGTTTACTTCGGCTTGGCTCAGCTGAATATGCGTGCCCGCTCGCGACGCTCTTTTCACGTGGACGACTTGGCCACGATCATGGAACGCTGCCACGCCGCAGGTGTGCGCGGCTATCTGACACTCAACACCCTCCTCTACGACCACGACTTAAAGCTCTGCTACAAGCTACTTGAAACCGCCAAGCAACACGGAGTGCATGCCGTAATCGCAGCGGATATGGCCTGCATTCTAAAGGCGCGCGAATTGGGACTGGAAGTCCACCTCTCCACCCAGCTCTCGGTGTCCAACTTCGAATCCTTTAAATTCTATGCGCAATTCTGCGACCGCATCGTGCTGGCCCGAGAACTCAACCTATCGATGATTCGCAAAATCCATCAGCAAATCATCCAGCACGACTTGCGCGGTCCGGCTGGACGATTGGTTGAAATCGAAGCCTTCGCACACGGTGCGCTCTGCATTGCTGTATCCGGACGCTGCGGCATGTCGCTCTACACCGATAACGCCTCCGCCAACCGTGGCGCCTGCGTGCAGAACTGCCGCAAGAGCTACGTCGTCAAAGACCAAGAGAGCGGCCAAGAACTCAAAATCGACAACAATTTCGTTCTTTCGCCCAACGACATCTCCACCATCGAGTTTTTGGACCAAGTCGTCGAAGCGGGCGTGCACACACTCAAGATTGAAGGCCGCGGTCGCTCGCCGGAATACGTCAAACTGGTCACCCGCGCCTACCGCCAGGCACTCACTGCAATTCAAGACGGCAGCTATAATCCAGCCTTCGTTGACCAACTCATCATCGAGCTCAAAAAGGTCTACAACCGCGGACACTCCTCCGGCTACTACCTCGGACGCGAACAAGGCTGGTCCAATGCCTATGGCTCCAAGGCCACCCATCAAAAAATTTTACGCGGCGAAGTCACACACTACTATTCAAAGATCGGCGTGGCCGAAGTTCGCGCCATCGGCGCAGTCGAAGTCGACGACGAGTATGTCATCATCGGTGAGACTTCAGGAGTGGTCGAGGGCAAGATCGAGGGCCTACGCCTCGACGACGGCGAAGTGCCCCAAGCCCAAAGCGGCGACGTCTTCGCCCTCAAAGTCAACCAACGCGTCCGCCGGAATGACAAGTTCTTCATAATACAAGAAGTCATCACAAAGTAAGACAGGCGCCGCGCCTGTCATGTCTCATAACGATATCCCGTATGACCTACATCAAAATAGCCCACAAAAAACCAGAGTGTATCGGCTGTGCCCTCTGCACCGAAGTCGCGCCCGGTTATTGGCAGATGGACGAGCACGGCGAAGCGCAGCTCACTCAAGTGACTCGTCGTGATGCACAATTTGAATACGCTCAAGGCTTCGCCGAAGACCGCGCCACTCTGGAGCAAGCTGCCGCCGGCTGCCCGGTAGACATTATACGAATCGATTAAGACTCTGCATTCGACAACACGATCCGGTAGCGAGCATCCCCGGACTTCAAGCGTTCAAAGGCCTCATTGATCTCACTCATTGGATACGATTCCACCTTGGGTTGAATCTCATGCAGACGCGCAAAATCCAACATCTGCTCAATCGTCGCTGGGCTCCCCACGGGAGATCCCGAAATTGAGCGCTGGGCTGATATCAAGGAAAACACGCCCACTTCCAATGGCTCCAAAGTGGCTCCCACGAAATGCAGCCGTCCCTTGGGCTTCAAGGTGCTCAGATACAAATTCCAGTCCAACTTCACATTCACCGTCGAAATGATAAAATCAAAAGATCCGGCCGCAGCTTTGATCTCCGCAGCATCACGCGAGTTGAGCGTCGTATGCGCCCCCAATTCCAGCGCCTCCTGACGCTTGGATTCACTCGATGTAAACGCAGTCACCTCGCAGCCCCATGCATTGAGAAATTGCAACGCGAGATGCCCCAGACCGCCAATACCAATCACAGCGACCTTGTCAGTCGGTTGCACATCAAACTGCACGAGTGGGTTAAAGACGGTAATGCCGCCACACAGTAAAGGTCCCGCAGCGGCTAAATCAATTCCCTCGGGGATCACCACCACACTGGCCGCATCCGCCCGCACCTTATCCGCAAAGCCTCCATGCCGCGCGACGATGGTCGATTCCGCCGATTGACAGAGATTCTGATCTCCTGTCTGACAACAGGCACACTCCCCACAATAGCCCGAATGCCAGCCCAGCCCCACCGTCATCCCAGGCTGCAGTCGGCTGACCTGTGGCCCCACCGCCGCGACACGTCCAATCACTTCATGCCCCGCGACTAAGGGATACTTCGACATGCCCCACTCATTATCGATCATACTCAGATCGCTATGACAGATGCCACAGTGCAAGACATCAATTTCCACCTCATTCGGCTTCAAATCCCCCACTTCATAGCTAAATTTTTCTAAAGGTCCGCCCGCCTGCTGCGCGGCATAAGCATGGATCGTCTGTGTCTGTGTCGCATTGTCATTCATAGCCATAAGCTAGCAAAAATCTGATAGAGTGCAAATTCCCCAAGCAGTTGAAACTTTCGCCTAGAGCTTGCGATTCATTTATGATGGCGATTCTAATCTGAAGCTCCCCTCGAATAATTATGAAAAAATCTACCGTTCTACTTGGTGTCACAGTCTGGTCAGTTAGCCTACTGACTGCGTATTATATCGGATCACGCGCCAACGAGGCCTCCAATCCCTCCACCACAACGCCGATCGCTCAGGCTAATCGCGAAAACACCCAGCAACAAAGCTTTCAAACTGTAGCACTCACCGAGCCCGAAGAAGCCAATAAACTGGAAGCCTTTTTCGACGGCGAAGCACTCTCCTTAGAAGAAATGCTGCGAGAGATTCCCACACTCAGCGCCGAGGAAAGCCGTCAACTACTCACTCAGGCCCTGGCCATGCCTAAGTCGGACCCCAAACGCGCCCGACTAATCAACGAATTACTCAGCCAGATCGCCGAAACCGAACCCATGGCTGCGCTGGAACTGGCCACTCAAATCGACTCCTTGCGCGATTACGAAAGCGCACGCGTTTCCATCCTCGAGGTATGGGGCCGCAATGATCCCGCCGCTGCCATTGCCTGGGCCGCCACTGCACTAGAAAACGAGCCCTCACGCTCACGCGCCTCTCAACTGACCGCGATCTACCGTGGCTACGCATTGACGAATCCGGAAGCCGCCTTTCAACAAGCACTCACAATGGATGAAAATGCGCGCCTAAAAAATCGCCTACTCGGTGAAGTGCTCGAAGCCCAAATTGAAAACGGAGGCCTGGAAGCCGCCAAACTCGCGGTCGACTTGGTCAGTGATCCCGACATGAAAGACCGCCTACGCCGCGACCTCGTCAGCGAATGGGCCGAATTCGACCCCAGTGCCGCAGCGGAATATGTCGTCTCACTCGGCGACGAAGCTTCAGCTGATTTAAAAAATGCCCTCATCCGCGAGTGGGCCGAGAGCAGCCCTGCCGAAGCCGCAGCCTGGTTGGACAGCTTGGATGCCGACGACCCCGCCATCGCGCGCGCCAGCGCATCCATCATCGAAGAATGGACTCGTTACGATCTAGCCGCTTCCGCAGAATGGCTCAATAGCCTCGAAGCCAGCCCTGAGCTCGATCGCGCTGTCATCACCTACACCTTTAGTGCCGCCGCGGAAGACCCCGCAAGCGCCATGACCTGGGCGGAGTCCATAGACGACGATCGCCGACGCACCTGGATGATGGAGCGCGTCGCCGCCACTTGGAAGGAACAAGACACCGAAAGCTTCAGTGAATATCTCGATAGCTCCGAACTAACTGAAGAGCAGCGCACCACCCTCGAAAACGCCGAAAACCGCGGCGGCCCAGGTGGCGGCGGTGGTCGGGGTCCTGGCGGTGGTGGCCGCGGCCGATAATGGGATGCCCCACAGGCATGCGACTCTCGATAGAACAGTGTTTGACGCTCCTGCTACATCGAGCGCAGACAAGCCATTAATACTTGCAAACGATCTGCCTAGCCACCGAACTAGGGTAATACACATACCTGCGAGCCATATCCGCCCGCCCACGGTATACGCATTCCTGAAATCAAGCGAAGCAATTACAATGCAAGCCATCCAAACTATCACCTTCGCGGTCAATACGACCAAGCCCGGGGCCGAAGAAGCCGCTCGCTACCTAGCAGGCATCGCCGAATGCGAAGGAGTGCGAACCACCATTAGTAGCGAGTATCCGCTCCAGCCAGATGCCCTCAAGGGCCAAGATCTCTGCTGCGCAATCGGAGGTGACGGCACTCTGCTCGGCGTGCTCGATGCCGCCCTCGAATCAGGCTCCGCGGTGCTCGGCGTGAATATGGGCAAACTAGGCTTCCTCGCCACCTTCACAGCCGAAGAAGCTGCCAGAGATCTGCCACAACTCATCCAAGGCCATTACGAAATCGCAGAGCGCTCCGTGCTCAAATGCACCACACGTGCCGGCGAAACGATCTCGGGACTCAACGACGTCGTGCTGAAAGAAACCGACGGCAGCGGCCTCATCCGCCTACAAGTATCCTCCAACGGCAACCCCGTGTCCGAATACCATTGCGACGGCCTCATCTTTTCCACCCCCACCGGCTCGACTGCCTATAACCTCTCCGCTGGTGGACCAATTATCGGGCCCAAAGTCAGTGCCATCGCAATGACTCCGATCTGCCCCCATACCTTGGGTAATCGCTCCGTGATCTTCGATAATTCCTCGCGCATCAGCGTCACCCATCTCGAACCGGGCCCCTGTCCACGCATCACCATCGATGGCCGCGTACGCTTCGCCACCGCTGACAATTTTCCCATCGAGATCGCCGTTGCCGAACGCAGTTTCCGTCTCATGCAACATCCCGACCACTCCCACTTCGCCATCGTCCGCGACAAACTCCACTGGGGCGACCCGACAATTCGGTAAACGAATTGCCGGGAGTGGAAAGTTGGGAGTGAGAAGTGGAAAGTAACTACGATGAGTATACTCAATTACCAAGATTTGATTGTCTGGCAGAAAGCGATGACACTTGCTGAGCTGGTCTATGCTTTGACGCAGCATTTTCCGAAAGAGGAAATCTACGGACTGACTAGTCAGGTGCGACGAGCGGCGGTATCGATCCCTTCCAATATCGCAGAAGGACAAGCGCGCACAGGAACGGCCGAATTCAAGAATTTCTTATCGATTGCATCCGGTTCCAGAGCTGAAGTAGAAACACAGCTCATCCTGGCACAACGACTCAATTACATCACGGAGCCCCAGCTCAAAGAAGCGCTAGACCTAGCCAACGAAATCAAACGCATGACCCACGCCCTAAACAACAAACTAAAATAACTCCCGACTCATCACTGGTGCCAAAGGCACCCCAACTTCCCACTTTCCACTCCCTACTCTCCACTTCCCACTGGTGCCGAAGGCACCTCTCCCCACTCTCCACTTTCTACTGGCGTCAAAGACGCCCACTCCCTTTGAGCATCCTCGACAACATTCAAAACAAACAGAAAACCGCGCTACTTAAAGTCGCTGAAATCTTGCGCGATACAAAGGGCAGCGGCCGCGCACTTTTGGTCGGCGGCTGCGTGCGCGACGGGCTGCTCGGCATTCCCGCCAAGGATATCGACATCGAAGTCTATGGCCTCGATGCCGACGCAGTGGAAGCCGCACTCAAGCCGCACTTTCGCTTGGACACGGTCGGGCGTGCCTTTGGTGTCTTCATCCTCAAAGGGCTCGATATCGACATCGCCCTGCCCCGCCGCGAGTCCCGCACCGGTCCCAAGCACACAGATTTTAAAGTCGAAGGTGATCCCCACATGTCGCCCCGCGAGGCCGCTTCACGCCGCGACTTCACTATCAACGCCATCAGCTACGACCCGCTCACGGGCGAGCAACTGGACCCCTATAACGGCATTCCCGACCTAAAGGCGCGTCGCTTACGCCACGTCTCCGAGGCCTTCAGCGAAGACCCGCTGCGCGTGCTGCGTGGCATGCAATTCATCGCCCGTTTCGACCTCACGGCCGCCCCCGAGACCATCGCACTCTGCCGCCAGCTCTCCCCCGAGCACCTCCCAATGGAGCGCCTGTGGGAGGAATGGAAAAAGCTCATCCTCAAAGGGCAACAGATCCGCAAAGGTCTGAACTTCCTGAAAGACTGCGATTGGCTACAATATTTCCCAGAGCTAGCAGCCCTCGACGGCTGTGAACAAGAGCCACAATGGCACCCGGAAGGCGATGTCTGGACCCACACCGGCCACTGCCTCGACGCCTATGCCGCCCACCGTATCGACGACGAATGGGAAGACCTCGTCGTCGGCTTCGCCGTGCTCTGCCACGACTTTGGCAAGCCCGACACCACCTACACCGACGACAACGGCCGCATCCGCAGCCCCCGCCACGACGTGCTCGGCGTGCCGATCGCCAAAACCTTTCTCGAGCGCCTCACCCGCCAGAAGAAAATTTTCGAAGAAGTACTCCCACTCGTCGAGCAACACATGCGTCCGCTGGCCCTTTACCGCGACGGCGCCGGCAACTCCGCCATCCGCCGCCTAGCAGCCAGAGTCAAGCGCATCGACCGTCTGGTGCGCGTCGCCCACGCCGACAAAAACGGCCGCCCCCCCATCGAATCCGACGGCTACCCCGAAGGCCAATGGCTACTTGATAAAACAGCCGAGCTCGCCATTCAGGACAACGCCCCCAAGCCCATCCTACTCGGGCGTCACCTCTTAGAGCTCGGCATCAAGCCCGGCCCCCACTTCGGCAAAATCCTCGACCGCGCCTACGAAGCCCAGCTCGACGGCGCCTTCACCGAAGAAGAACAAGCCCGCGACTACCTCAAAAAGCTGGTAACCGAGATTTTGTAGGGGCTTCACTTGTGAAGACCGCCGCACACTAGCAGTCTCCCCAAACGTAGCAGGGTTGCTTTAGCGCCCTGTTTACATGCGTAGCCGTGTTCAATATATGAAATCGGGCAGCTAAAGCAACCCGACTACATCGAGCAGCAACTTTCCCACATTCAAAGTTGGACCTTCGACGTTCGACGTTCAAAGTTCTTCTCCACATGAAATCTCTTTACCTACTCGACGGCATGGCGCTGGCCTATCGCGCGCACTTTGCCCTGATTCGCAGCCCCATTTACACCAGCAAAGGCTTCAACACCTCGGCCATCTTTGGCTTCACCGCCACCTTGATCGATCTGATCACCAAGCAAAAGCCGAGTCACTTGGCTGTGGTCTTCGACACCTCCGCGCCCACCGAACGCCACATTCTACACCCCGAGTATAAGGCGCAACGCGAAGCCATGCCAGAAGACCTGGCCGCCGCACTGCCCCACCTCTCCCGCATCGCCGAAGCCTTCGGCATTCCCGTGCTCAAAATGGATGGCTACGAGGCCGACGACATTATCGGCACCCTCGCCCACCGCGCGGAAGCCGACGGCTTCGACGAAATTTACATGGTCACCCCCGACAAGGACTTTGGCCAACTAGTCACCGACAAGATCAAAATGTATCGCCCCGGCCGCAAAGGCGACGGCGGCGAAATCCTCGGCGTCGAGGAGATCAAAGAAAAATGGGGCATCACCCGCGTCGACCAAGTCATCGACATGCTCGGCCTCTGTGGCGACGTCTCCGACAACATTCCCGGCGTGCCCGGCATCGGCCCCAAGACCGCCGAAAAACTACTGGCCAAATACGACACTGTCGAAGGCCTGCTCGACCACGTCGATGAGCTCAAAGGCAAACAACAGGAAAAAGTCCGCGACAACGCCGACCAAGCCCGCCTCTCCAAAAAGCTCGCCACCATTCAACTCGATGTTCCCATCAACTCCGACTGGGACGCCATCCAGCTGGAAGCGCCCGACCAGGAAAAGCTGATCCCGATCTTTGCCGAATTCGAATTCCGCACCCTCGGCAAACGCATCTTCGGTGCCGACTTCTCCGTGCAAGCCGCCGCCACCGACCTCGTGCTTATGAGCGAGGACGACGAGAAAGCCGCCAAGCAAGACCCGGGATCGCAAATCTCCGCATTTGCTGCGTCCGAGTCAGCCGACCCACAACTGGCCCTCATTCCCGAGATCGCCTTCAAAAAGTTCGGCGACCTCAAGACCGACTACCGCATCGTCAAAACCGATGCCGAACTAGCTGAGCTCGTCGCCAGCCTCACAGCAGCCAAAGCATTTGCCTTCGACACCGAGACCACCGGGCTCAATCCCCGCGCCGCGCAACTCGTCGGCATGTCTTTCTCCACCCAGCCACACAGCGGCTACTGGGTGCCCGCCAGCGAAGCCGCCCTAGCCGCGCTGCGCCCGGTCTTCGCCGACGCCACACTCACCAAAATCGGTCACAACCTCAAATTCGACCTGTCCATCTTAGAGGAAAACAACCTCCCCGTCGCCGGTCCCTGCCACGACACCATGCTGGCCCACGCACTGATCGACCCTGAACAGCGCCACAACCTCGACACGCTCTCCGAGGACTTTCTCCAATATTCCCCGATCCGATTCAGCGAGCTACTGCCCGACGCCAAAAAAGGCGAGTCAATCGACTACTCCGGCGTCGCCGAAAAGGACCTCGCCCACTACGCGATCGAAGATGCCGACATCGCGCTGCAACTCTGGCAGACCTTCGAGCCCAAGCTCAAAGAAAGCGGCCAGGCCAAAGTCTTTTACGACATCGAAGTGCCCCTACTGCCCGTGCTCGTCACCATGGAGCGCGAAGGCATCCGCATGTGCGAAGACACACTCGCTGCCACCGGTGCCTCACTCGAAAGCCACATCGCGCAACTACAAGCCGACATCTACCAAGTCGCCGGCCACGAGTTCAACCTCAACTCTCCCAAGCAACTCGGCGAAGTTTTGTTCAACGAACTCAAACTCGTCGAAAAACCCAAGAAGACCAAGACCGGCCAGTTTGCCACCAACGAGCAAGTGCTCTCCAGCCTCGCGCCCAAGCACCCGATCGTCGCCGACCTACTCGAATACCGCCAGCTCACCAAACTCAAGAGCACCTACATCGACGCCCTGCCACACAGCGTCGACGCCAAGACCGGACGCGTGCACACCCACTACGGCCAAGTGCAAACCGCCACCGGCCGCCTCTCCTCCAACGATCCCAACCTGCAAAACATCCCCGTGCGCAGCCCCAAAGGCCGCGAGATCCGCCAGGCCTTTGTGCCGCGCGAAGGTTGGAAACTCCTCGCCGCCGACTACTCCCAGATCGAGCTACGCATCCTCGCCGCCCTCACCAGCGACGCCGGCCTACTCAAAGCCTTCAAAGAAGGGCAAGACATCCACACCGCCACCGCCGCCAAGATCTTTGGCGTCACCCCCGAAGACGTCACCCGCGACCAGCGCAGCACCGCCAAAATGGTCAACTTCGGCATCCCCTACGGCATCTCCGCCTTCGGCCTAGCCCAGCGCCTCGGCACCGTCAGCCGCAAAGAAGCCCAAGAAATAATCGACAATTACTTCGCCCAATTCCCCGGCATCCCCGGCTACATGGAAGCACAAAAAGAAAGCGCCCAAAAGAAAGGCTACGTCGAAACCAAGTGCGGACGCCGCCGACACCTACGCGACATCAACTCCGGCAATGGCACCATCCGCGCCGCCGCCGAGCGCAACGCCATCAACATGCCCATCCAAGGCACCGCCGCCGACATGATAAAGATCGCCATGGTGCGCATTCAAAACGCCATCCAAGAAGCCGGCCTCAAAAGTCGCATGCTACTTCAAGTGCACGACGAACTCGTCTTCGACCTAGAGCCCAGCGAAGAAGCCCAACTGCGCGAAATCGTAAGCGATGGCATGGTCGGCGCGCTGGAACTCGCCTGCCCCATCGAAATCGAAATCGGCCTAGGCGACAACTGGCTCGAAGCACACTAAGATTTTGGGGAACGTCCAACACTGAACATCGAATGATTGTCGTATCATTCAAAATTGGACGTTCGACGTTGGACGTTGGACGTTCCCAAGGCTTCGCTAGCTAAACACCGCCTTACGCAGCCCCCGAATCACAGCCAGGTCGCCCCATTCGGCCCCCTTCAGTCGATTCATCTTCGGAGGATGTCGGCGCTGGCGCTCCATTTGCCAAGCCGCAGCGTAACTCCTCACAAATTCCGCAGAGCCCAAGATCGCACCATCCGTAAAATAGCGCACCCGACAGCGCAAAATCGCCGCTTTCGGCAATAAGCCATCCTCCTGCTCCAAAACACGCAGAGCCTCCTCACGTGCAATGGTAGCACCCCCCTTCGAACTCGCCGCACTGCCCTGACCAAAGAGTAGAAGACGATGCGCCCGCAGCGGGTTCGTATCATGATCGCCCCAGATACGGCGCAAGCCCTCGATCGCAGCGGACACGCCTGAGACCGCCTCCGCATAGCCACAGAAGCGATAATCCTTCGGATCCTCCACCAGACCAGCCCGCACTGGATTCAAGTCAATATAGGCAGCCATCGTTTGCAAAGGATTCCCTTTCCCCTCGACCAGCACCGATTTAAAACGGTCCGCCCACAGCGTGCCATAACGATTATGGTTACGGTTATACCACACAGAAAAGCGCTGCTTCACCGCCTTCATATATTCAGAAATATCCCCCATCCGGGCCAGTAACTTACGCCGCGTCTCCTGAGCGTCCTCCGAATTCGCAGCCAACTCAGCGCGCAGCACCTTAATCGAGTCCGACTGATACGGAGTCGGTTTAGGATACAGCACCTGATAACGACGCAGCAACTCCGCATCATCCACATTTTGTTCCTCAGGCACCCGCAGCAGCACATGGAAATGATTCGACATGATGCAATAAGTCAGCACCTCCACCCCGCAGAAGTCAGCCAACTGCCAAATCATCTTACGCAGCACCTCCTTCTCACGATCCTTAAAGAGCCGCTCACCGTTCACCACACGCGTCATACAATGGTAAGTCGCCGCAGCCCCCTCAACTTTAGTTCGACGTATTCGTTTCATAACTCCCCTTCAAACAATAGCTTGCCATCACATAACTCAAGCAGTCAACCTAATTCTTATAGCCTGGTTCTATATTTTGAAATAGCGACTTGGCAAATGTTGGGCTTTTGATTATCAATTGGGTTCTCATGCAAATTACATCTCAAGACCTGCGACTGATCGAAAAGTATAACCGCCCGGGGCCTCGCTATACGAGCTACCCGCCTGCGAATCACTTTCGAGAATACGAGGACTACACGCCTTTGATGGCTGGCGTGGAAGATGGCGATGCACCGCTTTCACTGTATTTCCACCTGCCCTTCTGTGAGACGCTGTGCTGGTTTTGTGGCTGTCACCAGATTACGACTCTGGATCGTAATCGGGGAAGTGATTACCTGGACTTGCTGGAAAGGGAACTTGAAATCTTTGCTCAACATCTGCCCGCGGGACGCGAGGCGGTGCAAATGCACTTCGGGGGCGGCACGCCTAACTTCTTCACCTCGGCCCAAATTGACCGTTTGGCGAGCATGATCGACCGACACTTTACTTTTTCCCATGATGCGGAAAAATCAGTTGAGCTGGACCCGCGTCGACTGAATCGGGAACACGTGGAGGCATTTGCTCGCATGGGGCTGACCCGCGCCTCTTTTGGCGTGCAGGACTCCAACCCTGAAGTGCAAAAGGTGATCCACCGACTACAACCGCAGGCGATGAATGTGGAAGCGATGCAAATGTTGCGCGACAATGGTTTTAACTCGGTCAATCTGGACCTGATCTACGGTCTGCCACTTCAGACCTGCGACAGTTTCTCGGCAACCCTGGATGAAGTGCTGGAACTGAAGCCTGACCGATTCGCGATTTTTAACTACGCACATGTGCCATGGATGCGACCTGCCCAAAAGCTACTGGAGAAAGCTGGTCTGCCGGATGCGGAAACTAAAATGCAGCTGCTGAAACTTTGCATCGAACGCCTGACTGCCGAAGGCTATGTCTATATAGGTATGGACCACTTTGCTCTGCCCGACGATGAATTGGTGCAAGCGCAACGTGAGCAGTCACTGCAACGCAACTTCCAGGGCTATAGCACCCGTGCGGGTGTCGAAATTTGTGGCTTTGGTATTTCTAGTATTTCACAAGGCTCGATCGGCTTTCACCAAAACATGAAAGATCTTGAAAGCTACCGGGCGTGCCTATCACAAGGCAAGCTACCGATCACCAAGGGCTATGAGTTGACGGACGAAGACCGCATGCGGGCGGACGTGATCATGCGACTGATGTGCGACCTTTCGCTCGATTTTGGCGCCATGTCTGAAAAATGGAATGTCAACTTCGAGTCACACTTTGCCGAGGCTTTAAAGCAACTGGCTGAGCCAGCAGAGGATGGGCTGCTGGTCTGGACGGATCGCGGATTTGCTGTCACCGAGCGTGGCCGCCTTTTTATTCGAAATCTTGCCATGTGCTTTGACGCTTACCTAGACCCTGCGGTCGCAGGCCGCTATTCTAAAACGGTTTAACGATCTCAATGGAGCTGAGCGCCCCAAGGGCTACTTGCATGCAGCTTGAATACGCGAATAACGCCAAATAAGACAGGCAAATTCTCCACTAGAAAGCGTTATTGAAATAAATTTATAGATTTTTTTGAGACGTCGTTAATTCAGAAAATACAAAATTTCGAATTCGGGCTCAGCTAAGAGATAGCGTGCCTTAGAGCACAATTGCACTCACTAAATTAGGTAACGGTATCGAACTGATAGAGGCCTCGAATCCACTCCCGGGGCAAATAAAACCCTTGATCCCGACAAGGGGGACGCCTCTAGACTAGTGGCATCGACGAAATAGAACTACAGATTCCCGATTCCCTGGACGGCTCATCAATCAATCGATTGGTTTCGCAGAGCCCGCCCCTGGACACGAACTCCACTTATTGCAACCTTTTGCAATGTATTCACTTTTCGGATACATCTATAATTGCAAAAAAGTTGGGTGAACCCGTGGGCTTTGTTTCTGGCTACATGATTCCACGCAAAGCCTGCACTCTGTTCATCTGGCAGGTCGTAGTCAGCGCGGAAGCACGTGGGCAAGGCTTAGCCTTGCGAATGCTGCGTGAGCTATTGCAACGCGGACACAGCGAGGAGGTGCGTTTCCTGGAGACAACAATCACCAAAGAGAACGAAGCTTCGTGGGCACTCTTTCGCAAATTGGCGAAAGAGCTGAGTGCAAAGCTGGAGGTATCTGTAGCCTTCGACAAAGAGACTCACTTTTTCGGTGAGCACGAGACCGAGCATTTAGTGCGCATTGGTCCGTTCAATTAATTTATTAACCAATAATAAACATGAAAATATTCGAAGAACTCGAATCCGAGGTGCGTAGCTATGCACGTAACTTCCCGCGTCTGTTTAAACGGGCGGCGGGTGAATTCATATACGATGAAGACGGGAATGAATACATTGATTTCCTAGCCGGAGCGGGTGCGCTCAATTATGGACACAACCACCCAGTCTTTCGCAAGAAATTGATTGAGTACATTGAGTCCGAGGGCATCACTCACAGTCTGGATCTGCACACTGATGCCAAAAAAGAATTTTTAGAGGCATTTAAGCAGCATATTTTAGAGCCACGCAAACTGGACTATACATTAATGTTTACTGGCCCGACAGGAACCAATGCAGTGGAGGCCGCGCTCAAAATTGCGCGTAAAATCACAGGTCGCTCACATGTAGTTTCTTTCACCAACGGGTGGCATGGGCAAACTTTAGGCGCGCTTTCGGCCACTGCAAATTCGCATCACCGCAATGGTGCGGGCATTGCTCTGACGGGGGGCCACCGCATTCCTTACGACGGTTATTTAGGCGACGAAGTCGACACCACTGAATATTTGGACAAAGTGCTGACAGACAGTAGCAGCGGAGTAGATTTACCCGCGGCGGCTATCGTAGAAACGGTGCAAGGCGAAGGCGGCGTAAACTATTGCAGCATGCAATGGCTACAAAGTCTGGCCAAGGTTTGCAAGCGCCATGGCGTGCTCTTGATCGTGGATGACATTCAAGCGGGCAACGGGCGCACTGGTGACTTCTTTAGTTTTGAGTTTGCAGGCATTGAGCCAGACATCGTGACGCTCTCGAAATCGTTGAGCGGCTATGGACTACCTTTTGCTATGTTAATGTTTAAGCCGGAGTATGACAAATGGACTCCAGGTGAACACAACGGCACCTTCCGCGGGAACAATCATGCATTTGTAACTGCAAAGTCAGCACTCGACACCTATTGGGCCGACGGCGAGTTCGCGCGTGAGATTAAGGAAAAGGGAAATTATATCGCCGGACGCCTCGACAAGATCGTCGAGAAGTATGGCGATGGCAATTTCACGGCCAAGGGTCGTGGCATGTTTCAGGGCATCAATTGTGTCAGCAGTGAGATTGCAAGCCAGATCTCACGAGCAGCCTACAAGCGCGGTCTGATCATTGAAACCAGCGGCACCGACGATCAAATTATAAAGCTACTTTGCCCGTTGACCATCTCACAGGAATCACTGGCGAAGGGCATCGATATTATCGAAGAATCGATTCAGGAAGTCTGCGCCGCCCATGGTGAAATCCCTGACGATCCGTGTTACTTCGACGACGTAGTCGTCGAATCGAAAGAAGAATCGCAGCATATCATCGCATAATCATGATCGTACGTAATTTAAAGCAAGCAGCCGACGAGGGGCGTAAGATCGTCTCTCCCGACGGGAACTGGGATAGCACACGCATGTTGTTGCAAGACGACGGCATGGGCTTCTCCTTTCACATCACCACGATTTATGCAGGTGCCGATTTTGACATGCACTATCAGAATCATCTGGAATCAGTCTATTGCATATCCGGAGAAGGAGAAGTGCAATCACGTGAAGACGGGCAGGTTCATGCGATCGCTCCCGGCACACTCTATGTCTTAGACAAACACGATCGGCACACGCTACGAGCCAAATCAGAGATGAAGATGGCCTGTGTGTTTAATCCGCCGCTGCATGGCACCGAGGTGCACAATGCAGAGGGAGCTTACGAATTAGAGGCCGCTCCAATTCAGCAGGGCTGAGCCCTCCCCTCCGATGATCCTCAGTTTTCTGCTATTCCTCGCGGCATTCGTAGTGATTGGCGTTAGTTCTGTGCGGCACAGTCGCGGCACCAAGAAGGACTACTATCTGGCAAGCTCATCAGTGGCTCCGTCCTTGGTCGGCCTGTCCGCCGTGGCGACGAACAATAGCGGCTACATGTTCATTGGCGTGATTGGCTACACCTACGCAACCGGCTTGGCGGCGATCTGGCTAATGATCGGATGGATCGCAGGCGACTACATCGCCTCGACCTTCATCCATGCCCGTCTACGGCGAGCAACCGCCCACACCAAGGAGGTCAGCTTTGCAGGCGTGCTGAGCCGCTGGGGTGGCCGCGAAGATGTGAGCTTGCAGCGCATCTGCGCCATCATCTCGCTCGTATTTCTACTCGCTTACGCCAGCGCGCAACTTGTCGCTGGCAGCAAGGCCTTGCACGTGCTCTTTGGCTGGCCTACCTATGCCGGGGCAGTGATTGGCGCCATCCTAGTCATCGTGTACTGCCGAGCAGGCGGTATACGCGCCTCAATCTGGACAGATGCCGCACAGTCTGTGGTGATGATCTGTGCGATGACGATGATGCTAGTCGTCGGCATTCACAGCTTCGGCGGCATCGGGGGCGCGATCACAAAGATGGAAGCGATCGATGGCTATTTAAATTGGTTCCCACAAGATCTCGCCCTCCCCGGACTGGCGGGCGGGCTGCTATTCGCCATAAGTTGGGCTTTTGCGGGCTTTTCTGTAATAGGGCAACCGCATGTGATGGTGCGCTTTATGACACTGGACAACCCTGGCCAAATGCGTCGTGCACGGGCCTGGTATTACCTCTGGTTTCTCGCCTTCTATCTAATGGCAACGGGCGTAGGCATGCTTTCGCGCATTTACATTCTCGATCCCGGCAATTTCGATGCAGAGCTCGCCTTGCCCACCATGGCGCAGCAGATGCTTCCCCCCTTTGCCGCGGGGATTGTGCTGGCGGGGATCTTCGCTGCGACCATGTCCACGGCCGACTCGTTGATCTTAAGCTGCTCTTCCGCGCTGACGCACGACTTACTGCCTGGGAAAATCGAGAAAACCAAAATCCTCAAGCTCGGAACCGCCTTGATTACCTTAGCCGCACTGGCCTGGGCCTTGCTCAACAAACAAAGCGTTTTTAACTTAGTCATCATGGCTTGGTCCGGACTCGCAAGTGCTTTTGCACCGCTACTGATCTATCTCTGTCTCGGCGCACAGCCCAGCCGACAAGGATCCGTAATCGCGATTTTCGGAGGGCTCGGAACGGCACTGCTTTGGCGATTCTTGGGATGGCATGCCACCATCTACGAAGGCATGCCCGGGATCTTAATTGGCTTACTCATTCTAGTGATTGATGGGCGACTCTCAGCAGCAGCTCGCAACGAATCATTAACAGAAAAAGAAACATACACATGACACAGCACACAGTCGAAAAGATCGGGGGGACTTCTATGAGTCAATATGCCTCGGTGCGTGATAACATCATTCTGCAAGGTCGCCCGAAGGTCGACGCGTTCAATCGAATCTTTGTGGTATCCGCATACAGCGGCATCACCAATCGCTTGCTCGAGCACAAAAAGAACGGGCAGCCCGGCATTTATGGGCTCTTTGCTAAAAGCATGCAAAGCGAGGGCTGGAAGGCAGCGATCACAGACTTAAGAAACGAAATAAAGCGCATAAATGCCGAGTTGTTTGCGCATTCAGATTCCTTACACGAAGCGAATCAATTCATCGAGCAACGCATCGACGATGCCGAAAGCTGCTTGGACGGGCTGTTGCAACTATGTGGGCACGGACACTTCGAGCTCGGCTCGCACCTTGAAACCGTAAGGGAAATGCTGGCGAGTTTAGGTGAAGCACACAGCGCATGGAACACCGCACGCTTGCTAAACGAAGATGGGATCGCCGCGCGCTTCATTGATTTAACCGGCTGGCAAACACAGCGCCATATCACACTGGATGAACGCATACAAGAGGCCTTCGCTGATTTGGATTTGAGTGAAGCGTTCCCCATCGTGACCGGCTACGCGCATAGTCAGCGTGGTTTAATGAAATCATTTGATCGCGGCTACAGCGAGATGACTTTCAGTCGACTAGCAGTGCTCACACAAGCGCGCGAAGCGATCATTCACAAAGAATTTCATTTGAGCAGTGCCGACCCCGGCATCGTCGGCGAGCAAAACGCAGAGCCAATCGGGCGCACCAATTACGATGTCGCCGACCAATTGGCCAACCTCGGCATGGAAGCGATCCATCCACGTGCGGCGAAGGGCTTACGCAAAAACGACATCGCGCTAGTGGTAAAAAACACATTTGAGCCACAGCACCCCGGCACACTCATCACCACCGGCTTCACGCGCGAGCGGGCACAGGTCGAAATCATCACCGGGTGCACCGACATCTATGCCTTTACCCTATTTGATCAAGACATCGCGGGCAACTTCCATGAGTATGATCAAGACATCGTAGAAACGATTCAGCAGTGCAAAGCACATATCGTATCCAAGGGCGTGAATGCCAACACCATCACTCACTACATCAATGCCAACCTGCAAACAATTAAGCGCATTCGCGCACGACTGCTCAAGCGTTACCCCGATGCTGAGATCGATCAACAGCGCGTCGCCTTTGTTTCCGCAATCGGCAGCAATATGACAATTCCCGGCATCATGGCGCGCGCCACTGGCGCACTCTCGGCGCATAACATCAATATTCTAGCCACTGGCCAATCGATGCGACAGGTAGACATCAATTTTATCGTGAAAGAGTCCGATTATGAGGCAACCATACGCAGTTTGCACCGCGTCTTAGTCGAAGAAGACGTACCGCGCGGCTCCATCGCCAATGCGGCTTAAGCACAATTAATGATCTCAATGATAAAGCAGACTCCATTCTACGCACACTGGGCCTTAGTCTTGGCGCTCACATTTTGGGGCTCGGTCAATGCCAGCGCTCAGGACTTCGACGGGCCCGCGTCGACAGTGGCCCCTACGTCATCCAAGGCGAGCTATACAGATACCATCGAATCGCTGGAGGAGCCACTCTACTCCCCTTTCATTGAGCGCTATGTCTTGGACGAGTTAAAAACACTGCGCAGCGAGATGGCCGCACAGAAACATGAACTCATGCAACAGATCCTCGACCGCGAGCACAATTCCGTAGACCGCGCGGTCGCATATTCCACTGACACGGTAACTTACTTCTTTTATCTCATCGCGGGGGTCTCTTCCATTCTGGTGATCATGGGCTGGTCGTCGATGCGCGACGTGCAGAAGCGTATTCAAGTGGCCGCTGAAGGTCGCGTAACGAAGCTGATCGACGTGTATGAAACACGACTCGAAAAGCTCGAACGCGTAGTCAAACAGAAGACACAACACATCGAAGAGAACCGCGAAGAAATTGAGCGCACCCAAGACATACAAGCACTCTGGTTACGAGCGGGGCAAGAAAACAGCCCCGCGCAGAAGATTGCGCTCTATGATGAAATCCTGAAACACAACGCACAAGACGTAGAAGCTCTCACCTATAAAGCACACTCCGTGTTGCAACTAGACGAGCCGCAATGGGCAGCCAACCTGTGCACCCAGGCGCTCGACATCGATGCCGAAAACAGTCAGGCGCATTACCAACTAGCGCGTGCTTATTGTACCATGGGCTATAGTGATGAAGCGATCCAATCACTACAGCGAGCGATTCATTTCACTGAATCTTATCGAGCAGAGCTCGGGAGTGATGAGGCACTCAAACCCATGGCAAGTTTGCCTGAGTTTCAGAAATTATTGTCGAATGTTTAATTTTTAATCTGATTGATGATCGGTGTATATTTTTCTCTGAGTGCGTCCGCACCGGCTTGTCGACCAGTAGCTTCAAGGTACTGCATGTAAGTTTCAAACCCTTCGACTCCAGGTTGCCCATGCGTAAGTGAGGCATGGAAGGGGCCACCTTCGCGAATCACAGTCCACAGCGGGTCCACTACGTCGTTTCCAGTTAAAGCCATTTTCTGCATTTGCGCATCGTGCCACCTTGACAGGCGCCATTGGCCTTCACGGCAGAGCTCCGGATGATCTAGTGCCAAGTCGTTTTGCTCGTGTGGATCCGCTTCAAGGTCATGCAGCATTTCCTGGGGGAAAAGATGGAAACCATCGTGGTAAGTGCGCGTATAAAGCCATTTTCCCCAGCGGACTGAGCGCTGGCAAACATGGCAGCATTGGCTAATCGTGACTTCATCGCGCCCCATATCCAAGCCCTCCGTAATGGCCGGAGCATAGGACTCGCCATCCCAAATAGCTTGTATTTTACCTCCAAGCAATTCCATGACAGTTGGAGCAAAGTCGATATTGTAATGAAACTGACTATTGCGAATACCTTTAGCACCGCCTGGATATTTAATAATCAATGGAACGCGGCAGGTAATGTCATCAGCGGTGCCGTGTTCACCGTAAAGACCCCATTCTCCTAAATTTTCACCGTGATCAGCTGAAATCACAATCATGGTATCGTCGTAAACGCCGGCCGCTTTCAGGTCTTCCACGATGCAAGCAATTTGATCATCTACGTAGCGGACTCCCATGTCATAGCCGTCGATCACTTGACGCACGGACTCACGGTCAGTTGCTTTACCAGGATGACGAGGATACGCGGGATGACCATTTCCAGTATACATATCGATTTCGTGTGCACAGTGCGGGCCCACTTTCTGATTGTTGGCTTCGATCACCTCATCGGATAACCATTCAGGCAGTGGTTCATTCTCGAACTGATTTTCGATGTTCAAGGGCACACGATAAGGGGTGTGGGGGTCCCAATAGTTAATATGCAAATACCAGTTATCTTTCGAAGCATTATCAGCCATCCATTTACTGACGACAGGTTGCACAACTTCGGCGGATTCAGCACCACCTTGCCCGGTGTTATGTATTTCGTTGAAGCCAGCATAAAAATGCCATGCCGCATGACGTTGACCGAAGGGGCTGATCATTGCAGTGTGATAATTGAGATGTTGCAACTGACGAGCGAGTCCGTGTTCATCAAAATTGTCGCGGAAGCCGCGCTGACTTCCTTCAATTTTGGGTTGAGCCGCGGTGCCTCCATGCCCCACAACGCCAGTTTGTATTCCGAAACGCCCCGAGTAGAACGCAGTGCGTGATGGGAGGCAGGGTGCATCGGGTGTATAACAACGATCAAAGACGACGCCCTCTTTAGCAATCTGGTCGATCGCTGGACTGGTGTTGCGATGATAGCCGTAGCACCCTAAATGATCTGGGCGTTGACTGTCGATATCGATGTATAGTATGCGCATAGTTACTGTTTGAGCGTTTGAGTTAGGGATTGAATGATAAATTCAGGTTCGTTTGCCCGTGAGAAGTGGTACACTTCAGCGACTGCAAGCACGCCGAGAAATGACAAATCATCGGGGTCAAAAGCTGCAGCGGCAAATCGACGAACTCCATTGGAGTTAAAAGGAAGATCGTAGGCTGTTTGTTGTGACTTTGCGTGACGGATACGTTTTTGTATTTCCTCGCGGTCGATCGGACAGAGGATTCCATTGGCTGTATAATGCTGACTCTTCTTTAGCGGCGGAGCTTGTGAAGCAAATGCGTGGCCGACACAAATAACCGCTTCAAACTCAGTGTGCCAGTCACGTAGGAAGCCCGGTCGAGCTTGAACGCAAAGCTCAGTTTCAGGATTAGTTTGATGGATGAGCTGCATGCCGTCGCAGGTGGGTTCATACCATTCGACAGTGCAATCGGTGGATGCAACTAGCATTGCCATGAGTGCTTTCAGCGAATCACGAAAGCGCTCGATCGGAGATTGTAGAGGCTGGAGTCGAAAGAGTGCCTGATACCGCTTTTCCGGAATCTTGCGAACGATTCCCATTTGTTCCAAGGTGGCCAATAGGCGGAGTGTGGACGCTTTTGGGGTCTCTAATTGTCGACTAATCTGGTCCAGGCTCATTGATGAATAGCCTTCGAGTAGCTGTAGCAAGCGTAAGCCACGCTCCAATGCAGGTGCACTTGCTTCTATGCGATCAGACGAGGATTTAATTTCCATATTTGAAACCAATTTCAAATATGGAAGAACGCTGCAAGTTTATTCTAAAACTTGTAGCTCAGGGATTGCCCAAAGACGTAGGCAGTCTTCCAGCTAGAGCCGCCGACTGCGCGTTTGGACTGTGTCATTAGATACAATGACAGTTTACTGCGCTCGCTAATTTTGAAGGTGGTCTTGAGGGGGATGAAGCGATTTTCAAATATTTCGTCTGTATCATAGCGCACGAATACTTCAGTGCTGGCACCGATCCCCACAAGCCGACCATAATCTTCCAATTTGTAATCCAGCCCGAAACGATGCCGCGAGATCCAGTAGTCGTCGCTGCCTTCAATTTCACGCAGGCCCAGCACGTGACGCATGCTGAACTTGAGATTGTCACTAAGCTGCCAGTGTGGACTGGCGTGAAGCCAGAAAATATGCAGCCGCCCATAATCATCCCCACAATCACTACGAATGTCCTCCAACAAATAAGTCGCGCCTAAATCCAGATTGGGGTGCACTTTATACTGCACCGTCGGGAAGAGCAGCCATGCCCCAAGAAACTTACCTTCATCGAATAGCCGACTCTGGGCTCCCGCAGTGATGCGCCAGTTATCATCTTCGTAGGCATTGATACTGAGCGACTGCCAGAGACGGACATCGCCGTCAAATTCAGCATTCAGAACTTGTACTGCTGACAATAAACCACCACAGATAAGAACGAGAGTGGTGTAAACACGGAAACTGTACTTAAAAATCATTCCTCCGAAATGAAGAACTCCTCGAATACATCAATACATCTTATCTTAATGCGATGTAGTATTAGATAGAATTATCAAACACATGAAAGCTTGCCCCTGTCATTTGCAAAACAGCCGCTTGCATCTAGAATCCCCGAGTATGCGTCTTTTCTACTACTGCCTCACCTTCACCCTCACAGCATCGCTAAGTGCCAACCAAGTTCGTGAGTTTTGGTTCAACGGCGCAGAGATCAACCGCTACGAACTAACTCAAACACGCTACGGAGAGTCTCACCCAGGGCACGTCGAATTCATCTACGTCACCGAACCCTTCCTAACCGATGTCCAGGTTAAGAACGAATCCGGGGGGCAGCCATCGACTGACGTGCTCAAGCTCAACGCTCTGCGCACTTTTAACACGGGGATCTACAGCTACCGCACCATGAGCAGCACCTTTCAACCGATCGACTTGGAAAAATACCCCCGAGCGCTCAAAACAAACACCAGTGTACAGGACTGGCGTGGCCAATCTTTTTCACAATTGAACCGAACAGCACAAGGCTGGCGTGGCGAACTGCGCTCCTACTTTCAAAGTGAAGCCGATCAAAACTTTGAACTTAGCGATGCCCTACTCGAAGATGCCGTATGGCTCAAGCTACGCCTCTCGCCTCAAAGCCTTCCCACGGGGCCCATCCAAATCATACCGAGCGGTGTGCATACCCGATTCGCACATAGCCCGGTCCGCATAGAACGCGCCACTGCAGAACGTATCACTCAAGGGGCAATGAGTCGCTATATCATCCGCTACGAAAACATCGATCGAGAACTACACATCAACTATGAAACAAAATTTCCCCATATCATCCAAAGTTGGAAGGAGATCGAAGACGGCAAGCGCATCACACAAGCAGTGCTCACTCACCGTGTAATGAACAGCAACTACTGGTCTGAACACGCTCCTCAAGACGCTTCCAAACGCAAAACGCTGGGACTAAACCCCATCGCCAATTAAGCCCGCCTACTGCCCGAAGAGCTGCTTCAACAAATCTGTCGAGCGCGCTAAAGGATTTTCACGTATCGCTTTCTCTTCCGCAGCCATCGCGGTAAAGAGGCCATCCAGTGCTTGATCATTCACATATTGGTCCAGATCAAAATCACTGGCAGCGATTCCAGTAAAGGACTGAATTTTAGAGAAGAGCCCAGTCCCTGAACTTGGCACAGCCGACTGCATCTCCTTATATGCGCGCGTAGCACCTGTCGCATCCGTTGCTTGCGAAATCAGTGGCAGCATACGCTCACTCAACTGAGCGCGGGATTTCTTTTCGAGGAAACGGGTAATGGCATCGTCCTCTCCCTTCCAAAGTGTATTAAGGTCCTCTAGTGTCAGGCTATTGATCGCCTCCTTCACAATCGCAGGCGCAGCAGCGACGCCTGCTTCCGCGGCACGATTGATCGTAGCCTGAACATCATCTAAACGATAGTCTTGATTGATCAAAGCTAAAGGCTTGCGCAACTTCTCAACCGCGCGGGGCAATGGAATTTGATACAATTCAGAGTTAGCAAACCCACCCTGCTGCCCCAGTGCAGTCAATGCACGTTCGGCAGAAACGGCCAATGCTTCACGTAGCGCTTTGGCCAATTCATCGGCATTTGCAAACGCACTCCCGAGCTCCGTATCAGCCGCAGGACTACTTTTAAAAATAGACAAAGCTCGACTCGCCCAGGAGGACTCGGCGCGCAGCGCCCCAGTCGATAGTAGAACAGTCAGAGCAACAAGAAGTGTATTTTGAATAGAACGCATGTAGAGAAAGCTAGCGCTTCAGCCACAAAAGGCGAGCGAAAGGACTCAATCGATAGGCAAGTCGAACAGCATCACTTGAGCGACCTCTGTCCCTTGCTGCACAAAGTCCAGATCAGCAACATCTGTCAGCGCCAGCGAATCCCCCCGCGAGAGCTGTTCTCCCCCCACTTGAACGTCACCCTGCAGGACGAATATCCAATAGCCGCGCCGCTCACTATCACTGACATAGGACACCGACTTCCCCTCACTTAAGCGAAGAGTGCGCAGCTCTGCGTCTTGGCGAATCGCCATCGAGCCCTCATGCCCATCCGGGGACAGAATGAGTTTCCATTCGTTATCCACGGCACCGAGCATCGGCTGATCGGCATAGCGTGGTTCAAGCCCCGTTTCGCTCGGCTGAATCCATATCTGCATGATATGCACGGGCTGATCCGCCGAAGGGTTGAACTCACTGTGCACCACTCCGCTGCCCGCACTCATGTATTGAATATCCCCTGTTTGAATCACACGACCATTCCCCAGACTATCCTTATGCTGCAACTGACCATCGAGAACGAGAGTGATGATCTCCATGTCCCGATGCGGGTGCGAAGGAAAGCCGCCACTGGGCGCGATGATATCATCGTTCACCACGCGCAAGGGGCCGAAGCCCATGCGCTCGGAGTCATAGTGTCCGCCGAATGAAAAACTGTGCCGACTATTCAGCCAGTCGAAATCACTGTGCATACGCTCTTCTGAGCGTGTGAGTTGTTTTGTAAGTGTCATGATAGAATGTGCCTTTTTCTAATGAATCATTTTGCAGCGAGCTTACGATCGACCGAGAAGGCTCCCCCACCACCGATGGCGAGAGTGAGACTGGTGAGTAGCAGCGTGAGCGGATATTCCATGCCGTTATTCGAGGCAAAGAAAGCGCTGGAGTGCGCGGTGAGAATGGCAACCGCCATGGTGCCCGCGAGGCTGAGGCCTGCCAATCGTGTCATTAAGCCCACAATCAACAGCAAACCGCCAACAAATTCTGTACCGCCCGCCATCGCCGCCATCAATAAACCCGGTTTCAGGCCAAGGCTCTCAGAGAAAAATTGCCCCGTCGCTTCGAGGCCATAGCCCCCAAACCAACCGAATAACTTTTGTGAACCGTGCGCAGCCATCACGACACCGACGCCTAAACGGATCGGCAAGAGCGCGATGCTGTTGGAAGTATTGAGGAGGATTTCTATGATTTTCATATTTATTGTTCTTTCTATTTGTATTTCAGCCCACACAAAACCTTGACATCAAGATATATGGGTAAATTTTATTATTCAGTCAGCGCTTGGCTACGACGGCCCAGCTTGCGCATCAAATCAGCAAACTGAGTGCGTTCCTTCTCGGAGAATTCGCTGAACAGCGTGTCTAAATTGGCCGCGTGTGCGGCGAAGGCGTCCACAATCACCTCACGCCCAAGCTCGGTAAGATGCACGAGCACAACGCGAGCATCGCCCTCACTTCGCTCACGGCGCACATAGCCCTTCTTTTCCATTCGTTGCACAGCGGTGGTAATTGAACCGCTAGTCAGCAGCACCTTCTCGCCAATGGTGTTCACTGGCAGCGCGCCCTTATGCAGCAAAACTTCCAGCACTGCAAAGTCCGACAAAGAAGCAAAGCCTTGCTTTGCGATACTCTTATGATCGTAGCGCATCACCCCGTGCGATGCCTTCCAAAAGAGAAGAAAGAGGTGCGAACCAGAATGTTGATAAATCTTGGGCATGACACTCAAGCTAGCAACAACTATCTTGATGTCAAGCTAAAATTAATCCCGCATCCGAAACGACAGCGAGAACTCGTGCGCTTGCCCGGTCGGCGTGGGCCCCGCGGAACTTGCCATGCGAAACGCAGCGAGGACAGATTGATCAAAGGCCGCATTGCCCGATCCGGGGCGCAGGCGCGCATTGGTAATCTGCCCCGATGCAGACACATTAAAAACCACCTCAGCCACCAATTGAACACCAGCGAGCTGAGCGGGCTTGGTCCACGCGGCGTCAATGCGTGAGCGCAGGCGTGAACTATAACTAGCCAAGGCCGACAATTGCTGCGATGAAAGCTGCGGGTTTGATTGACTCGCAATCGGATTGCGGGGGAGCACTAATTTAGGCACATCGATTTGCCGCACTTGAATATTTGGACGAGGCGTCACAACTTGCCGCGGCTTAGGCGCCTCCTTAGGGTGCTCTTTGAAAAAATCATCTGCCGACATCAACTGAGGCGCCGGCTTGGGCGTCGGTTTCGGGGTGGGGGTGGGCGTCGGTTTCGGCGTCGGGGTGGGCTTAGGCGGTGTAGGCGTCGGCGCGACTGGCTGCGGCTCCGGAATGTCCACTTGTGGCACGGGCGGTAGCTCAACCGGAGGCAGGTCGACAGGCAACTGTGGTTCCGGCGTGGACTGTTGCGCCTGGCTCACTTCGCTGGGCGGCTCTACCATCTCAAAAACGTGTGGTTTTTCCTTCGGTTTGAAAGCTTGCACGATAGTCGCCAGAAACAAGCCCAACAGAACCACCAGGTGTAAAATCACCGCAGTCCACAGGGGTTGGTTCTTCGTGAGTTTCATCATTCGACTTTGGTATCTAAACTAATCTTGGAGAGCTTACGCTGCTTAATCATGTCCACCACTGTAATGACTTTTTGATAGGGCAATTGAGCATCTGCCCGGATACTAATCACAGACGGCGCAGGGTCCATCGCCATAGTATCTAATAAATCTCCCAGCTGCAGTTCAGTCACTTGTTGATCCCCCCAATAATAAAGCCCCGCGCGATCGATTGATAAAGATTGAAAATCTTCACGATCTTCCGACTGCGTCTTGGCAGTTTCAACTGGCAGGTTTAACTCGACGGTCTGCTCAAGCAAAGGCGTAGTCACCATAAAAATAATCAGCAACGCAAACGCGAGATCGATCAAAGGAGTGACGTTGATCTCGGTCAGTGCAGAAAGCCGGTCTTTGCGATGGAATTTACGAGCCACAGTGAGAATTATAAATTAATAATTAGGAACTAGGTAAGCAGAAACTATGCATTCGCAGCCGCCTGTGCTTCGAGCTCGATACGATCCGCAGCAGTACTGGCGAAATTCTCCAGCTCAACCACTGCAATTTTGGTCTGTTGCAAAAGATAATTATACCCAAAAACGGACGGAATCGCGACAATCAAACCTGCCACGGTAGTCAACAAGGCACCGGAAACACCCGGGGCCAGACTCTGCAAGCTAGCCGACCCCGCGCCTGCCATACCACCAAAAGCATCCATCACCCCCCAAACAGTGCCCAACAACCCCATGAAAGGAGCCCCGGTGATAATAGAGCCCAAGACCACCATCTTCGCTTCGTAACGAATGATCTGTTCGGCGACGCTACGTTGAAGCGCATTTTCCACATGCCCCATGCGAAGTGTGGCACGGTGCGGGTCCGCATTACTCAAATCACCACCATAGCGGCGAAAGGCCTCCAGCGCTTCGCGAATAATATTGTAATATGGGCCCGCCCCCTTGCCGGGCCGCTCCGGATCCAGCGCGATCAGATGCGACTCCTTACTTAACAAACGCTCGTAGCGCTGATTTTGCGACCGCAGCTTGGACAGATCCATGTATTTACCCAGCATCACCGTCCACGCGACTATACTTAATAGTCCGAGAATAAAAATGACCACCTTACCCGCGAAATTCGACTGCGCGAAATAAGTAAATACATTGGGCCCGGCGGCCGCCTGAATGAAAAGAGAATCGAATACAAAAGTGAGGCTCATGAAAAATATAGTAAAGTCGTTGCAGGAACAGACATCAATAAATCACAGGCGTTCAAAAAGCTTCCAGCTTAAAAGAAAAATGTGAACAATAAATATATTCCATTGACAGTATATACCAAAAACAGGATATACATAACTCATGGAAGCCAGTGAACTCTATAAATGCATCGCGGACCCGCAGCGCTTACGCATCCTCAATCTATTAGAGGCAGGCGCGCTCTGTGTATGTCACATGCAAGAGCTGCTCGACGTACCGCAAGTCAAGACATCGAAACAACTCGCTGCAATGAAGCAACTCGGCCTGATCGAATCCAAGCGCGAAGGCACTTGGATGATCTACTCACTGATCGAACCTATCAATGGCCTCCTTCGGGCAAACCTACAATATCTCCGCCAAGCCGAGTGTTCCGAGTGCAATCAACTGCAGCGCGACCTAGTCAACCGCAACCAACTCATCGCACGCATCGCCGAAGCCAACGACGACTGCCCCGTCAGTGTCTGTGAAAAGATCGGCTGCTGCTAACAGACTAAGAACTGAAATTTACGACAACGATATAAATTATGAAAACGAATACAGAACAAGCCACCAAACAAGCGACTGCCGAAAAGCCCGGCTTCTTCACTCGCATCCTGAATAAAGTGGACAGCTCTATGAAGGCGAAAGCCGATCAAGCCGCGCAAAACGCATGCTGTGGCGGCGATAAAAACGGCAAAGGCGGCAAGTGCTGCTAAACACTGCGAGTCGATCCAAAGATTTTTAGCGCCGGTCGCACTGCTTAATCGGCCGGTCAAACACACAACTGCGAGTGCCACAAAGGGCACTCAATAGAATTCCTATGCTCACATCCATAATAGATAGCCTACTCTACGGAGCACTCGGACTCGATCCGGAGTCACGACTAGTGGGGGCCTTACACTTTTTTCTCTACGACACGATCAAGATCTTTCTGCTGCTGGCAGTCATGGTTTTCATCATCGGAATCATACGCACCTGGTTGCCAGAAGATCGTCTCAAACGCTGGATGGGGCGTGGTGGCCTCTGGGGCAACATGGTCGCTGCACTCTTCGGCGCCATCACTCCGTTTTGCTCCTGCTCATCGATTCCGATTTTCATCAGTTTATTAAAAGCGGGCGTGCCACTGGGAGTCACCTTCTCCTTCCTGATCACCTCTCCGATTATTAACGAGTATCTGGTCATCCTCATGGTCGGCGAATTTGAAACCCCGATCACCGTCGCTTATGTCGCCAGTGGCCTGTTCATTGGCACCGTAGGTGGTGGCATTCTCGGAAAGCTCAAGCTAGAGAAACACCTGGAAAAAGACATCATCGCATCCGCAAATGCTGAGAACGAAGTAGTGAGCCACACACTGGTCTCGCGGATACGCTACGGCTGGGATGAAGCCATCAGCGTCATTAAGCAAATCTGGCTTTGGGTCATCATCGGCGTTGCCGCCGGAGCCTTCATTCACAACTACGTGCCGCAAGAGACCATTCACTCGCTGATGGAAGCCACCGGAATCTTCTCGGTTCCAATCGCAACCGCGCTCGGCGTGCCCATGTATGGCAGCTGCGCCGCAATCGTGCCCATCGCAGTGGTGCTCTTCCAAAAAGGCATCCCCATCGGCACGGCCCTCGCTTTCATGATGGCCATGGCTGCACTCAGTTTACCGGAAGCGATCATGCTCCGCCGCACCATGCAGCTCAAGCTGATCGGCATCTACTTCGGCATCACCAGCCTCGCAATCATCTTCACCGGTTACCTGCTCAATCTCTTGGCCAGATATCTATAATCACGTTTTACACAAGCACTCAACATTATGAAAAAAGTACTCATTCTTTGCACTGGTAATTCCTGCCGCAGTCACATGGCTGAAGGCATCTTACGCGCCGCAGCTGGCGACCTCTTCGAGGTCTTTAGCGCGGGCTCCAAGCCCAAGGGTGCCGTACATCCCCTGGCAATCGAGGCGCTCAAGGAAATCGGGATCGACGCCAGTGGGCACACATCCGATCACCTCGATCAATATCTAAACACAGGCATCGACACCGTAATTACTGTCTGTGGCAACGCCGACCAAGCCTGCCCGACTTTTCCCGGCAAGGTAAGTCGCTACCACTGGGGCTTTGAAGATCCCCCCCATGCACAGCGTCCCGGGGAGAGCGAGCTCGACGCCTTTCGCCGCATCCGCGACGAGATCAAACTCGTCTTCGAGGCCTATGCCGCGGGCTACCGCGAAGCTTACAAAGCCTCTGAATAATCAAGCCAAAAACTGGCGGCTGTGAGCGACTGCTAAGTCGCTCAGCCATCGGCAATGTTTCTGAAGTGCAGGCAAATCGAATTCAAAAGCATCCACAGATTGACATAATGAAAACAACACAGATTGACACAGGCTGCTGCCCAAGCGACCGCAAACAACTCGGCTTCCTAGACCGCTACCTCACGCTATGGATTTTTATTGCGATGGCGATCGGGGTCACCATCGGATCTGTATGGGAGAGTGCAGAAGGTTTCTTAAACCATTTCCAGGTAGGTGCCACCAATATACCAATCGCCATCGGGCTGATCCTCATGATGTATCCGCCACTGGCTAAAGTACGCTACGAGGAGATGCCACGTGTGTTTCGCAACGTCAAAGTGCTGACGCTCTCGCTGGTGCAAAACTGGATCATCGGGCCTAGCCTAATGTTTGCACTCGCGATTCTGTTCCTACAAGACTACCCGGAATACATGACCGGAGTCATCTTGATCGGTCTGGCCCGCTGCATTGCGATGGTGATCGTATGGAACGAACTAGCCGAAGGCGACAACGAATACGCTGCGGGACTAGTCGCTTTCAACAGTGTCTTCCAAGTGATCTTCTTCAGTCTATATGCCTGGTTTTTCATTACATGGCTCCCCGGGGTGTTTGGCTTAGAGGGCAGTGTGGTCGAAATCAGCATGGGTGAAGTGGCGAAGAGCGTGCTCATCTATCTGGGCATCCCCTTCTTTGGCGGCATGCTGACACGCTTTATTGGTGTTAAACTCAAGGGGCGCGACTGGTATGAACAGGTCTTCATCCCCAAGATCAGCCCGATGACATTGATCGCCCTACTACTTACAATCGTGCTGATGTTCAGCTTCAAAGGCAGCGCAATCGTGGCCCTGCCACTGGATGTGTTACGCATTGCAGTGCCGCTAACGATCTACTTCCTCATTATGTTTTTCATCAGTTTCTTAATGGGCAAAATGGTGGGCGCCGACTACAAACAAAGCGTGACCCTGAGTTTCACAGCTGCCAGTAACAATTTCGAGCTAGCGATCGCCGTCGCCATCGCCGTATTCGGCATCGGCTCAGGCATCGCGTTCACTGCCGTGATTGGACCACTGGTAGAAGTGCCAGTCATGATTGCGTTGGTCAATGCCGCCTTCTGGATACGCCGTCGCTATTACTCAAAAAGTTTAGCCTAGATTCGGCCATGAACTAAAAAGATGAGTGAATAGCCGAACCTTAGGTCAAAAGACACACAACTCACCAGCAGAAAGCCTAAGCAGCGTCTGCGGGTGAGTCCTTTGACTCGACCTTGGACTCTTCAGCCTCAGAAGTTTCGTCTGCTTTATTAAAGTGCATCTTAGGCTTACTCCGACCTTCGACGACGCCGCGGTTGATGACGACCTTTTGCACGTTCTCGGTTTGCGGCAAATCATACATCACATCGAGCATGATGCGCTCCATGATGGAGCGCAGGGCGCGAGCCCCAGTCTTGAGCTCGATCGCTTTTTCGGCGATGGCAGCGACCGCGTCGCGGGTAAAGTGAAGATCGGCCCCTTCCATCGAGAAGAGCTTACTGTATTGCTTCACCAATGAGTTTTTGGTGTTTTGCAAAATGTGCTCCAGATCGGAACGCGACAACTCATCCAACACTGCGACCATAGGCAAGCGACCGATAAACTCAGGTATCATACCAAAATGGACCAAGTCCTCGGGTTGAGTTTCACGAAGAAGTTCGCTAACAGGCACCTCGTTCTGATGACGATTACGCTCCGTATCGAAGCCCATCGCTTTAGAGCCCACGCGGCTTTGAACGATCTTATCGAGGCCTACAAATGCGCCCCCACAGATGAAGAGAATGTTGGAAGTGTCGAGTTGGATGTACTCTTGATTCGGATGCTTACGCCCGCCTTGAGGTGGAACGTTACAAACGGTGCCTTCGAGGATCTTTAATAGTGCTTGCTGCACGCCTTCTCCGGAAACGTCACGAGTAATGGATACATTATCTGTCTTACGACCAATCTTATCAATCTCGTCGACATAGATGATGCCACACTCGGCCTTTTTCACATCGTAGTCCGCAGATTGCAACAGACGCAGCACGATGTTTTCAACGTCCTCACCAACATAGCCAGCCTCGGTCAAAGTAGTGGCATCAGCGATGGCGAAGGGCACGTCGAGCATTTTTGCCATCGTGCGGGCGAGCAATGTTTTACCACTACCCGTAGGTCCGAGTAGTAAAATGTTACTCTTTTCAATTTGGACATCATCGTATTTGCCATCCAAATCGGCAAACTCAGACGATTGATCGATACGCGACTCAGAACGCAAGCGCTTGTAGTGATTATACACAGCAACGGCTAAGGCACGCTTCGCATAATCCTGACTAATGATGTGCTCGTCGAGTGCGGCTGTAATTTGAGCCGGCTTAAGCAGATTAAAACGTCCACTTGAAGTTTCCGGAGTCTTTGGTTTTGCTTCCGCGCTCGCCTCCGACAACTCACGGTCGATGATGGTTTTGCACACAGAAACACAGGAGTCACAGATGTGCACGCCAGCGGGGCCGGCGATCATTTTGCGAACTTCGTTTTGTGCTTTTCCGCAAAAAGAGCAGAAAGTCATTCGTGTGGACTTAGCCATAATTAAAAAAAATTGAAATGTGTAAGCAGGCCGGGATTAGCCAATGGGCTTGGCCTCGATGACCTTATCGACGATACCATAGGCCAAGGCGTCCTCAGCGGTGAGGTAAAAGTCGCGGTCAGAGTCGTTGGCAATCTCTTCGGCAGTCTTGTTGGTATGACTTGCAATTAGATCATTCATACGCGAGCGCCAGCGCAAGATTTCGCGGGCCGCGATCGAAATGTCAGATGTTTGGCCAGTCGCCCCCCCGGTCGGTTGGTGCATCATAACGCGGCTGTTGGGCAGGGCGTAGCGCTTGCCCTTAGTGCCGGCAGCCAGCAAGAGTGTGGCCATGCTGGCCGCTTGCCCGACGCAATAAGTGACGGTGTCACACTGCAGGAAGTTCATGGTGTCGTAGATGGCCATGCCGTCGGTCACACTGCCACCTGGCGAATTGATGTAGAGGCTAATGTCCTTCTTCGGATCTTCCATTTGCAGGAAAAGCATCTGAGCGATGACAGCATTGGCGACAAAGTCGTTAATCGGAGTGCCGATAAAAATAATACGGTCGCGCAAGAGGCGGCTGTAAATATCCCAAGCGCGCTCGGAGCGGCCTTCGCGTTCATAGACAGTAGGAAGTGGTACGTAGCTCACAGTGTATAAGTTGGTTTCTGGATAAAATTGATATGAAGTCCCCTAGCCTACAGGCCAAGTCCCGAATATCAAATGCTTTTGAAGATTCTACGGTTTAGCAGATTATTAAAAAAACTGACTTCCGTCAATGAATGTAGTGCAGCACCCGAAGGGCACTGCACTACAAAATGAATGCCAAAGCAATCGAAAGCCTTGGTCTTAAGGACTGGCTAATTACTCGGCGACTGCTGCTTCAGCAGGCTCAACTGTCTCACGCTCAGCCTTTTCAGCCAGCAGATCCATAGTTTTGCCCAAAATGATATCGCGACGCATTTGGTTGATACGATTTTGATCTTTTTGGAGCTCCTTGACCAACTTCTCTGGCTGTTGGCCTGACTGCTGAGCTTCCATCATGATCATACGGCTAAAGTCTTCGTTCTCGACCTTGATCTTCTCTTTCTCAGCAATCTTGGACAAGATAATACGAGACTTGAGACGGTCGTGAGCGGCCTTGCTGGCACCTTCGTGGAGTGATTCCTTGTGCTTCTCAAACTCTTCAGCAGAGACGCCTTGCTGCATATTGCGCTGCATAAAGTCACGCAATACCGCGTCGGTTTCGCTTTCGACGCCGCTTTGTGGAACCTCAAAATCAACCGCCTTGAGCAGCTCTTGGGTGATTTGCTGACGCTCGGAATTGGCGTTTTGCTGCTTCTTTTGATTCTCGATATTTTCAGCAATCTTGCTGCGAAGTTCAGCTTCGTCGGCAACTTGCAGGCTCTTAAAGAACTCTTCATCCATTTCCGGCATGACCTTCTCGCGGACTTCCTTCGCTTCGATGGTATAAACTGCAGTCTTACCAGCGAGCGCTTCAGGTTGAAAATCTTCAGGGAACTCCATAGTCACTTCCTTGGTGTCGCCAGCTTTCATACCAACGAGGCCATCGACCACGGCACGCACGCCAGGCGCATCTTCGTTACCCGCCTCTTCCCAAGTGGTCTTTTGAGTGCCAAACATAGGTGTTTCCGGCACGAGATCAGCGACCAACTCGTCGCCGATTTTACCTTCGTAGCCGCATTGCACATAGTCGCCCTTCTCTGCAGCTTTTTCTGCCACATTGTATTCGGCGCGCTGACTCAAAATTTGATCCAGCATCTTAGAAACTTCCTCGTCGGTCGCTTCAGTTGGAGTATTAGTCACCTTCAGCCCCTCGTAGGCAGGCACTTCAAATTCAGGAACCACATCTACAGTGAAAGTGACGACGGCGTCTTGGCCAGCCGAGATCTCTCCCTCATTGAGTTCAACGATAGTAAATACCTCAAAATCGGCCCCCGCGACACCTTCTTGGTGCGCTTGAGAGACGACACGCTGTTTGAGCTCCTGCTTAAGATCCTTGGCGAAGCGCATGCGCACCATATTCTCAGGAGCTTTACCCGGACGGAAACCCGGGATTTTGGCTTGACGCTGAAAGTCCTTAATAAGTTTCGCCTCGAGCTCAGACACTTCCTCAGAAGTGACTGTCACGGCGATAGTTTTGCGAGTTGCGTTGATGTCTTGAACGTCGGTTTTCACGGTGTGTATGTGTGTTGAATGAGGTGGGCGAGAAAGGACGCCGCACTGGAAAAAGCGGGCGATTAGAGGGGAAAGGCATTTTACGGTCAATGCCTATATTGCAATCGAAGCAAGCCTAAGCACATTTAATTGAGCCGAAACCAGACAAGTATCACCTCAGCGGCTCCAGCTAGTGACTTCGCAACACATTTGAGCGACCACGGAGAGCCCCTTGTCCCAATCGCCAGGCAGAGCTTACTTAGAACGAGAAGGAGCGACCGCCGCATAAAGCAGCACCAGCAAATTGACCCCGGGGACAAGCATCAATAGCGACCAATACGCGGGTTTATCCATATCACGCAGACGCTTCAGCAGCTGCATCAGCCCTGCCAAAGAGCAAAACAAGGCAATCACAATACCAACAAATGGCCCCAAAGGGCTATAGTTGCCATGGTGCCATTCATTAAAATAATCCAAGGCAAGCTTCGTGACTGCCAGCGTCAAAAGGACGAGCAGAGCGACGCGCACGATAAAAACAAAACGACCAATACGGCCTTCGGAGCTAATAAAAGTATCTTTCATAGTAGAGAGTAGCAGAAATAATGAAGCGATGTTTACGATAAAAAGCAGGATCGCAATAAAAACCTACCACGCATTGCACAGCGCAGTATTTTAATCTTATAAGAGCGGGTGCAGCGTCAATTCGCTTAATTCTGAGGAATGAACATGACGCAAGGAACGCACTCAAACACCGCACTCAACTATGTCTTGGATCGCACTCAGTATCTGCTCCGCCCTACTACTAGGTCTTTACGACCTGGCTAAGAAACACGCGCTCCGCGATAACGCAGTGCTGCCCGTGCTCTTTTTCGGAATCGTAACTAGCGCGCTGGTATGGCTCCCCTTCGTGCTATGGTCGCAGCTCTCTCCGGAGAGTTTCCCCTCCGCACAATTCCAAGTCACCCCTCTCGCCACACATCAGCACGTGCTGCTATTCCTAAAATCCTCACTCGTGGCGGGCTCCTGGATATTCGGCTACTTCGCCCTCAAAAACCTACCACTTTCGATCGCAGGGCCAATACGCGCCACCGGGCCTCTATGGACGATTCTACTTGCAGTCTTTTTAATGAGCGAGAGCCCCAGCCCGCGGCAATGGCTCGGTATCAGCATCGTGCTGGCCGCGTTTTACGCATTCTCTTTTATCGGCAAACTCGAGGGCATCCACTTCACCCGCGACAAATGGGTCGGCTATATGATCGCCGCGACGCTCATCGGCGCCTGCAGCGCCATCTACGATAAATTCCTGCTACAAACGGCGCTGATCGAACCGGCCACGGTACAAGCTTGGTTCTCAATCTACCTCGTCGTGGTCATGGCCCCCTTCTACCTGCTATGGCGACGAGGTGCCTGGCCGCGCGGAAAGTTCGAATGGCGTTGGTCGATTCCACTGATCGGCCTATTACTGCTCTCGGCAGATTTTCTATATTTTACAGCCATCGCCCAAGAGGACGCCCTGATCGCCGTCATCTCCCCCATCCGGCGCAGCGCGGTCATCGTCACATTCCTGGGCGGCATACTGATTCATAAAGAACTCAACTTTAGACCCAAAGCGATCTGCATCGTTTTCCTACTACTAGGCATCGTGCTAATGAAGCTCGGTAGTTAGGTTGGAAGACACACAGTCAAAGCTCCTCCGTATAACTAAACTCCTGCGATACAATGTGCCCGGGGCGTGCCTTCACTTCAGCAAACACGCGGCCCACATATTCCCCCAGCACACCGATGGACAGTATCTGAACGCCGCCGAGAAAACAGACCGCGACCGAAAGCGTCGCCCATCCCGGCACATCTGAACCAAAAAAGAGCGTGCGCCCGGCAATCATCAATGCGTAACAAATCGACAGCATTGAGATCACCACCCCTACGCCCGTCCAGACCCGCAGCGGCCAATCGGAAAATGAGGTCAAGCCCGTCAAGGCCAGATCGAATAAGCGCTTAAAATTAAATTTGGAAGTCCCGCTTTGGCGCTGATCGATTACAATCGGCACCGCCTGCGACTTAAACCCAACCCAACTATATAGTCCTTTCATAAAACGATTACGTTCCGGCAGCGAAAGAATGGCTTCCACCACCTTACGATCCATCAATCGAAAATCGCGCGCATCTGCTGGGATTGAAACCGAAGTGCTCTTTCTCAGTAACCAGTAAAATGCATTGGCCCCCTTGCGTTTAAAGTAAGACTCGTCCTCACGATGCGCACGCACGCCATAAACCATCTCAATGCCGGCATCCCAATGCTCTAAAAACTCCTTCAGATAGGAGACGGGCTCCTGCAGGTCGGCATCGATCATAATACACGCGTCCCCCCGCGCCGCCCGCATGCCAGCCGTCATCGCATTTTCTTTGCCGAAATTTCGCGAGAGACAAATCACCCGCACCGGGAATCGCCCAATCGTTGTTCTGGCTTCGGCCACCGTCGAGTCGCTGCTACCGTCGTCTACAATGATAATCTCAAAATCGCGACGCAGTTGAATCATTTCCTCTGCGATGGCAGTAATCGTCGCAACGATATTGCCCGCTTCATTATAGGCGGGCACCACACAAGACACCTGCGGACACTCGCGCAGAAATTGCCGCGCGAGAAACGACGAATCTAGCTCACGCGAGCCATGACGATTCAGTGACTGCGCATTCATCTGGAGCGGGTTACAGTTCATAATAAAGAGCATCTTTTGCGTAAATACCTTGAAGCTTAAATTTCGTATCAAAATCTGCCGGCAACTGATCCATACGACTCTTGCGGATCACGAGAAAGTCCCGGGCATCATTATGCAAAATCGTTTCGATACCATCGATACTCTCGATCGTATGCACCTGCCCTTCGGCGTAAAACTCGGCCGAGTAATAGCGCTTATCTAAATAGTAAATCTGCCCACCACTCGTGCCGCGCATTTGATTGATGTCTTCTATCAAATACTTCTGCGACTTCTTCACCACAGATGCACCTCCTACGTAGACAGCGCCACAAACCAATGCAAACAGACACACCGCCACACTGACCGTTGCGACATAAAACCTGGCCACACCGGGTTTTGGCACTTGCACCCCCTCGCCCGCAAATCGCCACAGATCGATCACCAAAAAGCAGGCCGCTGGCAGTCCGGTAATCACATAAGTGGCGATGATATTCGTCGCCAAAGTAAAGAATAGCATCGGAGAAAGCGCCCAGCAAAGCAGGTAAAGCGACCATCCATCTGCTTCGATCACTAGCCCACGATACACGCGGCGGCCCCAGCGCAGCGGAGCCAAAAAGAAGAAACTCCAAGGCAATACCGCAGCCAACCAAAACACCCAAATCGTGCCACGAGTCTCCGCGTGCCCATGCCCATAAAGGTCGCCCGTCCAACCGCTATCCAAGAAACGATGCCAATGCTCCCCGAGAATAAAATACTCGATAAAGCCCGGCGTCTTAATCTCCGCTCCGACATACCATGGCAGAAAGATACAGGCGCTCAGCAAGCTCCCTTCAATCCAAGGCAATTGACGCCACGTATCCCGCCAACGATTCTTCAACAACACCCACATACCAATGGGAATACCAGTCAGCACCACTGCGACCGGCCCTTTTGCCAGCATCCCGATGCCCAAACCAACAAAGAACAGATAGCTCCAAAGCCGGGCATGCTTATGCCCTGTCACCGCAACATAAAAGCCCGCCATACTAAGAAAGACACCCGAGGCCATCACAAGATCGGTCATTACAGTAGCACTTGCTAAATAAAAAAGTGCCGTGCTCGACAGTATCACAATACCCGCCAGTGCATAATCACGCCCTTTATAAGAACGCGCCCAGGCATAGAGCATCCAAACCGTCGCGATCGCCGTGAGAAAAATAAAAATGCGCGCGCCAAATTGCCCCACTCCAAACAACTTCATACCAAGCGCGGACACCCAGGTATGCAGCGGTGGCTTCCCCCAGAAAGGCACCCCGTAGTCAAACTGCGGAGTCATCCAATCCCCAGTCTCGACCATCTTGCGGGCGATCTCGGCATAACGGGCTTCCGTCGTATCGGTAAATGGGATCTCGAAGAGCATCACAAGCCGAAGAATTCCCGCCAGTGCGAGAAATCCCCATAGCCAGCGACGTTGTAGCTGAGTCAATGTAATATGCGTCAATTTATCCATACCGATCCAATGACTCTCAGAGGAAAGTCATTAATCAGCGCATCATAGCGTTTCCCAGATGATAGGATTATGAGAACATCTCATTTTTCTCAGAAAAATGTATTTTCACCGAAAAAACCGATGCCTCACTAAAGCGGACGTCCAATTCAACATGTAGTAATTTCGCGATCTCTTGCGCCAAAGCGAGCCCGATACCCGAATGCCCCCCCTCCACACTCCGCGCCGCATCACTGCGATAAAAAGGCTCAAAGATATGCGCGAGCTCCGAGCGTTCGAAGCTACGGCATACATTCGAAATCACCACGCAGATCCCCGCGTCCACAGACTGCACAAGCACCTTGACCACAGAGCCTGTATCCGAATGTGCCACCGCATTGCCGATCAAATTGTTCATCAATATTCCGACCAATGTCTCATCCGATGCCACCACACAGCTCTGCGCCGGGATCTCTGTCTCCAACACCAGACCGCGACTCGCAATGCGTTCCTGCAAAATCGCCAAGCGTGTTTCGACCACCAAGGAAATATCCACTGGGCCCCGCTCGACCGCTTCCGATTTATTGTTCAGGCGCGAAAACCACATGAGCCGATGAATCAAATCCCCCATTTGCCGGACAATGCCCTGCGCACATTCAATCCGCTGCCGATAATCCTCCGCCTCACGTTTTTCTGCCAAAGCTTGCTCCAAGGTCGCCTCAACACCAGCCAGCGGCGTACGCAACTCATGCGCGACGTTGGCTGAGAATTTTCGCTCACGCTCACGCACCCGTCCAATTCTGCCAAAGAGCTCCTGATAACGCGCCACCAATCCCCGCAGTTCGGCTGGCAAATCTTGTGGCACCGCCAACTCTGCCTTCGGATCATTCACATCAGTCTGCATGATCACTCGCTCTAAACGCTCTAGCGGGCGAATCGAGCGGGCAATGATCTGACGAATCGTCACAAAGCTGACAAAAAGGGAAAAGGCCAAGCCCAACAACAAAGTCCCGATCAATCGACGCAGTGCATTTTCCGCGGCCTCCACATCGAGGGCAATCGCCATATAGTGAGGCTGCGCCTTTGTGGCTTCGCTGCGAGCCACTTCTTCGTCCTGCCCATCCCACTCGACTACAGGAAAAACTTGCCGCCCGATCACACGCCCGTGATGCCCTCCGGGCAACAATACGTTCGTATACTGAGCACTCTCTGAGCCAAAAAAATGCGGTAAATCCGTGCCCTGCAGCGCTGGCGAGCGAGTTGCCTCCCCCGTCACTTCATTCCACACTTGTATGTAAGTGCTGCCGATACGCGCAGTGTCGTTCTCAATATCATGCAGCCACTCGTGATAAATGGAGCCATCGACCAGCTCCAATTCCAGCTGCTGTAGCGCCAAGGTCGATTCCAGGTTCTGATCAATCTCCTGATACAAGGTCGAACGCGCGGTCACAAAGATCACATACGATCCCAACGCGAGGATTAGCGTCACCATCAAACCGATCCAAAACACCAGTCGACTGCGTATAGAGACGAATTTCATACCGTTTGATACTCCAGTAAATACCCCTGCCCACGGCGTGTCTGAATGTATGTCGCACCCGTCCCCGTGCCGAGCTTCTTCCTCAAATAGCCGATATAGACATCGACCGCATTACTCGAAGCATCTTCGTAATAATTATAAACATGATCCCAGATCTCTTGGCGCGAAACGACCTCGCCCTCCCGTAACGCAAGGTATTCGAGCAAACTGTCCTCTTGGGCCGTCAACTTGAGTTCGGCACCAGCGCGCTCCACCCGCTTCGCGGATAGATCGATACTTAAATCACCCACCAGCAAGCGCGATGCCCGCTTATCGTATGCCTTTCGCGTTTGCGCCCGCACCCGCGCCAACAGCTCTTTCAAGGCAAAGGGCTTCACGAGGTAATCGTCGGCCCCCGCATCCAAACCTTCGATGCGATGATCCACCGAGTCACGCGCACTAATAATAATCATCGGCACACCCTTGCCCTCAGCTCGAATCGTTTCCAAAATCTCCAAGCCATTCATCTTAGGCAACATAATGTCTAAGACGATCGTATCGTAATCGTGATTCTGCGCATACCACAAGCCCTCCTCCCCCTCCACAGAGGCATCCACCGCATAGCCTGCGGACTCTAAGGATTCAACCATCGCTGTGCGCAACGGCGAGTAGTCTTCAATCACCAGAATTCTCATACGCGTCCCTCAATTTTTTCAATCGCCCATTGCGCATGTTCGGCCACCATCGGATCCCCCGCGTCGACGGCCGCGTTGAGTGCTGGCAAGTCGGCAGCGGTGCCCACATTGCCCAGCACCACGCAAATATTACGTTTAAAGCGGTGCACTTTGAGCCGGCGCAGCGGGGAGCCCTGCATCCGCTCCGAAAACGTCGCCTCATCCCAAGCCAGCATCTCGGCCAAGCCAGGCAGTTCGCGGGGCGCAAACTTCGGCTCCACCGTCGGCACTGCCCACTTATTCCAGGGGCACACGTCGAGACACTCATCGCAGCCGTACAACCGGTCGCCAATGGCCTCACGATACTGCAGCGGAATCGCCCCATCGTGCTCGATCGTCAGATAAGAAATACATTTGGACGCATCCAACTGGTAAGGCGCCGTGATCGCTTGCGTCGGGCAGGCGTCCAGACAACGCGTGCAACTGCCACAGCGGTCTTTTTGTTTTTCGCCAGTCGGCAGCTCCAATGTCGTGACGATATTGGCGAGAAAATTCCAGGTCCCCCGCTTCGGCTCGATCAGGATCGTGCTTTTTCCCTGCCAGCCCAAGCCTGCGGACTCCGCGATCGGTTTTTCCAACAACGGCCCGGTATCCACGTAAGGTCGCTGCTCGCCACCATATTCCTCACGCAGAATACGGCACAGTCGCTTCAAACGGCGCAGCATAAAATTATGATAATCGTCGCCCAAAGCATACTTAGCCACCCGGTAGCCACGTGTCGGATCCGGCTGATAATAATTAAGCGCCAGTGAGATGATCGATCTTGCCTCACGCTCAGGAATTAAGCGGTCCGGGTGCAATCGCCGATCATTATTACGCTCCATCCACGTCATCGTGCCGTGCTTCCCATCCGCGATCCACTGAGTATAGTAATCGCGCCGGAGCTCTAGCGGAACCGCAGTCACCCCCATGGAATGAAAACCTAAAGTCTGAGATTCCGCCTGAAGACGTGTAAAAATTGTAAAATTTGGCTGCACCACGTCCCATAATATGTAAGCCTAGCTTGTAGAGTCCAGCCATCTGAAGCAGATAATAACAATGCCAACAGCAGCTGGCTGCAAAGTCACAACCAGAGATGAATTGACAGTTTTTTGACCTCGGATATCTGCCCTGTATTCAATATCTTCATAAACTAACCTAACCTACCTTATTATAAAAAGCACAGATTCCGTGATTGGACGCATCCCCTCATCGCCACCACTGGCTGAGAAAGTAAAGGCTCATCCTCTACTTCTGAACCTGCTGATTATGCTCATCTACTGGGCCTCTTCAAGCGTGGGCTTCGTACTGGCAGCGATAGAAGCGAACATCTCGCCGATCTGGCCACCAAGCGGATTCGCCGCAGCAGCGATATTCTTAGGCGGCTATCGTCTCCTACCTGGCATTTTAGCAGGGGCATTGGCAGCAAATGCGTGCAATGACCTCACGCTGATCAGCGCCTTTGCCATCGCGATCGGCAGTTGTGGCGAAGCGGCTCTAGCGGGCTGGTTACTAAACCGTATACGCCCCCTGGGCGCTCAACTGGGTAAATACACCATTCCCATCTGGATTCTAGGCACATCCCTATTCGCTCCAATGATCGCAGCCACAATCGGCAGCTTGAGTGTCATACACCTGAATACACGAGAGGCCCCACTGGATTTTTGGGAGCTTGCACTCACCTGGCTAGCTGGCGACTCCATCGGGATACTAATCATAGTCCCAGTCTTGCTCTCACTGAGCCGCCCCAAGCTATCGATCGAATGGTTCACAAAATTGATCTGTATAAGCACGCTCAGTTTAATGGTTTATGCCTTCTTCATTTGGGCACAACCGAGCTCTGCATATTACTTTCTAGCCTTCGCACTCCTCATACCAGCTTGCCGTTTTTTTGGAGAAGCAGGCTGCGCTTTAAGCACGCTGAGTTTTGTCGTATTCACCATTGTCACCATATTAACGACTCCGGATAGTAATCCCTTCGCCTCTTCCAACAACGAGCTGCTCTCATTAGTGGCCTTCTTAATCGCTCTATCGATCACCTCTTTAACGATAGCCTCTTTGTATGAGAAAAATCGCTTCTTAGTCCCTTCGATTTTGTTCATAGTCGGATGGACGACCAGCGGACTGATCTACTTTATTTTACAGAATGCAGCCGCTCAAATCGACGAAGAAAACTTCACGGAACTGATCCACGACATTGAGTCCGCAGTCACCGACCGACTGGATACCTACCTAAACACCTTAATCGCAGGCGCAGGGCACTATATCAACTCCGAAGAGCTTAAAACAGAAGAATGGCGCTCTTTCGTCCAACACTTAAAAATCGTCGAACGCTACCCTGGCATCAACGGAATAGGATTCATCCAACCTTTCCATGACACCGAAATCCCCTCATTTGTGGCAAAAAAGCGCGCAAGTGGACTACCAGATTTCAAAATCAAAGAAGTACCGAATGTCGAACGCCCAGCGACCGATGTGATGGGCTACGAGCACTTCATCATCACATACATTGAACCACTCAGCACTAACCATCAAGCACTCGGCCTCGACGTAGCCTCGGAAATTAATCGACAAACAGCTGGACAACGTGCACGTGATTCAGGGAAACCAGCGATGACTGGCCGCATTATTCTCGTACAAGACGGCATGTCACGCCCTGGCTTTCTGGTTTTTCATCCGATGTACCAAGCAGGGGCACCGACTGAAACTGTTGAACAACGCCGTCAAGCCTTTATAGGCTGGAGCTACGCCCCCTTCATTACTGAAGTTTTCCTAAATGGAGTACTGGGCAATCGCGAAGACCAGATACAATTCCACATTTACGACAGTCCCAAGATCACCCCCAGTAACTTCGTTTACAGCACGACCGGTTCCCGCCCCGAAACAGAGACCGCCAAATACGCACACAAAAGCAGCCTGAAACTCGCCGACCAAACTTTCAGTTTTGGCTGGAATCGTGGCCAAAACTTTCCCACCCAAGAAACGGCCTCTGCCACGATCGCTGCCGCAAGTCTTGCTCTAGGCAGCTGCTTGCTAGTCGTCATCGTCGTCAATCTACAGTCCACGAATCGCCGCGCCCAACACATCGTCGCCGAACGAACTCTAGAACTGCACGCAGCCAATGAGAAACTACAGAAAGAAGTTAGCGAGCGGCAAAAAGCCGAATCCGACGCCAAAGAAGCGCACCAGATAGCCGATACTGCAAACAAAGCCAAAAGCGAGTTCCTCGCAACAATGAGTCACGAAATCCGGACCCCGATGAATAGTGTCATTGGATTTGCCGAACTGCTCTGCGGCAGTGAGCTCAATGCGGACCAACGCCTATGGGCGACCTACATTCAGTCCTCAGGAAATTCACTACTTGCCCTAATCAACGACATTCTCGATTTCTCAAAAATTGAAGCAGGTAAGTTCGAACTAGAGGCCATCCCCTTTTCCATCCACAAGACACTCGACCAAGTGGTGACTGGATTTGAGCCAATCGCCGCTCAAAAAGGGCTACTGATTAATCTAGAAACCAGCGAAGACTTACCAGCCAAAGTCGTAGGCGACCCAACGCGACTCAAACAAGTCATCACGAATCTAATCGGCAATTCACTTAAATTCACGAAAACTGGTACTATTAGCGTCACAGCAGATTGGCAAGGTGACCAAGCCAACGGAGTCGCAGAAATCTCAGTTACTGACAGCGGCATTGGCATTCCTAAAAGCAAAATTAAAAACCTATTTCAACGCTTCTCGCAGGTCGACAGTTCCACCACACGTCAATATGGCGGGAGCGGTCTGGGGCTCGCGATCTGCAAACGCATAATCAATTTAATGGACGGAGAAATTAAAGTCGAAAGCACTGAAGGCAAAGGCACTACAATGAACTGCAGCATCCCCTTTACATGCTCCGATCAAGCAAAGAACGCAGCAACCAAACCGCCCTTTATTGCCAATTTATCCAATGAAGCTAATGAGAACAAGCGCCGCGTCTTGGTCGTCGACGACAACGCAGTCAATCGCAGACTCGCTCAAACAGTCTTACGTCGCCTCGGCAACGAAGTGGACACCGCCAACAACGGAGTGGAAGCGATCGAGCAGGTCTCACAACATTTCTACGATATCGTTTTCCTCGATTGTCAGATGCCGGTAATGGACGGATACGTCGCAGCGGAACGCATTCGCGAACTGGAAGCCGATGGAAAAATACCCGGCAGCCAGCCCGGCATGCCACTCCCCATCGTGGCACTCACAGCCAACGCCTCGGAAAAAGACCGCCATGCCTGCCTCAGCTGTGGCATGGACGACTACATTAGCAAGCCCGCGAAGATCGACGACTACCGCACAATATTTAAGCAATTGGACGAAAATGAACGCGGCCAGCGCTACCGAGCATAAGTAATTAGTTTCGCTTTTCGTTGATAAGGCACAGAAATTCTGTGAGCATCGCTGATTGTGCAGATTCCAAGCAATCGAATCAGAACATTTGCAGAACGATAAAAACTTCGTTGGCTGCCGAACTAACGATAGTAATTTGATATGAATAGAAACGCCCCTCCTCCGATGCAAAGAAATCCTCTGGATGATATAGACTGGGATGCCTTACGGCGTTACAGGAAGCTCATTCTAATCGTGCCCCTACTGATCATCGTCGCTCTGGGTGCCTTGTCGAGCTACTACATTGTCCAGCCCGAGGAAGAAGCGGTCGTCAAACGTTTCGGTCGAGTGGTCGCGCTCAAACAACCAGGCTTACACTTCAAACTCCCCTTCGGCATCGACACGGCGCAAATGGTACCCACCGCCCGTGTGCTCAAACAAGAATTCGGCTTTCGCACCCAAGGCATCGACGGGCGCACCAGCTATCGTAAGGACCAAGCACACCGCGATGAATCGCTGATGTTGACCGGCGACTTAAAAGTCATCGATGTGGAATGGGTGGTGCAATACCGAGTCAGTGATCCGGATAAATTCTTACACAGAGTTCGCAGCCCGGAACAGACCCTACGCGATGTATCCGAATCGGTCATGCGCCGCATCGTAGGTAACAGTCTCGGTAGTGATGTCTTAACCGAGAAACGTGTGCAAGTAGCCAACAGCTCTCGCATCGAACTGCAAAAAGCAATGGATTACTTCGATCTAGGCATTCAAATCAGCACCATCGAACTGCAGGATGTCACCCCACCGGGGCCGGTTAAACCAGCCTTTAATGAAGTCAACCAGGCAGAACAAGAGCGCGAACGCTTTATTAACGAAGCCGAGAAACGTCGCAATCAAGTGGTGCCCCGTGCAGAAGGTGAAGCACGGCAAGTCATCGCAGAGGCCCAAGGTTATGCAGCCAAGCGCATCAACGATGCCAAGGGCGAAGCGGAACGTTTCACAGCCATCTATCAGGCCTATCGCGACGCACCCGATGTCACCCGACAACGCATGTATCTTGAAATGATCGATGATGTGCTGCCTCAAGCCGGCAAAATTTTCATCATGGACGAAAATCAAACCGCCCCTCTACCACTGCTAAACTTAGGTGATGCCCGGATGTCACTGCCCGCCAATCGCTAGTCATGAACAATAAACAAATCCCATTTATCGCCGGGCTCATTTTGCTAATCGCAATAGTCATCGGCCTACGCGCTTCGATCTATATTTTAGACGAAGCCGAACAAGCCGTCATCGTGCAACTCGGCGCTCCCGTCGGCGAGCCTGTGACCACACCAGGGCTGCACTTCAAGACACCTTTTATTCAAGAGGTGCGTCGCTTCGACAAACGAGTCATCTCATGGGATGGCGATCCCAACCAAATCCCAACGCGTGGCGAGCAATTCATCTCAGTGGACACCACCGCTCGCTGGCGAATCGTCGACCCTCTCGTCTTCATGCAGCGCGTGCAAAACGAGCGCGGTGCCACCATGCGCCTCAACGACATTTTGGACTCGGTCGTTCGGGATAAAATCTCCTCCACCGATCTCGTCGAAATTATTCGTTCCAAAGACTGGAAAATCAGTGAAGCTGACCTCGCACGCGTGCAACTCAGCGGCGAAGACGATGAAGAAATCCTACTACAAGAGGTCCAAACCGGCCGACAGGAATTAGTCAAATCCATCTTCGATCAAGCCGCCAGCCAAATGCCGGAATTGGGCATCGAACTGGTCGACATACGCATCAAGCGCATCGACTATGTCGAAGCAGTCGAACAGCGTGTCTTTGACCGTATGATCGCCGAACGGCAACGCATCGCAGAGCAATTCCGATCTGAAGGACAAGGCCGGGCGGCCGAAATCGACGGCGATACTAAACGCTCGCTGGCGGAAATACAATCTGAAGCGAACCGCAAAGCCGAGGTCATACGCGGCCAAGCCGATGCCGAAGCCTCACGCATCTATAGTGAAGCCTTCGGAGCCGACCCAGAGTTTTACGCCTTTCTACGTACCTTGGAAAGTTATCCCAAGACAGTTGGCCCCAGCTCTACCTTGATACTTGGAACTGACTCCGAATACTTCCGCTATCTGCGTGATGTAAGCGTGCAGAAGAGTCAGGCAGAGTAGCAGTCACTTCGAGAACAGGCTCATGCGGTACCCGCGTGGAGTCAGTCCGGTATAGCGCTTAAAAACCCGGATAAAATACGATGGTTCATTAAAACCGGAAGCCCACCCGACCTCGGCGACATTATGCCGCGTCTCCTTTAATAGATTCTTCGCCAGTGCGATACGCTCTTGCGCGATCCATGCCATCAATTTGAGACCGACAACTTGATGAAACTGCCGCGACAAATGATCGGGCGTGCAAGCCAGCGCATCCGCAATCTCACGCACGCTCAAACTTGTCTCATTTAAATGAATACGTACATACTTGCGAGCCTCCACCACAAGTGGCGGCTCAATCACTCGCCCCGCGTCTGGCGCTCGTCCGAGCTCATATAGCACACCCAGCAAAAAAGCATCCACCAGAGAACGAACAAAATCCACTCGGTCAGGTTCAGGTAAACTATGATGTTCCGCAAGGTCATCTAAATAGCGCATCCACTCAAAAGGTCGCACACGTTTCTCCCACAGCAAAGAGGGCTCACTTAAAATACGTCGCTGTGGGTCCGCACGCCCCTCCAGGATAAAGCTCTGCCCCACCACCAAGACACGATATGGCCTTTTTAAGTCAATCGGTGTTTCCGCATGTGGTAACCCGCGTGGTATCACGCACATATCACCAGTGTTTAAACGAAAACTCGCCCCAGGGCATACAAAATCAGTCGCTCCGCCAGTCTGTATAAAGAACTCTGGCTCGGGATGAAAAAACGCATTCTCTTGCCGCGTATGTAACTGACAACGCTCCGGTAAATGGACACGAACCCGTCCAGCTCGCAAGCGTTTCAAATGCCGCCGGATCAGCTGCGAAAAGTCTTCCTTAACTCTATCTTCCGAGAATACGGCCATGCAGGTTTTGTACTATAATTCACAGATCTGTGCGATTCTTTAATCTCGGTTTATCCAATTTCATAACTGTAATTCCATAGATTAATCACAACTGATCTCTTACAAAAAAATCACACGCCCCACCACACACAAGTGAGTCCTATGAACACAAAAATCCAAGTCACTGTCTGGAATGAATTTCGCCATGAGAAGTCGAATCCTAAAGTCGCGAGCATCTACCCCGAAGGCATGCATACGACGATCGCAAACTTTCTAGGGAAAGAGGCCGACTATGAGCTGCGCACCGCCACGCTTGATGAGCCGGAACACGGACTCGACGGAGAGGTATTAAGCCACACTGACGTACTGATCTGGTGGGGCCACATGGCACATGGCGAAGTATCCGATGCAATTGTGGAAAAGGTTAAAACCCGCGTATTGGAAGGCATGGGCTTAATCGTACTCCACTCGGGTCACTACGCTAAAATATTCAAAGCACTCCTCGGCACCAGCTGCTCCCTGAAATGGCGTGAGTCCACCGATAAAGAACGCTTGTGGAACACCATGCCCTCACATCCGATCTTACAGGGCATCGGCGATTACTTCGAAATTCCACAAGAAGAAATGTATGGTGAACCCTTCGGAATTCCCCAGCCCGATGAGCAACTCTTAATTTCATGGTTTACCGGCGGCGAAGTCTTTCGCAGTGGTGCCACTTGGACACGTGGCCACGGTAAAATCTTCTACTTCCGCCCAGGGCACGAAACCTACCCCACCTACCATCAAGCGGAGGTACAAAAAATCATCACTAACGCCGTGCGCTGGGCCAGACCAAATGTTTGCATTCCCGACAATTGCCCCAACAGCCCGGCACTGGAACCCCTGCCAGAGGACCCCGAAGCAGACAATCGTCCCACCATCGGACACAAATAAAATTCTCAACGCTCCATTCTAATGCCCAAGAAAAAGACTTCCCCCATCCGCGTCGCCATCATCGGCACTGGCGGTATGGCACTCTTCCACGCGCGCAACTTCGCTCAGGTAGCTGGCTGTAAACTGGTCGCAGGCGTTGATACGGATCCGGAACGCCTCGCAGCCTTCGCTGCCGAGCACAGCATCGCCGAGACCTACACAACCACTGCAGAACTACTCGCTAAATCTGAAATCGACGCCGTCTCCATCGTCACCCCCGACCCATTCCACAAAGCCATTACGCTGGAATGCCTCGCAGCCGGCAAGCATGTGCTCTGCGAAAAACCACTCGCGCTAAACTATCCCGACGCCAAAGCCATGGCCGACGCCGCAGACAAAGCAGGAGTGATTAACATGGTCCACTTCACTTATCGCAATTGGGCCCCGCTACAAAAAATTGCCCACATCGTACAAACGGGCAAAATCGGAGAAATTCGCCATATTGAAGCCAGCTATCACCAGTCCTGGCTGGTCAGTAAACAATGGGGCGACTGGCGCACCAGCCCCAACTGGCTCTGGCGCCTCGATAGTGCGCATGGAAGCAAGGGCGTATTGGGCGATGTCGGCGTCCACATATTAGACTTTGCCACCTACCCTGCCGGCAAAATTAAGGAAATCTATTGCCAGCTCAAAACTTTCAAAAAAGCCCCTCGCAACCGTATCGGTAAATACAAACTCGATGCAAACGACACTGCCGTCATCACAGTAGAATTTGCCAACGGCGCGCTCGGCAGCATCCAGACCACTCGCTGGATGACCGGCCACCTCAATCGACTTTTCCTGAAAATTTCCGGCACAGCAGGCAGTGTCTCTTTCGACTCAGCACTCAGCGATACGGACTATACCATTTGCAAGGGCGCCGACATTGAAACCGACACCTGGAAAAGCGTTCAAGTCAAAGCCACGCCGCACCTCCAACAACGTTTTATCAAGAGCATCCGCACGGGCGTGCAAGACCAGCCCGATTTCCGCCGTGGAGCCGAAATCCAAAAACTGCTCGACGCCAGCTTCAAATCCAACGAATTACGGCAACCCGTTCGTATTCGGTGATTCCGCAGCACACATTCAGTCAGTATCTCGCTCTGGGGAAATCCCCGCTGGATCAATCTTTCCGAATCGCAGGCCGCCCCACGCGCCAGTCTCGATATTGTCCTGGAGGGCCAGTCTCTCCGGCCACTGCAGCGCGTGCAATGTTACTTAATTCACGTGCACTTACGAAATGCACAGCAGACTCGCGTCCTACATTGTACTGCTGCAACAAATGTTGATACATGCCTCGCATGCGCGTGCCCAATAAAACTTCAGCATTTCGCTCCACACAGCCATGGGTGTGCATTTTAATAAAAATCCAATTTTCTCGTCCAAGCACGTGCACTTGTTGCTTAACCCAAAGGTCGACGCGATCTGGCGTGGGTATATTGCCCCCAGAGATATCTGCATTTTCGATCCGTGGAATCAGGCCAAATTTACGACTACGCCAGTTCAGTGCGACCGGGCCTTGAACCAACAATAGTTCGTTATCTTCGGGCGCGAGGCCCACTTGTAAACGCCGCCCAAAATCATGCGAGCGCGGCACGCCAGCTCGATCCTTTGCCCAATACAAATCATTACAAAAATTTCGAGGCTGTGTGGGCGATGGCACCGACGGAAAAGTAAAATCCGCATAGCAGCCCGTCTCACGCAATACATCCAACTCATTATTCACGCCACACCAATCGCCGTCCGGGCGAGCATTACAAAGAGCCCAATTTCCATGAATAAAGCCATACTTGGGCAGGCCGCTGCGATCCTTACCAAGAATCCCAAATTCATGATGTAAATAATCGCGAAACTCGATCAACTGAGCCCGCAGGCCCGCTTCCGTGTCATCGCGGTGATGTAAATGTACCTCCATCTCCGCCCATCCTGACTCTAACAATGGCAATAACTGCGGCACATAACGCTTTGCCCCTTCAGGTGCTTCAGCAGGATAAAAGATCGAGTGGCAAGGATGCCGCCCGTCGACATCACGAAACTCCCCCGCAAGCCGCGGCCATTCCTGCAGCCAACGTGCAACACGCTGATCGCCCACTGCCTCTGTTTGTGAGGCGGCGGGTGACAGCGGTTCATAATGATCACAAAGCGCAAACATTATGTGTACAGGCTGTGAACTACGCCGCCGACGTCTCAATACGGAGCGCATGTAGGGGATGAGCCACTTATCAATTGCTTTCATAGTTATTAAAACGTGAGGACTCCAGAGCAGATGCATCAAGAGCAATCACATCGGCCAAGACCTTAGCAGCCGCCTGCCAAGTGAAGCCAGACATTCTTGCAGCAATCGACGCACGGTCAAACTTCGTGTGTCGGACTTGCCGCAGTGAACGGGCCAAGTCTGCAATGATCTGAGTCTCCGCATGTGCGTTAACTTCAATCACAAAACCATTTTCTCCCGCTCTAATTAGCTGGGGAACCTCCCCCACGGCCGTAGCCACCACTGGACAACCACAAGCAAGAGCTTCGATCACCACATTTGGCATTCCCTCAGAGCGGCTACATAAGCACAGAGCCATCGCTTGACGCATACGCTCCGCCACTCGATCGGGAGCTTGACGCCCCCACCAATCAATTCGACCTGTGATTCCCAGCGCTTCAGCTAGGCGCACCAAATCCGAGCGCAAGGGCCCCGCCCCGATCATACTTAAACGCACATCAGCCCCCAGGTCCGGCGCAGCTTGAGCAAAAGCCTGCAACAGACGAGCAGGCGCTTTTACATCGACAAAGTTCCCAACAAACAGAATTTCACCACTGCCATCACTCGCGGGCATCCCTTGATAAGCAAAGATATCCTGTTCCACTCCATTATTGAAAGCATGCACCCGCTCCGGAGGCAACCCAGCATCCAACATGTCGCGACGCAGCTCGCTCCCAGGACAAAACACATGCGGCGCAGCGAGTAAACAATGCTCTACCAGCGGCTTGAATTTACTTTGCTGTATTCTCACACGGAAGTCCGAGCCTAAGACCAGCACCGAATACGGCACCTGCAACCCCTCACACACAGGTGCCATCGCCACCGCATCGGGATACACAAAACCTAGCACCACATGCACCGGCTCCTGCGAGTTAGCGATGCGTTGCTCCAGCAAGCGCCTCACAGCCAAATGGTAGAAGCGCCAATGCTGATGGATCGCAAAGCCGGGCGTATAAAAATAACGCGGGTGCCTAACCTCGATGCCATCCATCATCTCCATACGCGACGGCAAGCCACGCTTACCAGGAAACCATGGCAGTGGCGCAATGACTTCCACCTCATAGCCCAGGCTGCGCAAAGCCTGAAAATGGCGCTGATTATACAACGCTCGCATCGGCGCTTTGCTATGCGGATACAAATTACTGACTAATATAATACGCATATCATCCCACCGAGTTCATCACTCGTATACTTAGATAAATAAAAACCATCGAAGCGACACTCAAGCCCGGCCAAATCCACCACTTACGCGCCCCGATCCAACAATAATCGTTCAGTGGCAAAACTCCAGTCTGCCGGGCAACCAAAGTATAACAGGCCGCACACATGGCGAAGATCACAAAAAATGGCAACTGATAAGTACGTGAGAGAAAATAGCCTGACAGATACATCCCGGCCAAGCCCGGCACCAAACACTTTAACCATAAGCTGAGATGCCGATCATCTGCACTGTCAGTCTTGAGCTCCGCCATCTGCCACAAGGAAATAAATGCAAAGGCAAGGCAACTAAACCAAAAGGTGTAACCAAAAGTGCCGAGTTCGGAATATGCATGAACATACGAATTATGCACCGATCGATTTTTAGGAATATAATCCGTAATCATGCCATAGCCCACTCCAAACGCAGGCTTATGAATGAAGGCGTAATTCGCCTCCCCCCAAAAGTTCACGCGCTCCCGCATCGAGTCATCCATCAAACCACCCGAAAAACGGGAGGGCAAAAATATCGTAATCAAAAAGATGCCACAAAAGCAGCAAAATGCAAACTGCTTGACCGACATCATCTTACGAAAAGCAACCCCGACAGTCACCACTAGAGATAAAAAACCACCACGCGACTCAGTCGTAAAAATTGCCCATACGATTGCGAGCAAAGCAGTCATGGCACCAATCCGCAGAAAGAAATGCCGGTAACGAATTAAAACAAATACAGTCAGCGGCAAGGCGAGTGTCAGTAATTGAGCCGTGTCATTGGGATCACCGAAGATACCAAAATAGTGAGCCTGATATACAAATTCATCCGTGCCGGGAATCGGACGAATCAATGGTTCCGACCCTCCAAATCCAGTGCCTGTTTGGATTTGAAGAATACAATTCACCGAGATGAAGCAGGACATCAAAACTAGAAAGATGGTAAAAACCTCCAGTCGCTTCACACTATTTAAATTAATCCACAAGACCACGAAGGTGATGAAGATTTTACCAAAGGCAGTGACAGACGACACAAAGCCAGACAGGTAAGTATTGGCCAAGTGCGACATCGCCACCGAAAAAAACAAGCCCCCCATCAAGATCCACCAAGGGTTCCGCTTATCCGGCATCTTGAGCGTCTTGCCCATTACCTCCAAAGCACAAAAACCAATCGCGAGCGCCTGAGTCAGCAACACGGGACGAAAGACCTCCAGCATCGGGAGTGCCCAATCCTGAGGCCGAATGATCAGGAAGAACAAGTAAATACAGATGAAGAAAAAAGACATGCTAAACGGAGCTAGAGTACCTCGGCGCAAATAAGCAGCCCTTCAAGAAACCGCTGCCCCAAGCTAAATGCATACAGACAATCGCCCGCAGCACACCCAGCTGCAGCTCAATTGGCACCCGCGGGCCACGCAATTGCATCCCCACGCATAAAGCCGCGGCATACCCAAGCAAGATGCATGGCAACAGTAAGATGCCCAATGGATGCAAAAACACGCCTGCCATCAAAGAAGCGTAGAGCGACAAGGCGAAAACCAGCACCAAGACGGGCGGCATCAACTGACGCACGCGTAAGGTCGACGGATAGCGCCGCGCCATGCGCGCCTTCCAATAGCCGTAATTATTATATTGCTGCCACAATCTAGCATAGGTCGGACGTGAGAAGTAAACACAACGAATTTCCGGGTCAAAATACACGACGCCCCCACTCTGGCGAATCCTTACGTTGAGCTCGTAGTCTTCGTTCGCCAGCAAGCTCTCGTCATAGGCTCCCACACGGCGGAGTGTCTCCGCTCGAAAGCATCCATAAGGCACTGTATCCACTTCGGCCGCCTCGCCACCGGAGCGATAACTCGCACCACCCGAGCCGAGTGGGTGCCCCGCCGCAATCGCAATCGCTCGTCCAGCAACAGTCTCCACCGAGGATTGCACCTCCCACTGCCCGCCCACATTATCCGCACGCCCGGCTTGAATATGTGCCACACAACGCGCCACATAATCCTTCGCGGGGATCGCATGTGCATCCATACGCAAAATGATGGGGGCCGTCGCCGCCGCAATGCCCAGATTCAAAGCATGCGGGATCTGACGCGCCGGGTTATCCAGCACTTGTAGCTGCAACTCGGGGTGCTGCTGCGACCAGTTTGCGATCACCTCCCGCGTCGCATCCGTCGACAGTCCATCAATGATAAAGACTTCCATAAAAGACGCCGCAAAAGTCTGCTGCAGCAAGGCGTTCAGCGTGCGCTCGATCGTCGCCTCTTCGTTGAAGCAAGGAATGATCACGCTCACCTGCGTCGTTTCTTCTGTCAGTTCGACTTCCATACAATACTTGAATACGCCCTCTATTTCGCGACAGGGTCACCGTAGATCTTAATGACTTTTGCGGGAACCCCGACTGCAGTCGCCCCATCGGGCAAATCTTTAGTCACCACCGCGTTCGCGCCGATCTTCACGTCGTCCCCGATCTTCACCGCACCGATAATTTTGGCCCCTGCCCCGATAAAGACACGACTCCCGAGTTGGGGTGCTTGGCGCCCCTCGGCTCCAATAGTCACTTGATGCTCAATCATGATGTCATCACCGCCACTCACTTCGCCATTGATCACAATCCCCTGACTATGAATCAAAACCAACCGCTCTCCAAACTCCGCCCCACGCCCGATGATGCATTGACCAAACCAAACGTTCAGTTTGTTAAACACCATCGTCAGCGGCGTCAATTTGGCCCGCTGCGACCACTGCATGCCACGGTAGCAAAGCAGCGCAAAAGTCCCATCAGTCAGGCACACCTTGACCAATGCGGCAGCCGTATCGCTTTGATACAGCCAACGTGCCTTTGCTTTTAAATCTTCTTTAATAGACATCAGTAATAGTATTTCAAAGTTCTAGCGAGCTTCCATCACCTGACATATGGTCTGCGCATGCTTCTGATAAGTATATTGCTGCTGACACAGCGCCCGATTCTCCCGCCCAACCACTTCAGCATCGCAGGCATCCACTGCTTGCAAAGCACGCACCAGGTCGGCGATCTCTGTTTGATCAAAGAGAAAGGCTGATTGCATATCCGGCAAAACAGACTGCACAGCTTCGACACGACTCGCCACAATCGGCAGGCCTGCCCCCATGTATTCAAAGAGTTTGATCGGCGAGCGAAAGGCGTTCACTGCCGGCACGATCCCCACATCCAAAGCTGACAAAAATGCCGGAATATCGGCATAATCAATCGCGCCCGGTAGCAACAATTGTTGCTGAATCCCCAGTGCCTGCGCCTGCTCCAGCAAGGCCTCGCGCAAGGGGCCATCGCCCGCCAGCACTAACTTCCGATCCAACTGGCCGGCAAAGGACTGCGCGAAGGCACTTAACAATCGATCCAACTCGTGCCAAGGCACAAACCAGCCGACAAAGCCATAGGCCCGATCACCCGCTTGCAATCCGTAGCGCGCACGCAAGTGCTCGCGTGGCTCCAACTCACGCCCGAAAAACTGCTGCGCATCCACGCCATTGGGCACCACGTGTATCCGCTCAGGTGCGACACCAATCTCGGCAATGCGATCCGCCAAATACTGACTGACTGGAAAGACCGCTTTCGCCCCCAGTAAAATACGACGTTCATTCTCGCGGCAGCGCTTCGTCAACACTTGCTTGCGCACACGCTCATCGCCCGCCAGTTCGTTCACCTCCAGCGCATAGGGCTTCTTAAATCGCTCCGCAACGCTTTGCGCAGCATGACAAAAGAACGCATAGCGCTCGTAAATCCAATCACAGTCCTGCATGGCCGCCTGCATCTGTTGAATCGCCGAACGATTATAGGCGATCTCACCGCACTCGAAGACGACTTGCGGCGCATAGCGACTCAGGCGCTGCAATAAGCTCTCTCGACTTTGCTTAAAAGGATTACTGCCACGGAACTGACGCGGATCGCGCCCCGTCGGGCTCACAAACGACACCTCGTAACCCGCCTCCTCGAAACCTTCCGCAATGCCTGCAATATGCACGCCCTCAGGACCGGTGCCTCTGGTTCGGAAATGATAGATTACTTTTTTCAATTAAATAACTTCGTTAAGGGTTGATCGCCACCGATGTATACAAGTCCTCGTAGCATTCAAGACAATGACTTTGCGAATAAATACGCCCCGCAGAACTGGATGACAGCGCAGCCACGCGGCGTGGCGGGCGTGCTTGGTATATTTCCAGCAATTGCTGCGACCACCCACTAGGCTCGTCGACCAACACGGTGCCATGCCCCACTTCGCGCACCACAGCCCCGCAGTCCCCGACATCCGTGACACAGGCATAGAGCCCACCCTCCAAGGCTTCCAATAAGGCAACCGACAATCCCTCACTCAATGAAGGTAATAGAAAGACGTCCATTAATGCCAACCAAGGCTGTGGATCCGTTTGAAAACCAGCCAAGACCACCAAATCTGCAATACCCAGCGACTTGGCTTGCTGCTCGATCGCTGCTCGCTCCGGCCCATCGCCCACCAGTAGAAGCTTCGCAGGCTTGCCTCCCGCCACCGCATGCACCTGCGAGGCAAAGGCGGCAAACTCAGGTAAGAAACGCGCCCAGCCCTTCACTGCCGCCAAACGCCCGACGGAGCCAAATACAATACAATCATCCAAGCCGTATTGGGCACGCATCCTAGCCACCTCCAGCTCATCCACCTGCGAATACGCAGCCACGCCATTGGGAATTAAACGAATCTTCTGCGCGGGGATAAATTGCTGAGCCGCCATCGAATCGCGCGTCCCCGCAGATACCGCAACCACAGCACCGGTCAAGCGCGCCAGTAAGGCACTACGCAAGCGATTGCCCATGCCAAGAACATGTGTATTGGCTCCATGCTGCGTCTGCACGTGTGCCACTGCCGAGCCCACCGTGCCCAACACCGCGTATTGCTGCGCCGCCAAATTGTGCGAATGCAGCACATCAATCGACTTCTCTTTCAGGAATTGCCGCAAACGGCGCATCGCCGTGCGATCCCAGGGCTTGCGCTGTCGTTGAGCTGATAAACAGTAGTGGTTGGTCTGCGGCAATTGCTCCGCCAGCGCACCGGGCTCATCAAGTGTGATCACATAGGTCGACTGCGCATCTTGCTGCAAACGTTGCAAGGCCCAGCGCACCACCAGTTGCTCCGCGCCGCCGTGGTTCAAATTGATGACTAGATGCGCGATACGTTTCATCGCAGAGGCTCCTCCACCTGCGGTAACTCTCGCACCACGCGCGCGGGATTGCCCGCCACAATGGTATCTGCCGCCACATCCTTGGTCACCACGGCACAGGAAGCGACAATTGCGCGGTCGCCGATGGTGACTCCCTTCAGAATCATGGCACGGTTACCGATCCATACGTCATCGCCAATCGTCACGGCGCGCACCTCATCCGCATTCAAACGGGCATTCTCACGCCGCCGCAACGCGTCCAGAGGATGCCCATCGTTATCACGAATCGTCGTTTCCGCAGCAATTAAGCAATGCCGCCCGATCTCGATTCTCTCAGCCGCACAAAAGAAGCACTGCGAGCCAATAAAGCTATCTTCGCCCACAATTATTTCAGCCAGCGTGCCGTCATTTAATGGCATAAAAGAAAAACCAACTTTCCCAGAAAGTCGCACTCGCTCCCCCAAACGAATTTTGCCCTGTCCTGCAATGTAGGGGCTACGCTCAATCCAAAGCTCCTTCCCGGCCTGATGTTGAGAGCGAAAAAGCGGCTCCACCCAAAAAGTCTTGCTCAACCAATCCCAACCTAAAGCTAGGACATCGATCATTTTTCGGATCAACGAAAACACTCCACGCGAAACAGTGTTATCCGGTAAACTATATAAATATACCCGCTTAAGTAATGCTTTGAAATTCATAAGAATAAATTTTTAAACGACTCAGATCGAATCGGAGAACTTCTGCCCAGCGCTTAACTGGCGCAGTACAGTCTGATACTTTTCAATCGCCAGCGCTTTAAGCGTTTCTGAAATCACCAGTGGAGAGCTTTGCGTGCGCGCTTTTAAAATCTCACCCGATTGAATGTTAGCGGAATAGTCCCCGAACCCAGCCGTTCCAGTCTGATCAAAGATCTGGTATTCGGGTTTTAAAGCAGTATCTAGACCGATCCACTGAGTCAGGGCCGCCAGTGTCGCTTCGGCATCCTCCACCAAGTCTTCGCCTTTCATAAAAAAGTAATTACCTTTTAAGCGTTTGGCTAAATCAACAATTCCATCCAAGCGCCTGATGTAATTAGGCAAAATGTCCCCCTCCATGTCAGGTGTGACTCCATCGCTTAGTTTTTCTTTCATCCTATAGATACTCTCCAATGTAGCGATCGGCTCCCGGATCGTAATAAAAAAACGAATACTTTGATTCTGAATCGCCCAGTCCGATATCTCAAAATTATGCAGCAACTTATCAAAGACAAAACGCCCGGGCAAGTGCCCACCATGCAAGCTGCCCACGCGATGCCGTATCCGCATCAGGTCGACAAAATTACGGTATGGGATGTGGTTTTCAGTGTAACCTGTGATCTCGGGATGACTCCCTAAAATGTGAGCGATGAGAGTCGTGTAACCACGCATATGCCCGATCATCAATAAATAGTTTTTTTTCTCCAGAAACACAGATGGGTGCCGGATAAAACTTGAACTCACATTGAGCAGGGTTCGCATAAGATCTAAGAATTATGGTTGTCGGGTTCGGATTCAATTAAAATAGCTATCACAATGATTTTAAATTACTTATAGAACATAACATCAGGCTAAGCCTCTTCGTCCGCGAATACCTAACATCGCAGCCACCCGAATTTCAGGCCTCATGTATGACTGATAATAAGTCCAATTGGCCTGCGCCATCGCATCCGCCAAAGCTGTATCACTCAACAAGCGCTGCGCATGCTGCAACAAAGAATCAACGGATTGAAAATAAAAACAGTTCTTCGACTCTTCAAATCCTCCGGGAATCGTATGCACGGGTGGTTCTGCTATGATCGGTTTGGAAAAAGCGAGATACTCAGGTAATTTCCAACCATTCGATTGGTGCAGTCCAGCGGAGCTGACTGCGATCGAAGGTTCGCGCAGTAATTTAAAGTAACCCACTTTTTGTGATGCATACGCATCGCACAATAAATCTCGATCACAGTATGATTGCGCAAAGGCAGAGGGTGCAATGCCACCACGAAATGCTTGCGGAAACTGTAACTTCAGCGCGCGCACACAATCGACGCGAAACTCATTGATTACCTGCCACTCGCTGGCTTTTTCTGCCGAGGGCGCCTCTGCGGGGTCCCACAAGCGTGTCTGAAAAAGTATTGTTCGATAACATCCGGGAGTGGGCGCTTGTTCACACTGAGAAAGACGCGGCAGAATAAAGCGATCCCTCAGCACACGATCCATCCCCCCAAAGGCACAAAGATGACGCGGCCAATCAGCGGGTTCAAAATGCAACTGCCGCTTTAATAAATGCCAATCTACCTGATCATCATAAACCAAATAATTGAGGCCGTAGGGTCGCACTTTATCGGAGCTAGCAGCGACAGCTGGGATGAAGCCGCGCTTGTAGTAAACATCGCACCAGTCCAAGCCTCCAAGATGAATCTCATGACTGTCGTGCAAATCAAAATACAACTTACGCCCATCCGCTAATACCACACGACAGTGTGCCATCTGCGCATCGACTAAATGTGCTGCTGCATCCGCATAGGTCGCAGCAGGCGCCGCAATAAAATGCTGTTCGAGTCGAATCTCTCGCTGGTGATGCAGCCGATGCAAGCCTGTCAGCAACTGCTGCAGGTGCGGACGATTGGACCAAAGCTCTACGCGCACACGCATTTTAAAAAAGCCCCTTCAAAGCCGCCAGTAATAGTATAGTTCGCAGATGCCGACGCTTGCCTGGTATCTGTAAAGGCAGTGGACAGGCCCAATAAGAACGCAACAAGAGCTTCAGCGCTGCCCCGTTCATTTGAGACTCAGAGGCCATCCAGGAAGCGCCCATGTATTGCACGGCCAAAGCGCGCCCCTTGGAACCATGCCCGCGTAAGACGCCTCCAGGTGCATAGGCCTTTTCGACAACTCTTAGCACCTCAGGCAAAAAAGTCTCATGATTGCGGCTCAAACTGCCGACTTCGTCACGGTAGCGGCTCACCGGATACTGCAACTTTCCTACCGCGCTGTGAGCTGTGATACGCATCCACAGTTCGTAATCCTCGGGTCCTATAAACTGCGTATCAAAACCTTCACATGTGAGAAAGAGCGTCCTCTTTAACAAAACAGTCGTCGTTGCCACTGGATTGGAAGAGACAAAATCCGCCACCGATAAGAATTGTACAAAACCATCCGCCAGCGACTGCTCCGCTGAAGGCGCGGGCACCGACGCGACTAAATCTGTGGTCTGCCCGCAAAACATGCCGACATCGGGGAACTTCGCCGCTAAGTCTAACTGCAATTGTAAACGCCAAGGCAACCAAGCATCATCCGCATCTAGAAAGGCCAACCACTCGCCTTGCGATTCTCGAACTCCATAATTTCTAGCGGCCGCAGGCCCGGCATTGGCTTGTGAAAACACACGCACCTGTGGGTAACGCTCGCGCACATAATCCGCCGTGCCGTCCACCGAACCATCGTCGACGAGCACAATTTCAAACTCTTGAAAAGTCTGCGATGTTAACGAAGCCAAGGTCTCATCGATTGTCGCCTTCGCGTTGTATGCAGGAATAATGACAGAGACCTTCATACGTCCACCACCTCTCGGTAATACTTCAAGTAAGTCTCGACCACGGCATCGGTCGAGTAACAATCCAGCGCGTGCTGGCGTGCCGCCGCGCCTTTAACTTGGACCCAATCACGATCAACCGTGCCGAATGCGGCGGCTAATGAACCCTCCGCTTCAATATCAAAACACTGCCCACCGGGACCGACCATCCACTCTAAAACCGGGTGCGTATTGGCAATCACAGGCAAGCCCGCAGCCAGCGCTTCCAAGATCGCGATCGGCATCATTTCAAACAGCGAGGCCAGAACAAAACAATCCGCCGTATTTAACAAGGCAGGCATCTCTGCTCGCTTCTGATTCAATAAAATATGGATACGCCCCTGCCCCAGCGATTGACTCATCTCCAGCAAGGCATCTGTTTCACGATCACGCGCGCCTGCTATAATCAAATGCACAGGCGCGGCATCGACAGCGGCATGTTCAAGAAATGACGCAAACTCTTGAATCAAAAAATCGATTCGCTTGTGGAAGACTTTCACCGCCGCCACACAGACAAATACTAGGCTATCCTGCGAAATGCCCAGTTTACTTCTGAGCTCGGCACGTTGTTGCTGGCGTAAGTCATCATCAGCCACTGGAGCGAAGGCATCCACATCGACAAAATTGGGCAAAGCACACCAGCCCGCGGGCGGTGATGACAGCTCTAGGCGTTGCACCGTTTGCTCAAGATGCCAGGGCGCCAAATGCTGCAAGTAATCAAAAGGCTTTAAGAACTGAGCACTCTCCTCGGTGCCATGCGCTAAGATTTCTTTCGCCTGGACCAGCCCCATTCTGCGAAAGCGGCGACACCACAACGCTAGCATGGGATCTTGCACATGTAGGATGGTGTATTTGCCAGCTCGCAGCACAGGCCAGAGCCGCCACCAAAAGGTCCACTGCTCTAATCCGTAAGCACCCGTTATCCCGAATCGCCAAATAAAGCGAGGTAAGCGACGCAGCCATTTTGCATTCGCAGGATCATCGCGTCGTAAACAATCAATCGAGACACAATCAACACCTCCTGCCAGCTGAGGGATCGCATCCCCCCAAGCCCCCAATAAAGTGACATTTACACCACGCGCATGTAAAGCCTGCGCCGTATCAAGCGCCCATGTTTCAATGCCACGTGAGACGTGCCCTAGCCCTGTCGATGCAATTGCAATCCGTTCCATATTATACTAGCTTTGCGTACGCCTCCATTGTTGCAGCGGCCATTTTATCAGCGGTCAAATGCTCCAAGGCATAGCTCTGAGCCTTCTGACCGTCCGCCACCATCTGCGTGGGATTAGAAAGGTAGCACGCGAGGGCATCGGCCAAAGCCTCCACATCGTAGGCTTTAACAACTTTGCCCCCTCCTGAATTCTGAACTAACTCTTTCATACCTCCCACATCACTGACCACAGAGGGACGCGCGGCAAACATTGCTTCGATCAAACTATACCCCAAGGTTTCCGAGTGAATGGAAGGGAGCACATTGATATCAATCGCGGCAGCAAACTCAATCGCATCGGTTCGGTGCCCCAAGAAATAGACCGAATCCTCGATCTCTAAGTCTTTTGCCAATTGTTGCAGCTCTTGATCCAAGCCACCGCTGCCTGCAATCACTAAAGCGACCTCTGGATGTTCTCCGCCTTGCAGCAAACGTGCAAAAGCCTGTAGTAATACGGCATGCCCTTTCATCGGATGTAAGCGTGCGCAGATACCGATCCATACCGCATCAGTCGCCGCGGGTAACAGTTTGGAACGATACTGATCGCGATCGAACTGACTATAATCAGGAGGCGTCATACCGTTATAGATAATTTCCACTTGATCCCGACGTAAACCCACACGCTGGTGCCAGGCATCAAAGGTCGCATGCGAGACACAAATATGCCGATCACCACAAGCAAACGAAAGCCACTCGATACAACGACGAAACCAATGCTGCGCCGGTGCATCTTCGCCAGGTAAATTATGCACCGTGGTAACCACCGTAGAAAAGCCCGCTAAGCGTGCCGCAATCGTTTGAATTTCACAGCCCACCCGATTGACATGAATCAGCCCTTCAGACCGATTCGGAAGCTCTGATAATTGTTTACGCAGTTGCAGTAATTGCCGGGTATAGCCAACAATTAGTTTAAGCGTAGCCAACACGCCACCAGCTGCTGCTTTTTCCTGACGCATCTCAGGGAGCAGCTTCGGCATCGGCATTTCTGCCACTGACTCAAGCTTTGGCTCAATGACAGGGCTCATCACACAGTCATCAACTGGGCGGTAAATACACGCCTGAGCCTGTAACAAAATAAAAAGATAACGATCCACACCTGATTGAATATCAATCGCACTCTGGGGTGGACGTGGCATCAGGTAATAGGGCAAATCTTGCTTATCAATTCCCATACTATGCTAATTCTTCCACTCTGAGCGCTGGTTTCACGAGCTGACAAAACTGCTCAATTATCCGAACCTCATCCTCTAAATTACTATTTGGTGCAGCGGGAAAGCCCTTACATAATTGCTGCGCGACATAGGCGGGATTGCGGCCTAGTGCCGACAGCAAACCTAACATAAAAGCAGAAGGATGGCTTCTTAGTTTGTGCCGATAGAGATTAAACTGCCCAAAATACTCGTTCCAGTCAGTTTGCAACAAGGTCTTTCGCCAATGAGGTAAGGCCTTCCACTCTGCTGGCAAACGATCTTCGACGGTCGATAAAACCGCAGCACCTGCCATAGCTTTAGCAGTCGTATGTTGACTGGATCTACCACGGGAACGCTGCTGCGGATGTATGCGCCACGTCGCGAGTCGCTCGGGAATATACAATGTATCACTTTCAAGCGCTGCGAGACGCGCCCAGAAATTGTCAGCATACGGTCCCAAATCACAGCGAAATAAACCAACCTGCTCGAAAATACTTCGCCTAAAGAGCACGCTGGTAATTGTCGTCCAAGAAGGACCAAAAAAACTATGCACAAGAAACTCCATCAGGCCGGGACGACGGTGCGCACGATCTAAATCAGCTCCATAAAATCGCCCACCAAAGCTACCTGCTTCACGAAGAATCGCACCATTCTCATCAATGTAATCAAAAGCACACGTCGCTATAGATACATCAGTAAAACGATCCAACAGCTCAGACAATCGTTCGATCAATTGTGTATCCGCGGTATCATCAGCCGTCGCGATATAAAGATAGTCACCACGCGCCTGTTCGATACAAAAATTCCAAGCAGGATAGATGCCCTCTTTCGGTATTTGATACAGCCGTACACGTGGATCATTTTTGAATGTTTGAAGATACTCCCAACTTCCATCATCCGAAAAGCTGTCCGCGACAATCAGTTCCCAATCCTCGAAACTTTGACAGATTAGGCTCTCCATACGTGGCGCTAAATAATCGATCCCGTTCAATACGGGCAAACAAATGCTGACCTTAGCTGCTGTCATCATGAACCCTCGCTGAGAAGTTGTTGATACAAATCAATGTAGCGCTTTGCTTGGAGCTCAAGAGTGTATTCATTCAAAGCCACTTCACGACAGTTCGCTCCGTAAACTTCTAACTGACCGCAATCTGACACTGCCTTTGAAATCTGTGCCGACAGCGCCTGCACATCCCCCACAGGAGCGAGAAACCCAGTATGACCTGGACGAATCATGTCTGGTAAGCCCCCAACATCAAAACCGACACAAGGGGTGCCACAGGCCATAGACTCTAACACCGTGTTCGGTAAATTATCTTGCAACGAAGGCACAGCGAACAGGTCAAGCGAGGAATAAAAGAGCGCAAGTTTCTCATCTGAATCTAATCGCCCCAGCGCAATATGCCGCTCGGACGCTTCGATAGCGCTCGTTCCAACAGATACCCGAACTAGGTCCGCATCCTCAATGCCAAGGAGTGCTTGCTGTAAGAGCTGCCCCCCTTTGCGTGGATCTGCTACTGATTCACAAGCAAACCCAACAATCTTCTTATCACGCGGTAATCCGAGCGCGGCTCGAGCTTGATATTTGTCGATTGGTGCAAAAGTCGCAGTATCGATTCCATAAGGTATGCACTTACATAAAAAGCGAGACGTGTGATCGCGCTCCTTAAGTGAGTCATAGAGCCAACGTGAAGGTGCGACAAAGACCAATCGTGATGTGGGCAATGCTGATAGCACCGCACGCTTCCGCTCTAGCGTTTGCTGATCTAGTCGCTTTAATCTAGGGGTAAAATCGTTCTCAGCAGGCGTATAATGCCAAATGCCCTGCAAAACATTCATGTCGTGCAGTGTCCAAACAATTGGTGCACGACTGACCATCCACGGAAGAATCGTCGGCCAATCGATCAACCAGGGAGTCCAATGCAAATGCTGAATATCCACATCTCGCAAAATTTCTTCGAAATGCGCAGGACGGAAATCGCTTCGACACTCACTAAAGAATGTAGAGGTCTTGCGTCCACTTTGAAGGTGCCGCTGCCGTCGCCAATCCCAGCGCGTTCTCAAATAGCGGCTTAATCCACGTCGATACTCATGATAAGGGATTTTAGTTACAGGAGAATCTTCAGCATTCTTGTTTTTCACTAAAAACCTCGAATCCACTCCCTGCATGAGCATTCCTGCATGCAAGCGAAGGGCCGCGCGAGCCGCACCACCAGTATCACTAGAATTTATCTGAACGACTCGCATAATTTACCCGACGACTCCTGTTATAATATCTTACTCCTGTAAGAATTTTAGTTCATTCTATATTTACTGACTCCCCTTCATAATCAGCGGAATCGTTCGTATTAAAATTTGTAAATCCAGGGTAATACAGAAGTTCTTAATATAAAAAAGATCATACTGCAATTTTCGACGCGCATCGGCAACGCTCTCGCCATACTTAAATAAAATCTGCGCCCATCCAGTTAAACCCGGCTTCACCAAATAACGCCATTCATACAATGGTATTTCTTTTTTTAGAATTTCAACAAACTCAGGTCTTTCGGGACGAGGGCCTACTAAGGACATGTCCCCTTTGAGGACATTCCACAGCTGTGGCAATTCGTCCAGTCGAGTCTTACGTAAAACTCCTCCAACACGAGTGACCCGCACATCATCCTTAGTTGCCCATTGTGCACCATTCTTTTCAGCCTCAGTGGTCATCGTGCGAAATTTAAAAATCCTAAATGGTCGCCCTAACAGCCCCACCCGTGTCTGCGAATAGAATGCAGGCCCCGAGCTGTCCAATTTAACTAAAACTATCACCACCAACCATAAGGGGAAAGTGAGCAGTAATGCCAACAAACTCACTCCTATATCAATCAAACGCTTCAAGGAAGTCACAGCTCCCCTTGCGGGCTTAAAAAAATTAGCACCTTGCCAATGCAAGTTACGATACGAAACGGTCACCTCCCGGAAAAACACTTCCAAAAAGGCGCCCTTATTTAAAAAATCAATGTGCTGAAACGGCAGTAACTCCACCAAATCATACATATTCTCGGGAATGGAGCCTTCATAGCACGAAACCACAATTTCGACATTTGCCTCACTCAAACGCTTTGCAAACAAATGAACGTCATCAATCACCTGACAATCCACTCCGTATTCACGACATGGATTCACACAATCCCCCACGTTAGCAACCCGAACGATTTCAAAGTGTGGATCCGAGGAGACACGCTCCACAAACTCTCGCGCCAACTGATTACAACCCAATAAGACTATGCGCAAAGGGTTCCGCGCCAAATACAATTTAGCCAGCATGCGGGTGCAGGAGAGACCAATAAAACTAAGAACAACTACACTGACGACGACATAGCGACCAAATACATGAAGGTGACTAAAGTTAACAATTAACCCAATCGCCACAAATGCAAAAATAGAAGCCTGAATTGAACCAAGTAAAATATCGTATCGAGAAAACAAATGCTGCATTCGATGCGCATACAAGCCGCATAAACGCACGCAAAGAACTAAGACAATCCCGTATCCCACACAGACAACTACACGATTATAAACTTCGTAAACATCTACATATGGCGACAAAACCAAGCCTATAAACATAGCACAAGCGCCTATAAAGAAGTCCAACAATACCCAGCGAACACCATTATGAGATTGCAGTAACACACTTAGACTGAATTTAGACATGATTACTTATTTCCAACAAGGAAACACCCTAAAGTCTATTCATAAAATACTAAATCGACTAAAAGTGGCCTATGATCACTGCCAAGGCTTTCCTCAACTTCAGCACGCATTGATTTCATCTCAGATGTATGCAATACATGATCAATTCGGATGGAATGCCACGAAGTATATTTGGTTGCACCAAACCCATTTCCGCAGATATCGAACGCATTACCATAATTCCCCAAAAAGCACTGATACAAAGGACTCTCATAGGGCATATTGAAGTCACCGAGCGCCAACGAAACACCAAGTCGCCTCATATCATCTGCAACAATCGATGCTTCATGATAGCGGCGTCTAAAATTATTGCGCAACCCGTTCAAATCCAAAGTCAGATGCAACAATGGCTCCAAGCCACCCCGAGGCGTATCGAGATGCACATTCATTAGGCGTAAATTGCGATCAGGCAAAATGACATCAACCACCAAATAGACTAAGCCATATCCGCCAGCCTCAACAATTTCTGACCGCCTCAGAGAGGCCACGTATTCAACCGGGTAACGACTCGCGACCACCAACTGCCCACGCCTCAAAAAATACCAATCCGGTGACATCAAAATTTGATCCACGGCAACATCCTGCGACAACTCTTGGAACGCAATCACATCCAACGAAGTCTCCAGTAGAAACGACTTCAACGAAGCAAGATCCACAAGACTCTGGCCTGCATTCAAGGTCATAACACTCAATGAATGTGAACGTTGAGCAGCCAAAGGATGAAAGCGCATACCGCTATAATAAATCACTTGTAATACAGCACAGATCATCAACACGACAATCGCCCTGCTTCCATAATAGAATATTGCTGGTATTGCACATACAAGCAATACACCCGCCCACCACTTAGGAAAAAACAACAGTGCATACCAAAGCGGTGCCACTCCTGAATAAACAGGCCACCAACAAATTGTAGCACTCAGCAAAGCGCTCACACAATATACAATGAGACATAAGAGAGCGACGCGCCGAAGCCACCCTATGGACTCGATACGCGTCATAAACCAAACTTCCAACGCTTCTTTTTAGGCAATTCACAATTCATCCCATACACGAATGCACTCTCAATATGACTCATTCCATAATTGCCATAGGTATCATATCCGTGGCTGCGCAAATAAGAGTCATCGACATTATTAACACAAAAGCCTAGCAAACGCATGCCTCGCAACTCAGAGAGACAATTCTCCACACTCGATTGCTTAGATAATGAGTCCATCATTACCACGACTCCACCGGTAGCCTGACAGAACGGCATCGACTCAGAGAAAATATTAACTGGTGCCGTATCTACAATGATCACATCAAAATCTTCATGCAAGGACTGAAGCAAATCACGCAACCTCTCAGTCTGAACCAATTCGGGAAGCGAGTCATTAAAAACACCCGAAGGCAAGATAGACAATGGCTCATGCTTCACCTTCATAATATGGGTCCTCACATCACATGAATCATCGGCTAACCAATCCGCAAGGCCATGCCGGAGCTCCCGGCCCAGCAATCGGCGCGTTAGACTACCACGTCGCAGATCTGCATCAATAAGCAACACACGCTTACCAACCCATGCAAAAGGAAGCGCAATATTCGCGACATTAAAGGTCTTACCATCGCCCGAATTACTCGAGGTAATAGTAAATGAAACTGCCGACCCTTCACCAAATTGCTTCAGTAAATTCAGCCGAATACGTCGATATGTTTCCGTTGCGACCTGATTAGTCCCCTTCGCCGCAACGAAAATATCCGACTCCGGGTTAAACTGATTGGGTGACAAATATAAATCCCACCGCCTGATTTGCGCCAACATCAACAGATTATAATCACGCTGCAACTGAATCACGTTTACAGGAGTCGGTTTCAAATACTCTAGCCCTAAAATGAGCCCGCCCCCTGCCACCATTCCAAGTACCACCGAAGCTAGCAATATTTTCATCACTTGCGGCTGAATCGGAGCTGTCCTCGCTTGGGCTTCCTGAATTTCACGTAAGAAAAACGATTCGGATGTACCCGTATTCTCCAGCAAACGTCCATAAACTAGATTATACTTTTTCTCCAAATGCTTCACACGAGATAAAATCTGCCGATGTTCATTCTCCTCCTCAAAACCGATCTCGCGCTTTTGATGCCAATTTTCAATGACCGCTTCGATACTCGACTCCTGCAATTTCAATGCTTCGAAACGAGCTTTAAAACGCTTCAACGACAAATCGTTCAGATTTGCCAAGGAACTACGCACACTTTCAATTTCCTGCTTCAACTCGATCATCCGGGGATGCGTGCTCTTCAGAACTTTGCCCTGTTGCTCCAATTGATTCATCAAAGCGACCAACTGAGCTTGAGCACGCTCCCACTGACTCCGAGCTTCGAGACTTCCGTACAGGTTGACAGAGCTCTCACCTACAACTGCAAGCCCTTGGCCCTCGACAGCATCACCTGGCCTTCCCGAATCCCCGTCAAGGGCAGCTTGACTACCCGCTTCAGTCTCACGGGTCATCGCCAATGCTTCATGAACAGTGAGGACATTCGTTCCAAGTATCTGTTCGTATTGCTGACCAAGCAAGACTCGCTCTACACGGACTTCTTGTAATCGAGAGAGCAATTGATCGATAAAAGCCATATTCATATCCAAGCGCTCCTGCCGCAGAAACACTTGATTTTGACTCTCAAAAATATCCAAAGCCTCCCTAGCCTGCTCTAATTCTTCCAAGACACGCGTCTCTTCACGTTTTAACCCTGACAGTGCGCTTTCATTGACCTCAGTTAGCTTTTCCAAACGCAACCTACGATACACATCGATCATACTCAACACATAGTCCTTAGAGTATTGTGCATTCACAGAATCCACGGTGAAATCGATCATGGATCCATTAGAACCAGCCACACTTTTCACATTAAACTCGACATACAATTCAGATGGAATGAGACGTGTTTTCCATTCTGGAGCCAATTCCAACCGAACCTGCTGATGTAACCGCTGACTGTTCAACAATAGAAGTTGGCGCAACATGCTCTGCTCTTGCTGATCATACTTAGTTTTTGCACGCGTTTCCACTCGGCTATCATTGAAAATTTCAATACGGGCAGTGGCGCGATAAATAGGTGTAGCAAAGTAAGCGTATGCACCTCCAAGAAGAGAGCATAATAACACACTAGCAACTAACCACATCCAATGCCCCAGCAGAAGTTCGACCAGCGCAATCGGATTCGAAAACACAGTGGAGCTGGCCGGCTCATTGACTACAGACGGCGCCTGAGGCTCACTCTTTGTCGTGGAATTGGGAATTTGCATCTCGATTTATAAATTAATAAATTTCTGGGGCACGATCACCATATCCCCGGGCAGTAATACTCGATCCCGATCCAAAAAACCCTCTTCAATCACGACCTCTAAATCCACAAGTTCCACAGTGCGCTCCTGCCCAGAATAACGAATCAATTTGATCGCATCTCCTTTAGCAAACCGTGTTAAGCCACCTGCCTTAAAAACAGCCCGCATCAACGTAGCCGACTCCCCCGGCGCAAACTTAATCACACCAGGTGCCCCCACTTGCCCCACCACGATCACTTCTGTCGGGTCACTCGTAAGCAATGTCTCCTCCCCGGCTCCATTCAGCCCAGGAATGAACAATTCATCTCGTCTCTTTAACGTAAATTCTCTTGCCGCATCAGGCTGAAGCAGCAACTCGCGAATATTGACGACTATTTTTTCTTCATCGCCAGACGCAGACCTTCTCATAATATAAGCATTATCCAGATCTGCCCACGAAGTCAGCCCCTTGACTCTCGCTAATACCTGTGACATTGAAATTTGTCCCGTTGGGGGCAAATCCACTAAACCCGGCTCCTTAACTGCCCCAAACACATATATCGCAGCTGGTGCTTGCTCCAGGACTCGAATAACCACTGTCGCTTTCCAGTAAAGATCCTCCTCTAGCGAATTCGCCAACTCTCGCTGTAAAGATTGAAGGCTCTGTCCCGCAACCAAGCGCTCACCTAGATAGGGCAGATTAATAAGCCCATCTTCACTGACCTTGCCCTCAAATTGAAACTGAGCATCCTCTTTTATTGTAATTTGCAGCAAGTCGCCGTACTCGATCACTCGCGTAGAAGTCGGAGTCTCACTAAGCGCCACCTGCGAGTCTGGCTTGTCCAACACCTTCTGCGCGCTCAGTGACACATGCAGAAACATGCAGCCAACGATAATACAAGCAATGCAGAGTAAGCCTTTTAAAGGGTATTTTATAATGATTAAAGAGCTCATCGCGATTCGTATAATAATTCTAACGACAAAATACTATAATTTAAAACTCAAACTAGAAGAAACGATATGACGGGAATACCCCTGACCTTTCGCTCCGCCATCGAACTGATTAGTATAGTCGTAAGTAAAATTAACAGTCCACCTGGGAGCGATCATATAATCGGTTCTAAGATTGAGGTTATATCGACAAGCACTAGCCGAACTGCCAACATCATCAAATTGACGAAGTTCCTGGCGAAGCCGCACCTCCCAAGTGGGGCTCAAGTCTAGATTGAGTGCATATGCAATTGAAAATGTTTGGCTATACTCCGCCAAATCAGAACGATTCACGCCAGTATCTGCGACTAAATTTGAAAAATCACGATGGTAACTCGCCGTAAATTGATGCTCCAAATTACTGCGCCCCCTAAAATCCACAGAAAATTGAACCTTAGGCGACCAAGCAGAGCCTGAATCAGCCCCCCCCCATGAATCCTCTTGGTATTCAGCCCCCAAACTCATACCGTAAACAACAGCATACGAACTCAAATAAGTCCCCTCAAGCCCAACTTGATACGCTTGGATCTGCTGCCCATTCGTATAATTATCCCTTACAGTAAGCGTTGAACCGGCGTAAAGCCCTGCACGCAGGCTCGGATTGGCATCCAACACTAGCTTAGTGCTAATGTCGTGACTTTTCGCATTTAGTTGAGACGCAAGATCATCCTCAGATTGATGACCAATCGCCCGTCGCGACGAAAACGTATAGCCTAGATTTGAAGTTAAATTTGGTGATAAAGCGCGCGCGTAATGAGCTCCTGCACCATACGCTAGTTCTTGAAAGCTGCGATCCTGCTGTTGTCCTGCGCCATTCTCGACACGCAAGCCAATAAGTGAAGAGGATAACTTCGTATTCACAGTCAGAATACGATCCCCCGAGCGAATCGCGACAGACATTGCAGCAGCGGTTTCATCGACACCACTAATAAGGAAGCGCCCCCCAGCTGAATCCTTTGGCTTTTCAAGGTATTGAAGGTCCAGATTTGTATTCAACCGAACACTGGGTGCCGGCATCCATGAGATATCGGTTAAAAAACCTACTGAATAGAAAGCCGAACCTTTCGCTTCAACATCCTGATCGTAGTTACTATCCCAACCGAGACCAGTCCTGATAGTAGAATCAAAATATACTTCACCTACCTTTAAATTATAGTCCGGGATGCGGGCCGTCTGGATGCTCCCCCATTCGATGTCCGCTCCGAATACAACACTCGGAATCAAGCCAATCAGTCCACATAGCGGCACGAATGGGCTCAAATGTTGATAAATCAACTGATCGATCCCCCGCATATTCATCATAAAAAAAGCTCCGTCGAAACGGAGCTTTTGATCATTGAAATTTATTCTTTGAATTAACGACGGCGGCGTAGTGAAACGAAGCCTAAGGAAATTGCACCGATCAGCAGAGCATAAGAGGATGGCTCAGGTACGATGATGAAGTCAGGAGTCATATCGATGTCAATGTGACGACTACCAGTTGCACTGCCTGTGACACCCACAACGATGTCAAGAACTTCGGCCGTCGAATCAAAACCAATAGTCACTGGAGACTGAGCAATTGCATCAGTGCTGGTGATATTACCTTTCGGTCCATAGGGCGAAGGATATAGCCCAACTGAATATCCAGAGTGAAGCGAAGTATTAGTGACCAGCTCAGTGTTGGATGCTAGTTCAATGAGGTCGGCCTCCGCGGTAACAAGCCCAGCGTAGTCAGCACGATTAGCATTCACATCACTGTCAAGGTCATCGAATTGGAGACGAAGATCGCTACCACTGGCATCCGCAACATCAACTGCAGTCGATGTACCCGTAAGCACGAAACTAATTGAGATCTTAACCCAAATATCAGCCGAAGAGTTTTTTTCCAGACGAATACGAGCGTCATCCCCACGTGCTCCCTCATTCGCAAAATAAATCAAGCTGCTGTCATCAACACTCGCATCGGAGATAGTAAAAATAGCATCGATCACACCGACACCGCCCGCACCTTCGAGGTCAGCAACACCAGTTGCTAGGTATTGACTTCCAATAACCGCTCCAGAACCCTCCGTTGCCGCAGTGATTGCAGTGAAGTTGATATTGGTAAAATCCATCGACACATTCGCGAGTCCAGAAGATGCGGCACACACCACTGCACACAACCCGACAATAGTAGCTTTAATTTTCATATTATTTTCAGTTAGTTAGTTTTCAGTTCAACTTAGGCTTGAGTCTTAAAATTCTGCCGTATTTCAACCACAAAAATCAGTCAATTGACTAGATTCCGCAGAATACAGGTCCGTAGATTGTCAACTCTTCATACTTTGTCAATGGTATAATGCCTCTTACTGCATTTTTCTAGGCCTTTTAACGGGCAAAAAAATAAGGCAATCACCCCACCGCAAACAAACAAACCTTTTACATTTTTATTGTTTTCACGAGCAAAAGAAGCATTGAAAGTGCTGAATCCGACGACAGCAACAGTGACAAGAACACTCAAATGAACTCAAATCAGCAGTTTACGCCCCCCGAAACCACCATTCGTGCCAAAGGCAATTGGAGTGCCTTCAACATCGGTGAGATACTCGAATACAAGGATATGCTGCGCTACTTGGTGATCCGAGACTTCATCAGTAAGTATAAGCAAACAATCCTAGGGCCAATTTGGTTCATCTTACAGCCATTGCTAATGGGCGTTATTTTCACCATAATCTTCGGTAAAGTGGCTGGTTTATCCACCGACGGCACACCTCAATTACTCTTTTACCTCTGCGGCCAACTAGGCTGGACCTACTTCCAGGCTTGCTTAACAGCAACCGCGGGCAACCTGATCACCAACGCGAATCTATTCAAAAAGGTTTATTTTCCACGCGTGATCGTGCCGCTGGCCACGATTACCTCGAATTTACTAGCCTTCAGTATTCAACTACTCAGCTTTTTAGGGTTTTGGCTGTATTTCAAGTTTGCGACCGACCAAGGCGCTCGCTTCGAAATGGAAATCAGCATCCTACTACTGCCATTACTGATTATACACACTGCAGCGATCAGCCTGGGCACCGGCCTCTGGCTCTCGGCATTATCCGCAAAATACAGGGACCTCCACCACTTAACTCCCTTCTTTGTGCAGGCCTTCATGTATATTACTCCAATTATCTACCCCTTATCCCAAGTTCCGGAGAGATTCCATTGGCTGATCAAGCTCAATCCGCTGACGGCTGTAGTCGAAAGCTATCGCCATATGCTACTAGGCACGCCGGCAATACCGACGGCAGATCTAATCTTATCGATCGCCATCACCAGCGTAGTTTTAATTTCTGGCCTTGTGATCTATGAAAGAACTCAACGCAATTTTATAGATTACGCTTAAAATCGACGACCCTCCAGCGACACCAAGACCCGACGAAATATGTCCCATCCAATAGCGATCAAAGCCGAAAACCTCTCCAAGTGCTACAAACTTGGTCAATTTGATGCATCTTCGCTACGCGAAGAAGCCAGTCAGTTGTTCCAGAAACTGAAAAGACAAAATCAGGACAAATTAAAATCGACGGCTGAAAATGACTTTTGGGCTCTCAAAGATATTAACTTCGAGATTAAGCAGGGAGACGTCGTCGGCGTCATCGGTAGAAATGGAGCGGGGAAATCAACTTTGCTCAAACTAATCAGCCGAATCACAACCCCCAGCGCCGGCCAAATTCGACTGCGCGGCAAGGTGGCTGCTTTACTTGAAGTCGGAACCGGCTTTCACCAAGAGCTAACAGGGCGCGAGAATATTTATCTCAACGGCACAATTTTAGGCATGAAAAAGCGTGAAATCGACAGAAAGCTGGATGAGATCATCGAGTTCTCTGGCATTGAGAAGCATATCGACACGCCGGTAAAACGCTATTCTTCGGGCATGAATGTCAGACTGGGCTTTGCTGTAGCGGCACACTTGGAGCCAGACATTTTGATCGTAGATGAAGTTCTCGCAGTCGGCGACCAAGATTTCCAAAAGAAATGCCTTAGTAAAATGCAGGACATTTCAGGCAATGGCCGCACAGTGCTCTTCGTGAGCCACAATATGGCAAGCATTCGCACGATCTGCAATAGTGCGATCTTACTGTCGAAAGGACAAATTGAATGCCAAGATCTAACCGATAAAGTCATACAAACTTACGTTCAAGGCAGTGATGCGAGCACTCAGACACCCAACATCTTCAATCCGGTTGAAATCGTAGAAAAAAAGGGATTACGCGTCAAATCCGCAGAAATCACTTCGCGGGTCGTGACCAGCTTCCCCTTCGAAACTTCAATTGAGTTAGAAAACAATTCGGATGAATTACTTCGCACCGGCGTCTCTTTTGGATTTCGAAATACATCCAACGAGCCACTGCTCCATCTACTCTCGGACCACCAAGCTATTGACTTCGAGATCCCGGCAAGGTCTAGCATCGTCGTCCGCTGCAAAATACCTGCGCTGCCCTTAGTCCCGGGCGAATACATTCTGAACTTAGTATTAGGCAACAAACATACCGAATTTTGTAATTATCAAAGTGCATTCTTACTCCATGTCGAAGACGGTTCATTCGAACAGTTTGGACACATGATGCGCAAAACGACTTTCCCTATGATTTACCCTGCCAAGTGGGAACACGAAAGCAGATGAATACAGTATCCCCCAAACGGCTCATAAAAAACTGCATACTCTTCAGTTTTCACATTTTCGCCCGCTCAAAATGGGCTCTTTATTGCCTGAAGCAAACTGGCACCCCCTGGTCAGGCTGCAACGCTCCCAAAGGTGCTCGGCAGGATGAGCGATCCTACGACACGATACACGGCTTCTATGGATCTGAATTAGTGCCTGTCTTAGAAGCGCTAACGACTCATAAGCAGTATCAACAACTGATAAGCATCAGCTCTAGCAGCAATTTCTATGCGATACAATTGGCCACGAAAAAACCTGGGCTCGAAGTTTACGCCTTTGAGGCTTCTCAAGTAGCGAAAGTCTCTTGCGCGAGTTTTCCGCACAGCATAATGTCAGCGATCAAGTCCGGATTTGCAGCTACTACAGTTCAAAAACCCTGTCAACAATACCACAAACGGGACACTGCTTGCTCATTAGTCACAGCGAAAGATCCTCACTATTCACCTCTGAGTCGATTTCAGGCCTTAAGCATTGCGACCTCGTAATCGCAATGTATTTGAGGGCAAACACAGAGACTCGCCAGCAACTCACCGAGCGATTCAATCAAACGCATCATGTTAAATTCATAACGTCGCCGTTCCCAATCAAGCAGTTCAATCAAGAGCAACAAGCCACAGCCAAAGATCAATCAGTTCAAGGATGTAATAATGACCGAGAGAATGAAAGCGCTCACATTTATGGCTGGCTCCTACTAGAATCGAAATCAAATGCCTAGACTAGCCATTTACACTGCAATCATCGATCAGTACGATAGCGCTCTTCAACCTGGATTTGGTGAGCCGACGGCAGATGTTGACTACTTCTGCTACACGGACAACGAACTGCCGCTCCCAAAAACAATTGAAAGACGATTGTGGAAACGTAAACACCGCGACGCAACGCGAGATGCCCGTGAAATAAAGATACAAGCGTTTAAAGACTTCAAAGACTACGATTGGGTCGTGTGGATCGATGCCAACTGCACCATCAATGCAACAGAGATCAAACACTACCTAAATGAGCAATCGAGCCCCTCTCACCCGATTAAAGTGCTCGCGCATGATGTTAGAAATTGCCTCTACCAGGAGGCCCAATGGGCCTTTGTCGAGGCCGCGGATTCACCCGCGCGCATCTCCCATCAGATCAATCGCTATAACGAAGCAGGCTTCCCAGCCAATTTCGGACTCGCCAACACGAACCTGCTCATCCGCAAGCCAACAAACCCGACAGCCATCCACTTTTCCAATTGCTGGCTCAAACAACTCAGCGCAGGCAGTCGACGCGATCAGTTATCCTTCGACTTCGTGCGATGGCAGCAAAACATCCAAATTGACACGATTCCGGGCATTTGGTACGACAACCGTTTTTGTAAACGCACGACAGATCATGTAAGAAAGGCCTACCGCGCCCCCTTTCATAAGACAATGATTACTGAATGGATACGCAGAATCCTCTACGCCGACGACCTATTCCATGAAGTCCTTTACGATCACCGAGGGGCGCAAAATACGACAAGCTCAGAAGCAAGCAAACAACCCGATTCCCAAAAGCTATGAAATCTACACAAACTAAACGAAAAGTATTTGTCATTGGACTCCCCAAAACCGGGACAACGAGTGTAGATGCTGCACTGACGATGCTGGGCTACAGATGTCGCCACAACCCGTTTAATTTTCGCGCACTCGCGATGCGAGGTTGTTATCGCTTCGAACCTGTCGACGACTGGGACGCACTGAGCAACTTTGGCGAGCACTTCTATCCACAACTCGATAAGGAGTATCCCAATAGCCGTTTCATACTCACTACGCGCGAGAAGGAAAGCTGGCTGACTTCTGTTGAGCGTCAATTTTCCAAGTTCGACGGCCTAGGCTTACACCATATGCCACTGAGAGCTAGAAACGTTTTTTGCTCATGGAAGCATCTAAGACGCGCGGTATCATACTACATTGGCGATTATTTCGAACCACGCCTCATGCACATGCGACTACAAATATTTGGCAGCTATGCCTTCAACAAAGATCTTTACAGCCAAGTCTACGACTTACACCTGGCGGCCGCACGTGCATACTTTCGCGATCGCAAGGCGGACTATCTCGAAATAGAACTTCAATCGAACAGCGGATGGGGGCCACTGTGCGAGTTCCTTGATTGCGAAGAACCACAGGAGGACTTCCCCCACCTACGACGCCCGCCATCAAGCCCAACCATCTCACAAGAATAAAAGCCAAGAACTGTTCATCCATAGGATGCTAGCGCGACATTTACAGCCTCTAGCATAACTGAACTTCACAGCCACTCACTTTTAGAATCATTGAACACGAACAAGCTATCTCCCCCACCGCCAATCATCTTAACTGGCATGCACCGCTCCGGCACCTCCCTGTTAGGTAGCTTTTTAAATGAATCTGGTATTCACATGGGCTCCGACTTGGTCGAAAAAGATTCAGGAAACCCCAATGGTTACTACGAAGATACCGAGTTCCTAAATTTTCACATCAGGCTGATTCAAAAATACCACAAGAGTAATTGGTATGCACCGAGTTCGATCATGCCAAATGACGAAGAACGCCAGATGGCCTTGGACCTACTCTCGAAAAAAGGATCTCACGGCGTCTGGGGCTGGAAAGACCCACGAAGCACACTGTTTCTGGAATTATGGAGAGACCTCTGCCCCGACGCTAAGTTTCTATTCGTTTACCGAAATCCATTTTCAGTCATCGAATCCCTAAATCGCCGAGAAAAATCGGGCAAACTTCACTGGCGCGCGCGTGCGATGTGGCTAAGAGGCTGGCTAGTTTACACGCGCTGCTGCATCAATTTCCACCAAAAGCACCCCAATGATTGCCTCTTCTTCTCATTAGAGAGCATGACCCAAAACCCCGAAGAACGCATTGACCAAATCAGCAAGTTTCTGGGATACCCACTACAAGCTAAAACGTTTGAGAAACTATACAAACCCACAGAATTAAGGTCGATCAATCAGAATTTATACCAGCTGACTCGCTTGCCTCAACATTTATCCTATCTTGCATGGCGGCAATACCAGCAACTTAAGAAATCATATCCTTGAGCATCTGCTGCGTAGGGCTGGTACTCCCCTCGTAGAACGCAGATGGCTCCCCCTGAAAGACGATTTCGCCGCCGGCCTCTCCTCCCTCGGGACCGAGCTCGATGATCCAATCGGCCATGCGAATCACATCCAGGTCGTGCTCGATGATCAGGATGGTGTTACCCGCATCACGTAGCTTGAAGACCAGGTCCATGAGGCGCTGCACATCCAGCCAATGTAGACCGGTCGTCGGCTCATCGAGGATGTAGAGCGTCTGGCCCTGCTGGCGCTTGCTCAATTCTAAGGACAGTTTAATCCGCTGCGCTTCACCACCAGAGAGCGTGGTGGCGGGCTGGCCCAGCTTGATGTAACCGAGCCCGACATCGGCCAAAGTGTGCAATTTCTCGGCAATGCGTGGCTGCTTCCCAAAGACTTGCAAGGCTTCGTCCACACTCATCTCCAAAACATCGGCGATATTATAGCCTTTAAAGCGCACATCCAGCGTTTCCCGATTATAGCGACGCCCCTTGCAACTGGGGCACTCGCTATACACGTCGGCCATAAACTGCATATCGAGCTTAATCACGCCGTCGCCTTTGCAACGTTCGCAACGCCCACCACTCACATTGAAGGAAAAACGGTTGCGCTTGTATCCGCGTATCTTAGCGATCGAGCATTTAACGAAAAGGTCCCGCAACTGATCGAAGAGCTTGGTAAAAGTCGCCGGGTTGGAGCGCGGGCTGCGACCGATCGGCGATTGATCGACTTGAATGACAGAGAGGAAATGATCCAGCCCTGTGATCTTCTTATGCTTGCCGGGAATCGTCTTGGCCCGGTTCAGTTTAAAAGCCGCAGCCTTGGCCAGGATGTCGTTGACCAAGGTGCTCTTCCCGGAGCCGGACATCCCACAAACCACGCTCAGCAGGCCAACAGGAAACTTCGCATCGACCTGCTTGAGGTTGTTTTCATACGCCCCCTCGACGCTCAACCAGTCGGACTTAGGACGCAGCGTGCGCGCATTCTTTTCAACACGCGCCTCCCCGCTGAGGAACATGCCAGAGCGACTGTATGTATTATTAAACGCATCTGTGGGGCTGCCCTGATAAATCAACTCGCCCCCCTCAACGCCCGCGCCCGGACCGAGCTCGATCAGATGATCGGCCGCCAACATGGTTTCACCATCGTGTTCCACTACGACGACGGAGTTGCCGCGCTCACGTAAACCGATGAGCGTTTGAATCAATCGACGGTTGTCCAATGGATGCAGTCCAATGCTCGGTTCATCTAAGAGATAGACCACGCCGACCAGCGACATGCCCAGCTGAGTCGCCAAGCGCACGCGCTGCGCTTCGCCCCCACTTAAGCTGGTGTATGTGCGATTGAGCGTGAGGTAACTGAGCCCGACTTCATTCAAAAAGGAGAGTCGCGAACCGAGACCGCGCACGGCGTCGCCCACAGTCGCATAGGCCGGATTGCTTTGCAGCGCATCCACGAAGCCTTGCGCTTCTTGCAGCGACATGGCCAGCAAATCGGTAATGGAGCGCCCCTCGATCAAGACACTCAAGCTCGACGGACGCAGCCGGCGACCGGAGCAGGCCTCGCAGCGACTGCTGGTTTGATAAGCCATCAGGCGGGCGCGCAGGCCGTCGCTAGTGGTGTGGCGACGAATATTTTCCAGATCCGTCAACACGCCCTCAAATGGCATCAACTCAGGCTTAGTATTGCCGCCCTTGAGCTTAAAACTGAACAGTCGCTCGCCCGCGCCATGTAGGATTTGCGCGCGCACATCGGCATCGAGTTCATCCCAGGCCAAGTTGGGATCAAATGGCAATTGCTCGGCCAACTGCTTGAGAATCGCGTTGTGCCGAATGATCATCTGCTTGGACCCGAGCCGCCATGGCTTAATCGCCCCCTTTTTCACAGAAATACTCGAATCTGGCACAATCAGTTCGGGCTGAAATTGCAAGGTCTCCCCCAGCCCGCCGCACTCAGAACAGGCGCCCTCGGCATGATTCCAGGAAAAATGACGCGGTGAGACAGGCTCATACACATCGCCGCAATTCACGCAAGCCAGACGGTTACTCAAGGGGAGTTCACGCCATTGCTGTCCGTCCTCAATTAAAATCAGCGCACGGTCCTCCCCCTCACTGAAGGCCAAGTCCAAGGAGTCCGCCAGCCGACTGCGTTGGTCGGCCTTGAGCACAATACGATCGACCACGATCTCGACCGTAATCGACGCAGCCTTGGAATCGATCAGATCATGCTCATCCAGACGGCGGATCTCGCCGTTAAGGCGCACTCGCTGGAAGCCTCGCTGCTGCAAGCGCGGCAATTCTTCGCGCAAGATCGCAGGCTTGGCCGTCATCCACGGAGCGAGAATCATCAAGCGACTCCCCTCCGGCTCCGCATAAATGCGCGTCAGGCAATCGTCCATCGAGCGCCGCTCAATAATGCCGCCATCCTTCGGGCAATAAGGTGTGCCGCAGACCGCCCACAGCACACGGGCGAAATCGGCGATTTCGGTAACCGTTGCCACGGTGCTGCGCGGATTGCCCCCGCCCCCGGTGCGCTGCTCCAGCGCGATGACGGGCGAGAGACCTTGAATGTAGTCCACATCCGGACGCGGAATTTGCTCCAGGACCATACGCGCCTTAGTCGAGAGGCTGTCGATGTATTTACGATAGCCCTCCGCATAGATGGTATCGAAGGCCAGTGAGGATTTACCCGAACCACTGACGCCCGTGATGACCACCAACTGATTGCGCGGAATGTCCACGTTGATGTTTTTTAGATTATGCTCGCGCGCACCTTTAACAGAAATCGAATCGGCTAATTGCTTTGGAGTGGTCACTGCATCGGTGGAACTCATAAATCTACAAGAGGAGCGCTTATATAGGAGATTATGCAGGGGCGCAAGTCCACTACAGATAAAGTTACGAATCGTTGAATTTACGTTGTCACAAGCACTATATTGAGTAGGTTTAAGAATAAATTATGAGCAAAAACAAACTACCGATTCTCTACATAAAATCCGGTTGCCCCTGGTGCCGTGAAGCCCTTTCTTTTTTCAATTCGCAAGGTGTCGATCTGGACGTGCGTGATGTCAATGTAAACGCCAAGGACATGGACGCCATGGTGGCCCTGAGCGGACAGACCAAGACGCCCACCTTTGAGTATGAGGACTTCATGGTGGCCGACTTCGATGTCGACGAGTTCTTGGCCGAGCTCAACGAATTCCCCGAGATCCGCCAAAAGCTAGGCATTTCGGACGACGAGAATTAGAGGGCCTCGTCAGCGCGCTCTAAACTTGCGCCTCGTCCACGAATTCCAGACTGCCGTCCTCTTTGAGGCGACGGTAGTAGCACCCTGAGCGAGCAATGCCCGCTTGGTTTTTGGTGTGGCAGGCGCCCTTGCCCGCCGGCGTCACCTTGTAGAGAATCGAATTTTGCTCACAATTGACGCGGATCTCTTCGATTTTCAAATAATCGCCACTGGTCTTGCCCTTGATCCAGAGCTCGTTGCGACTGGTGCTCCAAAAGGTCGCCATGCCACATTCGAGAGCGGTTTCCAGCGCCAGTTCATTGGCGTAGCCGACAATCAGCACCTCACCGGTTTGCGAATCTTGAGCGATCGCAGGCAGCACGTCGGACTCGCAATTGGCCACCTTACGCAGCTTTGCGAAATCGAGATTGAGCACCTTGCCTTCTTCTAATTCTTCATGAGTCATGCCTTCGAGCTAGAGCCCTGACAGCTGAGAGTCGAGTTCTGAATGACTGTAATGAAGCAAATTCATACGGAATTCCCCATTTTTCCTTTTCATTAGATGGCATCCGTTCATCTTCGGCGCTTTCAGATTATCAAAATTCCGCCCGCTCAGGGCCCATCACCTAGAAACATTATGCAAACAGAGATTCTCTCCCAAGCAGCAACTCAAGCACGCGGACTCGCAATCGACGCAATTCACGCCTGCAGCTCTGGCCACCTAGGCCTCCCTCTCGGCTGTGCCGAAATCGGCGCCGTGCTCTATGGCGCAGGCGGCCTCCGCTACAATCCAGCAGAGCCCAAATGGCTGAATCGTGACCGTTTCGTGCTCTCCGGCGGTCACGGCTCAATGTTCCTTTACTCATGGCTACACCTCGCGGGCTACGAGCTCTCCTTGGAAGAGGTGAAAAACTTCCGCCAACTGGGCTCCGAAACTCCAGGCCACCCTGAGTTTGGTGATACTGTCGGCGTCGAAGCCACCACAGGCCCACTCGGTCAAGGCATCGGCAACGCAGTCGGTTACGCACTCTCCGGTAAACGTGCCGCAGCAAAGTTCAACACCGCAGAGCACACCATTTTCGATCAACACGTGTTCGCCCTCCATGGGGACGGCTGCTTGCAAGAAGGTGTGGCCAAGGAAGCAATCGCATTTGCCGGTCATAACAAATTGGACAATTTGATCCTGATCTACGATTCCAACGACGTCACCCTCGACGCCATGGCCGATCAGACCCAGAGCGAAGATGCCTCTGCTTACTTCATCTCTCAAGGCTGGGACACCGTGACCATCGACGGCCACGACCTCGCCGCAGTTGAAGCCGCCATTTCCGAAGCCAAGGCCAACGACAACGGCAAGCCTAAGGTCATCATCGCCAAGACGACTATCGGCAAGGGCATCCCAGAAGTTGAAGGCACCTCTGCCGGCCACGGTGAAGGCGGCGCCAAGTTTGCAGCCGCCGCCCGCATAGGACTCGGCCTGCCAGAAGAAAGCTTCTACGTATCCGACGAAGTGCGTGCCCACTTTGCTGAAGTCGCCCAAGCAGGCGCCGCCGCCTACAAGGAGTGGGAAGGCGTCTTTGACGCATGGAGCGCCGCCAACCCAACACTCGCTGCGGAGCTCAAGGGCGAAGTGCCGGCCGACCTACTCAGCCAGATTCCAGAATTCGACGCAGGCACCAAAGCCGCGACCCGCGCTTCCGGAGGCACCATCATTCAAGCGGTCGCCAAAGCAGTGCCTAGCCTCATCAGCGGCTCGGCCGACCTCTACGGATCAACCAAGAACTACATCAAAGACGGCGGCGACTTCGGTCCCACCAACTTCAATGGACGCAATATCTGGTTCGGCATTCGTGAACACGGCATGGGCGCCATCTGCAACGGGATCGCATATGACGGCATCTTTAAGGCCAGTGGCGCGACCTTCCTGGTATTTGCCGACTACATGCGCGGCTCGATTCGCCTCGCCTCACTCGCGAAGCTGCCTGTCACTTACATCTTCACGCACGACTCCGTCGGTGTCGGTGAAGACGGCCCCACTCACCAACCGGTAGAAACCGTGAGTGGCCTGCGCGTCATTCCAAATCTCGACGTGATTCGCCCTGGTGATGCGGAAGAGACCGCTGCAGCCTTTGCCGCAGCTGTTCAACGCGAAGACGGCCCCACAGCGCTGATTCTTACACGTCAAAACATCCCAGCCCAAGACAGCATCAGCGTGAGCGATCGCCGCGAAGGTGTGCTCAAGGGTGGCTACATCGCCAAGAAAGAAAGCGGCGACTTGAAACTAATCCTAATGGCAACGGGCTCTGAGCTACAACACGCCATGGGCGCGGCCGAGCAACTCGGCGACGGCGTGCGCGTGGTATCTCTTCCTTGCTTCGAACGCTTCGAACGCCAAAGCGCGGACTACATCGAAAGCGTGCTGCCCACTAGCTGCACCGCACGTGTCGCCGTGGAAGCAGGCGTCTCCAGCACCTGGGGTAAATACGTCGGCTTCACCGGTAAAACTGTCTGCATCGACCGCTTCGGTATGTCCGCTCCGGGCGATACTGTAATGGCCGAACTTGGCATGACTGCCGACAACGTCGCAGCGGTTGCTAAAGAATTACTCTAATATGCAGACTTAGCGCTGCTACAAAACGCCGCCCACGCAAGGGGCGGCGTTTTTTTATGGCTGCCCTCTTTTTCCAGAAATGCTAAAGATCATTCAGACTTCGCAAGTGTAATCACGAGCACTCAAGCCTCCCATAAGTGCCAACACTCAATACAATTACAAATTACATTGCACCCCATCCTACAACCGAATGTTTTAGACAACGCATGCTACAGTTCAACCGACAGCCCCTCACTTCCTTACTGATTACCTCACTCGCGTTAATACTAACTTCATGTGGTGACAGCGCAGATCAAGGCGACACTGCGAAGTCGTCCTCCCCCGCTCAAAAGCAGCCGGGCCAGGTTTTTCCTTACTCTCACAATCCGCAACGCTTAGCAAAGTTCGGTCCCGACACCTGCGTAAAATGCCACGAAAAAGAAGTCACTGAGTGGAAGAGCAGTCACCACGCCAAGGCCAACCGCCCCGTATCTGTAAAAAAAGACGCCGCAGCCTTCACTCCGACCCGCCGTATTCAAGAATCCGGCGTAACCTACGAAATGGTGCAAGTGGACGAGGCCTTTAAACTGCGCGTGCTTTCGGACGATGCCCCCACCCTTGAATACGATCTGGTCGGCGTGATCGGCGAAACCCCGCTACGTCAATACCTCGCTCTACTCCCAGGCAATCGCTTTCAAACCATCAGCGCCACTTACGATGTGCTGAACGATCGCTGGGTCGATGTATTTGCCGGAGAAGACCGCCTACCGGGTGAATGGGGCCACTGGGCCGGCCAAGGCATGAACTGGAATGCCAACTGCGCCTACTGCCACACCACGGAATATGACAAAGCTTTCGACTTTGAGGGCAACCTCTACCAATCGACTTGGATTCAGCAAGGCATCGCCTGCGCCGAATGTCATATCGGCCTCGAAGAGCACCTGGTCGCCTCCCAAGCAGGTGACTATACCAGTGGCCTAAGTCGTCTCGATCCGCTGCAAACCAAAGAAAATTGCCTAACCTGCCACTCGCGCCGCGATCAACTCACCGCCGACGAGTTTGCGCTGGGCGACCGCTTTGACGACCACTTTTCCGTCTCTCTACCCGACCAACCCGGCCTCTACTACGCCGACGGCCAAATCCTGGACGAAGATTATGTCCATGCCTCCTTTGAAATGAGCCGCATGGCCCACGCAGGCGTCACCTGCATGGATTGCCACAACCCGCACACGCTGGAACACATCCTACCGGCCGAAAACAATATGCTCTGTATGCGCTGTCACGAAACGGGCATGCTGGAAGCGCCCATTATCGAACCCGTCAAGCACAGTTTCCACGCCGAAGGCAGCACCGGCAACCAATGCATCGAATGCCACATGTCAGAGACGGTTTATATGCAAGTCGACTGGCGCGCCGACCATGGCTTCCACTCCCCGGACCCATTAATGACCAAAGAACTGGGCATCCCCAATGCCTGCAGTAAGTGCCACACGGACGAAACAGTCGACTGGGCGGTGGAACACGCCGAAGCTTGGTATGGGGAAAAATTGGAATCGAGCCGTCAACGTCAACGCGCCCGCGCGATCAGCAAGGCCTATAATTACGATCCCGCCGCCCTGCCCGCGCTCCTGGAACTGGCCAAGGACGAAGACATCGCCGCATGGCAAGCCACCTACACCGGCCTAATTGCCAACTATCTCCCCAACGCTGCCGCCGAAGCGCACCTTCGCAGTGAGCTCGACAACGAGAGCCCGCTCGTGCGCGTGCGGGCCACCAGCGGCCTCGCCATGATCGAATCCGGCAGCGAGGCGCTCATTGATCAGCTAAAGGACAAAAGCCGCTCCGTCCGCATCGCTGCCAGCCGTGGCCTAGCCACCCGTAACGAAGAAATCACTGATCCCGTCGCCGCGAAAGAATGGGCGGAATACTTAGAGTTCAATTCGGATCGACCACAAAGTTTATTGATCAAGGCCAACACCGCCGCGCGCGAGTCACGCCCGGAAGATACCTTAAACTACGTGCAACGCGCCACCGAGCTCGATGCGCTCAACCCCGAAATGTATCACCAAGGCGCCATCCTGCTCAGCAGTGCAGGTCTCAATAAGGAAGCACGCAAACAACTCTTCAAGGGCTGGGAATATGCCCCGCATGACCCACGCTTCCCCTATTCGCTTGGACTACTAGCCGCCGAATCCAACGATCTAGAATCCGCTGTCGGCTACTTAGAAGAGACCGTTGCCATGCAGCCCGACTTCTACCGTGCTTGGTATAACCTCTCGCTCGCCTACACTCGACTCAACCGCCCAGAGGACGCCGCCCGCGCCATGCAACAAGCACGCGGCGAATAGCCGCCGGATGCAACAAACCAACGGAACCGAGCCTAAAAAACTCGGCTACAGTTTACAAATATGCCGCCAGCGCTGGTGAATCACTCATTTCCCAGCGCCGCAACTGAATCCGCAGAGACATACACATCCGAAAACCATACGCTCCAGAGTAGCTGGGTGCTTCAGCCCCAGTTTCCACGCGCTCGGCACAAGCGAGCAACGGCTACAGTTTACAAATATGCCGCCAGCGCTCGTGAATCACTCATTTCCCGGCGCCGCAACTGAATCCGCAGAGACATGCACATCCGAAAACCATACGCTCCATAGTAGCTGGGAGCTTCAGCCCCAGTTTCCATGCGCTCGGCACAAGCGAGCAACAGAACCGAGCCTAAAGGACTCGGCTACAGTTTATAAATATGCCGCCAGCGCTGGCAAATCACTCATTTCTCGGCGCCGCTGCTGAATCCGCAGAGACATACACATCCGAAAACCATGCGCTCCATAGTAGCTGGGTGCTTCAGCCCCAGTTTCCACACGGTCCGCATAAGCGAGCAACAGAACCGAGCCTAAAGGACTCGGCTACAGTTTACAAAAATGCCACCAGCGCTCGTGAATAACTCACTTCCCAGCGCCGCAACTGAATCCGCAGAGACATACAAATCCGAAACCCCATGCGCCCCAGAGTAGCTGGGTGCTTCAGCCCCAGTTTCCACACGGTCGGCATAAGCAAGCAACGGAACCGAGCCTAAAGGACTCGGCTACAGTTTACAAATATGCCGCCAGCGCTGGTGAATCACTCATTTCCCGGCGCCGCAACTGAATCCGCAGAGACATGCACATCCGAAAACCATACGCTCCATAGTAGCTGGGAGCTTCAGCCCCAGTTTCCATGCGCTCGGCACAAGCGAGCAACAGAACCGAGCCTAAAGGACTCGGCTACAGTTTATAAATATGCCGCCAGCGCTGGCAAATCACTCATTTCTCGGCGCCGCTGCTGAATCCGCAGAGACATACACATCCGAAAACCATGCGCTCCATAGTAGCTGGGTGCTTCAGCCCCAGTTTCCACACGGTCCGCACAAGCGAGCAACGGAACCGAGCCTAAAGGACTCGGCTACAGTTTACAAATATGCCGCCAGCGCTTGCGAATAACTCACTTCCAAGCGCCCGCTGGCGACTCGTGAGAGAAAACGCGCTCGGATCCCATGCGCATTGGCATGCTCGAGCCCCTGCTTGCGGCCCTTCACAAAGAGTGCGGTGGCCAAGGCGTCGGCATCCATACAGTGCGTGTGCACGACTGTTACATTGAGTAATTCGCCATCGCGTAGATCGACTTGTTGTGGATCTACAATGTGTCCGACGCTGCCGCTGGCATCGCTGCGTTGACGCTGTGAGTTTCCGGAAGTGGCCACCGCTTCGCCACACAATGCGAGCACGGTTTCGGGAACGGTCGCCCCCGTCTCCTCTTGGCTGGGCGTCTCTAACAGCAGCCACCATGGCTGGCGATCTGGCTTGCAGCCGCGGGCAAAGGCCTCCCCCCCGACTTCTAACAAATAACTATTTAATCCGATCGTATGCAAAACCTCGACTGCTTGATCAATGGCAAAGCCTTTGGCGATCGCACATAAGTCCAAGTGCAGGCCGCCCGGGCACAACACCTGAGTGTCTGTTTCCACTTGAATCGTTTGCCACGAGGGTCGTCTCAGCTGACGCTGGGCCTCCCTGCGACACTCTGCGGACGAGGCGTCCACGATCTGCGGACCGAAGCCGAGGCTATTCACCAGCGGGGCCACAGTCGGATCAAAGGCGCCATCGGTTTGGGCCGCGTAGGCGAGTGCACGGCGCAGGACCCGCCCGGTCCAAGCATCCACGCTCACGCGCTCACCCGCTGATGCCGCATTCAAACGCGCAAGATCCGATGCGGGCTCCCAAGGGCTCATCGTTTGAATCACTCGCTGAAAGACTGCCTCCACCCGCCGCTGTAATTCCGTGGGCGAGGTATGCGCCACCTCTGGCACGCGCAGTTGCCACACCGTGCCCATCGTATTCCCCCCGAGCACCCAAACTCCGGCATCCGCCGCGGGCCATGCCAGCGCGTCCGGATCGAGCTCGGGGGGAATGAGCACAGTGCGCTCCGATTTAGCAGATGAAGTCATCGGCGATTCTGCAGCGCACTGTCGCGATTACTCAGGCAAGACCTCAAAAGTCATCGTTAGCCCATAGCGCAAGGACAAGGGAGCGCCTTCGAGCGTGCCCGCATCCTGACTGCTGCTAGTGTCCAACCAGTAACGCCCGGGTTCATCAAAACTGATTTCGATTTGCCCCTCGGCATCGGTCACCAAGGTCTGTAGGCCGGGCTCATCGCGGTAGCGATCGTCACCACGCACGACTTCGACTTCCAGACCTTCCGCAGGCTCGCCATTGAGCAAGAATCCAAAGGTGACGGTCTCATTGGCAAAGAGATCGTTCGGGTGGGTCACTGGCACAAATTCAATGCCTTCGCCAGTGCTAGCGAAAACATCGACGGTGGGGTTGTTCACCGTGACCGCAGTTTCCAAGCGACTGAGGCTCTTCATCACAGCGACGCCTTCTTTCGCAAACACACCGGCTTCTTTCAGCTCGGCCAAATCGCCGCGCATACGCTTGCCTTCGCCGCCTTCTGTCCAGCGTGCAAAGTAGCCCTCGCGCTGGTTCAAGACTCGGTAAGTGCCTTCTTTACTGACATGGAAGTCAAAAGTGCCACGGATGTGCCCCTTCATGGCATTTTCAATCGTGCCGAATTCGCCATCGGGCTCGATGATCTGAATCGACTCCGGCGCGAGTGCCACATGGTTAGGGAAGAAGAGATCATTCGACACCGCCGCATCCACGGTGACCCAATGGTCCGTGCCCGAGAGCACATGAGAAGAAGGCAGCAACCATAGGCGGTGCGCACTGGCAGTGGAAGCAGCCAGCGCCAGGCCGAGGAAACAACTGAGAGCGTTTTGATATCGTTTATTCATAATAACTAACTTTCTGGATTGGTTTGTAGTTTAAAAGTGACAGTGCCGAGTTCACGCGATCCTTGGGCACTGAGCTCAGGCAAGTTTTGGCCATCCCACTCAAAGGGGATGCGGATCATTTCGCGGCCGCCCACTTCGCGTGAGGCCTCCACCACGAAGGCGTAATTGCCTGCGGGCAGATTAAAGAAGCCGCTCTCGCCTTGCCGGTAGACGATGCGGTGGATGCCGGGGGGACGTGTTGGACCACTGACCCCATCAATCGGCATATCCTGCGAGCGACCGCTTTTACGCCACCATTGACGCAGGTCCTTGAGCCAGGTTTCCCCCTCGTCATTGCTCATTTTTACATCATAGAGCACTGACAAATTCTCCACCGCCTTACGGTCGGAATCTTCGATCCAGACCGCCACATAGGGTCGATGGTATTCCGCCACCGACAAACGGGGAATCTCGATCGTGGTTTCAAGTTGCAGGGCTGCCGTCGATTGCAAACAACCCGTGGAAAGTAGCGCCGCTTTGAGCGCGCTCTGTGTTTTGGTTTTCATAATGATTTAGTGCACAAAAAAGATGATGAGAATGAACGGGAGCAGAAATCCCGAGATAATCAACGGCCAGGTGCTCGGGCGTCGTTTGGCATGCACCAGTAAGAGGAAGAAGCCTGTCATACAAAAAATGATCGTCGCCACGGAAAATACATCGAGAAAGACGAACCAGGCAAAACCGGTATTTCGCCCCTTATGCAGGTCATTTAAATAAGCAATCATCCCACGCGTGCTGCGCTCATACATCACCTCCCCACTCTCGCGGTCGATCAGCAACCAAGCATCCCCGCCGGGGCGCGGCAGACTCACATAAATCTCATACTCCGACCATTCACTGGACTGATGGGCCACCGACAGGTCAAACTCCTCCTCAATCCAAAGCACCACGCTGTAGGGCAAACTATCTGTGGCGGCCGCTAAGTCTGCCTGCAATTCGTTGGGCAATAGAGCATCCTGCGCATACACCTCCGGCTCCGAGCCGATGCTGCCGGCATGATTGAGTGTAATGCCGGTAAAGGCAAAGAGCAGCATGCCCACCAGTGCGATCGCACTACTGACCCAATGCCAAAGATACAGCTGTTTAGTCAACTGTGCTTTCCAACGACGTTTCTTAGCTTTCATATAATTAATTCTTCTTTGGCGACGCATGTAAGCGCGACGGCTGCACGACAAGCCAGAAAGCCAATACACACAGCAGCCCCGCCTCAGCCGCCTCTTGATACTGTTGATTCGTGAATGCCATACCTTCAAATAAGATTGAGTCTCACTAGCGACAAGTAAACTCTAAAAAATAGTGAAGTCGAGAGGCACGCGACGAGAAGCACTACAGCTCATATTAGCGCCTATCACAGACGCAAAATGCATCGCTCTCCTCAGCCTCGACAGACAAAAAAACCGACCAGCCTTTCGGATGGTCGGTTTGCACTAAAGCGTTCGCTGAATTAAGCCTCAACGTAGGCACAAGTTGAGCAAATCTCTCCACTCATGCTACGCTACATTCTTCGAGCACACAAAGTAAGCAGTAATGCAGCTCCCCCAAACAACAAAGCGAAAGTTTGAGGCTCTGGAATAATTGAAACATTCCCCGTAATGCGATCGAAAACAGCCGATTGCCCATCTGATAAGCCCGATACGCTCACACTAGAAAAGTCACCTGAATATTCCTCTAAATCAAAGATCTGAACTAATGTACCATTCGTATAAGTACCACCAGAAAAGTTAAGATCCAGCAAACCACCGAATACCACCGAACCATCAGCGCCTTCAACCAAATCATATGTGCCCAAGGCCAAACTAGGATCTGAGAAGTCAAAAGTTGTTGTACCGCTAAGCGTCAGAGTCACATCACTTAAGCTCATCGTCCCATCGACGCTCAGTCCATTGACATTCAATGTATTGCCGCCGCCTTCAACGGTACCAGCTCCAGTCAAAGAAGCACTATGCGTAAAGCTAGCACCTGAGATCGCTGAAATATCAAACGTGCCACCATTCATAACAAGATCCCCAGCTCCAATGACACCTGCACCACTCATTGCCAATGTGCCACCGCTCACTCGAATATCTCCATCCCAACTGTTAGAGGCATTACTTAGCGTCAGACGGCCATTACCAGTCTTATCAATCGTAATTGTTTCCTTAGTGCTAACAGCACCATTAAGAATCACATTACCATAAACAGCAGAATTAGCCGCATTCACATTCACAGTCTGTGTCGCCCCCGCCGTTGAAGTACCAAAAATAACATCCGCATCTATCTGAAAACTCCCAGCGGTTGGCGTATAATTAATCGCACTACCAGTTCCTGTTCCGAGAGTTCCAAGCGTCAGCGTCGCCCCACCCGTAGCAGTCAATACATAACCAGAAGCAGCAGAGCTATTCGCGGTCATTCGAGCGATTAGGACTGAAGAACTCAAATTTGGTTGCACACTGGCTGCATCGCTAAAAATAGCCAAATCGCCCCCACCATCAGGAAAGCCACTACCGACATTCCAGTTAGATGCTGTGTTCCAATCCGTTCCAGTGTTATCCCAAGTATAATTCACAGCGTGAAGCGTGCCGAGTGAAAGAGTGCTAAGAATCCCAAATGAGAGTCCAAGTGCTAAAGATGGAGTGGGTAATGTTTTTTTCATAGTAACTTAAGGTGTATATTATATTTCCACTGAGGTATCACACCTCAGAAAGGCTATTCTTCGTAAACGCTATGAAACATCAAGCAACGATACATGACATGCAGATATAGCGTTCCACATAAGGAACAAGATGAGCCATCCGAACGAGATGGCATCGACTGCCACAAAAGACACGCACATGTTCCACAATAGGAACAACAATGCAGGCAGCTACTGTAAGGAGCTTGATGAACTAGTGCGATACTCCCAGATTCAATAAACGCTCCTAGCGTGAGCCTCAATCTGGCAAGATTCTCTCGAACAAATATATCATTTAAAGCCTCACACAGACAAACCCTGGTTGTTCATTGCCCCCTCAATACACGCTCCCCATGCATATAATAACGAATTTATATCCAAAGAATAAACAAGCCACCCGTCCAAACAATATAGGTTTCACGCTCATCGAACTCTTGGCATCAATCGCAATTATAGGCGTTCTCATGGCAATCCTAATACCAGCGATCGGGCGTATTAAGGCCTCAGCCCAAAATGCCAACTGCGCGAGTAACATGCGAGAGCTGGGTCAAGGGCTGCTGCTATTTACCCAAGATAACAAGGGACAACTCCCCCTATCAATCCAACCGGATCCACGCAAACCGGACGACGATGGGACTGTCTCTTGGCAAATTCTAATGATGCGGCAATTAGATGTCCCCTTCGCACAAAGAGGCGACAAGAGTATTTTCATCTGCCCATCCCATCGGAACACGTATCCACAAGACGCCTACCGAACCTATGCGCTCAATCTTTCAGGGGCCGAACCCACCGTCGATGCGCCTAGGCTACTTAGCCTCACCAACCCATCCCAAACCGCTCTGCTAGTTGAAAGTAGACATGAATCTGGTGGTGCTGGCTATGTGTCGCTTAGCCGCAGCATCAATGGTGGGAGTGGCAAGCATCGCTTAGATTACCGGCACAACGGGCAAATGAACATATTTATGGCCGACGGTCACATTCAAAGCATCAGTGAGGACGACCCTAAAATCGACGACTATCTGCTCAACATTCGAAACTAAAACATAATGACTCGACACAAATATGCAGCAGTGGGAACGGGAGGCCGTATCCCTATGTTTATTGATCCGATTGCCGACACCTATCGCCAGAGTTGCGAATTGGTGGGTCTCTGCGATAGTAGCGCCACTCGACGCCGCTGGCACCAACAGCGTTTATGCAAAGAGTATGGAATCGATCCCATCCCCGATTACGGGATCGAAGACTTCGACCGCATGCTAGCTGAAGGCCAGCCCGACACAGTCATCGTTTGCGTGCCAGACAGCCTGCATCATGAGTATATCGTGCGCAGCCTAGAGTTTGGAGCGGACGTCATCTGCGAAAAGCCGCTGACCACCGATGCGGACAAATTTGCTGTGATTGAAGATGCGGTTCGTCGCACTGGAAAACGTGTGCGCACAACCTTCAATTATCGTTGGGCTCCTGGCGCCACCCAAGTTCGAAAACTCATCGCCGAGGGGGCGATCGGAACGGTCAAACACGTGGACTTCGAATACATGCTCAACACTGCGCATGGTGCCGATTACTTTCGCCGCTGGCACAGCTATAAAGAACTGTCGGGCGGGCTCTTCGTGCACAAATGCACGCACCATTTCGATTTGATCAACTGGTGGATCGATGCGATCCCAGAAACCGTCTTTGCTATGGGCGCCCTCGCATTTTATGGCAAAGACAATGCCGTGGCCCGCGGGCAGGAAGCACTGACACGCTACGATCGTTATACCGGCGTCGAAGCATCCGAAGGCGACCCGTTCCGAATGAATCTAGAGGGCGACCCGACTTTGAAAGGCCTTTACCTCGAAGCTGAAAAAGACAGTGGCTACATTCGCGACGAGAATGTCTTCCGCGAAGGCATCGACATTGAAGATTCGCTCAGCGCCACCATTCGCTATCGCAGCGGTGTCATTGCCAGCTATTCACTCAATGCTTATTGCCCCGCGGAAGGGTTTCGAGTTGCCATCACGGGGGACGAAGGGCGTCTCGAATACTCAGAAACCCACGCGGCACATATCATAACAGGCGATCGGGACATCAAGTTCGAGCCCACCGCCTCTCGGGGTGCCTCACTAAAGGTCCATCGTTTATTCGAAGAACCGCAAGTCATCCCGATCAATATGCCGGAAGGTGGCCATGGCGGAGCGGATCCGCTCATTCAGGAACAAATGTTCTCCGAAAACCCAGCACCCGAATCCTACGGACGCAATGCCGGCCATCAACAAGGTGCGGCCTCTCTATTAGTGGGCGCTGCCGGGAATCGATCCATCGCAACCGGGCAAGCAATCCGCATCACCGACCTATACCCACTTTCTCCAGAAAGTGTGCAATTGAGCGAACTCATTTAATCGAGCCCCGACTGCAGCAGCCCTCTCCCAATACATAGCATGAAACGCCCTTCCTTTAAATCACTCATGGCTGCACTGTGCCTAGTGGCCGCCAGTCACCTACCCGCAAGCCCCGTGCCCACAACAACGACTCTAGCCAACTGCACAGTATCGCTTCCAGAAGCGGCGCGCTTTATAGCAGTGGAGCCATCAAGCGCCCCTCAGGTCTGGTGCCTCGTGGAGAATTCTGCCAATAAGCCCCGCGACCTCAGACTGGACTTACTGCTCAACCGCATAGGGGCCGAACCAAGCTTACATTCGCAGACGATTCAACTAGACGCCAAGGAGTCACGGCGCATCAACTTGCCAAGCGCCTGGTTTGAGCAATTCGGGGTCTATCGTCTCGATTACAGGCTCGCCGAAGAGGCCTCACAAGCTTCGCCTTGGGGCAGCGATCTGTTAGCTATTTACCCGCGCAACCCACAGCCTGCAGCTGGGGAAAGTGCCATGCCTATCGGCTTCGCGACGGGTGCTGCACTATGCACGCCTCGCCTCTTGGAGATCGCTGCCTCACTGGGCTTTGAATACTACCGCTACAATGCCGTCTGGGCACAGGTCCAGCCACAAGAGGGCGTCTGGAATTGGGAGCGCATTGACGACTATCTAGCCCAAGTGCAGCAGCATGGATTTCAGTGGCATGTCACCACCACAGGTTGCCCATCCTGGGCAACTGAAGAACGCTTTGATCCTCCGCCACTAGAGCCTTGGCGCGAGTGGATCAGCGCACTCGCGACCCGTCATTCAGACAGTATGCAATTCTGGGAAATCTGGAACGAACCCAATATCGGATTTTTCAATGGCTCGGTCGAAGAGTATACCGAAGTGCAGCGCGTCGCTCACGACGCGATCAAAGCGATTTCCCCGGATACCATTGTCACTTCGGGCGGCTATGCAGGCATGAATCACCACAAGTCAAAGCCAGGCGCATTCGAAGCCGCACTTTTAGAGCATCCGCGCGCCTACGACTGGTTCGCCTACCACATGCACGACACCTTTCCCCAATTCTACAGTGATTTGCACCACCAGCTCGCAGCCATTCAGCAACGCACGGGAAAAACAGATGTCCCGATCGTCTTTACCGAGACCGGATTCGACACCCGCCATGGGCAACGTTTTCAAGCCGAAACACTGTTGAAAAAGATCACTTACGCCGCCGCAATCGGCGCCAAGAGCTACACCTGGTATAATCTATTGGATCGCGCGGGCCGAGATAATCCCAACCAAGCCGGTAAGACCTTTGGCCTCATCACTAACCCAACCGGCACGGGTGACTTTGCTGCGATTGAGGACGCAATACGCCCCAAGGAGTCCTTTGTCGCCGCCGCCACCGCAATCCCGAAATTACGCCGTCTGCCCGCGCTCGACATTTGGTCTGAAAATGATGGCTTATTCGCTTTTCTATTTGGCCGCACAGATGAGCATTTACTCGTCGCCTGGCGGGAGGACCCCCAAATTCCCGATGCCATTTGGGCCGTGCGCACCGATGCGCAACAAGTCATTCAAACGGACCTGTTTGGTAACACAACTGAGCTCCCCGTGGTCGACGGCGTCGCACTCGTGACACTGGGCGCCCCACACTATTACGACTTCGTTGGTTCGCCAACCACTCCAGAGCGATTGGCGCCCTTGGTTAGTCTGCCTCAGACGGTGTCCCCCGATGCCGATGGCGTGGCCTCACTGGAGTTAAAACTACAGAACCCACTCCAACGTACGGTCACCGTGACTGCGACGGCTCAAGTAAAAGCGAGCCTGAGCTCCACACAAACAGTCACCCGTGAAATCGCAGCCGGTGCATCGGGAACATTCCCCATGCGTTTTGATGTGGGTCAGGGAGCGCTCGGAGAAATCGTCACCGTGGATGCAGCATTTACTTTTAAAGAGATCGCATGGGCCCCTAGCCTAGAAATTCCAGTCGTCTACAATATCATTCGAGCGGACACCACCACTCGCATCGAGTTAAAGAGCCTCAATCAGGTGCTCAACAAACAGGACTATGATCCACATACCCTGCATTTGCTCTGGGGCAGCCCTGCGGACTTAAGTGTCCGCGCCAAGATACACTCCAGTCCCTCCTCGCAGCGTATTAAAATGACTTATCAAGTCACCGACAACCAGCACTATGCCGCCAGCGCAGAGGAGCCCCTCTTGGATGGCGATGCACTTGAGATCGGATGGGAAAGCGAGCAAGGCGTCCGTGGGCATCTCGCCATTGCCGGCGACCTCGGGACCTCTCCTCGCAGCGAATTCTACTTAGATGCAGAGCAAGTAGAACGCCCGCTGATCAATGCCATCCAAATCACTCGTGAGGGCAAGACCACCACATGGGAACTGACACTCGACACGCAGCAGATGGGCTTAAGCGAAACTGATTTCGAGCAAAGCATACGTTTCAACTTTGCAGTTCACGACAACGATGGCGAGGGCCCCAAGAGTTGGATCTCTCCCACCTCAGGCTTAGGAGGGCGCCCCTACTTCTCCTCGGAGCACTTCTACCGACTCGAACTTGGAGCCGCGCAGGACTAGCCCATGCTGTATCTAGTTAGAGGCATTCGACTGGTAACGCTGAATCGTCATTCGTAATGGAGTTATTGAAAAGATGTCTCTCAACACATTCGAAGGAGATTTAGCGCAGGAGACAGGGCGAGGACGATTGCCCCAATGCCATGGCATTGGGGCCAATTACCAACTAAAATACCCCGCAGCCTGTCCACCGTAGCTCACAGAGCAAAGGAGAGATCCACAGCCCCCATCACGATGCGGGCGTGACAAGTCGCGCCCCTACCGTTGACAAGCGTATACACGCACTGACTTCTGAAAAAGGCGATCTACCGAGATACAGTTTCCCAGCCTCCACCGACGCTTCAGATATAATCAAGGACAGCACGCATCCACGATGGCAAGCTCGTCGGCCTCCAATTCAATAGAGCCAATGTCGAGCGTCTTAGGATGCGACCAACGCGCGGTCTCATTGTAAGTCTTCCATGCCCGCGTCTCATGATGGTTTTTATAAACCGTCACCTCATCAAAGGTCAGCTGAACCTGAGCGCGTAGTAATAACTGCACCAGACCATTGCCCCACAGTTCGACTTGAGAAGCTTGCACAGTCGCTTCTCCGTTGAATGCCAAACCGATGCCAAGATTGTCACGCACCACGACCTGCTCGAGCGTCGTGTCCGTTTGAAATCCATTTAACAGTCCGTTGTCATTTTCGTAAAACAGACTTTCGCGAATGCTGCATTGAATACTTCCATGAGATGAAAATCCTTCGTCCAAATTCTGACAGGCAGTGAGGCCCGTAAAAGAAAGACCGCGCCCCTCTCCGTGTAGATTAATACCATCATTCAAGGATCCACTGACAACTAAGTCTCGGTATTGCTGATACGAAGCATCCTGAATACGAAGCACAAAATCGCGAGTGGAAATCTCCCATCCCTCGGGTGAGATCCCTGGAAGCAACTCAAGCCGGCCTTGCTTGGCGTCATAACGAATGCCATGGCTGAATCCATGGGCCTCCGATTCCATGACACGCTGCCCCTGATGTCGCAGCACAAATGGATAAGCCACTGACGGGAAACAACGCCCTTCAACAAAAACTAGAGGCTCGAAGCCAGTAATCTCATTACCATTTCCTTCAATGATAATCGGGCGCGCCTCAGTGCCCGAAGCACGAATATGCAAGACCTCTCGATAAGGCCCACTCTCTGGAGCAAGCCATAAGGTATCACCAGCAGACAGCGCCGCAGCAGCAGAAGCCAAATCTTGATAAGCGTCGCTCGCATTTGGATTGACAACTACAGTCGCAGAAAATGCACACTGCGCCCAGAGCAAGCCACAAGAAGCATACGCAAACGTTCTCATTGATTCACTGAAGGAGCTGGGTAAACATGGATATCTTTCGAAAAGTCGATTGAGATGGGCTGCGTCGTATCAAGATCGTAATCAGAGCCAGTGCTGCTTTGAGATAGCTGATTGGAGCCACTAATTGTATTCCCCACAATATACACGTCCTCCGACTGATTAATATGTATCGCAGGCCCGCCGACCTCCTCAATTGTATTTCTCAAAATATTAATCGCTCGAATATGCATATTGGGCCGTGCAGTTTCAGGTGTCGCTCCGCGGTGGAAGAGCGAAATAGCGCCGGGCACATGGGTTCCAGAGAGGTGCATGACGGGGTCAAAGCCAACATCTCTGATTGTGTTGTTCAAAATCGTCACGTTTTCCACCCAACCAGCCTCACGGTAAAAGGTCATTTCGGAGCCAATTGAAATCGCCGACTGCTTAATATTCTCAAGGGTATTCCCTTCAACTAGTCCATTGGAACTCATTAGGCGCAGGCCACGGCCACGATGATCACGAAAGTGGTTATTACGAATCGTGTAATTGGGGGCCGCAATCGCGGGGATCTCAATAAAGTCTCCGGCCTCAACCGACATCGCATGCTTGTCGACTTGCATCGCATAGACCGAAATCCGCCCCGACTTGACGGCTTTAGATTGCCAAATTTCCTCTGCAATTTCCAGAAAATCCTTCGACGCGTTTGGCTCTAACTCAAAGGACTGAATGAGCGCACGATCTTTTACATCGAAAGAGTCCGGTGCGATGCTCATCGCCACATCACCCGCACTCACAATCGAGGTGAAGGACTCTCCTAAGTAGGGACGAATCAAATACAGCATGTCGTCTTTGACTTGAGCCACATAAAACGCGATCCCATGTAAGTTGACGGCATCATCTCCCATAAAGGAAAAGTCACAGTTCTCTATAATCGGCCCCTTACGAGCATATGCATAATTAAACCCATCAGCGGAAATAGAGAGCAAGCGCGGCACCTCGGCTCCCTCAGGCATGGGGCCGCGTTCGATTGTGTATGAGAAATAATTATCTCCATCCATGAAGCGTGAAATCACACCAATCGAAGGCAGGCTCCACATGGTCACTTCCTTCAGAGTGATATTCTCCCCTCTCTCAATACGAATACCACGTGAGTTTCTAAAATCGAGAACGATGTAATCGCCAACATTCAGAGTCTTCAACGTTGCCATCTTTCCGCTAGAGAATTGCAAGCGTCCCTCTCTAGGATTGATCGCTTCTGCTTTTTGCGCATACATAACGGGTGTGTCTTTTTTCCAATTCAGCGTCTCTGGTGAAAATGCAAACGCTCGGCCACTCAAATAATGCGGCGCCAGATCCGGATAACCGTCATGAACTTTAAAGGTAACAACGCCACTCTTACGATCCAAGGTCTCAATAGTGCCTTGAGTAAAACCAAGTGGATTTGAATCCAAGGTTAGGGACTCTAGCGTCAATCCATCGCAATCAGTCGCGAGAATACCACAATCCCGGAGATTGGTAAAAACGAGTGTCGTGTCGTCGCCCCGAATCGTAAAGTCCTTGAACCCCTCCAAGCGCAGGACCTGATCGAGCGAGTGCTCGCCTGTGGGAAGCAGCACCTCGCGCTCTCCACGGGCAACCGCACTATTGATCGTTTGTTGAATATCTATCGCGCTAGATGTGAGCATACAGGTAAAGAAAGTCGTGAGGCAGCAAACGAAGGCTTTAAGACAGACAGAGCGTCCGAACGCCTTCAAAGATAAGCGAGACATCGTTCCGATTTGTTGGAGGGATAATTGCATATTAAAAGTCGTATTCATTATATTTGAGCAGGGATATGAGAGCCAAAACTAAATTGTGTCGAAGGGATCAAATTGCCTGCGGCCGCATGTGCACGATCCATTTCGTGACGAATATCTGCGCCTGCAATCGATTGAAGCGTGTCTTTATTTTTCCAGGCAAGCGCCGCTGCAGTACCCGCAGCCTCACCTAAGCCCATACAGGTCGGCATCACCCGAAAGCTGCCCGCGGCCTCATGGGTGGCACTAATGCAACGCCCCGCCGCCGCGACATTCTCCAAATCTACTGGCAGCTGACATTCCCAGGGAATACCATAAATACTGCCATTATCTTCATACTGTGTCCCAGTGCCTTCAGTGGAATGAACATCGATCGGATAGGCACAAAGCATGACACTACTTTCAGGGATACGCGCCGAGCGCACATCATCTTCAGTTAAAGTATAGCGTCCGACAATCCGGCGTGACTCACGCACCCCAACTTGCGGTCCGGTTTGATAGAGATAGACATTTTCAAAACCAGGAATGTATTTACGGAAGAAGGCGACCAGCTCTTGGGCTTGACGCCGGCCTTCCACTTCAGCGCGAGTCGTTTCCATCGCATTACACGAGCTCAGCCCACTAATACGTGTACCATTCACTGTAATGCGCGACGGATCGTGCGGCATTGACCAAAACAGCGCGACATTCTCACGTGGGATCGACCACTCCCCTGCGCTGCGAGCGAGCGAAACCTGCGCGGCATATTGATCCCCTTCCGCCACGTAGCGACCTTCAATCAAACGCCGTCCCGATGCCGCCCATGCCTGTGGATCAAAACCACCCATTTGCACCACCATAGTCATCGGCTGAGTCGCGCCACTGGATTGATTACCATGGAAAAGGCCCGCCCCCGCCATGGCCGATGGGTCTGCATCGCCAGTCGCATCAATCAAATAACGACAGCGAATGCGCACACGGGAACCTTTACTTAAAAATTCAGCTACCCACAGATCTTTCTCTCGATAGACATTCGATAAAATCGAGTGATACAGCAGCTTGCCCCCTGCCTTGAGAATCGCCTGCTCCATCCCAAGCTTACAGACCTCCGGCTCATAATAGTCTGCTTGTGTGTGGGCATCATAGTAGTGCGACTTCATATCAATCAGTTGCTGCCTAAATGAACGGTAGACAGGTGAGGAAAGGTCCACATCGACGCCTAAATGATTTAAGTAGCAACTCAGCCCAGCGGCCGTCCCCATGCCTCCCAGAAAACCATGCCGATCGGCGACAATGGTCTCACAACCACCACGTAGAGCAGCACTTGCAGCTCCAAAACCAGCAGGCCCACCACCGACGACGAGACAAGGGATCTCTAACTCCAAAACGGATAAATTCATACAGAGAATTGAGGCCCCTCCACATATTCGAGACAAGGGCATAGCCTAGCCACAGGAGAAGTGTGTTTCGCATTTGGAACAGGCGGCAAGGATGGAATTGCCTTTTCTCGCACACAAAGCTGCAATCACACGATGCCCCCAATAGTTCGCAAGCAAACCCCACTCACCCAAGGAATCGCAGCCGTGCGACTCATGGTCGACGCAGGCCACTCCCTCGGCGTCACCAACATAGCCAAGGCCCTGGAAATGCCCAAGTCTTCCGTCCATCGCTTACTCCAGTCGCTATGCGAGATCGGCTTTGTACAACAACTACCAACAGGTAACTACACACTCTCTCCAGACATATTTGAATTCGTGCATGAAATTGCCCTTCACTACGGTAAAAACCTAAAACTAGACGCACATATCCGTAAAGCGGCCAGTCAGCATAACTGTAGCGTCTACATCAGCATGCTAGGTAAACGTGACACATATACGATCTGCGCCGCTGGTGAAGAAGGTAACACCACGCGTCTAGGCCTGCATACTCCAGCCTACTCTTCTTCCGTCGGGAAAGTCCTCATTTCCTACATGGATCCAAGCCAATGGCTCAATTACGCACCACAGGTCGATCAGCCTGAGCAGTCACTCCAGCCAGCTCAAACAACGCCCTATACTATCTTAGACCCCAATGTATTTCTGACGGAACTCAAGCAAGTCAGCGAGCAACGCGTCGCCTGGAATATTCGAGAATCGGATAGCGACTATGCATCCATAGCCATGGCACTAAGAGAACCCTTCATACAACTACCACGACTGGCCGTCGCTCTCGTATTTCCCTACGAGGATTTCAAGAACCGCGACCGCAAAGAACTCGCCGCTCAACTCGCCAAGATCGTCAAAGAAATGGAATGTGAGCTAGGTTCACGCTAAGTCCGCTTTAAGCGCAAAAAAGCGGCCACCCAAAAAGGGTGGCCGCTGTGTTTTAAAGCCTTCGCTTTAGATCAGTTCAGATCGAGCTTAGAGAGCTTCTGGACCAGTCTCGTCGGTGCGGATACGTGTCGCGCTTTCGACGGGAATGATGAAGACCTTACCATCGCCGATCTTGCCAGTCTTGGCGGCTTTGACGATCGCTTCGGTCGTCTTTTCCGCGTCGGCATCGTCAACAACGATTTCGATCATTACCTTAGGCAAGAAATCAACTGTGTATTCACTGCCACGGTAGATTTCGGTGTGGCCTTTCTGGCGACCGAAACCTTTGACTTCCGTGACGGTCATACCTTCGATGCCGATGTCTGCGAGAGCTTCTTTGACCTCTTCAAGTTTGAAGGGCTTGATGACTGCTTTTACCAATTTCATAGTATTATGTAATCTGTGGTTATTTTTGTTAATTGGCTAGGCGAAACTTAGCGTGAGCTGTTTGCGAAGTCAGGATAGGCTTCTTGACCATGCTCACCGATGTCAAGACCTTCGGCCTCTTCTTCAGGTGATACACGGACACCGATAGTGACCTTCAAGAGACCGAAGACGATCATCGAGAAGATGAAGGCGAATGCGCCAACGGAGAGTGTGCCGATCAATTGGATTCCGAAACCGGCAGCGTCACTGAAGAGAGCCACTGCAAGTGTGCCGAAGATACCACATACACCGTGAACGGAGATGGCACCGACAGGATCGTCGATCTTGATCTTGTCGAAGAAGATGATCGAGAAGACAACCAGGATACCAGCGATGAGACCTGTGATGATGGCCCAGAATGGCATGATGGAGTCCGCACCCGCTGTGATACCAACAAGGCCAGCTAGGATACCATTGAGACCCATGGAAAGGTCAGGCTTCTTGAGGAATACCCATGAAGTGAAGATCGCACCGAGGCCACCACCAGCGGCGGCAAGCGCAGTTGTGCAGAATACAAGCGATACCAAGTAAGGGTCGGCATTGAGAACCGAACCACCGTTGAATCCGAACCAACCGAGGAAGAGAAGGAAAACACCGATCGTAGCGAGTGGCATGCTGTGACCGAGGATCGGCTTGATGCGACCGTCGACATATTTACCAGCACGTGGTCCGAGGATCAGCGCACAAGCGAGAGCGGCGAAGCCACCGAAACCGTGAACGAGGGAGGAACCTGCAAAGTCGTAGAAACCACGAGCAGACAACCAACCTCCACCCCACTGCCATGAGCCAGTGATGGGGTAAGCGAAAGTCACAAGCAGTGTTGCGAAGATCATGAAAGAAGAAAGCTTAACGCGCTCAGCAACTGCACCCGAAACGATAGTCGCCGCTGTTGCAGCGAACATGGCTTGGAAGATGAAGTCAGTATACCAAGTGTAGTCTGCATACTCGGAAGTCATTAGATCAACCGAAGCAGTGACGTCGAACCATGAACCCATGGCAAACACACCCGCGGAGCCTTCTGCGAACCCAGGATACATCGCATTGAAGCCCCAGAGTGCATAAGAAATAAGACCCATGCTGATGATGAAGACATTCTTAAAGAGAATGTTGACGGTGTTCTTGGATTGGCCGAGTCCCGACTCAACCGTAGCGAAGCCAAGGTGCATGATAAACACCAGAGCGGCAGAGATCAGCAGCCAAAGGTTACTGATCGTAAAGAAGGCGGCACCGGGAGTTTCCATGAAGGCCGCATAGGCCTCGTCAAATGGAATCGCGTCAGCGACAGCTTCGACAGCTTCAGCTGCTTCTGCAACCGGCATGTCCTGTGCGCCGAGCGAGCCGGCCATCAGAAACGCCGAGCTGCCGAGCAACAGAGCGAGAAGGTATTTCTTAATCTTCATTATATGTATTATTTAGTCAGGTTGATTGCTTTGTTCAGGAATTGAAATCGAGATACCCTAAATGGGGAGCATCCCGAGCAGATCGCGGAATCGCGAACAACCAACTTATAGCACTCGACATGCCAAGTTGAAATATGCCTCAATTAATTCATCAAAAAGCAACAAAGAGCAGCCAAAAGTCACCACATATAACTAAATATCATATACTTACGCCCGCTGATAAATATTATCTAAAAATAAAAAAAGGACGCACAAATGCGTCCTTTATAAAAAAAAATTAGTCAAATATTGATCATCCAGGAGGCCAAGCCATCTGCCGACCGCCCAACACATGCAAGTGAAGGTGAGGTACGGTCTCTCCACCATCTTTTCCATTGTTTATAACGATCCGAAAACCACCCGACAAATTCAACTTTTCAGCGACGGATGCAGCCGTCAGCATCAGATGGCCCAAAACCGCCTGATGCTCCTCGCGAGCTTTTGCGATACAGGGCACGACTTGCTTCGGCACGACTAAAAAATGCGTCGGCGCCTGGGGATCGATATCGTGAATGGCAATACACAGATCATCCTCGTGCTCAATTTTAGCAGGAATCTCGCGATCAATAATTCGTTCAAATAGAGTCTTCATATGATTAGGGATTCTCTTTGGTATAAATAGTCACAAACTCGGCCATCAATTCACGCAGCGTCGCTTTAATCGTATCGACTTCGTTCACATCGGAGCGCGCCGTACGACGCAGTTCAAAAGTTGTCGCAACGGTCTTATCCTTATTGCGGTCAATCGTCACATGATCACGCACCTGTAAGATAAGCTCAAACTGCCCGGTAGAGACACGACTGGAGGTATCAATCGACAACACAATCAAAGGCACATTCAGCTCTGGCTTATTCACAATGAAATTGCGCAACTCAATGTTCCCACGACGCAATTGGAGCTCCATAATATCACTCAAATCCAAGCGCTCAGTCGCGGTCACCTCAGTGGCAAAGGAGGTATCAATATTCATATAAAGAAAATTGATGCCCCTTAAGTGAGTGGAATTCTCTACGGCAGACAGAGGCGATTGTAAGCAAACGAGAAGGGGAAGTAAGCAGAATAAGTAACGCATAAAAAACGAATAAACACGACAATGGGCAATGTAAAGCATGCGACAACGCAGGCGCAACAAAGTTCCTGCTAACCTAACGCGGCCTAAAGCACAACCACTTGCAAACGCGACCCACGCGTCGCCCAAGCACAGACCAGCTCATCGATCCAATCTCGCACCCGCTGATACTGCGCCTCGCGCTGCTTAGTCCAATACTTGCCAACGGGGCAAACCGCCTCGCGTAAACCAGTCACCAGCAACAACCCTTCGCGACGCCCCGCTAGTTTTTTCATTTCCACGACGATCGCCTGCCGTATCCACAGCGGGCTAAAATCCTCCAAACGCGGCACATGCCAATGAGCAAAAGCAAAATCGGCTCGGTGCCCGGAGACCCCGAAATGAAGTTTCGCTAATTTATCAACATAATCTCCCAGCGGCACACGTTCGAGATCTTCAGGGTGCTCTTTATACGCAAACTCTAAGGCACGACGCGCATGCTCCGCCCGCTCAGGGTCCGACACACGCCCGAGCAATTCGTTGAGCGTCCGAAGCTGCTCGACTGCAATCAGCTTGGCTTTAGGCATTATCTGTCGAAGCTTTCAGCTCATTGATTTCCTGCGCCAACTCGGCCAAATCCCTAAAATCTTTATAAACGGACGCATAACGAACGTAAGCAATTTGATCCAAATGCTTCAAACGCAGCATAATCTGCTCACCGATAGCGTGAGCCGGGATTTCATGGTCAAATTCTTTCTCCAAAGACGCCAACACATCGGCAATCAACATCTCGATCTGCATCACATCAATGGGCCGTTTTTCTACCGCTTTTTTGAGTCCACCCAACACCTTAACGCGGTCAAAGTCCTCGCGGCGCCCATCACGCTTGACCACTTGCAAATCGGCACGCAGCACCTCTTCAATCGTCGTAAAGCGATACCCACAGTCGAGACACTCACGACGGCGACGAATCGAAGTCTCGTTTTTTCCAGTTCGAGTATCGAGCACTTTTGTCTCAATAGAGGCGCATTTTGGGCAACGCATGATTAGCAATATGAATTCAAAAATCAGCAGAGAGAAGGTCTACTAACAATAATAAGAAAAAGACTACTATATGTAGCCTACTACATTTGCAATCCCTATATTTAGTAGCTAGGCTACAGCTTAAGAAAGTTCTCAAGCATCTTCATCCCCTGCTCCGTGGCGAGCGACTCGGGGTGAAACTGGACCCCCCATACGGGGAGATCTTTGTGAGCCAAGCCCATGATTTCGCCCGCCTCTGTTTCAGCCGTCACCTCCAGGCAATCGGGCAAGCTTTCACGCTCGACCAGCAGCGAATGGTAACGGGTGGCCACCATCGGATTGGGCAACCCCTGGAAAATATCCGTATCGCGGTGCGTGACGGGACTGGTCTTACCATGCATCAAGCGCTCCGCGCGCACCACCTTGCCACCGAAGTGCTGGCCGATACTCTGATGCCCCAGGCAAACCCCGAGCAAAGGCTTCTTGCCCGCAAATGCCTCAATCATCGCCAAGCTAACGCCTGCCTCGTTGGGCGAACAGGGACCGGGCGAGATCATGACACGGTCAGGATTCAGCGCGAGCGCCTCCTCCACCGTGATCGCATTGTTGCGAAAAACCTGCTGCTCCTCACCCAGCTGGCCAAAATATTGCACCAAATTATAGGTAAAAGAGTCAAAATTATCGATTACGAGAAGCATGCCGAAAATCAGAAGCGTGTTCGCCCCGAACTGCAAGCTCACAAGCAAATTGAAATCGAAGCAATTTTGCAGCTACTTGGTCATTTCCGCACGAGCGTTTTCATAGGCACTCAGCGCGCACTGCGAGCAAGCGGTCCGAACGTCGGCGAAGAAGTCGTTGCCCTTGTCATCGACGAGAATGTAGGCCGGAAAGTCCTCCACTTCGATCTTCCAAATGGCTTCCATGCCGAGTTCTGGATATTCCAACACTTCGACATTCTTGATATTGTGCTCCGCCAGCAAGGCAGCGGGCCCACCGATGGAGCCGAGGTAGAAACCGCCAAACTCTTTACACGCATCCGTGACCTGCTGCGAGCGATTGCCCTTGGCCAGCATGATCATGGAGCCGCCCTCCTTTTGGAAGGGATACACGTAGCTATCCATCCGTCCTGCGGTCGTAGGACCGAAGGAGCCGGAAGGCTTGCCAGCGGGCGTCTTGGCGGGCCCCGCATAATAAACGGGGTGGTTCTTCAAATACTCGGGCATGCCCTCGCCCTTATCCAAGCGCTCCTGAATCTTGGCGTGCGCGATGTCGCGGCCCACGATGATGGTGCCACTCAGCGAGAGCGGCGTGGCGACCGGATATTTGGTCAGCTCCGCCAGGATGTCTTTCATCGGACGATTCAGGTCGATGGCGACCGGGTCTTTTGGCTTCGCGATCTCGCCGTCGGCAGGAATGAAACGAGCGGGGTTTTCTTCTAATTGCTCCAGCCACAGGCCATCTTTATCGATGCGCGCCTTGGCATTTCGGTCGGCCGAGCAAGAAACGCCCAAGGCAACCGGACAGGAAGCACCGTGGCGTGGCAGACGAATCACCCGCACGTCCAGAGCAAAGTATTTACCACCAAACTGTGCACCGTAGCCCATTTTGCGGGTGTATTCCAGCAGCTTGGCTTCGAGTTCTGTATCGCGGAAGGCTTGACCGTATTCGTTGCCCTCAGTGGGCAGCTCATCGTAATACTTGGTCGACGCCAGCTTTACCGTCTTCAGGCAAGTCTCAGCCGAAGTGCCTCCAATCACAAATGCGATGTGATACGGTGGGCAGGCAGAGGTGCCCAAGGTGCCCATTTTCTCAATGCAGAATTTTTCCAAATTGGCAGGATTGAGCAGCGCCTTGGTTTCCTGATAGAAAAAGGTCTTGTTGGCGGAGCCTCCACCCTTGGCGACAAAAAGAAAGTCGTAACTGTCGCCATCCGTTGCCAGCAGGTCGATCTGAGCCGGCAAATTACAGCCCGTATTCTTTTCCTCATACATGGAAAGCGGCGCCATCTGCGAATAGCGCAGGTTCTCCTGGGTGTAGGTATTATAGACGCCCTGCGAAAGCGCTGCTTCGTCACCGCCGCCGGTCCAAACGCGCTGGCCCTTCTTACCCAAAATGATAGCGGTGCCGGTATCCTGACAGAAAGGTAGCACGCCGTGCGCAGACACCTCGGCGTTACGCAACATGGTGAGCGCAATGGTGCGGTCGTTTTCTGTGGCTTCTGGGTCATCGAGAATGGCCGCCACCTTCTCCAAGTGCTCCGTGCGCAACTTGAAGGAGATATCCTTCATCGCAGCTTCTGCGATGTAAGTCAGCGCCTTGGGATCGACCTTCAGCATTGATTCCCCAGCGAAATCAACCGTTTCGACAAACTCGTTGGTCAGTAGACGATACTGCGTCTTATCTTTTCCAAGTGGAAATTGCTTTTGGTAATGAAACTCAGGTGCGGGCTTAGCCATAGTTATACTTTCTAATTTAGTTCAACTTTAGAATTAGTAGCGCTACTCAAAGGATTGGCAAGTGCGAACCCTCTAAAAAATCGTATAGCACATGCAGCCTTCCTGCCCAGAAAATTTACGCCAATCGCAACTCTAGCTTTTGCTTTAAGTGGCGCCACTCTGGAAGCAGTGCAGCCAGCAATTGATAAAAATCGGCACTGTGATCATGATGCTTCAAGTGACAGAGCTCATGGATCATAACGTAGTCGATGCACTCTTTCGACGCTTTGACCAATTCGACATTCAGGGTCAGCGTGCCGTTTTCAGATAAACTACCCCAGCGCTTCTCCATGCGCTGAATGACAATGCTTGGTTTGTGATACCCATAACGCGCGATCTTAGGCCAACAGCGTTCTAAGCTCTGCGCAAATTGCTCGGCCGCTTTTTGTGCATACCATTGCTCCATTAAACGCTTGGTCATATGCGGCGCCACTTTTTGCCAACAGCTCACCTCAAAGACTCCATGCTTTAAACGCACTTTGTTTGCATCTCCAACACTGACCTTGAGCTGATATTGCTTACCGAGATACAAATGCGTTTCACCGCTGATGTAGTGGCGCTGCGGCGTGCGGGGATTGAATTGCTTGAAATAATCTTGTTGATTCACGATCCAACGCGCGCGCTTGCGTAACTTAGCTTCAATCGCACCAACATCGGTGCCTGCGGGGGCTTTCACCACCACGGAAGCATCGGGATGCACCGCAATCTCCAAGGTTTTGCGATCTACGGTTGAACAGGTGTAATCAATCACCCGTTGACCATAGAGGATGCTCCCCTCCATCATTTCTGCTGTAGATTGCATCGGTTTAGCCTCGGGAACGTGCCACTTGCATAACTTTTTCGATCATGGCATCCATTTGATCCAACGACAGTTCCAGGCCTCGCTTCGCTCTGAGTTCATCGAAGCAGTAATCATCAATCGCATCGATCACCGCCTTCTGCGCATCACTGTCGTCCCAAAAGTTCACCTTAAAGTGCTGCTGTAAAATAGCATCCACCGCCAACGCGGTATCCGCCGCAATGCTTTCTAATGCCTCGGCTGCCATCGCGTGCTCGACAAAGAAAGGCTTCACCACCCCAAAGTAAGCCTGCGCGTCTTCGTTGCCCTTCAATACCGACGGCACATCGTCATGCACCTTGCCGACGACTTTATTGCGAATGTCCACCACGCGATTCAGGTACTCCAAATCCGACAAACGCTTCGCCCGAAAGTCTTCGATGGCGCGCTGGATCAAAATAGAAAATTTCTCATAGAAGGCCGGATCTTCATCCATCTTCTCCGTGATCACCTTCTTAGTGGCATGCGCGATGGTGTCGGCCTTGGCCGCGGTGCGTGGCTGCTTGCCGTAAACACCTTGCTCTTCTTTAACCTCGTTAAAGGTTTCGTCGTCAAAGATGTTCACCGGCTCGTTGAGCTGAATCACTTCGTTCGCCTGAATATGGGTATCCAGCAGCTTCTTGATCTTCGGCTCGTAGTCGCGGTAATCGATGGCTTCGGCGTAGCGCAACTTGACCGAGGCTTTCAACTTTTGAAATTGCTTCAGGTCCTGCTTATAGCGCGCCAGCAGCGCTTCATCGGTTTCGAACAGAAACTTCTCCGAGGACAGCGCGATCGAGAAGGTCTTGGCGTATTCGGACAATCGGGTATAAAACTCGTCGCGGATCGACTCGTCGGCCAGCAACTGCTCGTAAGCTTCCGAGTCATTGGAGTGCTTCACCGTTTTGAACAATGCCCACAGATCCGAGTAGCGTTGCGGCAACTTGGCCACTTCCGCGTGAATCGACAATAAGGTGCCTTCGATATCCGCCTCATCGAAGCCTTCAAAGGCGCTATACATCGTCAGCGCTTCGTCCAACTCTCCTAGCACGTTGGCGTAGTCGACGATATAGCCAAATGGCTTATCTTCGTATAATCGATTCACCCGCGCGATGGCTTGCAGCAGCGTATGCTCACGCAGTACGCGGCAGAGATACAGGACGGTGTTGCGCGGCGCATCAAAGCCAGTCAGCAGCTTATCCACCACAATCAGGATTTCCGGCTCCTGACCGTGTTTGAACTGATTGATCAACTGCTTGGTGTATTCCTCCTCGCTGCCATAGCGCGCCATCATCTTTTTCCAGAAGCGCACCACCTCGTCGCTCGGCTCGTCATCGGTCTCTTCGTAGCCCTCGCGGCTATCAGGGGGCGAAATCACCACTTCGGCCCGCACCATCCCAATGTCGTCGAGATATTCCTGATATTTCAACGCCGAGACTTTGTTGGGCGCGACCAACTGCGCCTTAAATCCTGTCCCTTGCCAGGTCTCGCGGTAGTGCTCGCTGATATCAAAGGCCTGCATGTAGATCACTTGATCCGACTTACTCAGCATTTCCGCGCGCGCATATTTTCGTTTCAAGTCGGCTTGCTGCTCTTTGGTCAACCCTTGGGTGTGACGCTCAAACCAGAGATCAACCGCCGCCTGATTCTGCGTCATCTCGACATAGCGCCCTTCATAGAGTAGCGGCACCACAGCCCCATCTTCCACTGCCTGCGAAATCGAATAATGCGGGTCAATCAAATCACCAAACTTGGCGAAATTGTTTTTCTCTTTCTTAAGCAAGGGCGTGCCGGTAAAGCCGAGGTAGCAGGCACGCGGAAACATCTGCCGCATCCGTGCCGAGAACGAGCCAAACTGGGTGCGATGACTTTCATCCACCAATACAAAGATGTTCGGCGAGTCGTCGCTGTATTTGCTGCCCACCTTGTCGAACTTATGGATCAGCGTGGTGATGATGCCCGACTGCTTTTCCGCCACCAATTCCAACAAGTTACGCCCTGAAGTCGCACGGCAGGCTTCCAAGCCACAGGCGGCAAAGGTGTTGCTCAACTGTTTGTCCAAATCATCACGATCCGTCACCAGCACGATGCGGGGATTCAATACTTCCGGATCGAGTGCTAGATTACGCGCCAGCAGCACCATCGTCAACGACTTGCCGGAACCTTGCGTGTGCCAGATCACGCCGCCACGACGCGCGCCCTCAGTATCGTAATTCCGAATACGCTGCAGTGTGGATTGAATGACAAAATATTGCTGATAACGGGCGATCTTTTTGATCCCGCCATCGAATACCGTATATTTCCAAGCCAGCTCTAACAAACGCTGCGGACGACACAGCGCAAACAGCGACTTATCCTGCTCCGTGGCAAGGCGTTCGCCTTGAGTGCTGAGTGCTGAATGATCAGGGCTGAGTGACTGAAAATTCACTGCTTGAGACAACGACTGCTCGACCAGCGTTTCCAACTCGGTCAGTGCGGCCCCGCTCTGATCCAAGGCAGGCTCTTTCCAGACGCCCCAGAACTTCAGCGCCGTGCCAGTAGTCGCATACAAGGCCTGATTTTTATTCACCGACAGTAGCAATTGCGTATAGGTAAACAGCTTCGGGATATAATCCTCGTTTTGATTGCGAACTGATTGCTCCGCCCCGAGCTTCACTTCGATCCCCGGAGCCTTGCACTCGATCACGGCAAAAGGAATACCGTTCACAAACAGCACGATGTCTGGCCGCGCGGTCTCATTGCTACGTGTGCGCTCGACCGCGTATTCCACTGTGACATGAAAACTGTTTCGTTCCCAATTGCGCCAATCGATGTAATTCAGATTAAAGCTTTTAACGTCGCCCTCGATCGATTGCTCCAAAGCCGTTCCGAGAGTGATGAGATCGTAAATCGCCTCATTCGTTTTCAACAAACCATCGTATTTGACGTGCTTGATCCGCTCGATTCCCGATTGCACGTTTTCCTCGCTAAAGAGATACTCCCCGCCTTTGTAGCGGATACGATTAATCGTTTTGAGCTGCTCACGTAGCACATTCTCCAACAGCACGTTTGAGCGCCGCCCGCCACGTTCCCGCAAAGCCGCCTCCGGCGAAAGATAAGTGTAGCCCATCGCCACCAGCAGTTGCACAGCCGGCAGTTGCGAAGCGAGTTTTTCGTCGGTGTTGAAATCGGTCATGATAGTTCGCTTTCCTCTAAAACTTCCCAGTAGCCGCGTGTTCCACCCACGCGCTGAATCAGTCCACTTTCTCGAAGTTGCTTAATATGCTTCTCCACCGCAGTGGTGCTTATCTCTAAAATTTCTGCTAGTTGAGATCCGGTAATTTTCGGAGACTGTTTCATCTCCGACAGAATTCTCACTTTCGTATTACCCAACTCATTACCCAACCCATTACCCAACCCATTACCCAACCCATTACCCAACGTTTTCCCGACGCTTTCCCGACGCTTTCCCGACGTTCCACCCGAAATCGTTCCGAAATCATTCCCGCCGCCTCCCGAAACAACCGTTTCGGAAGCCTGCGATTTCAGTAACTCCACAGCAACACCCCCTGACCGCTCAGCGAAGAAAGGTCTGGGTAAGCCTGCTTTGGTGCAGGCCTCGGCAATCTTCTCGACTCCTCGCCCCCAAGAGTCTACATAACCGGCTTTATAGCAAACATCCGCAATCAATGGATTCCGAGGAAAGGATTCATGCACCTCAAAGAGTTTTTCAACACTCAACTCAAGCGGCAGAGTTCCCGCATTCCAAATGGAAATACGATCATCCATGACTTTGAGCTGCGTCATGCTGCCCATGTAGTTCCGATGCACCAACGAATTGAGCAGTATTTCACGCAATGCGGGAACCGGATATTCCAACTCTTCAATACGCCGCAGCCCTTCAAAGCGCACAGGTTTAATCAGAAACTTTTTCTCCAACTGCTCCATGACCTCGCGCATCATCTGAAATAAATTCCCCTCACACACTTCCTGAAAACGCATATCGACGACACTGGCACCAAAGCGCCCGATCTTAACATACAAGTTTGCATAAAACTCACCTGGATCTTTACCAAACAACACTAATGCCGCGTTTGTCAGCCCCTCCTTCGTCAGCAGCCGTAGCTTTTTCAACAGAGTCGCAGTGGACAGCCCAGAAACATTCGGTAACCGCCCCGCAGTCAGCGCCTCATTTTTAAACCATTCAATCGTCGTCTCATCAATATCATCCAAGCACGCATTTCCCTGAATCGCACGATCCCAAGTCAGCCCCATTTTCTTCAACAGAAACTCATTGAGCGCTGCCCCCTTAAGCTCCTGCTTCACGCTGCCCGAACGCCAGTAGTAGGCCCCACGCAAAGAGATCGGCACTGTCGACGGTTCCACGATAATTTCAAGGAAAGGTTTGCCCGCATCTTCCTGCAAATTGATCGCCGGCATTAGCCCCAGCTGATCACGGATCTTATTCGGCAGATTCTCCAAAAGCTTCTTAGCATTGCTGACCCCGATGACCAATCCCACATCGTCCTTACCGATATAAATTCGTCCCCCCTGCGCATTGGCGAAGCCACAAATCCACTTCAAATAGTCATCGTGCCAAGATTGCTTGAATTCAACATTTTGGGATTCCGAGTTCATACGCAACCTCCTAGAAACGGGAACGCCAAGCCCCAACTTGGCGAGGCTAGGAACGTCGACAAAGTCCAAATCTTAAATCGATTATCCATGGCTCTTCCGCTCATTAAAATGCCAAAAGAGAAGCCGCCCTGAGGCTCTGCTCTCTTGAACTGTTGAGTCGCCCAGATACGGAAACGGGTCGCCACATGACTTTTCACGCGGTAGCCGACCGAGATGATCATGTCCAAATTGTAGTAATCCAGCAGGCGTTTCACCTCCCGCTTCCCCTCTAATCGAACTGACAAGAATTTCTTGTGAGTTGCCTCCAGCACGAGTTCCTTTTCCTCGTAAATGTTTAATATATGCTGACTTACATTCTGCTGTGTTGTTTGAAACAGCTCCGCCATCAATGGCTGTGTCAGCCAGAACGACTCATCCTCAAAACGAACATCCAATTTCAATTGACCATCTTCAGCCTGATAGACCAAGAACTGCCCCTTGGCGGCTTCGCCGAGGTCTGAGTGCTGAGTGCTAGGTCCTGAGTGGCTGCTTAAATCATCCTTCATAATTCATCCCTCCTAATTCGGCTGAGCCGCGCACAGCCGGAAGTTGCGAAGCGAGTTTTTCGTCGGTGTTGAAATCGGTCATGATCAGGAAACCTCCGCAATCGACTTGTCGCACTCTTCGACTATGTATGCTGGAATCGTGTCATATTTAGCGGGGTCGAGTTGGCAGATAAATTCATTCTCAATATGATATGTTTCTTTGATGAATTTCTCGATAACAGGATCATTCTCATCATGGTCAATAAGTCTGCACACTTGCAGCTTCTCATAGCCATTGGTGCATGCATGATACAGCTGCTTCATGGCTGCAGTATCAATAACACGGCTTAACGCATCAGCGTATGAAAAGTCAGCGATATCACTAGATATTAATTCGCACCCCGCTGAGAACTTTGAAGGATCCATTTCAGGATAATCATCATCTTCATTTTTAAGCTCACGGCTATCAATCGCACGTGCTCGCTTATGCTGAAGATTTGAAAGCACCTGATACGCATCACCTTTGTTGTCGATAATCTCGAGATGACGCCTCATATAAATTAATTTTATAATATCATCTTTAGTCGATCCTAGCGCAGCCTTACAAATCTGAGCGAAAGTTTCTATATCATTCCGTCCAATCTCTAATTCTTCGACGATACCATTAGCCAATTTCAAGAATGAGGCAGCTGTCTGATTACCAAATTTATGAGATAGTGATTTGATTGTATCGATGATCGGCTCCACGTCATGAGTGAGCATTAAAACTGTTTTACTTTTCAAGCAAGAGTCAGTATCCCGCCGAAAAAGCATTTCAAGAATCGCGTATTTTTTGTTCTTATCGAATGAAGAAATAGGGTCATCGAGAATGATCAAGTCCGGCTGCTTTGACAGGCATTCATACATAAAAAGAACGATAGAAAAAGCATTCCTCTCTCCAAAGCTGAGATGCTGTTTCCCGCCACTAAGGTGCTGTTTATGATCCACGTGCAGCAGTTTTAATCGCGCTTGATCACCTTCACCTACAATCTCAACCTTATAGCGATATCCCGCATAAGAAAGGAATTCGTTTATATCTTTTTGATGCTTCTCAACAACTCGCTGCATCTCCCTTCGCTGTTGGATGATCTTTCCCTGAAGTTGACCTGCTTTGTCAATGATAGCATCGATCGATACATTTATCGGATCAATAGATCTTTGCGTCTTATCAGAGTTCAACTCCGAGAAAGCTTTCAGATCGATCTTATAGGTAGGAAGTATTTCAGCCACCTGTTCACCTTCTTTGAACTGAAAACCCGAAAGTGTCCGTAGTTTTTCAAGTTTCTCGACCAGTAAATCAATTCGTTCCTTCACAATGACCAGAAAACTCTCGTGCTCTTTTTCAAGGCCATCCTTCAAAGTAATGATGTTTGAAAGTGTTGCCTTCGCATCCTCTGAAAAATAATCACCTAATCGACCAATTACCCCAATAATTGCCACTAAATTTTTAATGGTGTTCTTGTCATATTCTTGGCCAACCTTTCTAATCTGTTCTTTTTTATCTACCGCGTTCGAAGTGCAAAAGGGGCAGTTATCCGAAAGATCTGCATACTCATAACCCTTAGTTTGCCAATCGACCCAACCGACACTATTCTGGCTTTGAATAAACGGCTTATAGCATTCGAGCTCTGCAGGAATATGCTGGATTTTATTTCCTGCCGCTAAGCCCTTTATCCCTGTTGATGATTTTGCAATTCCATTTTTTGTCAGTTTAAAGGCTGCCCCCATTTCCTTGAGAGTAGAAATCAACGCTTCCAGTTCTTCATTGCCAACAAACAACTGCTTCATCTCAGAAACCAGCTCTTCGATGTCTCGCTCTTTTTGCCTGTAGCTCTCTGTTTTGATAAAAACGTCAAAGCTATTATTGAGCAGCTCATCCTGCCTAAAAGTAAACTGGTTTACATACTCTTCATTGAAACACATTACGTTATGAAGAGATTCCAACCCAGATATTTCAGGGCTCTGATTATCCGGATTAACTTCTCTCAACTTAAAGGGAATTAGTTCGTCTAGGTTCGAACCCTCAGTTGTCGCGAGGCTTATTGCTCGTGCAATCGTGCTCTTACCCGTTCCATTCGGCGCAAATTTGATATTCAGTTTCTTTTCGGCCAGCGTAATGCTAGCGGAATCGATGTTATTGCAGTTTTTGATTTCGATATTCATGTCATTTCCAATTCTGTAGATCACCCGAGATTCACCCGCCACTCCCCAGTGAGCAGTTTCTGCATTAGGCCACGTTTTTGGGCTTTGTATTTTTCAGTTATCAGTTTTAGGAGAGTAATTTCTTCCTGAGATCTAGTCAGAGCTTCTGCTATCGCTTGCTGTTCATCCCAAGATGGCAAAGGCAACTCCACCATATTGTAGGCTGACATCGTCAGTCCAAAACGAGTAACTCCATTAGCTTGACGCGAGAACTCGTATCGAATTCTTGGCGTATGAAGTGCGAAGTTTAAATATGGACCAAATAATTCTTCATTGGGACGAAGAATAGCAAGATGATAGCCGCACACTAAATCCTGCGGGGCTTCTAACACACATGCTGAGTTTGCGATGTCATCAGCAGTTTCTGAGTCTTTTGTTAATATGACATCATGGACTCTCAGCTGGTATTTTTCGATCTCACTTGAACTTGCCGAGGCAGACATAAAACCAAGCTTTTGTGTTATGTAATAGTTCCGGTAAACATCCATGTAGTTACATAATCGAACAGGCATCTCTCCTTCATGAACCTTCTTATCAACATTGCTAGTTATGACTTCGCAAACCTCCCCAACTTTCACTTTTCTGGATTCGCGCCGATTGCTATTGTTATGGGCCCCGGGGATCAACTCCTGCATCAACCCACGGAACCGGCGTTCCTTCGCCTCGATCAGGCGCTCGGTTTTCTCGATGGCGGCATCCCAGGTGGACAGCACAGCGGCGATGGCTTTTTGCTCGGGAAGCGGGGGGAGAAGAATGGGGAAGGCTTTGAGTAAGTCCGTGTTCAATCGTCCCGTGCCGTGACCTGCAGAATCCACTAGTCTCATAAGCTTATGCTTACTTCCAACTAGGTAATACAGGACATACTTTGGATCAATTCCATCATCCAAAACCAAGGCTTTGATGTCTTGATTAAAAGCTAGTTCGCGCCCAGCGAGACATACGGGAACATCCTTAAACAAAGTCATGCCTCGAACCAAAATTAGAAGCGAATCAGCGGGTGTAATTTTAGCCTTAGCCTCTCCAAGCTCTGATAACATCAGGAGAGAACTACGAAGAACGGGCACTTTCAAATCTTTCGCAGTAATCCATGGCAAATGATCCCCCCAAAGGTTATTATCCCGTTTACTAGGTGTTCCGCCCGATCGAACCGAACAGATATTCTGTAGCTCTTGAAACTTCATACTTTTCCTCCCATCTGAATCCACCACGCGACTTGTGTGGTTTGACGTAGGGTCTTCATAGGTGAAGACCGCGATACAGCTCGCACAGACACGGTCTCCACAAGTGGAGCCCCTACGATTTCCCCCACCCGCGTCGAAAGCCTTGCTGACTCTAAAATTGGAGCCTTTCGTTGCGCTCCAAAGTTCAAGCCCACCATTTTTCCCATGTGGAAAAAATGCTTCTGACGATAATTTTCGCAGACCGCATGGGCTTGAATGACTCGTAAACTCTCAGTTGTTGCAAATTTTGCAACAACTGCCTGCAGTCCGGAGTTCTGAACCGTTGCATTTTTTGCAACAGTTGCTCGTCTCAATAGAACACTGCGAATTCCACTGACCATCTCCACCAAACAGGTCGAAATCGACCAGTTTAAGATTTGAAAAAACGCACTCATCCTTGTTTGCCTTTCTTTTTATGAAATTCGCCACCCGCAACGCGCCCCGGTGCGGCGACGTCCTCCCCGCGTTCGAGTTTTAATAGCATTTCCACCGCGCCAGAATTAAACTTTGAAAGAGCGAACCACTTTTTGCCCAAATCCTTTAAGGACGCTCCGATATCTTCTGCGAAAACAGAGGAGAGATACCTCCAACCGCCGTGACCACTTGAGGTCGCAGATTGCGACTTCAAACTGGATGAGTCACAATTGGCGACCAGTTCATCCAATTCACCCTGAGTGAATTGAAATCTGAATGAATGAGGAAAACACTTAACCTTTCTATTTACCTGTTCCTTCATGCTTTTTTGCCTTCTATTTTTTTGACGATCCGATCCTCCACTAAGATCTGCATTTGCTGGACCGCGGTCTGGTTTAAACGCTGCAAGCGATCCGCTGCGGGGAGGCCTTCTTCAATAAAGTGGGCGTTGAGACTTTCCAGATTGGCGAGGCAGACCAATTGCGAGCTATTTGCGAAGTCGCGGATATTGCCTTTCTCCTGCGGATTATCTTCTCGCCACTGCTGAGCGGTTTTGCCGAAGAGCGCCATGTTCAAAAGATCGGCTTCGGAGGCGTAGATCCGATTGATCTGGGCTTTATTTAAAGTGTCGGGGATCAAATGCGCTTGGATCGCATCGGTGTGGATGCGGTAGTTGATCTTGGTGAGGTTACGACGGACATCCCATCCGAGTTGCTTTTGTTCCAGCTCCTTGAGGCGCTGAAACTCTTTAATCAAGTAAATCTTAAATTCCGCACTGATCCACATACCGAATTCAAAGGCGATATCCTGATGAGCATACGTGCCTCCATAGCGGCCTGCCTTAGCAACCAAGCCAACCGCATTAGTCTTAGCGACCCATTCTTTAACGCTGATCTTATAGCTATTGAGTCCCACCTGACTTTTAATTGTGGCAAATTCGCCATAATTAAAATCCGGGTTATGCACCTTCTCCCAGATGCCCAAAAACTCGACGGTGTTTCGATTGCGCAACCAATCAGCGATAAAAAAATCGCCGTCTTTGGCCTGCAACATATCCGTCAGTGAGATGAAATCCATATCACCTTTGGAAAACACCGCGATTGCGGTTCCCTGAACATCGATGGTTTTATTTTTACGCATGATTCAGCTCTCTGGGTTCCGATTAATTTGCTTCAGCTTCTCGGCCATCTGCGCACGCACTTCGACAAGCTCGGCTTCAAGCGCGTCGATTTCTGTTTGCACCTCGTCGATGTTGATCGGCTCTTCTTCCTCAAAGGTGTCCACGTAGCGTGGGATATTGAGATTGAAATCGTTTTCCGCGATCTCGCTGACGGGCGCGAGATAGGCGTATTTATCGATGGTCTTCCGCGCGCGGAAGGTGGCCATGATCTTATCTAGGTGCTCAGCGGAGAGATTGTTTTGGTTTTTACCGGAAACGAACTCACGGCTGGCGTCGACAAAGAGCACGTCCTGACAGCTTTCGCGTGGACCGCCCTTCTCGCGGGCACGGTCGAAAACGAGGATCGCGACGGGGATATTAGTGGTGGGAAAGAGATTGCCCGGCATGCCGATCACGGCGTCGAGCAGGTTTTCCTCAATCATCTTCTGACGAATGCGCCCCTCGGCTGCACCACGGAAGAGCACACCGTGCGGCACGACGACGGAGACGCGGCCGGATTTCTCCAAAGCAGTCTCGATCATGTGGCTGATAAAGGCCCAGTCGGCCTTGCTCTTAGGCGGCACACCACGCCAGAAACGGTTGTAAGTGTCGCTTTCGGCATTTTCCGCACCCCACTTGTCCAGCGAGAAAGGCGGATTGGCCACCACACAATCGAACTGCATCAAGCGATCGTTTTCAACCAATAGCGGCCCGTTCAAGGTATCACACCATTCGATGCGGGCACTATCGAAGCTGTGCAGAAACATATTCATGCGGCACAAGGCCCAGGTGCTACCATTCGACTCTTGACCGTAGAGCGCGAAGTCACGCCCCGCAATTTGACGCGATGCCTGCACCAGCAGTCCACCGGAACCACAGGTTGGGTCGCAAATACGGTCGCCAGCCTTCGGCTCAACCAAGCGAGCGACCAACTCGGTAACTTGCAGCGGGGTAAAGAACTCGCCCGCCTTTTTGCCAGAGTCTGCAGCGAAGCGCTCGATCAGGTAGATATAAGTGTTACCGATCACATCTTCCGACACACGGCTTGGGCGCATATCCAGCTGCGGCTTGTGGAAGTCTTCCAAGAGCGTCTTAAGACGACGATTGCGGTCTTTGGTCTTCCCCAGATTGGACTCGCTGTTGAAATTGATATTACGAAAGACCCCTTCGAGCTTGGCCTTATTGTTGGATTCAACGTGCTCCAGCACGACATTGATCAGTTCGCCGATATTGGCCGCCGAGCGGCGCTCATAAAGACTGTAATAATTTGCCGGAAATTCATCCAGAGTCGTCACGACGCCCGTGTCTTCGTTGGTCTCCGTCAACTTGACGATAGGCAGGACAAAGCGTTCGCGCTCCAACTTGCGAAGAATGCGGGCCTCATCGTCGCCAAACTGCTCTTGATAGCTCTCGTAGTGATCCTGCCACACATCCGAGATGTATTTTAGGAAGAGCATGACCAGGATGTAGTCCTTATACTGAGCCGGATCGACCGTGCCACGGAAAGTATCGCAAGCGGCCCAAGCGGCTTGATTGATGTCACGTTGATTGATTTGAGTTTCCATAAATATTAGTTCTCCCCTTTTGCTAGTTGCATGAGTTGTGTTGAAATAAGTGCCCTCCGACGCTCCGACAAAGCTTCGAGCAAAGTAAGCTCGCGCTGCAAAAGAGCAGCCATGTCGACGATTACCTGTTGCGTCGGCAGATCTGGCAAATCGACCGGTAGGCCTTCTAAACTGTTTTTGCTGACCATTTTTTGCGCAGTACCCTTGATGCGACTCGCCAAATAGGCCTGCGCCTCGTCTTGGTGTAGATACCAGTTCAAATACTCTGGAAGAACCTCCTGCACCGAATTCACACGCACCCGATAGAGCGGAGCCGCCAAAATAATCGCTTCACGGGGCTCATCCACCATCAGCGCGGGACTCATATCCATGCCTCGGGAACGAAAAACAAGGTCGCCGAGCCGTAAAAGCTGCGAGTCTTTAACCTCTCCCACTTCCACACGCTGTAATTCGCGACAATCTACGACATCGTCCCAAGTCAAATCTTTCATCTGCACAACCGGCGCACCGCCTGCACATGCTTCCAAGCGAGAACGGAAGCTATATCCGACCTGAACTTGTGCGATTTCCTTTAGACATCTCGGCATAAGAATACAGCAACTAAGTTACTACAAATACAGAATGTCAAGCATTACACAGCACTGCAATGCGATTACTGCAAAAAAGACATCCGTAGCGACCATCTACAAGGCCTATCCCTCATAAACCATCGAATTTGACTCAAGCGCAGTCAACAGCCCTTCAATCGTAAGGTGATAGGCAGACTGAAGCTACCAAGGACACGATGCCCTCGTCCATGCGCATCGAGCACATCATACTCATTCAAAATTGAGCGTTCGACGTTGGACGTTCGAAGTTCAAACCTCCATTGCCACGATCCAAAGTCTCACGACTGTTCCGGTCTGCTTCGCTGCCGGCCTTGTCGCCTGCGGCTCGGAACGGCTACGAGCGTCCCTACAACTTAAGATTCGAGACCACTCTCGAGCAACGCGGGCACTTGTTGCAGCAATTGATCGCGTGCGATCTCGGCCTCGGTGCCAGCAGTCAAGTCGCGCACTTTAACGACGCCGCGCTCCAACTCTTCGCTGCCGTAAATGAGCGCGAAGCGGGCACCCGACTGGTTGGCGGCCTTGAATTGCTTGCCGAAACCTTGATTCTTGAGCGGATACTCAACCTGGTAACCCAGTGCTCGCAGCTGAGCGGCATCCGCCAGCGCGGCATCACGCTCGTCCTCGCCTCCGATGATCGCGATAAACTCGGGGCGTTGCATATATTCCGGCATCAGCGACTTGCTCTCGAGCAGGTCCACCAATGTGACATCGCCCATCGCAAAACCGACCGCCGGCATATCGGGCCCGCCTAGTTTCTTAACCAGCGCGTCATAGCGCCCGCCCCCGGCCAAGGCACGCCCGGCGCCACTGGCCTCAAAGGCTTCAAAAACAAAGCCTGTATAGTATGCGAGCCCACGCACGATCCCGAGATCGATTTGAATAAAGTCACCTGCGCCGGCTGCCTTGAGATTACGCAGTAGCTGCGCCCAGTCTTCCATGCGCGCCTTAGCTTGAGCTGCGAGATCCCCTTCGAGTGGTAAATTTTCAATATACGCACGCAAACGGTCGAAGTCGCGAATCGCGATCGCCTCCTCGATGCGGCCCAAGAAGGCTTCCGCTTGCTCACCGAGCACGGGTGCCAGCTTCTCAATGGTCTTGCTGCGATCGGTGCGCTCAAGCTTGTCGATAATGCCCAACACGGTGGCACTGCCCGCCTCGTCGAGCCCCTCGGCTGCCAACATCAACAGCCATAGGTCACGGTCACTGAGGCGCACTTTAAAGTCACCCGCACTGAGACCAAAGGCTTGCAACGCCTGACAGAGCAGCGCGATCAGTTCGGCGTCGGCGGTCGGGCCTGGCTCGCCGAAAATGTCGACATTGAACTGATAAAAGGCACGCAAACGCCCCTTCTGCGGACGTTCGTAGCGATAGTGTTCACCAATATTGAACCACTTAACGGGACGCTTCAGGCTATTAGCCTTAGCACCGATCAAACGCGCCAACGAAGGCGTCATTTCCGGGCGCAGAGCCACCGCACGGCCGCCGCGGTCTTCAAAATTAAACAGTTGGCTGACGATTTCTTCGCCCGATTTTTCGATATACAGCTCCAGTGGCTCCAGCACCGGGGCATCGTATTCCAAAAAGTTAAAGGCACGCGCGACCTGACGCCAGCGACCAAAAACATGATTCCGACGCGCACAGGCCTCCGGATAAAATTCCCGGAATCCGGGTAGCGTTTCAAACTGCATAATGAATCTCCCTTAGAAAGATGCTAAACGACTAGACCTCACGATCCGTCCAAAGATTTGAATTATTAAAAAAATCAAATCTTCCGAGTCGCAGATAAGCTCTAATTACAGAGCATCCACGTCCAAGTCCTGAAGCTGAGCCTTCAACTCCTTGCCAGCCTTGAACTTGATCACGGCACGCTTAGGAATGACGACGTCAGTCTCCGGCTTATTCGGGTTGCGACCGATGCGAGATTTGCGAATCTGCACTTCGAATACACCGAAGTTGCGCAGCTCAACATTACGTCCCTCGCTCAGCGCTCTGGCGATCGCGTCGAGAGTCAGTTGCACAGTTTCTCGCACTTCTTTTTGCGGAAAATCAGTTTTATCGTAGATATCTAGAACGATATCGCGTTTTGTAAGGTTATTGGACATCCTGGGTATGCTAGGTGGCTTGCGAAAATGAAAAATCAAAAGTTACTGTTGCTGCGATACTTCGGATCGCGAAAACACTGTCAAACTAGAAAAAATATGAGTGATAAAGAACCACCAAATCCTTTCGAGGAAATTCAACGTCAATTAAAAGATTTGTTCAAGGACTCGAATGTAAAAGTGTCAACCCATGGTTTCACCGAAAGCGATCCTTTTGCCGACGAGCCCGAGGAGTCCGAACCGGAAAAACCGAGCGAACCCAATAAGAGCGCTCAAACGCTGGACAATATTCGCAACTTCCATCTCAAACCAAAGGAGATACGCGACTATTTAAATCGCTTTGTCATCCGTCAAGATGAGGCCAAAAAAGTTCTATCTGTGGCGATTTGCGATCACTACAACCATATCCGCAGCACACTTTCCGGCGAAAGCACGGAAGCCACCGAGTATAGTAAGCAAAATCTACTCTTTCTCGGCCCGACCGGAGTCGGCAAGACCTACCTGATGAAAAATGTGGCGCGCCTGATCGGCGTCCCCTTCGTCAAGGCCGATGCAACCAAGTTTTCAGAAACTGGCTACGTCGGCTCCGATGTGGAAGATCTGGTGCGCGATCTAGTCAAAGCGGCCGATGGCGACATCGAACTCGCCGAAAAAGGCATCATCTTTGTCGATGAAATCGATAAAATCGCCGCCGAAGCCGGCGCGGGAGGACGCGATGTGTCCGGCCGCGGCGTGCAAATCAACCTGCTCAAACTAATGGAGGAGACAGAGGTCAGCCTCTTCAGCCCGACCGACATGATGGCTCAGATGCAGGCCGCGATGGAAATCCAGCGCGGCGGCAAGCCGAAGCGAAAATCGATTAATACCAAAAACATTCTGTTTATAGTGAGCGGCGCTTTCGATAAATTGGCTGAATCGATCAAAAAACGACTCTCCCAAAACGAGATGGGCTTCGGAGCCAGTGTGAGCGACGAGCAAGAAGACCTCTCCGCTTACCTGCAGCACGCGGAGACCAGCGACTTTATCAAATACGGATTCGAGCCCGAATTCATTGGCCGCGTACCCGTGCGCTGCGCCTGCTCCGCACTGAGCTCCAACGACTTGGCGCACATTTTAACAACCTCAGAAGGCAGCGTGCTCCACCAGTATCGCGACGACTTCCGTGGCTACGGAATCGACTTCGACATCGGCCCCGAAGCCATCATGGCCATCGCCGAGGCTGCCAGCCAAGAAGGCACCGGTGCCCGCGGCATTATGACCGTCATGGAACGCCTCTTCCGCGATTATAAATTCGAACTGCCCTCAACCGCGATCAAGCACTTTGAAGTTACGCCCGAAATGATCGCCGACCCCGCAGCCAGCCTACAGGCCCTCAAAGCAGAGAACGCCCACTTACAAGCTGCCGTCTGGGAAAATGACATTAAACGCTACGCCACGGCCTTCGAGAAGCAGCACGGCTTCACCCTGGAATTCAAACCACTGGCGGTGGAAGCCTTACTGCAAGAAGCCGAACAACGTGACCAAAGCATTCAGTCACTCTGCAGTGACAAGTTTAAAGATTTTGAGCACGGATTGAGCATCATCAATCGCAACACAGGCCAGACCGTTTTCAAACTGGGCAAGCTCGCGATCGAAAACCCAGATAAGGAGCTTTCTAAATGGGTGGTTCGCAGCATCGAAAGCGTCAAAGGAAGCTCAGATTGAGATTGAACGCGCTCCAAAGTTCCCACTCCCTACTCTCCATTCAATAAGATGCCAGAAGGAAAAGCAGTCAGCCAAATGTTCGCCGGAATCGCCGGGCGCTACGACGTCGCCAATCACCTCCTCAGCGGAGGGATCGATTTTTACTGGAGGCGCGTGCTCACGCGCATGGTGCAGCAGCGTGCGCCCAAGGATATAGCGGACCTCGCGACAGGCAGTGGCGACGTCGCCTTCAAGCTGCGCGACCGCATGGGCACCAGCGTGCCCGTGACGGGGCTGGACTTCTGCGAGCCGATGCTGGACGAGGCCCGCAGCAAGCGCGCGGCCAAGCCTGCATATGCCGACATCGAGTTCGCCTTCGGTGACTGCATGCAGTTGCCACTGGAGGACGCCTCCGTCGATGCGGTCACCATTTCCTTCGGAGTGCGCAATTTCGAAGATCGTCAGCGGGGGCTAAAAGAGATCCTGCGCGTGCTACGCCCAGGTGGACGTCTGTTCGTGCTGGAATTTTCGCAGCCGGACCGCTGGTTTCGCCCGATCTATTATTTCTACCTGAAATATATTTTACCCTGGGTGGCGGCCATCGCGACCGGCGACAAGAGTGCCTACGACTACCTCGCCGGCACGATTGAAAATTTCCCTACTAAGGAGGCACTCTCTGAACAGCTCAAACTTGCTGGCTACGAAACTGTCTCCGCTAGGGGACTAACTTTTTCCATCGTGGCGATCCACGAAGCAAGGAAGGCGGACTAAGCCCCCTTAGGATATTCACTGGCGCACTACATCGAACCGAGTCGCACTGGATAGAACGGGGGAATGGCATCGTCCAATATCCGCGCACTCGGATTCACGAGATGAACCTGAGTCTCAGAATACCTCAGTTGTTCGACCAAATCCGCATAGAGTTTCTTCGCTGAAGCATACTCAACGCTAAGTCTTTCATTTGATAAATCCTTCTTCGACCACTCATCGAGATACTCTCCAATAATTGTTGTTCGAGCGTCTAAATCCTGCACGCGCTTCATCAAGATATCCACTGACAGCTTTAACTGATAATTGATCGCCTCTTCAGCAAAAAGGTTAGCAACAATTGCCGCCATGATGGGATCCGGATGTTCATAACTGACACGTATCGTCAGCAACTCCACGTCCGCATCCACCGTTACGCCTCTTCGTAACTTCATAGAGTGACAGAGCTGAGTCACCTCTGCCAGCAACGGGGATTGGTGCCATCAGACGATCACGCTTTTTATCTTGGAGACGCTGATCCACTCCTTTTAAAACCGAATCCGACTGTGCAACGGCGACATGATAGGAAAAGTCCGCCTTGGTGGGATTCACATTCTGCTCCGAGTTTAAGTAATCCTGACGAAAAAATTTATCGGTGACCAGCAGGGTCGCCGTGGCTTTATATATGGGCGACGAATCATCCCAAACGGAAACAGTCTCAACAGATGACTCTGCTACAGAAGCAGAAGACTCGATTGAAACAACAAGAATTACAATCAGTTGCGTAATTTTGCGTAGCATTAATCCCATACATCATAACTAAACCTATGAAGGTTATTATTCAATCTTAATGAGTTTACAATCAATCTTCCAAGGAGACGGCCGCTCCGTCGACGGACTCGTCGTCATCGACAAAGCGGACGCAGAAGGCGGCGATCAACATCGAAGCGCCGCCCAGCAGCACCGCGTTCATGGTATTGCCACCGAGCAGACGGGTCATGACATAACCAAGACCAAGTGAGGCGGCAATCTGCGGTAGGACGATGAAGAAATTAAATACCCCCATGTAAAATCCCATCCGACTGCCAGGAATCACATTGGCCAGCATGGCATAGGGCATCGAAAGGATGCTGGCCCATGCGATGCCCACGCAAACCATTGAAGCCAATAACAATTTCGCATCGCCAACGAAGGCCACCGACAGCAAGCCCAGCGCACCGATCGCTAAACAAGTGGTATGAATGCCCTTGGCGCTGAACTTACGCACAATCAACAACAGTAAGAACGCAAAAAAGAAAGCCACCCCATTATACACCGAGAAGCATACGCCGCCCCATTCGGCCCCAGCCTGATACGCCTCGCTGCTATGGTCTGTGCCTCCGAAGATGTGCGTCGCCACCGCTGGAATGAAATAAATCCACATACAAAAGAGGCCAAACCAGGTAAAGAACTGCACCACGGCGAGTTGCTTCATTGCCTTGGGCATCGAGCCAATACCCTCGAAAATTTCCTTAAACGCATTGCCCACCCCTGCGGACTCACGTTTCATTTGCTCAAACGCTTCCATATCCTCCGGCGGATACTCTTTAGTGGACAAAATCGTATACAAAACCGCGGCAAAAAAGACACCCGAGCCCACGTAAAACGCAATTTTTACGGTTTGCGGAATCGCCCCGGTGGCGCCTTCCGCATTGGTGACACCAAACCAGTTGGAGAGCATCCAAGGTAAAGAGGAAGATAGCACCGCGCCCAGTCCGATCAATAGACTCTGCATCGCAAAGCCCAGCTTGCGCTGCTTCTTATTGAGCTTATCGCCGACGAAGGCCCGGAAAGGCTCCATACTAATATTAACCGAGGCATCCAAAATCCAGAGCAAGCCAGCCGCCATCCAGAGTGAGCTGGAATTGGGCATCGCGATCAAGGAAAGACTGGCGAGAATCGCACCGACCAGAAAGTATGGCCGACGACGCCCAAGCCGCGTCCAAGTGCGATCACTATAATAACCGACCAAGGGTTGCACGATCAATCCGGTCAGCGGCGCTGCCAACCAGAGAAAAGGAATCGTGCTCTCATCGGCGCCGAGGTATTGATAGATCGCGCTCATATTGGCCATCTGCAGCCCCCAGCCAAACTGGATGCCAAAAAAGCCGAAGCTCATGTTCCAAATTTGCCAGAATGATAGTTTTGGTTTATTCATAATGTTTATGCTTCGTTATGGCCCTGCTGTGATCGCAGCGACAGCGGCGTTTCCCTCGACATCAGCCCGCGATCCGTTTCGCGAGTGAGGGCATCTAACTCTTCGAGAGCTCCAGAGAGCCGCAGGGTATCCGTAAGGCGCCACCCCCAGCTACCGGAGGCTTTACCAGGCGTATTCATTCGAGCATCCGAGCCAAGCCCTAGCAAATCCTGCACAGGAACTACCACTGCCCCCGCTCGCGAGCGATACAGACTGCGTATAAAATCCCAATGAATCTCGGAACCGTCGCTCCCAAAATATTCAAGTGTCATGGCACGCTCCTCCTCGATCTCCTCCGCAGTACGAGTGCTGTCTTCCCCGGCCTCACTCGAAAACCAACCCACCACCGTATCATTATCATGCGTGCCCGTATAGGCGATACAGTTTGGGACATAGTTCTCTGGCAAAAAAGTGGAACTCATCGGGTCAGTCCCAAAGGCAAACTGCTCAATGCGTAGACCCGGCAAATTATAATAATCACGCAGCTGCTCGACCTCGGGCGTGATCACTCCGAGGTCTTCTGCGATGACGGGCAAGGGCAAACCGTGATCCTCGACGAAGGCATTGAACACCTCATACCCCGGCGCGGGAACCCAGCTCCCCTCTGCAGCAGTCTCAGCCTCGCCGGGCACTTCCCAACACGCCTCAAACCCACGAAAATGATCGATCCGAACCACATCGACCCAAGTCAGGATACGACTTAAGCGCTGACGCCACCATGCATACTTATGACTTCGATGCATGTCCCAATTGTAAAGCGGATTTCCCCACAGCTGCCCCGTCGCAGAGAAATAATCCGGGGGCACCCCCGCCATCACACTTGGACTACCGTCGGCGTTTAGACGAAAGAGCTCTCGCTGACACCAAACATCAGCACTGTCATGCGCTACAAATATAGGCAAGTCACCCACTAGGGACACCCCAAGCTCGTGAGCGTGCCGCTGAACAGCCGACCATTGCAAACGCAAGATGAACTGTTCAAAATAGACTCGTTGGATATCCGACTCCAACTCCTCAGTGATGCGCTGAAGCGCCACAGTATCACGGTCGCGAAACTCTTCAGGCCACTCCGTCCATGCGACGCGATTAAAGCGAGCCTTGAGCGCGCTGAACAATGCAAAACACTCCAACCAGTCGCGTTCGGACTCTAGAAATACCCGGTACTGTTCCCGAAGCGGATCCGAACTCGGTAAAGCAAAAAATTTCAGCGCCGCTCGCGCGGACACTTCAGCTTTGTTTGCATACAACCTCGCATAATCCACCCGAGAGTGCAGTGGCATACGCAAGGCCAATAACTCCTGGTCATCAAGCAAACCACGCGTATGCAAGTCCTCAGGACTTATAAAAATGGGATTGGCCGCAAAGGCAGACAGCCCCTGATAGGGCGAATCACCATACCCGGCCGGATTGAGCGGCAAGATTTGCCAAATATTTTGCCCGTGTCGCGCCAACTGCTTGACCCAGCGAATCGCGGATGGCCCGAAATCCCCAACTCCAAATTGATTCGGCAAGGAACTCGGATGCATCAGGAGACCACAGTCTCGATGAAAAAGAGGTGTAGTCATTAACGGTCTCCTTCCAGCCGGGAGATTTGGAAAGCCCCATAATACGCGTTATGAACACCGCCATTAAGATTAAATAGCGCAAAACTTTTAATCCGAACCGGAGCATCCTCCGCCACGGGCAAACTCATGCGGCGCTGGGGAAATTCATGCAGAACTTGATCACTCAAAGTCGTGATTTGCAGTTTATAGAGCCCAGCCTCACCAATGGTCACGCCGATCTCAATGCCAGCCGGATCGAGAAAAACCCGGGTGTTGAAACGACCGCCAGCGTCCAAAATCTGATATGTACTTAAGCCTTCGATCACAGCCAACACCAATGCACGACCTTGGCTCAATTCGCTGAGATCCGTGGCCGTATCGGCATGACGCAGTGCGATTCCGACACTGGAGACGCCCTCCGCGTCGCGCTCAAACTTGTGACCAAAGCCATCAAACTCAAATCGTAAGGAAAATACATCCCCGGCGATTAAAGGACGCTCAAACGAACGAAAAGCAACCGTCTCTTCGAAGCCAGTTCCATTTGCATAGATACCAAACGCGCGCCCTTCACGTGCAGCCGCCCCCAAGTCCGCCTCCTGATCCGCATCAGCGATAAAGAACCCCGCATACTGCTCCTCCCCCGCAATACCATACTCAGGCGCAAAGAGTTGCCAGCCCTTGAAACCGCGCCCGCCCCAGTCGCCGGTTTGCCATCCATCTGCATACGCGTCATAATACGCTTCATCCTCCGCGGCTACATACCACTGCCCATGACCAACAAGTGGAACCAAATAAGCAAGCAGCAGCACATGCGCACAAAAAACGGGGAAGATAAGGGGGGAACAAACAGACATAGCGAAATAATCTGCCCCCACCGTAAGCATCGTAATCAATGACAACAGGCCACGCTCCAGTTGACAGTTGAACTCCGCCTCGCCAGCTTAAAATTACTAATTAAACAGCACACAATTCATAAGCTAAGCTAATGCAAGACCTCCTTAACATTAAAGAAGATGAGCAAATAGACGGTTCATCTTGCCTTTATTTAAATAATCAAAATACACAAGAATAGGCACGAATACTGCCTCATAGACAAAGCCCGAATCTTCCAACTGAAACAAAAACCAACATAATGGACTTCACCACACAGCTCGGACTCGACCCCAATACAGCGGCTTACGCCCACGATGAACAATCACTCATCGAATACGTGAATTTAAAACTCACTTCGATCGGCCAACCGATCTTCGAAGAGGTCTGCGATTCCCGCTTTAACAGCTTGAGCAAGTCACTACTCGCCAGCTATCAGGAAAAATCCCGCCTACTGGCCGACTACTTGCCCCCCTGCGATCAACGTATCCAGAGCTTTCTGGCCGAATATTTTGGCGAACTCGACCTGAGCGAGATGCCACACCTGCCCAATAACACTTTGATCCTGGATCGCCACGGTGTCGCGCGCACCCTCTCGCTGCCAGCCAAGGGCGACCACTTTACATCCGAAATCATCGACTCCTACCGCATTCAACAAGGAGTGCTACATAACCCCAAGAGCGACCGTCGCACCACCAAGGGGGTATTCCATGTCACCGAAGGAGGACTTCCTGTCCCCAACGATAAAAAAGCAGTTCCCAAACTCGCGGCTGCCCGACTTTTTGCCAAAGCACTCAAAGGAGCCCCCGAATCTCTACAGACGCTGCCTTTCCTAGCCAACCAGGAAGATAAGGCCCGCGCATGGGTCTCGTTGCTACTACGCCCGGTCGTGGTTCCAGCGGTGGATGGCTTTAGCCAGGAAAAAACGATGGAAGTGCGCTTCTTCGCACCTGGCAACCTGGTCTGCAACCTAGACTTCGTTGAATCCATTTTCGGCAATGCCGGCGATCCTTTCATCGCCGACAACGATGCCGCGCTCGACCCCGCTCACTGGACCGGCCACAGCGGCTGCGTGATCCTGGCCCCTCACCTCATGGGCACTACTAAAGTTGAGCTCGGCCTTCCTAACATTAAAGATGCCACCGAACGTCAGATACGCGACGGCATGTGCTGGGAAAAAGAGGACGAACTTTATAACGATGGCGGCGCATTCAAAATCACTTGCCGCGATGAACGTGGCGTCGTGGTCACCGCCATCGCCGACAACTACTTCGGCTACTGCAAGAAGGAAGTTAAAACACAAATCGGCTACTCGGCCAATCTGAACGGACTCGCCGAAGAAGAACACGCAGGCGGCACCCTAGCCTTTACAGGTTACGACCTGGGAGAAGACTTCCAGCTCAGCCAATACTATCCAGTTGTCGACCAGACCTTTGATGGCGTGATCGCTCGCTACAGTGACCGTATTGATATCAAACCCGAAGGCTACGCCATCGACAAGAGTTTCAGTAATATCATCTACATCCCTGAAGATGCCCGCATCGAGCTCAATACACAGCGCATCAACTGGACAAAAGACGGCAATGAACAGGAGATCAAGCTCCTCCCAGGCAATACCTACGTGCTGCCCTCCGGCTATAAGGTGGAAATGATGAAACCTGCCGAAGGACGCCGCTGGCGCCTAGTGGGCTACACCGCAGAAAGCCGCGTTTGCCACAAGCCCTGCACCGTATCCGGTGGAGGTAAATCTGAAATCTCCAAACCGATCACCGACGCCATCATCTCTGGCCCGGTCTTCGTTCGGGATTTTGAAAAAGACTTCGATCTGGCCGAAGAAATCATTCAAAAAGAATACGGACAACGCTTCTTGGATACATCCAAGAACAAGACCCAAGGCCGCCCCCTACTAAGTAAAGACCGCTCACTGGGATCGGTCATCAAGCTGCTCACTCCCTCCAAGGGAGAATACACAGAGGAGTATAACACCTGGCTCAAATCAATTCCACAACACGTCAAGGAACTCGGACTCATCATCAAACGCTTCTACAAAGAAGACTGGGGCAGTGACTGGCGCAAACGCTTCAGCGTCGATTTAATCAATGGCGAATTGGGCAACATCCTGCGCTATCGTGAGCAACAAATGCTCACTCAATATCTACGCGTCGGTTACACAGAAAATGGTTCGTGGCGCACCTTTGGCTTACGCAAAGACTTCATCCCCGCGGCCAAGATCTCACTCGAAGACGATATCACCGCATCGGTAGTCGCCCCTTGCTCGCAGTTGAGTAGCCTACCTCCCGGATGGTCACTCCCCTCTGCGAAATTTGTTCATAATTGCGAGTATCGCTTCTTCCAACGTCCCGACGATGCCATCATTCGCGGCTACGACAAGGGCGCGGAACAAGATCTCAGTTCTTTCGGCAGCTTCTTGAGCAACTACGAGCCACTCGACCGCGAGTTCGCCAAGAACGAGACGGAAGACGCCATCCGTTTCGGCCAATACACGGAACCGATGCGTAACATGGTGCTCGATTTCAGCCAGGCCAACTCGCCGGACTACTATTCGACCAATGCATATCCACGCATCGTCGACGGCAGCCCAACTAAAAATCCGCGCTACCTGCAAGTCCGCCCGGACCTGAAAGATCCTCGCGCAGTTTACCTGGCCGACATCAGCTCACGCCTCTTCCGCCGTCAGGATTCACAGTCTGCCCTGCTACGCCCAGTCACATCAATCCTGCCAGGGCGCCGCAACAATCCCGCCGAGCCAGATGCAGGCGTGAAGCCGCTCTGCGTATTCAGCCCGATCCACCACATGGAGCTTCCCGAGCTCTTCATGGAGGACATCGCCAGTATCACCGGCAAGTCCCCCTCCACCACAGGCGCTGGCTCCGAAGGGGCACTAACGAAGGGTCCATTCAACGCCCTTCCTCCGATTTACGACATGAACAATGCGCTGGTATCTTACCTCGCAACAGATCAGCCCGTATTTATCACTGCAGCTGGCTACGTCGGTCCTCACTTCCGCGTCGACCACGACATCAGCCTACTCGTCCCCGAGATCTGGTGCCGCCTCAAAGATAACGAAACCGATCCGAAATGGATGCTGGAACACGGCTATCTGGAGAAAGTGGAAGACTTCGAGCACGAAGGCAAAAAGGTGCTCGCAAGCCGCATCGGTTATCGCATCACCGCAAAATTCGTCCGCATCTTCTTCGGTCGCGTCTTCAATAATCCAACCTCCGTGCTGGACGAGCAAATGCTCAAACCGGAGTTGCAAGACATGGACACCTTCGTCGAAGGCATGGAAACCATCATCGCCGCACACAAACAAGCCGCCGAGAACTACTTCGCCGACGGCTCGATCGAAGATGCTTGCCCGCCTCTCAAGGCACTGCTCCACATCATGAAAGACGGTCACTACGAAGGCGAAGATCTCGATTCGCCCAAGGTGCGCGAGCTCTTCACCCGCGAGTCGATGCTCGCCAGCGATTGGTATGCCGAGCGCCTACAAAGCCAGCAGACGCACGACATTGCGATGTGGAAGAACAACGTTCAATACCTGCATAACTTCTTACAGCGCGAATCGCATTCCGGCGTAGCCAAGCGCCTAAATATCGAAACTCGCCTGACAGCTGCCAAAGAAGAACTCGATAAAGTCAGCTCCAAGAAGTATCTCGAAACACTCGTCGGCACACTCGGACGCCAACCCATCGAGAAGTAGGCCACGTGCCACATTTCCAAGCAAAAAGCGCAGATCAATTGATCTGCGCTTTTTTTTGCGTGCGGAACTTCGCATCAATACGACAACACAGCCCCCAGCTCCACTTGAAGGCCCCACGCCACCAGCCCTTAGCTCATGCGGGGCTTCTTGATGGTTGGCTTGATCCGCTCAGGACGAAAAGGACGATCAAACGCAGCAGCAAATTGATACCCCCCTGAAAAATCCTCCACACTGTCCTGATCCGTCTTCCCGAGCACCTTACACTCGACCAGATTAAAGACAATATTACCAAAATCACGACACTCGCGAATCCCCCAATGCTCCAAAACAGGCCGCGCCATGGGCCCATACTGATCAATCGCATACAAGCGGATACCTTCAAGCAACTGCTTGCCCGTCAAGTGGTTCGACTTATCCAGATCCCCACTCTTATGCATCTCCTTCAGACTAAAATCCAGCGCTTGACGCAGAAAATAATATGCACCGCGTGCATACCGTGGATCATCCTTGCGAATCGTGCGGATTACTTCGTTAAAATCTCGGTTTGGGTCATTCACTGCGAATAGATGAAGCGGAAAAAACCAAGAGGTCAACCGATCAAATGTAACACCACTACACTACTCTTCATTTACAGTCAGACCACGGTTGTCAGTAATCAGCCGATAGGCCCGGCTCTTGACCCCATTCCCCGCGTACACTTGCTCCATAGCGGCAGCCACTGCCTGTGCTTTATCAGGGCTCGTCACACAGACAACCGTCGAGCCACTTCCGCTGAGCCAGCCTGTATACGCGCCGGCATGACAGCCCGCTTCAATACTTTCGTGGCCAAATGGATTGAGTAACTCTCGATAGGGCTGATGGATATAGTCATTTACGGCACCATCCAGACGCTCAAAATCCCCCGAAACCAACACACCCACCAAAAACGCGAGGCTATTGGCGCTGCGCACCACATCTTTAAATGGAATCGACTCCGGTAGCACACGTCGCGATTTCTCTGTCAGCACTTTATAATCCGGCGAGACCGCCACAAAGGTTAACGACTCTGGCAAAGCAAAGCGAACATGCTCGCGATAAGCGAAAGTTTCCGGTTCGGTGCGCGCAATGCAAAAACCTCCGGCAAACACCGCACAGGCATTATCCGGCGCATTGTCCAAATGAGTCGTCAGTCGAATCATCGCCTCTAAATCCAGCGGCTCCCCGTGCAGTTTATTCAAACCAGCCACGATTGCTGCACGAATCGTCGAACTGGAGCCCAGCCCACGCGCTTCCGGCACATCTCCCCAAATTTCATAATTGAAGCCGACAGCCTCCACCCCCGCGACTTCTGTAAAAGAACGCGCGGCCTCTTCAATCATCGCCTGCGTGCCTCCGTGCGCCTCCTCCAGTGCGCAAATTTCACAATCACTTCGCTCAACCAAACGCACGAAATTATACAAAGAGAGCGCAACGCTCAGCGTATCAAAGCCTGGCCCACAGTTTGAAGTGCTGGCCGGTGCTTGAACAATGATAGATCGGGATGACATATGGGTAATGGGGTTGGGAGATGGAATGTGACACAAGCTGCGCTGCGACCTGCAAAATTCTGCGATATAAGGTTAAATATCAAAGACCTCCACACACAGCTCAGCGTGCACACGCTGCGATCAACGGTAATCGCGCATATCACGCTCAGCTTCACGCATCGTAATTTTCTTTTTTAGAGTTTCACGCTTATCGTGCAATTTCTTACCAGGTACAAAGCGCAATCTCGATTTTTATCAAGCCGTGCTTGATATAAATACGCAGAGGAATCAAAGACTTCCCTCCCGTTTCCATCGCACCAAATAATTTATGAATCTCACGACGATGCAAAAGCAACTTACGCTTACGCCGGGGTGGATGATTTTGAAAATTCCCGAATTTATACTCTCCAATATGAGAGTTATATAGCCAGACCTGCCCCTTTTCCACGCGGCAAAAAGCCTCGCTGATCTGCGCATCTCCATCGCGGATGGCTTTCACTTCCGTGCCCTGCAGCACGATGCCAGCCTCAAAAGTATCCCCCACAAAATAATTGTGGTGAGCTTTACCATTACGGATTTCCCGAAGGTGATCCTTCGATTTTTTCTTGGCGCACACGTTAATGGAATCCCTCTATTGGGGGAAAGCTAGAGGGCACGCTATAAAAAAGAAAAGGCTTACTCCTCTACAGGCTCGGAAAGCTGATAGGTAATCTTACCTTCCATGATCTCACGCAGAGCCATATCTTCAGCAGACAGACGCTCCAACGACTCAATCAATGGCTTGTAACCACTCTTCAGTTGTTTCGCCCGGCGGGACACCACATTGACCAAAATCATCGGATCAGTGATTTTCTTCTGCGCTTCTCTTAAATAGTCGTCTCTCAAAGTCGTATTCCTCCAGTATCTGTGTTCAATTGGGAAAAACAGCGCAAAATGAAGGCCACATGCGCATTTGCAATAAAATTCTGCTACAGTTCGAATTCGGTTGTAATTGGCCCCATTATATACAGGCCTGCTCTCTCGCCTATTTATATAGGGAGAAAAAACCCTAAAAAATCCCATTGACAGCGGACCTGCCCATTCTACTGTTCACCGCTTTTCCAAAAATCATGAAGACGACTTTAGCTACTAAATCCGACCATACCAAATCTTGGTATGTAGTCGATGCTGCCAACGAAACACTCGGCCGCATTTCCGTAAAAATTGCCAACGTGCTGCGTGGTCGCCATAAGCCGACCTACACACCGCACGCTGACACTGGCGACTTCGTCGTGGTCATCAATGCAGAGAAGATCAAAGTCTCCGGCAAAAAGAACTCCGACAAGAACTATATGTTCTACTCCGGCTGGATGGGTGGCGAAAGTTACGTCAGCATGAGCGACATGCGCGCTAAAAAGCCTGAGTTCATCATCGAGCACGCCGTCAAGGGCATGCTTCCACGCAATAAGCTTGGTCGTGCAATGATCAAGAAACTTAAAATCCACGCTGGCGCTGAGCACCCTTACGAAGCTCAACAGCCTAAACCTTTGGTTTAATAGCCCACCTTTAATATAATGAGCGAAGAAACATTTGTAACCGTCGGCCGTCGTAAGACAGCCACCGCACGCGTCCGCCTTACTCGCGGCACTGGCAAGGTAGTCGTTAACGGCTCCGAGCCTCTCGCCTACTTCAAGACTGAAGAATTTGCTAACGCAGCCCTCTCTCCTTTGAAGACAGTTGAGATGTCCGACCAAGTGGACATCACTGTAAAAGCACAAGGTGGCGGCCTCAACGGCCAAGCTGGTGCAGTTCGCCTCGGTATCGCCCGCGCTCTTGAGAAGCTGAACGCAGATTTGCGCGTGCCTCTCAAGCAAGAAGGCCACATGAAGCGTGACCCTCGCTCTCGTGAGCGTAAGAAAGCCGGCCAACCCGGTGCACGTAAGCGCTTCCAATTCTCGAAACGTTAAACCGCCGCGGCGGCAATGGTCGCATCTCTTTTTGCAACCCTCCAAAGCCGCGCAAGCGTGCCTTGGAGGGTTTTTTCGTTTCATTAGCTCCACTTAAAATCACTAATACAATCATGAATGCAGCAATCATAGGCGCCTCGGGCTACTCCGGCGAAGAACTGGTCCGGCTTCTTTCCCGGCACCCGGATGTCAAACTGACGGCAGTGACCTCGCGCTCGCTGGCAGGTAAATTAGTGGGCGATCAAATGCCGGCCCTGCGACACCTGGTGGGCGACCTGTCTTTTACCGCATCCAATCCGGCGGAACTCGCCGCCTCCACGGAGATCGACATCTTTTTTCTCGCCCTCCCCCACGGCGTGGCTTCTGAGTTTGCCGATCCGCTCTATCAGGCGGGCAAAACGGTGATCGACCTCAGCGCGGACTTCCGCCTCGGCTCGACTCGGGTGTACGAAGACTATTACGGCCAAGCACACCCGGCACCACACCTACTGGAAGCCGCTCCCTATGTCATCCCGGAACTCGCCGACGACAAATGGAAGAGCGCCTCGCTGATTGCCTGCCCGGGCTGCTACCCGACCAGCATTCAATTGCCACTGGTCCCCTTGCTCAAAGCGGGACTGATCGACCCCAAAGGAATCGTCATCAATAGCTACAGTGGTGTCAGCGGTGCCGGCCGTAAGGTCGCCGAAGACTTCATCTACTGCGAGCGCAACGAAAGCATGAAGGGCTATGGTATGCCCAAGCACCGCCACCTGTCCGAGATCGAAGAGCAACTCGAAAAAGCGGCCTTCGCCGACTGCATCGTGCAGTTCAACCCACACCTCGCCCCCATGTCACGCGGCATCTCCACCACCATCGTGGCCAAGGCCAAGCTCAAAGACTCTCTAAATAGTGTCTACGACACCTGGGAAAAGGCCTACGGCAGCAAGCCTTTCGTATCCATACTGCCCACAGGCACCTTCCCAGACACCAAACACGTAACCGGCACTAACCGGGCCGACATATCCGCGGTGTACGACCCACGCACGGGCAATTTCATCATTAATTCTGTCATCGATAATCTCATCAAGGGTGCCAGTGGCCAAGCCGTCCAACTCATGAATCTAAAGTTCGGCTTCGAAGAAACCGCTGGCCTACTCTAATCTCAGCCCTCAGCTCTCAGCCCAATGATCCAAGTTCAGCTAATCGAAAATCCACAAGGTATCGCCGACTGCCCCGGCTTCAAATCCGCGGGTGTCGCCGCGGACATCCGGGAGAAGGGCGACCTCCAACAACTCGATCTGGCATTGGTGACAGCCGAGCAACCTTGCAATGCTGCGGGGGTATTCACGCTCAACGATGTGTGTGCCGCCCCCGTGCACGTGTGCAAGGCAATCCTCTCACAGCCCAACATGAAGGTCGCCGGCTTTGTTGCCAATAGCGGCAATGCCAACGCAGCTACAGCGGAACAGGGCATGCGCGACGCCAAGGAAATGTCTGCGATCGCACAGCTGGAGACCGGTATCGGCTCGCCTTTTTTGGTCTGCTCGACCGGGCGTATCGGACGCAAACTGCCCATGGGCAAAATTAAATCCGGCATCGCCACGGCCGCACACGCACTCAGCTCAGAAACACAGGCCTCGCTGGATGCAGCCGATGCCATTCTGACCTCCGACACCCGGCGCAAGTGCGCCACAGCACGCTTCACTTACCAAGGCCAAACACTCACCGTCGCGGGCATCGCCAAGGGCGCAGGCATGATCGAGCCCAATATGGCCACCATGCTCGCCTTCCTCGCCACCGATCTGGAGGTGGACAACGCCGCGCTGAAAGATACTCTGGTCCAAGCCTGCAATCAGACCTTTAACCGTATCTCAATCGACGGCGACATGAGCACCAACGACACCGTGCTACTACTCGCCAACGGCAAGTCCGGCTTGGTGCCCAACGATTCACCCGAACTGTTGCAAGCCTTCCACGAGGCCGTGCTCCAGGTCTGCGATGCTCTGGCGGAAAAAATCGTCGGCGATGGTGAAAAAGTAACCAAACTGGTCGAATTAGTCGTCGAAGGCTGCCAAAGCGAACAGGACGCCGAAAAAGTGGCTCGCGCCGTGGGCAACTCCTTATTGGTCAAGACTTCCTGGTATGGCTCCGACCCGAACTGGGGCCGCCTCGCCGACGCCGCCGGCTACGCCCGGGTCGGACTCAAAGAAGCATGCTTCGACATCCACTACGACGATGTGCCCGCGCTGATCGGTGGACTCCCCCAAGACAGCAACCTCGCCCAGTGGAAAGCGATCGTTTCTAAAAAACGCTTCCGTATCACTCTCAATCTAAACCAAGGCAGCGGCAGCTTCCGCCTACTCACTTCCGATCTCAGTGAGGCCTACGTAGACTTCAATAAATCCGAATAATGTCCGATATTTCCCAACTCGACGTCACCACTAAGGCAGCCGTGCTGCTTGAAGCGCTTCCCTACATCCAACGCTTTCGCGATGCGATCTTTGTGGTGAAATACGGTGGTGCCTTTATGGACGATGCCGACCCGATGGTGCGCACCCGTGTCGCCACCGACATCGCCTTCCTGCATGCAGCCGGCATCAAAGTTGTGGTCGTACACGGCGGCGGCAAAGCCATCACACGCGCACTGGCTGAATCCAATGTGCAAACACGCTTCGAGCACGGTCTACGCGTCACCGACGCCGAGTCGGTCAAAGTGGTCGACCACACTCTCAACAAAATCGTCAACCTCGAGATTTGCGAAATCCTGCAGGCCAAAAACGCCCGCCCACTCGCGATTCCGGGTAACAACATCCTGGTCTGCGATAAGAAACAAGTCGTCGTGGACGGCGAAGAACTCGATCTGGGCTTCGTCGGTGAGACGCATACCGTCAAAACCAAAATCATTAAAAAAGCACTCAACGATGGCTACATCCCCATCATTTCGCCCATCGCCTGCGACGAAGACGGCCAAGTGTACAACACCAACGCCGACGCCGCCGCAGGTCGTGTGGCCGCCGCGCTGCGCGCCCGACGCCTCGTCTACCTCTGCGACGTGCCCGGACTGATGAAGGATATAAATGATCCCACCTCGCTAATCTCTTCACTCAACGCCGACGATGTCGCCGGCCTGGTCCAAGATGGCACCATCAACAAAGGCATGATTCCCAAAACCGACAGCGCCGTCAAAGCGCTCCGCAGTGGCGTGCACCGTGTCCACTTTATCGACGGCGAGCAGCCCCACAGCCTACTACTGGAAATTTTCACCGACAAGGGCGTCGGCACCGAAATCGTTAATTCGTAGCGAGCCTTTCGACTCGGTTAACCCGTTTTCAGTTTACCGTTCCTCAGTTCAACCGAAAACTGACAAACAGAAAACCAGCCAACTTTTTCCTCCCATGAACCACCATCCGACACTCATCAAAAACTACGGCCCGCCCGCGTTTAACGCCGTGCGGGGCCAAGGCGTGTATCTCTACGACGACGCCGACAACGAGTATTTAGATTTTGGCAGCGGCATCGCCGTAACTTCTGTGGGGCACTCCCACCCGAAATGGGTGGCGGCAATGCATACCCAAGCCGCCACACTCACTCATTGCAGCAACCTCTACGGCATCCCCGGACAGCAAAAGCTCGCCGACCGCCTCGTTGCTAAAGCTGGCCCCGGCCGGACGCTCTTCTGCAATAGCGGCGCCGAAGCCAACGAGGCTTTGATCAAACTGGCACGGCTGCACGGAAAAAAGCTGAGCGGCGAAGAAGGCAAACGCTTCACAGTCGTCGCCGCGAAAAACGCCTTCCACGGACGGACCTTCGGCGGTATGGGCGCCACACCTCAGGAAAAGATCCAAGGCGGCTTCCGGCCCATGCTGGAAGGCTTTAAATTTGGTGAGCTCAACAACATCGAGAGTTTCGACCAACTAGTCGACGACTCCGTAGCCGCCGTATTCATCGAATCCATACAAGGCGAAGGTGGCCTCTTCCCTGCCGAAAGCAGCTTCCTACAAGAATTACGGGCACTCTGCACCGAGCGGGGCGCACTGCTCATGCTGGATGAAGTGCAATGCGGCATCGGCCGCAGTGGACACTTTTTCGCCTTCGAAGCCAGCGGCGTCCAACCCGACGCAATCGGTATGGCCAAAGGCCTCGGCGCCGGGTTCCCGATCGGCGCCATCTGGGTCTCGGAGCCCTACGCCGAGCTCTTCCAGCCCGGCTCGCACGGCACGACTTTTGGAGGCAGCCCGCTCGCCTGTGCCGCTGCCAACGCCACCCTCGACATTATCGAAGAGGAGCAACTCATCCAACAGGTGGCTGCCAACAGCCCGGCCTGGCACGCTCAACTACAAAAACTCGCCCAAAAGTATCCCGAGCTGATTGCTGGCATACGGGGTGCTGGATACATGGTCGGCCTCGTGCTCAAGCCCGAAGGCCTCAACCTCAGCATCACAGCGGCCGCCCGTGAGAAAAAGCTACTCGTCGTCCCCGCGGGCAACAACGTCGTTCGCTTGCTGCCCGCACTCATCGCGACACCCGCACAACTCAGCGAATCCGTCGAAATCCTCGATGCCATCTTCGCCAACACCGAAGCTTAAACTTCGAATATTAAATCATTTCTAACTCCTTTAATAAAAACCATTACACTCAACATTCAGCGTTCGAGCTCGAACCCTCGATGTTCCCCCAGTCATGCACCACTTTTTAAAAGAAACCGATTTCAGCCTCGAACAGGCCCAACAGGTATTCCTGTTGGCCAAGCAATTCAAAGCCGAACGGGCCAGCTCGGCGCAGCCACTCAGCACTCAATCCTGGGGCCTACTTTTTTACAAGAGCAGCACCCGCACCCGGATCTCCTTCGAAGTCGGCGTGCATGAACTCGGCGGACATCCCGTCGTGCTCAACTCACAAAACACTCAGATCGGACGCGGCGAAACCATCGAAGATACCGCCAAAGTTATGTCGCGCTACCTGCACGGCCTCGTCATCCGGACCTTTGCCCACAGCATCATCGAAGACTTTGCCGCGCATGCCAGCATGCCCATTGTCAACGGCCTGACCGACTTCAACCACCCCTGCCAACTCTACACCGATATTTTCACTCTGTTGGAGCGCTACTCGCCCGACGACATGGATATTGAAACGCTCAAAGGCAAAAAAGTCGCCTTCCTCGGCGACTGCGCCAGCAACATGGCCAACTCGTGGATTCATACCGCCGCCATGTTCGGCATGGAGATCGTACTGGCAGGCCCCGAAGGTTTTGAGCCCGGCAGCGAAATCGATGACGCTCTCAAAGCCGACGGACTGGAATTAAACTACACTTTCACGACCGATCCCACAGCCGCCTTCCAAGACGCCGACGTCATCTACACCGACGTCTGGGTTTCCATGGGCGACGAAGCCGAAGCCGAGAAACGCAAAGCCGAGATGGCCCCTTATCAAGTGACCCGCGAACTACTCGCCCTAGCCAAAAGCGAGGCCTACTTCATGCACTGCCTCCCCGCCCACGCCGGCGAAGAAGTCAGCCAAGAAGTGCTCGATAGCCCACAAAGCATCATCTTCGACGAAGCCGAAAACCGCCTCCACGCTCAAAAGGCAATCATGGCGAAATTAGTCGAACTGAACGCCTAAAGGCAACTCTGCCCGCACGAACAAAGCTGGTAGGATGACCTACATGCACTCGAGTCTTAAGCTTTAGACCAGAGCGATGCGAACGCTCTACTTTGCCTCGCTTGCGTCCACGTAGTTATATTTAGTTTCCCCGATCGCCCGTTGCACATTCGTCAGGGCGAGCAGATAGCTGTAATTCGCCTGCAACTGATTGTTACGGGCTTCGGTCAAGGAGACACGTGCTTGCAAGGTATCCAGAAAAGTGGAGCTGCCGACACTATAGCGATCATTCGCCAAGCGCAGTGCTTCTTCAGCCTGCCCGGTCACGAGACCGGCGGCTTCCACCAACTCAGCTGCGCTCTCGAGTTCGGATACCGCACGTCGCACTTCGATTTCTACTGAGAGACGCGTCTCATCGAGCACGAGTTCGCTTTGCCGCACCCGTGACTTGGCCTGCAACACGCGGCCTTTCGTCGCGCGCCCATCCCATATATTCCAGTTCGCCTCTAAGCCAACATACCAGCCATCCTCAGGATTATCAAAGCGATCATCCGTGGTGGTGTAGGAACGTAAAAAATTATAACTTCCGATCAAATCCACACTCGGGAGGTAACCTGCCTCTGCGGCTTCTATGCCTTCCTGATTAGAATCGACCAACAAAGCCAAGCGGGCCAATTCAGGACGTGCCTTCATCGCTTGCTGCATGGAATCTAGCAAACCATACTCCTGCATGCGGACATCGAGTTCGCCAACGAATTTAGGCATCTTCACCGTGGGCGCTCCCCGGCGTTTCACATAGCCGACCACGCGCTTGAAATCTGCCACGGAGACCCGAAAATCATTTTTGGCTCGAATCAATGCGGGCTTGGCATTGGCCAAGGCGACCTTTGCTTGCAGCACATCGAAATTAGAAACCGAGCCGGCCTCGAAGCGACTCTCGGTATTGGCAAGCTGCTCTTCCAAGAGTTCTATATTCTGAGTTTCTACCTCGATGGTCTCACGTGCCAGCAAGATACCGTAGAACGCCGTCTTTACTTCTTGAATCGCAGTTTCGACACTGGCCTGAAGATCATACAGCGCAGCGCGTTCCAATGCGTCCTGCGCACGAATTGCAGCACGCAAGCCACCGCCCGCATAGAGTGCTTGCCGCACCTGCAGCGAGACCGACCAATTATCTGAAGCGCTATAGGAGGCAGTCATGCCATCGGCCTGCTCGGAGATGCTTCCGTTCAAAGACAGCGTCGGGCGCACGGCCGCGCCGACTTCCATGATCAGTCCGTATTGCTCTTCAATACGCTCCTTGGCTTGGAGAATGGTGAAGCTGTGTTCCAGCGCATAATCAAGCGCCGCTTCCAACGTGATCTCATCAGGGATCGGCATCGGATCTTCAGCTGCCAGGGCCATCCTACGATCAGAACTGACGGCGCTCGCCGCAGTGGCAGCAGCAAAGAACATTGTAGTTAAAAGATAGATACGTTTCATACTATACTGCTTAAGCTGGAGTTTCAGGAAGGTCGGCAGCCGTGACTGCTTTGACCACGCGGCCTTGGTGCTCGGCCGCGATCAACATATAAATGACGGGCACCACAAAGAGTGTGAATACCGTGCCGATCGCGAGCCCACCGACGAGCACGAGACCAATCGAGTTACGAGCCTCAGCACCGGCACCAGTCACCAAGGTCAGTGGGAAGTGGCCGAAGATGGTAGCCGCGGTGGTCATTAAAATCGGGCGCAGACGTGTCAACGAAGCCTCATGCACCGCTTCTAATTTAGCGAGCCCTTGCCGCTGCAAGGCATTGGCAAACTCGACAATCAAAATGCCGTTCTTGGCAATCAGCCCGACCAGTGTCACTAGCCCAACTTGTGTATAAATGTTGAAGGTGGTCGTCCAACCATCTGTGAAGGACGGCGCTGGCAGCGGCATCTTAAGAAAGGTAAAGACACTCGCGCCAAAGACTGCCAGTGGCACCGAACCAAGCAAAATAATGAATGGGTCGCGGAAGGAATTGAACTGCGCCGCCAACACCAGAAAGATCATCAAGACTGCCAGCGCGAAGGTTTGCATAAACTCCTTATTGCCCCCCTCTTTGCGCAACTGACGAGATTGGCCAGTGTAGTCGTAACCAAAACCGGCAGGTAGAATTTTGTCAGCCTCGGTTTCAAGATAGGCCAACGAGGCATCCAATGTCCCCGTGCCCATGCCGGAAATCTTCACCGAATTGAGCTGCTGAAAGCGGTTCAAGCTGCGTGGCTGCACATGGTTCTCAATGTGAGCAATGGAACTGAGCGGGATCAGCTCACCGCCGGGACCGGAGGTATAAATGTCTGTCAACTGTTCGGGGTTCAGACGGCTCTCGCGCTTAATCTGCGGAATCACCTTATAGCTGCGCCCATCGATACTGAAACGATTTACATAATTCCCCCCGATCGCGGCACCGAGGTCTTGCCCCACTTGCTGCAAGCTCAGGCCCATCGAAGCGATCTTATCACGGTCGAATACAATTTCGGACTGTGGAAGGTCGTAGCGCATATCAATGGTCAAGAACTGAAACTGTCCGCTGGCCATGCCGCGCTTCACTAACTCCTGAGCGTAGCCTAATAATTGCTCGGCATCGTAGGTCGAAGAAATTACAAATTCGATCGGCATGTCGCCCGCACCAGGTAGCGCCGGGGGCGTGAGCATGAAGACGTTGACACCTGTGATTTGCCCCACGCGCGCCATCACATCTTGGTTGACTTCAATCGAAGTGCGCTCGCGTTGCGACCATGGCACCAAGCTCATACCTGCAATACCAAAGGAGGGATTCGAGATCTGGAAAGTGAAGTCATACTCAGGCGTTTCCTTCAAAATGTCGAACATCTGCTCACTGTAGTGCACGGTTTGATCCAAACTATTATTCGAGGGCGGATCAATGACACCAAAGATAAAGCCCTGATCTTCCATCGGCGCAAGTTCGCGCGGTGACATCAAAAACATCGGAATCGCAGCCAGTGTGAGCACGATCCAGATCGCATACACCCATGGTCGTGAGGACAAGGCCATGCCTAGTAGTTTCGAATACCATGATTTCACTTTCTCGAACTGTCGCGAGATCATACCGGCAAATCCACGCTCACTCTCATTGGGACGCAGAAAACGGGAAGACATCATGGGCGAGAGCGTCAAGGCGACAATCGAAGAGATCACAATCGCACCGCTCAGAGTCATCGCGAACTCCTTAAAATAAGCGCCGGTCAAACCACCCTGCAGCGCAATCGGCATATACACCGCGACCAGCACCAAGGTGGTGGCGATGACTGGGCCCACTAATTCACGTGCAGCCAGCAGTGCCGCTTCTAGGCGTCCCTGTCCTTCGGAAAGGTGACGCTCTACGTTTTCAACGATCACAATCGCATCGTCCACCACCAGGCCGACCGAGAGCACGATCGCGAGTAGCGTCAACAAATTGATACTGAAGCCAAACACCTGCATCAAAAAGAAACCGCCGATCAACGAAATCGGGATCGCAATCACAGGCACGGCGACCGCGCGCAACGACCCCAGGAAGAGGAAAATGACCACGACCACAATTACCAGTGTTTCAATCAAAGTGGAATAAACTTCGGACACCGCATCTTCGATGTATTCACTGGAGTCATACGCGATGGCCGCCTGCATGCCTTGAGGCAATTCCTCTTGTATGCGTTTCATTTCGTCACGCACCCCTGCCATCACATCCAGGGTATTGGCATTCGGCAATACCCAGATACCCATGAAGACCGCTTGCTCACCGGAAAAGCGCACGTCTTCGGTATACGTCTCAGAGCCGAGCACCACATCCGCAACATCGCTCAAGCGCACTAGGCCGCCATCTTTCTCAGCAACGACCAATTGCTTGAAATCCTCTGCTGAACTCAGGTTGGTATTGGCTGTCAGGCTGACTGTTAAGTAATGCCCTTTGGTCTGCCCCACCGCGGACAAGTAATTATTTGCAGCAATGGCTTGATTGACCTGAACAGGACTGATGCCGTAGGCCGCCAAACGATCTGGCTTCAGCCAAATGCGCATGGCAAAATTCTGCGCGCCAAGGATATCGGCGCGTTGCACACCTGGCACCGCACTCAAGCGTGGCTGCACAATGCGAGTCAAGTAGTCCGTCACTTCATTCCGCTCAAGAATGTCGGAACGGAAGCTCAAATAAGCAGCACCGATCTGCGAGTCTGCAGTCTCAATACCCAAGACTGGCACTTCCGCCTCCGGCGGCAAGTCGCCACGCGCTTGGTCGACCTTGGTGCTGATTTCAGAGAGCGCCGTCTTACCATCGTAATTAAGCTTAAGCGTCACCTTGATGGTGGACACACCAAATGAACTGGTGGATTCAATATAGTCGATTCCATCCGCAGCCGCGACGGCTCGTTCAATCGGCGTAGTGATGAACCCGCGCACCAGATCGGCATCGGCACCAATGTAAGCGGTCGTAATCGTTACGATCGCGTTCTCATTCTGCGGATATTGGCGAACCGTCAGCTTACTATAGGACTGTAAGCCGGCGATCACGATGACCATACTCACAACAATCGCGAGTATGGGTCGATTGATGTATAGGTCGGTAAAGGATTTGTGCGCACTCATGCTAGTTGAATCAGATTCCAAATTTGTATATGACTAAATTGAGGCTCGCGCCTTAAGCATCGTCCGGGGTCGGATTGAGTTGCGCCTCCGGTGTCGTTCCATCGTTGATCAACACGGGCGCACCGGACATTAACTTCAGCCCGCCCGCAGCGACTACTCGATCCCCCAGCTCCAAGCCTTCGATCACTTCGATGAAGTCTCCCCGACGCTCACCCAAACGAACAAATTTCTGCACCGCAATAAAGCCCTCCCCTTCTTCTGCTGGCTCGACCACATAGATCGAGTTACCGAAGGATGCATAAATCACTGCACTGGCAGGCACCGCCTTGACTGTCCGTGGCGCATCACGTGCGATGCGCACATTGACAAACATACCAGCAGCCAATTGCCCCTGCGGATTTGGCAACGTCGCCTGCACCTCGACCATGCGTGTGGTCGCATCGACCTCTGCGGCGATTGCGGAAACCGCCCCGGCCTTTACTTGATCTGGAAAGGCGTCGGTGTAAGTCTCGACCTCCAAGCCGACTTTGAGATAGGCGAGGTCGCGTTGCGGCAAATAGAAGTTCGCATAGATCGGGTCAGTCGACTGCAGACTCACCACCTGAGCGCCCGGCGTTAGGTATTCCCCGAGATTCACCCGGCGGATGCCGAGGCGCCCCCCAAAGGGTGCGACAATCTTCTTCTTCTCAATGATCGCCTCCAAATTTGCGACGTTGGCCATCGCTTCTTTATACCCTGCGTCGGCGGCATCAAACTCAGCCTGCGAAATCGTTTTGCGTCCCAGCAATTGCTGAGCACGATCCAGACTAATTTTTGCCAAATCTGCAGCAGCACTCGCAGCCGCCAATTGTGCCGCCTCACTGCGTGTGTCCAACTGCAACAGCAGATCTCCTTTGCGCACCGTCTGCCCCGACTCAAAGGCCAAATCAGTCACAAGCCCCGCAGATTCGACCGAAAGCGTCACCCCTTGCACTGGTGCGATCGTTCCGATCGCATTCGACTCAACAGGCCAATCCATACTGCTCACATTTGCAGTCGCAACGGAAGCCGGAGGGGGCTGCATGTTGGGAATCGCTGCCATGATCTCGCCAATCTGAATCGCCTTCAGCCCGACTAAGGCACCGATCACCACAGCAAGGATCACCACAGTGATGCCTGTCTTTATCACGAAAGATTTTAACTTACTTTTTGCCATAACCAATTTTAGATTTTTTCCTTACTTAAATATTTTTGCCATCGCTTCCATCTTTCGACTCGGCATTGACCAGCTCACTGACTCCACTGGCTAGCTTCTCTAACAACAGCAAGAGTTGCGCCTGCTCCTCACGCTCTAGCACATTCATTAACTGGCTCATCATTTTAAAATGAGGCGGCAAGAACTTATCCAAAAATTCTTGCCCCTGTTCCGTTAAATAAATCGATACTGTGCGCCGATCACTCGTGTCATGCTTGCGACACACAAACCCATCTTTTTCCAAAGAATCGAGCAAACCAGTCACCGATGCGCGGGAGATTTGCGCCAAATCCGCCAACTCTGCGGGTGTCGAAGCCGTGATCCACGAACTGTCTCCCTGAACCTGATCCTTATTCATCAATAAGACCAAAATCATGAAACGCCCATGCGATATACCAGATTCAGCGCAATGCGCCAGCTTCTGCTTCCACAATAGATCGTGCGCATGAAAAAACGTGGCCAGAGTATACATCACTTCTGGATCGCAGTTTTCAAACAACTTCGAAACCTCAACAAAGCACTCTAACTTCGGCGGATCTTTAAACATGGTCGGCTCGTTCATTAATATTTTTGGAACATCAATTTTTAATTCACGCCCTAATAATTAGGAGCCTAACTAGATTGCAAGACTTTGTTTAACTTTATGCGAAAAGCCTCAATTGGATCCAATCTGCAAATAGTTATCATTCAATTGCAAGCTGGAGTACCCCTCCAAAAACTGACTCACTATCGGCATGCGAATGCCCCTACGACTCCCCCTAATTGGATTAGCCATACTACTCGGCGCAGCCTTCACGTTGAGTATTTTTGAAAAGTGGCGCGGTCAACGAGCCTGGGATCGGACGCGTAGCGAATTAGAAAGCATGGGGCTTCGAACCGATTGGCAGCAAGCACGACCACAAGCGATTCCAGAAGCAAACAATCTGGCCTTAGCTCGGGTCATGACTGATTGCATACGCATGACCAGCAACCACGACCAACTGGGCGACTGGCAGGCAGAGCCCATCTTCGATGAGCAGGCGACCGAAGCGGCCAGCGCGGCACAAGAGCTCTTCGCCCCCTCAGAGTCGAGGAAGCATCAGGCCTTTGGATTTGCCCAATCAGACTTAGAATCGCTAGATATTTTTGGCAAGACACACGCAGACAAGTTCACACAGCTGACTCGTATCTTACACCCTTATCGCAGCGCACTCGCCGAGCTCAGAGCCGCCTGCGACGAACGCTCGAGTAGCTATCTGCCAGGCGACTACACAGTAGCCGCGGCATCTCCCATACCCGATTTTGAGCTACTGCGCACAGTGACACGCCTACTCACCGCCGAAGCCCTGCTCGCCCTACGCACAGGCGAGAGTGGGCTGGCATTAGAAAACTGCCATGCACTACTGCGTATTTCGAACCTCAACCCACAGGTCCCGTTTTTAATCAACGTCATGATCGAGACCATTGTGATTCGTAGCTCTATCAGTGAGATACTTTACTATGGCCTAGTTCACGACGTCTTCGACACGCATCAATTAGCCGAAATCCTCACTCTTTGCGCGCCGATCGACTGCATCAATAGGCTCGGACAATCTTTCGAATTCGAAATGCTGACGATGAGCAACTCAATCAAAGCATTTTTCGAAGATCCCGTCGAGCTGACGCATCTATTCGGCAGCGATGGCGTCCCGCTACTACTCGGCTCCAACATGTGGGTGGTGAATGACTCTCTAGTCTCCGCACTCTGGCACTTTGTGCCCGCCAAAGGCTGGAACCTGCAAATGCTCGCCAGAAGCCTCAACTTCACCAGCCAATACTATAGCGCCTTCGACCTCGCAGCTGGCACTGTGGATCTTAAAAAGCTCGAATCGATGCACCTGGAAATGGAACGACTAGAGACAGAAGGTGACTTTTTCGACACGCTACTACTCATCACTGTCCCCGCCTACGGGAATGTCGCCGAGACAGCCGTGAATACTCAGCGACGAATTGATTTAATTGTCATAGCCGCCCAACTCATACTGTCCGCCAAACAAGGCGTCCCTTTACCGCAAGAAATAACTGCTCAACTGGCGTCCAGAACAGATCCCGCTAATAAACAGATCTATCACTATACCCAAAGCGCCGATGGCTTCATCCTCAGCAACTCAGACAAAGGCGACAGCATCACGGACAATGAAGATGACCTCGTCATCCACTGGGCGCCACGTGATTAATTCGCAGACACGTCGCCGCCTTCGCTGCACCCTATAGTAGGACAGGTGCCCCGACCGAGCACTCGAACCCTAGCGATCCGCCTCATAAGCCAATCCGATCTCCGCGCGCCACCAATCCAGCGCCTTCATATTACCCAGGCTATCGTCCAAGCGCATGCCTACCGCACGCGCCCCGATTGCTTGACCACGCAATTCGCCGGCAAAGGATTCGATTTCATAGGCATACAGATCGCGCCCAAGCATAGGCTCGATCACCTCGTCTGCCTGATCGTCATCCAACACCGTGCGTATCCTCCCATTACAGAACCAGGGACTCTCCACGATGATGCGTCCCCGCTCGCCGAAAATCACGACCTGATTTTCAGCACTCATTTGCACCGCGCAGGTGCAGCGGGCCAAGACATCTCCCTCAAAGCGCAGTACGGCTGTCGTCCACATGTCCACCTTGGTCTGCATGTCGAGGTGACCCACAGCTTTCAATTCCAACGGCTCCGCAAACAGTCGTCCTTGCGCACGCCCTGCAATCAAACGCGCAAACGACATCGGATAGCAGCCCACATCTAAAATGCCGCCGCCCCCCAGCGCTTTATCCTGCAATCGGGACTCCGGGCACTCGCCGGCATTAAAACAAAAAGTCGCATCAATCATCCGCACCTTGCCGATCACGCCCGACTCCACCAAGTCCACCACTCGCTGCGTTTGCGGATGATGACGATACATGAAGGCCTCTCGCAACAAACAGCGCTTCTCCTTCGCCACCTTCACCGCATGCTTTGCCTCCCGCAAGTTCATGGTGAGCGGCTTTTCGCACAGCACATGCTTGCCCGCATAAGCACAATGCGCGATCCACGCTGCATGCTGAGGGTGAATCGTAGCGATATAGACCGCATCCACTTCCGGATCCGCCAATAACGCCTCATAAGAACCATAAGCACCCGCCGCACCATGCTCCGCAGCAAAGGCCTGCGCCCGCTCTGCATCCCGTGCGGCCACCGCATGCAATTCACTCCCCGCCACCTTTTGCAAAGCTTTTGCAAAAGAATGCGCAATTTTGCCGCAGCCCAAAATCCCCCAGCGAACCCGTTTCATATCAGTCGTCATTGCAATAGAATCAACGAGCTCACAAAAGATTTCCAATCAAATTCAGACATAGGAAATAGATTCCCCAGTTTCCAGGCACAGCCAACACGCGTATTTCCCAGTCATAATAATACACGCAAATGAACGTAAATTGACGGTTCCAAATCGCCGTCCCTTCAGCCTCAGCGAACAGGCTGCCCGCTATTTCTGTAAAGCGTAGCGAATCACCTCAGGGCAATTCGTCGTAATCGAAGTCACACCAAACGAAGCATAACGCCGCGCATCCACAGGATCGTCCACGGTCCAGATGTTTAAATCGATGTCTGCTTCCAAGATCGCCTTCACCATTTCGCGATTGATCCCCGAGTGACACCGCAAGCCGATTCCATCCACGTTGGTGTCCACCACCGTGTCGAGCACATCCGCAAGTTTCAGTTTAGAACGCCCCAGCCAATTCGATTTAACATCGATCAACCAATACACGCCCAGCCCAGGCCGCTGCGCCTTCAGTGCTCGCACCATCTCGAGATCAAATGTAATCAGCACAATTTGCTTCAGCGCCACCGAAGCGGCGTCGAGCACCTCAAACAAAGGCACTAAAATCTCCGCCCCCGTCTTCAGCTCAATCAAAACCTTCTTCCCCGCATGCACATTCGCCAACCACTCACTCAGCAGCGGAATGCGCTCTCCCTTAAAATTTGCCAACTTTTTCAGCCCCACATCCAACTGTGCCAACTCTTCGTAAGTATGCGCCTCGACTGATAAATTTCGTTCTGCCACCCGCTCCGTATCAGCATCGTGAATGCACACCACCTGGCAATCCGCAGTCAGGCGCACATCACATTCCACGCCATCCGCGCCTTCCACCCAAGCCCGCTGCAGCGCAGAAATCGAATTTTCCGGTGCCGCGACCGAAGCTCCACGGTGGGCAATGATCCTAGGAATATCATTCATGCCCCCTAACGATGAGTCACAATCCAAAAAACTCGATCAAATTCTCCCGATCACTGCCCACAAATCCACGTCCCGTAAAAATGATTCTGCCTAAAAGCACCCTCAAAGCGTCAGCTAAAGCCCGAAGCACAACCTAGCAACCGCACTTTCAGTCATAAAAATTCACGTTCATTCACGTAAATTAACGGTTCAAAAACGTCAGCGCCCCCCCATTACGCCCCCACAGCACAGCCGTCACACAGGAAGCAACAAAGGTACTTTTCGTATTGTTCCCTGCGCCTTCGCTCGCCAACGTAGCTGGTTTTAGACTTTTCTGACTTTCCAGCTATGCAACCAATCATTCTCCAAGGCCGTCAGGCATTCTCCGATTTCCGTCTCACCGCGCTTAAAAACGCGCTCAACGATGCCATCGCCGCACACGACATCGCCGCCATCGACGCGGTCGAAGTCTACTTCATCGAGTCAGCCCATCCGCTCGACGACCAGACCACCGAGCGTGCCTTCGCCCTGCTCGCAGCCGAACAGCACTTCGCCCGCGCCAACGAAGGCGGCTTCTTCGTCACCCCACGCAAAGGCACCATCTCTCCCTGGTCCTCCAAGGCGACCGACATTTTCCATAACTGCGGCCTCGACGCCATTGCCCGCGTCGAGCGCGGCATCCACTTCATCCTCACCACCGAGGACGGCCTGGTGCTGAGCATGCAAGACCTCGGCTTGGCGCTGCTCGCCCTGCACGACCGTATGACCGAAGCGGTCTACGACGACGTATCCGACTTTTTCAGCCACTTCGAGCCCGCCCCCTTCCGCACCGTACCTCTCATGGCCGAGGGCCCCGACGCTTTCTACAAGGCCAACATCGACTGGGGCCTCGCCATGTCGCCCGACGAAATCGACTACTTGGTCAAGGCCTACCAAAAGATGGAGCGCGACCCCACCGATGCCGAACTGGTCATGTTCTCGCAGGTCAATTCCGAGCACTGCCGCCACAAGATTTTCAATGCCGACTGGATCGTCGACGGCGAGAAGAGCGAACTGTCGCTCTTCAGCATGATCCGCAACACCCACAAGCTCAACCCCGAAGGCACGCTCTCCGCCTACGCGGACAACTGTGGCGTCATCCCCGGCGCCCCCGCCGATTGGTGGGAAGTCAACCAACAGGACGGCAGCTTCGCCTACCAAAAGACTCCCAGCCAGCTGGACATTCTTTGCAAAGTCGAAACCCACAATCACCCCACCGCCATCTCACCTTTCCCGGGTGCCGCGACCGGCGTGGGCGGTGAAATCCGTGACGAAGGTGCCACCGGTATCGGCGGCCGCCCCAAGGCAGGCATCTCTGCCTTCATGGTCTCCAATCTGGAAGTGCCCGGCTACAAGCAGCCTTGGGAAAAGCACATCGCCGAGCACCCGAGCCGCATGGCCTCGCCCATGGACATCATGCTCGAAGGCCCGATCGGTGGCGCTGCCTTTGGCAATGAGTTTGGCCGTCCACAACTCTGCGGCATGTTCCGCACCCTCCAGCTGGAGCACAACGGCCAACACCGCGGTTACCACAAGCCCATCATGGTCGCTGGCGGCATGGGCAACATGAAGCGTGAGCACGTCGATAAAAAGCCGATCCCTCCCACAGCTCTCATTCTACAACTCGGCGGCCCGGCCATGAAGATCGGTCTCGGCGGCGGCGCTGCCTCCTCCATCGGCGCCGGCTCCCAATCCGAAGCCCTCGACTTTGACTCCGTCCAGCGCGGCAACCCGGAAATGGAACGCCGCTGCCAACAAGTAATCGACGGCTGCATCGCCCTCGGCGCGGACAATCCCATGCTTTCCATTCACGACATCGGCGCCGGCGGACTTTCCAACGGCCTGCCCGAGCTGGTCGAAGCCACTGGTGGACGCTTCCACCTGCGCAACATTCACAACGAAGACTCCTCCATGTCGCCCATGGAGATCTGGTGCAACGAATCCCAAGAGCGCTACGTCATGGCCGTCATGCCCGACCGCATCGAAGCCTTCAAGGCACTCTGCGAGCGCGAGCGCTGCCCCGTCGCCATCGTCGGTGAAGCCACCAACGACGGACAACTGGTGCTGGAAGACTCCCACTTTGAAAACAACCCGATCGACATGGACATGAGCGTCCTGCTCGGCAAAACACCCAAGATGCTCAAAGACGTCACTCGTCTGGTCGAAGACCACGCCGAGCTCGACGTATCCGAAATTCAATTACCCGAAGCCATCGACCGCGTGCTGCGCTTCCCTGCCGTCGCCAATAAGAGCTTCCTCATCACCATCGCCGACCGCAGCATCACTGGCATGGTCGCCCGCGATCAAATGGTCGGCCCCTGGCAAACCCCCGTCGCCGACGTCGCCGTCACCGCCACCAGCATGGACAGCACCACCGGCGAAGCCATGGCCATGGGCGAACGCACACCCATTGCCATCCTCAACGCCGCCGCATCCGGCCGCATTGCCATCGGCGAGTGCTTGACCAACATCGCCTCCGCCTACGTCGGCAAGATCGGCAACATCAAACTCTCCGCCAACTGGATGGTCGCCGCCGGCGAGCCCGGCGAAGACGCCAACCTGTACGACACCGTCAAAACCGTCGGCATGGAAATCTGCCCCGCCCTCGGCATCTGCATCCCCGTCGGCAAAGACTCCATGTCCATGCGCACCAGCTGGAAAGACAGCTCCGGCCAAGACCACAAACAAGTCTCCCCGCTCAGCCTCATGGTCTCCGGATTTTCCAGCGTCGAGGACGTGCGCAAGACCGCCACCCCCGACCTCAAGTCCAATGACAGCGCCCTGCTGCTAATCGATCTCGGTGCCGGCAAAAACCGCCTAGGCGGCAGCACCCTCGCCCAAGTTTACAATCAAATCGGCAACAGCTGCCCCGACCTCGACGATCCTGAAAAATTCGTCGGCTTCTTCAATGCCATCCAAGAATTGCTCAAAGAAGGCCTCATCATCTCCTATCACGACCGCGGCGACGGCGGCTTATTGGCGACCCTAGCCGAAATGGCCATCGCCGGCCGCAAAGGCATAAACGTCATCCTCGACAAGCTCGTGGAAGCTCAGTGGGAAGTAGAAAGTGGAAAGTGGGAAGACTCAAAGGAACTCTTCACTCCCCACTCCATACTCTCCACTCTCTTCGCAGAAGAGTTAGGTGCCGTCATCGAGCTAGACAAATCCAAGCTCGCCGCCGTCATGACCATCCTCGCCAAGCACGGCGTCAGCGACATAACGCACCTAATCGGCAACACCAGCGCCGAGCCAACGCTCAACATCAGCCTCGAAGGCCAAGAAATCTACAGCGAAACCATCACCACGCTCAACCGCGCCTGGTCCGAGTTAAGCTTCCGCATGCAAGCCCAGCGCGACAACCCCGCCTGCGCATTGGAAGAGTATAATAGCTTGTTAGATGAAGATAACGCAGGAATCCTGATCCGGCCCACCTTCGACCCCGACGCCGAAAACGTAGGGGCGCGACTTGTCACGCCCGCATCAGAGTCAGCCGCGCCAGAGTCGACTTTCATCCCAGATCCCGCATCCGCCATCATTAATCACTCATCCGCCATCTCTAAAAATCGACCTAAGGTCGCCATTTTCAGAGAACAAGGCATCAACGGCCAAAACGAAATGGCCTTCGCCTTCGACCGCGCTGGTTTCCAGAGCATCGATGTCCACATGACCGATCTGCTCAGCGGCAAGGTCGACCTCAAAGACTTCGCCGGCCTCGTCGCCTGCGGCGGCTTCTCTTACGGCGACGTCCTAGGCGCCGGTTCCGGCTGGGCCAAGAGCGTTCTCTACAACCAAAAGTTGAAAGACATGTTCCAAGCCTTCTTCGAGCGCGAAAACACCTTCACGCTCGGCGTGTGTAATGGTTGCCAAATGATCTCCCAACTCAAGGAAATCATCCCCGGCGCCGAGCACTGGCCACAATTCAAGCGCAACCGCTCCGAGCAATTCGAAGCCCGCTACAGCAACGTCGAGATCATGGAGAGCCCCAGCATCTTCTTCAAAGACATGGCAGGCAGCCTGCTACCGATCCCCGTCGCCCACGGCGAAGGCCGCGCCGATTTCTCCGCCACCGGCGACTTCGAGCAGTGCCTCACAGGCGACCTCATCAGCATGCGCTACATCGACGGCCAAGGCGAACCCACCGAGCAGTATCCCGCCAACCCCAACGGCAGCCCGGCAGGCACCACCGCCTTCACCACCACCGACGGCCGCGCCACCATCATGATGCCACACCCCGAGCGCTGCTTCCGCAGCGTTCAGATGAGCTACCGCCCAGCCGATCAATTCACCGGCGAAGCCGGCCCTTGGCTCAAGATGTTTCAAAACGCGCGCCGCTTCGCAGCGGAAGTTTGATCGGTCGGATCCGTCCGATCAGACCGATCCCCAACCATCCGACCGATCCGACCAATCCGACCGATCCTCCCCCCAAACAACACCCCCAAAACCAAAAAACCAAAATGCCCGACGCCCCCGCAGACCGCCAGCCAGCGAAACGCCGCTTGCGGCCCAGCGGGGGCTATCGGAAACTGCGTAGCTTTCAAACCACCACGCTCATCTACGACGGCACCGTCAGCTTTTGCCGGCGCTTCGTGAGCGGCTACAGTCGCACCCAAGACCAAATGATCCAGGCCGCCCGCAGCGGACGGCAAAACATCGCCGAAGGCAACCGCGCCGGTGCGGTCAGCACCAAGTCCGAGCTAAAACTCACCAATGTCGCCCGCGCCAGTCTCGAAGAGCTGCTGCTCGATTTCGAAGACTACCTACGCCAAAACGACCTGCCCCTCTGGGATCCCAACGGCAGCCAGGCCAAGCAAGTACGTGAGCTCGGCAGTCAAATTCGCAAGGCTCCCGAAAACTCCCCCCTGCACGATCCCCAAGACGCCGGCGACCGCGCCCGCGCCAAGCTCTACGCCCCCGTGCTCCAGCACGAAGATCCCGCCGTGATCGCCAACAGCCTAATCTGCTTGATTCATCAAGCCAACTACCTGCTCGACCAGCAGCTGATTAGCCAAGAGCAAAACTTCATCGAAGGCGGCGGCTTCTCCGAACAACTCGCCAGCGCCCGCATCGCCGAAAGGCGTAAAAAGGATCGGTCCGATCGGGCCAATCAGACTGACTTGTCCCGGCGTAGCTCAACGAAGCCGGATCAAAGCCACATCCCCAAATGCCCAATCTGCGGCGAGCTCATGGCCCTCCGCACCGCCCGCCAGGGCAAAAACGAAGGCCACCAATTTTGGGGCTGCACCCAATACCCCGACTGCAAAGGCACCGCGCCCGTATAAAGTGATCCGTCCGATCCGATCAACCTGTCCCGGCGTAGCTCAGCGAAGCCGGATCCGACCACACCCATGTTCCGTCTAAGCAACATGCGTCCACTTTACGCAAAAACTTGCGAATCTCCCTAACGTTGACAGGTTAGCTAGAAGAACCAAAGTTTAGGGCAAAAAGAAACCCCGGCTCCGAGCACCGTCGCGAAGGACGGGAGAAGGATTTCCGAGGTGAACGCTCATCAAAGTAGAGAACCGCCGATAAAAATCAAGCATGAACTCCAGCGGCTACGATCAGATCATACAGACACTCGCCGAATTATCAAAAACACTCGACCGTTACACCCAGACGCGGCAAGCTGGCCTCAAACCATGGATCGATCAAATAAATCATTAAATGTATATGCCAACCCCACGGCCGCTCCACGGACAACCACAAAGGTAATTACATGTCATCTTTTTTCAGCCTAAAGTCGTTTCAGGATTAGAGTTAGTCCAAGAATTAGAACCATGAGCCATCCAGCCAAAACACTGAATCAAGTCTCCACAGAAGCACACCAAGTGCTCTGCGAACGCTTAGGCGTAGCCGACACCGTCCGCTTCTTGAATCAATTCAAGAACGGAAAGGGTAATTACACTAAAGAGCGCGACGCCACCCTCGAAGACATGAGCGTTCAAGAAGCCGCAGCAGCCATCCGAAAGTCGAAGGAAGCTAAGAATACAAACATAACGACATGACCCGTTTTCCAGCCCCTGCCTTACCAAGACCGGGATGAGGCCCTGGATATCCTCGATTCAGAAAATATAAACGAAGCCACTCTTTTCCCTGGAGAAGACGGTTTCGTGCGGAATCTCAACAAAAAGAATTTCGGCGAAATTTAATTTCCTTCACCTGTCTATCTTCACTCAAACCTCAATAACTGCTCACAATGCATCCTTTTCATATCCCGAAACAAACTGACGTTGATATCGTAAACGCCCTTGGTCGAATCCGGGACGAGCTGAATGACGTCTGGAAATTGACCATTCATGTAAACCTACCGCCCACGGGCAATTTGGTTCAGCTAAATGGTGAAATTCCTGCTGAAGAAAAAAGCCTACAGTTTGTCTTTAACAATCATTCAGAGGTCATACCAGAATTTAGGCTCCAAGAAGGGAATGTCGTGGTATTTCAAATCCAACGCAAATCAGAGGTCACTGATAACGCCGAGATTCACAACAATGCATTCAATCAAAGTAAGGACGAGAATCAAAAGGCGCAGCGCTTCGTTGCGTTAATGAGTAGCGCGCGAAAAGCACTAAGAGCCCTGGATATTGAAGCTGCCTTTGAGGGGGAAAAAGATACAACGTGGAATCGATATCGAAAAGCTCAGTCCGCCACGCTCAATAGCCTCCAAAAGGCAACAGCAGATTTGATCCTCAAGGCTAGCGAACAGAATGCCCGGTTGGACGAGGCCCGATCTAAAAAGTTCTCCCAACTCGAAGAAAAACTTAGAGGCGAAATTGCAGAAGAGCGTAAGACCTTGGAAGAAGCTCATCAATCTCGACTTGATAAGCTGGAGATAAAAGAAAAAGCACAAGAAAAACGCGAGGCTGAGTTCGAGACCAAGGAGTCTCACTATGTGGCAAGGCAAAAACAGGCAGAGCAGATTAAACAAGTACAAGATTGGCTTGAAGAATGGAAACTTACTCCTGGGACTACAAAAAAACGTAGGCCAATTGCTTTTGCTTATTGCGCAGCGTTAATCTTCACGGGCTTGCTTAGCCTATATGCGACCTGGCACAGTTACAACTTACTCCAAGATGTCGACAAGATCGCTAGCCTCGAATGGTGGCAGTGGCTTGGGATTTGGGCAAAATCGATATTTCCATTGGCCGGTTTCATAACATTCATGATCTACTTTATCCGTTGGTCTGGAGATTGGGCGAGGCAACACTCCGACGAGGAGTTTCGGAATAGAACTCGCCTAGTCGACATCGGGCGCTCTTCGTGGATATTGGAAGCGGTGCGTGACGCGCAGGAACGAAAAAGTGAACTTCCGCCTCAGTTACTGGAGGAACTATCGCGCAACCTTTTCTCTCATACTTCGCGTCCAGAGGGAGACATTCACCCACAGGCCATTTCAGATCTATTGTCGAACGGGCTTACTGGCTTGCGAGTGAAAACCAGCGACGGATCTGAAGTTGAAGCAACCAGAGGGAAACTACGGTAAATCTAATGCCTGACACCCCACACAAATCGATCCTAGATCGTAGCATCTTTCGCTTGCAAATCGAAGAATCTTTCGCACCTCAGCTAAAACTGCTGGAGCAGATGGTGAACTACGGCACCAACCTAGTCCCGCGCTGCTTTGATAGCTCAGACAAACAGCTACCAGACATCGTCTGCATCGGGTCTTTCCTTAAACATGCAGTCAGCGCCCTTGATGCCATTCACATCCTTGTCCAGGAAGGTGCAACGACTGCATGCCAGGCACACATACGGTCCATTTTCGAAATCAACCTGTACATTGAATGGATCTGTCAAGAAGACTACGAAAAGCGTGGAGTCGCTTACTTTGTCTGGAATATCCGGAAGAAGCGCTATTGGAATCGCTGCGCACTTGAGGGAACAGCAGAGCATAAGGCTCATCAACAGCACATGAAAGGCATGGACACGAGTCGAACATCCAAACGATTTGATCAAGCTGAGTTATGGAATGCAGTCAATCAGGATGACAAACGTCTACAACATCCTGAATTGGCCACTGTGAACGACATGTTTGAACAACGGATGAAAAAATCAGGGAAGGACGTTGAATGGTATGTGCCCTTTGGGGTCAGCGGGTTAAGAGACATAGCAATCAAGCTCAACAAGGAAGCAGTGTATAAAGTATTTTTTGGAAAACTATCCGAAGCAACCCACGGTCAAACATTGGAACAGCAGCTCTACTTTTCAGATACCACAGGTGTGATGCATTTCGACCACATCCGCACCCTAGCACGAGTAGATGACGTCTTTAAACTAACATTCCTGCAAGTTATGGATCTTTATTCGCAGACACTCAGGCGATATCGTCCAGATGAAGAAAAAGCCTTTTATCACAAGTATCAAAATGAATGGCGCGATGCATACTGGCGGGTTCCTAAGGTTTCTAAACAGAATGGAACTTACCACATTACCGAAGGGGAAGAACCACCTGCATTTACAGATTTATGAATTACATCCGCTTCAGATATAACTACTATAGCATTGGCCAAGGCCTCTTTTCTTCCGGTGCTTTACTTGATCCCTATAAGCAAAAGCCCAAATACCTTTGGGTCTATGATTGTGGTAGCGCCTCCAAGGGAGCATTTGGGACCAAAGCGCAGAATATAGACCATTCACTGGACAAACTATCAAGAGTGGGACGCAAAACCGAGACCATAGACCTCCTAACTCTCTCTCACTTTGACAAAGACCATGTAAATGGTGTGGTTCAGCTTCTCACCAGATTCAGGGTAAAGATACTATTACTGCCTTATCTAGGTCTAACGGAGCGACTACTGATTGCGCTTGGAAGTGAGTCGGATGGTGATACTGCCGAAATCCTGGACTTTTTGATTGATCCCGCCAGCTACCTAACCGAACACGCGCCCAAGGGCATTGAGCGTATTGTATTTGTTCCTCCAAGCAGTGGCGATACCGCCCCTCCTGCAGAAGGTGAATATCCGCCTGAATCGCCGGATCGCGATAAGGAAAACCGCGAAGTTGAACCTAGATATTTTTCTGAACAAAAGCCTCCTGAAGATGATACACTAGTCCGACATGCCCCTGGATTAATCGCGAAAAGTGGTGAGAAAACTCAGGTTGAATACCTGGGAGCGGACACAGGTATCACGATTAGCCCGTTCTGGGAATTCATTCCGTATAACGAAAAAAGAATCCAAGCCATACCGACAAGCTTCAAGAATCAGGTCATGCAATTAAAGGACCAGTTGCTCAATAACTCGAAATCAGCAATCGCTCAGCTTAGAAGTCTATACGACTCAACCTTTGGAAGCGATGGACCAAGTAGAAACGACATCTCATTGTTTCTTTATTGTGGCCCAATCTACAGCACATGGCGGAATCCCTCAATCTATGGCGTATATGGCGGCGAAAAGTATATGGCTCGCCGGTGGATACGGAACCATAGATTTCATTACGCTTCCGGAGTTCGCATGGTAAGCCAACTATACACAGGAGACGGATACCTCGACACACTGGACAGGATCAATGCACTAAAAGAGCATCTCGGTGTAGAAAGATGGACCGCTATTTCGGTCTTCCAGGTCATGCATCATGGTTCACGGAAAAATTGGTGTCCTCAAGTCGGCCCAGAGTTTCGAGATCTCTGCCTAAAGGTTTGTTGCTCAGATCCCAGCCACTATGGACACCCTCACCAAGAAGTGAAGAACGACCTGCGTCCACTCTTTCAAGTTAACCTGAATCCACTAACGATCGAAGGTAGGCTATATTTGTAGGCATAGATATGAAACAAGAAGAAATGGACGAAGACTATAAGGCGGTTCTCGAAGAACTGTTGGCAGAGCACAAGGAGTTCGATGAAAGATTCGCTCGAGGCGAACCGAATCCACTCGGCAATTTAAACCGCCGCAATTTCCGGACTCTTATCAAAGTTAACATGTGGGGCTGGCTTAAAGTCCAAGCCTCGCCGAGAGTTTTTTCACTATATCAGAAAAAATTTGAGTCCATGTTAAACGAATGCAAGGAATATTGCTCCCAAGAGACATCATTGACTCACAAACAGGAATGCGAGAAACTCATAGCCGAAGTTGAGCAATTATATACTGCTAAACTAAGGAAACAAGAGCAAGTGAAGCAACTTGCAACTGAGAAGCTTGCATGGGAACTTCTGCCTCCCGGCGAAACGACCTTTGAGCGTTTAAATAGCGCAATTGAAAAATCTAAAGTATACAGAGACGAAGCTTTTGATCGCTCACGTCTCGACACTGCGTATTCCCTAAACCCAAATAAAATCTATGTAGGTCAGAATGAGTTCTCCGGTTACTTCGCGTTCTTATACCCTTGGACAACAAAAGTGCTCTTGGAAAATCCGAACTATGGCAATGCGGCTTACGTCTTCACTGACTCATGGAAAACGCTTTCACGCTTACCAAAGTCCAAGCTACTCGCCTACCATGCAAACAAAGTTAAAAAGTTAATTCATCACAAACAATCAGACGGATGGAAGTCAGAATTAATGAGAGCATTAACGAGCCAGTAGAAAACAATACTTAAAAAACCATAAATGCTGCGGGCAAAAAAAGATGACATGTCATTACCTTTGTGGTCAACGTATAGCCAGCATCCCCCACTCTTTTAAAATCATGGCTCGCAGTCTTCGAATTGAGAAAGAGAACGGCGTTTACCACATCATCAACCGTGGGAACTACCCTCCTTCGCTAAACGAGCTACGGCGGACATGCCGGCAGGATTTATTCATCAACGAAGGTGCCCACTTAGCATTCGAGAAGTGCTTATTTGAAGCCTGCGAGAAATGTGAATGGATACTTGAAGGATTTTGCGTGATGACCAACCACTTCCACCTGGTCGTCCGCACACCGAAAGGAAATTTGATCTATGGGATGTTCCGAGGCCTATGGCCGACAAGACCGGCTGCGTAGCAGACCGGAACAGTGGTTGCAGTCCACATTCGCGAATCGCTACCACAAGTTCCGCAAAGTGCACGGCAAGCTGTTTGCTCGCCAAGCTGCCCGAGGGGCACCCGCTTCACTCACCCGCGCTGCGGGCTACGCCATCTACGCACTGTCGTGCTCCGTCAAGGACGCTATGGATGCCAAATCAATCGTAGCAGATCTCAAATCAGCCGAATAGAAAGTGATGCTGGTCACCCTACTGAAACAAAAGTCCAGCGCTACCAATGTCTGAATCACCCAACAGATTAACATGGGAACGCCTGATGCAGTCAGCCGATATGTTTCCGAATTCAAACAGAACAAAGGCGACAAAACCAAGGCATACAAAGAGCTGACCACAAAGGTAATGACATGACCCAAATGGCACGGCAAAACCTGTTTTGGACACTAGTGAACTTCGAATCGATTAATTTCATTGCGTTAGCATGTTCGTTTGTGATTTTCAATGTTAATACTAAGAACATTGATGAAAATGAAACGATTGATCCATTCTATTTTCTGCCTGCTTGCACTGTCTGGTATCACCTCGTGGGGCAACGCCGAGACTTACTTAGTCGCAGGCACCAACGTAACATTGACCTACAGTGTAAGTGGAGATTCTGCGGAAGTGACGATTACCGATTGTAATGAAGATGCCATGGGCGCTCTGATCATCCCTGCAATGATAAATAGTCAGCCAGTGACGAGGATTTCCGACGATGCCTTCCGTGGATGCTCTAGTCTCACTGCGGTGACTATTTCAAATGGTGTCACTGAAATTGGCAACAGTGCATTCTATCAATGCCGCGATCTACAATCTATAATCATCCCAGACAGCGTCACAAGTATCGGAATGTTCAGCTTCGGCTGGTGTGAAGACCTATCCGTCGTCACTATCTCTAGCCGCGTGGTAAGTATCGGTTATAATGCGTTTGCGCTTTGCCATAGCTTGCTAAGCATTGATGTGGATCCAATGAATCAGTCATATACGAGTATCGATGGTGTTCTATTTAATAAATCCAAATCAACTTTGATTAATTACCCCTCTGGTCGCACCGGACCCTACGAAATACCGCATGGTGTTGTGACGATCGAGCGCAGTGCTTTTTTGCAATCTTACCATTTGACCGAAATTTCAATGCCTAGCAGTCTGGAGACAATCCATGCATTAGCTTTTAATGATTGTTCAAGTTTAACTCATGTTACAATTCCTAGCAATGTGTCAGTTATTGGTATAGCGGCTTTTGAAGGTTGTTCCCGCCTCAAGAGCATATCAATTTTAGGCAACCTAGATTCGATTGGGAATTTGGCTTTTGATAGATGCTGGCGCCTTACCAATATAAGTTTTGAAGCTGGGGCACCTAGTCACGTTGATTCCGACATCTTTTATAGGGATACCCCTTCGAACTTAACGATTTATTTCTACGAAGGTGCCGTTGGGTTTTCAGAGCCTACTTGGCAGGGTTTTACTGCAGTCATGCTCAGCGGCCCCGCAGAAGATCTTGATGGGGATGGCTGGGGGCACAAATTGGAGAGCCGTCTTGGCACTGATGTTAGGAATAGTAACGATCACCTGCAAAATTGGATCTCTAAAGGCATAGAGGGGTTAAAGCTGCACTATGGACCGCACAGTGACAATGTAAACTTCGCTGTCGAATACACGACAGATTTAACGGACCCAGATAGTTGGCTGGCAGTGGACGAGCTTGATTTTGCTGGTGATCAAGGGGAGCAAGTCGCCACCTTACCAGATCACGATGGTAGCCATGTTTTTTATCGTATTAGCGCAAGTGCAGCCCAGTAAGCAGGACTGATAATAGAAATCTGAGGAACCACTGCTGTCCAAAACAGAGGATTCCTCGGTAAGATGCCCAGGCGATTTTAGAGCAGTCTGCATTCAAGTAGACATGCGGGCTGGCTAAAATTTCACTGAAAAGTCCGCATCTACGTTGTCCTTTCCTCGCAATGCCCTCAGGCTGTGGCCAATAGCCACCTTCAGCCGTATCGAACTAAAGATGACGGCTCCCAATCATTTAATTCTCCATCCTCAAAATGGAAAAGACAGTTCAGCAAAATGAAGACTCTTCTATCAATGCTATACCTCGCCCTGGGTGCGACCGTATATGCGTCCAACCAACCGAATGTATTGTTCATCTCGGTCGATGACATGAATGATTTCCCTGCGTTCGCAAATCGCTACCCAGACGCCAAGACCCCACACATGAATCGTCTTGCAGAGAGAGGCACCGTGTTTGCAAACGCGCATTGCCAGTTTCCGATCTGTGGCCCCTCGCGAGCCAGCGTCATGTCAGGCTTACACCCCTCGGCCCTAGGCTACGATCATCATATGAAGGATAATGATCTCCAAGAGCGAGCCAACGAAATGGGAACGGATTTGCTGCACAGCTACTTCTCCAAGAACGGCTATACCACTTTGGCTATTGGCAAAATTTACCACACACATGTGCCTGAGAATAGCGTCGATGTCAGCGGTGGCCGAGAAGACTTCAGTGAAGGCACCGGACTACTAAAAGAGAATTGGCCACAAGAGAACACCAGAACGGACTGGGCAATGGCCCCGGAACGTGATGATCAACTACCCGACTTCCGGACCGCTCAATGGACAGTTGAACAGCTACAAGCCGAACACCAGAAGCCATTCTTCATGATGGTCGGCTTTTTACGCCCGCATGTCCCATGGTATGTCCCCAAAAAGTGGTTTGACCTATATGATAAAGACAAGCTGACACTGCCGGCCTACCGCTCAGACGATTTAGACGACATTCCAGACATCGCGAAACGAATCAGCATATATGAAAACATGCCCCGCACGGATTGGGCGATCGAAAATAAGCAATGGCGTAATATCTTACATGCCTATCTTGCCAGTATAAGCTTTGCTGACGCTCAAGTCGGCAAGGTGCTGGATGCTTTAGATGCCAGCCCCTACCGAGACAACACGATCATTGTCCTTTGGTCCGATCATGGCTATCAACTCGGCGAGAAAAACACCTTCCAAAAGCACTCGCTCTGGGACCGCTCCACTCATGTCCCGATGATCATCGTCGACCCGCGCCATCAAGCAGGTCAACGATCTGAACGTGTAGTGAGCCTATTGGACCTCTATCCCACTCTTGTTGAGCTGTGCGACTTACCCACAAACGTAATCAACCAAGGACGGAGTCTTGTGCCCTTACTCAAAGCCCCGACAACAGAATGGCCCTATCCCGCAATCACTGGGTGGAAGGAAAACAGCTTTTCTATTCTAAACGAAAGATACCGCTATATCCGCTATGGTGACGGCAGTGAAGAATTGTATGACCACCAAAACGATTTGAACGAGTTTACGAACATGGCAAACAACACAGCTTACAACGAAACTAAAAGTAAAATGGCGGCCGCACTAGACAGCACACTAGAGCAAATACACAGCAAATAGTGCAATATAAGAGATCTCCTTACATTCGTTTAAGACTCCAAAAGATGACATGGGAGGAGTTGCCAGGCGCGAGTGATCGCTAAACTGAAGCTCCTACTATGTCATCTTTTAGAGTAGTAGTAGTAGTAGTAGTAGTAGTAGTAGTAGTAGTAGTAGTAGTAGTAGTAGTAGTGGAGAATAGTTTGAGAGTGTAATGGTGTAATGATACGGTATATCGGCAGCTAAATTCCTACTTTGCATTTGCCCTGTAAGCTACAGATCGACTAACTTAAAAACTGCAAGCCCCACCCCATCATGTTCAAACTGATATCTTCCTGCTCAGTTCTTGAGAAAATCTCCAGAGCACAAAGCAAAGTCAGACGCCTCCACTTGACACGACGTTGCCGATTCCTCTTGGCCTTTTTCGTCATCATAACCGGAACGCTGACCACACATGCAATTACCAGCTCAACAATCGAAGCCTTCGACTCCCGGGGGCGGATAGAATTACCAGCGTCAAAGCAGCGAATCGGAGATGCTCAACGAGGACGTGATTACTTAATTAACGGCGATTACATTAAGAGCGGCATCCCACTCGAGCTTTACCGCGTGCTCCAAAAAAATCACAGTCGTAACGAACTAGGAAGAGCAGGAGAGAGCGCCACACTGCCGCCCTACCTAACCGCAATAAAAGCTCACAATGGTAGGGCAATCGCCTCCAGCAACTGCCTCGCTTGCCACTCTCAAGAACTCAACGGCGAGTTCATCTTAGGCCTGGGAAATACTCTCAGAGATTTCACCGGAGACAATTCAGCCTACGCGAAAAAGATCGATCAACTGCTTAGCGTCACTGAATTAGCCGATCCTAAACCACGGGAAGCCTATGCCGCCTTTCGCGACGCCACCCTCGCCGTCGGCCCGCACATTCGCACGAAAGTCGTGGGCACAAACCCGGCCCTCAAACTCGCGCTCGTGTTGGGTGCACACCGGGACCCCAAAACGCTGAGTTGGAGTGAGACTCCTCGATTTCAACTTCCGCCGGCCGACGAAGTTATCCCGAGCGATGTGCCCGCATTCTGGCTGCTCCACAAAAAAAACGCAATGTTCCACAACGGCATGGGACGTGGTGATTTCGCACGCACTATGATGGCATCGAGCCTCTACACGCTGCGCTCCATTGACGAAGCTGAAAAAATCGACGCTCATTTCGTCGACGTGCATGCCTACATCGACACTTTGAGGCCACCAAAGTACCCCAATCGAATCGATACCGAGCTACTTGAGCACGGTGAAGAAATTTTTTCACAACGATGCGCCTCTTGCCACGGAACGTATGGTAAAGAATGGAGCTATCCGAACCTATTGATACATCTCGACAAGATCGGCACCGACCCTGCCATGGCGCTCAACGCCCAGAAACAAGACGCCACTTACGGAGTGACCTACAAGGAAAGCTGGTTTGGACAAGGCGAACATGCCGGTCGTCTAGCGCCCTCTCCGGGCTACGTGGCCCCACCCTTGGACGGCATCTGGGCAACCGCCCCCTATTTGCATAATGGCTCCGTCCCGACACTGGAGGCTCTACTCGACTCCAGCCTACGACCACGCTATTGGAGACGCAGTTTCAAGCAGCAAGACTACGATCTTGAACGAGTCGGATGGATTTATCAAGAGGTGGAGTCTGGCGGGCACAAACACATCTACGACACCACCTTATTCGGACACTCTGCTGAAGGGCATCCTTACGCCGACAAACTAGATGCAGAACAACGACGCGCATTACTCGAATACTTAAAATCTCTGTAAGGCCCGCAGTGGAAGCGAAGATGCCACAAGAGTCCCCAAACGCTCGGACTCCGTCCTAGTCACTTGACTCGCAGCAGCATTGTAAGATCCTTAAACAATGACTACACCGAATGAGGAAAATTTTAAATACTACAAGAAGGCTGAAACAAAAGCGCTGGCAATACTAGCCGAAATGAAGGCGACCACCCCGAAGAAAATGGACATTGAGCTTTCACTATTGGTCGCGATTTTTGAACTACACAAAGGCGAGATGCCCGCGGAAGCGATTAGCAAAATCGTGCAAGGCCACTTAGAAACAGTGGAACCTTATTACGCCTCGCAAGCATCGAAAGAGTCTTGAGCACTCGGATAAGTCTTGCCCGAATTTACAACCAATGTCCGTCACAAGCAAACCGCCCTTTATCAACTTAGCCGAGGACGTTGCGATCCAAGGCTACAACGAATCACATGAAGTTGTGTATTGGAATCGGGCGAGCGAACGACTCTACGGCTACTCTCGGAAAGAAGCACTGGGCCAAACGCTCGAAAATTTGATTATCCCTGAATCCATGCAAGATCAGGTTCGCAACGAAATCAACGCCTGGTTGGCAACTGGTGTCCCCCCACTAGGCGGCTTCCTAAAATTACAACACAAAGACGGAAGCCTGGTCGAAGTGCATTCAAGTCATATTTTCACCCGCAACGGGGACGAATCGGTCACAATGTACTGCATCGATTTAGACGCCGAGCAAGCGGTTGGATTACCCTCCGCCTTCTCAGATAGAATAGATCCAAGAGAGAACCCGCGCAGCCAGATCTACTCCTGCCTCTCCCACGAATTCCGCACCCCCTTGAATGCCATCACAGGCTACTCAGACCTATTACGCATGAGTGAAGGAGCTGAAGACAAGAAGGAACTGCTGGAGCAAATGAATCGCTCGGCCTACCGGCTGTTATCCACGTTTCAGCACATGATGTTTCTGCTGGCTTGGTCTCGTGGCGACCTCAGCCCACAGAAAGCGCCCGTGCGTATATTCGAAGTCGTCATCGATTCGATCCGCAGTATCAGCGAAGCGGCCGCCATTGAGGAGGTCCAAATCGAGTTAAAGGAGAACGACAACTACAACGCACATGTGCTGAGCGATAGCGACTTCCTCACACAAACTATTTACGCAATCTTAATGGCGGCCTTGTCAACCTCCTCCAGAAAACAATCGATCTCCGTAGAAATCAGCGATCATGCCGACGGCAGTCATATTTTGCTCGATATTCGCGACAAGGGCCAACAGCTCGACGCCGAAGCCCTACTCTCACTCTTAAGCGGGCAAGCTCCCCTGGTCAATCCACTGAGGCAGGAAAGCCACGGTCAAGTCCTCTTCCTGCCAGTTGCCCGAGACCTCGCAGTCAAGTTGGGAGCCATGTTCACCATGGAACAAATCAAGGAAGGCGGCAATCGCTATTTGCTCTCCTTGCCCCGCGCGACTCCAGCACTTTTAGACTGAGCGCAAGACAGAAAAATACGTCCGAGACCCGCTCAAGCTAAAGCAACCAAGGCATGGAAGTTTTCTCCTCAGAGAGTTTCCAAAGCTTATGCGCTTGCTCCTGATCCAGTGCCAGACCTGCCAGAGCACACTCGCCAACAGGGCCCACCATCTCCCCCCGTTGGGTCGGACCGTATAACTTCTCAGATTTCAAGCCCGCTTGGGTGGCACACATCACTTCTGGCCAAGCGCCCCGCTCGGCCGATTGGGCCAACGGAGAGAGCAAGGCCGCGAGGGCTCTGGTGATGCAGTTGGCATTCTCCCGGATCAAACTTGTTCGCGCCGCCCCCGGATGACATACATAGACCTGAACCTGTTTGCCCGCAGCTTGAACTCGGCGCTGTAACTCGTAACCAAACATCATCTGCGCCAGTTTACTCTGAGCATAAGCATTCCAGGCGGAGTAGTTTTGGTCGAAGTTAAGATCTTCAAACTGAATTCGCTTCAGCCCCATTCGATACGCATTACTGCCGACGACCACAATGCGTCCGGCTGACTCCTGGATACGCACGAAGAGCAATCCACACAGCAGAAAGTGCCCCAGGTGGTTCACACCCAAATGACTTTCAAAGCCGTTTACAGTCATCTCTTGTTGGGCCACCTGCGCGATGGCGCCATTACAAATAAGTGCATCGATGCGTGGCAGCGTTTCTAGCACTTCCGCTGCTGCCTCGCGTACAGACTCCAGCACTGCCAGATCCATACGCACGAGACGAAGCTCCGCCTCTCTGCCAAATTCCTGCTTCAATCCTTCGATCGCGGCCGCCGATTTTTCGGCACTGCGATTCAGCATCATCACTTGCGCTCCCTTCGACAGCAACAGCCGCGCAGCCTGATACCCCGCTCCGCTATTCGCGCCAGTAATGGCATATGTTTTACCGGCGAGGCTTCCGACTTGCTCAGGAGTCCAGCCATTGGGGCCAAATGTATAGTTCGTGGTCATTGTTCTTATTCCTTATTGTATCAATAGTATTCAAACAGGCGCTCACCTGCTACAAACAACTATACTCTCAAGCACCTCGCAAAACTAGGCGCATTCATCTCGAAAACTTGCCTATTTGTATCTTCATCTAGCAAATTACATCTCCGCATGCTAGCATACCGACATGCATACAGAATCGATTCAACAGCTCATCCAAAGCCGATTACACCAAGACGGCATGGTAGAAACCGGGATAAAGGGCGTGCAACTGTTCCGAGTGACTAAGCCGATGAGCTGCGCACCGGCCATCTACAAACCCACTGTAGTGGCCATCGTGAGCGGCGCCAAGGAAGCGATTCTAGATGGCAAACGTTATGTGTATGACAACAGTCGATACCTGTGCTGCTCCATATCCTTGCCCGTGGAGGCAGGCACCCCGACGGCTTCACCAGACAATCCGCTCCTCGGCGCCTACATCTCACTGGATACACGAGTAATGACGCAACTGGCAATCGAGATGGAAAGCGCTGCGGGTGCGATTGCAAAGCCTAGTAGCGGCCACTCCCGGCTGGCTTTGCACTCGCTCGCTGGGACGACACTTTCAGCGAAGCCCTGCTGCGACTACTACAGTTATGTAGTGACCCCATGGATACATCGCTGCTGGGCGAAACCCGATTACGGGAGTTGTACTACGCCGTATTAAAAGGCGAAGCCGGCGACTCAGCTAGGCGCGCCTTTGGAGTGGGCAACGAAATTGCTCGCGCAATCGAGTATATGTCTTCCCGTTTGGATACGCCCATCACGATCGACGACACCGCCACACAGGTTGGAATGAGCCGCGCCGTATTCCATCGAAAATTCAAGCAGGCGACCATGATGTCGCCCATCCAGTTCGTAAAGGCGATGCGTCTGAATAAGGCCGCCATGAAAATAGCGGGCGGGACAACCGTGAACGAAGCTGCCCTGGAAGTCGGCTACGTCAGTTCCTCTCAATTCAGCCGCGAGTTCAAGCGCATGTATGGCCGTTCTCCCAAGCAATGGACTCAGGCATGGGCTGAATCTATATGACTTTTATCCACAATTAGGTGATTATGCTAAGCTGAATTCACCTGCCTCTACCGATGGAGATTGGGCCGGAGCACAGAGTATTACAATCGTCGCGTTACCTTAATCGTCCCGTGAAATCCTTTTCTTACGGCTTAAATCCGAAAGAGGTAGCCGCAAGCTCCCAGGCTTCTTGTGATCCGGATCCTCCTCTGGCCACACTTCAGTCACGATGACCGCAATACAAGTACCGGTCGCCGACTCAAGAAAACGAAGCAAGGCATTCATATAGGGTGTAATATGAGGATCAATCACAGTCGAAACCATCATAATTGCAATAGTGATACAGGCTAAACGCGCATAATTCGGAACCCCGAAGCCTCCACAGACCAGAACGGATGCCACGATAGTGGCACACATGCCAAGCGGATGAAAAGGCAGAAAGGTAAGGTACACCGCGGCGAAAGTCGCCCCGATAAAAGTACCGACCATGCGGAGTAGTGCAGTTTGCCAAGCATCTTTTCGATTAGGCTGGAGAACAATCAAAGTGGAGATCAAAGCCCACAAGCCTCCCACATGAGACACCTCCCCCATTAATGGAATACTCAGATAATAACCACCGTAGTATGCAGGTAAGCAGGTAATAAATCTACGAATCGCAAAACGTAGGGTGCGGTGCTTGTATTGATAGCGAATCACGATGCGGCTCTAATGTCTTAAATCTAAATTTGCGGATTTGAAGCGCATTAGAATTCCCCAGCAAAAACAACGCTAAAGTGCTCCAGGGCAACAAAAGGGCCCTCGAAACTCTACCAGAAAGTGAGCGGCTAAGGCTATGCTGCCCCGGCAATAAAATTGATCCACAAAAGGCTTCACCAGAGTCCCCGGAATTAGTAAGATCGTCATCTGTGATCGTAAAAAATCCGCGGAAGAATCAAGTAATTTGACGGAATAGAAAGACGAACTCGAACTCTCATGTAAATGCTAAACCGATTCAAAGCCAAGTTCCTCACTCTCCTACTCTGCATCAGCGGCCCTACATTTGCCCCCGCGACACCAAGTGATCCGAGCGAGGTCAATCCCCTTGAAGTAGGCAATCGACTACCAGAAGTCGATTTAACAGACACAGCAGGACAGCAACGCTCCCTCAGTCAAATTACAGCAGGCGGAAAGAACATCCTCATTTTTTACCGTGGCAGTTGGTGTCCTTATTGCACACGACACTTAGCTGCGATAGGACAGCATGAGCAGGCCCTACTCGACAGAGGATATCGAATCATCGCGATCTCTCCCGACCAAGCTGAAACTGCACAGGAATATGCCGCAGAATCTGAATTCAACTATAGTATTTACTCAGATCCAGAACTATCAGCGATAAAAGCTTTCGGCTTGGCTTTTAAATGGCAGAACCCGAAAACTGGCCACACTCAAATTCGCCCAGTACCGGCCATCTTCATCACAGACACAGAAGGCCGCATCACTTTCCGGCACTTCGACGCAAATTACAAAGAGCGCCTTAGCCCGGAAGCGCTATTTGAGGCACTTGAGTAATTGAAGACATACCTGTAAAGGATTGCCTGATTGAACTCAGATCACTGATATCGATTCGACCAAAGCCCCGACGTAAATTAGCGAAGAAAACTCGCGCGCCGTAGCAATTCTGTCTTTTATATGCAGATCGATTCTTCACCAAATTCAGCAAACTCCTTTCTATCTGATTCGCGCCACGATTACCAGTGCATCGAAAGCGCTATTGCATACTTGTGTGCCAATCCGTCCAAACGCCTGAGTACTGCAGAGTTATCGGAGATCGTTCATTTAAGTGAACCCCAATTCGAGCGCTTGTTGGCACGATGGTCCGGCATCAGGTCTGAGTGCTTTTTACAATTATTACGCCCAGAATATACGAGCTCGCTGTTGGCACGCTTAACCGAGCAATTCGCAGCGAACCACGACACCAAGCTTTCCGAATCAGCAGCCCAGCATGGTCCATTGGTGAATATTCAGGCACTCACTCGAAATGAGTTTAAGTCAAAAATAAAATCGTTCACAATTCGCTACGGACAACACCCGACGCCTTTTGGGGACTGCTTAGTCGGGATCACAAAGCACGGAATTTGCTCACTGGAATTCATCCCTATGGATGGGGTCGCCCCTCTGCTCAAACAATTAGCGCAGCGATGGCCTGACGCGACTCTACTCGAAGATCGTGATGCTACGGCTCAAGCAGCACAAATAGCCTTCAGTCGTACACAAGCTACAAACGCGCCACTCAATGTATTTGTTCAGGGCACCCACTTTCAGATTCAAGTTTGGAGGGCGCTACTACAGATCCCTTCGGGCCATGTGTGCAGTTATACAAGTATTGCGCAACAGATCGGCCGCCCCCAAGCCGTGCGTGCAGTGGGCTCTGCTATAGCTGCCAATCCGATCGCGTGGCTGATTCCCTGTCATCGGGTATTGCGCAGCGATGGGCGCCTGAGCGGGTATCATTGGGGCGAGACACGCAAGCAAGCCTGCCTAGCCTGGGAGGCCGCAACGATGGCCGGCACCGTATAATTTCAAAACTCGTAACCGTAGCGGCATGGATCTTCCCTCCCAGGGAGAACTACAACTCTTTCTTCTTACTATATTTCTCGCTTTTAGATTTAAGCTCCCGACGGTTGCGACGTCCGATCGTAATCTGATGCTTCTTCTTGCGTTGCTTTAACCGCTCCAGTTCGTAGTCCAATTTCAGGTAGTTAATAAAACGATCTCGACTCAAGCGACCATCGGAAATGGCGGCTTGAACGGCGCAGCCCTTATCCGCTCCATGCTTACAATCGTTGAATTTACACTGCGCCGCAATCGCGTCGAAATCAGCAAAGCTGGCCTTTAAGCTCTTGGCATCGGTCCACATGTGGACCTCACGAATGCCTGGATTGTCAATCAACATGCCACCACGCTGCAGGCAAAGCAGCTCGCGCGCCGTCGTCGTGTGCGTGCCCTTGCCCGTGACCGCATTGACATCTCCAGTCCACAACCAGTCTTGGCCGATTAGCTGATTAATCAAAGACGATTTCCCGACACCACTGGAGCCAATCAAGGCAATCGTGACACCAGCTTGTAAGTAATGTTCAATCGCAGCGACACCGGAACGATCCACCGCAGAGGTGATCACCACCTCAACATCCGGATTCAACGCACGCAAGGCCGCAGCCGCCTTTTGATTCAACTCATCGGGGTGTAAATCTGCCTTATTAATTAAGGCAACCGAACGCGCGCCACTACGCTGCATCACTTCAAAATAACGCTCCATGCGACGCTCATTAAAATCCTGGCCCGCATCAGTCACCACGAAGACCACATCTACATTCGCTGCGATCACTTGCTCCTCCGTGCCCTTGCCAGGCGCTTTACGCGAAAGGCATGTTTGGCGTTCCAGGCGTGCACGGATCACTGCATCATATTCGTTCTCATCCGCGCCCATTTCCAATGCCACCCAATCGCCCACCGAGGGGAGCGCCGCATCTGTTTCGGCAGCATGATATACACTGCCCCCCAACGAAACCTCCAGCTCATCACCGCCTTCAATCACAGCGCCATAAGAGATCTTATTATCGCGAATCAAGCGCGCAGGCACCCAGCCTTTCTGCAAGCAGTCAGCAAATTCCGCCGCGAAGCGATCGTTCCATCCTAGGTCTTCAAGTGTCATTGAGGCAGCATGCTAAGCGCTTCCGTGGGTAGCACAAACTTTCAATTGATAGATCACGCAAGGGAATTTTAATTCAAGCACACGGGGTAAATCAAACTCCCTGCCACCTAGCCTTGAGCCAACACATCCAGTAAAGCGCGCAACTTCATCTCCGTCTCACGCATTTCCTTGTCCGGATCGGACCCCTTCACGATACCTGCACCCGCATAAAGGCGTGCAAGCTTCCCTTCGATAAGAGCCGAGCGGATACCGACGATCATTTCCCCCTCATTGAGGTGATTGAACCAGCCGACCACGCCCGCATAGAGCCCACGCTCCATCTGCTCCAACTCGGCAATACACGGCACTGCCTGCTCACGCGGCGAACCACCCACCGCGGGTGTGGGATGCATCTCCGGTAACATATCCAGCAAATGCACCGACTCGCCCACCTCCGCCTGTATGCGAGTACGCAAGTGCTGCACATTAGCCAATAAAAGTAGCTGCGGATGCGGCTCCGCATGCCCTTGAACCCCCACACGCTCTAAACGCCGCAAAATGGAATCGCGCACACAAACATGCTCATGCAAATCCTTCTCACTTTCCAGCAGTGCTCGCGCATATTTTGCATCTTCGCCCGCAGTCTGCCCACGCGGGGCCGAACCTGCAATCGCCTCCGTCAACAAATGTCCATTGCGAATCTGTAATAAACGCTCTGGCGTAGCGCCGATAAAGCTGCGCGCCTCTCCACCCGCAAACGAAAAGGTAAAACAGCCCGCGAAGCGCTCTCGTAAACGATTTAATGTGTCCAGAGGTTGCCAAGGACGATCCGCTTCCAGCTCGATACCGCGCGCCAGCACGATTTTCTCATAGGCACCCGCCTCGATCGCTTCGAGCGCCCGACACACAGCCGCTGGATAGACGCCGGGCGCCAGCTCTCGCCGCGACTCAACCTTGGGTGACGCGGCCACATCCTCCAAAGCCGCCTCTGGTAAATAATCAAAGGCCCCAAACTTGCGATAGGCGCCCCAGACTCGCATTACCAGGCTATCAATATCGGTATCCGCCTCGACCTTCAAATTCGCCACTGCGCCATACTTTCCATTCGAGCGAGAGACTTGCCAGCGTGGCAAAAACACCGTCGCCGCCGGAAATGCAGCCCCCTCGCTGACCGTATCATCGAAGCTGAAAGCAGTAAAAAAATGCGGCCCGGTAAAAGCCTCACTCAAATCGCCCACCGCAATAGTATGCTCCAATATCTCCTGGGCAAAGGCCTTCACCGAGGCAAATCGATCAGAACCATCAAAGCGCGCTTGCACCACTGCCTCCGCTGCGGCCACCGCCTCATCGTCGCTGGCGCGCTCGATATAGCAGTGTAATTCGTCGGGCTCATAGATGGACTGCAAGACCGCCAGCGGCGCAATGTGCTTCACTGCCAAAGAGATACTCGCTATCTGGAAATGCCCCTTGGCGCGAGCCGCATCACGGCAGCCCTGTAAAAATTGACGCAGTGCACCCTCATCACGCTCGGGCAACATACTGGAGGGAATAATCTGCATTCGAGCGAGAAAAACCAAGATGCCCGAAACCGCAACCAACAAAGCGGAGGCTTTTACTTCGGAACCGATCCCTTAAATTTGAATGCCAATAAATGTGGAGCCACACCCAGCCAGTATTGCAAAATGAAGCGATCATTAGCCTTCAAACATTGCCAATTGCAAATCGGATGTGGCTGATGCATGCCGCACTAAAAGCAGTAAAAGCCCATGCAACTGAACATAAAGCAGTTACAAAGCACCTCTGCATTTAACTCATGTGCTTGGCATAGCCCGTGCACATTCTGTGCGGTCCGCTCACGCCACGCGCGTGATTATATAACCTCAAAGAGTCAGCCACTATGAAGTTAAACCAAAAACCAAATCGCCCCAACCCGCTGTATATCGGAGCACGTCCTCCTTTTGATGGTAAATCAGCTGCTGGAGCAGGCGACGCAAGCGACGAACTAAATCCTCCAGCAGATCATGGAGAACAAAGCTATAAAGGCCACCAGCAATTATCAGGCTGCGTCGCACTAGTCATAGGAGGTGACAGTGGAATCGGCAGAGCCATCGCACTTGCCAATGCACGCGAAGGAGCTGATGTCGCATTCACATACCACAAAAACCAAAGCGATGCAGAGAGCACGCAACAACTCTTACAACAAGAGGCTGGCGTGCGAACCTGCGCCTATCAACTCGACCAAAGTAAAGCCGAACACTGCAAGCAACTGCTACAACAAGTAAACAGTGAATTCGGAAGACTGGACATTCTAGTCAACAACGCAGCGACGCAAACAACCTATCAAACTGCTGATGCAATCGATATAGAAGAATTCGAGAATACCTTTAAAATCAATGCATTCGGAACATTCTATCTGTGCAAATATGCCTTAGATATAATTCGGGAAAGTGGCTGTATTATTAACACAGCATCCATACAAAGCTTTGATCCCTCAGCCTATTTGCTCCCTTACGCAGCTACTAAGGCGGCAATCGCGAGTATGACAAAATCGTTCGCATCATTTGCGATCCATAAAGGGATACGTGTCAACGCCGTGGCACCTGGCCCGGTATGGACACCTCTCATTCCAAATACCATGCCGGAGGATAAAATAGAAAACTTTGGCTCAAACACCCTGCTTGGAAGACCCGCGCAGCCTTCAGAACTAGCGCACGCCTATGTATTTCTAGCGTCGCCGCAGGCCAGTTATATCACAGGAGAAATTTATCCTGTAACCGGGGGCCGCCAACAAATCTAGCGCAGCTGCAACTTGTGCACCTAAATGAGCCCGTCGGCATTGCCGACGGGCTCATTTTCTGTACATTATTTTCCATTTGCGCTGGGCGGGCCCCACTTCACACTTGCCGCTCACACTTCACACTTTCCATGCAAGCACCACTCCCTCCCATCGATTTCAAAGCTGAACTAAACGACGAACAATATGCCGCCGTTACCTCTGAGCCAGGCCCGGCCTTGGTGCTCGCTGGCGCAGGCTCAGGAAAGACCCGCACCCTCACCTATCGAGTGGCTTACTTGCTGCACCAAGGCGTGCAACCCTACGAAATCCTACTGCTCACATTTACCAACAAAGCCTCACGCGAAATGCTGGAACGGGTGGAAGAGCTCACGGGCATCAATGGTCGCCAGCTCTGGGGCGGCACCTTCCACAGCATCGCACAACGCATCCTGCGCGTACACGGTGATCTGGTCGGCCTCCAGCGTAACTATACGATACTTGATCAAGGCGAAGCGGAAGCGATCCTTAAAAACGTCATTCAGACCATCGACTCCAAGTTCATCAAAACCAAGAACAACCCCAAGCCCAAAGTGGTCGCGGACATGATCAGTTACGCGCGCAACACCTGCCGCGAACCACGCGAAGAGGCTGATGAGCGCTACCCCTTCCTCGACGGCATGGCCGACAAGGTCGATAAATTCTACAAGGCCTATAAGCAGGCCAAACTGGATCAACAAGTGGTCGATTACGACGACCTCTTGGAATACTTCCTCAAACTACTGCGCGAGCAAGCCGAGATTCGCGAACAGTATCAAGCGCGCTTTAAACACATCCTGGTCGACGAATTCCAAGACACCAATCGCCTACAGTCTGACATCGTGGATCAACTCGCAGGCCATCACCAAGTAATGGCCGTCGGCGACGACGCACAGTGCATCTACACCTGGCGCGGCGCCGATTTCGATAACATCATGCAGTTCGAAGTACGCCACCCCGGAGCCGAGGTACACAAAATCGAAACCAACTACCGCAGCTCGCCCGAGATCTTGGGCTTTGCCAATGCCGTACTGGCATCACAACCGAGCGGCCTCGGATTCTCCAAAGAGCTGCGCGCCATCAAACCCTCACGCGAACGCCCCTACTTTGTGCCCGTCATGGACACACGCGGTCAGGCTAAATTTATTATCGAACGCATTGAGGGACTGGTCGATGAAGGACGCAACCTCTCCGATATCGCCATCCTCTACCGCGCCCACTTTCAGGCAATGGACCTGCAAATGGAGCTCACACGTCTAAAAATCGATTACCAGATCACAAGTGGCGTGCGCTTCTTCGAACAAGCCCACATCAAAGACTTCACCGCGCAGCTGCGCTTCGCCTCCAACCCGGCCGACGTATCCGCCTTTGCTCGCTTCACCTGCCTACTGCCCAAGGTCGGCCCCAAGACCGCGGAGCGTATCCATAAATTCACTCGCGAGCGCGCAGCCAAACTAGAAAAGAACTTTTGCGATGTACTGGTCTCGCCTGAAGTGCTCAAAAAAGTGCCCGCCGACGCCAAGGAAGAATGGCCCTCACTCGCCGAGACGATTCGCGAAGTATCTGCCGCCCTCACTGAACGCGCACCGGAAGAAATCATTCAACTCGCGCTCGACGGTTGGTATAGCAGCTACATCCGTGAGATCTATCCCAACTGGACTGACCGCGCCGATGACTTGCAGAGCTTGGTCAGTTTCGCCAACCGCTTTGAGACGATGGAGGAATTGCTTGCTCAACTAGTATTACTCGCCTCCGAAAGTAATGAACGCAGCCCGGAAGAACAACAGAACTGCTTGCGATTGACCACGATCCACCAAGCCAAAGGCCTTGAATTTCCCGTGGTTTTTGTGATCGGGCTGGCCGATGGCACCTTCCCACTCAAACGCACCATTGATGCGGGCGACTTGGAAGAAGAGCGTCGCCTCTTCTATGTGGCCGTCACTCGCGCGGAAGAAGAACTCTATATGAGCTACCCCATGCTCAACAATCAAGGCAATCAAGTCATGCGCCTCAACCCCAGTCGCTTCATTCAGGAAATCGATCCCAGCCGCTACGAGACACTTAGAGTCGCCCCCACGCGGCGCTATTAATCCGCCACGCCACGATTATTCGCGCTCTGGTGCTCGCCCCATCACGCTATAAAAAAAGTAGCTGACCATGTTAATAGAATAATTCCAGTCAGAGCCTCTAAGGCTGTCACAAATTTAAGCGCTCCCGTAGGCTCTTCGCTGATACCGAGCGTCGAGTATGTCACGGCTGAATGATAGAAAAAGAGCTGCCACACACATACTTGCAAGCTGCAATAGAACTTTCAAAAACAGCTGCGTTTTGCATGAGACAAAGGGCCTGCATTCTCGTGCCAGATCTCTTTAAATAAAAATCCTCCCAAAAAAAGAGAGAAGGATATCACTGCATAGACAGCTGAAAAACAAGAAGTTATGCAGCATACAAAATCCTCAAAGAGACGAAACCGTGCTCAGGCATCCAGGTAATTCAAGCATGTTGGCATGCTGCCTGTTTAAAGACTATTGATCGCGACACCCACTGGTTCGCGGCCTAAACATAAAAACGAAGGAAATAGACTACTATGAAAAAGACAGTAATCACATACGCTTCCATTCTTGCTATCAGCGCAACTGGCTTCGCCAAATCTCCAGATCTTGGTGAGAATTATAAACTCATCCAAAACGATCGAATCGAAACTAAGGTAACCGTCGAAGATCTCACCGGCACTCCAGTATACGACAAGTATGGCGTCGAAATTGGCAGCGTTAATGACATCCAGGTAAATGCCAAAGACGGCACACTCACCACTGCTTATCTCTCAGTCGGTGGCACATGGGGCTTAGGCGAGAGTCACGTATCTTTGCCCTACGATCAACTGACTCATAATGAAGCCGAAAATCGCTTCACAGTGGACACCACAGAAAGCGAGATTAAGGCCTACATCGACCATCAACGCCAGTCGATGAAGCGCGGCACCGCCCACCAGCAACAGTGGGATCAAGCTGAGAACAAACTCGGCAAGATGTGGCACGATGTAAAATCCAGCCTCAGCGTCGAAGACAATGACCTCGCTGAGGTCGAAGCTGAAATCGAAGACAACACAGTCTACCTCGAAGGCGAAGTTGAAAGCCAAGCACTCAAAAACCAAATCGAAAAAGCCTTCGCAGCCACGACGGATCTACGAATCGTCAACAAAATCCAAGTTGAAATGTAAATCGCCTGCTTGAATTACATTTAAAAAAGAAGGCCGGGTGTTCTATCACCCGGCCTTTTTCTTGTAAGTCCTTTCTCACTAAACCCATGGCGGTAAAAAATAATGCCTCCAATGCCCCAAGCAAGTAACGTCATAATAATACTCCGAAAAGAAAAGAATAGCAGGCACTTTGCGATAGAAGTGAGGAACTCAACCATTCGAACTAATGCCAAGTCTCAGAAAAAATATACATAAGCAGTGCACCCGGAAAAGATCTCGCAAATACATTCTATTTTGGAGTGCGCTCGTTAGCTTCCATATTATTGGTTTCTTTATGTCGCTGAATGCGCTCATGAGTGCCCGTACGCCACAGGGCACCACAGCCTGGGTCTTGGCGCTAAACACCGTACCTTTCATATCCGTGCCGACATACTTGGTTTTCGGAGAAGTCGACTTCGAGGAGTACATTGAAGAAAAGCAAATTTACGCATCACAGATCGAGCCGACAATTCAACGACTGCATGAGACCTTAGAGCAACAAAACTTAATTGCAGAGACGTTCAAAGGCTCCGCAGCGCTCAGAGACACTTTACTCCCATTACCAGCCACTCGAGGCAATGCCGCAGAATTGCTCCCCGATGGCCCCAAAGCCTTTGAATCTATATTTGAGGGAATCTCACAAGCTCAAGATTATGTGCTGATTCAATTTTTCACGATTGCAGATGATGAAGTAGGCTCCGAATTGGCCAGGCGACTCATCGAGCGTTCCCAAGCCGGTGTTGCCTGCTACGTGATCTATGACGACATTGGCACAAAAGTGAGTGACGACTACTTAGCACCCATGCATCAAGCGGGCGTGCAGTCAGTCAGTTTCAATGTCGTGCCTCAGTGGAACAAACTCTTCCGTCTCAATTTCAGAAACCATCGTAAACTAATTGTCGTGGATGGACACTCGGCGTGGATTGGAGGAATGAATGTAAAGGCCGACTACATGAACTGGCGTGATACAATGGCTCGCTTTGATGGCCCGGTCGTACAAACCTTGCAAGTAAGCTTTCTACAGGATTGGGCCTGGTCACGTGATGAAGTGCTCGAAGATTTAAACTGGCAGCCAAAATCGCACAGTGAACAAGGGCAAGATGTAGCGGTGGCCAGCCTGCCCTCTAGCCCAACCGATGGCTTCGAGCGCTATACCCTCTTTTTACTCGATGTCATTCACCACGCGGAAGAGCGACTTTGGATCGCGAGTCCTTACTTCGTACCCGACGACGTGATCGTGCGCGCTCTACAAGCTGCTGCATTAAGAGGGGTTGAAGTCAAAATACTGATCCCCGATGAGACCGACACCCTCATCGCACGATTAGCCCAATTCGCAGCATGGAGCTATATACGTGAGCTAGAAGCTGCCGGGGCAGAAATGTTTCAATATACCAGCCCCTTCATGCATCAAAAAATCATTCTGTCTGATCATGATTATTGCATCATCGGATCGGCAAATTTCGATAATCGCTCATTTAGACTCAACTTCGAATTGAGTGCGGTCGTGAGTGATAGAGCATTCAATCGGCAGGTCACTGAAATGCTGCAGCAAGACTTCAATAATGCGACAGCAATTAAACAAAGTGATCTCGATGGACAAGGCTTCTGGGAACGAGTAAGGGTGCGCGCTTCGCGTCTAGCAGCGCCAGTATTGTAAGCAATCCAGCAAAGATACCGATCAATATCACATTTACCATAGACCGCTTCATCCTCGGCGACAACGGCACTCTCCACACGGCCCATGGCGGCTGCGATCGCACATTCTGCAATACCTGCGATTTCCTCACCATGCCCCACAGCTTCCTCAATATGGTTTAGTTTAGCAGTGGTTGCCTGCTCTAACTCAGGCTGCAGAAGCTCCAATGATTCACTTCCAAGCCGGGTGACATCCCAATGACTGGTATCTCGATCTGCATAGATGTAAATACGCTGACTCGAAGCATTCACCTGTTTGAAATGACCGATGTTACCCGCGACCCCAAAGATAATGAGAGGGTCCTTCTTATCGACTAAGAAGGATTCAATCGCTTGTGCGACTTGTTGAAAAAAGCGCCTCTTGAGATCTTCTTTATAAGTATCGGGCATACCATGTCCGTGAAAACCGGATACAGGCGTAGACCCCGTAGTGTTTGCACGGGAAGTGCGAGTTGCAGAGTGATTCTGTAAAGTCTTCTCTGGATCGTCAAACTCGGTCAAGTCTCCGATTGCCTGAGGCATCGCCTCCACCTCGACAGCTTGCAGCTCGCTGCCGATTCCACGATAGACCCGCACCTCGCCCTGATTCAAAGACAATACTGTATAGACAGGATTTGATTGCAGGATTGGGAGCAGGGGCTTCACAGCAAAACGATCACTCACACAGCACATCGGTGAAACCGCATAGTTCAAATGAATGCGGCGCAAAGAGCAGGCATCCAATAATAGTGCCACTCCCGGTGACGCTTGGCGCAATTGCTCTGGATGCTCGATCAAATCCATGAGCGGTGCTAAGAAACGATCCACCTGACTTTCTTCCATGCCTGCGTGCTGAAGGCCCGAACGAGCCTCATCGACTAAGTCCTTTAAGCGGATCGCGTTCTGGCGAATTTCGACGCCCTGATTGTAAATAGGGAGGAAAACCGATAGCCGAACACCACCGGATTCCTTAATAATGGGATCGATCAATTCAAGCTTCGATTCGATGTCTAGGATGGGTATTTTTTTATCTATCATAATATTTCTGGTTTTAGGTTAACGGTTGCAATTAAGAGTTTTTGAGAGCGAAAGATCACAAAAGCCGAACTAAACGATCAGTAGCGCCAACTAGCCCATCAAACTTGACTCAATCCAACGCCCGAGTCCGTATACGCTGGCTAGCAAAACCAAGGCGACAGCCGAAGCCTTCAGCTTATTTTCGTCCCACATGTTCAATGCGCGCTCTCCATATACTTGCACCAACAAGGCGAGGCCGAAATAGCGAATACCACGAGCCAGTGCAGCGGCCAAAATGAAAGGAAGAAAGGGGTATTCCACAGCGCCCGCTCCCAACATCGCAATTTGAAAAGGTATCGGCGAGATGCCCGCGGCTAGTATCAACCAAAAGCCATGTTCATTTAAAGCCTGCTTCAAAGATTCGAAGCCCTCAGAACTAGAGAAGGTTTCGATCACAGAACGTCCCCAGCCATCCATAGCGAGCCCCCCGACTGCATAAAAAGCACTGGCCCCTAACAGGCAGGCAAGGGTCACTACAGTTGCGGTGCGCCAAAGGCTTTCGCGATGTTTGTGATAATAAGGTATCAGAATCGCTTCCAAGGGAATGGGCACCACAGTAGACTCCAAGAAGGATGCCAAACCCATAAAAGATAACTGGCTGCCTGATGCATTGGCACGCGACTTGACGGTATCTACAATTTTCTGAAACATGGAACTGCGGTGAGCCAATAACGCAAAAGCTGATAGCCGCCCTGCATTTGAAAACGTCTCAAATGAAGAGCGGCTCAATCTACAAATTTAAGCAGCATCTTCGGTGCAACTTGCGACCATCTCATATTTGCGTTCACTCTCGTCTGCAATCTCACACAGAATCAACGCAGATTCTGCTGTAGCCTTGGCGCGCATGGTGATGACCACCAAAGGGCGATCTTCTGACTTTTGAAGCATAATGAGCACCGTATTTGTTTTGAGGAATACACCAATCGTGTTGGCAAACTCTTGAGCTGCTTCGTCATCTTTAAAGCTATAGTATTTCTCCAGATTCAACGAGTTGGCGTCTTGCTCCAAGCTCCAGCCCTGAAGTGAGGCTAACTTTTTTAAGAGCTCCGGAGCTAGCCAATGCTCTGAATGCGCTGCTAGGTCCAAATCATCTGCAATTTGGTGGTTCACGTGGTCACTTGATGTAGGTGCTGTTATTGTATCCATAACGCACACTAACCCATTTTCCGTGCCAAAAAATAATACCACAACGCAAGGCACGATATACCAACAGGATATACCTCACTGTTAGAAAAGCATCAATATCAAGAATGCAATTAGCCCGTTAAAAGCATGTTTAATAACGCATTTTGCAATAATGTCTCATACGGGAAAGGTCGCCAATAGAACATCAAACTTATAAACAATCACTTACGGATACGCCCGCCGCATTGGCATGCCATTTTCTAATTAGACAACGGTGCCTCTTGCACTAGGTCGCATGATCCCATGCAACTGAATAACATCCACAACACTCAAAGAAAGCTTACCATGTACGGATATATACTCACTGCAGTCGCAATGATCTTAGCGATAACTCTCATAATTCTGTTCTTCCTCAAACCAGGGGGATTGGCTCCACACAAGAAAGAGCGAGCTGATGAGAAGAAAGGTCGCACTCGCACAAAACCAAGCGCTGAGCAGGTCCAACCTGCCAGTGAACTCAATAAGTAACCACTGGCGCGCGGAAGGCAAGCAGCGTAGCTAGCATGCCAGAGTCCTCATACTAGAGCGCTCCCCCACTTGCCAAAAATAAAACCTGCTGATGAATTTTTTTTCATCAGCAGGTTTTTTATTACTTAAATGTCGATAAGCTGCGCAAAGCATAGCTGCAGCTAACTTAAACTCAGCACCCCCAGCTTAATCACGAGTCAGTATGATGTAAAGCGCGTGGATGATGCCAGGAATGTACCCCAGCAGCGTTAAGACAATGTTGATCCAAAACTGGAGGCCAATCCCAACTTGAAGAAAGACCCCAACAGGTGGTAAGAGAATCGAGAGAAGAATGCGTATTATATCCATGCCGTCCAATTACGCAAACTCCATGCCGAAACACCGCACCCTCATACGACTTCGTCAAAAAAAGTTAGTAAAAAAACTCTCTAAGCCTGTCTACACGCGTAAAGACCAGCTATAGGTCGCGATCAAGAATCAATCAGGGAAAATAATCTTTCTTCTATAGCCCACATACAAAGGCGCCGCTTGCGTGCGTTTTGCACGACCCACAACTGCAGTCATCTTGCGAGCTGCAATTTGGATAAAAGAATCAATTAAAGCTTACCTTCAAACATCTTGAGCAAAGGTTCTTTTTCGCTGGCTTCGATCTCGGCATCGACGACGGCTTCATAAGCCATCTCAATATCGGTCTTGATCCATTCCTGCACACTGCGATTCAGCGTGTTCTTACGCTTATTATCATCTCCCACCGTGACTGCCCAAATGAAACCCGCTTCCGGATCAGTTTTAGAAATGTTATTCACCAGCGTCTCGACCGATTGATCCCGTGCCGGGCCCTCCTCCAGAGTTGCAATCCACTCCGATGCAGCCATCGGATCATGATTAATGAAGCTGCTCGCCACACCTCGATAGATGTCGGCTTTACGCGCTTCGGCACTTTCAGGCAATTGATCGAGCCAAGATACCGCCGCCTGTGGATCATTACGTGCCCAACTGGTGTAGGCATCACGTAGTACAGAGCCCGAATCGCTATCCTCTAGCGTGCTCACATAAGCTAAAGTTGCCGCGGGGTCAGATTCGATCCAATTATTTAACACAGAGCGCATCGCGGATTTTCGCGCCTGTTCATCCGATAGTGATTCCGACCAAGCCAATGCTCCGGTCTGATCATACTTCGACCACTCACCCGAGATGCGCGAGGCTAATTGACGCTGCACGATTGGGTCCGTATGCGCCCCCACCAATACACTAGCCGACTCGACTCCCTGCTGCGAAAGGCGCCAGCCCATACTTCCAAGCGCGCGTCGCTTTTCGTCCTCATAGGGCAGACTATCCACAAAATCGAAGGCCAACTGTGGATCGATTTCAACTAGTTTACTTCCGATCGCATTCAAGCCGTTCATACGTGCATTACCAGGGCCCATATTAAGCACAAAATCAATCGCACGGTCTGGATCGTTTTGTGTCATCGCCTGTATAATACTACTTACGCGATTATCATAAGTTTGCCCAGTCGCGACTGTGCCGAGCCAATCAAAAACTTCTTGGATCTCCTCATAGCTTTTTTGCCATGCAAAGTTATGAAACTGTAAATTTTCGAGCACTTGGCGTCGCTCCAGAGGATTCTCCACCGAATCAATATACTCTTTAGCCACCTCAATATCCTGATTGAGCAAATTCTGAAAGACTTGTTTGCGCGAACCATAAATCGCGCTGTCCATAGGCAACGAGTCTAGCCAAGCCAGCGCCTCCATCGGATCCTTTGTCATCCAATCGGACATGGCCCCGGCCAGCGCAGCTGACTTTGCGGCGCCCTCCTCTAACTGCAATGCACTCTGCCGCGCCGCGGCTCCATCTTCCTGCGCCCAATTACGATATATGGATTGATACAACCAACGTCCTTGCCCGCTGACCTGATTACCATAATATTCTTGAGCCATATGAATGGCTCGCTGCGGGTCTGTCTCCGCCACGGTATTGACGACCGATTGAATCGCCGCTTGTTGCCAACGCTGAGAATCCAGATTGAGTGCCGCGCTGTAAGCTGCCTGCGGGTCTTGCTTCGACCACGCGGAAAAAACAGTGCTATAAAGACTCCACGAAACAGTGCCTTTTTCTTGCTTCGCATAGTCTAGCATGCCCTGTGGATCGACTTGAGCCCAGCGAGTCGCAATCATGCTGCGCACCTGCCAGTTGACCGCAGAACCGGCATAGCTCCCTAACTTCTTCATCAGCTCAGGAAATTTGGAGACGTCCAGATCCTTTAAACGAGCATGCAAGGCACCAATCTGATCAAAAGTGTCAAGATCGTCCAAAGACTCCAGCCAAGCCTCCGTAATAGACTCGGCGCCGCCCGCGCCCGATGCCCCTGCGCCGCCTGCCGCGGCAGGAGCGCTCCCCTGCCGATCAGCAGCCCGAGCAGCCGCCGCCGAGGCGGTCCCTCCCGTTGGAGCATTGCTGGCGGATGAACCAGTATCCCAGGATGACTCCGCAGAACGAGGTGCCAACAGAAAGCCACCCAACAAACCCGATAATAATGCGACCACAGCTAAAATCCATTTCATAACGGAAAGCTAAACATTCAAAGATGAAGTGCAAGCCTTCGATTTTGCAATGGACCGGCGATGCGGCGCCCTTAGCTGCGGGCGGGCAGCTAAGAGCACACGCACTACAGGATTTCGACTCGGTCGAGCGATTCCATGGTCAGCGCGCCGTCTTCCAATTTAAACAAGACGGTGCTTTGCTCTGCGACGTCGCCGCTAAGCAAGCCACGTGCGAGCTTAGTTTCGATTTGCTTTTGTAAAAAGCGCTTTAGAGGGCGTGCACCATAAACCGGATCGTAGCCTTTTTCACCAATCCATTTGCGAGCGGCGTCATCAAACTCGATGGTGATACCACGCTCCGCTAAGCGCTTATTCAGATCTGCCAGGAGTAAGTCTACAATCTGCGTAATCTCATCCAGTGTCAGCGGTTTGAACAAAACAGTGTCATCGATCCGATTCAGGAACTCTGGGCGGAAACCTTGACGCAGCTCTGCCATGACCGACTCACGCACCGTGTCTGGAATCTCTGTTCCGACCACACCTTCGGTGAGAAAACGACTGCCGACATTGGAGGTCATAATAATCACGGTATTTTTAAAATCTACCGTGTGCCCCTGGGCGTCAGTAATGCGCCCGTCGTCCATGACTTGTAAGAGCACATTGAATACATCGGGGTGCGCCTTCTCAATCTCATCGAAGAGCACCACGCTATAAGGCTTGCGACGCACGGCTTCGGTCAGCTGGCCACCTTCATCATAGCCCACGTATCCGGGAGGCGCGCCGATCAGGCGAGCCACGGCATGCTTTTCCATGTATTCGGACATATCAATACGCACGATATTATCCTCAGTATCGAAGAGTGTTTGCGCAAGGGTGCGCGCCAGCTCGGTCTTACCCACGCCGGTGGGCCCCAAGAAGAGGAAGCTTCCGATCGGCCGACGAGGATCTTTAATGCCGGCGCGGGCTCGTAAAATCGCCTCGGTGACTAATGTGACCGACTCATCTTGCCCCACCACGCGTTCATGCAGCACTTCTTCCAGACGCAAGAGTTTCTCTTTCTCGCCTTCGACGATACGTGTAACAGGCACGCCCGTCCACTTGGCAACGATGTCTGCAATCTCTTCCTGTGAGACCTCTTCTTTCAAGAGAGCCCCCTCTTTAGCCTCAACTGCTTCAAGTTGCTTGAGCTTAGCTTCGAGCTCAGGCATTTTGCCGTGGCGTAGCTGAGCCACTGTATTCAAATCATAATTACGCTCTGCTTTTTCCATCTCGATGCGTGTCGTATCGAGCTCTTCGCGCACTTGACGGATCTGGTCGATCGCGCCCTTTTCGCTCTCCCATTGCGAGCGAAGGGCGGACTCTTTTTCACGAATGTCGGCCAACTCACGTGAGAGTGTCTTGAGACGTTCTTTGGACGCTTCATCCTTCTCGTTTTTCAGTGCGGCTTCTTCAATTTCAAGTCGGAGCGCACGACGCGTCAGCTCATCGAGCTCCTGTGGCATCGAGTCCATTTCAGTGCGTATCATCGCGCAGGCTTCGTCCACAAGATCGATCGCCTTATCGGGCAGGAAGCGCTCGCTGATATAGCGATGCGAGAGCACAGCAGCTTGCACCAGCGCGTTATCCTGAATGCGCACCCCGTGGTGTAACTCGAAGCGCTCGCGAATGCCGCGCAGAATCGAGATGGTGTCCTCGACATTGGGTTGATCGACTTGCACCGTTTGGAAACGGCGCTCTAGCGCGGCGTCCTTTTCGATGTATTTGCGATATTCATCGAGGGTCGTGGCCCCCACACAGTGCAACTCACCTCGTGCCAACATGGGCTTGAGCATATTACCCGCGTCCATCGCACCTTCGGTCTTTCCTGCGCCTACGATGGTGTGCAATTCATCAATGAATAGAAGAATGCGACCTTCGCTATTTTTGACTTCGGCCAGCACGGCCTTAAGGCGTTCTTCAAACTCACCCCGGTATTTGGCACCCGCCACCAAAGAACTCATGTCCAGTGCAAAGATAGTCTTGTCTTGCAAGCCTTCCGGCACATCGCCGCGCACGATGCGCTGCGCGAGACCTTCGACGATGGCCGTCTTACCCACACCAGGTTCACCAATGAGCACTGGGTTGTTTTTAGTCTTACGCGAAAGAATGCGAATCACACGGCGGATCTCAGAGTCGCGACCGATGACAGGGTCCATCTTGCCTTTACGTGCCTGTTCGACCAGATCGATCCCATATTTTTCGAGTGCTTCAAAAGTTGTCTCCGGATTACGAGAGGTCACCTTTTGACCGGCGCGCGCCGTTTCAATTGCTTTGCGCACTTTATCATGATCCAGTTCGAAGGAATCCAACAATTTCCCCAACTTACCCGCAGGACCTTTGAGCAAGCCAAGGAACAAGTGTTCCGTGCTTACAAAGTCATCGCCCAACTTGGCTTTGGCCTTATCCGCCTCAGCGATTGCCTTTTGCAAGGCAGACGAAACATAGACTTGGCTGGCATTGACGCTGCCGGAAGCCTTGGGCAGGGCTTCAATTTCGCGCTTTACCGCTAGTTCGACAGCAGCGGGCGAAACTTGCATGCGCTCTAACAGTCCAGGCACGATGCCACCTTCTTGCTGCACCAATGCCAGTAATAGATGCCAGCTGTCGATCTCTTGCTGCCCATAATGACGGGCTAGATTTTGTGCCTCCTGCACAGCGAAGGCAGACTTTTCGGTAAATGTGTTAAAATCAATATTCATAGCTCATCATTCGCATAAATCATTCCAGCTGAAAACCGAGCCAACAACCAAACATATCTATCTCATATAGAACAACATGTAAACAAACAACAAAAACAGCAAACCGGGCATTTCACAGCTAATTCGGGACAAAGCCGCCAGCATTGCGACAATTTGACACAAGACAAGTAGTCAAATTCAAAGGACACAAATCTCGACAACCCGGCCCAAGATCCTAATTTGGATTCAATGCGTTTCCTATCCAGAAGTCATCAACTGATCGCCACCCTCACAATCCATCTTGCCTGCGCGAGTTTGGGCCATGCATTTGAGCAAAGCAGCTATTTCATTTTTGACATCATCGACTCGGCGACAACGAAGCCAGTCGCAGGCCGTCTGGCAGTAAAAAAAGAAGCCCTCACGACGGTAAAAGCAGAAACCAAGAGCCACACACAGATCAGCTCCGAGCGTGGTGAATTCGAAATCGACTTCAATCAACCGATTCAAGCCAGCGATAGTGGTGCAGCCACTTTTACTTTTGACCAGGTCGTCGATACCCCCGCAAGCACAGAGTCGAGCAGCTTCGGCACCGAATCGTTTGATTTGGGCACCAGTGATTCTATCTTCGGCCAATAGCCGCCTCCCCATCCGAGGCCTCGGCGATCATCCCCGGCTGATCCCTTGCAGGTTACTAGCGGATCCTACGCTTTAAGCGTCTTTTTGGCGCGCTTGCGCTCTGGATATACGGCACGGCAAATCTCGCAGACCGTGCCATCGCAACCACGCGCGGTGCAATACTCACGCCCATAGAAAATAATCTGCAGGTGCAAGTCATTCCAACTGGACTTTGGAAACAAACGCTTCAGATCTCGCTCGGTCTGGGCCACATTTTTCCCAGTGGTAAGCCCCCAGCGCTGCGCAAGCCTATGAATGTGTGTGTCCACAGGGAACGCGGGCACCCCAAAGGCCTGTGCCATCACCACCGAGGCCGTCTTATGTCCCACAGCAGGCAAGGCTTCCAGCGCCGCCATATCGGCGGGCACCTCGCCGCCATGTTGATCCAACAAAATACGTGAAAGCCCCGCGATGCCTTTCGCTTTCATCGGCGACAGACCGCAGGGACGAATAATCGCGCGGATTTCCTCTTCCGGAATCTTCACCATCGCCTGGGGCGTATCGGCCCGCTCGAAGAGTAAGGGCGTGATCTGATTGACCCGCACATCGGTGCACTGGGCCGACAACAACACAGCGATCAACAAAGTATAAGGGTCTTTATGATCCAAGGGCACAGGCGGATCCGGATAGAGCTCCTGTAAGCGATTTTGAATATAAGCGGCGCGTTCTTTTTTAATCATCAGAAAAGGTAGTCTTGTTTCTTGCTCAGGATGCGATCTTAAGCCAAAAACTGAGCTAAGCGCTTCTACACTATTGAGCAATTTCAAAGCATAGATCCACACCAATGAAACTATCCGACTCCCTTCCCGAAGAACTGCGTCAGACACGTGCAGTCGAAGTGCTAGAACGCTCGCTCGCACAAAATCGACTGGGCCATGGCATCCTGCTACACGGCGAGAGTTTGGAAAACCTCGAAACAATTGTGCGCGCAATCGCCGCCCACCTGTTGGAAACGATGCGCAACCCCTTCGAACACCCGGACTGTTTCATCCTACGCCCCAGCGGCAAAGCTCGCTTGATCAAGGTGGGCAAGACAGAAGAAAACAACACCATGCGCAAGCTGGTCATCGACATTGCTAAAAGCTCCAACCAAGGCGGCCGCAAAGTCGGCATCGTCATCGACGCAGACCGCATGAACCCCGCCTCAGCCAACGCCTTTTTAAAGACCCTCGAAGAGCCACCTGCCGGCACCACCTTGTTTTTGCTCACAACCCGTCCTTACGATTTACTCGATACCATTCGCAGTCGCTGCCTCAATTTCCGCATTCCATCGACGCTGGAAACCATTCAACACCCCGACTGGGCATCCTGGGTAGTCTCCTACCGTGAATGGCTCGGACGCCTGATAAAAGGTCCCAACAAGAAGACCATCCCCCACATTATGATGGGAGCCTACGGCCTCAACGCCCGCTTTCAAGCGATCCTCAATGAAATGACCGCGACCGCTTGGAAAACGCAAAAGGAAAGCCTGCCGGAGCATATCACCTCCGATGAAAAAGACGCGATGGAGGTCGGCCTCAGCAAGGGCTACCGCAAACAACTCTTTGGAGAAATCGAAAAAGCCACCGCCGGCTTCGCCCGCGACATCGAAACCCTCAACACCGGTGAACTCCCCGCCAGCGCCCTACACCGCGCCACCGAAGCATTGGAAAAATCCGCGGGCTTGATGGAGATCAACTTCAACCAAGTCGCCGCACTGGAGCTCTTCTTCCTAAGCTCCCTACGCATATGGACAACAGCGAGGTAAGCCGTGCTTCGCACAGAGTGAAAGTTAAAGATTCTATAGGATAGATTGTAATTTAATAGAATAAACTCCCCCTGCCTAGACGGCCCATCCTGGAAATTGACACGCAGTTAGTGCCTCTTCGAGTGGGGGAAGTTCCGGATGCCATTGCTTCTCCCATTCCAGGCTTACGGGGCCGCTAAATTCTGCATCACACAATATTCGAAAGATCGGAATTAGGGGGAATTCGCCGCAACCGGGAATGCAATAGCTCGGCTTGTCGTTGAGACTTTGTGGCTGCGGGCTGTCTTTGAAATGAATATGGCTGACCCATGGGCGGATCGCTCGCCACGTATAATCTGGCTCTTCTCGTCCCTTGAACCATGTGTGATGCGAGTCCCATAGAATTCTCGCGGGCTTTTTCAGAACTCTTTGAAGCTTCTGGATAGTTTTGCTGGTTGTTAATATACTATGCGTTTCAATCATTATATCTACGCGCCAGTTGTTTTTAGCTTTTTGAGCGTTCCACCAGTCGAAGAAAATATTTGCCTCCACTAAATGGCTGTTTGCTGCAGATGCCTGCGATGGTTTGCCATCGAATACTCTTAGCAAGGGGACTTCCAATGCGTCTGCCCATGGAGCTAATTCCAATAGATCTTGCCAGTCTTTGGGAGATTGCCCCAGCATTCGGCAGGATGAGTTTAGGGAGTTGATCTTGACGGGGAGCTTCTTGATTTCAATCTGAGCTTGTTGGGTGGTTCCGAAATGTTGTCGAAGCACTTGTGTTAAATCCATACTCGAAGCAAGTGTTCTCAATTCGATAGATTGTATATTATGCGTTTCCGCCAAATGAATAATTTGGTTAAACGTGGCTTGCGGGCAGCCCAGACTTGAGAATGAGCGATGTAGATTCATGATGTCGGTATCATGTACGATAACAATGATAGTGTTTAAGGGGGATCATTCCATTATTGTGAATCCAGTATCGTTGAGTCTTAGGCCCTCGACATTTTTGAATATGGGGTAGGATTCGTTTGTTTGTTCGGTAATATTAAAGGTGCAATGATTGAAAGAAATGTCTTTGATTATCGCATCTTTTCGTCCAACTACGAGTGGGAATTCTCCGCTGTTGGACGTAATGTTGGAGAAATGAATCTCTTGGATGTAATCTACGAGATTATCCGGATTGATGAAGAGCTTGATTGGTGCACCAGTCACTCGATCAAGTACGATGTTATTAAAGTTTAGATTACGAACCTGTGTATAGTTTTGGCTGAAGTCTGTTGGATTTGAGTGATCGGGCAATTCAATGGTAAGCCCTTGTCTTGAGTCTGTTATAATCAGATCAGAAAAAGTGCAGTTTTGGATGGAACCATCATTACGCCATGCAATTCGAATGGCGTTGTGCATTGAACTCAGAACACATCCTTTCACTGAAATCCGTTCGCAACTACGAGGTGATTTTAGGGTTTTTGTGTTGGCGCGTACGATGATGCTATCATCGCCGGAGTGGATAATGCAGTTGCTGATAGTCACATCACTGGAGCAATTTATATGAATGCCGTCAGCATTCGGATAGTCGGGATTACAGTACATCTTGACCGAATTTGCAGAGACATATTGACAGTTGTTGATCCAGCACCCCCAGCCTCCGGCCATTTCCTTCATAGTGAAATTGCACAAATTTACGTTCTTACTGCTCATGACAAAGATCATGCGGGCCGGTAGTAAGTCAGTATTTCGAACATAACATTGCTTGCCGTTCTCGTCCGTTTTCAAGTCACAGAAGGCACTTCCATTGCAATCAATGATTCCCATGCCAGTGATTGAAACGTTTTCGGCCCCACCAATGTATATCAAGCATCGGTTAGTTGCGCGTGGTGCATCTTTCTTATCGAGTTCGTCGCTGTCGAAATCGGGATAGTCTGCTCCGTCTGTGCTGGCGGCTAGTGTGGCGTTTGCTTCAATCTGAAGTTCGATGTTTGAATATAAGTGGATTGTTCCTGTAATGTATCTTCCATCCGCAACGCAGACGCGTCCGCCGCCAGAGTCTCGGCATGCATTGATCGCTCTTTGAATTGCTTGTGTATTGACGGTTTCGCCGTCACCGACTGCGCCGTAATCTGAAATGTTGTAATGTCTCATTTGATAAAGCTTTCGTTTTCTACCCAGACACCTTCGAATAAGAGACTAGACGGTTTGGCAGGAATGCCCATTTCTCCGCGTCGAATCATCGAAACGAGTAAATCAACGGCAGCGGCACCGATGGCTTCGCCATCTTCATCAATGCCGGACCAAGCTCCTTCGGAATCATTTAATGTGGGGATGGCCAATTTACAGGCTTGTGTCGTATCCACGTTCATTTGTTGAAGAAATTCTGGTAGTCTGTAAGGCACAGTCAGCAGTCCGTCTGGCTTGATTGAATTAAACCATTCCGAAAAACTATTCAGAGAAAAACTGTCTCCCGTAAAGGCCGGCAATGTCGGCAAGTTCGGGTTCTTGGCAAGGTGAGTCATGTATCCCGCAAGGTAGTTGTTATTCGCTCGGTTGTCGTGGAATTGGGGTATCGCAAATCCGATACGCTTACAGCCCACGCGTATCAGGTTTTGCATGCACAGCATGGCTGCATGAAATTGGTGATTATTGACAACGTGAAATCTCGGATTACATAGACTGTAGCCAAAGCTGACGCATGAAAAATTCCGGAAATCGAAGTCATCAATACGGTCGATACCCCGTGGTTGCGGACAAAGTAATATTCCCTTAACTCCACGTGCTATCATGATCTGTCGCAGTCTGCTTCCAGTGATCTTACTCCGATCAAAATCAAATACTTTCAGTTGATAGCCATAGGTCTCGGCTTGCTTGGAGGAGCCGACTAGGTACTGCTTGAAAGGTCGTGCGTTGGGGGATTTTTCTAGCGGATGACGATTTATGAGAAATGCCAGTGTGCCTCGGAAAATACCTTGGCGACCAAGATTCTTATAGGTGGCCAATTGAGACAAGAAGGGGTCTGGTTGATACCCCATTTCTTTCGCAACTTTCAGTATGCGTTCTTTCGTCTTGTCAGCCAAAGTAGGGCTGTTGCTAAGTGCTAAGGAGACCGTAGAAGGGTGGACCTTTGCTGCTGCAGCAATATCCTTTTGAGTGTATTTACGTCCGACTCCCATGGTAATGGATTTATCTAGATAAGAATGTTTGAAGTCAAAGCGGATAGTTGAATTTTTCTACCCTTCCCGCGAGTTGGAGTTAACTATGATTTAGGATCGGTTCCTTTATCTATAGGTTTTTTGCTCCGGTACCCCGCAAAAACAAATAATAATCCCGTAAGGGAAACACTGCCACCAACAAAGAGGATACCTAGTCGGCCATCGATCCCCCAGCCATTGCCAGGGACAAACATGATCAGACAGATGGCAACTCCAATTACTATAGCAAAAAAACCTAGAATACGTTCCTGTGAGCTGTCGTTGGCCTCGCCGACTTCCTGCTCAAAGTCTACTGGAGTATTCATGGTGCGGAAAAAATCATCAACTTGCGCTTTATACTTAGGTGAGGCGTATTTCCAGAACGGCATAGTTAGCATAAAAATTGCAGCGGCTAACCCCAGCTTGAGCAGGATTCCCCAATGCCATTTATGAGGATCATGCATTAGAGGTACATCCTTCACCACATCTTTACCGGAAAAATACATAAATAGACCGACAGGCCAAACCATGATCATGGTAACAAGTGCCGACCAACTTGGTACCTTGCGAATAAAAAGTCCCAATAGCAGTGGAACTTGCGAGGTCGGTATCAACAGGCCAAGTATGAGCATAAAGCGGAAAATTCCTTTACCTTCCTGGCGTGATAAATACAGAGAAATGAATATGATGCCTGCACCGCATAGTAGAGTCCAGACTTGTCCAATGCGCAATTGTCCTTTTGGACTCGGCATTTTGCGACCGCGAAGTCGTAACAAGGGCGGAAGGATGTTTTTGACTAAAGTAGCTGAGTTGCCGTTAAGTCCACTGTCCATACTACTCATCGTTGCTGCGAAGATTGCGACGGCGATTAATCCCGACATCCCGAGTGGAAGTAAGTTAAGGCTGGTTATCGCGTAGGCGGATTCTGCTGGAGAGGCGATATTCATCGCTTCAACTTCCTGGGAAAAACACAGCTTGGCTACAATAGGAGGGATAATCCATATCACGGAGCCTATCGTCATGAGTATGCAAGCCAACCAAGCTGCTTTGCGTGCATCGCGACCATCCTTGGTTGCAAAATAGCGCGGAGCCGAGGAGAGTGAATTGTAGCTAATGACATGTTCCAAAGTGACTGCGATTGCCCAATAGATGGAGAAGTCGATCATTTCGTCGGAGAATTCCACCGTATTGATGAATTTGAAGTGCTCATTAAGCCCCTGTGCCTCGATCATGCCGAACATGCCACTGCCCCACCCCACGTACTTGAGTGATAGAATGGCCACCAAGACTGTAATTGGAATCAGTATCAGGCTTTGTAAAAAGTCGGTCGCCTTGACGGCCCAGCTGCCTCCAATCATTGAGTAAATCACTACTACGACGCCGATAACCAAAATCGTGGACTCGATATCGAATCCGAAAATTGCAGACGTAAAGATTGACAATCCATATAGATGGAGGGCGGCGACATACGCGTAGAAGACGAAGCCCGAGTAAGCCACGTATTGTTCTGTAGTTGGACCGAAGCGTTTGCGCACGACTTCTGCGGATGTGGTCATTCGCAGTTGGCGATATCGCGGAGCTAAATACACCGCGTTGAATAGAAATCCCAAGCTATTGGATAGAAATATGATTGTAACGGTCCATCCAGCATTATAAGAGACGCCAGCTGCACCGGTGAACGTCCACGCGCTGAAGGTGGTCATAAATACGCTGGTTCCAATTAGCCACCAGGTTCCGCGACAGCCATTACGAAAGTAATCATTCGAGTCTTGATTGAATTTTTTAAAAACAAGCGAGACGGTAACCAGCAGGAGTAAATAAGCGGCGATGATGATGAATTCGATTGTTTGTTCCATGTGTGAAAAGATATCTTGGATTAACGAAGGATGCCCGTGGCAGTGAGGGTATGTGGATCGCAGTCGTTCTGATGAGGTGAGAAACATGCACGCTGCACATTTGGGAACTTGGATCAAAGTCGAAGGAATTAATGCGCATGAAATTTGGGCTGATTGCCGTGGGAGATGCAAAAGCTAGAACAAATGTATTGAACTCATCAGAACAAACTCGATCTACCTCCGGAGCGGTCACAAACGCTCCGACATTTGCACTTATTCCCGATGAAGTGAACGAGTTCTTTCCGCCATCTTTACAGGAAAGAGCTCAGACGCATTATCGAGAGAGCGTTTGGTTGAACCCTGGAGCCCCGTCCTATCCGCAGTTGGAATCTGCAACTGTTTTGGTCGGTGCATGGCGATTACGTGATATTCCGATTGATTTCTTAAAAAGCCGCGGTGGAAACCTTGAATATTTGTGCCTACTGGTGGGATCGCCGAAGCGCTCAATAACGAGAAAACATATTGAAGAGGGGCTGCTCGTTACCAATTGGGGGAATGTCTGTAGCCCCAATATTGCGGAAGGAGCCTTGACTTTAATTCTCTCCAGGTTGCGCGTGATTTATCGATATCGCGATGAGTTGGTTCGTCTTGGGAAATGGAATAATATACGTGCTGAAACGGCTACGCTTATGGGGAAGCGAGTATCCATACATGGTTTTGGTAATTTGGCGAGAGCGCTGATCAGGTTGCTGAAGCCCTTTAATGTAAGCATCGCGGTATATGCACCAGGAGTTCCCGTTGAATTGATTCGAGCTGTCGGCGCTGTAGCTGTTGATTCGTTGTTTCATTTGGCTGAGAACTGCGATGTTTTTGTGGAAGCAGAGGCCTTACGTGCGGATAATCACGGTTGCATAAATCAGTGTGTGCTTTCTCGACTTCCTATTGGAAGTGTATTCGTAAACGTGGCTCGTGGTGCTCTCGTTAACGAAGTCGATCTGGTTCAAGTGGCTAAGGATCGGGACTTGAAGGTTGCTTTGGATGTTTATCAGCAGGAACCGCTTCCCTCTGATTCACCACTTTTCAGTATTCCTGATGTGCTGCTATTACCTCACATGTCTGGCCCGACGAAAGACATCAGATGGATCTGCGGTGAACTGGCACTCGATAACCTCAATCTCTATTATGCCGGACAGCAGCCTAAAAATGTAATCGGACTTCAGGAATTTGATCGTATTACCTAATCCCCCGTCGGTGTTAATTGAAATAATATGAAATGCTTATGCAAAATCCCTGTAACAGCTTGTCTGCTTTTGTCATGTATTTATTCATGGGACTTGCAAGGAGCGCAGGCAGTAGACCCGAGAGACCCCAATGGGCTCATGCGTTACGCTAAAGCCAATGCATCTATGCCGTTCCCTGATATTGCTGAACAAAGGGTGATTTTTCTAGGAGATTCCATCACTGATAATTGGAAGTTGGATGAGTATTTCCCAGGCGAAGGTTTTATCAACCGTGGAATAGGAGGGCAAGTTACCGAACAGATGCTGGCTCGATTACGGCAAGATGTTATTGCGCTAAATCCGTCGATTGTATGTTTTTTGGGAGGGACGAATGACATTGCACTCGGTTATTCAAATGAAGCCATACTATCGAATATCCGTAGCATTGCAAAGCAATGTCGTGAGTCTGGTATTCGTCTTATTATAAGTTCAATACTGCCCATATCAAACTACCACAAAGATCGTGAAGCGCGGCGTGAACGCAGTAAACTCAGGCCTCCCGCGCGTATTCTAGCCTTAAACGATGGGCTGCGGGCAATTGCAGTCGAAGAGGATGCTGATTACTTGGATCTTCACACAGTCTTGGTGGATTCATCTGGACAAATGCCTGCCGATTTCTCGAGCGACGGCTTACACCCAAATAGTAAAGCGTATGGCACCATGGCTCCATACATTCTAGACGCGATCGGATCCGTTCGGCGCCAGCGGTTTAACTCATTGTAAGTAAATTTCATCTGCATGAAAAATGTGATCATTGCTAAGTGTATCCGTAGAGATAGGGTTGAAATTAATGTTTAATGTGAGCCCCAGCACATTCGTCCCCAGGAGATGCCAGAGTAGTCAGCCGCAAACTTGTTCGAGTCGGTCTGCCTTTACACTGATTGAATTACTGTGCGTCATTGCTGTTGTCGGAATTCTCGCAACGATATTGCTACCACTGCTTTCTTCTGCACGAGTCCGCGCCAGTTCGGCTGTCAGTTCTAGTAATCTGAGGTCTATTGGTGTGGCTATGCAAATGTACATGCATGAGCACAAGGGATACCTACCCGGGCCAATCACAAATGCGCAGTTTGCATCTTATTCTAGTAGTCTCGATAAGGGCTTAACCTATTTTCTTGGTACTTATCTCGATGCGCCTGAGCCTACGAAGACTAGCCAGGTGTTGAGCTGCTTCACATTTCCTGCGTATCTTGATTATGACCCGAATATGAAGGGGCCAAGCTACTTTGCTACGACCTCGGCAAAGATTAATGGGCGCACTCGAAACCCTTGGGGCTATGCAAGTAGTGATCCCGATAAAGTAGGCAGCCCATCTCAGGTGTTCTACGTTAATGATTTAGATTCAAATGCGACAATGCTGCTAACAGAAATTGATCAGCAATCGCCTCAAGTCAATGGATCCGAGGGGTGGTACACTAAGCTCTCGCCAACTCCGCTACATAAAAGTCACCGGAATCAACTCTTTCTCGACGGCTCAGTCCGATCTGTCGAAACGAAATAACCGTCACACAACCCAAAACAACCAAATACTAATATTATGAAAATAAAATCACTATCTACCGTCGCTGCATCTCTAATGCTATCTGTATTATCAATATCTGCTCAAAGCATCTATTCGGATGATTTTTCATCTGGAGGATTCAGTGGCTACACAGTTAGCTCAAGCGCTAATGCTGATCGTGGTGCTGTGATCGTTGATGAAACAACTACTACACCTACGAATCCTTTTTCTGGTAATGCGGCTCACATCTACGATTTCAAGGATGGCTCAGCGATTCGGGTTCAAAAGGATTATACTCTTACGGCTTCTACGCAATTGGTACAATTAATACAGTTTGATGCTGCGCTGGCAACGGCCGCCGATACAACTGATGGCACGCTTGTATTTCGGGTCGCTAATGCTGGAACTAGCATTAGTAGTCAGAGTAACTCTGCATTTGAGCTTCAATTACGTCAAACGGGGGTTCTAGCTATTTATGGCGCGACCAACAATGGTTTCTCTGATGAAATCAATGTCGCAGGTAGTAGTTTATCAATTTATGCGAATAGTAGCTCCGATACGATTGTAATGTCGGATTTAGCTGATAACGAACTAACGTTACAAGCCAATGAGTTTGCCGTATACTCAAATGGTTCAAAGTTGGGAGTTTGGGGCTTTTTTAGCAACAATTTCTCCTCGTCTGACGGGATTGGCAGTCTGGGATTCGTTAGTAATACAGCCACAAATGGAACAAATGTCATCATTGACAACATTAGTGTAACTGCAATCCCCGAGCCTTCCGCAACGACCTTGCTGATGGGCTCTTCAGTACTTGTGTTCTCACTTAGTCGTCTGGGATATAAAGTAAACCAGAATTAATTGTTACATAAATATCGCAGATTTTTCTCACACTGATTTTTGAGTCTCTCCCACCTACATAGATGAGCCGTTCTACTTCTATACTCGTTCTTGTTGCTTTCGTGCTCGCTGGGGTCAATTGGGGCATCGCATCCGAAATAACCGTCAACTCTGTCGAAACATTAAAAGCTGCCGTTTCCCAGGCCGTCCCGGGCGACATGATTATTGTCTCTTCAGGTGATTACAGCAAGCCGATCGACATTGTCGGGCGAGGTTCAGACGTATCACATATTACGATACGTTCGGAGCAGGGAGCTCCAGTTGTCCTTAATGGGCCGATTTACCTGCGAGGCTCGTATCTCAGTCTGGAAGGGTTTGATTTTGGTCCCAAGGGGCGAGTTGAGTTTGCTGAGGGGCGTGGCCATCGGCTTTGGCGCTGTCGCTTCGATGCTCTCAAGGCAGGGCATTGGGTGCGGTTTCAAGATGAGGCGACTCATTGTGAAATCGGTTATTGTTCATTTACGAATGACGACAACGCGGGGGAAAGCGGGAATCAGCAAATCATACAAATATTGCGGAGCGATGAAACAGGGCCCGATTATCATCACATTCACCACAATTATTTTGCCAACGTAACTCCGGGCGAGGACAGCAATGGTTTTGAAACGATTCAACTTTTCCACGGTGCCGAAGGTGGGCGTGGAAGCTCGCAATCCATTGTCGAATACAATGTGTTTGAGCGCTGTAATGGAGAAGTCGAAATGATTTCCGTTAAGTGCTCCGATAACATTATTCGCTATAACTTGATTAAGGAATGTCGTGGTGGCCTCGTTGTGCGCAAGGGGACTGGAAACCTGATCGAAGGCAATGTTTTCCTGGGTAATAATGTCGAGAAGACATCCGGTATCCGCTTTCAGGGAAATGAGCAAATCGTGGTCAATAATTTCATGTCTAACTTGGCCTACAGCGCAATCTCGCTGCATAATGGTGATCCTGAAAATTACTATGATCCAGTTCAGGGGGCAACCATTGCCTTCAATACCATCATCAATTGTGGTAGGGCTTTTAATATCGGTGTGCGACATCCAAAATTGGATTCTAGCATCTCGCCAGTGGATGTTGTCATTGCCAATAACATTTTGGTGACTTCTGGGACACAAATCTTTGATCCGGATGGTGCGATGGCTAGCTGGAAGGTTGAGGGGAATCTTGCATTCGGTACCACGCCTGAACTTGCAGATCTCTCTGGATTCACTTTCCAAGACCCATTGCTTGTGCCATCATTGGGAGGTATTTTTGTTCCCACCGCAGGGAGTCCCGCCATCACTCAAGCGCAGGGAGAATACCCGGATATTACCAAAGATATTTATGGGACGCCGCGTTCTGTAGAGGGTAAAACCATCGGTGCAGTTGAGTTTACGCTGCCCGAGTTACCAGTGAGTCGTGCGACCGTCGGGCCCGATGCAGCTCCACATGAGGCAACTAGTATCCTTGATTCCTCGGTACTATAATGACACCGAACCCTCTTGAACTAAGTCCTATTGAGCGTAATCAGGTCGTTCAGATTATCGAACAGCTTGAGCCTCGCGAGCGATTGGCTCAACTGATACATCCGATCCTTTGGGCGCACTGGAACCCTGAGTCGCCTGTCGATGCGTTTCATAAAGTAAGTTCACTATCATGTGGCGGAGGATTTCTAGGTGTTGCGAATCTCGCTGAGACGAGTCCATTACTGCGTGATCTGCAACAGCGGTCTAAAGTGCCGTTACTGATTTCTGGTGACCATGAGAGCGGTTGTCGAGCAGTCGGGGCGACTTCATTTGGTTCTCTAATGAATTTGGCTGCAGTTGAACCGATTGAAGATGCAGAGAAATATGCTTATCAGGTGGCTGCGGAAACAGCTCGGCAAGCTCGCAGTATGGGGTGTCATTGGAATTTCGGCCCAGTTGTCGATATTAACTATAATTGGGATAACCCGATCACAAATCACCGCTCTTTTGGGGATAATCCGCATCGGATTGCTCGCTTGGCGCAGGCATATATCCGTGGCATGCAGGAGCATGGAATCGCTGCAACGGCCAAGCATTTCCCAGGTGATGGAATGGATTCCCGTGATCAGCATACTGTGACGAGTGTGAATACACTTCCGCTTAACGAATGGGAGCAGTCGTATGGTCAAACTTTTAAGGCTGCGATAGATGCAGGTGTCATGAGTATTATGACAGGCTGGATTGCGATGCTACACCGTTCCAGTTTACATGTCAGAACAGGTTTGCGATTACCTGCAGTTATAGATCCAGCCGTTCAGATTGATCTGTTACGCTCGGAGATGGGCTTCAAGGGCTTGGTCGTCACTGATGCTTTTAAAATGGGAGGATTGCGCGCAATCTATCCAGATGAAGGAGAGCTTGCAGTGGAGGCATTGCGTGCGGGCGCGGATATGCTGCTTTTTATTCGAAATAGTGTCGAATCAACTGTGGATGCGATTGAGTGTGCCTTGAATGACGGGAGGTTGAATGAGCTTGCAATTAACCGTTCGGTTGAACGCATCATTTCAATGAAAGCCAAACTCGGCTTACTGGAAGCGATGATCCCGCTGCCGGATGAGGATATATTCTCGGCTCGGGTGGATAATCCAAAGACGATTGAACTCTCCAGTCAGGTAGGTGAAAGGTCTGTCACTCTTGTCCGTGATTGGGCTTCCCGTTATCCTTTAAATCTGCCCAAGAAATCACGAATACTTTTAGTCGAGCTGGGATCGGGGCACCTAGGGAAGTCCGGCATCAATGTCGGAGAAAACGATGATAAAACATTGGTTTTGGATACTATCAGTAGGGAACTTGAAGGAGCGGGGTACGAAGTCGACTGCGCTAGGATTCCCGCAGATGTCCAAGACGACATCAGTGCCTATGACGCGGTTTTTTATATTTCAAACATTAGCCCACGACCTCAGACAGGTAGCGTTAGAATATCTTCTCAAGCAAATGCCTGCATTAATTGGGAAGCCATGCAAGCGGGACAGCCAGCTTATTTCGTGTCGTTTGGGAATCCATATTTGATTCGTGAAATCGGAGTTGTTGACAATTATGTATGCTGTTATTCAAGGCAACCCAATGTTGTGATTGCCTATACTAAAGCATTACTCGGGCAAATTCAGTTTAGAGGGAAGTGCCCCGTAGATTTGATGCTTTGGTAGTTAGGGATGCTAAAGTCCACTATGGACACATGAAGCATTGGCCCTTTCCCGAGAGCGTCCAACAAAAACAAAAAATCGGCACCGAAATCATTGCCATTTCATCCAAGACAATTCATACTCTGTCCTCGCAATACCTGTTCATTCCTGCGACTCACCGTTGCCCTCCACTCTCATTTTAACTCGCTCCAAAGGCACGCTCCATGTGCGGACGCTACACACTGCACGTACAAAAACAAAAACTGGCAAAGGCCATCGCGCTAGCACTGCCTGATGCCTATGAACCAGACTATAACATCGGTCCGGGCCGGGAAGTGCTCAGCATTGCAAACCGCGCACGCCAGACACCCTCAGCTGCGATGATGCAATGGGGCCTGCGAACCCCGCAAAATTTCCACATCAACGCTCGTATCGAAACCGCGGACACAAGCCCCCGATTCCGCGACAGTTGGCACGCGCATCGCTGCCTGCTACCAGCCAACGGCTATTACGAATGGTATCAAGACGGCATCACCAAACAGCCCTACTACATCTACCCCGAACAAGGTGAGCTATATTATTTCGCGGGGCTCTGGTTCCCTGCCCCTAAAGATGCCCCCTTCCCGTCGGTAGTCGTGCTCACAACCGCCGCCCACGATTCTCTGCGCGATATCCATGAACGCATGCCGGTCATTTTACCTAATAATTCTAGTGCCGACTGGCTGGACGGCGCGCTCGACAAACGCGACACACTCGCACTCTCGGATAAGGTTTCACTGCAAAAACATCCCGTCTCACGAAGAGTCAACAGCGTGCACAATAAAGACAGTCAATTAATCGAAGCCACCTCGGCACAGTCAGACGATCAAATGATGTTGTTTTAATCTGAATGAAAGTTCAACGGCACTTGTCTTCTGAATAAAACACAGACAGTCTATCCACATGGACCCCTGCAACACCCCAGCCTGCCAATCCGCCCGGGAAATTTTCCACGAATTGGATGATTACTACGATGATCACAACCTCTACTTCCAGACCATTAGCTCGGTGCTGGATGCAGCCAACCTGCTCAAAGTAGACCAACGTCTCAAACTCATCCTCTCACAGCCCAAGAACGAGATCATGGTGCACTGCCCCGTCAAAATGGACGATGGGCGCTGGCGCCTGTTTAAGGGCTACCGCGTGCAACACAATAACGTGCTGGGCCCCTACAAAGGCGGCATCCGCTACCACGGCGAAGTCAAGCTGGACGAGGTCAAGACACTCGCACTGCTCATGACGATGAAATGCGCGCTGGCCCGCCTGCCCTTCGGCGGCGCCAAAGGAGCGCTTAAGATCGATCCACGCTCGGTCAGCCGCAGCGAGCTCGAACGCGTCACTCGCCGCCTGACCGCTGCGCTGGGTAACAATATCGGCCCGGATTACGACATTCCTGCCCCCGACATGGGCACCAATGCACAAATCATGGCATGGATGGCCGATACCTATATCAATTTCGCCGAGTCCTCCACCAAGGTCACCGCACGCGGCGTCGTCACCGGCAAACCCCTCGAATTCGGCGGCTCCGCCGGCCGCGAAAAAGCCACTGGTCAGGGGCTGGTCTATGTGCTCGACGCCCTCCTCCCGGGCATGGACATGGACGTATCGAAGCTCAGTTTCAGCCTGATCGGCTATGGCAATGTCGGCTCATGGACCGCTCGCTTGCTCCAAGCACGCGGCAGTCAACTCAAAGCAGTGATGGACCACACCGGTGCCATCTGCAACGAAGCCGGCATCGACGCCGAAGCACTGGCGCAGCACGTGCAAGCCACTGGCGGCGTGAACGGTTTCACCGGAGCCGACGCAATCGACGCGCCCAATTTCTACAGCACCCCGGTCGACCTCTTCATACCTGCCGCACTGGAGCAGATGGTGGACCTCGAACACGCCGAACGCTTGCAATGTAAAGTGCTGGTCGAAGCGGCCAACGCTCCCACTACCCCACGCGCAGAGCAGCATCTACTCCAAAAAGGCGTGGAAGTGCTGCCCGCGATTCTGTGCAACGCCGGCGGTGTGACCGTGAGTTATTTCGAATGGAAGCAAAATCGACAATCCGAGACCTGGGATGAAGAACTAGTCGACGAGCGTCTGCGTAAAGTGATGACACGCTCCGCCGAGCGCGTGCTGGCCACCGCCAAGCGCCTCGACTGCAGCATGCGCCTTGCCTCCTACGCGGCCGCGATCGCACACATCGATAAAGTCTATGAGATGCGCGGCGTATTTCCGTAAAGGCCCGCTATGATTATCCAGTCTTCAAGCCCTGCTTATAGAAGTGCTTTGAACTGGCGCAAAATCCATCCTCCCGCTTAATGGGCGACTATGACTATAGATGAACGTCTCTCGAAATATCTTGATCAAACTCCGGCCATCGACGATTCGGCCTATGTGGCTGAAGGCGCCGTCGTCATTGGCGCCGTTTCCCTGGGGCTCAATTCCAGCGTGTGGCACAATGCAGTGCTGCGCGGCGACATCAATACCATCGAAATCGGCGAAGGCTCCAATGTGCAAGACGGCACCGTCGTGCATCTAGCCGACGACTACGGTGTAAAAGTCGGCAAATATGTAACCATCGGCCACTCAGCCATGATCCACGCCTGCGAAATTGGCGACGAATGCCTGGTCGGCATGCAGGCCACGATACTTGACGGCGCTGTCATCGGCGAACAATCGATTATCGGTGCAGGCGCACTGGTGACAAAAGGCACGCAAATCCCCGCAGGCTCGCTAGTGCTAGGGGCTCCAGCTAAAGTGGTGCGCGCACTCAGCGATGAGGAACGCGCGGGACTGAAAGGACTCGCCGAAAAATACGTGACCGTCTCGCGTGGCCACAAAAAGCGTTTCAGCTAGTAAGCACGCAAGGCGAGCTTGACTCCAGTCTCACCGCCTCCGTGCGGAGCCTTCACACACCATCCGGCTGCTCCAAACCGCCTCGGCCTGAAAACTGTCACGCCTACGTCACCTGAGGCTTGCAATTCAGTCATAACTCCTTCTCATCAACGAGCGATTGAGACTTATTCTCAGCCGAGACCATTTTACCATGCGACTGAACGAAATCAAAAAAGGCGGACTTTTCCGCGTCAAAAACCTGGATTGCTGCAACGACTGCGTCTCGCGGCTGATGTCTATGGGCTTATTGCCGGACCAGGAGATTCGTCTCGTGCATGAAGCACCGCTGGGCGATCCGATTGCTGTGGAATTCAACGGCTGCCACATTAGTGTACGTCTGGAAGATGCCGCTCACGTGGAGGTGGAAGAGATTTTATGAGCGCCGCAGCAGCCAACCGTCGCATTGCTCTGATCGGGAATCCGAACACGGGCAAAACCTCTCTGTTTAATACGCTGACTGGCATGCGCCAGCGCGTGGGCAACTATTCAGGCGTGACGGTTGAGAAAAAGACGGGCACTTGGCAGATGCCCAATGGTGAGTCCGTCGAGTTAATCGATTTGCCGGGCACGTATAGTCTCAGCGCCAGCTCACTCGACGAGCGGGTGGCAGTCGACGTCATTAGTGGTCACGGCATGGGCGGCAAGGCCCCGGATCTAGTCATCGTCGTGGTCGATGTTGAAAACCTGCGCCGCAACCTCTTCCTGGCGTCGCAAGCCTCTGAGCTGGGCGTGCCTATGGTCATCGCACTGAATTGCTGGGATGTGGCAGAAAAAAAAGGCCTGCAAATCGACAGCAAACTACTGGAACAACGACTCGGCGTGCCGGTGGTGCCTACAGTCGCCAAACGTAAAAGCGGCACCGACGAACTCGCCAAAGCAGTCGAGAAAGCGCTCCTATCGCGTCCGATACTAGTGCGCCCCAAATGGCCCGAGCCCGTGCAAAAAGCGATCGCAAGCCTGCGCGAGGGCCTAATCGATCAACACGGCGAATCCCTCAGCGAAGGCGAGCTACAACGTCTATTATTCGACCGCAAGAGCGCAGTCACCGAACGCCTCAAGACAGCAAGCAGCGAGCACGCTCCGATCATCCAAGCCGCCCGTGATCAACTGTATAAAGACGGCTTTCAACCGGACGCCGCCGAATCGACACTACGCTTCCGCTTTTTGAATCCTCTACTCAACGATGTGCTGGAACGCCAATCGGCGATGAAAAAGCGCAGTAAGTCCGAGAGCATCGATCAACTGCTACTACACAAATTCTGGGGCCTGCTGGTCTTCGTGGGGATGATGTATGTAGTCTTCCAATCCGTTTACACCTGGGCGGGCCCGATCATGGACCTGATCGAAACAATGGTCGGCTGGGTACAAGGGATCGCTTCGGATGCACTCGTGGCCACACCGATGCTACAGAGCTTGATCGCCGACGGAATCATCGGCGGCGTGGGCGCATTCTTGGTCTTTTTACCACAGATCCTCGTGCTGTTTTTCTTTATCTCGCTACTGGAGGCCTCCGGCTACATGGCGCGGGCAGCCTTCCTGATGGACAAGCTATTTCAATGGTGCGGTCTCAACGGAAAAAGCTTCGTGCCCCTACTGACCAGTTTCGCTTGTGCGATCCCCGGCATCATGGCCACCCGCACGATCAACGACAATAAAGCACGCTTAATCACCATTTTGGTGGCACCGTTGATGAGCTGTTCCGCTCGCCTACCGGTTTATTTATTGCTCATTGGCGCCTTCATCGAACCGAAGTATGGCCCCAACGTAGCAGGTGCGACACTCTTTGCGATGCACTTTGTGGGCGCATTTGTGGCTGCACCCTTTGCCTGGGCTCTCAATAAAACGGTCAACAAGGGCCGCAAGCCAGTGCCCTTCGTAATGGAACTGCCCCACTACCGGGTTCCACAAGTTAAACTTGTCTTCCACCGCATGTATGAAAGCGGCAAAGAATTTGTGGTGCGCGCCGGCACCGTGATCTTCGCCATGACCATCATCATCTGGGCACTCCTTTATTTCCCACGTTCCGAGACAATCGAGACCGAGGTGCGGGCTCAATATATGAGTGAGCTCAGTCAAGCCGAGCCCGTCGAAGCCACAGAGTTTGAATGGACCCCAGAAACCGAGGCCGAACTTTCAAAGCGTATCGATGCCACCTATCTGGAACAGAGCTACATGGGGCGCTTTGGTAAACTGGTACAACCCATCTTCGCCCCTGCTGGCTATGACTGGAAAATCACAGTCGGCGTATTGGCCAGTTTCCCCGCGCGTGAAATCATCATTTCAACTCTCGGAATCACTTATGCACTGGGCGGCGAGGTCGACGAAGAGTCGGACGACTTACGTAGCACCTTGAGTAATGCCAAATGGGAATCCGGTCCACGCAAAGGCGAGCCTGTATTTAACATACCAGTCGCACTCTCGATCATGGTGTTTTTCGCACTCTGCATGCAGTGCGGTGCCACACTCGCAGTGATCGCGAAAGAGCTCAATTGGTGGTGGGCTGCAGGTAGCTTTTTTGCACTCACTGCCCTGGCATGGGTCGCCGCAGTCATGGTCTACCAAGTCGGCATGCTATTTATCTAAAGAGCGTGCCCCGCGGTCTATGCACCAAGCCCAAGCCGCCACGACCTAGACAAGTAATCAAGTATAAGAATGAAACACATGGAAATCATCCTCGTCGCAGTCATCATTCTAGGCGCTCTGCTGTATTTGTACAAAACATTTAAGCCCAAAAGCAAAAATGGCGGCGGCTGCGGTTGCGGCACAGTCGACTGCAAAGTCCCGAAGCCAAAACTCCAGCAACCTAAAAAATGAGTGAGTTAGCTCACTCGTAAAGCCCATGCTAGCGCCACCAGCGCGACGCTCAACAGTCCGACCCAATACCGCTGCTGCTCAAGGTAAACGAATGCGCGCTGAAAAATCGCCCCGACCAAGCCCAGGAGTAAACCACACACGAAGCCGCTGATGTGAGCCGCCACATCCACACTTCCGTGCAAAGATCCATCTCCGACCCCGGTTAACCCCAACAAGGTCATGCCACCAAAAACCGGCACAAACCAACGCGGCATCAGCCACGTCTCTTGAGCCTCCGAAATAGCCGCCCACAGTCCAACGCCAGTGAGAAGTCCCAAGGCCCCAAATACCGCAGTCGACGCTCCGATCGAATAGTGCGGCTCGGGAAAATAGACCCAGGCATTTAATACATTGCCCAAGACGCCACTGCTCAAAATCAACAACCAGCCCGCTGCAGCGCCAAAAAAACGAGCCACGAAAAAGGCAAAACCCATCCCCGCCACTAGATTAGAGACCAAGTGCACGATATCTCCATGTAAACACAGCGATGTCAGCGCCCGCGTCCACTCCCCACCCGTGATCATCGCCAGCGAATCCCCACGACCTAAGTCCAGCGGCCAACCTGCCTGCTGCCAGAGAAAACAGCTAAGCAAGATAATCGCATAGAGTACAAAACTCACGTAGCCGAAGCTAAATTCAAGGTAGCGGGTACCCAAAAACCTACGCTGCGTGGAGGCCAAGTCAAAGATCGCAGCCAGCTCCGCCCGCACCAACGAAGCATCCGCAGGCACGACACAGACCACGTATTGCCCCGCATGCAACAAGGTCCAATAAGCCTTCCCCATCGCTAAAATCGCGAGTCCAGCGTCACTGGCAGCAGAAAAATCCGCATACACTGCCACCGGCACCAGACCCTCAGGCGCCTCGAAGCCCTCCAGTGAAAACTCGCTCAAGACTGGATGATTTTTCAAACTCGCCATAGAGCCAACATGCTGTAGAGTGCTTCCTACATCAATCTATTTACATAGACCAATTATGTTCAAAAAATTACTCCTAGGGCTTCTGTTACTCGCTTTGATCGCTGGTGCCGCGATCTATTTCGTCCTTTCAGGCGGACTCAATCAGCAAATTAAAAATGGCGTCGAAACCTACGGCCCCCAAGTCACACAGACGCCAGTGACGCTGGAAAATGTCAATCTCTCCATTTTATCGGGCAGCGGCTCCCTCACCGGGCTCAATGTCGGCAACCCGGACGGATTCAAAAGCGCGAATATCTTCTCACTCGGTCAAATCGACCTAAAAGTCGATACCAGCACCGTGTTCAGCGATAAGATTATCATCGACCACATCATCATCAAGCAGCCCGAAATCAGCTACGAAAAGACCTTAACGTCTTCCAATTTAAAAGAGCTGCTGGAAAACATCGAAGAATTCACTGGTCCAGCAGACACCACCGACACAACAGCCGACCCCGCCGAAGACACCGGTGCGAAGAAGCAAGTCGTCATCAAACAGCTCATCATCGAAGATGGCACCGTTTACGTCGGCGTGATGGGAATTGGCCAAACAGTCAGCCTGCCCCGCATCGAGATGGCCGACATCGGCGAGAGCGGGAAACAGATGACGATGGCCGAAGTCCTCGATCTGGTGCTCAGCAAGGTCCTACAATCCATCGGCCCCGCAATCGCCAACGCGGGTGATTTAGGTAGCGCTGCCGTAGATGCACTCAAAACTCAAGGTTTGGAAAAAGTCGACCAAGCCAGCGAGAAAGTCGGCAAAAGTATCAAAGGTCTCTTCGGCAAATAATCTCAACAGCTTCACAAGGCATGAAAGCGATCATCTGGGGCTCCTGTGGCTCACTTCCCGCTCCAAGCACATCAGCGTCGATCCGCCAAAAGGTTCGCGATGCAATCTGGGCTGCCCGTGAACATCAGTTTGAGAATCTCGCCGCGGTCGACGCCTACCTGGAAACCTTACCACACTGTGCGCGCGGAACCTATAAAGCCAACACCTCCTGTGTTCAAATCAAAGCCAATACTGACGAATACATCTTTTGCGATGCCGGCACTGGATTGCGCGATTTTGCGCTGAGCCTGGGCAAAGACTCCGCCCCTGCCACCTATCATATTTTCATCTCCCATCTACACTGGGATCATATTCAGGGCTTTCCTTTTTTCACGCCCGCCTACCAAGCGGGTAATCGCATTATTTTTCATGGCTTCCATAAAGAAACGGAGCGCGCGCTCCGCGCACAAATGGAAGCCCCCTGCTTTCCCGTGCCCTTCGAGGCCATGCAAGCAGAGATCGAATTCGATATCCAAGAAAACGGCGCCAGTTTCCAAGTCGGCGACATTCAAATTTCAACGATCAAACAACAACACCCCGGCGACTCCTGGGGCTACTGCTTCGAAGAAAACGGGAAACGCATAATCTACTCTTCCGACTCCGAACACGGCCCCGAAGCACGCAAAGAAGGCTACCACTTCGTCGATTTTTTTCAAAACGCGGATGTACTCATCTTCGATGGCCAATATACCTTCGAAGAAGCAACCAACGAAAAACGCTACTGGGGACACTCCGACCACATGACTGCCGTCGAGCTTTCTGCTCGCGCCAAGGTTCGCCAACTCATCGTCTTCCACCACGAACCAGCCTACACAGACACAGAGATCGAAGAAATCCACAAAGATGCCCTCAGCTACAGCGAGGAGTATAATCAACGATTATCTAACAATACTAATAATACAACATACCCACAGCGCATCGAGCTGGCCTTCGACGGCTTGGAAATCGAAGCTTAAATTACCATTACATGTCCGAAACAACTCAAACACCGACCGTCGAAAATCGAAAAATCACTAAAGCCGAGATTAACGAGCTCCCCCTGATCGCTTGGGAGGGCGACATTCAAATACTTGAAAACATCGAAACGATGGAAGCTGCGGTCGCCGAGCTTATGAATGAAGCACACCTCGGCTTCGACACCGAGACGCGCCCAAGCTTTAAAAAAGGTGAATACTATCCACCCGCATTGATTCAACTCGCCACCGCAAACTGCGTCTATCTCTTCCGTATCAGTAAAACCGAGACATTCGCACCATTGCTCCCCATACTGGAATCGCCCGACATCCTAAAAACGGGCGTAGCCATCAAAGACGATGTCAAGGAGCTACGGGCGATGGAGGAATTCACCCCCGCAGGCTTTGTTGAGATCGCCGACATCACACTCAAGCTCGGCTACGAAAATCGCGGTCTACGCGCACTCGCCAGCCTACTCCTTAATGGACGCATCAGCAAAGCAGCACAAGTCTCCAACTGGGCACGCGCTGAACTCGATAATAAGCAAATCCGCTACGCTGCGACAGATGCATGGATCAGCCGCGAAATCTACCGCAAGGCAATCGCCGAACGAGACGCTTAGAGCTAAAAACTTTAATGCTCCCTTATTAATGCTCCCTAATAGAGCATTAAATGCCGATAATAGCTTATAACATACCACGCAGCAATAAGAACCACGATGCTGCCAAGGTGAAGGCTAAGAGCAGCGAACCAATCACCACCATCGTCAATGCAAACTTCGGATACGGTATCGCATTGCTCACACCAAAGAGGTGATTGCAGATGGTATTACGCAGTTCACGTTTTTTTTCTTCTGTGCTCACAATCATGAATATACCAATCACTCCCGGAAGGATGCAGATTGCCATTTTAATTATGAGCATTGCGAAACTAAGATTTAAAAGCTGCATAGGATTCTATTAGGAAATAAGGGTGATGGGGAGATTTCCGGCAAATGCCAACTTTAAAATTTACGTCAATGTTAAGCTGATTTTCAACAAGATTAACAATTGATCTTTTAGAATTCATCCCATTGGCTAGCTGCATGATCCACTGCAAAGTCAAACCACTCATCATACTGGCGTTCGCCTCCTCCGCTCTACTGTCGCGAGCAGACACCACACAAACGCTGCCAACGCTCTACATTGATGCGCAGCAAACAGCGAACACCCGCCCAGTCACCACCTACGAATCTGCAATTTCCAACCTGGAATTCGAACCGCGTGTGGATTTGCAATCACGTAATATGTCGGAGGCGCAAGGCGACGTCACCATTCGTGGTGGCATCTTCGAAAGCACAGGTTTCCGTGTCGGCAGTGCCACTCTAATCGACCCGCAAACTGGACACTACTTCGCCGAGCTACCCATCGCGCCGGAAATGCTCGAACGCGCCGAAGTGCTCACAGGCAACGACAATGCACTTTACGGCTTCAATAGCACAGTGGGCACCATCAACTACGGATGGAGTCAGATCGCTGACGGCGGCAGCTTAACAGTCGGCGGCGGTGACCACGACCTCAACTTTCAACGTATCCACCACGGCATGACAAGCACCCTCGGTGAAAGTGGCGAATGGAGTTGGGGCATCGAGGCGGAAGTCTCTCGCTCCGAAAGCGATGGCACCCTTGAGTTTGGCGACAGCGACTTTGACCGCACCACCGGACGCGTGCAAATACTCGGCCCCAATTCGCAGACCGACTTCTTTGCCGGCTATCAGTCAAAGTTCTTTGGTTGGCCTGAACTCTACGCGGCTTCCTTTGGATCGAATGAAACAGAAAACCTGAAAACTCGCCTCTTCATAGTAAATCATCATCAAAATTATGGCGACGATAGCTATTGGGAAGCCACCGCTTACTCGCGCCGCAATACCGATCATTATATCTATAACCGCTTCGCCCCCAATAAGGCCTTTGTCCACGAAACCGATGTGCACTCACTCGGACTGTCTGGCAAACATGCCTTCGATCAAAGCTTATCCGTCAATTACCAAGCTCAGTTCACCGCAGACCAAATCGAATCCACGACACTGGAGCACAGCTTTACCTCACGCAGCTATTACAAGCTCAGCATTCTTCCCGAATACCAGCTCAAGCTAAGCGCGAATGAAAGCCTCACGCTTCGAGCCGGAGGCACGCTCGACGATACCAGTCGCGACGACGATGAACTCTCTGCGCTCTTCGACATCACCTGGCTACGCAGCTACGAAGACAATAAAAGCGACAGCGTCTACCTAGCCTACGCGGAATCGAGTCAAGTGGCCGGTTACACTGCAATCGGCGGACTCGGTGGACTCTTCCTAAGTAACCCCGATCTAAATCGCGAAACGAGCCAAAACCTGGAGTTCGGCACTCAACTGACACGTCAAAACTGGAGCTTCGAAGCAGCAATCTTTTATCGCTGGGACGATGATCTAGTCGATTGGACCTACTCCAACGGCAGTCCAAACGCCCGCGCGGCCAACAACGTCGACATCGAAACATTCGGCTTCGAGCTCATCGGCACCAAACGCTGGGGCGACGTCGAGGGCATTGCCAGCTACACCTACCTGCATAAAGACGAGGACTACGGCGATGCCAGCATCGACGCCAGCTTCTACGCACTCAACTATGCCAAGCATCGTGTGACCCTAGGCGCTATCTGGAGCCCGAATGATATCATTGAGATTCGTATCGACAACGAATGGCGCGAAAATGAAGCGAACGCGCTACGCAACGGCAGTGATTCCGCACTTTTCACCCACTTCGGCCTCAGCATTTACCCGCCAGCGATCGCAGGCCTGGAGCTTTTCTTCGCAATCGACAACGCTTGGGATGACGGTTTCGAAGACGTGCCTGGCACCCCGGGGCGCGGCGACCAATACAGCGCAGGTGCCACTTTCCGTTGGTAACACAACGGCCTAATGCCCCCAAACAACGAAAGGCTCATCGCGTGTGTGCGGTGAGCCTTTTTATGATCTTTCGCAGAGCATACTCTGCGGAACTATATCAAAAACACGAACGAACTAATACTGCCCATTCTCTTGGCGCTCCAGTTCGGCCAATTCTTCCTGAGCCTTAGCAATGCGCGCTTGCGCTTCTTGAATGCGACGCGCGCGCGCTTGCGACTCTTCGTAAGATTTTTTCTTGGCGGCCAACTCAGCTTCCACTCGTGCGGCTTCACGCTCTGCAGCAGCCACATCGGCCGAAGTGGAATTGCGAGCAATCTCATCACGCACCCGCTTTGCTTCCAAAGCTTTAATGTCCTGTTCTAGCTTCTCCTGCTGCAAGACTTCCTGCTCATACTCATATTGACGTTGCGCCTCAGCTGCCTGCAGCTCTTCTTGACGCTTATCGATCTGATTACCAGCCATGCCACCTAAGGCACCTCCCAGCACCGCGCCGGCCACCACATTGATATCATCGCCATCGCCCATCTGGGCACCCGCGATGCCTCCCAGCACGGCACCCGCAAGTATACCGATATCGCGACCACGATTGGGATTATTCTGACAGCCCGTTGCAAAAATGAGGGCCAAAATTAAGATGGAAGAGGCAAAAAGTTTGTTCATAACGCTATCAATAAGTGCCCTTGCAGAAATTGCAATGCACAGAATAATAAGACCTCCTCTCAATCTAAAGTTCCGAGCTATCTATGAGTCTACGAAATCCTGAACGCGGCCTCTTCTCTGTCAAAGGCCTCATTTTCACCCTCGGTTTGATCGCCTCCTTCATTTTTGTCGGCACTCTCTACGGTCTCATCATACGCCCCGGCGCCAATAAGGCTGATCTGGCTAACAGCTACGGCGTCGATGTCGGCAGCTCTTTTTCCAGCCTATTCGTGATACTCAAAGACTATGAGCAGCAAATTTGTATCTCCCTCTTTCTCTGGGGGCTGATGATCCTGATCTATAAATTCATACTGCTTAACTACGAGGCCAAGACACTCGGCCGCTTCGCTCCCGAGAGCGAGGGCCTGGATACGGAGCCCGAAGTCGATCTACTGGCTGGCGCGCGCAGCATTACACGCGAGCGCGCGGGCGCACTCTCTGCCGAGATTGATAGCAAGAGCCAACAGCACGACTTGCATAATAAGATCCTCCCCTACGTTATGGCGCGTGGACTCGAACGCTATCACATGACCGGCAGCGTGCCCGAAGCCACCGAAACTATCATGGGGCGACTCGAAGTGGCCTCCGAGCAACAAGAAAGCGAGCTCTCCATGCTCCGCTACCTCGTCTGGGCGATCCCTTCCATCGGTTTCATAGGCACCGTGCGCGGGATCGGCGTCGCCCTACAGCGCGCTGACGAAGCGCTACAAGGCGACATTTCCGGCGTCACCAGTGCGCTGGGCGTAGCCTTCAACTCCACCCTGGTGGCCCTCTTCATTAGCATCGTACTAATGCTGCTCATACATCTGCTACAAGGCGGCCAGGAAGGCCTGATTCTGCGTCTACAAACCTTCTGCCGCGAGCAACTCATCGATAAACTCTACGACCGCGAGGAAACCGCTATCCGTGAGCAGCAGACCGAAGATAAAGAGCAGAAGTCCGCCAGCCAAGACGAAGCAAGGAGCGAACGTTAAACCTCAGCCCACCGCCCAAGCACTTAAACTAGAGATTATTTCCCGTGAAACGTCGCCGCGAAACACAGAGCTCCGCGCTCTCTTTTATGGACTGCATATGCTGCGGTTTCGGGGCCGTGCTCTTGCTCTTCATTCTCACGGCAAAGGCGCAAATCACCGATAGCCAGGAACAGGCCACTCAATCGCAAGCGGCAGCCGAAACACTGCAGGCCGCCATTCGCGAAGCTGAAGCGAAGCAAAAGGCACTGGAAAAAGAGATCGAAGCTCTGGATCCGCAACCAGACAGCAACGCGACCAGCGTCGCTCAACTGGCCGCCGAACAAGAACGCCTCGCTAAAGCGATTGAAGCACAGGCCGAAGCCCTCGCAGCACTGGAATCCGAGGCCGAACCCAGCGAAGAGCCCGCGGCACTCGATCGCCCCTCTGCCGACAATAGCTACCTCTCAGGCCTACGCTTACGCGCCCCGCGTGCGGTCATTCTGCTCGAAAGCTCCGGCAGCATGCTGGCAGAAGATGCCAACAGCGCAGTGCAAATCATCCAACAAGGCAGCGGCAGCAACGCCCCCAAATGGCTCCGCAGTAAAGCCGCCGTGCGCGCCGTGCTAGCAGCCATCCCCAAAGGCACCCAAGTGGCGATTTTTGCCATGGCTGAAAATACCCAAGCACTCTCCGGTAGCCCACAAAATCCTTATATCGATCCCTACGATAACAACGCCCTGCTCTCCTGCTTGGATCGCCTCGACAAACTCCAAGCCAGCGGGGGCGCCGACCTCGCCAAAGCCCTGCAAACCGTCAACCAACTCCAGCAACGCGCCAGCAGTTTACTACTGATCGGCGACGGACTCCCCAGCGCTCCGGCGCCCAGCAACGGAGCCCTCAGCGAAGCCGACCGGGTGCAACTCTTCAACCGCGCCATGGCCCAGCAATTTACCTATCCTTTCAACACCATCCTCTTCCCCTTCGAAGGCGATCCCTCCGCCGCAGGCCTATTCTGGAAACTCAGCGGCCGCACCGGAGGCATCACCCTCATCCCCGACAACGACTGGCCCACACTCTGAATGAACGTCGAACATTGAACATCGAACTTCCAACATCGAATAAGCATCCACTCATTCAACATTCAGCGTTGGACGTTGAATGTTCGACGTTCAATCGACTCTCTGCAGCCCCATGATTAAAAGACGCCCCATCGAGGTCTTCAGCCTCTCATTTCTCAACTGCCTCTGCTGTGGCTTCGGGGCGATCCTGCTATTGTTCATCCTCTCGATCGGCTCAGGACCGCACGGCGTCGAAAGTGAAATCGACGTGCCCACCCTCAAGTCCATGCAAGCACAGCTCGCCATGCTGGAAGCCGATGTCGCTGAAAAGGCCGCCTTGCTGGAAGCCGCCATTCATAGCGAACAAACGAGCGCCGAGCGTGAACGCATCCTTTCCCTCATTCAAGAACTGGAGTCCCAACTCGCCGACTTACAACAAGAGTATGACAGCCGCAAGGCCAACCTCAGCACTGCCGCGCAGGCCGCCTCCGAGGCCAATCGCTTACTGCAAAGCTTTAAACACGAAGACCTCCCCCCCATTGGACTGCCAGCCGAAGCCACCCACGTCGCCTTCGTCATCGATACCTCCGGCAGTATGCGCAACCAAATGACCGCTCAATTGCACTACAGCGTGATTGACCAAATCCGAGAACTCTTGGACAGCCTGCCCGAGGTGCGCAGCATCCAGTTCCTCGATTCCAGCGGTAATTATATGATCGGCAACCGCGCAGGCTTTTGGCTGCCCGACACCTCTGGCCTGCGACAACAAGCCTTGAAGCAAATCCTCAATTATCGAGTCGCCAGCGTCAGCGATCCCGAACCCGGCCTACGCCGTGCCATACGCGACCTCAAGCCCAGCCTCAAAGCCGACGATTCCATGAGCATTTATTTCATCGGCGACGACTTTCGCGGCTCGACCCAGAGCCTCCTCATCCAGCTCGACCGTCTCAACCCACGCAATCCCGCCACTGGCAAGCGCCCCGTATCCATCAGCGCCATAGGATTCCCCACTCTCATCAACCCCTTCCGACTCGGCGCCGCACAAGGCAACGAACGCTACGCCAACATCATGCGCGAAATCGCCGAAGCCCACGACGGCGTGCTGATCTTGAAGCCGAGCCTTTAGGAATCCACTTCGGTCAAATCCCCCGTCACGTAGCGGTGCAAGACGCTCGATACCAGCGTTTGATACGGCATACCGTAGCGATTCGCTTTTTTCTGCAAAGCACTCAAGTCGCGCGACGAGATACGAATATTGATCCGTTTATCTTTGTTGTAGGTCTGCTGTGCCGCCTCCTTCAATCGCTCAGCCTCTCGATCATTGGGAGCTCTGGCTGCATCCAAAATACCATCCTCAGCCTCAAGCAGTTCTTTTTCGTAATTATCTTCTTTCATCGCTTTTCCTCCAAGTAATGTTTCGTCGCTTTCCGACTCGGTATAATTGTTTTCAAGAATAAACCCGAGTCATTCTCAACATACGGCACCATATAGACATAGTCATTCATACGGACATACATGATTCTCTGATTCGGATATTTCTCAACATTCGGGTGATCTGAAAGTGCCAAGACATCACCTTGACTAATGTGATAAATAACATCCTGAAAACTCACTCCACGTTCTCGACGAAGTAGAGAATCTTTTTCATCAGACCAATCGAACATCATTATACCTTCGCTAATGTGTGCCTTTTGTCAACACAAGCATCTCAATTGCCCTTAAAATCTAAAAGATCCAAGGCCCACACTTTACAGCATCCCAATTTCGGCCGAATCTGTTTAGGTGGACGTCCTAGAAACAAATTTGACCATACCCGACCTGTGGCAACAACAGGCGGTCAACTTGCTGCGCGCGCAGCACGACGTCATTGTGGATGCCCCCACGGGGGCGGGCAAAACCTTCATTTTCGAACATCTGGTCGAACGCGCCTTTCCCGGCAAAGCGGTCTTCACCGTGCCCACCCGTGCACTGGCCAACGATAAATTCTGTGAGTGGCAAGCCAAGGGCTGGCGCGTCGGGATCGAGACCGGCGACGTCAGCTATCAAAGCGACGCTCCGATCGTCATCGCCACCCTGGAAACGCAAAAACGCGCCCTGATGACCGGGCGTGGTCCGCGCCTACTGGTAATCGACGAATACCAAATGGTGGGCGACCATGCCCGCGGCGTGAACTATGAGCTAGCACTCGCCATGGCCCCGCCTGACACCCAATTACTACTACTCAGCGGCAGCGTGGCCAATCCCCGAGACATCGAAGCTTGGCTACAAGGCTGCGGCCGCACCGTCGCCACCGTGCGCCATCGTGAACGCCCGGTCCCATTGGACGAGATTCACCTCGACGCCCTGCCCGAGCAGCTGCCCAAGAACATCCATGGCCGCTGGCCACGCTATATCGCGCGCGCACTCGCGGCCGGCCTCGGCCCCATCTTGATCTTCGCTCCCCGGCGCAAGGCAGCCGAAAGCCTCGCCCGCAGCCTGGCCGCCGCCCTGCCCGAGCCCGACAGCATTGTGCTCACACCCGAGCAAAAGGCCCTCGCCGGCAACGAGCTGGCTCGCACTCTCAAGCAGCGTATCGCTTTTCACCACAGTGGCATGAGCTACGCACAACGCGCCGCGCTGGTCGAGCCACTCGCCAAGGCCAACCAGTTAAAAGTCATCGTCGCCACCACGGGGCTCGCCGCCGGCATCAACTTTGCCATGCGCTCGGTGCTGGTGCTGGATCGCGAATACCGGGTCGCCGAAGCGCATCGACACCTGCGCCCCGATGAGCTGCTACAAATGTTCGGCCGCGCCGGACGCCGCGGCCTCGACGATCGCGGCAGCGTGCTGTTCACCGGTAATGCCCCTCGACTCAACGAAGCCAAAGCCCTACGCCTGCAGCGCGAAGGCAACGTCGATTGGCCCTCCCTACTCACAGTCATTCAAACCGCAGTCGAAGATGGCAAGCATCCCTTGCAAGCCACCCGCGAGTTAACCGCCCGCCTCTTCGCCCGCGAGCCCATCCAGCTGGGCTTGGACGACTTTCTACACCAGCGTAAAAGCAAAGCCCACGCCACCAGCACCCTCAATCACGAACAATCCCTGTCCGGCGGAGTGATTACAGAATTCAAAAACAGCGAAGGCATTTGGGAACGCAAACGGGCCCCCATCCTGTTCAAACTCAAAGACAGTTGGTACCTCGATCGCGACAGCTGGCGCCCGGGACTCAGCAGCCCCAAAATCGTCGCCAGCCTGCGCATCGGCACCATCTGTAAATTCGGCACCGGCAAAGACCGCCGCTACGGTCTGGAAGTGCCCCTCGCCACCTTCCCCCAAACCCGTGACGACAACCGGCTCACCCTGAGTAAGTGGCTGCGTAAGGCACTGCGCGAACAAGAGCGCCACCAGGGCAAAACACCCAACATTCCCAAGCTCTGGACACTGGAAAAAATCGAGCGCCGCATCGTGCCCAATCTCGCCTCACTCACTCGCGGCGGACGTTCCGTGCAGCTCGGCGAGCGTAACGGCAGCCTCTACGCACAACTCGATTACAGCGAAGGTGAAATCTACGCGCTCAAAGACCTCAGCGGCAAAGGCCTGCTCAATCCCATCGAGCGCAAACGCGAAATCACCGGCAGCCTCCCCAACAATCAACATTCTCCCCACTCCCCACCTTGTCACGGCGTAGCAAAGCGAAGACGGATCTCCACTTCCCAGTCCGCGCAGCGGCCCCACTCCACCCCACGCAGCGTCGCCGAGCAATGGCATGCACTCGGTCTCATCGACCATCGCGCCCACCCCACCCGACGCGGGATTATCTTTTCTTTCTTCAATCACGGCGAAGGCCTCGCGGTGGCCGCCGCCCTCGAAGCCAAGCACTACCCGATCGAAGAACTTGTTTACGATCTCGCCAATTTGCGGGCCGGGCACCGCTTCAACGCACTCGCCCTTGCCGGTCGCCCGCTGACCGCCTTCTGCCAGGAAGCCTACGGCTTGCGCAGCATCCCCGGCTACCTAAGGCGCGGCGTGCCCGAAGACTACGGCGAAGGCGCCAGCGAAATCCTGTATAACATCGAGCACAAAAGCAGCCATGCCGCCGCCTACATCGACGACGAGCTCAGCCAAGGCGACATCGAGCGCGCCCGCCTGGAATGGCGCAGCCTACGCTTGCACATCGCACACGCCCCCGACTACGAATGGGACCGCTGGCGCGCACTCAAAGCCAAGTGTATCGAATCCTTGGATACCGAACGCATGCGACTCCCTTTTGAGAACTTCCCCCCACTCACTCGGCAACAACAATACTCCCGCTCACCTCGCAGATTGTGATCGCAGCAGCCCGATGACAGTCGAGACGAGCCCCGCGAGCTTAAATAGTTTCAAACGACCTCGATTCGCTAAACCGCGCTGGATCAGCCCAAAGGTGATGGGCCGTATCGCTGGAGCCAGCTGCTTGGCCGCCAAAGCAAATATTCCAATACGCACACATTTCTTAACCAAAGGCGCGAAATAACTCACCCCGACCACAAGTTGCGCACGCTCGACTTCAGAACGTGTTTTGAGCTCATTTATTCGCCTGATTTCACGACGGTTCCCAAACATGCAAAATCCTTTCTAAGTTCCTCGCGCGTGTGCTCAAATGGAGCCGCCCCTCTGCGTAAAGCATACAGAAGCAGTGCCACACACACAGCTGCCAGCATCGCATTCAGCAACATCCAGACGCCGGCCACATGCACGCGATACTCAACAGGGGCGAGCAAGATTAGAAAGATGCCTGCAAAGGTCACCCCCAATAAAGCAAAACCAGCCGAAAGCATCACTGCAGCAAGCAGACAAGCTGCGCGGCGCTTCTCAATGACAGTCTCTAAGGAGAACATTTCCAGGCGAGACTCAACGATCCCGCCCAGCGCCCGCAACGCGGACTCAGCTGCATTCAATGCGTCCATTCAGCGCTTATTTATGACGACTCGTTAAACGGTCGATCACGATACCCGCAACAACTGCAATCCCGATCGACTTCCATGGATTCTTGCGAATGCAAGATTCCACCTCATCCGTCTTCTCAACTGCGACTTCCTTAACCTTTTCGCCCTCCGCTTTAAGCTTTTCCATGGTTTCCGCGAGTTGCTGACGCAAGTCCTCGGCCTTGTCCGAAAGAAACTCCTTAGACTCATCGCTCGCAGACTCCGTCAGCGATTTAGCATCCGCGACCAAGAGCTTCAGGTCGGCGACCAACTTATCGCGATCCGACTGTAGATCATTCGCTTGGCTGGTAGTCGATTTGGTACTTGTTGATTTCTGTGGCATAATCGTTCCTTGGTTTGATTTTTAATTTTCAGTGAACCCCTAACACAACAGCCCCCGTGCCAACCACGACACGCAGAACGTAAGACACTGACAAAAAGCCAGTTAAAAACCACACACGAAAAGCGCCGCACAGCCCACAATGCAAAGCGCATGCCGACAAACAGCTGCGAGTATGCAGAATGCAAGGCACAGCCTAAGCAAACAGAGAAAGCAGCGACGCCGTAAGAGTGCCAAGTGCGCACCCACAATTCATCGAACAGCAATAACGATTACAAAATACAGCGATGCTTGACCTAAAGTAAACTTTTGTTCAGTATTTAATTTCAACAATACGACAAAGAAGAAGCTAGGGGAAAGAACGGCACAACCTACCATTTTATATGGCGAGATGAAGCAGAGACAAAATTGTATACTACAGGACAGCTTGACATTAGGTATTAATTAATACCTTCTAAGCATGCTTATGAAACAAAATCTTTTCGATCATGGCACTTCAACCCATCCCCAAAGCATGGCTGCGACAAGTTTCCGCAGTGCTCCGCACCGGGACTTCGCGAGAAATTCAGCGCACGGGGGATTTTTCACAAAGACTACAACACGACTTCCCAAGTTTATTTGATAGCCGTGTGATCACTGCATTCCTTCGCTTTCTAGAGAGCTCGAATCCACATGGCTGCCCTGTCACTATGGATTATCCTGCGGGTGAAACCTGGGAGTTCTGGTTCACCTTGGACGGAAAGCGCACCTACGGTAAAATACTAGTAAGAACTGACAAAAAGCGCATCTTATTACTTTCTGCGCACTTGCCTGAGAAACAATGGCTCCGCTGCGAAGAACACAACTAAACGTCATGAAAATTGAAAACCGCACATTTGATGTCTCCATCCCGACCGCTGACGGTGAACGCATTGCCGAACTCATCACCATTGAGATCCCAATGGAATGGGACGAAGAAGTCCACGAATGGTTGATGACCGATGCAGGTTTGCAAAAAGTTGAAGAAACCAAAGCACGCCACATGGGCTTGATGCAACCCGCTGAAATTCGCGCTCTGCGTGAACGGTTGAAATTAACCCAGAAAGAGATCAGCGAGGCGCTTCAGATTGGAGAAAAGACATGGAGCCCATGGGAGAACGGTCGCAATCGCCCCAGCCGTAGCATCAATCTACTGCTGCGCGCATTGGACGATGGCAAAATCACGATCGACTACTTAAAAACGGTAGCGAGGCCGCCCGCCGCTTGGATACAGGATGCGCACTACATGTCATTTGAAAATGATCCAATCTTCACAGCGAGACCCGCACAGCCGATTTGCCACACGCAATCGGAAGCGGACTCCGAAGAACTTCTAGAGACATTTGCAGCATGAAATCACCACTTGAACTAGAGCGTTATTTTGTAAGCGACCAAGCGGTTACGGCTCGCAATGTGTTTTCCTCAGAAAAGGAAATCGAAACACTGATTGAAGAATACTCTGTCAGTAATGAAGCCATTCGACTGCCTGCAGTTAAGGATCACCCCGAAAAGTGGCAAGTCACGGTGCACATCAAGCATCAACCCTCGCCAGATACGAATTTCCCCTACGATTTTCGCCTGACGATCGTTGGGATTTTCCGCTGCACGACAGAAAAGGCAGAGCCTTCCCACATCGAACGATTAATGAAGATCAACGGCTCTTCGATCCTCTACGGCATGGCACGTGAGATCATTCGCGCCAACACTGAGCGTGGCCCATGGAGTGGCATCGTCATCCCAACCTACTCCTTCTACGAGCCAAAGCCTAACAATGAAACTCCGCCTAAAGAATCAACGACAGTTTGATTTAGGAAGTCAACGGACGATGCCCGAGCCCCGCAACTGTCTGATCTCCAATATCTGCTTCAAAGCCGGCTATATCTATTCCTGGGGCCGCGGCATCGAAAAGATCATCAACGCCTGCACCCAATACGGCTGCGCCCCCCCCATCTTCGAAAGCAATCCCGCTAGTATCCAAGTCACCCTACTGCCCAAATTCAAGATGCCCCCGCAAGTAAGCCAGCAGGAACCCCCTCAAGTAGGCGCCAGTCAACAGACGCATGAGGTCAGGGGGTCGAATCCCTCCACCCACGGCAGAATACCTATTGACAATGAAACGGTTCTATCGGAAATTATTAACAACAAACCCGCCAAGCCTCTCAACGATGCGCAACTTGGTGGGTATTTTTTTGCCTGAATCACAGGCTAGGGATTAAAACTCAGTTCCTCCAAGACGAAGTTCACCAGTTCGGTCATCCAAGGCTCGGTCAAACGTGACAAGGTTGACTGGATCAAAGGAGAGACATCTAACCGAAATCTTCAGAAGCATCTTTTTTTAATACACAACTTCGGTCTGTCACATCCAAACTCTGGCAGTTTGATTCGGGCGATTTCAGTATATCATCGAAGAATTGAAAAGATAAAGGGCCCGTTGAGCAATGCCGTGCCTATGGTTGCAATTCTTGTCGATATTGCTTTCCAGAATCCCAAAACTTATCCTCTGGTTGCTGCAATCCTAAGCAAGCTACTAACTCTACTTGATGATTCAAAGCAGAAGGCAAAGCTATTTGAGAAGATCAGAAAACGTTTCGACCGGGTGCCGAACACTGGACACCTCCAAATCTGGTTGCAGCGGGTTTCTCAATCCTTTGACGATGCGCTCACCTACGAGGAACCACTTTGCAAGTTGGTGTGCGACGAGGACGTTTCAATCTGGAATTCGACTTGGATCAATTCAGCTCAACTCAAAGCAGCCCTCCTTCCAAAGAAGATCATCAACAAGAAAGCCATAAAGCAACTAGTGCCAGTAATCCCTCCAAGTGAAGTTGAGCTTTTTGACTACTAGACAATGTCGGCCTGAAAAGGGGAGGCACAGGCTTCAATGGGGTCAGCCGCACCGTGAACATAGCTTTTGAGTTCCTGATTGTTCATGCCCCCGTATAGAGAGCGGCCCCAAAAGTGCACGTAGATTACGTTCCGGCGGCGCGTAATGCCCTTGCGAAGGATAAACGGCAAATTCCGCATCAGCAGGGCGGCTCTTCTACGAGCTCAGACTGCTCCCCCCCTTACTCCCGCTCAATCTGCCCGCGAATCTCGCTCAGCGTGTAGCGTTGGCCTTGGAGCTCGCGGATCTCAGCGACTCTCTCGATCATAATGGGATGATAAAGCTGGTAACCGGCATCCGTGAAATCGGCGATTTGTAATACCACTTCTAATAATATATGATCTATAAGCTTGGGCTTTGCGTAGCCTCGAAACTTTGTTTCGGGGGCGATCGGCATCGCCCCGGTTCCGAGAACCGAGGTTACAAAAGACACATCTATTAGGGCCAAACTTTTTTCGAATAGGTATAAGAGACCTTCCTTAGTCCAACAACGAATCGTCTCGTTGCTCTCGCCTGCCTTGCGGGCTAACTGGCCGATGCGAAGCAGACCTGGCTTTTTATCCGTATCCTGCTCGGCAACCTCGCCTGCAGCCGCTTTAAGATAAATCTCTAAGAGCGATCGACTGCCGCTTCGATTACTTTGTGGAAGCCATCCTTTGCCCCGCCTAACTGAGCCTTTTCCAAACCACCGATATATTTCAATCGGTCGCGTGTTCGGATAATGGCGGACGGATAGCCGTTCTACATCAAAATAAAATTAACATACAAACCATAAAGCGTCACTTCACGGTTTGTCGATACTCCAAGAAAACGACGCCTTCGCTCTGCTCGTAAAGCTACATGTTCATCTGATTCGCAGTGATCACTGCCGTCGTTCATGGTACCCAGCCAGACAAGAGGAGGTCATCGTTCCAAAGCGACAAGACCGGGCGCGAAGCAAACCGGCCCCTATTCAATTTCGAACGCAAAAGTCTTATTTAATATTAAACCTTGGGCCTTCTCTAAATTCTAGCAGTGCGGTATCCTCGGTTCTCTGAACCGGGGCGGCGGCGGGAGGATCGCTGAACCGGGGCCGACCTGTAGTGTCGCGGAACAAGAGTGTCCCGCCTCCAGTTCTCTGTATGTCTGAATTCAGAGCTGTGGTCTTTGTCTACAGATGAGTATAAAGCGCTGAAGCACTCACTCTTACCTAGTATAGAATCAGGTTTCAATCATTCAAGTTTGGACGTTGAACGTTCCCTCCCCTTTCGTCAATTCGAACAGCCAATTGTCCATCTGATTGGAGGTGATGACACCGTCCCGGGTGCCTACAAGCAAGCCGGACTTAAGAACTGCTCATTTTCGGTCATCTTTAAACAAGTGCTTCAACTCATCGAAAATCCCTGTGTATTTGCGATTGCGGCCGGCGTAATGCTCCAAGACATAAAAAAGGAAGTAATAAAACCGACAGGTGCTCCAGGCAAAGATCAGCAGCAAGCACACGGTTTCCCAGTGCATACTTTTAAGCAGCAAACCTGCACCCGCGAGTAAGGTAAGTAAAGCAAAGAGCAGACCTTTCACGATCAGCAGTTTTCTGCGTTTGATATCTCCCCAAAAGGTTCATTACGACGAGTAAAATACACATCGTCTTAAGACCGTTGCAAGCAACGACGCCACGATGTTTCAGGAATCAACTACTCTTGATTAATCTGTCCGCGAATCTCGCTCAGCGTGTAGCGTTGGCCTTGTAGCTCGCGGATCTTCGCGACTCTCTCGATCATACTGGGATGATACAGCTGGTAACCGGCATCCGTGGAATCGGCGACCTGTAAGAGACCTTCCTTGGTCCAATAACGAATCGTCGCGTTGCTCTCGCCTGTCTCACGGGCCAACTGACCGATGCGAAGCAGATCCGGCTCTTGATCTGTATCCTGTTCGGCAACCTCGCCTGCAGCCGCTTTAAGATAAATCTCTAAGGAGCGATCGACTGCCGCTTCGATTACTTTGCGGTAGCCATCTTTTGCCCCGCCTAACTGTGCCTTTTCCAGGCCACCGAAATATTTCAATCGATCGCGTGTTCGGATAATGGCGGGCGGATAGCCGTTCTGCATCAAAATCAAATTCATCAACAAGCGAGCGGTGCGCCCGTTGCCATCCACAAAGGGGTGAATCGTCACTAATTGATAATGCGCTTCGGCGGCCAACTCCACCGGATGCAAATCCGCGCCAGAGACGATCCATTCGATAAAGGCATCCATCAGGTCGGGCACTTTAACTGGATTGGGCAGCACAACTGGTGAGCCTGAAATGCGAACAGGGATCGTTCGATAATGCCCCGCGTTGGCATCATCAATACCGTGCAGCACGGTTTCGTGCAGCTGCAGGATGTCGAGTCCACGAACTTGACTGGTGGGCGTCCGGGAAAGGCGCAGCACATCTTTTAAGGCTTTTGCGTGATTGGTCGCCTCCAAGTGTTCGACCAAAGTCTTACCACCGACTGTAAGCCCCTTCTCCACCACCGCGGCCGTCTCTTTGCGCGTCAGCGTATTGCCCTCCAGCGCATTACTGGTGTAGGTCAACTCCACGAGAAACCACTCCTCGAGATTGCGCACAAGCGCAGATGGCAAAGGACGAAGTGCATCCAGCCGCTCTTTCTTAGTCGTTAACCTTTCAAAATTCACATGCAAACCATAAAGCGTCACTTCACGGTTTGTCTATGCTCAAAAATAAAATGGCCAAGCACGTCACGGACAGGAAAGAACATCCGTGCAAATACTCGCTTATTCTGCTGTGCGAATATTCGCTTATTGTGCAGAAGTGCGCCTTGCATGCGCATAATCGGGAAAAAACGGCGGATGAGTCACGCCGCTACGAGGTAAAGCCATTAATCTTGCAATTGGGGAATACATTCCCATTTTACAAGAAATGATTCAACGTGGCCACATTTTAGAGATAAAGCGGAAGCTTTCCCAATTTCCGGCGGTGGTCATCCTCGGCCCGAGGCAATGTGGGAAAACGACTTTAGCGCAAGACTTGGGCGGGCGCTACTATGACATGGAAACGGAAGGGAGCTCCGCTCGACTGGATGCGGAATGGAATGAGGCGGCTGCGGGTGAAGAACTGACCATTATCGACGAGGCACAGGAAGTGCCCGAAATCTTCAAACGCCTGCGTGGCACAATCGACGCGGACCGGAAACGAAACGGGCGCTACTTGCTACTCGGTTCTGTATCTCCGAGCCTCATTTCGGGAGTCTCAGAGTCGTTGGCCGGGCGAGTCGCTTTTGTGGAGATGAGTCCACTCTCGCTCTGCGAACCCACGGGGCAGACAATGGACTCACTTTGGCTCTATGGAGGCTACCCTGACGGAGGCGTGCTCGACCCAAGTCTTTTCCCCGCTTGGCAAAACAGCTATTTGACGGCCTTAACCACGAGCGACCTGCCTAAATGGGGGATGACCGCCTCGGCTCAAATGACTCGGCGGCTATTACAAATGCTAGCAGCCCATCACGGCCAGCCCTTGAACGCCTCTCAAATCGGACAGGCACTCGGGATCGACCACAAGACCGTGCAACGCTACATCGATTTCCTTGAAGGTGCCTTTCTCTTACGCAACCTGCCGCCTTACTATGCGAATATAAAGAAGCGGCTGGTGAAGCGTCCTCGCATTTACATCCGCGACAGCGGCCTACTACATGCTTTAATGCGTATTCAGGATATGGATATGCTCTACGGTCAACCTTGGCTCGGACAAAGCTGGGAGGGGTTCATCATCGAGCAGACCCTGACGGTCTTGAGCATGAAGAACAAAACAGCCACTCCCTACTATTTCCGCAGTTCGGATGGCTACGAGCTCGACCTCGTTTTAGATTGGGGCGTGGAACGGTGGGCGATCGAAATCAAACTCACCTCCAATCCATCGAAACAGGAGATTGATCGCCTCAATAAAGTCGCCGACATGGTGGGCGCGACCCAACGCATCCTCTTATGTCGTATCGAGGAAGCTTTCGGAAACGAAACACTCACCGTCACGCACCCCGAAAAGTGGCTCCAACAGCTTAGTTCATGATACAGAAAGAGCCGTTCACTACCCTTTCGCCTGCTCGTAGAGCCACTTGTCCATCTTGTTGGCGGTGATGACACCGTAATTCATGGTGCCGAGCCAGCCGGACATGATGATGCCGACGGAGCCGGCGTGGTAGAGGCCTTGGATTTGATCGGAAAGTTCCATCGAGACCTTGAGGCCTTCGAATTTGGTGCCGAAGGAGGTGCCTTGCATGGACTTGGTGTAATAGTTCACCGTGCGTGGGGTGGCGGCTTCGATGTGGTCGATTTTGTCGCGCACGCCGGGGATGAAAGTTTCCAAGCTGCTGACGCACTCTTCGCACATGCGGGCCTTTTCGGCTTCGTATTGCTCGTCGGTTAAATCGTTCCACTCGTCCCAGCGGGCGTTTAAGGACGCGACCACGGTGTAGCGTGGCTCCTTGAGGTGTGGGCGGGTTTCCGGATAATAAACGGAAAAGGTGTGGCTGCTAGTGTGGATCGATGTGAGCTCATCGATGGTGTATTCGGGGGCTTTGGAAGTAAAGACGAGGTCGCCGATGTTCGGGATGGTCTCGCCCTTCTTGATGCCCATGTAAACTTGGCAGGAACTGGTGTTGTTACGCACCGCCTTGGCCTCGGCCACAAACTCGGAGCTGAATTTATCTTCGCCCACCAGATACTCGATGGTGTTGCGCACGTTGGCGTTGGAGAGCACGGCCTTGCACTTGACGGTGCGGATCGGGAATTCTTCGCTGCCGGAGTTTTGACTGCGCACGCGCACGCCGACGACTTTGCCGTCTTCCACATCCACGCCTTCGACCAGTGCATTCTTGCGCACCTCGCAGCCGTTTTTCTCCAGCTCGGCGACCATCTTTTTGATCAAAGTATCGGTGCCGCCTTGGAAAGTGAACACTCCCTTGCTCATGAAATTGGAGAATACGATCCCGTACGTAATGGCAGGGTCGTCGATATGCGAGCCGTTGGCGTAGGAGATAGGCTCCATTAGCAAGCGATGCACATCGCTGCGGCCGGGGAAGAACTCTTCGAACATTTCACCCGTCGTCTGGGTGTTGTCGTCATAGAAATTCATCTGGCGCAGGTGGGTGTAGAAGGCTTCCACCTTCTCGCGGTCGACTTTGAAGTCGTTGACCAAAATATTGGTAAAGTCTTCGCGGTCGAAGGAGGTCCACACATCCATCTGCGGATTAATGAAACGAACATCTTTGAGCTGGTGGATGGAATCGGCGATCTCCTTGGTCCAGTATTTGCGACAGCTCTTAACCATACCATGCGGGAAGCCGTGCAAGGAGATATCGAAGATGTGTCCACCGGGACGCTTAAACCAAGTCGCGAGCCCACCAAACTGGTAGTGGTGTTCGAGCAAGAGGACCTTGTGACCGTTCTTCGCCAAGTAGTTCGCCCCGGTGAGTCCACCCAAGCCGGAGCCGATGACGACGACGTCATATTCTTCTTTAATGCCTTTGAGCCAATCCTTTGCCATAATATTTCAGTTTGTAATCAGAAAATAGAGGTCAGAAGACAGAAGGCTAAATCGACGAACCCGCAAGGTGAAAAATCTGGCCGAAGGAAAGCAGGCAATCCATCACGCGGTAGGGACGCCTCGCCGAGGCGTCCGTTCGTCCAAGCAGCCGCAAATGTGAACGAAGCTCTCGGACGCTCGCCGCGTCCCGGGACAACGGCTCTCTCGGCGAGAGAGCCCTACCAGACACGGGCAACGCCATCCGTAGGGACGCCTCGCCGAGGCGTCCGTTCGTCCAACCAGCCGCAAATGTAAACGAAGCTCTCGGACGCTCGCCGCGCCCCGGGACAACGGCTCTCTCGGCGAGAGAGCCCTACCAGACACGGTAAAGCCATCCGGTAGGGACGCCTCGCCGAGGCGTCCGTTCGCCCAGCCAGCCGCAAATGTAAACGAAGCCCTCAGATCCTCGCCGCGCCTCGGAACAACGGCTCTCTCGGCGAGAGAGCCCTACCAGCAAACTGCTTTAATGCCCGCAAATGCAGGCGTATTCCTCTAGCTGGCAGCCACCGCAGAGGTGTTGGTTCAGATAGAACTTCTCACGCACGGTTTTAGCCTCGGGAGATGGCTTGATCGAGAGCACGATCGGCATGCGAGGCTGATCCGCGAGGGGCTCTACAGAGCGCAACACGTCGCCGACACGCTCGAAGCTATATTTCACGGGTGCGGAACGATCCCCGCCGATGAGGCTCACTGTTTGTTGCTCGGGCGCAATCGCCTCACCCTCCGCGTTCAGGAAAGTGATTTGCGCGTAGCGCTCGGGGGTGAGAAAGAACTCCGCATGGGGCTCAACTTGCTCGATGACGCGGCCGCCATTGGGACCGGCGAATTCGGCTGCCTGCGCAAGCGATGCGGCGCTAAGCAGGCTGAGGCTGACTAGGAGGGCGGTGATGTATTGTTTGATTTTCATAATATTTGATTGGTTGCTTGGATTGGGTGACAAATGCCTCGCGCCACTACTCAGAAGCAGCGGATTCGAGGCGGATGGATTTCTCTGCCGACTGGCGACAGAAAGTGTAGAAAATGGCGGGCGTCACTGCGAGGCCGAGCAGCGTGGAGCTGATCAGGCCCCCGACGATGACAATCGCCACGGGATTGAGAATTTCTTTGCCGGCCTCATCGGCGGCCAGCAGCAGCGGCACCAAGGCGAGTCCGGCGGAGATAGCGGTCATCAGAATCGGCACCAGGCGCTCTTGGGTGCCACGAATCACCATGGCCTTGGAAAAGGCTTCAGCCTCGTGGCGCATCAGGTGCAAATAGTGCGAGAGCAACATGATGTTATTGCGCGCAGCGATCCCGGTGACGGCGATGAAACCGACTAAGGTGGCGATGCTGATATTGTTGAGCGTCAGGCTGGTATAGAAGATCCCACCGACCAAAGAGATCGGAATGATGGTGAGCACCACCACGACAAAGCTGAATGTTTTAAAGTAGCTATAGAGCAGGAACACGATCAGCAGCAGGATCAGCGAACACATGATCAGAATGGTGCGACGCGCCTCTTGCTGCGCTTGATACTCGCCCTCGAAGGAGACGGTGTATCCGAGCGGCAACTTCAGCTGTGTCGCCACAGCCTCTTGCAGCGCTTCCACCGCCTGATTGAGATCGCTCACGGTGGGGTTGATCGAAACCACAAAGCGGCGCAGTGTATTTTCGCGCAAAATGGTATTGGGCCCCTTGGCCTGGCGGATGTCGGCCACCGAACTGAGCGGCACGCGCTGCCCGCTCTGGGTATCGATGTAGAGATTCGCTAAACGCTCGGGCGACTCACGCCACTGTGCCGGCAGTCGTACCACCAGATCGTACACACGCTGGCCTTCGTAGACTTCGCCCACCACTTCGCCGCCCATCAATGCGGCCAGTTGCGTATTTAACTCACCGGGAGTGATGCCGTAAGCGAGCGCACGGTCGCGGTTCACCTCGATGCGCAGTTGCGGGATCAATGCTTGCTGCTCGGCGCGTGCCTCTTCCAGGCCGGGAATGGCGCGGGCGATCTCGGTGACCTCGTTGCCCAGACGTCGTAACTCGGCGAGGTCAGGCCCGTAGATTTTAACCGCAACCTTGGCGGACACCCCACTCAACATGTGTCCGATGCGATCGGCCAAGGGCGTGCTGAGCGCGCTGAAGGTGCCGGGTATGGTGCGCATGACATCGCGGATTTCCGCCAAAACTTCGTCGCGACTGCGGGCACTCTCGTCGGTAAACTCGACGTCAAACTCCACGGTCGACACCGGCACTACGTGGTCGCCCCGCTCGGCACGGCCGACGCGATAGCCCACGGTTTCGACTTCGGGTATTTGCAGCAATAAATTCTGCGCGGTTTCGGAGAGTTCGGTGGTATGCTTCAGCGAGGTGCCGGGCGCGGTGGTGGTGGCAATCAAGGCCGTGGGCTCACGAAAGGCGGGCAGGAAGTTGCCCCCCATACGAATCACCGCACCATAACCGACAAACAAGAGTACTCCTGTCAGCGCCAGCACTAACAAAGGTTGCGAGAGCGATAGACGCAACCAGGTCGCGCCATAAAAACGCTTCAAGCTGCGCACCACAAACCCATCGCGGTGCACTTTGCCCGCTGCGGGATTGAGCAATAGCGAGCACAGCACCGGAATCACGGTCAACGAGACTAGGAACGAAGCGGCCATGCTGACAATGGTCGCAATCGCGATCGGAGAAAACAAGCGCCCTTCTACCCCACTCAACGCGAGCAGCGGCAAGAAGACTAAGATGATCAACACCGTGGCATACAGAATGGAGGAACGCACCTCGGCGGAGGCCCGCGCGATGACTTCGAGGCGCGACTGCGGCCGCGCCAAGGCGGCGTTTTCCCGCAGGCGCCGATACACATTTTCCACGTCCACGATGGCATCGTCCACCACCATACCAATGGCCACGGCGAGGCCCCCCAGGGTCATCGAGTTCACACTCAAATCAAAGGCGGCAAAGACCAAAATGGTCGCAGCAAGCGATAGCGGGATCGCGGTCAAAGTGATCAGAGTGATCCGTATATTAAACAAAAATATAAATAGGATCAAAGCCACCATAATGGCTCCATCCAGCAGGGCTTCTTTCAAATTACCGACGGAAAGGTTGATAAAATCGGCTTGGCGATAGAGCGTTACAATTTCGACACCTGCGGGCAGTGCGGTTTTCAATTCTTCCAGCGCGGACTCGACGTGACCGGTGAGTGCGATGGTATCGAAGCCGGGCGACTTGGTCACACTAAGAATCACACCCGGGTAACCGGTGACCGACTCGCCGTTGGAGATCGTCTTCGAGCCCATACCGGCATCCCCGCGCATCGGCTGAATATCCCAAGTCAATTCCGCGACGTCACCGAGCCGCACGGGACGGTCGTCTTCGTAGGTCACCACCGTGTTGGCGATGTCCGAGAGTTCGGTCGTCATCGCAAGGTTGCGCACCATGATCTCTTGCGCAGACTCCGTGAGAAAGCCGCCGGTGGTGTTTTTGACCGAGTTGGCCGCCGCCGCATGAATCTGCTCAAAGTTGACATCGTGTGCGCGCATGCGATCCGGATCGGGCTGCACTTGTATTTGCTTTACGCCACCGCCCATCGAGAGCACTTCGGCGATACCGGAGATGGATTGCAGGCGGCGGCCCACGGTCCAATCCGCCAGTGTGCGCAAGTCACGCGGCGCAATCTCGCCAGTCGGATCGGCGATGCCCACCAGGAGAATGTTGCCCATCAAAGAAGCCACCGGCGTCATGTATGGGTTCACACCTTCAGGTATCGATTCGTCGGCACCGGCCAATCGTTCCTGCACGAATTGACGCGCTTGGTAGATGTCGGTGCCCCAATCGAATTCCACAAAGATCAGCGACAACCCGACATCGTTGACGGAGCGTATGCGCGACACCCCCGTCGTCGCCATCAAGGAATTCTCCAAAGGGATCGAGACCAGCGTCTCCACCTCTTCCGGCGCAAAGCCAGGCGCTTCCGTCAAAATAGTCACGGTAGGCTTGGTCAGATCGGGCAGCACCTCCACCGGCAACTCGGTCGCCGTCTTGGTGCCCAAGACCAGCACGATGACCGCGAGCAAGCAGATCAACAAACGCTGCGAGAGCGAAAAACGTATCAGTTGATTCAACATTTTAAGCCGCTCCCTCTGTTTTGCGCTGCAGCAAACGCTGCCACAGAATAATCGATACGAGTGTAATCAGCGCAGCGTAAACCATGAGGAACTGACTGGTCTTGGCCGGCTCGGCATTCGGCACGTCTCCCCGTGCCGCCCGCGCCTCCGCCGCCTTGCGTGCACGGTCAGCATCGGTCATCTCGGAGCCGTCCTCATTGTGCTCATGCCCATGCGCCGCATCCAGTGCTTCCTTCAATGAGATGCCCGCCCCCCCGCCAGCAAACATCAGTGAATACGCTCCGCGCGTCACCACTTCGTCGCCGGGAAACAAGCCGGAAGTCACTTCAACATAACGGTCATTACTTTCGCCTAAAATGACAGGTACCCGCACAAAGGCATTGTCCAAATCGAAGTCGGTTACAAACACCACGCGATTCGAAGGATCGCCCTGCACCGCCTCGCGCGGCACAGCGATCACATCCTCACGCTCTTGCAACACCACCGAAAACTCCGCCCGCATACCGGGGCGCAAGCGTCCCTCAGCATTGGGGATTTCAAAGATGCCCTCCACCGTGCCCGACTCACGATCGGCATTCACTCCGAAACGCTTCAAGCGGCCCTCGATCATCATATCGCCCAAGGCAGGCACTCGAATGTGCGCCTTCGAGCCAACCGCGACACCCGCCGCTTCCTGTTCGGGGATGCGCGCCACCGCCCACATCACTGAACGATCGGAGATGTCCATTAACTCCGAATCCGGCTCGACCGGCTGCCCCAGACGTATGTGAGAAGTCACTACCAGCCCGTCTTGCGGCGCCAGCAAATCGATCGCGGGGGGCGGATCGCCCAACTGACGGGTCTCAATACGCGCGACCACCTCACCCTTTTTAACGTAGTCGCCTTCAAAGAAATGAATCGCCTTCACCCGCCCGGCGACCCGCGTGGACAGCACCGCACGATGCGAGGGCAACTCCTCGATCCGTCCGATCGCAAAGACCGTGGTCGAAAAATTTCGATAGTCCGCTTCCTCGGTCAGGATGCGTAAATTCCGCACCCCGCTCTCATCCAGGATCACGGTATTGGCTGCACGATTGGATGCCTGCAGCAGCGGAAAAAAAGAGATCAGTGCGCCCGCCCAGCAGGCCGCTTTTGTATAAAATGTATTCATTATATTATAATCCGGCTAGCTCGACATCAGTGGCGGCAGACCAACGGATTTTAGATTTTTTAAGTTCACTCAGCACCTCGATTTGAGTGGATTGAATTTTGAGCTGTTGCTCCTGACTTTGAAACAATTCGGGCAGACTAATCTGACCATTGGTGTAGGCCGTCTGCATGGCCGCGGCATTGCGGTCCAGCACCGCCCGCAATTGCGTTTCATATTTCTCGGCCTGATGATATAGCTCACTGGCGAGCTCAGATTGTAGCTTTGCTTCAATTTGCAACTTCGAAGCGATCGACTGTAGGCGCCACTGCATTTCGTTGCGGGCCGCACGACTCGCCGCGATATTGCCCTGATTACGATCATGCAGCGGCAGTGGCACCGAGATCCCCAGTCCAAAAGAACGGCCACGCCCCAGCCCCTCGGGCGCATCCATACTGCGCTCCTCTTGATAAAAGATTTGAACAGCCACATCGGCCCACCGCTCAGCGCGCGCACTGGCGATGCGGCCTTCCGCCAGTTCTAAAAGTAGTTGCCGCAAGCGATAGCTCGGATGTTGTTCCAATCGCGCTTGACTAAACTCTGGAAATCTCGGCGCTTGCGTCGGCATGGCCAGCGGAGTGCTGAGCTCAAACTCGTAGTCCGCCGGCATCCCCATCAACTCATTCAGCGCAGCGCGGTCCGCAATCAATTGATGCTCCAAGTGATGCGCCTCTTGCTCGGTCACATACAAGGCCATCTGCAACTGGTCGACTTCCACCGTCGATGCCTCACCGGCCTGCACGCGCGACTCGATAAACTTAAGGAAATTTCGATTCAGCTCAGTCAACTGCGAGCGCAGCGCCCACTCCGCCTGCGTGGTGGCTAGCGTCACCACCGCCAGTCGCACTTGCAACTTAAGCTCACGCATCTGCTCCTCGATCTCGGCGCGCGCGACTTCGATTTCTTTCTGAGCGAGTGCCCGCTCCAGCTTCAGACGATTTGTAACCGGGAAGCGCTGCGTAAAGGCAAGTCCGAAATTCTGCTCGCCCTCATCGTTAAAGGCCTGATCGCCCTGATAGCTCAAGCCCAGCTCCGGATTGCTCAGTCGGCCCGCTTGCAATAAGCGCCCCTCTGCCTGTGCCACCACGGCTTGTGCCGCCAGCAACAAGGGCTGATTTTCCAGCGCCAATTGCACGGCTTGTTCCGAACTCAGCTGAACTTTTGATTGTGCGGACAGCTCTCCTGCCCCGATCAATAACGCAACGCAAAGCAGCGCGCGCATAAAATAAAATTTTGTATACATACGATTCCTGATACTGTTGATTAAACAGTGCCGCCAAATTCCGTAGAACTGGGGTCGACACCACAGAGCCACCGCGATGGCCAAAGTGAACACACTTTGGGGTCACATCCAACGGACAGCCGTTAAACGGGTATCAGGAAATCTCAGACGCGCAGGACCGTCGTCTGCAGATAGTCATCAGTCAGCCACGTAGCTTGCGGTGATGCACACGGCGGCTCTGGCCATTGATACACAAGCGCGAGCGAAGGCTCCGGCACTTGCAAGAAGTCGATTAAAACAGCGAGCAAGACCAAAGGCGCAACGAACTGCGCTTCAGACTGGAGTCGCGTAGGCGGCAGCTCCTCCGCAATTAGTTCGATGTCGATACATCTCTCGGCAGCCGTCGCGCAAGACGCTTCAACAGCAACCGAACAATGATCTGCCAAGCAAGAGCTCGCCTGAACAGCGTCCTCACTCACAGATCCCCCAAGGTCTTGATGAATACAAAGCAGCAAGCCTCCGAACGCGCCCAAAAGCGCATTCCAAGTAAATAGGCTAATCAGCCCAACGATGCATAGTTTCATTCTCACGACTCAGTTAGTGAGAGCTCAGACATCTAAAACTGTCAAGGGTTTCTCAGCTATTTCTCACAACTTATGAACGTATAATTAAGGCACTCCCCCAGACGCAGCGGCCCATACGATTCCTGCGTTTATGCGTCGCCTCGATCCCCCAGCTACAATTGACTGGCCAATATGTCTACTTTTCAATCACTCGGACTTTCGCAAAAACTCACTACCGAGTTAGCACGACTCAAGCTCCACACACCCTCGGATATTCAGGCGCAGGCTTGTGCGCCTCTCACTGCACAGCGCGATGCATGGCTCAGCGCCCCCACTGGAAGCGGCAAAACACTGGCCTACCTGCTGCCCTTGCTGAATCAAATCGAGGTCGACACGACAGACTTGCAGGTAGTGGTCCTAGCCCCCACCCAAGAACTCGCGGTGCAAATCCACGACTGTATTCGACAATTGGACGCGACTGGCAATCTCGCCATTCGTAGCCAGCTCTTAATCGGCAATGCATCTGCGAAACGTCAAAAAGAAAAGCTGAAACAAAAGCCACACATTGTCGTCGGCTCCTGCGGCCGCATGCTGGAACTCAGCCGCATTGGCAAACTGAAGCTGCACAAATGCCGCGCAGTCTGTATCGACGAGGCCGACAACCTACTGGCCGAAGATCACATCGAAGATCTGGAAGCTTTGCTCAAAATGATGCCCCGCGACCGCCAGCTCGTGTTCGCCTCCGCCACCGATAAGAGCGACACCTTTCGAATCGCCGAATCGCTAGGCAAAGCGGTGCAATGGATTCGCGGCCAAGCCATCGTCTCGGAAGTCGAAGTGGAGCACTTTTACATCGAGTCCAGCTTTCACCGCAAGACCGACATCTTGGGCAAGCTACTGCGACACTTGCAAGCGGCGCGCGCGCTCATTTTTACTCATCGCAATATCACCGCCGAAGAAATCGGCGAAGGGCTGGAGAAATACGAGCTAGGCCACACGGTGCTGCATGGCGGCATGAGCAAATTCGACCGCCAGATGGCGCTCAAACAATTCCGCAAAGGCACAGCCACAGTATTGATCGCCTCCGATATCGCTGCCCGCGGCTTAGACATCAAGGGTCTCACTCACATCATAAACTTCGACCTCCCCACGCTGTCCGACGACTATATCCACCGCGCCGGGCGCACAGGCCGCATGGGCGCCGCGGGCATGGCGATCTCCATCGTAACCGATGAAGATGCCAAACTCGTCCAACGCTACGAGCGCGACCTACACATCACTGTGCAAGCGCTCGACTTGTAAAGCGATCCCGGGTGCGCATAATTTTCTGTGATAAGACGCACCCGATCTTTCATCGCAATTCACCAATTGGCACGAATAGTGATGTTGAGCGAGACTCAGTAATACACCCAGCAAAAGTATTGACCACAATCGTAATGAAGAAAACTCCACACAGCCTTAAACGCCTACTCATCAGCTCTGCCGCAGTCGCCGCCAGCCTACAATTTTTGACTGGCTGCGTGACACATGCCCCGGAGCGCATCTCCGACCAAAGCACTCAAGCGGTGCTCTGGTTGCAAAACTCAGGCGAGTATCAGGCGCTCTGCTATCAGGCCTTCAACGCCGCCAAAGACGCCGTCGATCAAGCAAAGGCAAGCCAAACTAAACCCTGGGCCGTGGTCGTCGACCTGGACGAGACCATGCTCGACAACAGCCCCTATGCGGCGTGGCTCTTACACAATCAAGACAGCTATGCTTCCGCGACTTGGGCCGCATGGTGTGAGGCCGCCGAGGCCCCCGCCCTTCCGGGCGCGCTGGAGTTTGCAAAATACGTGATCGCGCAAGGCGGCGCACTTTTCTATGTGTCCAATCGCTCCGATGAGGTATTCGACGCAACTGTCAAGAACCTACAAGCGCTCGGCTTCCCCGAGCCCACTGCCAGCCGCGTATTCTTAAAAACGGATACATCCAACAAACAAGCTCGCTTCCAAAAAGTCACCGACGCCGGCTACGAGATCGTCCTAATGATCGGCGACAATCTCAACGACTTCCCCGAAATCGGCACCTGGCACCAAGCCAACGAGCCGCGCAATCAAGCCACCGCGAGCTACCAATCCGAATTCGGACAACGCTTCATCGTATTGCCCAACCCTTCCTACGGGGATTGGGAAGCCGGCATGGCTGACGGTTACCATGGCCTCAGCGCCGCAGAGAAACTCAAGCTGCGCAGCGAAAGCTTGAAGCCTTGGTCGGGAGAATAAGAAGAACCAAGCAAATCAATTACGTCCGATACCAGCGAGTTCGTCGTAAAGCGCTTGCCACTCCGTCGCGAGACTCGTGGTGCACACTGGCACCACCGCGCGATTATACCAATACTCCGCATTCCCGAGATCGCCCTCGACGCGGTGCAAGTACGCATGCACCCACGCCGCCTCGGAAGTGACCATGTCTTGCACCAAGGCGTGTGCCTTTGCCCAGTCGCCTGCCTGCTCGGCCTCCAAGGCTTGGATGTAAACGTTCTTCTCCATTTGAGTCGCGCTTAGGAAATATCTGTCACTGCCCAAGGCAAAGTCTCGCCCGCTCGATAGGGCACCACATCGCCGTAGCGCGCCGGCATGTCCATACCGATCTTTTCCAGCTTCACCGTCTTGGCAGGTGGCGTAAAACCGTGAATCCGCTGGGCATTACCACTGACAAAGGCTTGTAGATTTCCCAAGGCATCGTGTTGCTCAAAGAGTTCAACCAGAGTCGGCAAGCAAACCGGCGCGGTGAACAGCCCCGCCGCACAGCCACAACACTCCTTCTTGGAAATCGGGTGCGGCGCGGAATCACTGCCAAACATAAGCTTGGGATGCCCCGCCAGTGCAGCCTGCAACAATGCTTCGCGGTCCTCAGGACGCTTTGCGATGGGCTTACAAAATAAATGTGGATTGAGCAGCCCCCCCGCCACATCGTTCAGCGTGATCACCAAGTGATGCAGCGTGACCGTGGCATATAAATTCTCGTAGCGATCGAGCAGCTCGACCGCATCACGCGTGGTGATGTGCTCCATGGTGATTTTCAATTTGGGGAATTTCTCAGCCAGTTTAGCATACACGGGCAGAAATTCCTTTTCACGATCCATTACGAAACCGTGGGTTTCTCCATGAATCATCAGCGGGATCCCCATTTTCTCCATCAAGGCAAAGGTCTCTTCCACCTCGTCCAGCGCCTTAACGCCCGCCTCGCTGTTGGTGGTCGCACCAGCGGGATAGAGCTTGATGCCGAATATATGCTCACGCGCCGCCAGCAGTTCCGCTTCGGAATATTGACGAAAAAAGAGCATCATCAACGGGTCGAACACGTCATCACCCCGAGCCGCCTCGATTTCCTGACGATATTGCAGCAGACGCTCCAAATTATCAACCGGAGGCACCAGGTTCGGCATAATGATGGCTGCCGAGAAATGCTCGGAAGTGAGCGGCGTGACGCGCTCTAGCATGGCCCCCTCACGCAGGTGCAAGTGCATATCGATTGGCGAATTGATCGTAAATTCCATTTAGCCAAACTAGAGGAAGCAAAAGCAGGACCGCGAATAAAAAAATGACGAAACCAGCACTACAGCACTACAAGCGTGGAATGAATATCGAGGAGGCTCCGAGCAGTTCATTGGTGACCGGGTGCCTGATTTCACAAGCCGCATAGTTCTCTCGGCCACCATACTTCGCACGCTTCAACAAAAACTGTCGGGCGATTTCACGTGCTTCTACCGCATAATCAATCGGAGCGGTCTCCTTAGGTAACCAGTAAAAGACCAGCCTCTCTTCTTCCACATTCAAAGTTACAGCCTCATAGTTTTGATGGCACCAGATTCGCATCTCCGCCCAGAAAGCCGCCTCCCCCTTTTCGGTCCCCAAGCGATAGCGCGAAGTCGCTTTCGACCCCATATCCACCACGACGGGCTGCACATCGTAGCGGTCACCATGCGTCTCTTTAAACCAGCCGTAAAAGTCGGTCTCATACACAGAGAGACTCAAATAATTTCCGTCGATTCGGCAAAAAATCTCTCCGCCAGGCGACAAACCGTCCACTGAAATGGACACTCCTTTGGGAAATTCCATAAAACCAAAGTCTTGCCCATTATAGCGAATCGGCACTCGGACTGCCAACTTCAGATTCAGCGACTTCGGCCACAACTGGCGCTGCGCAGCGATCTCCTTAAAAGTAATCTTCGGCAAGGGCGCAGGTTCCACCACAACCACAGCCTCGACAGGCTCCGGTTCCGCAGGGGCGACCACAACAGGCGCAGGCTCAGGCTCTGCTTCCAACACCTCTTGTTGAGGCTCGGAAATACCGACCGTCTTGCGAATCGAGTGCGCCAGTTCAGAATCCTCGGACTTGGCAGCCCAGAATAAAACAAGCGCACAGCCCCCGCCTAGAAGCAGGAAAACCAATAATGTTTCAAAGAGTGCGATGCGTTGCGCTTTGTTCTTTTTTTTCACAATAATAAGATAAGCTCTTATTTCTATTTCCAACCACAGGTCAAGAGGACAGAGCAGATCCCGCAACAAAGAAGACGTTTAGCAGAATATTTAATAACAGTCCACAGCTCAGCCTAACGAGGCCCCAATCGCGGCGCAAAGCATGCAATCCGAAGTGATCGTCAGCTCCAAGCTAATGCTCATAAACTAAGCCCACAAGCAACACAGACGGGCTTCGCATGACGAATTCTCGCCCCAAATGAAGCCAAGATGACGATTATTAGCGACAAAGCCCAATCCTTCCGATACATCAGTAAACGCAGGTGTCCGCAAACGGCGGGTATCTGTGATTAAAATAAGACACACAAGTAATATGAGCACAGGAAATGTAAAATGGTTCGACGCCGAAAAAGGCTACGGATTCATCACACCAGAAGACGGCGGCAAAGATCTCTTTGTCCACCACTCTGAAATCAAAATGGACGGCTATGCCTCCCTCGAAGACGGCCAGAAAGTATCCTTCGAAATCGGCAGTGGTCCTAAGGGACCATGTGCAACCGAAGTTGCCCCCGCTTAACCGGACATACACCCATTTATAACAAAACGCGCGCCCGCAAGGGAGCGCGTTTTTTTATGTTTATAATCCTTAATTCAGAGGTCGGAGATCGGAAGTCATTCACTGTGAAGCAATTAGTTATAAAAATCACGGCATGCGCTATTTTCGCGAGACAGGAAGTGCCATAACTTATTAACATACAGATCTGACCTCTGTCCTCTGTCTTCTGTCCTCTGAATTAAGGTTCAAACCAACAAAGGCGCACTGGCCACGCTGGCTAAGACCTCGCCCTCTTCGATAGGATAGCCGCGCAGAAAATCCGGCGCGGGCAACATGCGCCCCCCGGGACGTTGCAATTCATGCAGCGAAACCACCCCCTCAGCTGTGGCCACCTCGACGCAGTCACCGACTGCCACCACTGTGCCCGGCTGCGCACGACTGCTACTAGCGGATACCGTGCAGCGCCCCACTTTCACCCGTGTCTCCCGATGATCGAAGTAGCCTCCCGGCCAGGGCGTGAAGGCACGCAAGCGCGCATCCAGAGCGGCTGCGGATTGATTAAAATCGAGCGCGCCATCTTCTTTCGATATTTTGCGACAGAAAGTAGTCTGGCTCACATCTTGGGGCACAAAATCGAGCTGCCCGCTCAGCGCCGCAGCCAGGTCGCGCTGTAGCAGCGGCACCACGGCCTCCCCCACCTTGGCGCGCACGATGGGACTGGTGTCGGTGCTTTCAATTCGCACAGATTCACGGTCGGCGACATCACCGGCATCCATTTCTTTCACGATCTGCATCAGGCAGACCCCGGTCTCCTGCTCCCCGAGCGCGATGGCGGTCTCGACGGGCGAGGCGCCCCGATAGGCGGGCAAGAGGGAGCCGTGAAAATTCAACATACCATGTGTGGGCGCTTCGCGCACCGACTTCGGCAAGAAGTGCCCATAGGCCATCACAAAAGCCAGCGCGACCGACTCCGCGCGCAACCACTCCGCCAGCGCGGCATCGGGCTTGTCGGGCTGCAAGAGCTGGATGCCCTGCTCGCTGGCATAGGCCGCGACGGGATTTTGCTGCAGCTTTTTACCGCGCCCTTGCCGGCGGTCGGGCTGTGTGACGACCGCCGCCAGCGTGCACAACTGCGAGCCCTGCTCGACTAGATAACGCAGCCCCGGAAGACAGATGGCATCGGAACCGAAATAAACGATTTTTGGTAAATCAGACATAGAAAAAAATCAGTGCTAGAGGAGTTCTTGTTGGCCCATGTTCTCGCGCGCGGCGTCGGAGGCGCTGCTCTGTAAAAAGAGCCAGCGCAAGGTGGCCTCGGCCAGTGTCGGCTCCTCAGAGAGACGACGCAAGAGCAAGGCCGAGGCGAGCGCATCATACAGCGCACAATGATAATGACGCCGCTCGGCCGGGCAAATCACCGCGGCCTGCGCATCCAGCGCCGCTTGCAGCTCAAACAAAGTGATCAATACCTGCAGCTTATGCTGCTCTAACTGCGGATAAATACTGCGGTAGATGTAGAGCGTGTCCAACCAAGGGCCCCAACTGGCGGTGCTTTGCCCCGGCTCCGAAAAGTTGGGCGAAGTGCGCGGATAGGACCAAACCGCGCGCAAAAAGCCGTCTTCCACTGCAGCATTGTGCGCGCAAAAGGGGCCCGTCTCACGCAGCCGCGCAAAGAGCGGCCACTCCGCATCGAAACGTGCCTCGCCCGCAGCACGGTCTTCAGAGATGCCATGTTGTCCACGGTCGATGTCAGTGATCGTGCCGATGGGCGCACAGATCCGTGTCTGCGAAGCGACAATCTCGCCCTGCTGCAGCGTGACGTAGCCGTATTCCACGACCCCGCTCTGGCGGCTGCCTTCAAAATCAATGACATGGATGGGAGTTTCGAACATGAGAAATTAATATGCGAGCGCAGGCTAACTCGGAGGCAGCCCCGCGCAAGCGCAGAGACTGTCCTTTGCTTTTTTCGCAGGGGTTTCACTGATGACAATGCCATTGCATATAAAAAATGCCTCTACTTATAGACACCAAAAAAGTTTACGCTTCCCGGGTGCCACCCCCTACAATCAGATACAATCAATGCCTTGGATCGGCTTTTTTTTGACAGAATGATTTAGGACAGAATGATTCTTAGGCTCGGTGTGATTAAAACTGCGTGGTCACCCGTTATTTTTAAGCAGAATCATTTTTAGGCAGACGGAGTTCTGACGGAGATGGCGGAGCAATCATGCCTACACAGCGCAACACGTTAGAGTGGCATGATTCTGCCTCTAATGATTCTGCCTGAATTCTTTTTTTTTACTCAAAACTGACTAAGGTGTCCGTTCGACGGGCACTCGATTCGAACTTAATTTAAAATCCACGTAGTTTGAATCACACCCTCTTAGGCTCGGCGCTCGTTCACAGCATTGCTTAAGTTAACATTATTCTGTCCTAAATCATTCTGTTCGAATCAGCATCAGGCTACGTCAGCTTGGTAATGATTGTACCTAAAGAATGCCCTCCATGAATACGATCGTCATCGCATCAAATAATAATGCGTAAACAATAATCCTAATATGCAATGGCATTGTCACTGGTGAAGCCACTACGTTTATGAATTTGATATTTGATTCACGCACACAGTCGTTCAAACAATATTCCAACTTCTCACTTCTCACTTCGTGTTTCAACTCATCCTCAGACGTCTACTGCAAGCCATCCCCACATTGTGGGTAATTGCGACAGCGACCTTTGTCCTGATGCAGCTCACGCCGGGAGGCCCCTTTGACACGGAAAAAGATATTCCGGAAGAAGTGCAGGCGCTGATCAATGCCCACTACGGCTTGGACCTGCCGATGCATGAGCAGTATCTACGCTTTCTGGGGCAACGCTTGCGGGGCGATTTCGGGCCTTCTTACAAATATGCGGGCTGGGATGTGGACGAAATTATCGCGCAGAGCTTTCCGGTCTCATTGGAGCTGGGCTGCTACGCGCTGCTGGTCGCCTTGGCAATCGGCACCCCCATCGGCGTGTTCGCCGCGCTGCGACACAAGCGGCCGTCGGAAACTGCACTCATGGGCTTTGCCATGCTGGGCATCTGCCTGCCGGCCTTTGTGCTGGGGCCCATCCTGATCATGGTTTTCAGTATGCAACTCGGCTGGTTCAATCCCTTTGGCTGGAATACAGCCAGCGACCGGGTGCTGCCCTCAATCACGCTGGGGCTCTTTTATGCGGCCTACATCGCGCGCCTGGCACGCAGCGGCATGTTGGATGTGATGCGGCTCGACTATATTCGCACTGCCCGCGCCAAGGGTTTACGCGAGCGTGCGGTGGTGTTGCGGCACGCGCTGCGCACTGCGCTCTATCCGGTAGTGGCCTACCTGGGGCCCGCTGTAGCAGGGCTGATCAGCGGCTCCTTTGTCGTGGAAACCATCTTTTTCATCCCCGGGCTGGGCAGTTTCTTTGTCAATTCCGCCTTCAACCGCGACAGCACCATGGTGATGGGCACCGTGCTGTTTTACGCAGTGCTCATTTTATTTTTCAACCTACTGGTGGACCTCATTCAAATGTGGATGAACCCACGCACCCGCCATGACTAAGCTCGAACGCGAACAGACAGCGACCGACGTACGCTCACTGGGACGCGACGCCTGGGAACGCCTGTGCGCCAACCGCATGGCACGCATCGGCGGCGGACTCTTTATCGGCATCACCCTACTCTGCTTGATCGGGCCCTTTTTTGTGCCCTACTCGCTGGAAACCACCCAGTTGGCCTACGGCGCTCAGCCTCCTTCTTGGTCACACTGGTTTGGCACCGACGAACTCGGTCGCGACTTACTGATACGCACTTTGATTGGCGGACGCATCTCCATCGGCGTCGGCTTCGCCGCGACCGCGGTGGCGCTGCTGATCGGAGTCGTCTATGGCATGATTGCCGGCTACTACGGCGGACGCATTGAAGCCGGCATGATGCGCTTCGTCGACACGCTCTACGCACTGCCCTTCACCATTATCGTCATTTTGCTCACCGTTCTACTCGGCCGCAGTATTCTATTGATCTTCCTCGCCATCGGCGCGGTGGAATGGCTGACCATGGCCCGCATCGTGCGCGGACAAACCAAGGCGCTGCGCAAGCAGACTTTTATCGATGCCGCCATCGTAAATGGCGTGCCGACTCGCCGCATTCTAGGCCGACACATATTGCCCAACCTACTCGGGCCGGTGATTGTCTTCACCACCCTCACCATTCCCGCCGTGATTTTATTGGAATCCGTGATCAGCTTCCTCGGCCTCGGCGTGCAACCGCCAATGAGCTCCTGGGGCATCTTGATCAACGAGGGCGCAGTCAAACTAGACATCTACCCTTGGATGTTGATCTTCCCCGCAGTCTTTTTCTCGCTCACGATCTTCGCGCTCAACTTTGTGGGCGACGGCCTACGCGACGCGCTAGACCCCAAGGACTCGGGCGATTCCTAGGGAAACCTAGAAGCCCTTCTTGCGCAGAACCTCTTCAAGCTGAGCTTGGAAGGACTGCACATCTTCGGGGCTAGGACGGTATTCAGGGTCATCGCCTGGGATCAGGCCGAGCTGTCCTGCAGCGCTGAGTTGCCAGCCCAGGCTGACGCCATCGCTGAACTTCACCGTGCCACTGACCAGCGCGCCCGGACGCATAATCGCATCCACATCAACAAATACGGAGCCATCGCCGCCCTCATCGACAAGTTCCGCCTCGGCGTTTTCGGCCTCCGCATCGGCGGCGTCTTCACCCGCGTCCGGCTCTTCTTCGACCACTGCGATATCCAAGTCGTCGACCAAGAAACGCACATCCATATAAGTCATGGAAATTTCAAATTCTTCGAGCAGCGAACGCTGCACATCGGCCAGCGAGCGGCCTGCTTGAACCCATTGTGTAACTGAGGCTTTTTGTTCGTCGGTAAGTTGCATAATCGGTCAAGTTGAAGATGGCGTGCCGCTCGTCAACCACGAAGCAGGAAATTGCAGGCGAGAAGAGCGAAATTAGAGAGCTTAGCGAAATAAAGAAAAAAGTAACGCTTGACGAAACTCGCACACATTATGCTGATGATAGAATACGGTATGTAATATTTACTATTACAATAAATATTCAGCAGAAAACAAAATGAAACATACATATTTAATCTCCACTCTCACGCTTGCTACGGGATTCATTCCTATGGCTTCCCATGCCGCCATAATAACATGGCTATCGCCAACGAACATCTCTGGCGATTCTGATGTCTCAACTGAAGGCGACTTCGTTTTCGCTGCCAGCTTTTACACCCTAACTACCAGTACCACAGTAAACGGTGTAACTTTTTCCGGCGGTGGAAACATTAGCGACATGGCGGACTCCAGTCCCTACGGTACGGATTTAACCTACAACTTTTACGACGCAAACGATACCGCTTTCACCTCGGCAGTCGAACCATATAGTAAATTGAGTGCGGATTACCAAACTCTCCTGCAAAGCGCGATCCTCGGACAGAATAATGGCGGGGCCTTAACTCTGACGCTTGGAGATCTGACACTTAGCCAGGAGTATCAGCTCCAAATTTGGGTCAATGATCCGCGGGGAGGTGGCGTTGCTTCTCGTTACACGACCATCACGGATGGACCAGTGCTCGAGTATAGCGTAACTGATGACTCTGGGAGTGCGGGACAGTATGTGATCGGCACTTTCACTGCTGACGCGACCACCCAGAGCATCACAATTTCTGGAGGCACAGATTCAGGCAGCTCAAGCAACCAAATAAACGCACTTCAGTTACGTGCGGTTCCCGAGCCGTCTTCGACTGCCCTACTGATCGGTGCTATGAGTAGCGCTCTTCTACTTCTCCGCCGGAGGACTTAATTCATGCAAGTGTCTGCGGAGAACAAAAGATGCCACGGACTTAAAGGGCTTTATTGATGACTTCATTTGATTGCGGCAATGCTCCGTCATTGCCGCAATCAAGGCCTAAATATCTCAAAACTAGAGGGTTGCAACGGAGTGCAACCCTCTAGCTTCTGACCAGACATCTGCTTAAATCCATGACATTCAGATATGAGCATTCGGCGCTGATGCGAGCGATTGATAACTGATTGTTAGGCTTTGTAAATTTCTTCATAGGTTAGGGCGTAGTCGCATTTATGGTAATTTGCCTTTCGAATTTGCACATGAGGATATTCAGAACGTGCTAGTGTCGTAATTCTTTCGATTTCTCTTTTCGGCGAATTAATTCCAAAATCAATCTGCAGTATTATTTCAGGTTTAAATCGTATAAAGGATCTTACTTCGCCATCGTCACCTTTCACATCCTTGCAATCAGAAGGTTGAGCAAATAAACGATACTCTTTTTCGTAACTCCAACCTTCGGCTTTTGTTCTAACTGACTCGATAATTGTTTTTTGGGTTTCCTGTATTTCAGCAGTATTTGTGAGGTCCAAGCCAGCACGTTCTTTACTATACAAAACTTTCTTTATTAAGTAGGGATGCTTTATCGAGTCATTCAGTCGAAACTTCAATCTGACTCCCGTGTGCTTAGCGGCGTAGTGTGACCACATTAGAATTTCTTCGTGAGGTAGAAGCTCAGTTGAAGTAAAGCAAGATAGCCGAAAATGCTTCTCTGCCATTATTTTGCATAACAATGGATCTGGGGTCGATATAGTGTCATAATCATCAAAATACTTTCGTGAAAGATTCTCGAACTCACTTCGCATAAATTTCTTAAAGTCCGATTTGTTTTTTATCGCTGGATTGTTTCTCTTTATTTCACGATAGAAGTATTCAGATTTCATCCGGCTTTTGATGTATCGTCGCGCCTTTGCCATGGTGATCTGCCCTTTACTCCTGTATAGAAACTCAAACGGATCATTCAACGAACTTGGCCTAGCAAGCATCAGCATTTTGTCTTTTAGTGTTTCAAATGCATGAGACGCAAAATATCTGTATAGCTCAATTTCCATTTCTTTACCCAACAGTAGTGTTAGTACTTTTTGATAGACATTGGCGCCACTAAAAATTAACGCAATAAAGATTAGAACAATAAACTAAATTACTGTATGTGAGCATAATGCAAACAATCCACCTGCGTAAAATGTTTATCCGAAATAGCGAGCACGTAGAGGAGCCTTGCTTCGCGTGTATGCGTGGGTTCGTGTCGCTTAGAATCAGCGCTTTTTGCATCAGCCATCCTATTGCTCTGGTGAATTGATATTGGACGTCCTTCCTACCTCTCGTCACCTGTTCCTAATTTGGATTCACTTACGCTTGGACTTCGACGCGGGCATAGGGTGCGGGACTGAGTGAGTGCTGGAGTCGTTCGAAGCTTTGGTGATTTTCGAATGGCGTCTAGCTGTGGGCCCCGGCGCACGCTAATGATTTTCACAGCGCTTGCTGCGTGCGGTACTTGGTTGGTGTCATGCCGGTGTCGCGTTTAAAGCTGCGACTGAAATGTGGGGCGTTGCAAAAGCCTGTGAGCGCGGCGATGGTTTCGATGGGTTCTTGGGTGGTGCTGAGGAGCTTGCGGGCTTCAGCGATGCGCCTGCGGATTAAGTATTCGCGTATGCTGCTGTGCATTTGATTGCGGAAGCGTAGCTCTAAGAGGCGACGACTCACCCCGAGGTGCTCGGCGATTTCGAGGGTGCCGATGGAACGGCGCAAATGAGTGGCGATGTAAGCCAGCGCTTGCCTGACCAGCGGGTCGGTGGCGGCCAAGGCATCGGTGCTTTGACGCACGGTGATGCCTTGCGGGGGGATCAACTTGAGGCGCTCCGCGAGGGGCTCGCCCTTTATGATTTGATCCAACATGGCGGCTCCTTCGTAGCCGATGCGCGCAAGATCGTAGCGCACACTGGAGAGTGTGACCCACTGACTCTCGCAGATCAGTGCGTTGTCATCGGCCCCCAAGAGTGCGACGTCGTCGGGAATGCGCAACCCCGCTTCGTGGCAGAGGTGCGCCAACCAGGCGGTATCGTAATCGCTTTTGGTGTAGATGGCACAGGGCTTGGGTAAATCCAGCAAGCGCTGAGTGATGTAAACGGGATCCTGCGCCTTGACGGTATCGAGTCGCACACAATCAATACCGGCAGCGGCCAGCGTGTCACGATACGCCTGATAACGAGTGCGACTGACTGGGTTGATCGCCAGCCCGAACCAGGCGCAGTTCTGGTGCCCGAGTGCTATAAAATGCTCCGCACCGAGGTGCCCCAGCGCGGTATTGTCCGCAGCTACCCGGGGCAGATCAATGTCTTCGCGCCAGATCGACAGGTCGACCGTCGGCACATCGGCTTTCAAAACAAATTCTTCCAGCTGGCGACTGAAATTCAGCGAGGTAATGATGCCGTCCCCCTTCCAGTGCTCGGGCAGCTGAAAATCCTTGAGAATACTGACGTCCAAGTGCCAGCCGTGCTGCCCCGCATAACGTGCGATGCCTTCATGCGCGGCTTGGTCGTAACTGCCCAAAACCATCAAAATATGCTTCCTGCGTGCCATTTGCGCAAAAGTGCAAATCTTTCTAGCAATATGCAATTTTTATCTTAAAGGCCTGCGGCGTATGTTGATCGTTTTTACACAATCCCGGTCGTCCTTTTTTTTAAGCAAAGGCACGGCTGCAATCAATGTCCCCACAACTAGTTCTCTTATGGCTATCGATATCAAATCCCCTGACTCATGTGAATACGGCTGCATCTCGCTCGGCGAGGTGATGCTACGCCTCGATCCCGGCGAAGGCCGCGTCCACACCACGCGCCAGTTTACAGCCTGGGAAGGCGGCGGCGAATACAATGTCGCCCGCGGCTTGCGTCGCTGCTTTGGTCTGAAGACCGCGGTGGTCACTGCGTTTGCGGACAATCCTGTCGGTCGCTTGGTAGAAGACTTCATCCTACAAGGCGGCGTCGACACTGACTTCATCAAATGGGTGGAGTACGACGGCATCGGCCGCGAGGTGCGCAACGGCCTGAACTTCACCGAGCGCGGCTTCGGCATCCGTGGTGCTGTCGGCTGTCCTGACCGCGGCAACACCGCCGCCAGCCAGCTCAAGCCCGGCGACATCGACTGGGAAGAGATCTTCGGCAAGCGCGGCGCACAGTGGTTCCACACTGGCGGCATCTACGCAGCGCTCAGCGCCACCACACCAGACGTCGTCTTGGAAGCAGTCAAGTGTGCGAAGAAGCACGGCACCATCGTCAGTTACGATTTGAACTACCGCCCATCACTCTGGAAAGACTTCGGCGGCCTCGCTAAGTGCCAGGAAGTGAATCGCGAGATTGCACAATATGTCGACGTGATGATCGGCAACGAAGAAGACTTCACCGCCTGCCTCGGCTTCGAGGTCGAGGGCGTGGATGAGAATATCTCCCACATCCCAGTGGAAGCCTTCAAGAAGATGATCGGCACCGCCATCAAGCAGTTCCCGAATTTCAAGGCCACTGCAACCACATTGCGCGCAGTCAAAACCGCCACTGTTAACGACTGGGCCGCCATGGTTTGGCACGACGGCGAATTCTACGAGTCCATGCAGTTCCCGGAATTGGAGATCATGGACCGCGTGGGCGGCGGCGACAGTTTCGCCTCGGGCCTGATTTACGGTTTCCTTACCGAAAACGATCCACAGGAAGCGGTCGACTACGGCTGTGTGCACGGTGCCCTCGCCATGACCACTCCCGGCGACACCACCATGGCCTCGCTCAAGGAAGTGAAAAAGATCAAAGCCGGCGGCGGCGCTCGCGTGGATCGCTAGAGAACATCGAACGTTGAACTTCCAACGTCGAATGCTGAACCTTGCTTCAGCACTCAAATCTAGTTTCTAAAATCTCTCATTCATTCAAAATTCAAAGTTGGACGTTCAATGTTCGACGTTTCCCCCATGTCCGATCTACACAAATTCCCAGTCATCCCTGTCATCGTGCTCGACGATGCCAACGACGCCGAGCCACTCGCCGAAGCGCTGCTGGCCGGTGGCCTCAACATTATCGAAGTCACCTTCCGCACCGCGGCTGCAGCCGAATCCATTGAGCGCATCGCGAAGGCCTTCCCAGAAATGCAGGTCGGCGCCGGCACCGTGGTGACGCCCGAGCAAGCCAAGCGCGCGATCGATGCCGGCAGTAAGTTCGGCCTCGCACCGGGCACCGATCCGGAAACGATCGCTTATTTCAAGCAACAAGGAGTGCCCTTCATCCCCGGCATTATGACGCCCAGCGACATCCAAGCCGCTGTCAAAGCAGGCTGCACTTCGCTCAAGTTTTTCCCCGCAGGCGCAGCAGGCGGTCCAAAGCTGCTCAAAGCAATGGCCGCCCCCTACGCCAACCTGGGCATTAAATTTTGCCCCACAGGCGGCGTGACGCTCGACAACATGAACGACTACCTCTCGCTACCCGAGGTCTTCGCCATCGGTGGCACATGGCTCGCCACCAAAGCGCAGATCCAAGCGAAAGAATGGGGCACCATTACCCAGCAGGTGAAAGACGCGCTGGCCAAGGCTTCGGCGTAATACCGCTTGACCGTCTAGGCACGGCTTCTATGTTCGCCTGCATATCACTTAATATGTATTGCTTGCGCACATCTATGAAGCATCTTCGCCTCTTCAGCTCTTTATTGCTCACCACCTGCTTGTTTCAGTCCAGTCTGCAGGCTCAACTCGCCCCCGATCCAGCACTCCTTCGCCTTGGAAATGGCATTGCAGCCATCGCTGAAGGGCAGATTATTACCGTCGAAGCGCTGCGCCGCGAACTGGAGCCCATTATCCCAAGATTGCGGGTCGAATCCAAGAGTGCGGAGGAATTTTCCAAGCGCATCGATCAGCTGAGTAAGGAAGTGCTGCAAAACATGATCGACCGCATAATCATCGTGAAGGCGGCCGAGGAGAAGGGGCTGATGATCCCGCCATCCTATATCGAACAGGAGTATGACGATGTGATCCAGCGCGATTTCGGGGGCGACCGTGGACGCTTTCTCGAGTATCTGCGCGCGCGAGGCGAAACTGCGCGCGACTTCCGCAAAGACATTTACAAGCGCGTGGTGGTCAACGTGATGCGCCAAGAATCGCGTCGTTCGCAGTCCGAGGTCAGTCCCGAACGCATCGAAGAATTTTACGTTAAGAACAAGATCCGTTTCTATCAGGCCGAGGCACTCCACCTGCGCCAAATCATTCTAACACCGCTCGCTGACGAAGGCTTAGTGCCACTGCGCCAGACAGCCAAGAAGGTGATCGATGAGCTCAATAGCGGAGCCAACTTTGGCGACGTCGCCCGCAAATACAGTCAGGATGAAATGAGCCGCAACGGTGGCGACTGGGGCTGGATCGAGCGCAAAGACATACGGAAAGAACTCAGCGACGCGGCCTTCAACCTAGAAGCGGGCAGCTATAGCCAACCAATCGAAATCGGAGGCACCATCTTTATTCTTTACGCAGAGGATAAGCGCGAAGAGATGATCCAGCCAATCGTACAGGTACGCGATATTATCGAGAACGTGCTGATCGGCGAAATCGCCCGTGAGACACAAGACAAGTGGCTGCAAGAAGTGCGTAACGAGGCTTACGTGCGTTATTTCATGTAGGCGATTATTAGCCGACATTCCCCCCTGCAAGCAAGTCAGCGTCCAAGGCAGCAATCTGTTTTACGAAGCCTGGCGAGTCTTCTCTGTTTGCAAGCGTAGCTGCCCACAAGCTGCGTTGATATCGTGGCCTTTCTCGCGACGGATCGTGCAGGAAACTTTCGCCTTACGCAGCGCCTCCACAAAGGCGTCCTGGCGGGGCACACTGGGGCGTTTCCACGGCAAGCCTTCCACTGTATTATAAGGAATGCAATTCACGTGAGCGTGAAGCTCGCGGGCAATTTTAGCCAATTCACGCGCCTGTTCCATGCTATCGTTGACGCCCTCGATGAGAATAAATTCAAGTGTCAACATACGGCCATGACGCTGTTGAAAGGCCTTGGCCGCAGGGATCAATTCCTCCAGCGGGTATTTTTTATTGACCGGCATAATCTGCTGCCTCACCTCATTCGTGGCCCCATGCAGCGAGATCGCGAGCCGCACGGCGATCCCCTCTTCAGCTAGCTTCAAAATCTGCGGCGCCAGCCCAGAAGTGGACACCGTGATACGGCGCGCCCCAAAATTCAGGCCCCAGTCCGCATTCAAAATACGGATAGTGCGCACCAGCGTATCGTAATTCGAGAGTGGCTCGCCCATGCCCATGAACACGATATTATCAAAGGAGGCAATCTCCTCACGAGCGCGATCCGTATGTGCGTCCTCACGACGACAGATATGCATCAATTGCGAAACCACCTCCGCAGCCATCAGATTGCGACGAAAGCCCGCCAAGCCGGAGGCACAAAATTTACAACCATAGGCACAGCCCACCTGGATCGACACACAGACTGTCTTGCGCGAATTTTCCTGCCCCACTCCCGTCTGCGGTGCGCGAATCAAGACCGTTTCAATCAAGGACTTGTCTTCCAGCTCCAGCAACAGCTTCTGGGTCACATCATTGGAGCGCTTATCGATCACAGGCGCCGTCGGATACAAGATGAACGTGTCATCCAACCAGGCACGAAAATCCTTGGGCAGATTCGTCATCGCATCCCAGGAATCGACGCGCTTTTTATAAAGCCACTCCATGACTTGCTTGGCACGAAAGCCCTTATAGCCCGCCGCTTCAATCTGCGTTTTCAGGCTTTCGAGAGTTTCGCCAAAGAGGCTCGGTTTTTGAGGTGTAAATCGCACGCAGGGGAACTTGCACGCTTTATTCAGAAATTCCACTGCAAATTTCGTGTTGCAAAAATCAGATAGTGCTCTAGCGTTCACATGTAAGATTATGAGTGTCATTTATTCAAGCAATCGCCGCATTAAAGACATGCTGGCGAGCGAGCGTCCGCAAGAGCGCTTGGAAAAGCTTGGAGTGGAAGCGCTCAGCGACCGCGAATTACTAGCGATGATCCTACGCAGCGGCCCTCCTGGTGTGGATGTGGTGAGCATGTCGGAAGAACTGCTCCACAAGGCTGGCAGCCTCACGCATCTACTGCGCTGGTCCGCCAAGGATTTTCAGCAGATACGGGGCATCGGCAAAGTGAAGGCACTGCAGCTGATCTCCGTGATGCAATTCGCCAAGCGCATCTTAACCGAAGACATGGGCAACGAGGTCATCTTCGACAGCTCGGCCATGGTTGCCCGCCATTTTCGTCCATTAGTCGCGGGCGAAGAAATCGAACGCTTTTGGGTGCTCTGCCTCGACCGCAAGAACCGCCTAATCAAGCGTGAAGAAGTGACCAAAGGGACGGCTACGAATTGCCTGGCGCACCCACGTGAAGTCTTTCGCGAGGCCATCAAGCAAGGCGCCACAGCCATCATCGCCGTGCACAACCACCCTAGCGGCGATCCAGCCCCCAGCCGCGCCGACATACAAGTCACACGCCAACTGCGCGAATCCGCCAAAGTCATCGGCATCGACCTGCACGACCACGTCATCGTCGGGCACAAGGCCCACGACCCGCAGGGTCTCGGCTACTACAGTTTCAACGAAGCCGGCCTCATCTAGCCTCCGCCCTCAAGTCTCAGCTCTCAGCCCTCAAGTCCCCGCCCTCAAGTCCCCGCCCTCAAGTCGCGGCCCTCAAGTCCCCGCCCTCAAGTCGCGGCCCTCAAGTCCCCGCCCTCAAGTCGCGGCCCTCAGCGGCTTCTGCACCACCCAAAAGCGGCAATCATCAGAAAAGGCTTCCACCTGCGCAGACTCTTGCCCCAATTCGCTGCGCATGACAGAGGCTTCGACATGGAAGCCTACTTTAGCTAGCAGCGCCTGCATCTCGGCCACTGTTGGCACGTGCATGAAATGCGCCCCATGATCGGTCGCCTCGGTGCGATCGCCAAAGTCATCCAACTCCGCCTTTTCTGTGCCGTATTGCCAGCGCAGGCTTTCGGCCTCCCAGAAGTCGCGATGCGCCGAACGCTCACGATCATGCGAAGTAAAAACAAACCAAGCGCCCGGACGAATCACCCGCAAAATTTCCCGCAAGGCCTGTTCCCGCTGCGCGAGCTGCGGGATCTGCATCAAACCATTAAAACCAAAAATCGCGCCATCAAACAGATTATCCTCAAACTCTAACTGCGTGGCATCGCACACCCGGCAGTGCATCGCATACTCCAGACGCTTGGCCAACTCGCGCGCCTGCGTCACCATACTGCGCGAATAATCCGTAGCCAACACATTCCGGTAGCCCAGCTCATACAAACCGAGCGCAATACGCCCCGCACCGCAGCCCAATTCCAAAAGCGAATCCTGCGGCGTAAAGACACGTGTGAAAATTTTCTCCTCCGACGCCCAAAGCCCCAGGTCGGCCGCAGCCTGCGCGTAATAGTCCACCACACCCTCCGAATCAAAATATGCTTTTACCTGTTTAACGTCCATTCGAGAAAATCAACAAAGGGCACAATCACTGGCAAATCGAAAGCAAAAGTTTAGCCAGAAAGGCCCCACTTCAAAGGCGGAGCGGGCTAAAAATAATGAACGACAATCGGCTGCCCCCCACTTTGTAGGGTTGCCAGTGGAACGAAAGCTAGCATTTTCATGACTCATTCGATTCATGTTGGCCATCTTCAAGACAATTACCCTCCTAGCCATCGCGCTGCTATTCGCCGCAGCTGCCTTGTTGATCCCTGCCCACTTGCGCTCAATCGATATCGCGGTATTGGAAGCCAACGCTGCAAATGGCGAAGCCGTCGATGCTGTGCTCAACGAAACCATACGCTCCGCCCACATCGGCTCCACACTACGCATTATAAAGGCCACCCGTGTCGCGCCCGCCATCGCGCAGACTTATCAGGCACAGGTACAGGCATTGATCAAACAACGCCCCAGCCTACGCGCCAGTGGCGGCTCTGACCGCACCTTGGAAGACTTCCTGGAATTGGTTCAAGCCAAGCCCCACGCAGGCATCCAACCGCTCCCGCTTTTGCCACAATTACTCCCCCGCAGTGAACGCGCCTCACTCAGCGGCATGCTTGCAGAATCCAATAATGCCAATGTCGCCGCCCTACTGGGGGCCCGCGACATCCCCGGACTCATTCGACTGCACCCCGCCAGCCATGCCGCTGGCGCGCCCTACGACGCCGGCATCCTCACACTAGCACTACTAATCGAAGGCGGACACTTCAGCCCGGCCATGGCACAGAGAATCGGCCAGACCGCCTCGCAAGCCAGCCTCGGCACCCCTGCCGCTGTTCGCGCTTTAGAAGACTTCGCCATCGCCACACTCTCCCTGGGCCGTCAACTCGACCATCGCTCACTCGCCGATTTGGCAAGTATCGCCCAAAGCCTCTCCGACTGGGGCGAAATGGCCACTCTCTTTCGCGCGCAGCCCGACCGCGTCGACGCGCTCTACACCGCGTTGCGCTTCGAGGGGGCCTCCTCGCCCATCTTTACCTACCTCGCCACCTACCCCGAAACTGGCAACCGCGACCTCGATGCGGCCCTGGCAAACGGTCCTCGGGCCACCCATGAGATCCTAAGCCAGGCACTCCCTATCTACCGCCCCGGCAGTGGTCTGGCCGCCACCGTCATTCCTTTTCTGAGTCAATACCGCCCACATGACCTCGTGCAGCTGAGCTTGGAAAGCCGCAGTACCGCACTTGCGCTCAAAGCCTGCCTATTTGTATTCTCCGGCCTAGCCTTCGCGCTCGCAATGGGAGCGGCCTGGCGCGCCAGCCTGAGCGAAGTAAAACCAATCGCCCGCAGCACGCCCTCCATCGTCGCCCGCAACTTTTTCATCAGCTTGGTCGTGGCACTCACCCTATGGGCGCTGTTCGAGCCTGAAATTCTCAAATCTAAAAACACAGACACCGACTCCGACACCGCACCACGCATCGAATTCGTGGTCGCCGACACCTTAGAATCTCTTAAATCACCCGTTAAAGCCATGCAAGAACTCAATCAAGTCACCCTACTCGTGCTCGCGCTCTTTTTTATCACGCAGCTCGTCATCTATTGCTTCTGCCTGATAAAGCTCAAAGAGATCGCCAAGCAAAAGCTCAGCGCCTCCCTCAAGCTCAAGCTGCTGGAGAACGAGGAAAACCTCTTCGACTTCGGCCTTTACTTCGGCCTAGGAGGCACCGTGCTCTCACTCATCCTGGTCGCGGTCGGCATCGTGGAGGCCAGTCTGATGGCCGCCTATGCGTCCACACTCTTCGGCATCCTTTTCGTCGCGATGCTCAAGGTGATCAACCTGCGCCCTTACCGTCGCCACCTAATCATCGAAGCCAATTCAGAAATCAAAGACCCCGACGGCTCATTGATGAAAAACATCGAACTGTAGCCTAGCTTTATGAATAAAACACTCATGCTCGTCATATGCGACTTTCTGCTCTTGAGCATGCTCGCATTGGCACGTTTCGATCCACCTGAAGAAAAAGTGGAGACCGGTCTCGGCGTGACTGAGTCCTCAGCCACCGCTGAAGCGGAGTTAATCTCACTACTGGAAGAGTCTCTGGAATCGGAGCTAAACTCACGCCAAAACCTGACGGAAGACCTGACGGAAACCCGCGAATCTTTACAGGAAAAAGCGCGCTTACTAGCCGAACGTGAAGCCGCGCTGGAACAAACTCAGTCCAACTTGGAAGCGACCACAGCCAAGGCCCAAGAGCTGGAGCAAACCAAGGCCGAAATCGAAGCCGCACAGGCCGCCCTCGCCGCTGAAAAGGCCCGTATCGAAAGCGAACGCGCCCAACTCGCAGAACGCTTCGACAGCACTCGCACGGAACTCGAAGCCACCAAAGATGAGCAAGTGGCACTCGTCTCCACTCTCGGGCAACTCAAAGCAGAAAGCTCCGTCACCAAAGAAAAGCTCAGCCAGACCGAAGAAGAACTGATTGCCCGTGAGATCATGCTTGCCGAACGCGAAGCCGCTCTCAAAGCCGCCGAAGAAGAAAAAGCCAAGCTAGCAGCCGAACGTGAAGCGCTAAACCGCCAGTTGGAAGTCGCTCAAGCTGAACGCCGCTTGCTAGAGCAAAACCTCACCTCAGAACAAGCCGAGAAGCTGCTGCTGCAACGCGAAAAGGAACAAGCCTTTGCCCGCGCGGACCGCCTCACCGAAAACGTTTCTGAACTCGGAGCCGGCGTCAGCCAACTCGGCCAAGGCGTCAGCAGCCTCGCCCAGGCATCCGAAGATATTAAGAAAGAAATCGAAGCGGCTCGTCCGCAAACGATGAGCGAGATCTTCACACGCTTTCAAAACAACCGCGCCAGCCTCCGCTTCACCGCCACCGAGGCAGGCCTATTCGGCGCTCAGAACGTGCGCAACTACGATAGCAAGAGCATTCTGATCACCGATCAGAACGGTGCCACTTTTCTGGTCACTCACAGCTCAAACTCTCCCTTCGCCTTCGGTAAAAACGCCAACAACTTACTCGCCGCCAGCCTAGAGGTGACCCTCGGCAACCGCCGTTTCCCAGTCAGCCAAATCGGCTTTCTCAGCGCCGACCCTCGCATTTTATTCATCCCCCTGCCTCAGTCCGTGGTCAATAACTCCGGCCTGCAAACCTTCCCCTTGGCATTACAACCGGAACGGTGGGAAGAGGCCGTCTTGATCAAAAACGACGAGAGTAACTTCGGCCGCACCGGCTTCCGACGCCTGACCGAAAGCGAGCGCTTTCTCAAAATGGACCGCCCCGCACTCGGCCAGCTCTTTGCCGACTTTGCCTCCTCACGAGGCGACTTGGCCTTCACCAAAAACAGCCAGTTCATCGGAATCCTAACGGACACTGAACACGCCGTCGTAATCGACGACTTCCTAGCCAGTGCCATTACCCAGCTGGGCGCGGGATTCAACACTCAGAAAAACGCAGAGACCATGGATCGCCTACGCGACCGCGTACAGCAACTGCCCGAAAAAATCCGTTAAGCGCCGCTTGGAATATCTAAAATGACGCTTGTTCTGTGGGGCAAAAAACGTAGTCTTACCATGTTCTGCCCCAATCATCCAACAATCTCCCCAGCTTCCCCCGAAAGCTGATATTACTCAGCCCCGATCTATCCGAGGAGGCCCTGCTACGTACCCATCTGGAAAAAGGCTGGGAAGATAAATACGAGCTACAACACATCCAAACACTGGAGCAACTGCGCCCGCTCCAGCTGGAGAATCTTTGCCACGCGGTCTTGATCGATATGCGCAGTGGACGCGATGATTCACTGGAGGCGATACAGTATCTAGCAGACCTGCAAAACGGCGTCGCTTTGATTGCGCTCTGCCGCGATCATGAACAACTACAGCGCTATAAAGAAGTCATCCACCATTTGGACGACTACATTCTGGCTGAACATTTGGTAGATGGCGAGCTGCCCACCCGTATCACACACGCCATACGCCGCCGAAATAAAGAACAAACTCTACTCAGCGAACAGGCCCGCTTACAATCGCTACTCAATAATATTCCCGATGCGATTTTCTTTAAGGATTTGGAAAGCCGCTTCACCAAGGTCAACAAACGCATGGAGGACATCTACGGGCAATACCATGAGACAATTATTGGAAAAACCGACTTCGACCTATTCTCCCGGGAGCACGCGCAAGCAGCCTTCGACGACGAGCAAGAAATCATACGCACAGGCAAACCCTTGGTCGCCAAACTCGAAAAAGAGACTTTCGAGGATGGGCATTTCAACTGGGTCAATACGACCAAAGTCCCGCTCACAGATAACCACGGCCACATCATTGGCACGATGGGCATCTCACGCGACATCACAGAGCTAAAGCGCGCCCAAGATACGCTGGCCCAAGAGCGCACCTTGCTCAAAACAATCATCGAACATGCACTCGCCGGCATATTTGTAAAAGATCTAGCCGGGCGCTACCTGGTAGTCAACAAGCGCCATATCAAATATCTCGGAGCTCAAAGTGAAGCCGATGTCATTGGTAAAACACTCTACGACTTTTTCGAGCAAAACGAAGCCGCACGTATTTCTGCCACCGACGCGCAAATCATGCAGAGCGGCCAAGGCATCGAAAACTTAATTGACTACCGCCAGCGAGCCGATGGCTCGGAACTATGGCTGCTCACCAGTAAGGTGCCGCTGCAAGACGATCAAGACCGCTGTATCGGCCTAGTCGGCATCTCCTTCAATGTGACAGAGCAAAAACTAGCCGAGCGCCGACTCAAAGACACCATAAAAACCCTCGAAGAAACCCGCCTCCAATTGATCGAAGCGGAAAAGCTAAAAACAGTAGGCCGCCTGGCAGCTGGTGTCGCACACGAAGTCAAAAACCCGCTCAATGTAGTGAGCCTGGGCGCCGAATATTTGGAGGGCCAAATAGAGGGCCCGGAAGAAATGCTACAAGTGGTTCGCGACATGCGTGAAGCAGTACAAAAGGCAAACCATGTGATCTTTGAACTACTCGACTATTCATCCCCCCACAAAGTCGAGATGCAAGTCGCCAACATAAACGAAATCATTAGCCAAGTGCTCGGCTTGATGCGGCACAACTTCAAAGAAGCCTGCATCCAAATCGAAGAAACACTCAGTAGCGAGATCGAGCCCGTTCGCATCGACGCCTCCAAGATAGAACAAGTCTTTATCAACCTGTTCCTCAACGCCATCTCTGTCATGAAAAAAGGCGGCACACTGACCGTGCGCACCGATGTCATACAAATGAAAAGCACCGGTGGCAATGTCTCCAGTGCCATGACTGAGCTCTTTCGCATCGGCGATACAATCGTGGTAATCGAGGTGCTCGACACTGGAACAGGGCTAAGCAAAGAAGATCAAAGCAAGGCTTTCGATCCATTTTACTCGACCAAAGCCACCGGCTCAGGCACCGGCCTCGGGCTCTCCGTGACTCGCAGCATTATCGAAATGCACCATGGCATGATCACTCTTCAAAACCGCAAAGACACTACAGGCGCGCACGTACGCATATTACTGCCCGCCGCAACCTACGATAATGACGATGATTAAATTCAGAAAATCGACTCCCGCAAAAGACGCCCGGCGTGTGCTCGTCATCGACGACGAGCCCTCCTTCACGCGCATGGTCAAACTCAACCTGGAAGGCACCGGCAACTACATAGTCGAAGCGCTCAACGAAAGTCGCAAGGCGCTGGAAGTGGCCAAAGCCTTCGGGCCTGACATCGTCTTGCTCGACGTTGTCATGCCTGAACTCGACGGTGGCGATGTCGCGCTAAACCTACGCAGTCGTAGTGCCACCAAAGACATCCCCATCATCTTCGTCTCCGCCATGGTCTCGCAACAGGAGTCTAAAAAAGGCTTCTATCAAAGTGGCGGCGAGCATTTCCTGGCCAAACCAGTGGATAAAGACACACTCTGCGGTGCCATCGAAACAGTGCTCTCAACGATACACTAAACTCACTTAATGATGCTTACGCAAAGTTGAGATCACGATATAAATACCAAGCAATCCAGAGACAAGAAAGCCGACGATACCAATCGCCGGATAGCCCCAGAGTAAGGGCGTCACCCCCGTGGTGATCACCAACGAGGAGCCCATCAGCAAGGACCCGATAATGATGCCCACCGTCAAGCGGTTCATTGAAGCATTAATCGTCTCTTCAATATTCTCCGTGCCGGTGTGATGAAAATTAATCTGCAGTTTTTCATCTTCAACCTTCTGTAATATGCGCTGCATATTTTCAGGTATCCGCTGCATACTGCGAAACATATTCAACATCGGAAACAACGTCTGACGCTGAATACTGGAGAAGCTCCAGCGCTCCTTGTTTAACTTAACCAAGTAAGGGCGCGCCACTTTCTGAATATCAAAGTGTGGATCCAAAATCCGTGCGGTCTCTTCCACGCAGAGGATAGACTTCGACAGTAAGGCGTAGTCGGGCGAAACTTCGATACCGTTACTGCCAAATAAATAGAGCATTTCCAAACCGACGGTGCCCATCTTCGTGCCCGTGGGCCCAAACTCACGGTGCTTGTTCAGCAAAAAGGTAATTTCCTTTTCCAAACGCCTACGATCGATTCGCCGATTATCGACCGACATGTGTTGAGCGACCCGTATCACTTTATCTGCATCCCGCTCTGTGATCGCAGCAAACATGTCTGCCAGATGAAAGCGCATCTGCATAGTAATCTGCCCCGCCTGCCCCCAATCAATAAAGCAAATCTTCTGATCGTCTGTAATCAGCATATTCCCAGGATGCGGGTCCGCGTGAAAAAAGCCTGTGCCCACAATTTGGTGAAAAATCGACTCTCCCCCCATGCGAGCCACCCGTTCCGCGACTTCAGGCTCTAGCGTGATTTGGTCCGGAGCAAAACCTTCGACCCATTCAGTCACCAACAGTCGGCGCGAAGTCAGCTCGCGATATACCTTCGGCGCGAAGACATTTGCCTGCTCCGTATTTAAAGCGATAAAGATCTCCGCATTGTCCGCCTCATTGCGATAGTCCAGCTCCTCCTCCAGGCGCTTCTCGGCCTCACGAACCAAGGAAGGAAAATTGTAGGGCCTCAGTTCTTCAATACGCGCATGCACCTGCTTGGCAAACCAGCCGATGATCTCCATATCTGCGGATATCGTTTTATGGATTTCGGAGCGCTGTATTTTGACAGCCACTTCAGCTCCAGTGGAGATCAATTTCGCTCGATAGACCTGTCCGAGCGAACCCGCGGCCACGGGGTTCGGATCAAACTCGGCAAAAACCTCCTCCAGTTCACGCCCCAGAGCCTTGAGTGCGACCGGCTTAATAGTCTCAAAGGGCTGCGTTTCCACATCGTTACGCAACTTCTTAAGCTCCATCACCAGCGGCTCTGGCAAACGATCCGGACGGGTGCTAAGAATCTGCCCAAATTTGACAAAAATCGGGCCCAATTCCTCACAGGCATTCCGCACACGCTCATAAGCAGTCAGGTGCGTCACCTTCTTACGCACCAGATTCTTTAATAAGAACTGCGGCGTATCCAGCTGTAGTAATAAATCTTCAAACCCCCAACGCACCAAGATCGCCACAATCTCGGGCGCACGCACTGCATTGGATAAGTAATTGAAGGGTTTCATATATTAGGTAAAGAATCCTGCTGGGGCTGCGCCGGTAAAGCCCCCTGACACGACACGGGCGTCACAAGTGAAGCCCCTACAAAAAACAAGTCGCTCGAGGCAACCTCAGTCCCCATTTGGAAACTCTTTGTGCAGACGACCTTCAAGTTCGGTCACACGAGCGGCCAGCGCATCATATTGATCCTTGGTCACCACATTAGCGCGATTCAACATATCACAAAAAAGCTTACTCGCTTCAACTTTCGCCTTTTCGGTTTCATTGCGCCCCTCTTCAACGATTTTATCCGACATCGCAGACGCCTCGTCCTTAGTGAGCTTGCCCTTGACTACCAATTCATCCAGCGACTCCAGAACTTTATCCTTCGTCACGACAGCCACGCCAATGCCGGCCAACATACTTTTCTTTACGAGATCGATCATAGTTCATGCAAGATACGCCAGTCCTTGCAGAAATACAAGAGCACAAAGCGAGTTCCTACGACTTCGCAAAGAGCTTCTCGACGTATTTTGCGATCAGGTCGTTTTCCAAATTCACTAGGTCGCCCACCTTTTTGGTGTGCAGATTGGTCACCTCCATCGTGTGTGGGATGAGCCAAATCGCAAAGCCAGTTTCATCCACCTCCGCGACAGTCAGTGAAATACCATCCACAGTTATGCTGCCCTTATGCACAATATAGCGCAACTTATCCGCATCACACTGTATACGGAAATAGAAATCTTTACCACGCGGCTCGATCGCCTCAATCACCCCCGTGCCGTCGACATGCCCCGACACAAAGTGCCCGCCCATGCGTGTGCTCGGCAGCAGCGCCCGTTCGAGATTGACCTTCCCCCCGACACCCACGCCACCAATTGAAGTCAAGCGCTTGCTCTCTTCTAAAAGATCAAACTCAATCCGATCTGCACTAAAAGCCACTGCAGTTAAGCAGCAACCGTTAACGGCGACACTGTCCCCCAGCTGTAAATCCTGCGTCACCGCATGCGCTTCCAAGACCAGACGCCATGCACTCTCGGTCTCCTCAAAAGAGATCACCTTACCAGTTTCTTCAACGATTCCTGTAAACATACTGCAAAACCTAGCCCCCAACGCCTGAAAAACAAATGCTAAAGCGAAGCGAAATATAAAATTTCACTTGATTTAGGCTCCGCACGCTCGACGTCATCCATAATCCACGACAGCTTTTCGATAATCTCTTCAAAACACACCGTATAATTATGTGGATACACGCTAGCTGCTCTCTCGATTTCAATATTACAGTGCCAAGCCCCTTTCTCTTTATGCTACGGCCACGCAGCGGCTGGCAGCAGTGGGTCGGCCGCGAAGAATACGTATTGAGCCCTCGCACACCAGTCGTCGAGTTTACAGATCCTTTTGGTAATTTGTGCCAGCGCTTGGTGGCACAACCAGGGCGGTTCTCAGTGCGCACCTCGGTAATGTCGAATGTGCAGAGTCATCGGACGTCGCCTCTGGGGCCCACTTTGTCGAGATACAGCAACTACCGGAGGAAACACTGCCCTTCCTACTCCCGAGCCGATTTTGTGAATCCGACCGCTTTAGCCAAATGGCGGCTTCGATCGTAATGGGACAAGCCCCCGGCTATGACCAATGCAGCGCAATCGTAAACTACATTCGTCAGACGATACGCTACACGCCAGGCTCTGGCATGGACATCGTAAGCGCAACTGAAGTCAACCAACGATCAGATGCAGTCTGTCGTGATCTCGCACATCTGGGCATCGCCTGCTGTCGTGCTCTTTCCATTCCAGCTCGAATGGTGGTCGGCTATTTGGAAGACTTGCAACCAATGGACCTGCATGCGTGGTTTGAAGCCTATGTCGGCGGCCGGTGGTATACCTTCGACCCAACTCGCGATCATTTACAGGGCGGACGTGTCGCCATCGCCTACGGTCGCGATGCAGCGGATGTCGCCATCTACACCCAATTTGGCGATCCGGCCGAGTTACTCGCGATGAATGTTACAGTCCAACGCATGGAGCCTCCAGTCTAGCTGACGGGCATATCTTTATGGTGAAACACGCAGCAAAAGTGATCAACTAAAGCGGTTTGACCCAGCTAGGGCGCTCTTCAATCGTGTATTCTTTGACTAGGATTTCACCATCTCGCAGGATATAAAGTTTTACCGTTCGCCCCACCCCATACAAGTAGAGCCACTTTTGAAAATCAGCCGGCGAATGTATCGGGTAGTAAGCAAAACGCAATAGGATGTCATCCACAGCCAAGCCCATCGCTGCGGCCGGACTACTCTCCCAAATATACTCAAAGGCAATCCCTCCGGTAAATTGCCCCTGCGCAACGGGAAATTGTCGACGCTCCACCTCGTTTAAGGGACGTACAGAAAAACCTGTCCAAGGAGACGCAAGGCTTTGCCGTTGCTTGATGCTATCGTAAATATTAAATGCCAGGAAAATGGGGAGGATGTGAGTCAGCTCAGCCTCGTTCGCCTGGTCGTCGTCATCTTCGGGAGGATGATAGCCGGTAAACATTCCAATCACCGAACCAGTCCGATCGAAAACGGGCCCGCCAATACCGGAACTTGGAATGTCTATCTCCGCAGCGAGCATAGTCGCCGTCAGATCCTGCTGATAGCATTCCTTGCTATTTAACGCCTCCAAGCGTCCAACGACTAAATGTGTTGAAACAGCATTCGCTTGAGTCGCTGCAAAAATTTCTTCGCCAGCAACCAAGCTATCATCTCGCAAGATCTTTGATGCTGCAAAACCTCCTTCACGCTCGATCTTTAAAACTGCAAAATTTAAAGTCGGCTCGACTCCGATGATACGCGCAGCATAGCGCGACGTGCCAGTGCCAGAATCCCAAGACACCTCAAATCGGGATAGCAGCGTGCCAGTCTCAGGCTTGGTCAAGCTTTCATAGCTGGTGAGTAAAAAGCCCTCCTCTTCAACAATAAACCCCAGACTGTGGCGCTCAATCACCTGCGGCGCACCCGGTCCATTGCTCGCGCAGATCTCCACGATACTCGGAGTCGCCACCTCTGCCAGCAAGAGTGCGGGGTAGACACAGCTAAGACTTAGAACTATGATTGCAACAAATCGCATACTGGAGATCGCTCGGATCATCATACTAGGCTATGGATTAAAATCCTGCATGTAGGGGTTAGTCAGATTTCGTTTAATACGGATAGGAGTCTCGCACGTGACATGGCAGGCATTGCATGCATTTACGATCACCTTCAAAGCATGGTCAAATTCCTCACTGGTGACCGTAGATCCTTTCTCTTTGAGCAGTGCATTCAAAGGCTGATAAGAATCGAGTGCCACACGATCGATCAGAAGTGCGATCGGCTTAGTCTCATACTCTGGAAAAACTTCCTGCATCTGTTTCAGCTTAGCAAGCGATTCATATAAATAAAACTGAGCCAAGGGAACATTCTTAGCTGCCACAGACAGCGAACAATTTATGCGTATAAATTTGTAGTTGAGTCATATGCTCCGCCAATTCCGCCTCGGGTGGCTCAATGGCAGCCAAGGAAGACAGCGTAATCGATTCGCCCCTGGAGGATGCCGCCGTCAGCAGCATCCCTAGCAAACAAATCGTCGGCCAAACACTGCGATAGATGCGAGCTACGGATGAATTCATAAACAAGAACCTCAGGCAATTTTATACAAAGTGCGAGGCAAACTCGCGCACCAAGCGCCACTTATTCAATGGAACAAGCTTGGCCCCGTTCAGACACCAGTCAGATCCCGCGCCGGCTGATCCCGACCACCACGATTACGCATAAAGCGAGCAATCAGCCCCTCATTAGGCGCGAAGATCCATGCCAAAGTGAATAAGATGCCAGCAGCAAAGGCCATCATGCCAGAACTACTGGTATCACTAATTCCAAACAGAGGTGGAATGCGGATGGCCAAATAGTGTCCCAACCATGCGGACGCGGAGCCAACGCCACAGGCTATGATAATGATTGGGACCAGTCTGCGGCTGATCAGCAACGCGGTCGCGGCGGGCACGATCAACATTGCAATCACTATGATGCTCCCTACGGATTCAAAGGCGGCGACTGTAGTGACTGCAACCATAGTCATGAGTAGGTAATGCATAAAGCCGGGCGAGAAACCAAGGGTATCAGTGAGCCCAGGATCGAATGAGCTGATCAGCAATTCCTTGAACAAAAGAATCACGACCACAAGATTGACTAACAAAATCGTCCCATTGACCGCAGCAGCACGGGGCAATTCGAAGGGCCCCAGCCTCACCATGTCGAGTGGAGTGAGCTCAATGGCACCATACAGCACACAGCTCGCATCGAGGTCGACATGGTCTGCGGCACGAACGATCAAGATGAGTCCGATCGCAAAAAGCGTGGTGAATACGATCCCCATCGCAGCTCCCCGGTCCACTTGCCCAAACTGGCTAATCCATTGTGTGAACAAGGCCGTCAGTATCCCCACGCCCGCGGCACCAATAAACATCGGCAGACTATCGCGTGTCCCCGTAGCAAAGAATGCAATCGCAAGCCCCGGTAACACGGCGTGGCTGATCGCGTCCCCCATCATGCTCATTTTACGAAGCACCAGGAAACAGCCGGGGATCGCACAGGATATCGCGCAAAGCATACCCGTCACAGCAATCCATGTATCAAAAGTAGTCCAAGACATATATTTATAAATGAGTGAGTGGTATCGTGAAATTACATGAATGATCGAGTGCTCATTTGGAACTGATCGTATGCGGGCTGCTTGAGAAATGCCCCGGGTTGCCCAGCTCGACTTCGAGCTGACGGACCATTTCAGCTCCGAGAATGTGCTCGACCATATCCGCATCGCGATCGACGTGACTCGGTGCGATGTCGGCATGGCGAATTAAATAAAGCTCCCAAAGCCGATGATTCCGCGTCATACGCGCAGCCTCTCCAAAGCCTGATTCTGACAGAAGAATCTCATCGTCGGTGCAAGTTTCTAAATGATCCTCGACTTGAGCGTGGGCAAGAAAGCGGTTAAACTCACGCCGTGACCATGAGCGATGCTCGAACAGAGAGTTTCGGTCCACTGGCACATTGGCCAGTGGGCCGGGTTGCTGCTCTAGAATTTCATAAGCGGCCCGCAACAAATGCTGACGACCGACGCGACGTTTCAGCCGGAGCTGATCCTGTAGGCGCGGCACAAGTCCCCGGGCTCGGCCAAAAAACATGCTAAACAAGAATATTGTCGCGGCGACCAGCACGATGATGGCACCGGCAGGCATATTACCAAAAATACCACTAAAGGAGGCACCCAGCCAACCACTCAGCGCTCCGATCAAAGCCGCCAATAGAATCATATATTCGAGCCGGTGCGTCCAGAAACGCGCGGCCGTGGCAGGGATAATCAGGAACGCGATAATTAAGATGAGTCCGACCGCCTGCAGGCCGATCACAGTGACACATGTGACAAGCGCAAGCATCACCACATCCAGTAAGATCACCGGCCAGCCTTGAGCGGCGGCGTAGCCATCGTCAAAGCAAATGAGAGTGAACTCTTTTTTGAACAGCACCGCTAACACGCTAATCAACAGAGCCACGCCACCGATCAGTTGTGCATCCTGAAGCACCATGGAGGCAGTTTTACCATAGATAAAAGACTCCAGCCCGGCGGCATTGGCACCGGGCATTTTCTGAACCATACCGAGCACAGCAACCCCGAGCCCAAAGAAAACACTCAAAACAAAGCCCATCGCCACATCGTCGCGCAGACGGGTAGTCGAGCGAATAGCAAGCATCAGCAGCAGCCCGAGCGCTCCGGAAATTGTCGCGCCCAGAAGCAGCCCCGGCAAACTCTTTCCAGAATAGCCCAAAGCAGTCATGGTGGCAAAAGCCAAACCAAGCCCCGGCAGCGTGGCATGAGAAAGCACGTCCCCCATCAGGGAGCGTTTACGTAGCAGTAAGAATGCTCCAATCACTCCGGATGACACCCCTAACAGCATCACGCTAATAACAACCACCCGGGTGTTATGATCCTTAAGAAAAAGGACATCAGTGATGGTATCTAGCATAGCACAATTCAAATTTGGCTCAGAGCAATGGAAGCGTTTTCGAGTAAATCGAGTTTACCACCATAGGTCTTACGTAAATTATCTCTGGTAAAGACTTCCCTAGTTGGGCCAGATGCCACCACACGCATATTCAATAACACCACCCAATCAAAATATTTGGAAACAGTCGCCAGGTCGTGATGAACGACGATGCATGTCTTCCCGCGATCGCGCAATGCCTTCAATAGCTCTACAATTGCCTGTTCCGTAGCGGCATCTACCGCGGCAAAAGGCTCGTCCATGAAATAGACCTGCGCATTCTGAACGAGAGCCCGCGCCAGAAACACCCGCTGCTGTTGCCCCCCGGAAAGCTGACTAATCTGTCGGTGCGCATAATCACCGATGCCCACTTGCTCCATCGCTTCCAGCGCACGGGCACGTTCCTTTTTACCGACCTTCTTAAACCATCCCAGCTCACGGTAAGTCCCCATCGCAACCACATCAAGCGCGCTAACGGGAAAGTCCCAATCCACACTTTCACGCTGCGGTACATAACCGACAAGGTGTCGCTGCTTGGCGTAAGGCTTGCCATACACATGCGCCCACCCGGAGGTCTTCGGAATGAGATCCAAACAGGCTTTGAGCAGTGTACTCTTGCCTGCACCATTGGGCCCGACAACCGCAACGAGACTGCCTTCCGGGATATTAAGCTCAATATCCCAAATCACGGGCTTACGATGATAGGCCACCGTGAGATCATGAATAGCCAGCGGACAATCCTTAGGGTGTTCAGGATGCGGGATAGAGGCAGCAGCTTTGCGCCTCGCTGGTTCAGTAGATAGAGAACTCGGTTTCATACGATATAAATGGATGAAAAATCAAAAGCGGCTCTGCAATCGTCCATTTTCCAGAGAGACTTCAATTCAAATTAATGAGACGTGAGCTGGCCGTTGAGCCCCTGCCGGGGGGCCTCGCCACCAAGAGCGCGAACGATGGTAGTGATATTATGATCGAGCATACCAATGTAAGTGCCTTCATAGGTGCCCGTTTCCCCCATGGCATCAGAAAACAATTCACCGCCGATTTGAACATCGTGACCTTTCGCCCGTGCGCCTTCAATCAGCGCACGTACGTTTTTCTGAGAAACGGAACTTTCGACGAATACAGCGGGAATCTGGTGATCCACCAGAAAGTCCACCAGATCATTAATATCCTTCAAACCTGCTTCCGATTCAGTGCTGATACCTTGTATACCACGCACCTGAAGTCCATAGGCGCGCCCCATGTAATTAAACGCATCGTGAGCAGTCACCAAAACACGCTGACTTTCCGGAATGGTCGCAAAGGCCCGCTTGCCGTATGCATGAAGCCGCTCCAATTCTGCCGTATAAGATTGGGTATTTTTTCGGTATAACTCAGCTTGATCCGGATCGAATCGAGCCAAGGACTCACCAATCACTTGAGTCGCTTGAATCCAGCCTCCGACATCCATCCACACATGTGGATCATAATGATCGGCTTCGTCCGTCATCACATAGCTACCATCGTTGAGTAGCGTCTCAGTAACTGCAATGACTGGCTTACCCGAAGTCGCCATGCGAACCAGCACGTCACCCATTTTTCCCTCGAGATTCAAACCACTATAGAAGATGATATCCGATGCCTGCAGAAGCTTCACATCCGAAGAAGTCGGCTTATACAAGTGGGGATCAATACCTTCGCCGATAATCCCCTTAACTTGTGCCTTTTCACCGGCCACCTTACGCACCACATCCGTGAGCATGGCCACTGTAGTGCCCACTTGATAAGGATATTCCAAACGCGGCGAAGCAACCAAATCGTCCTGCGCATCCTGCGGAACACAGCCAGAAACTAAAACAGCGACCGCTGCCAGTAGACAGCAGCTAAGTTTGCCCGCACGGTTCCAACTGATAATTGTATTTGATTCCATAAGTTGATGAACAATTCAGAGTTAACGCTAGATCTCGAAGACTTATATTAGAAATAAAATAAACCTTCAAAAATCCCCTCACATGAAGATCACACAGCCACTGAGAAGGGCTTTGACGAATTAACCTGCCTATTTGTTCCCACCAATTCACAATGTAGTCAACACTACATTATATAAATATGCATAAATAATGTTATAAATTTACACAAACCCAAAGGGAGCACTTGCCAGCGCCACACAGTTAGGCGCATATTCACAATCTCATGACGAAAACAACGAAATCAGCACGGCAATCACTGACCTACTCTCGTAGCTCCGAGGCGCAGGCAAAAGCGATGAAAGCGACCCGTGAACAGCATTTAAAGGAAACCGCTCAAGACTACCTTGAAGCCATCTTTGACCTGATAGAACAGACTGGCGAGGCCCGCGTGGTAGACCTCGCGAATCGTCTGGGCATTTCGCATGCCACAGTCATCCAGACCATACGCCGCTTGCAACGCGATGGCTTTGTCACCAGCGAGCCCTACCGCTCTATTTTCCTAACCGACGCAGGACGTGCGATTGCAGAGGATGCACGCCATCGCCATGCCGTAACTGTCGCACTCTTAAGAAAGCTCGGAGTCAGCGCGGAAATCGCAGAAGTGGATGCCGAAGGCATGGAGCATCACGTCAGTAAAGAGACACTCCAAGCCTTCGAGAACTTTGTAGGTAAGCTAGAGGCATAGCGCCCCGTGGCTTTAATTTTGCACGACTCGGATACGTGCAAACTGTGCATCCGTATCAACGATAGGTGAAGACACCTCAACCACTTCGACTTCGCCATCTGTATCTAAGACCGCGGGCGCGCTCGATGCAGCCGTCCATTCGACCAAATCGGAACTAAATTCGGCGATGTAACGAATTCCAAGCTGTGAGGCATCGCAACGTCGCAGGAAGCAGATCGAGAACTCAAGAGTCTCTCCCACTTCTTGCAATGACAACACCTCAGAGCCACGCTGCACAAGTCCGCCCTCGCCCAGCTCGAGCGTGACACCAGTGTGATTCACATCCGGATCCAAGCCGAAGGCAAACAAGAGTAAATTAGGCAGCACATTTCCATTGACCAAGGCTCCCGTGTCTTCCAGGTCCAATTCTGGATATTGCTCGACCCATGCATGATACGCCCCGCTGACAATACGTGCAATCGTGCCCGGCGAGCCGATCTCATCCGCATGATTCGCGGCCTGAAAGGCACCATTCACTCCCAGTGAACTGAGCTGCGAAACAATCGCCACGTTGAGGCCAGCCGCATTGTCAAATGTCGCATACGGGCCCGACGCGGAAGCTCCAAAAGCAACATTGGCGCGGCGGACGTTATTGGTGTCATACAGATTAACTGCATCTCCGCCGGAGCTTAAGCCCACACCCGAGCCCGAGTAGCCACCGATCTGGAGCCCCGCAGGCAGCTCGCCATCAAACCAGAGATTCACGAATGCGGTTTTCGCATCCGTGAGATTAGTCACCAGTTCTATAAAGATCACCGACTCGCCTGGCGCGATACCGGTGATTCCCATCAGCGGTACCGCGGCTACAGGCGACTCGGATCCATCATCCATCTTCCAGTCAGTAATATCGACGGTGCGTGCTCCAATATTAGTCACTTCAAACCAATCAGCACCCAGCGGACTGTTACCACTACTCCACGGAGCCACTTCCGAAATCACCAGCTGCCCCGCAGCAGCCACTCCAGGAGAACCAATTTCATTCACATCATTGGCAGCAATGAAGGCCCCCTGATATCCAGCCACACTCAATAGCTCGACATCTCCGGCATCGATCCCCTGCGAATTATCAAAAGTGGAGAATGGTGCCGTAGCAGGTGAAGCCCCAAAAGTCACACTCGCTTGCAAGGCTCCCGTTGCATCATAAAGATGCACCCCATCGCCATTAGAACTCAGCCCGATGCCAGAACCATCATAACTGCCAAGCTGCAACTCAGCAGGAGCACTGTCTCCAAACCAAGTGCTGAGGAAAAGAGCTTCAGTTGTCGGTAAGTCGTCTGTTTCTAGGAATATCACCGATTCGCCCGCAGCAATCGAACTAATGCCACTCAAAGCGACTGCATTAGCGAAACTACCCGAACCATCATCCATTTTCCAACCGGTGATATCAACCGCCGCCCCACTGGTGTTTGTGAGCTCAAACCAGTCTACCCCGATCGGGCTATCACCGCTCGACCATGGCGCGATCTCGGAGATGATCAATGCAGGAGCTGGCGCAAGCTCCACCACTTGATCCCCCACTTCCAGAGTATACGAAGTGGACACATCAGGATGGCCACCGAGCGAGCTGTCAACCACCTCGATCGTCACCGTATAAGACTCCTTTGACTCAAAATCCAAAACTGTGCCGGCCTTTAAGAATAACTCAAAACCGTCGATCTCAAAATAGGCGGCATCCGCGCCGGTGATCGTGAACTCATTGCTGCCCAAGCCGTCATCCACGATGACGACGTCTGCCAGTTTCAGCGCAAAAGTGGTGCTGCTATTCTCCAAGATAGAATAAACCGTATTCTCAAGAACCACATCTGTCGGAGCCTGATTCTCCAGAGTCGCCGGCGCATACACCCAGAGCTGTGGATGATCACTATCACCGCCACCGTTCTCGCTGACAACATAGAGATTTCCGGCCGCATCCATCGTCAAGCCCTCGTGCTGTTGGTTCGCGATGGATAAAGGATTCCCCAAGTCGGAGGTAATATTCAGTGTGCTCAAGATATTTCCCGCACGATCGATATTGACGATGCGTGCATCTTCTTGCCCTAACAACAGCAAGTTCCCTTCCTGAGCTTGGCCGCTCATCGCAGGCAAGTTTGACAAGGCAAACACATCCGCGAAATCGGACATGCCAGCCAGTGAAGGATCAAACAGATTAACTGAATTCTCGGTCGTAGCCGAACCATTCGACGCAGTGCCGGCATCGAAATCAACAGTCGTGTGAAAAATGCCCAGAGGTGAAATCTCCTTCAGACAAATGAAGCCTTCAGTCAGTGGATCATACGACAGTCCTTCAGTCCCGGTGTTATCAACAAAGGTGCCGATTTTTACCGTTTTCGTATCCGCCCGCGACAAAGTAGTGCCTGCAGCGTATGTGAACCGGACCAATTGACGGTCGCGCTCCTCTGCGAATACAAACTCTCCATCGCCAATATATGTGATCCCCTCTGGATCATAAAAGTCGGTGCCTTGAGCACTCGCGCCTAAGGCCATAGTCATGGTATCGATCAACTCCCCGGTCTTAGAGACTTGCGTAATAGAACGACCACCATCGCAAACAATGAAGAGTGTATCCGTATCCCAGTTGTAAGCGACACCAGAGGCCTCTTGCGTCAAAAGATTATGCGCGGGCGTCCCCTCGGGCAAGGCAGTGCGCGTAGGTTCAGGCAGATCGTAACGGCCGACACGCACATAGGTAGATAAGTCAACAGAGCTCACTCCAGCCACTACCGATACGGTCACTGTATCTGAATCCACACTACCCGCACTATTCGTCACGCGCGCCCAATAGTGAGTATCTTCAGCAAGCACCGAAGTGATGAATGTAGCACTAGTCGCACCAATCACGGGCTGACTAATATCTCCCGACTCTCCGATATACCATTGAACAGTGGGCTGTGGTAAACCTTCGGCACGAACTCTCAATGTCGTGACACCACCACTTGCAATGGTCGTGCTGCCAGGCTGAGCCGCGATGCTCGGTGCCACCGCGTCATCATTAATGATGGTGCCGGTACCACTGGCGTTCTTAATAATGGTGCTTCCAACACTATCCACCAGATTAGACAGAGTGATCACAATCGTCTCATCCGGCTCTGTAATTGCATCTCCATTCACAGTCACATCGATCGACTGCTCGAAAGTGCCCCCAGCCGTAAAGCTCAGCGTTCCCGCGTCTAAAGTTATATAGTCCACTCCAGCACTTGCACTGCCTCCTGTCACGGCATAGTCCACAGTGAATGCGGTATCTGAAACATTACGCACCACTGGCATAGAAAGAACCACCGTTCCCGCATCCCCCTCGGCGATCGAGGCATCTCCGATACTGATCGAGGGAATGATCACACCTTGATTTCCCGGCGAGCCGATTTCGGAAGCGGGCGCAACCGCAGTGAACGTGCCAAAGTTGCTTCCCGTAGCGGCCGTGTAACGTGGACTCTCAGTGCCCGAAGATGGCACCCAGACCAATGCGACGGTCGCATCACCGCCCCCCGCAACACCCGCATGTTCACTGGCTAGGCTCATTTCAGAACCGTCCTCTAGTTCGAAGCCACCGCCCGCATAACTGAAGAAGAAAATTTCATTACCGGCGTCATCAAAGAACGAAACTCCATCGCCCTTCCCCAAGCCCGGCGCTCCAAGCGACTGAAAAACTTGCACACTGGCATCCAAGCCCCACCACGCACGAAATACGGCGGGATCAGATTCGGTGAAAATCACAGACTCGCCTGCAGCAATTTGACTGCCCTCCGGCAAGGCCCATGCTTCAGCCGACACCGCAGAACGACCACTATCATGCCAACTATAGCCACTCAGGTCCACGGTGCTGTCCCCAAAGTTTGTCAGTTCCCAATAATCCTCAGCACCGCTGGGCGCACCATCCGACTCGCTGGTCAACACCTCAGTCAGTAATACATTGATCGATAAAACATCTCCATCATCCTCGACCACCAGATCTGCAGTGCCAGAATTCGCGTCGCTGGCAATTGCAGTCACCGTGACGGACTGCGAACCGTCTGGAAAACTATCATCGACTGCCGTGACATCGAAATCTGCCGACGCATGCCCAGCAAGAATGGTCACCGCAACAGGCACACTCGCTTCACCCGCGTCGCTGGAAGTCAGCTCAACTAATAAATCTGTAGTAGTATCCCCACTACGTGTGACGGTTCCTACAGCAGCGGGGTTAGCCGCACTCTCGGCAAAGGTGCTAGGAGACACCACCACACTCAGATCAAACGCTGGGCCACTACTCCCGGCATCCAATAGTCCACTGCGACCGGGACTACCGAAATCACTTGCATGAAGCGCAGATTCCGTAGTTGCAAAGGTATATCGCGGCGACTCGCTGCCAAATGCAGGATCGATCACCAAAGATTGAGAATCCAGTGTGCCCCCTGCCGATGGGCCCGCATGTTCACCCGCGGAGCCACTGCCATCGGATAGCGTAAAGCCCCCGGCCTCATAGCTAAAGAAAAAGATTTGATTATCCGCATCATCAAACAAAGCAACACCATCATTCTTACCGAAGCCAGGTGCGCTAGCATCGCTGAGAATTTGAACACTCTCCGCGATCCCCCACCAATTACGAAACACCGAAGCATCTGCCGCGGTAAAGATGATCGACTCTCCGGATTGAATGAATGTCCCGGCTGGGATGGGAACCACACCCGCAGTTTCACTATTATCATCCCAAGACCAAGCACCTAGATCGATCGGAAGTAATCCTACATTCGTCAGCTCCCAAAAGTCCTCCCCGGAAGCGTATTCCTGATTGGATAGCAACTCGGTCAAAATCAGAACATCTGCAAAAGTTTGTTCGCTGACAATTCCTGGAGAAGCCAAATCGCCCGCATCTATGGTCGATGCACGCGTGCCTAAAGTCAGCCCATCGGCATAGGTGTAACGCGGCGAATAAATTCCATACCTAGGATCGATCACCAACGATTGAGTTTTTGATAAACCACCAGCTGACAGCCCCGCATGATCCCCCAGAGCCGAGCTTCCGTCTGAAAGCGTAAAGCCATCCACGTCGTAGCTAAAAAACAAAACCAACTGATCCTCATCGTCAAATAAGGCGATCCCGTCGCCCCCGCCCAAGCCGGGTGCATCCGGATCCACAATCACCTGCACACTGGCATCCAAGCCCCACCAAGTGCGAAAAACAGATGCATCCGCCGATGTAAAGATGACCGATTCCCCGGGAGCGATCTGAGTGCCCTGAGGAATTTCAACGACTCCGGCGGTTTGGCTATCATCGTCCCACGACCAGCCAGATAAATCAACTGCGGCAGTGCCGACATTCGTCAGTTCCCAAAAATCCTCACCTCCAGCAGATTCCTGATTGGATAGTAACTCCGTAAGCAGAAGTTCATGAGCTGATAGCGTCGATCCGACAACAAGTGCACCTGAAATCAGAAGTGAACGGCGAAGCATATTTTGATTAAACATGAGATAAAGAACTTACAAATATTAAAACAGTGACCACCCGCAACAACACGGACAGACGTCAATTCCTCACGACCTCACTGTAAATTTTCAATCAGCAAAATAGCGATACTTGATCGATTTGAACGATTTAACGCCGGCGCCTCACAACAGTCACCAAACTGTAACCCTCGACCATTTTTTTTTTGCTAGAATCATACAGCTTACAACAATTCTCGACATTGAAGTAATCGCCGAAATAAGTGTAAGACTTGCTCTACATATTAATCTTCGCAAAGCCCTGCATATTTCATGCAGGGCCTTTTTGTGCGTATAAATCTATACTAACGCAGTCGCGGCACAAGAATGACGACCAATAAGACAGGCACTTAAGGTTCAATTAGCCCGCATCCAATCATTAAACTGAAAGTCAGCATAACAAGCTCCAGTGCGATTCATGATCACATAGAGACTTCAATTGTTTCGAATGCGTAAAGGCACCGTCCCAGCAATGTTAAGATCTAGTGAGGTTCATTTTCCGTATTGCATACCCACTACAGAATTCTGATTCACGCCCGAGTTCAATGGCAAGCTCACAAGGCACAAGAAACTGCCGAAGCGCCTCCATCCAGCGAGCTCAAAAATCTAGCTCACTCTGCTGCCTAATCATTCTCAATGACAACTCATGATCTCCACATAATGAAGCCTACATATATAAAACATACTATAATCAGTTCCCTGCTTTGCCTCGGTATCAGCGCCGAAGCCAGCTTGGTGGCTCACTACACTTTTACAGACAACTACGCTGATATTTCGGGCAACGAACATCACGCCGCACTCTCAGGTGGCACGGGATCGATCGTATCGGATATCGAGCGAGGCTCGGTCTTCAACACAGACGGCGCGTCTTATCTAGATCTGGAAGCCGAGACTGCCATTCCACACTTCCCCGCTAATTCCTCGATCACTTTAACGGCCTGGGTCAAACAAATCGACCATCCTGGCAGTAATTATACCTATATCCTTCAGCTCGGACAGAATGGAGATCAACCCATTGCCAGCCTCGGCATTATGCCGGATGGACGATTCGTCACTTACTCCGAAACATCGCAACCTGGCGGTAATCTGGACCAGGTCAACAGCTACAGCGAGGAAGCTGTCGAAGCCACCAACACATGGACCTCTTGGCACCACTTAGCCGCCGTCTATGATCGCAGCAGCGATGTGGTGACCCTCTATGTCGATGGAGCCGTCGCCGGAACCAACAGCATCGAACTACTCGATGACAGCTATGCATTCAATTGGTCACAAGCACGCATCGGGGGCGACCAAGATGGCGAGCCTTACTTTAATGGCTTGATCGATGATGTTCGCATCTACGACGAAGCCTTAAGCCAGGCAGAAATTCAAGCATTGAACCCAGTGCGATTCTTAGTCGATTTTGGACTGAGCAATGAAACAACAGAGAGTCCGGATCAATATGGATATTACTGGAACAACTTTTCAGCCACATCGATTCCGACACTCGACACACTGACAAACGTGACTAACCGAAGTGGCTCCATTGCCACTGGTGTCACCATCGAAATCACTGATTCATTCTTTAGAGCCAGCACCAATACAGATGGAAGCGAGTCAATCTACGTGCCCGCTGCAACAGGTGATTTCTTCTATATCCAAAGAAGTTCCGATGAGAGTGCGGCACTAGTGATCTCAGGACTGGATCCATCCGGAGACACCGTATACGATTTCAAATTCCTAGTGACCACGAACCGTCTGGCACCCCAAAGCTTCAAGACCGATTATACTGCAACCGGCCTCACAGCCGCATCTGTATCACTGGAGGCCGTCGGCAACATTAATAACGTGGCCTCCATTGACGGCGTTCAACCTGATGCCAATGGCGAGATTCAGGTGCTGGTTGAAATCAATGAAAATTCTTCGGATTTCGGAGCACTGAGCTTAATGGAAGTCGCAGGACGTGCCCCCACGGCCCTCCGCACTCCAGATCCGGAAATTCCCCCTACACCCGAATTGACACCTGATCCCGGTGCAGGCCCCAACACTGCCAACCCCGAAGGGCTAACTGCGTATGTATGGGAAACCGCCGATCCATACAGCGGTCGCACCGGCGCCGCAGAGTTACTACGCCGGGCGGGCTTCCACGTAGAGACGCTCGCCTTGGACCAATCCCCTTACGATAATACACAAAACCCATCTGAGGACGTGGACCTAATCTTCATCGGCTCTTTTGTTTCCGAGAGCGAAGCGTATGCCACTTACATGGCACAATACTCCGATGATCTGTATAACTTTGTCGACCGTGGCGGCCTACTGGTACAAATGGCACAAGCCGATCAAACAGAGCCCGTGCCTCCATTCTTCCCGACCACACAGAACGCTAGCCGTGTGGACGACGACTTCGCACAAGCACACGTATTGTCCCCAGAACATCCGCTGATGGCAAACATCCCCGTTTCAGGTAGCCCTGCAATTGTCGAGTTTGTCAACGGAATCGGTGGATCCTACAGCGACAATGTGGTATGGGAGAGCTTCTATACATTCTTCGGATTCGAAGTCATTCTAGCGGGCGATACAGATGCACGCTACCCAGCCCTAATGGAAGGAGCTTACGGCCAAGGTCGTATCGTGCTTGCCGCTATGGGTAACGATAAGATTCTCAAAAATGATATTGATGTCGCTCCCGAATCATTGGCCGCCTTCAACGAGCCCTTTTTTGACAACCTCTATACTCACTGCGCCGATGTCCGCGATGTCACAGCACCCGCGCTGGAAATCACTCCGCAACCCGGCAACAGTGAAATCGGCAAGGGGGCTTGGTCCCTGGTGCTGCTACCAGACACTCAAGTTTACTCGCAAAACTACCCGGGCGTCTTCAGTGCGCAGACCAGTTGGATTCGTCAACACGCGCGCACTCACAACATCCGCTACGTACTGCACCTCGGTGACATCGTGAATAACAATTCCATCCCGGAATGGGAAGCCGCTCGCGAATCAATGGGTATGCTCGACGGCGTCGTTCCATACGCAATTGTGACAGGAAATCATGACTACGGTCCCAGTGGAAATGCCGCCACGCGCGACACCCACATGAACACCTACTTCAAGCAGAGCGACTACGACGACTGGACGACATTCGGCGGAGTGATGGAAGCCAACAAAATGGACAACAGCTATCACTTATTCGAAGCAGGTGGTGTCGAATGGATTATCATTGCACTGGAATGGGGCCCCCGCGATAGCACACTGGAATGGGCACGCTCCATCTACGATCAGTATCCATCGCGCAAGGGCATTTTAATCACCCACGCATTTGTCAACAACAACGACCTGCGCTACGACATCACCGATACCGCGAACCCACAAAACTACAACCCTCACTACTACAGCACCCCCGGTGGTGTGAACGACGGGCAAGAAATCTGGGATAAGTTTATTAAAGATTACAACTTCGCATGGGTCTTTAACGGTCACGTATTAGGCGACGGAACAGGCTATCGAGTCGACAACAACCTTGCTGGCGAACCGGTCCACCAAATGCTCGTGAATTACCAAATGCGCAATCTCGGTGGCGAAGCTTATATGCGGATCTTGGAGTTTCAATCCGATGGCGAGACAGTAAAGCTCTCCTCTTACTCACCGCTCTACGACAACTACCTGACATCATCCGATCAAGACTTCGACATCAATCTACCACTGGGCGCCAGTGATTTGGATGAAGATGGCATTCTCGATTACTACGACGAAGACTATGATGATGATGGAGACGGTCTAAACAATTATCAAGAATTTGCCATTTACGGCACACACTCGGACAAGGCGGATAGCGATGGCGATGGCATCGACGATGCCGACGAAATCGCCATAGGCAGCAACCCTCTTGATAACAACCGCGCAGTGGTCGATCTGATACAAAACGATCCAACACGCTTCGGGCTCTATACCAATGATATGATTCTCGACCTCAACCCAGCTGACATGCTGATCCAAACGGACGGCAACACCGTCGAGCTAGAAGTTCAAATGAGAAAAAGTCCCGACCTGATAAACTGGACCGATGAAGGCGCCCCCCTGCAGTGGTCCATGCCTAAGGAAGCAGGCAAAGAGTTCTACCGCATCGATCTCTCCAACAACTAACCACACTCAACTGATCAGGTGGCCTGCGTGCGAAGCATGCAGGTCACCTTTCTTGATACAACTCGATGCTCAAAATCAACTCATCTGCATTCAGTAAGTATGCAAACGAACCCCTACTGCATTTTCTAGTGCTGGCACTAGTGATCGCGTGGTGGATGGGCTTGCGTGCTCATGATGAACGGCCTGTTATTCAAATTACTGAAGCCACCATCGCTGGACTGGTGGAGGCCTACGAAAGCGACCCACGAGTCACGCCGGGAAGCGTCGACACCGAGCGCTTGGTCGCACAACACCTGCGTTATGAGCTACTGTACCAAGAAGCACTCCAGTATGAGGCCTATCGTAAACCCTATCTGAGAAAGGCCCTCATACGCGAGATGCAGCGTGAACTAGAGCCAGTCATAGCCGAACCCAGCGAAGCAGACCTACGCAACTACTGGACAGAAAATGCCACCCGCTATCGTACACCCCCAAGTGTCGCCTTTGAACATGTATCCTTCCCGCCGGACCAACTGAAGATTCCAGCCGACCTCCGCAATCGACTCAATGCAGGTGAGCCTAGCGAGCACTTCGGCCAGGCGATTCGCCTAGCCAATCCGATTCCTCTCACCTTTTTACCTGCGCTCAAACTGAATCTGGGGGAATCAGCGGCAGAGCAAATCATGGCGTGCGAACCAGGGAATTGGACGGGACCGATACGGAGCAAAATCGGCACACATTTCATACGAGTCATCCGCAAAAACAGCACAGGAGAACAGCCCTTCGAGCAAATTCGTAGCACCGTTAAGGGCCATTGGATCAACGAACAAATTAAAATCAAGATGGAGCAACGCCTGGCTGAGATCGCCCGTCAGTACCAACTGGAACTACCAGCTGCGTATCAAGACCTGCGACCATGAATGCTTCATCTATATTCTTCAGCTGCTTTATTTGCTTACTGACGGTCTGCCCGGCTCTCGCGCACCAACTGGGTGTGGACCGTTTTCAAATTCAGGAGATCGCAGCATCCACATACGAATTTCGCTACGACATTCCACCCGGCGAAATCAGTAATTACGGCATCCCCAAACTCCCCGCTGGCTATACCTACGTCGAACAGCCAAGCTTGCGCGACGGGCCGCAACGACTGCGATTGACAACAAACGGAAGCTCGCTCACCGATGAGGATCAAATCGTATTACCCTGGGCCCGCAATGGCGTACTCGCCAGTGCGATCTGGCTTAACGGCACACGCTCACGGCAGTTTTTCAAGGCCGACGAATCTGGTATCTGCATTAAACTAAGCGCACTATCCGCCGGCTCAGGATCTTCACTGCAAACCATGCGCCGCTACATTGCTTTAGGCTTTGAGCACATACTCGAAGGCTACGATCATTTACTCTTCGTAGCGGGACTGGCCATGCTGGTTGCAGGCTGGCGCCGCTTACTCTTAACCGTCAGTGCATTCACACTGGCGCATAGTTTAACCCTCGGTTTAGCAATTATAGGCGTCTTACAAATCAACCCCGTGCTCGTAGAGACCTTGATCGCCTTGAGCATCGCCTTTTTGGCCAAAGAGATCTTACTCATGCACAAAAGCCAAACGACCCTAGCCAGCCGATGGCCCTGGGCGATTTCATTTGGCTTTGGGCTCATTCATGGACTCGGCTTTGCTGGCGCATTGACAGAGCTGGGCATGGATCCGGATTCGATTTTACTCGCGCTACTCGCGTTCAACCTCGGAGTCGAGCTCGGCCAACTATTGTTCCTCGCCGCCTGGATATTGATTGCCGCTGCACTCCTACAACTGGGCTTAATGCGACTACGTTGCCTACGTCCCACACTCCCCTACGTCCTAGGCACCACTGCTATGTTTTGGTTTCTAGAACGCCTGCAGTAAAACTGACATTTATATTTTGCGTTAGTCCGAATATTCGATATACATTATAAGTAGATCGGAGGACAAAATTATGGATATAAAAATTTGGTTTCTTGGGGCAGCGCGTGGTGTGACAGGTTCACAATATGTAGTGGAAGCAAACAAGCAGCGCATAATGATTGATTGCGGATACTACCAAGAGCGCGCCCTGCAAGACCGGAACTGGCAGCCATTTAAAATTCCGGCCGAGCAACTGGACGCAGTCCTGCTGACGCATGCACATCTAGATCATTGTGGCTTGATTCCGAAACTGGCTAAAGAAGGTCTGCGTGCTAAAATTTATTGCACCTCAGCGACAGGCGACATCGCAAAAATTGTAATGAACGACAGTGCTAAGATCCAAGAAGAAGACGCCGCGTATAAAAAGAAACGCCACAAGCGCGAAGGCCGTAAAGGTAAATATCCAGAAGTGCCACTATTTACGATGCAGGATGCCGAACGCGTCGGTGGCCTGATGTCCTATGCGACTTTTAAGACCCCAGTACGAATTGCAGATGGCTTTGAAGCCACGTTTTTTGAAAGCGGTCATATTCTCGGGGCCGCAAGTATACTGCTCAAAGTAACGGTCGGCTCCAAATCCCGCACGATTCTATTTTCAGGAGATATCGGCCGCAACAATGTGCCCATTCTACGCGACCCAACTATCTTTACCGGAGGTGCGGACTACGTGGTCATGGAGTCCACTTATGGCGACCGCGAACACCCCGAAGCGGGCGATATACATGAGCAACTGGCCACGGTGGTGAATCGTGCGCATGCTGAAGGTGGCAATGTCATCATCCCCAGCTTCGCGGTCGAACGCTCTCAAGAACTGATGTACTACCTCGGTGAATTGTTAGAGCAAAAACGCATCCCACCCACCATGGTCTTCGTGGATAGCCCCATGGCCGTGCGCGTGACCGACGTCTTTCGCCGGCACCCTGAACTCTTTGATGCAGAGACTTTGGAACGCCTGAACAAAGGGAACCACCCTTGCGATTTCCCCTCGCTGAAGATGAGTCGGACAACAGCACAATCCAAAGCGATCAATTCAATACGCGGTACGATCATCGTCATCGCAGGCTCCGGCATGTGCACTGGCGGACGTATCAAACACCATTTGAAAGCCAACATGGGACGCCCCGAAAACACGATCCTGTTTGTCGGCTATCAAGCACAAGGAACTTTGGGACGGCAAATCTTAGAAGGTGTACAAAAAGTGCGCTTACATGGAGAGTTTCATCCAGTACGTGCCCATGTCGCACAAATCCACGGTTTTTCGGGCCATGCGGGCAAGTCGGAGTTGATGCACTGGATCACCGCTCTGAAATCGAAGCCAAGAAAAATTTTCATCACACACGGCGAAGAAGAAGTCGCGATAAATTTCGCCCAAGCAGTCCAAAGAGAAATGGGCGTGCCCTGCCTCGCGCCTGAGTATGCTTCGCGCCACTCACTGGACTAGCACCTAAGCACAGCAAATTGTCGGAAGCACTCGCCGAGAACTCACTGGTCCTCAGCACCCGGTGCTATCCCGCCACCGCATGGGGGATCCACGGGCTTACTCTACTTCAGACGTTGCAGCATTACCCTCGTCCGGCACTGCAAGCTCCTGCAGCTGCAATGGCACCAAATCTTCGGGTGGCTGAAATAAGGAAGCGACCGCCCCGACATTCACATCACTCTTTTCTAGCACGACTCGGCTTTGCACTACGTCATTCAGAAATGTCTCCACCAGGAACGGTTCCTGCATGCCGCTCACAATACGATAATCACTATAAAGAACTTTACGCTCCTGACCATCGGGGAGCTCTTCAATTCTAGCCAATGGACGCATGTCTTTAATTTCGACATAAGCAGCCGCTCTCATTTGTCCATCCTTAGTGAGAAACTCGACCTTCACCGCAGGCGTGCCCATCCAACTACTGGGAGAAAGGCGCTCAATAATCCCCTCATCAAAAAGCAAAACACGCATAATCGGATCAAAAAAATCCCCCATCTGGGCCAATGCGAGCGCTTCATCCCCGGTTTTCACTTCATACAGCGGCGCAGCCCCCGGCATCAATAGACGTTGCCAAATCAAATCACCATTCACCACATAGGTCAGTTCATAGTTAGGAAACGTAATCGTAGTGATACTCTGATTGGGGCGACGCTTCAGTGAGAAGAATGGCAACTGCTGCCCTCCGCTCTCAAAGATTCCAGTCGCACGAACGCTCTGTAAACTCGCCAAGGCCGCCTCCCCACCGTTGGCTCGTAAATAAGCCTGCCGAAAATTAGAAAAACGCGTCAATTGCTCCAAAGTCCCATAATTCCGCACACGAGCCTCCGACTCCAGCCCTGAGCGTGGCCACATAAACCAAGCCGCCACACTGAGCAACGAGATCAGGAAGACAGTCACTGCAACAAGCCATCGCAGGCTAATCACTCGATTGGGTTGGTTCAGTTCCATACGCTATTTCGATTCATTCTTTATAAGATACTCGATAATAGTACCCAAATAGGCACCTTGTCGAATGGAACCGTTCGGCTTAGGGCGTTTGCTCGACTAGCTCTTCCGGAAGTCTAAAAACCGAAGCGGAAACATCTACGTTAGTATCGCACGAAGTCAGCCTCATATCGTAGACAAGCTCTCCTCGAACTGAAACGCGACGGCTGAACGGAATATAATATCCGTCCACACTCTGAAAATCACTGAATACGACCGAACGCTCTTCGCCACTCGCCCGAACGCGCTCAAGCATACCACGAACTCGCAAAGTTTTAGGATCCACAAACACATCAACTCGGTTCGAGTTTCCGCCACGAAGTTGAACTCGAACAGCGGTCTTGCCCTGCCACTCGCCAAACTCAATCACTTGCAATGTCCCCTCCCCCCGCAGTGCATAGGCCATCAGTGGATCAAAAAAGCGGCGGCACTCGAAGAAAGGCTCCTGCTCACTCAAACTAAGTCGCTTAAAACTCTTTTCTCCATCCGCATTCTCTGAGCTTTGCCAAAATGCTTGGCCATCATGCCCGTAAGCAGTCGTCGCGCCACCTGCTTCCAAGGTCAGGCGCATTAGATTGGAGTTCAGCTTTAACAGCTCAAAAAACTGCATCTGCCCCTGCCAGGTCACACGCCCTTTATACTGCAAAGTCTCCAGAGCAAAAAGCGCATCCCGTCCACCAGATGCACTGAGATATGCCTGCAACAGTTTCGGCTCCGATAATAATTCATATGCATCCGGCACAGAGCTGGCACGTGACGCCTCTGCCGCTCGTGCAGCCTCCAGTTGCTCCGCAAACCTACGTTCCATGCGCTCGGCATGCCCTTCGCGCGCTGCGTTCTGCCCACTGCCGCGCTCGGGGTCATAGTACAGTTTCAATATCGCGATAAACGCGACGACCACTGCAAGCATCAGTAAGATCGCCCCCATAAACCAGAGGGTCCTACTCTTTTTAGAAGCTTCAGCAGCCTCCTCACTAAAAACGGCGTCGGGTGAAAACGACCGCATCGGCTTCGGTCTTTTCTTATCTTCGATATCGCGACGGTAAAACATATAATCGATTCCTCATTCCATACTAGATCAGTCAAGCACAGAAATCGAAGATGACCACCACGACATACGCTAAAACACACAAAACTACGCCTTTTTTCGGTCAAAAACAACCAAAACCAAGCCGCTGCAATCGTGCTCAAACTTGTAAAAGTCCGCCCAAAGCCCCGCCACTAAAAAGGCAAAAACTTCATCGCGATCCTCTTCAATTCTCCCCGAACCGATCCACTTCGCGGCCTTCAAATCAAACACTCGGAAGCGCGCACCAATCGACGGTAAAGCATCCCCCACCAAGGTCCACTCAACCAGCGCCTGCCCAGCATGCTGTGGACGCTCATAATCAAAGACACTAATACGAGCCGCCAGCGGTGGGCTGGTAGACAAACGATGAGGCACGCGCTCGAAAAACGAGGTTTCACTCCCCAGATGCCAATAAAGACGCGGCGCAGCCTTCGCCGCGACATCTTCGCTCAATTGACGACGTGCCGCCTTCTTGCGGAGAAATTGCGACAACTCTTGAGCCGTGATCTCCTCTGTTGTGGGCACCGGAGTCCCTTCGTCAAACAATGAAGGCTGAACGTAATCTGATCCTATTGATCCCATATCTTCAAATACCCCCCCGATCCTTACAGCTGCGGCACCGCCTCTAGTAATTTAATGGTATAGGGGTGCTGTGGATTATTGTAGATTTCGTCTGCACTGGCTTGCTCGACGATCTTCCCCTCCGTCATGACCAGCACTTCATCGCTGATATGCTCCACCACAGCGAGGTCGTGCGCGATAAAAAGATACGTCAATCCGAGCTCCTCTTGCAAATCCTGCAACAAATTCACGATTTGTGCCTGCACGGACACGTCAAGGGCGCTCACCGGCTCATCACAAACAATAAACTCAGGCTCGACTGCCAGCGCACGGGCGATGCCGATCCGTTGACGTTGACCACCGCTAAACTGGTGCGGGTAGCGCTGCATCCAATCAGCCGAGAGCCCCACCTTTTCCAGCAGGTCCGCCACTCGGGCCTGCTTCTGCGCTTTCGACCACGCCTTAAAATGTATGTCCAACGGCTCCGCAATAATACTATATATCGTCATGCGTGGATTAAGTGAACCGAAAGGATCCTGAAAGATGACCTGGATCTTTTTTCGATAGCCAAAAAACTCGCCGCGAGAAAGCGTAGCAAGATCACGACCGCCATACTGCACAGAGCCTGCGGTGATCGGCACCAGACGAGCAATCGCCCGCCCGGTGGTGGTCTTACCACTGCCACTTTCACCCACTAAGCCAACAGTCTTACCACGAGGCACATCAAAACTGACACCATCGACTGCCTTCACCACATCTACCGTGCGCTGGAGCACCCCTCCCTTGACAGGGAAATGCACCTTCAAATCACGAACAGAGAGCAAAGTTTCGTTGGTCAAAATTTCGGACATATCCATGCGTTATAGGATAAAATACGTGGCGTGCAATACCCCGCACAGAAAAGTGTGCCATTAAGCGGAGAAAGATTCAAGCTACGCCCCCAACCAGCCCCAGAAGCACAGGCCGTGCGAACTAGAGCTTTACACTTGCGGCACACCCGACAAAGTCTGCTAGACGACATGGTCTTATATACGGCGCGAGCCATAGATCTCTCAAACCCAAGGAATCGAATGAAATCAAGACTCTCAAAACTCACTCTTTGCCTATGCTTTGCCACAGCCTTACTATGGCTCTCTGCCTGCGGTTCTACCCGCACGGAAAACGGAGTCACCATCGAAGAAAGCAGCAGCCTCAACCCATTGAATTACATACCCGGATTCTAGCAATCGCCGACCTCTCGACGAAGTCGACGATCTGAAGATTTCAGCCCGGCAAGAAACTCAGCCCAAGGGCCAAGAGTCTCCATTGCCTTCATAGCCGACGCCCCCTCCTAGTCCGCAAAGCCTTCTGGGTTGGCTTGGTGCCAACGCCAAGCGGTTTCGATAATATCTTTGACCTCGGTAAATTTAATTTCCCAGCCGAGCTCATTTTGCGCCTTACTGGAGTCTGCATACAGCGCAGGAGGATCCCCAGCCCGACGCTCGTCTTCCACCACAGGCACTTTAAGCCCTGTCACCGCTTCAACGGCATCAATGATCTCGCGCACAGAATTCGGGCGTCCCGTTCCAAGATTATAAAAGTGGCCCGCGCCGGGTGTTTCTAATTTCTCAAACACTGCAATATGCGCCCGAGACAGATCATCCACATGCACATAATCCCGCAGGCAAGTGCCATCGGGCGTATCGTAATCGGTGCCAAAAATCTTAATATTCTCCCGACGCCCCGTAGCCGCATCGATGACTAGTGGAATCAAGTGCGTTTCCGGCTGGTGGTCCTCACCAATAGTGCCATCCTCAGCCGCGCCCGCAGCGTTAAAATACCGGAATGCCGCAAAACTCAGCCCATACGCGTGCGCGAAGGCCTTCAGACAGTTTTCCACATCCAACTTTGTTTGACCATAAGGGTTGATCGGTGCTTGTGGCAAAGTTTCCACAATCGGCAGCGTTTCCGGCTCGCCATAAGTCGCACAAGTAGAGGAAAATACAAACTTCTTCACTCCATTATCCAACATCGTTTCCAACAAGCGGAGCGTCGCCACGAAATTATTCTCGTAGTATTTGCGCGGCTCCGTCACAGACTCCCCCACAAAGGCAAAAGCCGCAAAGTGCATCACCAACTCGATCTTCTCATCGCGCAGAATAGGTGCAACCGCTTCTGGATCGCCTAAATCACAATTATAAAAAGGAATCCCCTCGCCCACCGCCGAACGGTGGCCAAAGACCAAATTATCCAGCACTACGGGACGATGCCCCGCAGCCACCAATTGACGCACACAATGGCTACCGATGTAACCCGCTCCTCCGACAACTAATACGTTCATGCGAACCAGATAGACAGCCTCGCATTTTTTTCCAAACTAAAAAATCAATACTCCGCGAAAATCCACAATCTACATTTGCCCCTCAGGTAAAAACTTTCCACTATTGACAGTTCCACCTCTACTCGTGGTATCCCTTACCGCTTACCTATGCAGCATTCACGCATCGTCATCACAGGCGTCGGCCTGACCTCGCCCAACGGCAACACTCTCGAAGAGTATCGTAAGAACCTCCTCGATGGTGTCGCACGTATTCAAATGGTTGATATGCGCTATATGGGTGAAGTGCCCGCTGGCATCTGCGACTACGATCCCAAGAAGTATCAAACCCGCAAAGAACTTCGTGTGGGCACACGCGCTGGCAGTGTCGCCATCTACTGCGCACGCGAAGCGATTGCCGACAGCGGCCTGGACTTCGAAAACTACGACAAGAGCCGCATCGGCGTTTACGTAGGCACCACCGAGCATGGCAATGTGGAAACCGAGCACGAGGTCTACAACATCTCGAAGTTCGACTACGACACCAAATTCTGGACCCACCACCACAATCCGCGCACAGTGGCCAACAATCCGGCCGGCGAAATCACTATCAACATGGGCATCACGGGCCCGCACTACACCATCGGTGCCGCCTGTGCCGCTGGAAATGCGGGCCTCATCCAAGCCCTGCAAATGCTGCGCCTGGGAGAAGTGGACTTTGCACTGGCCGGTGGCGTGAGTGAAAGCACGCAATCTTTTGGCATTTTTGCCGGCTTCAAGAGCCAAGGCGCCCTCGGCACTCATCCAAGCGACGTCAATAAGACCAGCCGCCCCTTCGACAAGAGCCGCAACGGGATCGTCGTCTCCGAAGGTGGCTGCATTTACACCTTAGAGCGCCTCGAAGACGCACAAGCACGCGGCGCCAAGATTCTCGGCGAGATCGTGGGCTACCGCATCAATTCTGACGCCTCCGACTATGTGCTCCCCAACCCCGAGCGCCAGGCCGAGTGCATGCGTCAAGCACTCGCAGTCGCGAGCATGGAGCCTGGCGAGGTCGACATCGTCAACACCCACGCCACCTCCACTCCAATGGGCGACATTCAGGAGATGAAGGCCATCGCCGAGGTATTTAACGACTGCCCCAGCACCTATATCAATAACACCAAGGGCTATATCGGCCACTGCATGGGCGCCGCCGGCGCACTGGAACTCGCAGGTAACCTCCCCTCCTTTCAGGATAATATCATCCACCCCACCATTAATGTGGAAGAGCTCGACCCCGAGTGTGATCTGCCAAATCTCGTCATTAACGAGCCGCGCAAGGTTGACGCCGTCAAAGTTATCCTCAACAACTCATTTGGAATGCTCGGAATCAACTCCGCACTCATTATCAAAAAATTTGAAGACTAAGCAACCCGCTCTGTCATAAATCATTATTCATCTGCTATTTAATACCATGACCGAAGACCAAGTAAAACAAATCGTAATCGACATTATCGACGAAATCGCACCTGACGAAGACACCACCGGCCTCAAGCCAGAAGTGAATCTTCGCGACCAAATGGACCTCGATTCCATGGACTTCCTCGACATCGTCATGGAGCTCCGCAAGCAACACGGCATCGAAGTGCCGGAAGAGGATTACCCCAAGCTGGCGTCGCTCGACAGCTGCGCGGAATACCTGACGCCTAAGTTCAACGCGAAATAATTTCAAGCGACCACGCTCGCTCCATTCACAAAGCACAGGCCTCCCAGCCTGTGCTTTGTTGTTTCTGCGTCCATAGGTTTCGTACAAAACGTACAAAATTGACAAAACAGCGGTTTCGTACATTTTCATAAGGATGATCACCATGTCCTCCACTGAAGCCCGGGCAAATTTCGGCGCCTTTCTCGACAAAGGCAGTCGCGAACCTGTCATCGTCAAACGCCAGAACCGCGAAGTTGGCGCCTTTGTGCCAATGGAAGACTTGAAAGCGATCCATCGCTTGAGGCTACGTGAGCTGCGCGAAGCGACCGCAGAGCTGTCCGAAGAAGGCCGTAAAAATGGCATGACGGAAGAAATTCTGAAAGATATACTTGAAGAGGTAAACCCCTCCTAGTGCTCATATTCGACACAAACATCTGGGTCAGCTACTCGATGATTCCCAATAGTCGAGTAGCAATACTTGTCGATGAATTGATCGAAATCGAATCCTACGCGATGTCAGAGATGAGCTTTTCAGAGCTTAACGACGTCATGATGCGGCCCAAATTCAACAAGTATTTTTCATACGAAAAACGCAAATCTGTATTAAATAAAATCGCAGCAAAAGCCGAATGGTTCACCCCGACCGAGACCATCCACGACTGCCGCGATCCGAAGGACAATAAATTCCTCGAACTCGCCGCGGCATCCAGGGCAGACTTCCTCATCACGGGCGACGACGATCTGCTCGTGCTCCATCCCTTTCGACAGACCCACATTTTGACTCTTTCCGCATTCGCCGAACAACACCTCTCTAAATAATGCCTCCCTCCCTCGACCAACAACACTACGAAGTCGTCATCATCGGTGCCGGCATGGCTGGACTGGCCGCCGGTATTCGTCTCGCGCTGGCTGGTAAGAACGTCATCATACTAGAGCGTCACAATGCCTCTGGTGGGCTCAACTCCTTTTACAGTCAGGGGGGGCGTAAATTCGACGTGGGCCTGCACGCCATGACCAATTACGTGCCCAAAGGCACCAAGGGTACACCGCTGACCAAGCTACTACGCCAGTTGCGCATCCCCTACGACGCACTGGACCTCTGCCCGCAAAATGGCTCCAAAGTCGCCTTCCCCGGCTGCGAGCTAGGCTTTAACAATGACTTCGCCTTTTTCGAATCGGAAGTGGCCCGCGCCTTTCCAAAACAGATCGACGGTTTCCGCGCGTTAGCGGAAGAGGTCCGCACGCTCGACGCTTTTAACCTCGGCTCCATGCCCAGCTCCGCCCGCGAGGCGGTGCAGCGTCACATATCGGACCCTCTACTGGAAGATATGCTCTTCTGCCCAGTCATGTATTACGGCAGCGCGCAGGAGCACGACATGGACTACGGCCAGTTCGCCATCATGTTTCGTTCGCTCTTTTTCGAAGGCTTCGCCCGCCCACTGGACGGCGTGCGTGTGATCATCAAACTCTTGCAGGATAAATACCGCTCGCTGGGCGGCGTGCGCAAGATGAAGTGCGGCATTCAAAAGATCCATACCAGCGGCAACAACGCCTCCGCCATCGAACTGGACAGCGGTGCTGTCCTCACCGCCGATAAGATCATCTCGACCGCTGGTGCGGTCGAAACCGCCCGCCTGTGCGAGGATCAGCCAGCTGACGCCGCCAGTGACAATATTGGCCAGCTCAGCTTTACCGAGACCATCACCGTGCTGGATCAACAGCCCTCCGATTTCGGCTGGGACGACACCATCATCTTTTTCAACACCGCCGAGCGCTTCCGCTACGCGCGCGTCGAAGACGAACTCGTCGACCCGACGAGCGGCGTCATTTGCTTTCCCAACAATTATCAATACGGCGAGGGCCGTCAATTGGACGAAGGCTACCTGCGCGTGACCGCCATGGCCAATCACGACAAGTGGTGCGCCCTCTCAGAGGACGACTACCTTGCACAAAAAGCCTACTGGTATGAGGAGCTGCAAAAAGTCACGCTGGGCTTACTGCCCGCCAGCAAACTCGATTTAAACGCCCACCGCATCGCCAGCGACATGTTTACCCCACGCACAGTGCGTAAATACACCGGCCACCTAAACGGCGCAATCTATGGCGCCCCCAACAAGATCAAAGACGGCCGCACCCATTTAAATAACCTCTATTTAGCCGGCACCGATCAAGGCTTTCTCGGCATCGTCGGCGCCATGCTCAGCGGCATTTCGATGGCCAACTTGCACGTATTGCAGGGGAACTAAAACAAATGAGGCCGTCCCGAGCGGGACGGCCTCATGGTAAAAAAGACTGCGAATCGACGTCTTAGAGCGCAGCTAACAGTGCATTAAATGTCGCACTCGGCCGCATGGCTGCCTGCACTTTTTCCAATACCGGGCGGTAGTAGCCTCCGATGTCCATCGCGACACCTTGAGCCGAGTTGAGCTCATCCACGATCTTTGCCTCATCCGCGAGGAGTGCTTGCGCCAATGGTGCGAAACGAGCCTTCAAGTCGGCATCCTTATCTTGCGCAGCCAGGGCTTCCGCCCAGTAGAGCGCGAGGTAGAAATGACTGCCACGATTGTCGAGTTCGTTCACCTTACGTGAGGGCGACTTGTTCTCGGTCAAGAACTTGGTGTTGGCCACGTCCAAGGTATCTGCAAGCGTTTGCGCCTTGGCATTGTCAAAGACCGCCGACAAGTGCTCCAGAGACACACCCAGCGCCAAGAACTCGCCCAGCGAATCCCAACGGAGGTGGTTTTCCTTCTCAAACTGCTGCACGTGCTTCGGTGCCGAACCGCCCGCGCCTGTTTCGAAGAGACCGCCACCATTCATGAGTGGTACGATCGAAAGCATCTTAGCACTGGTGCCCAGCTCTAGAATTGGGAACAAATCAGTCAGGTAGTCACGTAGTACGTTGCCTGTTACAGAAATGGTGTCCTCACCAGCCTTGGCGCGCTCCAGCGTGACACGTGTCGCTTCAACCGGGCTAAGGATACGAATATCCAAACCTTCGGTATCGTGATCCTTCAAGTAAGTGTTCACCTTCTCGATCAGTTGTGCATCGTGGGCACGCGCTGCGTCGAGCCAGAAAATGGCTGGCGCTCCGGTTGCACGAGCACGATTCACTGCAAGTTTCACCCAGTCACGGATCGGAGCATCTTTGGCTTGGCAAGCACGCCAGACATCGCCCTTTGCAACCTGATGCTCGAAGAGCACATTACCCGCAGCATCCACCACGCGCACCGTGCCATCGGCAGGGATCTCAAATGTCTTATCGTGCGAGCCATACTCCTCTGCTTTCTGAGCCATCAGACCGACATTGGGCACAGTGCCCATGGTCTTCGGATCAAAAGCGCCGTTCTTTTTGCAGAAATCAACGGTTTCCGCATACACCCCAGCGTAGCAGCGATCTGGAATCACAAAATTAGTATCTTGCTGCTCCCCTGCGGCGTTCCACATTTGGCCCGAGCTACGGATGGCTGCCGGCATAGACGCATCGATGATCACATCGCTCGGCACATGTAGATTGGTGATGCCCTTGTCGGAATCAACCATCGCGATCGCAGGACTGTTACTGTAGACAGCGTCTAGATCAGCCTCAATCGCCGCTTTCTCTTCAGCAGGCAAAGTTGCGATTTTAGCATAAAGGTCGCCAAGACCGTTCTTCACATCCACACCGAGCTTTGCGATGGTGTCGGCGTATTTCTCAAAAACGTCTTTATAGAAGACTTCGACTGCATGGCCGAAAATGATGGGGTCCGAAACCTTCATCATAGTCGCCTTCATGTGTAGTGAAAAGAGCACACCCGCTTTCTTAGAAGCTTCGATTTGCTCCGCGAGGAACTTGCGTAGCGCTTGCACACTCAGAAAAGTGCCATCGAGCACTTCGCCCGCTTGCAGAGCCAAACCCTCTTTCAAAACAGTGGTGCTACCGTCGGCAGCGACCAACTCAATCTTGGCAGTGGTCGCCTCAGGCAGTGTGACCGACTTTTCGTTGGCATAAAAATCAGAATCCGGCATGCTCGACACAGTCGACTTGGAATCCGCAGACCAAGCACCCATGCGGTGTGGATTGTTTTTAGCGTATTGCTTAACTGCAGCCGCCGCACGACGATCCGAGTTACCTTCACGTAGAACCGGATTCACCGCACTGCCACGCACTCGGTCGTAGGCAGCCTGAATCGCTTTTCCTTCATCAGTCTTGGCATCACTCGGATAATCCGGCAATGCAAAGCCCTGTGCCTGCAACTCTTTGATGCACGCAATCAACTGCGGCATCGAAGCTGAAATATTTGGCAACTTAATGATATTAGCGTCCGGAGCCTTCGCAAGCGCACCCAATTCCGCCAGGTGGTCGGGAGTCTTTTGATCAGCTGGCAAAAACTCAGACAGGCTCGCAAGCACACGCCCCGCGAGAGAGATGTCGCGCGTTTCCACGGAAACTCCAGCAGCAGCGGTGTAAGCCTCAATAATAGGCAATAACGAGTGCGTGGCCAGAGCCGGCGCTTCGTCTGTGATAGTATAGATGATTTTTGCTTTGTCGCTCATAGTAAAAAAATAATGTCTCTATCGAATGGCTAAAATAGTAAGCAGGTTCGATACCGCTTAGCCCTTTAGTTGTGCGCAGAACTTAACCAATCGCCCAAGTCCCTTTTCAATGACCTCGTCGGAAGTCGCATAGCTCAAGCGAATATAGCCCGGCGCACCAAAGCCCTCGCCAGGAACCACGGCAACCTTTTCCTCCTCCAATATACGCGCTGCAAAATCAGCCGCGCTGAGACCGAGCTTTTCAATGTTTGGAAATAAATAGAAGGCCCCCTGCGCTCGTGCACACTCCATGCCCTCGATTCCACGCAAGCCATCCAACAAAGTTAGGCGACGGCGATCAAAGACCGTCAACATCTCATTGACGGCAGCCATCGACCGATCCCAATTTTGCATCGCTGCCAATGCCCCATACTGCGCAAAAGTAGTGGCATTGGAACTCGTCTGACTTTGCAGGTTCGCCACAGCTTTAGCCACAGGCAAAGGTGCCATCAGCGTGCCGAGGCGCCACCCCGTCATCGAAAAAGTTTTGCTAAAGCCGGCCACCGTGATGACGGCATCGGCCGCTTCCTTAGAAAACGAAGCAGGGCTCACATGCTGCACACCATCATAGAGCAAATATTCATAAATTTCGTCCGACATGATGTAGATGCCCGCTTCGAGAGCGACCTCAGTCAGCGCCTGCAATTCCTCAGGCGAGTAAATCGCGCCTGTCGGATTGGAGGGACTATTGATGACGACCATACGCGTCTTCGGTGTGATCGCTTCACGCAATTGCTCAGGCGTGATCTTAAAGCCGTTGTCCAAACCAGCAAAGATAGTCTTCGGCACCCCACCCGCCAATTTAACCATCTCGGGATAGCTCACCCAATAAGGAGCTGGAATAATCACCTCATCACCGGGGCTAATCACTGCGAGGATTGCCAGATAACAGGAATACTTCCCCCCCGGACTCACCACACACTGGGCGGCCGTCACACCATCGACCCCTTGTTTGCGATATTTTTCAGCCAGCGCATCGCGCAACGCTGGAATACCAGGAGCCGGTGCATATTTAGTCTTCCCCTCGCGGATCGCCTCAATGCAGGCCTCTTTAATGAATTCAGGCGTATCAAAATCGGGCTCCCCTGCACCGAAGCCGCAAACGTCTTCGCCCGCAGCCTTCAGTTCTTTGGCTTTGGCATCGACCGCTAGAGTTGGAGATGGAGCGATGTTACTCGCCCAAGTAGAGAGTTTAGCTTGCTGTGACATAGGTAGAAAAATAAAAAAACGCTCCCGTCTCCACTGAATTTAACAGTGCGACGGGAGCGCAGAATCAAAACTTCTGCGTGGGCAAAAGCAAGCCTAGCCTAAGATTCCTCCAAAAAGTGAATTCACTTCTTCGAAGCCTTTCGCTTAGCCGACTTCTTCTTGGAAGCCTTCTTAGCCACCTTTTTTGAAGCCGTCTTTTGAACGGACGGGGCCTTCGCAGCCTTAGCTGCGCGCTTCTTTACCGACACTTTTTTGACTGCTTTTTTGACTGTCTTTTTGGCGACTTTCTTGGCTGCCTTTTTCTGAGCGACTTTCTTAACCGCGCGCTTTTTGACAGCCGTTTTTTTAGCCACTTTCTTCTTTGCAGCTTTCTGGGCCACCTTAGGAGCGACAGTTTTCACGGCCTTCTTACTTGCCCGCTTCTTCACCGCGGTTTTCTTTGCGGCCTTTTTCTTAACCGCCTGCTTCTTAGCGACAGTCTTCTTAGCAGCTTTCTTCGCGGCTACCTTTTTCACCGCAGTCTTTTTGGCTACCTTTTTCACCGCTTTTTTAGTAGCCTTTTTCACCACTTTCTTTGCGACCTTCTTCTTAACAGCCTTTTTCTTGGCTGGAACTTTGCGAGCTGCCTTTTTGGCAGCAACTTTCTTCTTTGTTGTTTTTTTCTTAGGCATAGTAGTTTCGGGACTGAACCCCGGAAGTTCGTCTGGTAGAGAATCCAACGCCGCCCTCAACAAAACACCTACGCTGACTTTTTTTTGCTTGCTCAGCCGAACCAGTCGTTGACGCAGCTCATCCGACAAACGGACAGAGATCTGGCGGTGCGATACGTTAGCAATTTCCAATTCAGATAGATCCAAATTACTAACTGCATAACGAACAACTTCGCTTAAGGAGCGTGCTCCGGTTTTTAATTGAATCTCTTTCAGCCTAACTAGTAAGTCTTGCTGAAGATCAAAAGTTAATGGTGTCGTAGTTTTACTGCTCATACTCAATGCCTTACGCATGCCTATAAGCTGTTTTTTATATACACCAAGTCAACAATAATTCTAATAGCCCCACAAAGCGCAACTACAACGACATCCAACAACAAAATAACGCCCCAATCAACCTACAAATTTTCCATCGGCCACTGCTTATAATCACTCGCAGGCCGCATGGACACTGGAGAAAAAATCTCGCGCTCCAGAGATATGCCAACCGAAGCCGACTCGACATCGAATGTGGTCCGATCCTTCCCCGGATACTCCGTCAAAGTAATACGCTTAACAATGTACTGTTCCTGAACCTTCTGAAAACTCTCAACCGCGAAGCGAGAAGCGACCTCCCCCTGAGTATCCATGACCTCAATACGCCACAATGCATTATACGTATCATCCAGCCCCACACGCACCCCCGCAATACCGCGCTCCGCACTCGCAGACCCTTCCGGCGGATGCATCAAGAACTGCTGCGCTACCCGAGTCGCCCCCACCAAAGTAGGCCCCTCGTAGGTAAACTGCTCCCAATACACAAATGGCATCTGCAAATCAAAGGGCGAATAAAGTAAGCCCGGTAATATAGGCTCAAACAAAGCCTGCCCCTGCACCAACTGAAAAGACTCACTCTCGGAACGCCGAATCCACACCTGAGGCGCCACACCATTCTGGATAATAAGCTCCACCGCTGCTTGCACAGAATCGAACTGCGGATCCAACTTTGAGCTCGCGGGCTCCACCCGAAAACGAGTAATCGGCCCCAGCTCATTCCACGAGCCCCACATCATTCCATTATAACGCACTGTGCGCGCACGACGCGGCTTATGCTCAAGCTCAAACTCAAAACAAAAGTCACCGTCCAAGCGCTGCCGGCGAAAAGCCTCTAAGCGCTGCGCCCCCTCCTCCGCATCAATTCGCTGCATCAAGCGCGAAGCGCGATCGTCCCGATCACCCCCGGCTCGCTGGGCGCTCAACGGCATACAGACACAAAAAAGGCCAGCCACGGATAAACCGCATATGGCTGACCTTTGAAAAAGAGAATGAAAAAACGTTTTCTTAAATTGCATTAATTCGTGGCGGGCTGCAGATCACTCGCAGCGGCATCGACGGATTCGACAGCCTCTTGGACCTGAGCTTCAATCTCAGCAGCACCCGCTTCTACAGACTCGACAACTGCGTCCGAAGTTCCCTCTACCTTATCAACCGCAGCAGCAACATCAGCAGTCACAGCCTCCGACACACCCGCAGATTCAACCACCTCGGTAATTGTTTCCGCTACAGATTCCTCTTCCTTAGCAGAAATCAGCGTGCTCATATCCACCTCAGCAACTGCATCCGCAGCCTGCGCCTGATAGAGTAGATAAAGCCCCAGCGCGACTAAGAAGAAAGCAATAATTCCATAAACCGTGCCCTTGGTCAGAATATTGTTTGTATCCGAACCGAAGGCAGACTCCGCAGCTCCGCCACCCAGCGCAGCTCCCATACCGCCACTCTGACTGGTGCGCTGCATCAGCACGATTAAAATGACAAATGCCGAAATCAGCAAAAGGACGAGAGTTAAAAGACTGATGAGTAATGTGCTCATAATGGTAAGCCGTTGATAATGAGAAAAGCAGGGTAAAATGCCTAGCCTGCGACTGAGTTCAAGCGAAAAGGAAGGATTGAACGTCGAACATCAAACGTACAGTGGTAAATGGCGAACAAATCACATCTCCAGCCTAGAGCTTCCCCACACGTAAACGCTCCTCTAGCATCTGCATATCGCCGGGAATTTTAGACTGAAACTTAAGCTTCTTGCCACTAACCGGATGTATAATACCAATCGTCGCAGCGTGTAGCGCCTGTCGTTTAAAACCATAAGGAAGCTTCGCCCCCTTCTTTGCCACCGCCTTCTGCGTGCTCGGGTGATAAATACGATCCCCCACCAGTGGTAGTCCATTGGCAACGGCTTGAATGCGAATCTGATGCTTCAACCCCGTCTCTAAGCGAATGCGTAGCTTGGAAACATGGTGACGCTCAAAAACCTCTTCCACCTGATAGTGTGTAATCGCCTGAGTCGCCCCATCCGCGGGCCCGTCAACCAGTTGCTGATTATAACCACGCTCATCCAACTGCAAGTAATTCGTCCAAGTGCCCTGCGGCTCGACTGCATCCCCATCGCCATAGGCAATGTCCTCACGCAGAAAATCATGACTCCGCAGCTGCTTAATCAGATTCTGTCTCGCAGTATCATTCAGCGCCACGCACAAGAGACCACTGGTATATTGATCCAAACGATGGACCGGAAGTGGCTTCACTGCGTCGGGCGAACCAAAGAAACTGCGTCGCGTGGCCTCACCACGTGAATCATTCAAATAGTTGGCCAAGACCTCAATGGCCGAAATCTTCCCCTGCTTCTCCGTCGGAACCGAAAGCAAGCCCGACTCCTTATCCACAATCGCCAAATCGCTATCGAGGTAAACCAAGACCAGCTTTGGATGAATCCGCTTGCGGTGCCCCCAGGCCACGGCCGACTTTTCTGGCGTGCCGAGCGTCAAGGAAGCGCCCGGATCTGACAAACGCAGCCCCGCCTTCGTCACAACACGCCCGTCCAAGCAGAAGCGCCCCGACGCGATCCACTCCTTCAGTCGCTTACGTGGGGAATCAGGGCATAGCCGCGCCGCCCAATCAAGGAGCGTCTTTTCGTTTTGGTTAGAGTCTTCTGTCATCAATACACAGTGCGCCAAGTCTAGCGCAGGCAAGCAAGCTCATTCAGCCAAAGACCTAAAGACCCGGCTAGCGTCGCATCGCCACAACCAATTGAATCCCGTTGATGACAGCGAACTCGAGTCAGCGAGATCTCGGGGAACGTCGAGCATCCAACGCTCAACATCCAATGCTGAATTCCAAGACGCGCCGACGCGACCGGCGTCGCATCGCTACAAAAAAACTGCACCGTAGCGAGGTCTCGAGGAACGTCGAACATCCAAGGTTCAATGTTGCACTCAAGGACCCTACAGACGCGACTGGCGTCGCGTCGCTACAAGCAACTGAATCCCGTAGCGAACTCGCGCCAGCGAGGTCTCCGGAATCTCGCGAAACCAGACACACATAAAAAAGCCCCCTCGGCGAACCGAGAGGGCTTTGAAAATAAGATTTCTTTACGATCTAATTTGGTAAACCAAATTAGAAGGAGAAGATAAGCTCAACTGCACCTTGAAGGCCGTCGAAGTCATCACCTGCGAAAGCAGCGTTGTCTGTGTCGAACTCACCGTCAACATAGCTAACTTCAGTCACAAGGAAGAGGTTATCTGTGAAAGCATAACCGTGAGCCAATGTGAACTTCATTGCATCAGCTTCAAGATCGACTGCTGTGCCAGCAACATCGAGGTCAGCTTCATGATCTGTGTATGTGAAACGACCTGTGATAGATGCTTGATCGCTGTAAGCGAAGTTAGCCATCAAGAGGAATTGAAGCACTTCTTCGTTAGCTGCAAAAGTATTTGCAGAAGTACCGAAGCCAGCGTCGATAGCTGTTTCAACACCGATTGCACCCAATGTAGCACCCGACTCCAAGTCACCGTAGTTGACTTCAGCAGCGAAGATCCAAGCACCTGTTTCGAAAGTAACGTATGCGTTGATTGCGTAGTTGTCTACGTCATCACCATTCTCGTATACACCACCCAAGAAACCAGTGAGGCCTTCAGCGAGGATCACAGAACCAGCAGCTTCAACAGCGTATGTCGAATCGGGGTTACCACCGAATGCGTCGCTACCGTTGTCGTAAGCTTCGTCTTGAAGAGAAAGACCGAAGAATGTAGTGTCTGATTCGTGTGTGTATTTAACACCTTGTGCATAGCCAGGAAGCACAGATGTATCACCGATCAACATATCGTATCCGAAGGAATACTGATACAAACCAGTTGGCTCAAATGCTTCGAAACCGAGCATAGAAGCGTAACGACCTGCAGTCACTGCGCTGCCACCATCCATGTGGTATGTAACGAACGCTTGCTCAACTTCTGTTGTGGAATCATCATTGTCTTCGTAATCGAAGTCAATTTGAGCTGTAACAGTGTCGAAATCGAACAACCAGCTGATCTCAACCTGATCGATTGCGAAGCTGTTTTCGTTACCCTCATCACCAGCGAACTCGCTGTCAGTGTGAGTGTAAGACATATCTACGAAGCCTTCGAAAGAAAGGAAGTCGTTTACAACGATTTCCGCAGTCGAAAAGCTAGAAGCTGCAACAAATGCAGATGCGATAGCAATTTTGTTTTTCATATTGTATGTTTGTTTTTGTGTTTTGTTTGTTTGTTCAACCTCAGCCATACCAGCGAAAGTGCTCACACGATTGAGGTTAAAAGTAATTTAGCTATAATTATGTCCGATCCAATCGATAGCAAATAATAGCCAATAAGTTAAGAAAACTTAGGGTAAACGCTGCCTTGTAACCGCACTCTTGTTGACTGCGGGTGCCGCACTAAAGTCAGGCTTTTCGACCGCGACGACCTTCCCCTTTTTGAAAGAAATTTTACCATGCATACCACTACTGGTATCGCGCAGGCTGGTTTCGTACCAATACACTTTATCGACGCGCGGCTTAAGAGAATCTACGGAACGTGGCGGATACCCTAGCAATTCGATGACCTTCTCCTCTGTCACACCGCGCTTCACCCCGTCCCATTGCTCTTCCTGAGTCCAACGAAGATTGCGCCACGCACTACCGGCAAGAATGTCGAAAGTAGCACCATTCCCTAAGATCGAAGCTTTCGAACTCCCAGAAGACGCAACAGTATTAACCGTATTAACCGTATTGGCCGCCAAGACCTTAACCTCCTTAGTCTCTTGCTCTGTGTCCGCTAGACGCTGTTCCAATTGGAGGAGACGCTGTTCGAGCTGCGCAATGCGAGCTGCATCTGAACCAGAACCTGCATCTGCGAAAGATGACTGCAGAGGTAGGGCAAGGGAGACAACAGATGCCGCGAGGGCAGATAAATTAAATAAACTGATACGCATATTTTCCCTCACCTTCATGGTTAGTACCGAAATTAACGCAAGTAAAAAGTATGCCCTGCAATGGAAAGGAACGGCACTCTTAGAGAAAAAATTGACCCGTTAGACATCGACCAATACCACTGACTCTTATGAGCACTCAGCGTACATTTATACTACTCGCCGGCCTATTTGCCCTGACCGCCGTCATACTAGGAGCCTTCGGCGCCCACGCCCTGCAAAGTCGACTGGAATCCGCTGACACACAAGCCACCTGGGACACGGCGGTGAACTATCAAATGTGGCACGCACTGGCTCTCCTCACCTTAGCCAACTATACGCTCTCGGGACGCACCTTTAAGGTCGCCCTCTACTGCCTAAGCCTGGGCATCCCACTCTTTTCAGGCTCACTTTACTGGCTAGCACTCGACGGCCCTCGCTGGCTGGGGCCCATCACACCGCTCGGCGGCCTGCTATTTATAATTGGCTGGGCTAGCGTCACCCTAGCCGCATTCAAAATGAGAAATGAATAAGATTGGAGCTAGCCATGTGTTAAAGTCATGCAAAACCCACAAAACAAATTTGCCCCCAATAGCTTCCCATGCAAAGTATGCCGTCTATGTCAAACACACTCGATTCCCTCAAAGAACTCACCACTGTAGTCGCAGATACTGGCGACTTTGAAACACTCGCAGCCTATACGCCACAGGATGCGACCACAAATCCGTCGCTCATCCTCAAAGCACTGCAAAAAGCGGAATATGCCAGCGTTTTAGACGACGCCATCGAGTCCACAAAGGAATCCACAGCAACTGGCGAAGAACGTATCGACCTCGTCATCGACCACCTACTGGTCGGCTTCGGCCTCAAGATTCTAGAGATCGTGCCAGGGCGTGTTTCGACCGAAGTCGATGCCCGCCTGTCTTTCGACACAGAAGCCACCGTAGCCAAAGCACGCGAATTGATCGCTCTTTACGAAGCCGCAGGCATCCAGCGCGAGCGCGTGCTGATCAAAATCGCATCCACTTGGGAAGGCATACGCGCTGCTGAAATACTACAGAAAGAAGGCATACGCTGTAACATGACACTCCTCTTTTCGCTCGCCCAAGCCGTGGCCTGCGCCGAAGCGGGCGCACAACTCATCTCCCCCTTTGTCGGACGCATCCTAGACTGGTATAAAGCCAACACCGACACCAGCTACGACCGCTCCAACGACCCTGGCATTCTAAGCGTCAAGGAAATCTACACCTATTACAAGAAGTTCGGATATGAAACCGAAGTTATGGGAGCCAGCTTCCGCAACCTCGGCGAGATCTTGGAACTGGCAGGCTGCGACCTACTCACGATCAGCCCGAACCTACTGGAAGAGCTACAAGGAATGGACGAAGCCGTCGAACGCAAACTAGACGCTCAAAGCGCCAAGAGTGCCGACATCGAGCGCCTGGACGTAAGCGAGAAATCCTTCCGTTGGCTCATGAACGAAGACGCCATGGCGACCGAAAAGCTCTCGCAAGGCATCCGCGTATTCGGTCAGGACATGGTCAAAGTGCGCGAAATCGTAGCGAATAAACTGTAGCGACCTCGCGCTAGCGAGGTCACGGGGAACGCTCAACATCCAATGTTAAATTCCAGGCCGCACGGACGCGACTGGCGTCGCATCGCTACACCCAATTTCCCAACATTTACGCGCTCAAATGCTTCTGGTAAGCCTTCCAAAAATCTTCCCAGAAGTGCACCTTCCTCGGGTCCAACTTAGGATATCCTGGGAAAAGTGCACCCGCATAAGGCCATTCCCGCCAGTCTTCAACCAGTTCAGCCCGCTCGGCGTTACGCAGAATATAAACAGCCACAGGCGCAAATGCTTCGCGAGAACGATCGGACTCACGCAACACACTCTCATAAGGTTGGTGCTGCAGTTTTAAAGGCGACAGCAACAGGTTCCACTCGCGTCGCATCCAACGAATGGCTGCCCGTTGTTGAGCTCGAACATCATATCCAACCAACAGAAAATGACCATGATCCGGCATCAGGCAGTAAGCCGGGCAACATAAAAACTCACGAGCGAATGCGTGTAGGCAAATCTCACGCAAAGCGGCATGATGGACTGGATCTAGCCAACCCGTCGCCTGGCCCTTCAAACACATCGTCCAATGGACAAAACTAATGCCCTCGTAATAGCTAGAATCCAGACGCCTCAAGCCACCCTTATATTCTGGCTCGTCCATGCAGATAGGCTCCAGAAATCCGATAATAACTCAAGCCTAAAGGAGCGAAGATAAGGGACGCGACTGGCGTCGCATCGCTACAAAAAAAACCGGCACTGTAGCGAACTTGCGCTAGCGAGGTCTCGAGGAACGCCGAACATCCAACGCTCAACGCCCAATGTTGAATTCCTGGCCGCACAGGACGCGACTGGCGTCGCATCGCTACAAAAAAAACACGGCACCGTAGCGAACTCGCGCTAGCGAGGTCTCGGGGAACGCCGAACATCCAACGCTCAACATCCAATGTTGCATTCCTGGTCCGCTCGGACGCGACCGGCGTCGCATCGCTACAGACAAAAATGACTCCTAAGATTGCCTTTCGCGTCAGCAACGGCATCACTGCCACGCATGCCTTACGAACACACTTCCACCCGCCGTATCGAGTTTTCGGAAACCGACATGGCGGGACTTGTCCATTTCTCTAATTTTTTTAAATATATGGAGACGGCTGAACGCGACTTTTTCGAAGCAGCCGGCGTGGACCTCATTCGCACCAAACCCGGCGAACTGGTCGGCTGGCCACGCGCCCGAGCGGAGTGTAAATTCTCTGCACCACTACGCTTTGGCGATACCATCGACATCCATCTCGCAGTCAGATCGGTTAAAGATCGAGCCATTGATTACCAGTTCCGCATCTTCCGCCGTAATCCAGACGGCTCCCGCACACAGGCTGGTAAAGGACATATGACCACCATTCTCGCACAACTCTGCGAAGACGGCGCGCTCAAATCAATAGAGCTACCCGACGACGTGCGCGCACGCATCACTGAAGCACCGGCCGAAGTGCTCCAACGACCTAAGGGGGTTTAAGCCCAATATAAACCAATGAAACCACACGCACTCATCACCAACGACGACGGCATCCAGTCCGCCTTCCTTCACCGCCTCGTCGAGTCGCTGCTCCCGCATTTTCGTGTTTCGGTGGCTGCGCCTGCCTTCGAGCAAAGCTGGACCGGACGTTGCATGACTCGCCACGGCGAGATTGAAGTCATCGACAGCCCATCCTATTTCGCAGATGGCGTGCAGGCTTGGGCCATTAGCGGAACCCCCTCAGACTGCGTCAATATAGCACTGGGTAACTTACTCCCCGAAAAGCCAGACATTGTGCTATCGGGTATCAATATCGGGTTTAATACCACCGAAACTTTAATCCTCAGCTCGGGCACAGTCGCTGGTGCGATCGAGGGCGTGTTATGGGATTTACCCGCGATTGCCTTTAGCCAGAGCGTCCCCAACCACCTATTCGACTCCATTCGCGATGCAAATGGTCAAGGCAACGAGGCCTTCAATGCATCACTGAAGGAAGCCGCAAACCATGCCGCCCAAATGGCGCTCGACACGCTCCAAGACAAATCCGCCTATATCGGCAGCGTCATCAACATCAACTTCCCACTAGAGACGACAGCCGATACGCCCGTCGTCGAAACCTTCCCAGCCAAGCTACAACTCGGTAGCCTCTTCGCTGAAACGAGCCCAGGCAAATACAACTTCCGCTACTCGGACGGCACTGTAGTCGATCCACACCCAAATTCCGACCGTGCAGTGCTCGAAAGTGGGCGCATCAGCCGCAGTCTACTAAACTTCTCCCGAATCGGCAGGCCTCACGAATAATTCTTGCCTGTTGTGACTGTGAAAAATAGGCACTAGATATGATTTCATTCTCCGCGCAGAGATGCACACTAATTTTCCGATCCTTGGCCGCCCTCTTCTGCGGCCTGCTGATCTCCAGCCTACTCAGCTTAAACGCTCACGCACAAAGTAGCGACGAGCTCTTTCGCGGCACTTGGCAAATCGAGACTCCGAACCAAGGCACCCTTGTCATGATCGTAAAGGGGCAAGGTCGCGCCTCTTACTTCTGGGGCGACAACAGTGACCGCAGCGTCTACCAAGGCAACTGGACCAGCACCGAAGAAAGCGCCACTCTCCGATGGTCCGACGGCAGTCAACATCGCATTCAACGTGACAAACTCGGCTTCGTCATCATCCATATCGACAACAGCGGCTCCGAGCGCTACAGCGCCAAGGCCCAACAAGTGCCCGCGGAAATCCTCGGGCAGTGGGCCAAACCTCCCGCCAAAGAAAATGCACTCGCCTCGGATCGCGACAGAGCCAAGGGCTACTTCGGCATCTGGAAAATCGGCTCCGATGACGCATCCGCCGAGTACGTATTCATCGAATCAGATCGCTCCGCGGCCACCACCGCGGGCGCCCAAGGTGGCTTACGCGGCTCTTGGGCCAAACAAGGCAGCGAACTCCACATCGCCTGGGACAGTGGACAATACTCGATCCTTCGCCCCAATAAACGTGAATTTAGCTATAAAATCATCGAGCCCGGACAAATCATTGAAGACGACGAGAGCGAAATGCGCCCCGCAGCCCGCACCATCGAAGACAAAGTGCCCAGCGCGTGGATGGCCAACTACAAAGCAGAGCGCACCGTCCACACCGGCGGCATCGCCTTTTCCAGCCGTAAAAACGCCCTCGCCTTCTACCGCGGCGACTGGATCATAAAACTCTCCGAAAACTCATTTGAACGCGTCGAAATCGCTCGCTTCGGCAATCTCAACACTTCCCTCGACCGCAACCTCGAAGGCGACTGGAAGATGCAAGGACAAGACATTTTCATGCGCTGGGACGACGGCATGCGCAAAATCTTAAGCCCCATCGGCCGCGGCTTCGTGGTCTACGAATACAAACCAGGACGTCCACTGGATGGGGTGCCCACACGCACACGAGCCGCCACCCCCACCGACAGCAGCAAACTCGCCGCACACTTAAAAGGGCGTGAAGATGTAGGCCAACAAATGATTCATCTCGCCGAAGCCGCTGGCATCGACGCTGCCCAACAACAAGAGGCGGGCTGGGGACGCACCTTTGCACGCTGGGCATGGCCCTTCGGTGAGAATGAAAGCGCCACTTCTCCCGACGCCATGCTGGCAGCTGAATACGAAGGAACTCATGTGAGCGACCCATGGTGGTGGCCTTTCTGGAGCGAAAAAGCCGCAGCCACAGCACCCGATAGCACTACCGATGTCGAAACTGCCGCGGCCACAACTGCCGTAGAAACACCCGCTCCAAGTCCCGACGCCGCGCCCCCAACAGCCGAGCCAGAAGCTCCCACTGCGAAAAAATCCTCCGCCCGCGAATGGATCTGGCCCTTCTAAACCAACCTCGCCCAAGCACTATTTTCAAACCACTCAAACAATGAGCACAGCAACATCCAATCCCGCCCTCAACGCCAACCCGATCGCCGCAATCGATCCTGAAATCGCCGCCGCCATCGCTGCGGAGCGTCAACGCCAAGAAAGCCACATCGAGCTCATCGCGTCGGAAAATTTCACTTACCCAGCCGTCATGGAAGCTCAAGGCAGCATCCTGACCAACAAATACGCTGAAGGCTATCCCGGCAAACGCTGGTATGGCGGTTGCGAACACGTCGATGTCGTCGAGCGCCTCGCCATCGAGCGCGCCAAAGAACTCTTCGGCGCAGATCACGCAAACGTGCAGCCCCACTCTGGCTCGCAAGCTAATTTCGCAGTGTACACCTCCGTGCTCCAACCAGGCGACAAGGTGCTGGGCATGAACCTCGCCCACGGCGGACACCTCACACACGGCAGCCCCGTCAATTTCTCGGGCAAACTCTACGAATTCGTGCAATACGGCGTCGGCGAAGACACCGGCCTGATTAACTACGACGAACTCGCTGCAGTGGCCGAAAAGGAAAAGCCCAAAATGATCACTGTAGGCGCATCCGCTTACTCACGCATCATCGACTTCGAACGTATGGGCGAAATCGCTCGCTCCGTCGGCGCCTATCTCTTCGCCGACATTGCTCACATCGCAGGGTTGGTTGCCGCAGGCGTTCATCCTTCTCCTGTGCCACACGCCGACTTCGTCACCACCACCACGCACAAGACCCTACGCGGCCCACGTGGCGGCCTGATTCTTTGCAAAGCGGAGCACGCAAAAATCATCGACTCTGCAATGTTCCCAGGCGGCCAAGGCGGCCCGCTCATGCACGTCATCGCAGCCAAAGCAGTCTGCTTCGGTGAAGCCCTCAAGCCCAGCTTCAAGGACTACGCCGCTCAAATCGTCAAAAACTCGCAAGCACTCGCGGCAGCCATGATGGAACGTGGCTACAAGCTCATCTCCGGGGGCTCCGACAATCACCTCTTCTTGGTCGACCTACGCGAAAACCTGCCTGACCTCACAGCCAAGGTCGCGCAAGAGACGCTCGATCGCGCGCACATCACTTGCAACAAGAACACCGTGCCCTTCGAGACACGCTCTCCTTTCAAAGCATCCGGTATTCGCCTCGGCACACCGGCGGTCACCAGCCGCGGCTTCGTTGAAGCCGACATGGTCACCATCGCCGACTGCATCGATACCGTGCTGAAAGCCATCGACACCGACGGTCTGGACGCAGCACTCGAAGACGTCAAAGCACGCGTTGCTGAGCTTGCCGCAAAATATCCACTGCCTTACTAAGGCAGCGCTTATAATTTAAATCCAAGGCGGACCTGCGAAAGCAAGTCCGCCTTTTTTATATAACTTGGGAACGTTGAACGTCCAACGCTCAACTTCCAATGTTGAATTGCACCGCGCACGGACGTGACTGGCGTCACATCGATACACCTCAATCTGTAGCGAACTCGCGCCAGCGAGGTCTCGGGGAACGTCGAACGTCCAACGTTGCATTCCAGGACTCCACAGACGTGACTGGCGTCACATCGCTACAACAGATCTGCCGCCAGGTCCGCCAACTCGGAGCGCACACCTGTCGCTAATTCCAAGTGAGCAGTGATCTCCGTGCCCTTCAGTCGCTGCGCGGTGTGCACCAATCCATTGGACCACGCATCCAAGAACATACTGTCCACTTGATACGGATCCCCGAGCAGGATCACCTTCGAGCCCTCAGCCATGCGGCTGACAACTGTCTTGGCCTCATGCGGTGTTAGATTCTGCGCTTCATCGATAATAAAAATCGTATTCGAGAGCGAACGGCCGCGAATGAAGGTCATAGCTTCCACCTCGACCATGCCGTAATCAAATAGGAACTGAAAGGGCTTGCGCGGCTTATTATCCTCTTCGGCGCTCTCCTGCTTTGAGGGCTGCTTAGCCAGTTTCGCCATCGCCTTCTTGCGCTTACGCGTCGAGGTAATCCGGTTAATGTGCGAATCCTCATTGGCGGGCTCTTCCTGCTTCACCACCTTGCGATTACTGAAGAGCACTTCCAAATTATCAAAAAACGGCGCGATATAGGGTGCCATTTTTTCTTCCAGCGTCCCAGGCAAGGCGCCGGTATCTTTACCAATATGCACCAGAGGACGCGTAATAAAGACACGCTCATATAAGTTGTCCTCTCCGATGGTTTGAAACAGTGCCATCGCAATCGAGACCAGAGTCTTCCCCGTGCCCGCCTTACCACTGCAGGTCACGAGCTTAATATCTTCATCCAACAACGCATCCATCAGCATCCGTTGCTCTGAATTGAGCGGATGAATACGAATCCCTTTGGGAATTTTCACCCCCACATCCGAGCCTAGAATTAAGGCATCGATCTGACCATCGCCTCGGTAGCGGGCTGGCTCGCTAAACTCACCATTGCTGATGTAAATATACTCATTCAGATACAAGTGACTGGTCAGCTCAGGCGAGAGGTCGACCCCCTGCTCTTCCAGAAAACGCTCATAGTCCGCATCCTCCACTACGATCGTCTTACAACCACCGCCCAGTTTGGCAGTGGTCACCTTGTCATTCATGTAATCCTGCACTTCCAAGCCGAGCGCAATGCCCTTGAGTGCCATATTGGCATCTTTGGTCACTAGAATAACACGACTATCAGGACATACATCCTTAAGAAAAAAGACAGACGCCAAAATCCGGCTGTCCATTTTCTCCATATTTACCAGCGTAGCCTTCAGTCGGTTGAGTCCTTCGTTCTCACTCTCGCCAGTTACCATGTAATCATTGATCACCACCACCAAGCGCCCGCCGTTCGGCAGGTCCCGGCTCAGCGCCGAGCTGCCCTTACCATTGAGTTCCGGCGGCGTTTCCAAGCCTTCGTCAAAGAGCGCACGCAAGTCGCGGTGTATTTTACGTGCGGAAAACCCGAGCTCCCCGGGAGCCGATTTCTTACCATCGAGTTCCTCCAAGACCTCGACTGGAATCGCAATCGTATTATCCTCAAATTTATGGAGGCACTGCGGATCGTGCAAAAGAACATTAGTATCGAGGACAAAGATCTTGGCCTTGGACTCGGAGGACGTGGGCGATTTTTCTTTTAACAAGGTATTTGTATAAATGAGAGCGAAATACAATTCCGGTATTTGCAGCCGGACCGAAATGAACTAGAACTAAGCTGAATTGCCCCCTCCTCCAGCGCAAGCGGTAAACCGACATCGCCGAACTTTTTCACATAAAATGCACAGCTCCAACCAAATCTTCGAACCGATCACTCAACACAGTTTTCAGGATGAAGCCTTGCTCAGACTCGCACTCACCCACTCCAGTTGCGATCGAGCAACGGGCGATAATCAGCGTCTGGAATTTCTCGGGGACGCCGTGCTCGACCTGGTGATCGCCGAAACACTCTACCAAAAGTTCCCACAGGCCGACGAGGGCACACTCGACCGCTCACGCGCCAGTATTGTCAATGGTAAATCTCTCGCGCGTGTCGCACGCAGCAATGATCTCGGCAAATATCTGGAAGTCAGCGAAGCGCATCGCCAACATCAGGCCGAACCGAGTAAGGCGATGCTCGAAGACGCACTCGAAGCACTCATCGGCGCCGTGTACCTCGACGCCGGCCTCGACGCGGCACGCCAAGCAATCCGCCAGCTCTTCGGCGATCAGATCGAAGCCATCGAGCTCACCGCCAGCAGCCAAAACCCAAAAGGCAAATTACAAGAGTGGTCGCAAAAACACCACGCCGGCGAAGTTCCCCGCTATCAAGAATTGCCCGCCGAAGGTCCGGACCACGACCGTCACTACAACGCCGCCGTTTTTCTGGGAGACAAAGAGCTCGGGCGTGGCACCGGTAGCTCTAAAAAGACCGCCGAAGCCAATGCCGCCCAAGCCGCGCTCAAGCATTTAGAGTCATTCAACAGCTAACGCAGTGCCCTCGAAATCAACAGTAGCCACTCCGAAATCGACGCTTTACCACGGCGTTTGCACGGAGGCACGTGCGCCGCTACTTCACTCTCTGGCGCAACACGCAACAACAGAGCTCACCCTCGCACTCGTGGCCGACCCGCGCCGCGCCCAAGAATTAGCCGCCGAAGTCGATCGCTATGTTCAATGGTCCATCCACAAGGCCCCCGTGGAAGTGCTTTACTTCCCGGAAGATCCGCCCCCCGACATCGATGCGCAACGACGCGCCGACCGCATATGCGATCGCCTGGCAGTGCTCAGTGCACTGTTGCAAGCTCCCCCGCATAAGCGTCTACTCATCGCCACCCCCGAAGCCCTACTGGGCAACTGCCCCGCGAAAGCAGACTTCGCACAAGGCCAAATCACTCTGGAAGTGGGCCAAAGCCATCCCTTCCGACAATTAATTGACAAGCTCACAACCGAGCTCGATTACGACTCCGAAGCACTTTGCGAACAACCCGGTCAAATCGCCACCCGTGGCGGCTTGATCGACCTCTACCCCTACGATGCGCACTGCCCCTATCGCATCGACTTCTTCGGCGACGAAATCGAAAGCATACGTAGTTTCGACCCCACTACCCAACGCACTCAAGACGACGTCAGCACCATTCGCATCGCCGCCGGCATGCCGAACTCCGATGCCGGTGCGGCCATCACTGAAGGCGCGCTCATTCACTACCTGCCCACAGCAGCCGTGCAATGGATATTCGAAGACCCCGCCGCACTTGTGCGCGAGCACCCCTATCGATTCGAGAAGTTAGCGATTGCTCGTAGCGACCTCACACCAATGACGCCGCCCGGCACTTCACAAGACGCCCCGAGCACGGCATCTCTACGCTCATTTTACCAAGTAATCGCCCAACGCAAGCAACGCGACACGCTGACTGGTATTTGTGAATTGGATACAGACTCCGAACTATTTCGAGACGCCGAACGCATCGAAATAGACTCTGAGCCGACCAGCAATTACCGTTTCCATACCGAGCTGGCACAGATCGGCTACGACCGTTTTGAGTCCGAACAGGATGCTCGCATTAAATTTGAAAACCAAATTGCAGACTGGTCGAGAAAGGGCTTCGCCATCACGTTGATTACTGCCGGCGAGAGCGAGAGCAAACGCATACAAGAACTCTTAAAGGAAAACCCTAAAACCGCGCGCCTCAAGCCACACTTCATACAGGGCACACTTTCTGGTGGCTTCATTTGCCACAACTCTCCCAATTACAAACCGCCCCTCAAAAGCGGTAAGAACGGATTCGCCCTGATCACCGACACCGAGTATTTCGGACGGCGCAGCCGCAAACTGAACCGCCGCGAAGAACGCGCGCGTCCCACAATTTCTCAAGTGGATCAATTGCTCGACTTTACCGAGCTCGCGGATGGGGATCCACTGGTGCATTTGCAACACGGCGTTTGCCTCTTTCGCGGACTCACACAGCTAGAAATACAAGGTGGCTCCAAAGAGGTGATCTCCGTCGAGTTTGCGGAGCAAATGACGGTGCATGTGCCGCTGCAAGAATCGCACCTACTCACCCGCTACGTCGGCCTCACCAAGTCCAGCCCCAAGCTCGCAAAAGTGGGCGGCGCGACTTGGGATAAGACCCGTGCCGCGGCCGAGCGCGCCACACTCGATTACGCAGCAGAAATGCTGCAACTTCACGCCCGTCGCAGTCAAGCGGGCGGCTTTGCATTTCCACCCGACCACCCTTGGCAAAAAGACTTTGAAGCCGCCTTTCCATTTAAAGAAACGCCCGACCAGCTCGCAGCGATCGAAGCCACCAAACAAGACATGGAAAAGCCACAAGCCATGGATCGCCTGATTTGTGGCGACGTGGGCTTCGGCAAAACAGAGGTCGCCATTCGCGCGGCTCTCAAAGCGGTGCTCGCGGGCAAACAAGTCGCCATCCTAGTGCCCACCACTGTGCTCTGCCAACAGCACTTTAACACCTTTTGCGAGCGCATGGCTCAATACCCGATCATTGTCGACATGATCAGCCGGTTTCGTAGCACGAAACAAAATAAAGAAAGCATCGCACACCTCGCAGCCGGTAAGGTTGACATCGTCATCGGCACCCATCGTTTGCTCAGTCACGACGTTCATTTCCAAGATTTGGGACTACTCGTCGTCGACGAAGAGCAACGCTTCGGTGTAAAGCAAAAAGAGCGAATCAAACAGCTACGCGCCGATGTCGACATCCTCACCCTGAGTGCCACTCCCATCCCACGCACGCTCTACCTCGCCATGGCGGGCGCACGTGCCATGAGTGTCATTGAAACACCACCCGTCGACCGCCGCCCCATCGAAACCATTGTAAAAAGCTACGATGAAAAGCTAATCAAATCCGCGATCCAAGCCGAGACCGATCGCGGAGGACAAGTATTTTACCTACACAACCGAGTCGACAGCATTCTAGGCGTCGCCGCTAAGATCGAAGCCATGCACCCCAAGCTCAAAGTCGCCGTCGGCCACGGACAGATGACTGAGGGCGCGCTGGAAAAAATCATGACGAAATTCGTAGCGGGAAAGTTCGACGTGTTAGTCTGCACGACCATCATCGAATCCGGCATCGATATCCCCAATTGTAATACATTGATCATCGAAGGTGCTGACCGTTTCGGACTCGCGCAGCTGTATCAAATCCGCGGGCGCGTGGGCCGCTTCAAACGGCAAGCCTACGCCTACTTATTATTGCACCGTCACGCCGCGGTGGTGGAACAAGCGCAAAAGCGCTTAAACGCGCTCAAACAACACAACCAGTTAGGGGCCGGTTTTCGCATCGCCATGCGCGACTTGGAATTACGCGGCGCCGGCAACCTGCTCGGCTCACAGCAGAGCGGACACATCGCCGGCATCGGCTTTGAACTGTATTGCCAACTACTCAAACAGAGCGTGGCTCGTCTCAAAGGCGATCCGGGAGCCGACCGCATACGAGCGGAAGTAAAACTCGACTTCATCACCACCGGCTTGGGCGGCAGCCGTGCCCGCAGCACCAGCGGCTCCTTTAGCTTTGCCGCGATTAAGGACGCTGAGTATGGCAACCGCAAAGGCGAGCTAATTGAAGCGTCCTTGCCCAGCGAATACATCGCCGAGCCCCGCTTGCGCATCGACTTCTACCGCCGCCTGGCCTTAGCTGAAAAGCTAGAAGACGTGCTCAACATCGCCGAAGAGTTGGCCGACCGCTTTGGCAAGCGTCCCCTGCCCACCGAAGCACTGATCGCCGTCAGCCAAGTGCGCATCCTCGCTGAGCTCGCCGGTGTGCGCCGCGTCGAGAGCGAAGGCGATCGCCTGATCTGCAAGCTCGCCATGCCGGGGAAATCGGGCGAATTCCTAAAGTCCGGCAGCCGTTTCCCGCGGCTCAAAGCCAAAGACCCCATCAAGCGACTCAACGAAATCCAACGCTGGTTACGTAAGCACCCCAAGGCACCAGCTTAGGCCTCGTCTTTTTTCGGCTGGGTGCGCGGCAGCACCAAATTAAGAGCAATGCCACAGATCGCACCGAGCCCGATCCCACTCAGTGAGACAAAGCCTAGGTCCAAGCTCATCCCACCAATCGCACTGACCAAAATCACGGAGCTTATGATCAGATTGCGTGAATCGTTATAGTCGACCTTATGATCCGCAATGGTTTGAATGCCGATACTGGCGATAATTCCGAACAATAAGATCAACACACCTCCAATCACGGGCACAGGGATAGTCGCCAATAAACCGCCCAGCTTAGCGACAAATGCCAATAAGATGGCGAAAAGTGCCGCCCAAGTCATGATGGCTGGATTGAAGGCTTGCGTGATTTTAACCGCCCCGGTGACTTCGGAATAAGTCGTATTGGGCGGGCCGCCCATCGACGCCGCCAGGCAGGTGGCCACACCATCGCCCAAAAGTGTATTCTTAAGGCCTGGCTTTTCCAGATAGTTTTCCTTAGTCGCGCTGCTGATCGCGAGAATGTCGCCGAGATGCTCGACCGCAGGTGCAATTGCAATCGGTAGCATATACAAGATCGCTTCTAAATTAAACTCAGGCGCCGTAAATGCAGGCAGCGCAAATAAGGGCGCACTCGATACCGCCGCAAAATCCACCACTCCCAGCACAACCGAAAGCGTATAACCGGCCACGATGCCGCACAGCACAGGCAGTAGCTTGAACATGCCCCGCCCTTTTAAGATCACCACGATCGTGACCATCAGTGAAAGTAAAGAAATCGACATCGCTTGCGGCAAAGGCACCAGCTCAACGCTACCATCCCCCGTTTTGCCCATCGCCATATTCACCGCAACTGGCGCGAGAATCAGGCCGATGGTGATAATCACGGGCCCCACCACCACGGGCGGCAGAATATAGTGCAACCAGTCCGCACGTCGCAGTCGCACTAAGAAGCTAATTAAAACATAAAACAAACCCGCCGCGATCAGGCCCGACAATGTACCCGGCAGCCCCCAAGTTTGCACACCATACATAATAGGTGCAATAAAGGCAAAAGACGATGCCAGGAAGATGGGCGGCACCTTTTTGCGATTGATACATTGAAAAGCGAGCGTTCCGATGCCTGCCGTAAACAAGGCCACGTTGGGGTCTAAGCCAGTCAGTATGGGCACTAGCACCAGCGCGCCAAAGGCCACAAAAAGAAACTGTAAGCCAATGATGCTATCTTTCAGGCGAAATTTATAGTCGGTTGCTGCCATGGGGCGGAATCATTTGTGCCGCATGGCTGCGCGCGAGTTAAAAAAACCGAAACAAGTAACGAGAAGCACGTTTTGTCGCATGATTCGTGCTACTAATAGATCACACTCACATTTCAACTACTTCTAGGACATGCAGAAATAGCGTTGGACTCGTTCCCCGATTTCGATGCTTTGCCTGTTCATGAAAACTCTACAGAGACTCATTCAAACATCCACACTAGTTAGCATGCTCACGCTTGCGCCCAATTTGCAGGCGGAAGAGGCTCCCCTTCAGGAAGACTCTGGTAGCTGGGCTCCGCAGTGGATCCAGTGGCAAGACTTCAGCCTATCGTACCTCTATGGCGGCAAATACCGCGTCGATGCGGAAGATCAGCAAACCGTCACCTTCGAGCATGTCAGTGCCTGGAGCTTTGGAGACAGCTTCACATTTATCGACTACCTCGATTATCTGGACACAGATGGCGAAGAGTCCGCCTTCTACGGGGAATTCTCCCCACGCTTCAGCTTCGGAAAAATCACAGATCGCGAATGGAGCCTCGGCCCGATTCAGGACGTCTTAATTGCCACCACCTATGAATTCGGCGAAGACGACGTCGAGAGCTTACTCTACGGCATCGGCATCGACCTCGATCTGCCGGGCTTCGACTACTTTCACCTGAATCTCTATTATCGTGACCCGCAAAACACTAACTCACGCGGCTGGCAATTGACACCTTGCTTCGGCTACACCCTCCCATTTGGCCAATCAGAAATCATCATCGACGGCTATATTGATTATGTCTTCGCCTCCGAAAACTCGGGCTACGAAGAAAACCTGCACATCAACCCACAGATCAAATACAACTTGGGCAAACTACTATGGGATGAGTCACAACGCCTCTACGTAGGCGTCGAGTACGACTACTGGAGCAACAAATACGGCTTAAAAGATCTGCCCTTCCGCACCGACCAAAGCGCCTGCAGCTTCCTGCTCAAATACCACTTCTAAACATCGCCACAGCACTCAAGAATCTCGAACCAGTCAAACATGCTAAAATTCTTTAAATTCGGAGAACACAAGACCAACCTCAAGACAGAGCTCATCGCCGGCATCACCACCTTCGCTGCGATGTCTTACATCCTGGTCGTCAATCCGATGCTGCTCGGGAACGCGGGTATGGACCCGCAAGCTGTGATGATGGCAACTGCCATCGCGGCGGCCATCGGGTGTTTCCTGATGGCCTTCATGTCAAACTATCCCATCGCCCTCGCTCCGGGCATGGGGACCAACGCCTACTTCGCCTTCATCATCGTGCTAGGCATGGGCATACCATGGCAAGGCGCCTTGAGTCTCACCTTCTGGAACGGTATCATCTTCCTCGTCCTCTCCGCGTCCGGAGTTCGCAAACAAATCATCGAATCCGTGCCCAAGGGGCTCCAAGTAGGTATCCAAGCCGGGATCGGCTTCTTCATCGCACTACTCGGCTTGAAGGCAGCTGGCTTGGTCGAAGCCAGTCCCGCCACCATCATCACCCATGGAGATTTTAGCGACCCCATCGTATTACTCGGACTGGGAGGCTTATTTGCCATCTGCACCTTAACCGTCTGGCGCGTGCCAGGCGCGATTATCATCAGTATGCTAGCACTCGCGATCAGCGGTCTATTCGTACTCAATCCAGCCAGCACAGAAGGCGCGCCAGAGATGTTGACCACCCTGCCCGAGAGCTTTTTCGCCCTCCCCTCCGGACTCGGCGAAACCTTTTTACAACTCGATTGGTTCTACCCCTTCACCAACCTCGAATCACTGCAAGTACTCTTCGTCCTGCTGATTCTAGATCTATTCGACTCTGTCGGTACCATCATCGGGCTCTCCCGCCGCGCCCAGCTCTTAGATGAGAACGATCAATTACCTCGAGCCAACCGGGCACTGAGCGCCGACGCCCTAGCCACAGTCTGCGGCGCAATGCTCGGCACCTCCACCACTACCTCCTATGTCGAATCCGCCGCAGGGATCGAAGCAGGCGGCCGCACAGGCTTTACCAGCGTAGTGGTCGGCGTTTGTTTCTTAATCGCACTCTTTTGCTATCCATTAATCGCCGCAATTCCCGCCATTGCCACCGCACCCGCTCTCATATTTGTCGGACTACTCATGGGCGAAGGGCTACGACACGTGCCCTACGAAGAATACACCGAACGCGTAACAGCGATCTTAACTGCAATCACCATCCCCCTATTTTTCAGCGTCACCCACGGCATCGCGATCGGTTTCCTACTCTATATCTTCTTACGCGTCACCAGCGGCAAAGCCAAACAACTGCACTGGATGACCTATGCCATCGGCGCGATCTTTTTGCTATTTTACATCATGGAGTGATCCAACTCGACAGAATCACCCCAGCGCCCCCTGCAACGCTTTCCTAAAAGCGAAAGCTAGTGTGCCCACGAATCCCCGCCGCCGCAAGCGACGACACCACACTTCTCAACAACGTAGCGGTCCGCTCGCGGACGCCGGTCTATCGAACTTCAGACGCCCGTCAGCTCACCAACACAAAGAACGCCATTCCCTTCCCTCAAAGCGAGAGCAAGTGCAGCTACGAAGTCAGAGATGCGCGATCTTTCCCGTAGTTTTAATCACCCCCTCAAGTATACACCTACAAAGAAAAGGCTTGCCATTACGTCCCAAGTGTAACATGCATACTGTTACACCAAAAACACCATGTTACCCTTCTCCATACATATTGAGGATGGCGCTCCAGTATCTGAGCAACTCACACAAGCAGTCCGGCGAGCTATTTTGAAAGGCGACTTGCAGGACGGGGATCGCTTTCCGTCTGTTCGCTCACTGAGCGTTGAGTTGCGTATCTCACCGACAACAGCACACAAGGCGGTATCGGTTCTCAAATCTGAAGGCCTACTCGGATCGCAACCAGGCGTCGGCATGGTGGTACGCACAGACGAGCTCCCCTCGACAAATCAACGCCTGGAACAGCTCTCCCCCGCGCTCAAACAAATACTCACCGAAGCCAAATCCTTACAACTAAGCGATGAAATGCTCTGTGCACACATCCAGAAGCTCTGGAAGGAACACAGTTAAAAATCCCCCCTCCGAAAAAACAATGCCAGCGATACAATTCAACAACGTAAGCAAACACTTCAAAAGAGCTGCCGCTGTACAGAACCTGACAATGATGGTTCCTGAAGGACGCATCACCGCCTGCCTCGGCTCCAACGGTGCGGGAAAAACGACGACAATCAAGCTGCTACTAGGACTGCACCATCAAGACTCCGGCAGTATTGAAGTGTTGGGTGAAGACTCTCGTAAACTCTCACGTGCTTCTTTCCAAAACATTGCCTACGTATCCGAAAATCAACTACTCCCACTGTGGATGACGGTTGAGCAACTACTCAAATTTAGCCGACCACTCTACAAAAATTGGGACATCAACTTAGAAGCCAACCTCCTAAAGCGCTTCGAGCTCGACACTAGGCAAAAGTTAAAAAACCTTTCCCGCGGTCAACAGATGAAGGCGGCCTTACTGGCCAACTTAGCCTACCGCCCGAAGCTGGTCGTATTGGATGAGCCCTTTTCAGGCCTCGACCCACTCGTTCGCGATGAATTCATTAAAGGCCTACTCGAGCTCACGGAGGACGAAGGCTGGAGTGTCTTCATCTCCTCCCACGACATTGAAGAAGTCGAACGACTAGCAGACCAAATCGCGATTATCGACAAAGGACACCTCAAACTAAACGAGTCCACCGATGCATTACTATCCCGTTTTAGGGAGGTAGAAATCCGACTAGCTGACAGCGCTGAAGTCCCAGCAGCTCTGCCCGACACATGGCTCAACCCCCAGCAATCTGGGCGTATATTGCGCTTCACTCATTGTGAATGGAAGGATGTATCCAGCATAGAAGAATGCGCCGTCGCCATTAATGGAAAGCTCAGCAGCGAACCCTCATGCCGTACACTGAGCTTACGCGAAATTTTCATTCAGTTAGCTCAAAACTACCGCCTCGACCTGCAATCCTAGCCACTATGAAACTTCTATTTCATTGTCTTAAGCAAGAGATCCGTCAGCATCGAAGCGGACTGGCTCTATTGATCTCGCTGCTAGTCATACACGCATTCGGCCTCACACTAGGTTCCTTTAGATCGATCACGTCGCCATGGTTCTACGATTTCATGGCCTATCTCACCATCGCCATTCAGCTATTGTTTATAGGACTCGCTGCCTATATCGGATACTGCCAATCCTCATTTAGTAAAGAGCGTTACCTCGCAACAGCTCCAGTGCCCACCGTCGCCAATTGGGGCGCATTGTTCACACTGGTGACCCTACTCACTAGCCTATTCTTACTTTCGGAATATTTCATTGCAACTTGCTGGGGGCTACCTAAGGACCAGATCGCTCCCCAATTCGTCCCCTATTTATTTGTCGGCTGGACGACATTACTGTTCGGCTCGCTGTGGGCAACTCCTGCCGCATTAGGCTATGGCTTACTCGTGATTTCGCCTATTTCGTTTCTGGCGACATTGGCATACGCCACTATCGTTGAGAAAAATATTCTCGGGCTATATGACTTCCACTTCACCGCATTCAGCATCGCACTCTTCTTCGGTGTCGCAGTCATTTACCGAGCCGCAACTAAAATACAGCGCCCGCTGCATCCGATACTACTGGCATCCTACGCCATCGTAATATTTTCAAGCCTGCTAATCGCCAGCAATTTACCCCCAAAAATGACAGAGGCGTCCGACAGCATACAAGACGAGGTATTTGCTAGAAAACTAAAAGATAACATTCAGATTTACGGGAGCAGCACGGAGCGTAAAAGCTACGCGCGAGCGCTGAGTGTCGACTGGGATGCGATCAATCAGCCCTATATCGTGGATCCGATCGCACGCACACTCACCGCGAGGCATGCAGGCAATGAATTCTTCCGTGCGACTCAGAAATGGGAAAACAACAATAACGACTTCGGAAGGCGCGTCCGCGAGGTGCAGTATCTACTCAAGCCATCCTTACACCCACAACAGATTCAATACATCAGCGAGCAGTACGCAGGTGAATCTTTTCTAAAGCCTAAGCAGTGGTATAAATTTTTAGACACCATCCCCCTACCAATTGACATTACTGATGGTGATGTCACTTACTCCATTCAGCTCAGCCATAAGATCGCTCAGTTCAAAAAGATCGCCCGCATCCCACTCCAGCTGGGAGCGTCGGTTTCAATAGAGAATGGCACGATCACCTTGGTCCGAGCCGAGCTTCGATACATACAACAATATGGCGCTGGCAACCTTTGGTTCAACATTAGGAGCAACGACGGAACCCCCACAAACCAATGGGACCAGTCACGCACCTATGTGCTACAATCAGACTCGCAAGATATAGCTAGCATTGGAGAGGGACAAGTAAAAGACATCCCCAGCATGGGCCCCTTGAAGCAGTCACTTAGCCGAGTAAAGCTCTACATCAAATCGGCCGACGATGAGCCACTCAAAGTAGAGGAATCATTCATCGATATCTACGAATGGGTCTATCATGGCATCAGCGATCACCCTCCTGTCGAAGTCACAAAATCAGTTTCAGAGCTATTCCCGGTTCAATCAAACGAGGCTCATCCGACTCGGACGTATCCATTACTCCATTCTTCGCAATATTAGGCGCATCCAATCATACACATCTTTGAGAATCACTATGCATACGATATTTCATCTACTGAAATGGCAGATTCGTGAGCACCGCATATTACTATGCGTCAACTCCGCCCTTCTCACCGTTTTGCTGGCAATCCCCTTACTGACCGACTCGAGTGCACTTACCGAGATCACCTTACTGCTAAAAGTTTGCCTACTAGTCAGCTGCGCAGTGCTGTGCACACGTATCACCCATGCACAACCCTACACTGGCAGCGAGTCCTTCTGGATGACGCGACCACTCTCACGGCGCGCCCACCTCGCTTCGCAACTGCTACTACTGAGCCTATTTATTCTACTACCCACACTCGCGGGCATGCTAGCGATGACCATCCATATGGACGGAGAAGCAACTCACTATCTAGCAGCGCTACTTAGCTGGGGCATTTATGTAGGCAGCTTCCTGTTTCTCTTCGCATTGACCTGCACCACATCAACTGCCTCCGGTGCCATCATCCTGATCATCGCAATTTTCACACTGGCGGGCATACTGGGCAGCACCGCCACCAGTAATTTTTCGAATGGCTCGCGCCCAAATCCCGATGCGTTGGTCATCTTAATGCCAACCCTTGGCATCCTGGCGCTCATATGCATCACCGTATTTATCAAACGGATCACTCAAACTAGGATCGTCCTTATTCTATTGGGCGTAGCCATCCTGCCATTATTATCGGTCATTCAGTCTTTCAAGCTCGGCTCCACAGCCGAAGCACACATAGCAAACGCTCCAAAAATTAAGCTTTTAACTCAGCCACCGCAGGAGTTAAACCGCAGCCAATCCAGCTACTATCATCCCCTGCTGCTCACATCCGAAAATCCCCGAAGGGTCACAATTCCCAATCGCCTATCCCTTGAGACTGAAAACGGCACATTCATTCGCAAATATTTCAGGACCAATAACACTCAATTGAACCCGTTGTTTACTGACAAAATCATGGCGGCCTTTCCAGCAGCCGTAGAAGTCGTATCCACAACCAATATAGCACCCTTTTTAAAGGTCGCAGGGAACGAATTTATCGACATACAAAACGAGGTCATTGATTCATTCACCCTCGAAAACGAACGTAGCGCGACCCTTTGCCTGACTGATTATTCGATTCAGCAGATAGGCGCACTCCCACTGACTGCAGATGCAAGTAAAAGTCGATCCGGACTGCGATTCTCGATTCACGCTGTTAAATCCAGCCAACACGGGACACAGGTTCAATACAGCCTGCAACGCAGCATCACCAAGGATATAAATAATAAACAACGTTGGGCAGAGGTGTACATGGCGCTTTACGATCCCCAAAGTAAGCGTCTCATCGTCCAACTCAGCAAAATAGCACACTACCCTTTAACGGAAAAATCGTCCTTAACCACACACCACCAGAGCAATACTTTCAACATTCCGACTGACCTACTAACACCCAGCACCGAGCTACATATTTTCATAATCAAGAAAGAGAAGTATTACTGCATGCCCACCAGCTTGGCTCCAGGCGTCTATTATTCGTCAGTTGAGAGCGCAAGGAAGCCGCCCCCACGAAAACTCTAGTAGTTCAAGTATCGTGACCTCTCGCCAAATTGGCGAAACATTCAAATTATACAAATGCATGCTCTTGCGTCTTTTGCGCCTTTTGCGGCCATTCACTCATCTCTTTAGGTAAAACTCAGGCCACTATCGAAAGCTATGGCAGTTTCGATATACCATGCCAAATACTGCAAAAGTCCGGCTACATTTCATTACGCCGGGACAGGCTTCGTTCGCCAAAACAAGTTATGGACGAAGCCTGGTGCTCCCGGGCAGATTCGAACTGCCATTTGCGGCTTCGGAGACCGCCGCTCTATCCATTGAACTACGGGAGCAAGTGTTGTGCTGGCTAGATTCGCGACTACTCAAGCAGGGTCAACGCGAAAAAGAGTAGATCGCTGCGACTTACGGTGATTTCCAAGCTCACAGGCTAAATGCACTCCAGTGCTGACACTCCTCCCCCCCGGAACAGAGTTCCGAGGCTACCAGGCTGACACTCCTCCGGAACAAAGTTTCGTGGCTATGCATAAAAAAGGCGCTCCCTTTCGGAAGCGCCTTTTGTTTAAATTGCTTATCGCTCTACTTGGCGTCGAGCCAACGAGCGATGCTGAGGATCGTCCATTGCTCCTCATTGCCGCCAATCTTGGTGCTGACAGTCGCGCCTGGCTCTTTACCCAGCAGGGCTTGAGCGAGGGGGGTCTTGTAAGAGAGCACATCGTTGTCGGGATCGCTATCCCAGGCACCGAGAATGGAGTAGCGCTGCTCTTTACCAGTGGAGCCTTCCTTCAGATGAACGATACAACCAATGCCGACGTTGTCGGTGGTGGCTTCAGTGAAGTCGGTGACGCGGGCGCGGGAGAGATCGATCTCCAGCTCACTCTTACGAGAAAGGAGGATGTCTTGATCCTGGCGAGCCATCTTGTATTCGGAATTTTCCTTCAAGTCACCGTGGTCGCGAGCGACTTGGATGGCGATCTTGTTCTCAGGAATCTTGGTGGAAACGAGTTCTTCGTATTCGGCCTTGGCTTCGTTGAAGCTTTCTTGCGATACGATAAGCGCCTCGTCTTCGGAAGTCTCGGCGGCTTGACCTGCGAGGAGGGCTTGGACAGTTGGGAATTGCTTGATGAAACGAGCAAGCAGCGCGATTTCTTGGTCAAATCCTCGAAGCCTTGATTGAGCAAGAGGGTTTGTGCGAGATCGTTGGCGGTCTCGACATTGGCTTCTGCCAACAGGTCGGGAATCAATGTGACGTCGTCGCTGAGCAGATCGGCCAATGGGATGCGGCGCGTGCTGGCATTTTGTAGTGCCTCGTGGTCGATCGCGTAGAACATCGCAGCGAGCAAGCGAGGGTTGACGAGGGGCTCGATGATGGAACCGTATTTCTTAGATGCGCGGTTTTTGACCACCCAGAAAAGAAGTGGGCCCTTGATTGTTTGCTCCTTAAGCCAGCGATCGAGGCAGTAGCTGATGCGCTCCTGCATCTCTTTCTCGAGCATGAAGTTGATACACTCGCTGGTGAATTTACCGCTGGAGTTACGCAGCAGATCTTCGACCATCGCTTGCCATTTCTCTGGATAGGTGCGGCTAATGAGATCGAGGTAGCGCTTGAAATATTGAGCTGGCAAGTTGGCTGCGAGCTCGGAGTAATCGTTGGTGGCATCGAGAATCGAAGCTGAAGACGGCTCGAGTGTTTCGACATCTTCGTGCAGATCGCGGGCCAGATTGTTACGCACCCACACGCCATGCAGACGATCGGCTTGGCTGAGGCTCTTCGCATTGGCGATTGCATCGGTGAGCTCTTCCAAGATGGAAGGCATCTCTTCGCGAACGACAGAAATGTTTTCTGACAGGGCGTAGAGTTTTTCGCCGAGCTCGATTTTTTGCTTCGAGTTCTTAGTGGCGCGGAATTGCTCGAGGATTTCATCCTCTGGTTTCACAGGCTCTTCACGGTAGATGTATGGGTCGCTCTTTTTAAGCGGCACACCGATACGAGGATCTTTGACCAATACCTTCTTGGTGGCGGTCCACCACTTTTTGTATTTAATCGGTCCGATTACACGAGAAAGTCGACGCTCGATCTCTGTCGCCATCATCGCATGATTCTCGTTGGAGGAAATCATCTCACAGATCAAATCCGCCGGACGCTTTTTAATCATTTCCTCAATCACATCTGCTTCGATACGAGAACGTACGAGCAAGTCGTTGGGCAGCAGGATTTCTAGCTTGTCCACGCAAAAAGCAGGAGCCATTGCGTGGCCTTGCTTACCATCTTCAAAGTCGATGATTAAACGGTCGTCCGCAGCGTTATAATCCACAATTTTACCGAACCCCCAGCTACGGTGTAGGCAGTAGTTACCAGTTACCATAAGCTCGAGCTTTGCGCGTTGCGAAGCCAGTTTTGGGTTCTTTTTGATGAGAGCGTCAATGGACTCTTTATTCATAATGATTGCTTGTCTTAGTCGTAAACTATCCACTATGGACAGTTTCCGCGCCAATGAGAAGTATTAAGTTTAGCTTATCCAGAAAGTCCACAACAGGCTGGGATGCTGCTGTACACTTGACAGAAGTGTATCTGTCAGGAGACCGAAAGGCCGACCAATTGTTGGACGAATTACCTATAGAATTTATAGGTGATCGGCGCGCCGCGTGCCAATCACTTTTTTTAGGCGCCCTACGCCATGGGCATCGCACCCAAGCCGCGCTGCAGGGGCTTTTGCGTAAAAAAGCAAGGGCGGGCGTCGAAGCGATACTACTGGTTTCCGGCTACGAGTTACTCGATGCGGACGCGGAGCGACACCCCAAGATCATCCACCACGCGGTAGAGCGCAGCAAGCAACTGATCAACCGTTTCGAACAGGGCTTTCTCAATGCGGTGTTACGCAAGCTGCCCGACGCCCTGGCTGGCATCGATGCCGAACAAGCACCCGCCGCCTACTACAGCCACCCAGCGTGGTTGGTCGCGCATTGGCAAAAGGAATTCCCCGAGAGCTACCGGGAACTGCTGGAATGGAATCAGGAAATACCGGCGACCTACCTTAAAATTTACGACGAGTCCATTCAAGGCCCCGCAGGCCTGGAAGCGACGAATTGGCCGCAGTTTTACCGCATCACGCCCCAAATATCCTGGCAAGTGGACCTCCACCCTCTGCTGAATCAGGGCAACGCCTACATAAAAGACCCATCCACACGACTCGCGCCTGCCCTACTTGCGCCGCAGGCCGGTGAGTCCGTGCTCGACCTCTGTGCCGCCCCCGGCGGCAAAGCCTACGACATGGCCCACGCGATGAAAGGAAGCGGCCTCATCGTCGCCGTGGACCTGCCTGGCAATCGTATCGCCCGGCTCGATGCGAATTTGTCCACCCTGCGCTCCGCAGACTTGCAATGCAAAATTATCAAATCCGACCTACTCGAACTCGACGCGGCGACCTTTGAAGCTCAGGATCTGCCACTGCGCTACGACGCCGTCATGCTCGACGCGCCTTGTTCAAACACGGGCGTCATCCAGCGCCGCACCGACGTCAAATGGCGCCTACGACCGAAAGACATCGCACAGTGTGCAAAGCTCCAACTGCAATTGCTCCACTCCGCAGCTCGATTTGTCAGAGCTGGCGGACGCATTGTATACAGCACCTGTAGTATCGAAGCCGCCGAGAACCAGCATGTGGTGGACGCCTTCCTGAAGAGCAAATCCGGCCAGGCATTTGAGCTCGAAGACTCCGCGCGCAGCCTGCCATGGGAGACCGGCCACGACGGGGCCGGCGCATTTCGACTACGCCGCAACAGCTAAAATTGCACGATGCCCGAATCACTCATAGTCCGCCCGGCCCCCAAAGCACGCCACGTCTTCAGCGCTCAAGGCGAATTACTCGCAGTCCCCAAAGGCTGGGCCCTGTTGCCCCCCGGTGATGCCGCACTTAGCCGACGGATCAAGCAGGACGGCCCCTCTTGGACAGTCAAAGAAAAGAAGGGCCGCAAGGAATTTTCACACGGCATATGGGCCCCGGCACACCGAATCGAAGCACTGCAAGCAGCACGCGAGCTCGAAAAAAAGATCCGGCCTACACAAAAAAACTGGAAGCCGGCCGCACTCGACGTGCTCAAGCGGAACTCGCTTACAGTGAGGATTTCACCCAGGCCTTGCGCGATTACCTGAACTTTCATCCACGCTATGAACTTCTAGCAGGCCGCCTCAGCCAACTCATCGCCGCGCATGCGACGCCAGTCGGCAGTGGCACTGTCGCCCGCACCAAACGCATTCCGATCGAACAACGCGCCGAAGCGGCCACCATCGCCTGGATGCGTCATCAGACCACCGCTTACGATCACATGGACATCCCGCGTGCGAAAGGCGCGCGCCGCGAGGTGCGTCGTATGCTCGCGAAAGAATCGAAACGACTACTGGAATCTTACCGGCGAGGCACTCGTATCGACGTCACCAACTGTCCCCTACAAAAAGCGATCCGATAGCCGCGCGGCACGCAGCAGCGAGGCGTAAGAACCGGGCAAGCAGGCAACGAAGCTGGGGCTACATCTCGCCTAAGACGCGGGCAGCTTCTTGCACGTCCTTATCACCACGGCCGCTGAGATTGCCGATAATGATTTGATCGGGCGACATTTCGCGGGCGCGCTTCATCGTGTATGCGATGCCATGGGAGGATTCCAGCGCGGGCACGATGCCTTCGATGGCACAGAGATCTTGAAAGGCTTGCAAGGCTTCCTGGTCCGTTGCGTAACCAAAATCAATGCGGCCTTTTTCTTTATAATAGGCGTGCTCGGGGCCCACTGCGGCATAATCGAGGCCCGCCGAAACAGAGTGCGTCAGGTCAATTTGTCCTTCAGGGCTCTGTAGTATCCATGTTTTGGCCCCCTGTAACACGCCGAGCTGACCGCCTTCGAAGCGAGCCGCGTGATGTCCACGCTTGATCTCGCGACCACCGGCTTCGACGCCGGTCAGGCGCACGCCTAGATCCTTAAGAAAGGCAAAAAAGATACCGATCGCATTGGAGCCACCTCCGACACAGGCGGCGACTTCGTCAGGCAAACGACCTTCCTTTTCCATAATTTGGCGGCGACACTCCTCACCGATCACGCGATGAAAGTCGCGCACCATCATGGGGAAAGGATGCGAGCCTAGCGCAGAGCCAATGATATAATGAGTGGTGCGGATATTCGTCACCCAATCACGCATGGCTTCGTTTACGGCCTCCTTCAGAGTCTTTTGCCCCGCGGAAACACCACGCACCTCGGCCCCACAGAGACGCATGCGATACACATTGAGCGATTGTCGACGCATATCCTCCTCGCCCATGTAGATGACGCACTCGAACCCCATCTTAGCACACATCGCGGCAGTCGCGATACCGTGCTGGCCCGCCCCAGTCTCTGCGATGATACGCTTTTTGCCCATGCGTTTGGCCAATAGGGCCTGCCCGAGGGCGTTATTGATCTTGTGCGCTCCGGTGTGCAGCAGATCTTCGCGCTTGAGATAAATTTTGGCACCACCGCAATGCTCTGTCAGGCGATCCGCGAAATAGAGATTGGTCGGACGTCCGGCAAACTCACGTAGTTGAAAATCCAGCTCCTTTTGAAACTCGGGATCTTTACGCGCGGCATGATAGGCCTCTGTCAGCTCAAAGAGCGGCGTCATTAAAGTCTCAGGCACATACATGCCTCCATAGGGCCCGAAGTGGCCGCGGGCATCAGGGAGACTAAGTGGATCGACTTCGAGTTCTGGCATGACGGTTTGCATACAATAAATACGGCTGTGAGCGGACGGTTTTGTCAAGCAGGCATGTATCACACCGAAGGCAGGCGCGCTTCAAACTCACCAATATCCTCTGGCGTATCGATGCCGATAGTCGCTTGATCGGTCATGCCGACGTGTATGCGATAACCATGCTCCATGGCGCGAAGTTGTTCAAGTTTTTCAATCTGTTCCAAGAAACCAGGCTCCAGGCCCGAAAAGGCACGAAGAAAATCTGCTTTATACGCATAGAGACCGAGATGTCGATAACAAGGGTTCTGCGCCAACCATGCCGCATCCACTTGGCCCCCGGCATCGCGGACAAAAGGTATGGGCGAACGCGAAAAATAGAGGGCGTAACCTGAGCGATCACGCACCACTTTCACTTGATTGGGATTTGCAAAATCCTGCGGGCGCTCAAAGGGGACAGCTAATGTCGAGATCGCAGCCTCGCCAGAGAGTCCCGCAGCCAGCGCACGGATCTGCTCTCCTGTGACCAGCGGCTCATCGCCTTGCACATTGATCACTGCGGACGCACCAATCGCAGCATTGGCCTCAGCCAAGCGATCTGTGCCACTCGGATGATCGGGACGCGTGCGCACTACATTAAAGCCCGCCTCGCTGAGGCAACGCTCCAAGGCCTCATCATCCACCGCAAAGTAGAGCGGGAACTCAGGCGCGACTGCACGAATACGCTCGGCCGTCCACAATACGATAGGCTTGCCTCGAACAGGATGCAGCAGCTTTTGAGGAAAACGTGTCGAAGCGAGTCGAGCAGGCACAATAATAGAAGGTGTCTTTGACATATCGCCTAACATCATCATGAAACTTTGCCAATGAACAAGGAAATCAGTGCAAGCGATGCGGCAATTTTACGGGCAAATGATCCCCAAACAGTCTTTCTCGATGTGCGGGAAGACTCTGAACTGGCGATCTGCCGTATCGAGGGCGCACTCCACATACCAATGGGCGAAATCCCGGAACGCCACAGCGCTCTGCCCCAGGACGTGCCTTTGATTGTATTATGCCACCACGGGATGCGCAGCATGAATGTAATCCAATACCTCCGTGCAAAAGGCTTCGACAACACCATTAACTTAAGCGGCGGCATCCACGCTTGGGCGCTCGAAGTAGAGCCTGAGATGCGTCGCTACTAGCAGCGCATTGATGAAGAACTACTTCGAGGTCATCACGTAGGCCCCGTCCCAGTTTGCCGGGCCACCGGACCTCAAAAACTCTCGGCAACGTGCCGCAAGCAGTGTTGAGGGCGTCGTCGGCGCAAAGTTGCGAAAGGGCTCATCGAGCTCCGATGCCTCAAAACCTTTAAGCGCAGCCTCCCAGTCCCCCTTAAAGTAATCTAGCAAAGCCGCCTCGTAGGTCGCTTTACAGGCAGCGCTCTGCGCAGTAACGACCGAGTCCTCCCAAAGTTCATACATTTCAACAGGCTGACGACGTCCCTTCACGACCACCCGATCCAGCTTACGATAATTCAAGGCGGTGCCCTCCACCAGCGCGGCCTTCAATGTCGTCTCCGTAACCATGGTATACACACCGTAAATCTTCGCCCCACTTTCGCATCGCGCGGCTAAATTAACCGAATCCCCCATCATGGTGTAATTAAAGCGCATCTCGCTCCCCATGTTTCCAATCACGGCACGGCCGGTATTGACACCGATACGCGTGCGCATACTCAACACGCTCTCAGGCCATTGCCCCGACTCAGCCCACTTCACACGTAAGGCAGCGTGACATTCCTGCATCTGCACAGCCGAAACGCAGGCCCGCGAAGCATGATCCTTCACTGGCACTGGCATGCCAAACATTGTGACGATTGCATCGCCAATATATTTATCCAAAGTGCCCGATTGCAACTGGAAGACTTCTGTCATGGCGCCGAGGTATTCATTCATCAAAGAAACCAATTGGTGCGGGCTCAATTCCTCAGACAACGCGGAAAAACCTTCCACATCCGAAAACAACGCGGTGATCTCGGTATCGGTGCCGCCCAACTGTGGGTCACGCTTCGATTCCACCATTTCATCGACCAACTTCGGGGCCACATACGCCCCAAAAAGCGCTTTGATACGACGACGTTGCCACTCTTCAGAACCGAGCTTGAGCAAGACCACAGACACAATCGCGGTCAAGGACGAGCCAATAGGCACCAGTAAGGGCAATATCCAATTAAACAGTGCAAAGGCGACAAATACCCCTCCCCCGTATGCGAGCAATAGCAACAACGAAAACATGCGCCGCGCACCACTGTTATATGCCAATAAGGACACCGAGAGAGTGAGCATACAGACGATCGCCACACAACTGACATGCCCCGCTCGCGTGATATAAGCTTCATTCTGGATGGTATGGTAAAGATTGGCATGCAGCCCGACCTTGGGCACTGGCTCGCGATTAAATGGCGTGGGCGAAATATCTTTAAGCTGCGGGTCCACCGGGCCGACAAAAACGACTTTGCCCTGAAAACGCGCGAACCAAGCCTCCAACTCCGCCACTTGCGCAGCCTCCCCTGCGGCTGCAGCATCCGACAGTGCGTCGGCCTTGCGTAAGACTGTCTGCATACTCACATGATTCTGCCCCCCGGAGATCTCCCAGCCCTCAAACCAGTTCACTTCAATCGACTGCTGCTCAACTAGCGGAATCCGTCTAAAAATCTCACCGTCTCGACGAATCGTTAGCGCCTCTGCGCTGATCTCAACTGCGTCTTCATTTAATCCATGGGCAATCAGAAAGGTCTCTAAGCCCAGCGTAAAAATCGTCATCTCATGCTGCTTAGGATAATGTTTAACCTCAAATCCATCCAAATCCGTCAGCACCACAACATCCCCCACGACATCGATATAGGGCTCGTTCATGAAATGCGCCTTATCCCGCAGCACTCCGTCCATCAAATGGAAGCTATAGCGTGGACTATTTAATTCGACAAAGCCTGGCACATAGTAAGGCACCACGCCACCACTCAAAGCTTCATCGACATTGGCCAAGCCCAAACGCCCCAGCTCAAAATCTATAATCGGATACGTAGGTGCTTCGGGAAAAGGCGAAAGCTCTGGATCGTAAACCCCATTACGAATCAAAGGCAGTTCCGAGGCTTCCTCCGTCAACGCTTGTATCGCCCCCGTGTAAGCGGCGGCCAGCACGACCCGGTCGGCATATGCTTTGACAGCCCTCCCAAGGTAGGCGTCCCCCTCACGCGCTCGATCCCAATCAAGCAAAGAGCCACCGCCAAACTTCGAAAATATAATATCTACGCTGACGGCCTGGGCAGCTCCCGGCCCCAACAAGGCATAGAGCAAAACCCCAAACTCGCGCCGATCCCAGGGCCGATCGCCCATATAAGAAACAGTCTCCGCATCTAAATCGACATAGACGATCGGAGCAGTCGACTCCAGCTCTCCACGGGCCAGATAGCGCCAACGTAGTGTCTCCTGCTCAAGCCCATTCAAGACGCCAGAAAGCATTAACAGCAGCCATATTGTCACCGAGAGCGCGATCAGCCCCAGAGACATCAGTAACTGCTTTGAAATCTTCACGAGCTTACTTAAAACAAATCTGCCTGGTAGGCCGATGGTGGCTTCAATTCCCCTCGGAACGGCGTGACAGGTGCGGGCTCATCTGCATACTCGATAACGATAGGCCGACGCGTCATCTCAGTTTTTCGCCTGGCAGGCACTGCGGCGGATTGACGGGCCGCTTGATCTATAGACTGCAAATGATCCAGATACTGCGCCAAGTCATTCACTGCCTTGGCATGCTGGTCCAAGATCACCTTAAAGCGTTGAATTTGCTCCAAAGAGCGGTCCGTTCTCTCACCGATCTCAATCGAGGGCGTGGCGCGCGCGCCAGCTCCCGCCAGCCGCTGCCCGGCACGTAAAGTGTATTGCTGCCCTTGCAAATCAGTAAAACGCACACGGCCATCGCTACAATTAATGGTGAAGTCAAAAATTTGGCTGCGAGGGTCGAATTCTATACGCATTTGCCAAAGCGCCCGCTTAACAGTCAGACGTCCAAGCGGGGTCTCGATCAAACACTGCGAAGCTTCCAGCATATTCCGGTTATCAACAATAATGTCGCCCGATCGGAAGTTAACGATCATCCGACTTTGCCCCGTCTCTGTTTCTGCCGACTCCCAAATGTCCACATTGGGCATCATCTGCTCAAAGCGCTCAATTGAAAAACTGCCCTCTCCTTGAAAATAAATACGAGTCCGATTTGAAGTGCTCAAATAGGCAGCAGAGCCGTATGCAGCCTCGCAATCAATGAGCCCCGGCTCGGAGACTGGCACCTGCTCCGCAGTCAGCATCACGGGCGCTCCCCCGAGCTTCTTCAGTGCTACTTCACCCGAGACTTGATGCAAGGTAATCGCACCACTGACCCAAGTCTCCGCACCTAATGGAGACGCTAGAGGAAGCAGCACGACTGCAAGAACTTTTATAAAATGTGTCACTGTTATAGAATGAGAAGTTTCTGCTGTAAGCGACGTGCCGCCGCATTATTAGGATTGATTTCCAATGCACGCTGTACCGTGGCCAAGGCCTCATCGCGTCGCGTATTCATGGAGCTCAAATAAGCCGCATAATAATAATGAGCATTACTATTGTTCGGCGCGAACTCAAGCGCCTTTAATAAGGCAGATTCAGCCAGTTGGGCTTCACCATAAAAAGCTCGCGCGACTCCAAGTTGAGCCCAGCTCTTCCAATAATCAGGGCTCATCTCAACGCCGCGCTCTGCACATCGCACCGCGCGCTCAGCTATCTTTTCAAACTCTGCGGGGCTCCTAAAATACAATTGGCACACCGCCGCACTCAATCCGATCCAAGCGTCGACATTCTCCGAGTCCGCGACTACGGCGTCCTCATAGCGCTCAATCACCCGATCTAGCAAAATAGTATTCCCCGACACATGCACCCGCATATCCACAACATGCTCCAACTGCTGACGCGCACGCAATTCCAAAGCCTGCGACTCAAGTTTAGTCGCGCCCAATATGTAAAAAGCCCCCCCGCACAAGTCGCCAACAGAAGATAACAAATGCGATGAAGCCAGTGCTCCGGCAGTGTCAGGCGACGATTGAAACTGCTCTTCAACAATATCGCAAAAGCAAGAACCCCATAAAGCGTCAAAGCGGGCACATAGAAGACAAAGCTCGCCCCCATGCACAAAGCAAATGCGAGCGAGACGGACAACCCGAGCGACAAGAAGAAACGCTGCGGCGGCATAATAGTCCCCTCCGCACCACGCAGCTTCACAGCAAAGGGCTCATTGCGCCAACGTCTCCAAGCCTGAAAAAACACATATAGGCAGGGCAGGCCAAACAAGAGCGCCCCCACAATACCTAATTGGCTCAAGACCAAAAGATAATCATTGTGCGGGCTAAGCGGCGACTCTGCCAGCGCCACCCGAGGGCTTTGCTCAAAAGCTGCACCAAATCCGCCCGCCCCAATTCCAACAACTGGACTCTCTCGAAACAAAGCCAGCGACTCTCGCCAGAGAACTAAGCGTACGCCTTCTCCGTCGCCCGAGATCACCCCATCCAATTCCTCCTTGAAGACCGGATGGTTAAGCAGCAGCAGGGTAAAAATAACCGAGGCCGTAAAGATGCCGATCACGGAAAACAGAAAGCGTCGCTTGATACTACGAAAACAAAACCACGGCACGATGGCTAAAATCACAAACGACAAAATGGCTGCCCAAAGCGATTGTGTAAACGCAACTCCGGCCAGAAACATCAACGCAATATAGAAAGACAATAAGCGCAAAATCCTGGGCAAACGCCTGACAGCCGCGACAATCAACAGCAAGGGCAACAGCAAAAGCAAAAAAACTGCAAACGAATTGGGGTCTGCAAAAACTCCTGTCGCACGTCCCAAAAAGACTTCGTTGAGCTCCAAACCGTAATCAGTCATGGCACTCACAATCCGATCAGGACGTTGGAAGAATTGATAGAAGCCGTTAAAAACTGCAATCGTTGCAGGTGACAGGCTCATAAGAATCAAAAGCCACAAGTGTGCGCGAGTACGCACATTATTAGCAATTACCCACAAGATAATAAAGGCCTCCAGGGCATAGATCATCTCATACCAACCACGCCACGGCACCGGCGAGAACCACAAAATACTGGCCAGCATCCAGAGTAATCCAGGAACCAACCAGAACGGATACTGACTCAAACGCTTCGGCGACTCCCGATCCACCGCAAGCCACAAACCATGCAGAAACAGTAGCACAACATACAAAGGCAGCAGCGCCAAATGTGTATCTGGACGCACCCCTCCAAGTGAAACGGTGGTCAAAAAGAAGATCAGCCCCAGACACAGCGTAACAAGCCAGTCGACAAAATTCCCCCAACTCACACGTCCGAAAAATGCGATGTTACCGTTTTTATCAATAATAGTGGCCATAGAGAATGAAGAGCTCGTCAGTTAAATTCCAAATCAGCAGGCAATACAGTGAATCCAACAAGGTAAACTCATATTTTAGCCTAAGACTTGAACCCGTGGACAAACTAGCTTTGTTTGTACAATCCTCCATACTCTACCAATGAAAAAAATACTTCTCTTCATCGCCGCGACCCTACTCATTAGCAGCTTAGGCCTGCGCGCCTATTTCGCTTTTGTGCCCCCGCCCGCAGCGACCCTCGAAGAACCGCTGGCAATTATCGTCCCCGAAGTACTTAATGGCTGGCAGATTAAAGACTTGGACATGGCCGAATCGCCCGAATCCAGCGCCCGTATCAGCGAATTTCTCAACTTTGACGATGCGCTCTTCCGCGTATTCCAGAAAGGAGAGACCTTTGTCGGCCTATACATCGCCTACTGGACCCCAGGAAAAGCCTCCTACCGCTGGGCAGGAGCCCACACTCCCGACACCTGCTGGGTGCTAAATGGTTGGACACGAGAAGACCGCAAATACTCGATCCCCTTTGTTTACAACAAAATCCGCCTGGAACCCGCAGAATTTGGCGTATACTCCAAAGATGGCTCCTCACAAAATGTATATTTTTGGCACTTAGTGGGCGGTGAACCATTCGGTTACGACCAAAAAGGAACCCCCAATATTCTAGGCGCTCTGCTAGATGTAAAAGAATACGGACTGAATCTACGTGAGGAACAGTTCTTCATTCGCCTATCTAGCAACAGAACACTCGATGAGCTAAAAAAAATAGGAGGTTTTGAAGCAATCATTAAAAGCCTAGTAAAAATCGGACTAGAAGAAGAAGTATACTCCTCCTCTCCCGAAGTCGCCCTTCGCTAAAAAGCGCGGGCTGGATTGCCAAAGACACGGCCACCTTCAGGCACGTGTCGAATCACTACAGAGCCTGCCCCCACACGGGCATAAGCTCCAACATGCTTACTGGGAACAACCCGAACTCCCGAACCAAGAAATGCCCCCTGACCGACCCGAACTCCCCCCGTCAGATCGCAATGCCCGCTAACGGTGACCCACTCTTCGATAACAACATCGTGTCCGGCAGAAGAATGACAGTTGATCATCGCCATATTTCCAACCTCAATATCACACGTGAGTGTCACCCGTGGGCAAAGCACCACTCCTCTGCCGATCCTGACATTATGCCCAACTAACGCAGTGGGATGAATTAGAGTAACAAACTCAGCACCATTGGCTACCATAGGTTCACAGAGCCGACGCTTCAACTCAACATCGCCAATACCGCAAACAAAAACCGCATTCGAAAAATCCGGTAAAGCCTTAAATCCAGCAACGATTCTACAATCGATATCAGTCTTATCCAACGCACCCTCGGCATCGTCTATAAATCCTCGAAGCCGATAACGCTTTAATATCTCTTTCTCATCATCCAACCACTGAAAAACTTCCCGACCAAAACCACCAGCACCGACTATATATAAATCTTTCATCATGGTTAACTACCGCTAGTGAGTTTCGACTCCACTATTTCGTACAAATCACGAACGGTTTGAGCGTTTGCATAATCCACACGGGTGAGCAGTACCGAAAAATCAGCCTCAATCGCATCAGTGACTGTCAAGACAGCCAACGAATCCCAGGCTGGAAGCTCCTTAAAAACAGTGTCCGCAGAAACTTCTCGAACATCAACATCATCAAAGGCCCCCGCAAAGGCATTCACGAATTCTTCTATTTTCATATGTATATAATTAGAGGGTAAAAGTTAAATATAAGATCAGGCGATCGACTCTCAGTAGTCAATTAATTCACAAATCGATAACTCTCCGATCTCAAGCAGTGCACTGGCCCAAGAGAGCCCCACTCCAAAACCTGAAAGCAGCATTTTCTTCGACTCTCCGCCCGCAAACACCGTTCGCCAATTCACCACAAATCGCTGAAGGAATTGAGGCGGAGCTCTGGTTGCCATAGTGCTCAACCGTCTGCATCGGCACTTTAGCAGGGTCCAGCTTGAGACGCTTCGCAATATTACCGAGAATATAGCGATTGGCCTGATGAAAGACAAAATAATCAACCGCATCTGCATCGGAGCCCGCATATTCGAGCAGGCCCTGAACCGACTTCGGCTCTTCAGTAATCGAAAAATTGAAAATCTCCGCACCATCCATGTAAATATTTTCCAGCGAACGAAAATTCCCCGCCTCATCCTCGGCAACCACGGCCGTTTCCGCCGAACGGGGCTGACGTGCGCCCCCAGCTGGCACAATTAATTTATCGTAGCCCGCGCCATCCGTTTGCAGACTAAAATACGCCGTGCCCACACCAGCCCCACGCTCAATCAAGGTAGCGCTGCCGCCATCACCAAACAAAGGTGCCACAGCACGGTCTTTTGCATTTACCAAACGGCTAATCGTATCGCCCGCCAGCAATAAAACATGCTCACTGGCACCACTCGCCACCAAAGAGTGCGCCAACCAAAGCCCATACACGTAACCCGAGCAGCCAAGCCCCACATCAAACGACGCACATTCCTTCGAAAGCCCAAGCCGCCCCTGCAAAACCGCCGCATTACAGGGTTGCGAGTAATCGGACGTCTGCGTCACGCATATTAAAGTGTCAATTTGCTCCCGCTCAACAGCGCCTGCCGCCAGCAAATGACGCGCAGCCTGCTCACAGAGATCCGCGGCAGTCGTATTCTCGTCGACCACTCGACGCTTAGACAGGCCAATCGTTTTCTTTAAACGCTCCAGCTGTTTGACATTTCCGCCGAATAGCTCCAGCTCATCATCAATCGATTTTTCCTCGGTCGGCACACAGGTAACAATCCCTGAAATCTTCACATCATTAAAGCGGCACTTAGACATATTGAACCAAGATGATCCGAGAAAAGCACGAGATAAAGCCCATTCTTCCACAACATCCTCGATAAAAACGGAGTCCAGCGTCCGAATTCCCCACATTACCCTAAAGTAACAAAGTCGTTGCACATCGCGAAAAGCTAGCCTTACATACTCTTTACTTTGAATTGACCGCCGACGAGAAATCAACGGCGACACAACATACTACAAACCAACCAACGCTGTAAGAAAGGACATACCTTGGACATCAAACTCATCAAACAAGTCGTCGACCTCATGAAACGCTCGGACATTTCCGAATTCGAATTCGAGGAGGATGGCTTCAAGCTACGCCTTAGCAGCAAAGGTGCCGACGCCCCACAAATCATTCATGCCGCCGCCCCCGTAGCGGCAGCGGCACCAGCACCTGCTACAGCCGCACCTGCCGCTGCCGCAGCCGCACCTGCTGCCGAAGAAAAGGGTATTTCCATCATCAAATCGCCCATGGTAGGCACATTCTACCGCGCAGCTTCGCCCGAAAGCCCCGCATTTGCCAATGTCGGCACCAAAGTCGGTAACGACAGCATTGTTTGCATCATCGAAGCCATGAAGGTCATGAACGAAATCCAAGCGGAAATGAGCGGTGTCGTGACCGAAGTACTCGTCGAAAACGGTGAAGCAGTCGAATACGGCCAGCCTCTGTTTAAAATTAAAACCGCCTAATCCTACCGGATGATTAAAAAGGTACTCATCGCAAACCGCGGCGAAATTGCGCTTCGCATCGTCCGCGCCTGTAACGAACTGGGGATCAAGACGCTCGCCGTCTATTCCGAGGCCGACGAACAGTCGCTGCACGTGCAACTCGCCGACGAGGCGATTTGCATCGGCCCCGCCGCCAGTAATCTTAGCTACTTGAAGGCAGACCGCATCATCGCAGCCGCCGAAATCGCCGATGTCGACGCCATCCACCCAGGCTACGGCTTTCTGGCAGAAAATGCCGACTTTGCGGAACAATGCGCGCAGTGTAACATCAAGTTCATTGGCCCGGGCAAGGAAGCAATCGTCAACTTCGGCGACAAAGCCAAGGCACGGGAAATGGCCATCAAAGCCAAAGTTCCAGTGATTCCCGGCAGTGATGGCACCGTCGACAACGAAAAGGAAGCCCTGGCAGTCGCCAAAAAAATCGGCTACCCGGTCATCATCAAGGCTGTGGCCGGTGGTGGCGGCAAAGGCATGCGCACCGCTCACAATGCGGTCGCGTTCGTAAAGGAATATAACAACGCCCGCAACGAAGCCGAAAAAGCCTTTGGCAATGGTGCCGTCTATTTGGAACGTTTCCTGGAAGCCCCTCGCCACATCGAGATCCAGCTACTGGGCGACCAATACGGCAACGTCATCCACCTCGGCGAGCGTGATTGCTCGGTGCAACGTCGTCACCAAAAAGTGATCGAAGAAGCGCCCTCCCCTTTCATCTCCGACGACATTCGCAAGAAAATGGGCCGCGACGCCGTCAAATTAGCGAAGTCCGTCAACTACGAAGGTGCCGGCACTGTCGAGTTCCTCGTCGATGGCAAGGGCGACTACTTCTTTATCGAGATGAACACCCGCATCCAAGTCGAACACGGCGTGACCGAAGAAGTCACCGGAGTGGACTTGGTCAAGGAACAGCTACTGATCGCGAGCGGACAAAAGCTCAGCTACGATCAAAAGGACATCAAGATCACTAAGCACTGTATCGAGTGCCGCGTTTGTGCGGAAGACCCTGCACGTAATTTCGCCCCCTGCCCGGGTGAGATTTCCCTCTATTACTCACCTGGTGGCCATGGTGTGCGTATCGACTCACACTGCTACAGTGGCTACACAATCCCTCCTTACTACGACAGCATGATCGCCAAAGTGATGACCTTCGGGCGCACACGCGAACTCGCGCTCGACCGTATGGACCGTGCCCTCGGTGAGTATTTGATTCGTGGTATCAAAACCAACATCCCCTTCTCGCGCGCCATCATCCGTGATCCGCACTTCAGAGCAGGCAAGGCCACCACGAAATACATTGAAGAATTCTTGGAACGTGTGCCGAAGGATATTTACACCTAAGCCAATTCATATACTATCACACCTATTATGAGCAAGGAACCGGACAATATTAACGAATCAGTCATCCCCACTGTCTCCGAGGATTCAAACACTCTCGGTGACATTCGCATCAACCACAGTGTGGTCGCCAGCATTGTTCGCCTCGCCGCACTGGAAGTGAGTGGCGTAGCCGCCGTCGGCGGCGGCTTTGTCGATGGCATCGCCGAGATCTTCTCCAAAAAAGGAGACGAGCGCGGCGTCCGCGTCGAAGAGGACGAAGTGGGCGATTATCGTATCGAAATCCGCGTCATCCTTCGCTTCGGTGTCGAACTCGCTGCCGTGGCCACAGAGATGCAACAACGTATCGCCGAGCAAGTCGAAAAAATGACTAGCAAAAGTGTGGCACGCGTCAATGTAATCATCGACGGTGTGCGCACCGACGATGAGAAAGTAGAGAAAGAAGATTGGGCCGACCAGCCGCATACCGACTAAGTATCGCCCCACGCCACCGCCGTCACACCACTGTAAGCTTATGACCTTCCACGACGCCTACGAAGCCATCCAGCAACTGCCCCAGCCCGAGTTCCTCTATATGTGTGGAGCCGTGCTGGCGCTGTTGTTTCTGCTGATGTTGCTCGTACGGCGACAGCCCAAGAATGTCGTCGCTTACACAACCGACAGCGGACGCGTCATGGTCAGCCGACACGCGATCGTCGAGCTAGTGCAAACCTCGTGTGAGCAGATTCAAGACGTCTCCAAACCACAGGTAAAGATTACGGTTAAAGGCCGCACCACTCATTTTGAGATCCGCATCAAGCTACTCAGCGGCGGGCGCCTGCGTCAAATTGAGCAGACCTTACAGTCTCACTTGAGGCAGGCCTTAACTGAAAATCTAGGCATCGAAAACCTCGGCCGTATCAACATCGTTGCCACCGGCTTCAAGAGCGGTCGCATCGAATCCAAACTACCAGCAAAGACACAGGCCCCCGCAATCGAAACCAGCGAAGCTTACAACGAGGGCGAGGCGCTCGAACTCGAAAGCGACGAGGCTAGCAAAAAACAATAAGCGCGAGCGCCCCACGCACTCCAGCCAAGCGGCACCAACGACATGTTTCGCCTAGCCTTGATTTGCGCGCTATTGACTCTGTATGGCTGCCACAATCAGCAGTCTGCTGAGCTACGGGACTTTGCACAGGCCTTTCGCCAAGCAAATCAGGCCGACGAAATAGAACCGATGCTGGCGCTATATGCACTCAATGGAAGCACGGAGCAAACTGTCAACCTACTCAAAAGCGCATTACTCAATGAGCTTGGTATGCCCATATCGCAAATTGAATTCGAAGCACTCACTGGCAGCCCAGAGGAAACGATCCATTACACCCATAATGGCATCGAGTATGGCCCTACCATTCAACCACTAATGCGTATGCGAGTCAGCTACGCGACTGAAGATAAGTTCGAAAGCTTATATAGCATCGGCAAAAATGACGCAGATCACTGGCGCATCGTCAGCAGCCGCCCAATCCGGCCGAATCTATAATCAAAGAGCCACTTTGCACCCAAGCGACGTGCGCGGCCAATGATGCGACACAACCAACTGGCTCCCAGGCTACTCCTGCCCCCGCAATCCAGCCATCAACGCCTCCGTCTCACGACTAATGCCCTGGCGGCACAGCCGACTGACCGGGTAAATATCTTGAGCAGCCAAGTATGCAGCTAAGGCCCCCGCGTGATGCCCATCTTCAGCTTGGCGTTGAGCACGATCAATCTTAAGCACAAAGTCAGCCACCCGCGGCGCCAGCTCCGCCCGTGCTTGATTCATAGGACCATCGCTCGGATCAATCTTCGCGGCTTCGACCAACAACTCCCAAGCTGCGTACGACTCCCCTTGCTTGACCAGTTCCCGACTCTGACTGACCAACAAATCAATACGGGCAACCTGCTCCACCACTTCCATCAATAAAGGACGTCGCTGCGTGTCCTCAGCCAACGCAAAGCCCAAGTCCATACGACGCTCATAAATCCCGCGACGATCCATACGCTTATACAGGTCGTCGAAGATCTGTATACCTTGCGATCCCGCCGTGGCCAACTTAGTCGTCTCATGCTGAAACTCACGAATCGCAGGGTTAGACGGCCAGATATCAATGGCCGTCTGTAACTCCGCACGCGCCTTATCTATATCTCCCAAGTTACGATATTGAGAGGCCGCAAAGACTGCCATGTCACTCATACTCTTAGCTGTCTCGACACTGGACAGCACGCGATTCTTGGGGAAATCGTCGGCGAGTTTTGCGATTTCGCCCGCCAACTCAGACACTCCATCGTAATCTTTGGCCTCAGCCAATTCCCCCGCTTCGATCAGTCCACGGTATAAATCCAACATATGACGACGCTGCTGCGTAGGGATCTTATTTAACTCAGTCAGGTATTCCCCCAGAAAGAAGACTTCTTGCAAGCGTTCCAAAGCGATCAAATTTCGACCTTCAGAATAGGCAGCATTGACCGCTTCTACCCCCTTGTTCACATCGTTAATCGCCTCGCGGGCAATAAAAGTCATACTATCCACAGTAAAAGAAAGATCACTCCCGGGAAGAAATTCCTGTAATTGATCCTTACCGACTTCAAGCGCCTGATGAGAGCCCTTAAAAATGGACTGATAAAATCCAGCCAGCACCAGCGCGTGCTCGAAACGGCGCTGAATCATGAAACTCACGATCTGACTTTGAAACTGAAGCTTCGCCTGCAGGCCAGTCATCGCCGACTGTGTCTCCAAAGCTAGAATTTTGGCCTCTGTCTCAGCGAGATCCAACATACGAAATGCGGCCTCTGACGTAACCGCTTCAGTCCCCGTCGAAGTGGACTCACTATCATCGCGCTGCCCCGAACTAGATTCACGCAGACGCTTTTCACGAATGCTCTTGAGCGACATCGCCCGATTCGCAACAATCTCCTGCTGATATTTTCGCACTTGTTGCAGTTCTCGCTGATCCATGCTAACGCCACGGCTCTCTTTGCGAATGCGCCACGCGTTAAAAACCTGATTCGCCACAATCGTGCTGTTACCACCATCGAGATCGAAGCGGGAAGCACGAAAAAGTAGCTGCCATGTATCCAAAATCGCGTCGTCACTGTTATCATTCGAAACCGCCAAGCGCTCAATAATGTCAGCCATCAACTGAGCATACTGCGCCTCCTCTTCAGTGGGAGCTGCCAATAAAAAGCGCTCAAAGCGGGAGCGAAAAGCACGTTGCTCGGACAAGTTAAAATTCTTCCCCTTCCATTCGAAACTTCCATTTTCGAAGTCCATCGAATCGCTACTGGGGTCGAACACACGGTTCGCCATTTCCAAGAAAGTATTACTTTCAAACATCCCACCCGCAGGCGCCGAAGCACTGGCCTGCGCTGGCTGCGAAGTCATCGCAGTCCCTCCGTTCACTGGAAAGCCCCCTTGCGCAGACAAGGATATGGGCAACAACAAGCAAGCAATGCATGGGGCCAAACGGAATGCTAAACGCAGGGGCTTCACGGTTGAAGACTGCAGCTGCTCGACAACGTGGCCTCGTGGGGCTCCACCAGAGCAGCCCCATTCACTAGTATTTTTGCAATGCTTCCACATAGATCAGCCCTCCTTGTTCGATGATTACCTGAAACTCATAACGCTGCCCCACATGTAAATTTTCACCCACAGCCTCAGGCACAAATATAGGCAATCGCGCCTCACTCCCCTCAGCCAACACGGCCAACACACGCCCGAGTCCCTTCTCCCACTTGAGCTGCTCATTGATCTGTGCACGTAACACGTAGCGATTACCTAGAAAATCCCCCGGCTTCTCCAAATAATTGCGAATAGGCAATGCTTCTACATCCGCACGGTGGCTTCCACTACAGCCAGAAAGCATACAAAACACACATAATGCCCCTCCAATTATAGAACATAAGCCAAGGGCTCGACAGAACCGGCGAATCAGGGGTATACGGGAAAACATGTAAAATAGCATCGAAGCGAAATCGCAAAAAGTTTCAAAATAGAGTTAATCCCAACGTTTTCTCTGGCAACCCCAAAAGACCATCACGGCACCTAGCACAAAATGAAGTAATAAAACGCTGGCTGCAAGCGCTGGCGCTGGAATCCACTCATTCGAGTCCACCCGATAAGCGTCATAGAGCCGAGTCGCGCGCATCGACCCGAAATAACCAGCCCAGCCCCAATATGCATTGATAAAAGGACGACACAGCCAAACCAACATATCCGGCAAGGCCAGCACGATACCAGAAAGTGGCAACTGAAAGCCGACTAAATACACTGACAACAGCGATGCCTTATCTGCCGAATTAAAGATCGCGGAAAAACCAAGACAAACCGCCGTCATCGATACACAGCTCAACACCAACACGCCAGCCTGCGGCAAGGATGCTCCTGGGAACTCACAAATATATTTAACGAAGCCCATCATCCAAAGCCCCTGCACCACCGCGATTAATGAAGCAAAGATCAGCTTGCTCGACGCATAGGCCCCCGCACTGAGCCCCGCGAAACGTTCTTTTTCAAAAATCTGCCGCTCGGCAGCAATCTCTCGCGCGCCATTATTGCTTCCCATCAAAGTCAACAATATGACTTGAAACAAGATCAAGCCCGTCACCAAGGAGGCCATTTCCAAAGCATCGACCCGGTAGCGTAAACTCGCTTCCATTTGCTCGAGCGCCCCACCCCCAGCTCCCATGGCAAGCCCGCGCAATTGCGGAATACCATCCCAGGCAAAAATCGTGACCAGTAAAGGAAAGCCCAGCGTGATCCCCAAAGTCAGCAACCAATAACCACGATCACGTTTAAAAAGCAGTGCGCGCCGCTTTAACAAGGTCCATGTTTGAGCAAGTGCACTCGGCGCAGGTGGTGCGACCACTGCGTCAATCGCTTCCAAAGACTCGAAACATACCAGCTCCTCTCCCCAGCGCGTGCGCCAATACTCAATCGGATGCTCATTCAGCCGATCATAAAGATGCAAGGCGTCCGGAATATTAAAGTAGGCATTCAAAGCATCCAGCGAACCTTGAAACACCACCGCCCCCTCGTACACCACTGTGATCCAATCAAACACATCCAGCTTCGCCAAATTGTGTATGATACAAATAAAGGTCTTCCCACGCTCATCGCGCAGCCCTTCCAACACCGCAAGAATTTGGTCCTCCGAGCGTGGGTCCAATCCACTGGTCACCTCATCACACACCATGCACTGAGGATCTCCGACCAGTTCCAAGCCCAGCCCCAAGCGCCTAAGTTGCCCACCACTAAGATCCGAAACACGCTTATCACGATGTTCTGACAACCCGATACGCCGTAGAATCTCGTCCAGTCGCGACAACTTCACAACACCATCACGCACGCAGAGATCCAGCGCATAACAGAGCGCCTCCGCAACCGAGAGCCGCTCATGCGCAATACTAAACTGCGGCGCAAAAGAAAGTTTCCCTAGTAAATCAGAGCTCTGCCGCACCGGCTCCCCCGCATAGCTCACATCCCCCGCACTCGGCAGAATGCCCAGCATCGCTTTCACCAAAGTCGTCTTGCCACAGCCCGACGGCCCAATCACCGCATTCAGCCCCTTAGGCATAAACTCAGCAGTCGCTCGATCCAGAATGCGCACACCAGCAGGCTGAATTTCAACGGTAAGATCCTTACAAGCTAACATTATTGAAACAAATTACCTTTGCCCACGATCAAAAGGCCAGCATTTTGATTCTTATGTTGTCATTACGAAATATCCTCTCGGCGCTGCTACTCACCATCCTGACCTGTAAGCTCTCTGCGGTATCCGTCACCACTCGAGGCATCAAAAACCCCGCGATCTACGGAATCGAATTCTCAGGCGACACACGCGCCTACTACGGCAAAGAAGAAAATATACAATCCATCTCCACCCAAGAGTATGTCACAGCCAACTTCCGAGTCATCGAGTTAAATATCGTCACCCAAGGCACCGCCCTAGTAAGAATCTACTACAGTCGCCCCTTACGTATCGGAGAACTACAACAAGCGATGGGCAACGGCCTCAATGCAGCCGGCGCACCAGGCTCCTCCATCATACAGCGCCCACTTCCCGCACAAGTGCAAGCCATGGCCGACCGCGCAGCTGGAATCAGCGAAGCCGTGACAGGCACCGAGGTCATGAAGGAATATCCCATCGCCACCCACGCACACACCATCGAGTATCGCATCGGAAGTCGTGATGAACTCATCGAGCTCCACGACCAACTAAAAAAGCACTGGCTCAAAGAGCCCGCCTACTTCGAAGGCGGCCAGATCGTCGACGAAGCCGACGCCACCAGCAAAGAAATGAAGCCCCGCCACCTCGGTGGCACACTGTTCAAAGTCGAAGGGTAACACTCCAAAAATGGTATGGCCCATCTAAGTGAAACCGACAAAGCGTCCTTTCGCGAGCTAAGCAAACGCGGATGGGAACAAAGCGAAAAGGAGCAAAGCCCACGCTACATCGAACCAGCCCTGCAGCACTGCGGCGCAACTGCGAATGGGCGACGCAAGCCGCCAAGTTTTTCAAAGGCACCAAACCCGTCGATTTCGGCGGCGACCACTGGAAGTTATGAAGTATTTTATGATTGAACATCGAATGATCTAGGCACCTTTATTGAAACGTCGGTGCAATTGCTACTTCCTACTGCCCCGCGGCTTCGGGTAGAGAGCGCCTACTTATCGGCCACATAGATCACGTAAGCGGCGCGCTTGGAGCGTTCGTGGACTTTAGCTCGGATATGACCGACGCGGAAGCCCACTTTTTCCATGCGTGCTTTAAAGTGTGGATCATCGCCCGCCGACCAAAAGGCTGCACGACCACCGGGTTTTAAGTGCTTACGCACAGCCCGCAGTCCCTTGTGTGAATAGAGCGAATTATTACTCTCCTTGACCATGCCCGTCGGCCCATTGTCGACATCCAGAATCATGGCGTCATAGCTTTGCGCATCACCTTCCCGAATGCGAGCGACCACATCGGCCTCGATCACATTCACCCGTGAATCGTCTAACAGAGCTCCATTCAAGTCTTTAAGGTATTCCCGATTCCACTCCACCACCTTAGGCACCAGCTCCACCACGTCGACCTGTGCCTCGGGCCCCAAGCCAGCAAGGACGGTGCGCAGAGTAAAGCCCAGTCCCAAACCACCGATCATCACCTTCGGCTGAGGCTCTTGATGAATACGCTCAATCCCCATCTTACCCAGCAACAATTCGGAGGCCGAAGCCTTCGAGTGCATGAGTTCCTGACCTCGAAAACTAATGGAATACGCACCATCGTGCTCATACAACGACATAGGTGCCCCATCAGGCGTGGTGGACTCAGCGATTAAAATACGTGGCTTCATAGCCGCAGAGAGCGTGCTTAAAAAGGCGAACTGGCAACTGTAAAGCGTGAAGAGACAAACGAGGAGAACGTCGAACATTCAACGTCCAACGTCCAATGTTGAATATTATTAAGTGATAACACTTCCCGCCTCGCCAAAATGGCACATACCGTGATTTCCAGAACTAACTGATTCGCAGCGATTAGCTTCCGACCTTCTGACTTCCGTCCTCCGACCTCTGACCTCCGAATAAAACAGGCGCACTCGTTTCCTGATTCAAAATTGGACGTTGGACGTTCAGCGTTGGACGTTCACCCCGCCCCGACAAAAATATTCAAATAAATTCATCTGGGATTCGACCTCTGCAAAATAATGCTCAAAGTTCCACTATCCATGCCCACAAAAAAAGAATACATCCAGCTGCGCGGCGTCCGCCAAAATAATCTGAAAGGCTTTGACCTCGATCTGCCCATTGGACAGCTCACCGTCGTGACCGGCCTGAGCGGTGCGGGCAAATCCTCTCTCGTCTTTGAGACGCTGCACGCGGAAGGGCAACGCCGCTACGTAGAGACTTTTTCCCCCTATACGCGTCAATTCATGGATCTGCTGGACCGGCCGAAGGTGGACAGCGTGCACAATATCCGCCCCTCTATCGCGATCCAGCAATCCAACACGGTCAAAACCTCGCGTTCCACGGTGGGCACCATCACGGAATTGGCCGACTATTTTAAGGTCTGGTTTGCCAACGTCGCCACGCTCTACGACCCCGCCACGGGCGAACCAATCACCGACGACAACCCACAGACGGCCTGGAAAAAGCTTCTGGCGAAGTTCCCAGACCACACACTGCTCCTCACCTTTCCAGTCGAGAAACCGGAAAATTTAGACTGGCAGGAAATCCTTAAAAATCTCAGCGGCCAAGGTTACACCCGCGTGCTACTTCGCAGTAGCCGCAGTGATGAGAACTGCCAACTCGAGCGCATTGATACACTCTTAAAGGACAAGGACGCAGTTCCCGAGCTCCCCTCCCCCCTCTACGTCATTCAGGATCGTATCACAAAGCTGAATGCAGGCGCTCGCTCGCGCGCAATGGAGGCCTTGCAGACCGCCTTTGCTTTCGGACAGGGACAAATCGATATTTTTGATCCGGATGGCAAAGCCCTGGCGCATTTCAAGCATGGTCTCCGCTCGCCCGTCTCGGGGCAAAGCTTCCGTCCCGCCAGTCCTGCCTTGTTCTCTTTCAACTCCCCGCTCGGCGCTTGTGCGGAATGCCGCGGCTTTGGCCGTGTGATCGAAATCGACTATAAATTGGTCATCCCCGACCACAGTCTGTCGATCGACGAGGGTGCCATTCGCGCCTTTCAGGGGGAAGTGTATAGCGAGAGCTTACGCGACCTGCAGCGTGCCGCCAAAAAACACAAAATCCGCACCCACATCCCTTGGTCAAAGCTCAACAAGAAAGAGCTCATATTCGTGATGGAGGGCGAGCCCAACTATCGCGAAGACCGCAATCAATGGTATGGCGTGCATCGCTTTTTCGACTGGCTCAATAAAAACCTGTATAAGATGCACGTGCGGGTCTTTCTCTCCAAGTTCCGCAGCTATACCGAATGCCCCGAATGTCACGGCGCACGGTTAAAACCGGAGTCGTTGAACTGGAAGTGGCAAGGCCACACCCTGCCGGATCTGTATCAGAAGAGTGTGAGCGAACTGCTCAGCTTATTGCTGGGAGTCCCGCCTTTAGGCGGCCATTCAGATTCTACACAGCCGCCTAAAGGCGGAACTCCAACTCATGAAGACTCCGCGCTCTCTGGGATTCTGTCGCGACTCAGTTTTCTCGACCAAGTCGGCCTCGGCTACCTTACGCTCGATCGCAGTTCGCGCAGTCTCTCGGGGGGCGAAACCATGCGCGTTAATTTAACGTCCTGCCTCGGATCTTCGCTGGTGGATACACTTTTCGTTTTGGATGAACCCTCGGTGGGACTGCACCCGCGCGACATGGATCGACTCATTTCGATCCTACGACGACTGACCGGCCTCGGCAACACCGTCGTCGTGGTCGAACACGACGAGGCAGTCATGCGCGCCGCCGACAACTTGATCGAAATCGGCCCCCGCCCCGGCGTCCACGGCGGACAGCTAAGCTTCAGCGGCAGCTTCGAACGTATCCTAGAATCGGATACCAACACCGGCCGCTATCTCTCTGGCCGCGAAACTATCGAGCGGCCCCAAGAACGCCGCCTAAGCAACGCCCCACTCTCAAAGACCCACTCTCCACTGCTATCCATCTACGGCGCGAGCAAGCACAACATCCACGAGCTCACGCTGCACATTCCGCAGCAAAGTTTCGTCTGTCTGAGCGGGGTCTCCGGCTCCGGCAAGAGCACTCTGCTCAACAATGTCATTTACCAGAATCTACTCGCACAAAAGGGACTCACCGTCGAAGAGCCTGCCAGTATTCAAGACATCGAGTCCACGCTGCCACTTTCGGAGGTGGTGCTCATCGACCAGAGCCCGGTGAGTAAAACCCCTCGCTCCAATCCTGCTAGTTATAGCAAGGCATGGGACGAAATCCGGAAGTGCTTTGCAAAGCTCGAAGCGGCTCAAGCCGCCGGCATGGGCCCCGGGCACTTCTCCTTCAACAGTGGCGATGGACGTTGCGACACCTGCTCGGGGCTGGGCTTCGAGCGGATCGAGATGCAATTCGTCTCCGACATTTTCGTGCCCTGCGAGACCTGCGAGGGCAAGCGCTTCAAAGACGAAGTCCTGGAAATCGAATACAACGGCAAGAGCATCGCTGACATTCTTGATCTGGATATCGACGACGCGGTCGTATTCTTTGGTGACAACAAAAAGATCACTCGCAGCCTACAGCCCCTAGTCGACGTCGGGCTCGGCTATCTAAAATTGGGCCAGGCGCTCAACACCTTATCTGGCGGCGAATCACAACGTCTCAAGCTAGTCAAATATCTCAGCAAGCTCTCCACTCACAACGCCGCCTCCAGCAAGCTCCACTCTAAGAATCATGCAATGATTCTAATCGACGAGCCCACCACCGGACTGCACCGAGCCGACGTCAAACGTCTGATCGGGGTACTGCAAAGTCTGGTCGATGCAGGCCACTCTTTGATCGTGATCGAGCACAACATCGACATTCTAAAAGTAGCCGATTGGATCGTCGAGCTCGGGCCCGAAGCGGGCTCTGCCGGCGGACAAATCATCGCGCAAGGCACACCCGAACAAATCGCTGACACCGCCTGCGAAACCGCCAGCTACCTACGCGAAGCGCTCGTAGGGGCTCCACTTGTGGAGACCGCCGACTTACAAGCCGCCGAGCCCGAATCCTCCTACAACCAACAGTCGACTCCCCACTCGAATTCTCTCCGAATTCGCGGCGCACGCGAGCATAATTTAAAGAACGTCAGCTGTGAAATTGCGCACGGTCAGACCACCGTCATCACAGGAGTCTCCGGCTCGGGCAAATCCACGTTGGCCTTCGACATCGTGTTCGCCGAAGGGCAACGCCGCTTCATGGAATCGATGTCGGCCTACGCGCGTCAATTTGTGGAGCAAATGCCGCGCGCTGAAGTCGACGAGTTGAGCGGCATCGCCCCCACGGTGGCGATTGAGCAACGCGTCACCAAGGGGACCCGCAAATCCACCGTCGCCACCATCACCGAAGTGGCGCAATACCTGCGCCTACTCTACGCACGCATCGGTATCCAACATTCCCCTACATCGGGCGAAGCGGTGGTCAGCCAAAGCGAATCCCAGCTGCAAAAGCGCTTGGATGCACTGCTAGACGAATACAAAGGACCGGGCTTAAGTTTCAAGATCGGACGCAAGCGCTTCGATGCACTCTACTTGTGCGCCCCGCTAATCCGCGGGCGCAAGGGGCACCACGAACCACTGGCCAACTGGGCACGCGAGCACGGCTACGAAATGCTACGTATCGATGGCCAACTCACCGAGCTGAGCCACTTCAAAAAGCTCGACCGCTACAAGGAACACGACATCGATCTCATCGTGACGGCCCTCTCCGCATCCGATGCCAACTCCAGCCCCCATCAGAGCCTGAAGGAAGCCCTCCGCCTCGGCAAAGGCAGCGCCTTCTTGCTTTCCAGCGAGGGCGAATTGCTCTCACGACTGTCCACCAAGCGCACCGACCTGGCGACCGGCGAGGCCTTTCCCGAACTCGACCCGAAGCACTTCTCCTGGAACAGCCCGCGCGGCTGGTGCCCCACCTGTCGCGGCTACGGGCAACTCTTTGAGTGGATGAGCCAGGAAGAAGAATCCAGCGTCGACCACCTGGACGACTTCGACGATGGCGAAACCTGCCCCGACTGCCAAGGCGCCCGTCTGAACGAACTGAGTCGCGCTGTGCGCTTGCCACTGAATGAACGTCGAACATCGAACATCGAACGCTCAACATCGAATAAGAAATCAAAGCATACAAAATTGGACCTTGGACGTTCGACGTTCGACGTTCCCCACTCTGTTTCACTCCCAGAATTGCTGAGCCTGACTCCTTCCAAGCTGCTAGGGGTACTCAAGCAAATTAAAACCAACAAGCGTAGTGAAACAGTGTTGAACGAGCTACTGCCCGAGATTGAGGAGCGCATGCGTTTCATGGATCGCGTCGGGCTCGACTACCTCGGCCTCGACCGTGCCACCGCCACCCTCTCCGGAGGCGAAGCGCAGCGCATTCGACTGGCCGCGCAGCTCGGCTCCAACTTATCGGGCGTGCTCTACGTGCTGGATGAGCCCTCCATCGGCTTACACGCCCGTGACAACGAAAAGTTACTCAGCTCGCTCAAGCAATTGCGCGCGCGCGGCAATACCTTGGTGATCGTCGAACACAACGAAGCCACCATGCGCCACGCCGATCAAATCATCGACCTCGGCCCCGCGGCAGGCATCCACGGCGGCGAAATTGTCGCCAGTGGCAAACTAAGCAAAATTAAGAAAAGCAAACGCTCGCTGACCGCACAGTATTTGCGCCAACAAATGGCGCACCCGCTCCGTGGCGCGCACCGCGAACTGCCCGCCGCTTGGAGTCCGCGCAAGAAGAAAGGCAACGAGGCTTGGATTGCACTGCAAGGTGCCGCACTTCGAAACCTAAAAGGCTTCGATCTCGCCCTGCCCAAGCAACGACTCAATGTCGTCTGCGGCGTCTCTGGCGCAGGTAAAAGCACCCTGATCCGCGCGCTTCTCAAACCGCTGGTGGAAGCTGCGATTGAAACCAAGTCAGAGAAATTGACGTCGAAAGCATTGCATACGGAGGAACGTCGAACATCGAACATCGAACGTCGAACATCGAATAATTTCAAGTCCCTTCAGGGCGCAGAAACGATTCGCAAGGTCATCGAGGTCGACCATTCTCCGATCGGCAAGACACCGCGCTCCACGCCGGCGACCTACATCGGCGCCTTCGATATTATTCGTGACATTTTCGCAAAGCTCCCCGAGGCCAACATGCGCGGCTACACCGCCGGCACCTTTTCCTTCAACACCAAGGGTGGACGCTGCGAAACCTGTAAAGGAGCGGGTCGAGTGAAACTGGAAATGAACTTCATGCCCGACACCCACGTCACCTGCGAAGACTGCAATGGACGCCGCTACGGAGCCGAGCTCGATGAGCTGCGTTGGAATGGCAAGAGCATCGCCGATGTTTTAAAGATGAGCTTCGAAGAGGCGGCCGAATTTTTCAGTTTCCACACCCAGCTTAGCAGTCTGATGCAGCTCATGGTCGAGACCGGACTCGGTTATATTGAACTCGGGCAATACTCGCCCACACTTTCCGGCGGTGAAGCGCAGCGCATGAAACTCGTCAGCGAACTCGCCAAGGGACAGCCAACGTTCAAAGAACGTCAATATAACAAAGGCCAGGGCAACCTCTATATTTTAGAAGAGCCCACTATCGGACTGCACCTCAGCGACGTCGAGCGCTTGATCGAGCTCCTACATCGCCTAGTGGACAAGGGCCACACAGTGGTGGTGATCGAGCACCACCTAGAAGTGATTAAAGACGCGGACTACATCATTGAAATCGGCCCCGACGGCGGCGAAGCCGGCGGAGAACTGATGTATCAAGGCGATGTCGCCGGGCTCAAAAATGTAAAAAACAGCGCCACCGCGAAGTTCCTCTAATTTACATAGCTGGAAGGCAGCACTAGGGACTGCCTTCCGCAAAAGCCCCCGGCCGACAAGGTCCACTCATGCCAAACAAAGAGCCAGGCTGATCTTCCTAGCGAAATTTTAAACCGCAGGCTGATGCTGACTCATACAGTGAAGTGCGCCGCCCTCTTTAATGATGTCCGTGCAATCCACACCAACAATTTCACGCCCGGGGAAACAATCTCCAATAATCCGAATCGCGGCGGCATCGTTTTCTGGCTGATTGTAGGTAGGCACGAGCACCGCCCCATTCAGGACGACAAAATTTAAATAACTGGCAGCAAGTGGCTCGCCCGCATGAGTGATCGGTGCCGGCAGCGGCAATTTCACACAAGTGAAGGGGGCGCCTGCCGGCGTGCGAAAGTCTTGCGCCCGTCGCAGGTTTTCAGTCAGCGCGGGATAATTCGCATCGGTGGACTCGGCCACGTGAGCGATCAATATGCCATCGGCTTTAAAAAAACGTGCGAGATTATCAATGTGACCATCGGTATCATCCCCGACCAAACCGTCGTGCAGCCAGAGCACTTGATTCGCCCCCAGACCACTGGTGAGCTCGCGTTCGACCTGAGCCGCAGTCGTGTCACCATTACGTGTGGGATTCAGCACCACCACTTCAGTCGTTAAAATGTGTCCCGCACCATTACTCTCCACGGCGCCACCTTCAAGCACTTGATCGAAGGCAAAACGACGAATGCCCAACTGATCGGCGATCCATTCGGAAGCACGATCGTCCTTTTGCTGGTCGGGAAATTTATTACCCCAGGCATTGTAACGCCAGTCCGCGATGCAGAGCTCGCGCCGCTGATCATGAATGAGAAAGAGAGGTCCAAAATCGCGAATCCACACGTCATCGCTCTGGTAATCATAAAGCTCCACCTTGGCGGTGTCGCCGTGAGCCGACATCAATTCGAGCAGGTAGGGCTGTTCGGCAGCGGCGCATAGCACACGTACAGCTTGATAGCCCGCGGCCAACATGTAAAGGGCAGCCAGTTGCTCACGAACCCGATCGAAACAATCAGGCCAAAGAGAACGGCGCACAGGCCAGGCAAACCAGATAGCAGATTGTGGCTCCCATTCGGAAGGGAAACGGTAAGCCAGTTCTTTAGGTGTTTCGAAAGTGGACATTAAAAAAATAAATGAACCGCGAACATTGAACGTTCAACATTGAACTTCGAAGGAACGCCGAGGTGGAGAACGTCCAACGCTCAACTTTGAACGTCCGTCCAATGATGAATGAAAATACGATGTAGCAAGATCAAGACAAGGTATACACATTCAATGTTTGCAACGCTCGGGAGCCGCGGAGTTGCGCGGACGGGCGCCTACCTGTGAACACCGGCGCGCCCGAGGGCGCACACCACGAAAGAAAGCTCACTGCGCTTCGATTATTCTCTCCATGCAATCGGAGAGCAACATTTAGACATATTAGAAATCAGGCATACCGGGGCGCCAGCAAGTCCAGACTTCGAGGCTGCAAGAACTGGTTGATAGACGCCATCAGCACTTCCCAATGCATGGAGCTTTGATTGATGCGGACGAAGCTCAAATTGCGAGCATCATACGTCAAATTAATCACAATGCGGAAGAATCTGGCTAAGAAACGGAATATAGAAAAGATGCTTAATCATCTTACCGAGCTGTATTATCGGGGTCAGCGACAGATAGTCTCCACTAGATTAGCTATATTATACATTCAAAAAAGGGAGATTTTTGAACCAAATCTAGGACCAAAAGTCAAAAATGGTGGGCCCGGTGGGGTTCGAACCCACGACCAAGGGATTATGAGTCCCCTGCTCTAACCGCTGAGCTACAGGCCCAAAATGATTGAGTGTCGCAAAAAATCAACTCTGCCAACGCACAGCAAGCCTTGATTCTCAAAAATCACCGCCTGCTTAGACAAATACAAATTAAAGCAATCGTCTCATCGCAAGCTCACCGTCACGGCACACAAGAGAGATGAGCCCTTCGGATGCATAGCGAACCTCTGATCGCAAAATTATTATAACCAAAAGGCGCTTGCACGATAGCTCGAAACTGAATCGAGTGAAGGTGCCCATGAAAAAAATTACCTCTTTACTGTGTGCGGCATTGGCATGCATCCCCTTATTGACCATGGCCTCAGATCCTAAAATGAACCTGACTCAGAACAAAACAGAGCTCGCAGCTGCGCCCCTGCCACAAAGCAGTGAGGCGGCGCAGAAGTTTCCGGGCGAGGTGCAGGATTGGCATGGCTTTGAAATGGTGGTGCATGAGGATACGCGAATTGTGATTCCTCATCAGGAGGCCGATGGGAAGCCTTGGGTGTGGCGCGCGCGCTTCTGGGGGCATGAGCCGCAGTTCGACATCGCGATGCTGGAGCGGGGTTATCATGTGGTCTATTGTGATGTGAGCGGTTTATACGGCAGTCCCGAGGCGGTCGCGCGCTGGAATGCCTTTTACAACTACCTGCGCTTTGAGCATTTGTTTGCCGATCGGGCAGTATTGGAAGGCATGTCGCGGGGTGGCTTGATCGTCTATAATTGGGCGGCCGCCAATCCGGACAAGGTGGCCGCGATTTATGCCGATGCGCCGGTCATGGACTTCAAGAGCTGGCCGGGCATCAATGACGCCATTCTGGCTCGTTATGGTTTTAAAGATCAGGCGGAGGCCACCGCCTATACGGGCAACCCGATCGACAACTTGGCGCCCTTAGCGAAAGCGGGCATTCCCATCCTGCACGTGGTCGGCGATGCGGACGAGGTGGTGCCGGTCGCGGAGAACACGGCGATCGCGGAAGCGCGCTATCATACGATGGGCGGCACCTTTAAAGTGATTCATAAACCGGACGCCGGGCACCATCCCCACTCGCTGGAAGATCCACAGCCAATTGTTGATTTTATTATTCAACACTCTCAGGGCCAAGGCGACCTAGCCGCCGATCAAATCGTCAGCGACAAAAACTTCATTTTGCGCAGCGATTTTCAAAACTCGCGTATTCAATTCGAACAACAGCGGCGCGGGCATGTGGCTTTTATTGGCGGCTCAATCACCGAGATGAATGGCTATCGTCCCATGCTCTGTGAGATGCTGGAAGCACGTTTTCCAGAGACAGCCTTTACCTTTACCGACGCAGGCATCAGCTCGACCTGTTCCGACACAGGTGCCTTTCGTCTAGAGCAGGATGTTCTGAGCCACGGACCGTTGGATCTCTTATTTGTAGAGTTCGCGGTGAATGACGACCAGGATGCACAGCAGGATTATGAGGACGCCTTGCGTGGCATGGAGGGCATCATCGCACAAGCGAGAAGGCATAACCCGAAAGTCGATATCGTGATGACCTTTTTCGTGAATGAAAACATTCTGCGAAAACTACAACGTGGCGAAAGCACCCCGTCGATCGAGGCACACAGCCAGGTGGCCGAGCACTACGGGGTCTCGGTCAATCACCTCGCTCAGGAACTGGCAGACTTGATTACTGCGGGGAAGATGGACTGGAAAAAATTCGGTGGCGTGCACCCGAACGAATACGGCAACACCATGTGTGCGACGATGATTCGTCGTGCCCTGCTCCAGCAGTGGGCGAAACCTCTCTCGGCCGACGCGCAAGCACAGCCATATGCGCTGCCGGATGTGATCGACGCAAAGAGCTATATCCACGGACGCTTTTTGCCGCTCGACGCCCTCCAGATGGATGCAAACTGGACGGTCGGCGTTCCCAATTGGCCGGAAGAAAATGCGGGAGCCGTGCGCTCACGCTTTAAAGAGGTGCCCATGATTTACAGCAGCCAAGCCCATGCAAAACTGACAATCGACTTCGAGGGGACCGCAATCGGCGCCTACATGCTGGCGGGGCCGGATGCCGGTATCCTACGCTGCACTGTGGACGGCGAGCAGAGCCAAGAAATTGATACCCTCCACCGTTATAGCGGATTTAATTATCCGATGACTGTGATGTTTTTTAACGAATTAGCGCCTGGATCTCACAGTCTCGAAATCGAGATTTTGGACAACCGCCCCGGACCTATCAAAGCCGGCGGCACTGCGCTGCGGGTGATTGATTTCGTGGCGAATTAAGTACACATTATAATCAAGCGCTAAAGCGCTCACTCATACCCAGCATAGTATCAGGCAAGAGTGACGGCCGTTCGCCGTTGTTTCAAACGCTTGAATTCAGGCTCATACTTAAAGCGCTCGAAAAGACCTGTCCTGCCCCGCAACTACCAGCCTAAAATAAATACCGCCGTCCACAAAAGCGTGCGCGGCCAATTAGTCCAAATCAACCGCCGGCGCTTGATTTGCGTCGAATCACCTTGATCGATCTGGCGGTGTAGCGGCACGGATACGAAAAAGGACAGCCCCCAGCATGTCATGACCAGTATCAAGACCAGCCAGCTCAAGGCTGTGCCGAACGCCCACACCGCCCAAGCGGCACAGATGAGTTGCAAGATCATCAACGGAGCGATGATCCAGGTGAAACGAAAGACATAAGTCTTATGCCAATCGATCATCGACGCCCCCTCCATATGCAAGAAGCTCGGATAAATGATGCACTGCACCAGCCACAGAATCACACAAATGCCGAAATCGACGAGTGTGTGGAGTTCAGACATCGGATCGGCAGAGTGGATCGGCGGTCTTCACCAGTGAAGCCCCTACGATGACAACTTCCCCTTTTTGTGCAGGAGCTCGGCGATTTGAATGGCGTTGAGGGCGGCGCCCTTCCAGAGCTGGTCGCCAGTCACCCAAAGCGCGAGACCGTTGTCGAATACCAGATCTTTGCGGATGCGGCCGACGCCACAAGGCACCACCTCGGAGTAGTTGAGCGGCATCGGGTATTCGGCATTAGCGGGATTGTCCACCAGTTCGGCACCTTCGAAATTACGCACGGCTTCGCGCGCGGCTTCAACAGTGACGGGCTTTTCAAATTCAGCACTGATCGAGATCGAGTGGGCACGGAAGACGGGCACACGCACACAGGTGCAAGTCACGCGGAGATCGTCGATCCCCATGATCTTGCGGCCCTCGTTGAGCATCTTCATCTCTTCCTTGGTGTAGCCGTCGTCAAGAAACTTGTCGACGTGGGGAATGAGATTGAAGGCGATCTGATGCGGATACACTTCTTGCTTCATCTCACCCCCTTCAGCCCAAGCGTGAGCCTGTTGATCGAGTTCGATCAAGCCGCCGGCGCCACTGCCGGAAACGGCTTGGTAAGTGGAAGCGATAAAAGACTTCAGACCGAAGGCTTTGTGCAGCGGATAGAGCCCCATCAACGAGATCGCTGTCGAGCAATTCGGGTTGGCCAAAATGCCTTGGTGATTGTCGACCGAGTCGGGATTGATCTCGGGAATGACCAGTGGCACGTTGGGGTCCTGGCGGAAGGCGGAGCTGTTATCGACGACGATACAACCGCGCTTGACGGCCTCTGCAGCGAAGAGCTTGGACTGGTCGCCCCCGGCGCTAAAGATGCAGACGTCCAGCCCTGCGAAGCTCTCTGGAGTCGCTTCTTGAATCGTCCAGGATTTGTCGCCAAACGATTGTGTCTTGCCCGCGGAGCGTGCCGATGCGAGCAAACGAAGTTCCGCGATGGGGAACTCACGCTCGTGAAGGAGACGAATGATTTCTTGACCGACTGCACCAGTCGCTCCGAGGATGCCTACGTTATATGCCATTTGATTTAATAGAGGAAAGCGCGCGTGTAAAACAAAGCTGTGAGGCCTTGTCAATAACACCTACAGATCGCTGCTTGCTGGTTTCAATTGCCGACCAAACAATGGTCGTTCTGGAAAATAGCAAGCTAGTGAAAGAATATACAGTCTCAACCTCAAAAAATCCGCCCTCTTGTGTGGCAGATTCTTTTGGCACTCCCTCGGGACTCCACACCATCGCCGACAAGATCGGAGCCGATGCGCCGGAAGGCATGGTCTTTAAGGGACGGGTGGCGACGGGAGAACTTTACACCGAGGTCTCCGAGGAAGATGCCGCGCGCAGCCTGATCACCAGTCGTATCCTACGCATGCGCGGTCTGGAGCCGGGCAAAAACAGCGGCCCTGGCTGCGACACCTACGATCGCTACGTGTATATTCACGGCACCAACAAAGAAGAACTGATCGGACAACCCGCCAGCGCGGGCTGCGTGCAGCTGCGCAATCGCGAAATGATCGAGCTCTTCGAGCGAGTCGAGGCAGGTGATCTCGTTTGGATACGCTAATGCCACGCCCGGAATACGACTGCGAAAACTGCGGCGCCTGCTGCCGCTGCTTTCCGATTTTTGCCAGCGAGGCCGATGCCGAGCGCGAACCCGCGATCCGGCGTGAGACTCGACAACTGGAGTCCCACCTGGCCACCAAGGACAAAGCTTACCAAATGCACCCGCTCCCCTTTTTGGAGAGCTGTGCGTTTTTAAAAGAAGACCAGTTGTGCCGCATTTACGCCACCCGCCCGGCAGTCTGTAGGCGGTTTGAAGCCGGCAGCGCTCAATGCATCGAGGCGCGGGAACGCATGGGAGTCAGGCGCCAAGACGGATCTTAGCCGGAGGGCATTCCCGCCACTGACTCAACTCGCTTTCTTTTTACGGCGGCTACTCATCAAGCGGCGGTAGCTCAAAGCGAAGCCGGAATAAACGAGGATCAGTCCGGCGATGCAGCCTAGGAAGGCGATGATTTTGCCCGGAAGGAGTCCAGCCTCGCCAGTGTGGATGTAGCGCAGGGAACTGTGTAATTTCTCCCTGAAGCTGAGATCGGAAGGCTGACGCTGAGCCGCGATCACACCTGTATACAGATCGACCAAGAGCTCGGAAGGACGGTTAAACGGAAACCATTGTCCCGCCTCTTGAACCAAAACCAAGGCAGGATCGACACTGGGGCCACGTCGTCCGCCTCCCTGAGCCGCACCGGGACCGGTGCCGGCGCCGATAGCACCGCCGGGGCCACTGCCATCGCCTGCACCCTGACCGCCAGAGCCACCGCCCTGCCCCTGCCCAGGACCACGCCCCGATCCGGCACCGCGTCCAGCACCTTGTCCTGCACCGCGAGGTCCTAGAGTCGCGCTGCTGGCAATGGGCATAGTGATTTCTTCCCAATCTTCGCTCCAAGCACTCGCGACATCAAAGCGAGCCTCCATACTGAGCGTCTCTCCCTCGATTAGGCTGTCTTCTATGTGCTGTGCTGGGAGTTGCGTACCCACACGTGGCGCGGATGGGCCGAAGAGTATATTTGCACCGTCTTTCGCCCAGTCGTAGTAGAAATACGCTCCGGTCAAAATCATCAGAATGAGCGGAATCAGCGCCCAGAAACCAAAAACGTTGTGCCAATTAAAATCACGCGCCTTGCCTTTAGCACCGCGCTTGAGCATCATCACAGCACGAAAGGCCTTCCAACGCCACACGCGTGGGAACCACAGGTACAAGCCACTCAGACAAAGAAAGAGAAAGCCGAGGTTGGCGACATTGGTGATCATACGCCCGGTATCACGCGAGTCCCCCTGCAACACCAACCAACGGTGCAGTTCGAAATTAAAAAAGAAAAAATCGCGCAGTCCCTGTGCTTCGCTTTGCCAAATCTCTCCCGTATAAGGATTGAGATAGCGAAAGTCACGTCGTCCCATATTCAAGCGCCAGGCAGTGCTCGGCTCGAAGGCAATCACGATCTGCGAAAACGTCGCATCCGGCTCGACCTCTTGGGCCATACGCACCAACTCGTCGATCGCTTTGCGCTCTGTTCCGGCAGCAAGCTCCAGAGTGACCGAGTCTTTTTCAACTGCAGCGATAAAGTCATCCTCAAAAGCGAGCACGGCCCCGGTCAGGCAAAGTAATGCGATCATAAACCCGACTGCCACACCGACACAGAGATGCACCCAAAAAATTATTTTACGAAAGCGTTTCATAAAAAATGAAATGAACAAAAAACAAAAAGCGCTTACACCGCATCGCAGTGTAAGCGCAAAACTTGCGAATCGTATAAATTACCTAAAATTTGTAGGAAAGACTCAATGCTAATTCACGGCCACTCGCGGCATATCCGCTAGTATAAGCAAAGGTGGCCTGATCATAATAATATTTATCGAATACGTTGCTCAGAGTCAGGTTTACAGTCAGTGCATCCAAGGACTTGGGCGTCCAACGCAGGTAGGCATCATGCACTGTATACGAGCTCTTTTCGCGCAGCGCACGTGCGGTGTCCGAGTCAATGGCTTCGACATAACTAACATACCAACCAGTGATGAGGTTCAATTCCTCAAAGACGTATTCCAAGTTACCAAACCAAGTGCGTCCGGTGTTAGTGCCGACTAGGCTATACTCTTCATCGCTGGAACCATCGTAGTATGTCATTTCCGGATCGCTCTCAGTCACACCGAGCTCAACGTTAAGAGCACCGAACTGTGCCCCAGCCATAATTTCATAACCGGTTGTTTCAAAATCGCCGACATTAGTGCGCAGCCCGGTGCCACGGTCATAGCCAGGATTGATCACGTCGTCGACTTCCAACTGGAAGATGTTCGCGGCGATGTAGTAATTCTTAATCGTGTACTCGAAACCAAGCTCTAGGTTCGTCGATCGCTCCGCCTTCATATCAGGGTCTTGCGTGACTGTATCGAAATAGGCTTGAGTCGGATAGGCGCCGCGCAATGCCTCTGCATAGGTGGCATGAATCTCCAAGCCCTCGGTGGGGCGCACAATAATCGTGCCATTGGGACTGAAGCCTGAATTATCGACATCCACGCCACCACGCTCATCCAAGGTATAGCGATCGAAACGCCCCCCGGCAGAAAGCGTCACAAACTCAGAAACATCCCAGTCGCCCTGAGCGTAGAGCCCCAGCACGTCGCCGGCGTCGTCCCCGGCAGTGGTCTTATCAGTTTCGTAGGTATCTTCACGGTAGTCGACTCCATAAGTCACTTTGGCAGCTTCCTTGAAGAGGCTGGTATTACGCAGATCAAAACCGATACTGGTAATAGAAGTCTCCGTGGTGGCATCCTGAAGGCTACGCTCCGTCCAATACGCATTGGTTTCCACATTCACCCAGTCATTATTAGCAGGGTTGATATCGTAGTGAACAGTCGCTGTGTTACGCTCTTTATAGCTCGTGCCATCCGCACTCACGGCAGGGGCAATGTTCATACGAGCTGCGCCGATACTTTGATCTTCGAGATATTCGTAACTCACACTGAGGCTCTGCGCTTCGGTCAGATTACCGGAAACTTTGAAAAAAGCGCTGGTGCGCTGGTATTCGGTATCAATCACTTCATTGCCATCGCCATCCTCGTAGTTTCCCACGTCGGAGTATCCCAGCGATGCGATATAGCTCCAGTCTTCATTGATCAAACCATAGCCAGTCGCACTGGTTTTATAGCCACCGTCGCCACTGGAATAGTAAGTTCCCTTCAACAAGGCGCCGACAGTCGCACCGTCCTCCAGCAGATCAAAGCCATCCTTGGTTTCATATGCAATAGCACCCCCCAGTGCACCTGCGCCACTCAGCGCGTTTCCAGTGCCCGCACTCACTTTAACGGATTTTAGAAGCTCTGGCTCGATGCTACCACCAGTGCCAGCATGGTAAAAAATCGCTCCGACCTGAGGTGCACCATCGACGGTGACATTAGCCGTCGTGCTCTGTAAGCCACGAATAAAAATATCCTGCGTCTGTGGACGACCACCCGCAGCATTGACGCTAATGCTTGACCTGAAAATATCCTCTAAGTCAGTAGCGGACCAGCGCTCCAACTCCTCGGATGTGACCGTGTTGGAGTCTGCCAAAGTATGATCTACCTGAGCCGCTTCGTTCGCTGTGAGCGTCGCTTCATTCAGCTCAGCAACTGCATTAGCAGACAGCTCGTCTGCATGTGAAGACGTGCAAGCGCCCACAAGAAGTAAGATGCCAGGCAAAGCAAAGCGTTTAGTAATTTGATTGGTATTTTGCATGTTGTTTGATGAAAAACGGCCAGCATAGCAAAACCACCACTGCCATTTCTACCCGCAGACGGAGTAAAAAAGCCCGAAAACGAAATTGAGCCATTCACGCACTTCGGCGGTGAAGACACTGATACGCCTTGGGCAATAGGCCATGCCGCTCCTTAAATGCGCGCGCAAAATGACTCGCGTTGGTATAGCCCACCTCATTGGCCACCTGAATCACACTCAAACGATCCTCCTTCAACAAACTGGCAGCAAAGTCCATACGTAGCTCACGTAAATACCCAAAAGTAGTCTTACCATGGATACGTTTAAAGGAAGATTTCAGCTTATGTTCATTCAAGCCGGACAGCTGACACAATTCAGCCATCGAATACTCGTATCCGGGATCATGCCGCATGTGCTCACACAACAGCTGTATCGCGTCGCGATCAGCTGCATTTAAAGCAGATTCGCCAGCACTATCCAAGGACTCAACATGACTCAAAAGCTCAGAGATCCATGTCAAAGTGTTGGCTTCGATCCGCAGACGCCGCCTTAAACCACTGCCTTCGCGAGACGCTACAAGTCGGGCCAAATTAAAAGTAGCCGCATCCATTTGCCCACCCGCAAAATCTATACGCGCCCCAGAGCTGGTATAACGCCGCAATTGCTCACTCACTTTACCTTGAGGGCTCAACTCAGACAACTGGCTCGCCATCACGCGGGAACAAATACAAAGCCCCAAAACGACGCCATCCGTAGCCGTGCGATCCAAGGAAAACTCACGACGCGGCATCGTAAACCACTGCCCCGCTTCCACTTTCTCCACAAGCCCCGCAGAAGTACTCCACTTCGCCCAGCCCTGCGTGACAAAGCCCATCACTAAATACTCTTGCCCTAAATCGATATGACAGGGATTCGGACCATCTAGGCGACACTCCACATCAATATAGCCCAATCCCTCTCTCAACTGAAACCATTCCGCATGCCCGCAAACTCCCTGACCTGCCCAATCCCAGCGGCTTGGCGGTAAAAATGGACAAGCAGGCGCCGAAGCACTCAGTGCCCCACTCAAACGAAGTCCTGGTCGCGTGTCCTGCATGAGTTTACCAGCCATACTGCCCCCCATAGACACGAAGGTCTAATCGGCTAGAAGCGAAGCAGGAAATTATGATCGATTGCTGCACAGGATGTGAGAAAGTTGAAAATCAGTTAGATAGAAATAAGATACGCCGACTCCGACGCATCTACACCGATGAATGGGTATGCACGATTGAACTGCCGTCAAGTGATAATGAGACTCCGTATCACCCGAGTCATATAATCCCCTGCAGTAAACAGAGCGGCAACCACAAAGCTAAAGCTTCAATTCCAATTGATCATTTTTTGAAAGCGACCAGGCAGCATAGCCCCGACTACGAAGCGTAGCCGCAAATGCCTGCTCGTAACCATGCGTGGTATAAACCGCTTGCGGTGCCACAGTATCTACAAACTGCAGCAAGCCCGGATAATCTGCGTGATCGGACAGCGGAATCACCTCGTCGACCCCATAGCGATACTTAGCAGAACCATCCATTCCCCAACCACTGACCATCGCTACCTGGCAGTTCTTACGCGGTAATAGTCGGAGCACCGCGGGTGGCATCACGACGATACATTCACTCATATTGAGAAAGTCCAGCGGCCGTGTCTGTGGCATCGAAACCCCAAAACTGGCATACACTTGATTCAATGGCGCAATACTCTTATGCACCATCAACGTCTGAGAGCGCTCCTCCAAAACCTTCAATAGCTCCTGCGCCTTGCCAAGGCTATAGGCCAAAAAGACAGGGACCTTGGCAGCTTCGATCGCGCGATCGCAGAAACGATGCACACTCTGACAAGTCTGCTCAAATTCTGGAAAGACATACTCAGCACGCCCAAAGGTAGTTTCCATTACCAGAGTGTCGGCATGTGGAATCTGAATCACTTCTGTCGCAAGCCCGGAGCGCATTTTAAAATCTCCCGTATAAAGAAAAGACTCTCCAGTATCCAGCCGAACATGCGCCATCGCCGAGCCTAACACATGCCCAGCGGGATAGAAGCGCAATCGATAGCCAGGGCCCAAATACACCTCACCATATGGCAACGCCCTGCCCCGATCCGCCATAGCATTGCCATGACGCACACGGATCAATGCGATCGTCTCGGGCGTAGCCAAATAACAATCGTGATTAGCAACATGATCCGCATGTGCATGCGAAACCACGGCAAAGGGCTTACGCTTACGTGGATCGAACCATAACTGACACTTCGGCAGTAACAGTCCACCTCGATAGATTGGCTTTATCATACAAACAAGTTTAACGGACTAGAGACAAATTCCGAGTGAATCCCATCTTTTAAAAAAATTACTTTTGACCGTTGAATTGAGAACAACATAGCTTGTCAAAATATGGAACCCGCAATGCAACCTAGCGTATCAAGAAAAACCCCACACCCACGACTGGAACACAGCCCTATACCAAGCTGGGTACGCACGTATGAGTCCTCCCTCCAGACTTGTAGACGCGATGGTGAACCCATTACACGCTTACTACTGGATATACAGCATGATACCGAGACAAAGTCCTCATACATCCACCTACAGCAACGCCTGGAAAACAAACAAGCCGTGCAAGAGCTGGCACAGTGGCGCATAAACTTCGATCCCAACAGTCAAAAAATACAGCTCCACCACATTCGAGTGATCCGAGATGGCGTGGCACGCGAATACTCAGATCCGGAGAACGTACGTATTATACAACGTGAAGAAGATTTGGAATCTTACATCCTACACGGCCAAGTCACTTTACTTGTAGTGCTCGAAGACATACGAATCGGTGACGTGATTGATACATGCTACACCCAAATCAATCAGCCACAGATACTACCCAATCACTTTTCAAACCTTCAGTCTCCGCCGGATGCCCTACGCACCGGCGACTACCATCTATCCGTGCGCTTCCCGAAGCAAACGCCAATGCAATGGCAGTCTGCAAACCCTGAAAACGCTCCTAAAATTTCCGAGGAAGCATCACATATTTTATGGGAATGGGAAGAACAAGACATCGATCCAGAATCCGCTGAAAGCAACATCCCGAACTGGCAGTTGCCAGAAAATTGGATTCACCTGTCCGACATGCAGAAATGGTCTGAAATGGCGATGGCCGCCCACGAAGCTTGGCCTAACGTTAGCGATTTTCAACTGCCCGCAGCCTTGGAGTCTATGGTTGATCCAAACGATCAAAAAAAGACCGCAGAAGCCCTCATCCGTTATGTTCAAGACGAGTTCCGCTACCTAAGCGTCAAAACAAATCTAGGCGGGCAAATTCCCAATTCACCCCACACAGTCATCGAAAGATGTTACGGTGACTGCAAAGACCTCTCATCGCTATTGACTCACCTACTGCGCAGCCAGTCCATCAAGGCACGCCCGATACTAGTCAATAGCGAGCTTGGTAAAAGCTTACCCGAACTACTCCCCTGCGCGACCTTGTTCAACCATGTGATCGTCGAGTATCAAATCGATGGAGTGCCTTACTGGGTCGATCCGACACTGAGTGATCAGGGTGGCGACGCCACTGGTCGCTACGTTCCACCTTACTACTTCGGCCTCCCCATCCAAGCAAGACCTACGAATCTAGTCGAACAGCCAAGCAATCGTAGCGTCAAAGATCGCTACGAGCTACAAGACACCATCTTACTCGATACGGCCAACAACCTCTCGATCTTACGCGTCACGACTACTGTAACTGGAAAATACGCCGACGATTTTCGCCTGCAGCTTTCCCAAGAAGGGCCAGAAGGTTTTATCAAGAGCTCTGAAGAACGCCAAGTTAATCGCTATCAAACAGAATGCGCCGTTGAGCCCGTCAAATATATGGACAACCGGGCACTCAACGAGTGGCGAATGGTCGAGGTATATAAGATCGATTTTTACAAGAGTATGAGCTTCGATAAACAGTTCTTACAACTGTCCCTACCACGCACCATCCTCATGGCCGCGATCACCGTCCCTGAAGAAGGCGAACGATGCGCCGCCTTTGCAATCCCAGACGATTTAGACGTCACACACATCATCGAGGTGCACTCGAAGGCAAATGGACGCCAACGGAGCCAGAAAAAGACCTTCGAGCTCCCCGGGATAGAAGCCAGCGTCGAAGGACTCTTCAAAAGCGGTGCTTGGACTAAAACGATTCGCCTGAAGACATCGACCGACCACATCCCCGCCGAGCAAGTAGCCAGCTTCCGTAATCTACTATTTGACCTCTGGCAACATGCTTCTTGGGTCATCACCGCACCACGTGGACTCGTTCGCCTGCACCGCCCCGCCGACTTCGGACAACTGATGCCCCGCAAGGCCGCTTCGCAAAAAAATTCCTCACCAGCAGCAGCCCCAAGCAAACAAGTACGAAGGAGGTCCAGGTCACGCACACAACGCCTGGCTTCGCACCCAGAGGAAATCAAGAAACGCGAGCAAGGTGCTGCGACAAAAAAAAGCCATTCCGACAAGCGAAATGGCTTTTTAAAATGGCTTATCTTCAGGAAAAAGTAAAATCCCCTAAAGAAGCTCCACCTCAGGCGACTTAGATGTGGATCGCTTCGCCGAAAACGGCGGCGGCAGCCTCCATCATCGCCTCACTGAGCGTGGGGTGAGCATGAATGGTATTGTGGATTTCCTCGGCTGTAGCCTCGAGTTTCATCCCCAAGCCATACTCCGCGATCATCTCGGTAGCGTCAGAACCCACGATGTGTGCGCCCAGGATTTCGCCGTATTTCGGATCCACCAACATCTTAACAAAGCCTTCCGGCTGATTGGAGGCGACCGCTTTACCGGATGCTTGGAATGGGAACTTGCCCACCTTATATTCAATTCCCTCTTCCTTGAGCTTCTTCTCAGTCTTACCAATCGAAGCCACTTGAGGTAGGCAGTAAGTGCAGCCGGGGAACTCCTTGACCCGCTCGGGTTTGCCATGGCCAAACATGCCATTCACTGCCTGGACCGCTTCAAAGGTCGCAACGTGTGCCAACCAAGGGGGCCCAATAATATCACCAGCCGCATAAATGCCCTTAACTGAGGACTCGTAATTGTCATCCACCTTGACGTAACCGCGATCAAGCGCGAGCTTGGTGCGTGGCGAGAAGAGCCCTTCAGTGTTAGCCACAACACCAATCGCCAAAAGAATGGAATCAGCTGTGATGCTCTCGGTCTGGTCCCCCTTAACGAGATCCATTTTAACGTTCTTCGCACTCACTTGGATATTCTCCACCGCAGTCGATACCCGGCAGTCGATACCACTCTGCTTGAAAGACCGCTCGACGACAGCCGCCGTTTCATGATCTTCAACCGGCAGCACCTGATCCAGCATCTCGACCAATGTCACTTTAGTCCCGAAAGCATTTAAAAAGTAAGCAAACTCGGCACCGATTGCACCCGCACCTACAATCACAATGGACTTCGGCTGTGTCTTCATCTCCAGCGCTTGACGCGAGGTCATCACACGTTCCCCGTCAACTTCAAGATCCGGCAGGCGACGTGGCTTACATCCCGTCGCAATCAGAGTCTTCTCCGTGGAAAGAATCTTCCCCTTATCTTTACCTGCAGTGACTTCCACCATGCCAGGCACATTGATCGTGCCAGTGCCGATGATGTGGTCCACTTTGTTCTTTTTGAACAGGAAGCCAATTCCCTTCGCCATCGTCTCCGACACATTGCGCGAACGACCGATGATCTTAGAAAAATCATAATCGACGCCCTTGACAGTAATGCCCAGGTCTTCGCTGTGCTGAATCTTATTATACAGCTCAGCGCTTTTAAGCAGCGCCTTAGAGGGGATACAACCCCAGTTCAAACAAGTGCCGCCTGGGCGCTCTTGCTCCACGCAGGCAACTTTCTTGCCAAGTTGGCCGGCACGAATAGCTGCAGCGTAGCCCGCAGGGCCACCGCCGATGACGACGAGATCGTATTTTGTAGTCGATGACATAGGCTAGATTAAAAGCGCCAAGTTTGGCTCTGAGTCAATTCTTATCAAAATGGCGAATTTCCTATCGTGACTAACTCAACGCACAAAAGGTTCCAATAGTGGTTCCAATAGTCCCATGACCATCATAGAATCCTGCCCTACCAGCCTGGTTGATTCCTGTAGCGGTCCAGACGTCTGGCAGTTCAACCGACTAGATATCGATGACATCATCGTCCTGCAACGGCTTTTGACGATGTGGCTGTCGACTCGCAGTCGGCTCACTGGGGCGATTGCCAGCACTACGGGTGGTACGCACTTGCACGCGACTATTTCCAAAGAACATATTCGCCGCAAAACCTGTCAAACTCACGACAAAAGCACCCGCTAATGCATATGCAAATGAGTCCACATCAAAGCCATCCACTAAGTTGCCAACCAGCAAAAACAAGAGTGCGTTGATCAACCAAATACCAAGGCCAAAGGTCATAATGATAAATGGTAATGCAAACAACATGAGCAAGGGCTTAAGAAAGACATTGCACAAACTCAGTAACAGCACAGCCACAACTAAAGCACTGCTATCGCTATAATGAATCCCTGCAAACACATGCGAGGCAATGAGTACGCCAAGTGCGATCAGCAGCCAGCTTTTAAAAATTCGTTTTATGTCCATAATCTAAGAATCCCCGTCTACAGTGGGGTCGACCTCCACGTCCATGCTAGGTGAGTAGCGAAAGTTATAAGAAACAGGCTCTGCACCCTCATCAGCCGGAAACACCAAAATAACATTATATAAATGCGGCGGTGTCATAATCCCCGCAGCCCCCAAACCACCGCCCGTGGGCAAAAGACTGAGTCGGTGATAGGCTCGTCCACGCACAGATCCCGTAAAACGAACCGTGGCCGTTTCCGATTCGGGCTCTGCGATCAGCCCGTTCCCATCAATCCAATAGATGCGCAAGCGATTATCAACGATCCGGAAGTTTATACGCGGCTCATCCTCCCCGCGTTCGATATAATACCCCTGTTCGGAAACCAGATCACCTACCTCATAAGGCGCTTCAGCCACTTCCGTGGGAATCTCCACGCCTTCGTTTTGTGCACCAAGGGGCACAGAAATAAATAAAGCGAGCAGCAAGAGAGGGAAGAATTTCATGATTTCAATATGCGCAGGTAGCCGCGAAGATCAATCACCACTCGCCGACTCTCGGGCTTGAATTTCGGATTTAAGTTTTTTTAGCTGCGCCACGCGTTGGGCCGTTGCAGCTTCTGCGCCAGCTTGACCAGGCACGTAAAAAGTCATAGGCTGCAGCATGTAATCCTGCCCGGACACCCCATGCGGATAATCGTGACTATAGCGGTAATCTGCCCCGTGGCCCATGGCTTTATTTGTTTTGGTATGTGCGTCTCGCAGCCATAAAGGCACTGCCTGTACCGCTTGCTCTCGGAGACTTTTCTTCACAGCCCCAATGGCACGTGTGACAGAATTACTCTTAGGAGAGGTCGCCAAATAGAGCACTGCATGCGCCAAGGCATATTCACACTCAGGCATACCCACTTTTTCACAAGCCTCGAAAGCGGCCACGGCTACAGTGAGTGCATGTGAATTTGCCAGTCCGACATCTTCAGACGCCAATATCGTGAGCCGCCTGGCAATAAAGCGCGGATCTTCGCCGCCCTGAAGCATCTTAAAAGTCCAATAAAGTGCAGCGTCCGGATCTGAACCACGAATGCTCTTAATCATCGCGGATACATGATCGTAGTGCTCATCCTCATCACGATCATAGCGAATCTGCCGCTCTCGGGCAAAAACTTCAACCGCATCTGCATCCAAATGCGCCCCCAGCGGTTGGCTTAGCACCAAGGTCTCTAAAGCATTGAGCGCACGTCGCAAGTCACCTCCTGAAAACTCGGCAACTGCCTTAAACACGACGGCATCGGCCGTGCAGCGAAAATTGCCAAGTCCCCGCTCAGCATCGCCTAAAGCATGCGCCAAAACCGTAGTGATTGCCTCCGTATTGACAGGCTCTAAGCGAAAAAGATGACTGCGACTCAACAAGGGTGCATTTACATAAAAGCCCGGATTGTGAGTCGTCGCCCCAATTAAGCGTATATTCCCCGCCTCCACATCAGGCAAAAGCAGGTCTTGCTGTGATTTATTAAAACGGTGGATCTCATCGATAAAAAGAATCGTATTCTTAGAAGGTTCGTAGCGCGCCATGCGCAAAATATCACGCATCTCAGCCACATTAGACAGCACAGCATTGATGCGCACAAATTTACTCTGAGTCTCCGCAGCAATAACCTCTGCAAGTGAGGTTTTGCCACAACCAGGGGGCCCATAAAAGATCAGACTACCAAAATTATCCGCTTGAATCAGACGCGGCAACAGACAGCCCTCCCCGACTACATGATCTTGCCCAATCACTTCATTAAGCTTACGCGGGCGCATGCGCACAGCCAAAGGGCGGTGCTTGGGCTCTGAAGAGCGTCCTCCTGAGTCAGCAAAAATATCAGCCTGATCCACATCTATTGGCATCTTAGTATATTCGTGGCTGCGCTCGATCCTTGCAAGTGCGAACAAATCAAGAAAGACTCCCCTACTAACGTCGATTACCCGATGCCACGCCAACACCAGATGCCAACCCGCGCCCCGGCCCTATTTCTACTTGTCGGCATGGTCGCAGGTTTTTATGCAGCCGAT